>NZ_JAFREP010000011.1 GCF_017377855.1 Acanthopleuribacter pedis
CGCGGCTTTCAGCTTCCCTATGCATTTGCCAATGAGCACGAGACCTTCAACCTAATCTAGCGTTGGCTCGTGGTTCTAGCTTAACCGAAGCGAGGGCGCGTTTTTGCCTGCTCGTTGGTAGGCTTACGAAAAAACTTCATGTTCAATCGTTCGGTAGAGGGGGCGAGGGTGACGGCGATCTTGTATTCGATCTGCGTATCCTGCACTCTATGCGGTGTCGACCCGAAGGAGTATCTGTCGGAAACGATTATGCGAATCCGCAACGGCCGCGGCTTTCAGCTTCCCTATGCATTTGCCAATGAGCACGAGACCTTCAACCTGATCTAGCGTTGGCTCGTGGTTCTAGCTTAACCGAAGCGAGGGCGCGTTTTTGCCTGCTCGTTGGTAGGCTTACAAGAATTTGGTAACCTGGTCGACAAATAACAGAAACATTTGCAACCGCCTTCTGTATTTTGCGGAAGGCTCTCGGCCGAACGGCGATTCACCTTAAGTGTTAAACTTCGAAAAACAGAGAAGACGAGTAGAGTGTGATTCAAGGTGCTTTAAAATATATTTTTTCTTCCAGGCGATAAAAACACTTGCCCTGTAATCTCTGAAGAAATTTCAGCTAGGAATTGCTGAGGAGCAGTTTCGATAAACTCGCTTATCAACCAATTATGTTGAGTATCAAAATGTTTACTTAGATTATTAGGTTCATATCGCGCTAACTCGGATAGGCGATGCATTGCAGCAAATATGAGAGCTAGGGATTTTCGCTCAATAGTTTTTTTGTTTTTTATCTTTATATACCAATAATCCCTTTCTCCAGAAATGCAATATATGCTTTTCCTTAACCCTTTGTGGTAATTATGAAATCTAGAAATGCTTTCTTCTTCATGCAGAGAGTCCCATTTAAACCTCTTCTTTTTCCTGATTGTGTGACTTTCTCCATTGTTGAAAGAGATCTCATAACCTTTCGGAAGATATTTAAGCAAACTTTTATATCGAGCATTAATGTTTGCAAAAAAACAAGCTTCAGAGGGTTTTTTATCATCTGTCATGATTCTAGGGTGGCTCAATGGGATAAACATTTCTTTTTCTGTTTTGTATGATAGATCATATGCACGGTGAATCATTGGTAGATTGAAGAAAATATTTTTCAACGTGTATTCGGTATTTACTACTGCATCATCAAGCTGACGAGAAAGAGCAGGTAATACTCCAGAGGTTTTGAATTTAACAACCTCTTTTTCCAAAGATGTTTTTTGTGACGCTCTTTCTCCAGAAACACCGTGTTGGTCAGAAAATTGAACTCCAAGAGACAAAAGATATGCCTTTGTTGCATTCAAAAAACAGTAATAGGCTGTTAGCGGGGCAGCAGATTTGTTGAGAGTTTTTGTTGCTTCGAAAAAGCTTCTCGCCTGATTCCAAAAAAAAATCGCTTCCTTATTCCGCCTCCTTCTCAGCCATAGATCAACGTAATCCCAGGTGCTATTAACAAGAACTGTTTTATCGTTAAATACTGGCGCACTAACTGCGCGATGAACCGTTAGTTCCTTTTCTTTATAGATAATGCTTTTCCACATATATCCAACGCTCCTCCATAAAAAGAATATTAATGCTAAAGAAAACTATGCAATATCGGAATGGTACTGGATTGACCTTGTCGACGCGGTGAAACCAGCATCATTAGTAGGAATTGGAGAATTTTATCACAACTGACATCATTAAATCAACGCAAGCAACTTCGCCATAACCCTTCTCCTTGGTAACCCTAACTCCGCTACATCATATGGCTTAGCTTACTTTTTAGACTCATCAAGAGGCCAATCTGAGGGAATGAGCCCATCGTCCACTTCCCATTCTCGGACAATAGAATTGCGATAAACATCGTCATCCAAAAGACGAGCATGCTCAAGCAAGAGGATTTGTAGCCCTTCTCTTCTCGACACCTCTGAAAATAAAAAATGAATGTATTGTCGAACTGCTTTTTTGTCTGCGCTGGTTAAATCGGATTCCTCCTTTGCGCTTTCTTCGGCATAATACGGCCTACTAACCTGATCTAACACAAGAACACCTGGAATTGGGCGCTCCCTCTCCTCGAAAAGTCGATGAAAAGAAAGGGCGAAGGCAAGGTGAAGAGATAGCCAGTTCTCATCAGAACCCAAGTCTTCCATTGGAATTGCTCGAGAGGGGGCAATTAAGCTTACTTCGAGATTTCGATAATTAATTGAAGCCGTGTTGTCTCGGTAATGCCCAGCCATAGGCAGCTCAGCAAGCAACTCTGTCGCAAAGTGATTTATTCTAGCTCTAGCCTCCTGAAGTGCATCATCTAAAACATCTCTGCCAACAAGGTTTTCCAGGTCTGATATTTCCCTCCTAATGGAATCAAGCTCCCCTTGTAAGTTGATTCCCCTAGATGAACCCTTAGAGGATTCGAGGAACAAAGACACCCGGCCTATTACTCTATTTCTTCTTGCATCGAGAGCCAGTTCTTTCATTAGATTTTCTCTCTCTCTTACAATGGCCTCTATGTTCGCTCTTATACCTTTGAGGATCTGGGTTTCTTGCTCTATCTCGCTTTGAAGCTCTCTAATGTAGGAATCTAATCGCGGACGTCCCTTCCCAACTGTTTTCAGCTCATTTTGAAGTTTATCCAGAGCCTCGCGCAATTGATTCATCTCGCAATCTACATCTTGTTCATCACTACTGCCACAAAAAGGACACTCATGAATTGACTCAAAGTCTCTGAACAGCTCAATTGATTCAAGTCGCTTCTTTTGTTTTCTTACCGATCCACCAAAATTATCCGAGGCATTAATCATTTCATTAGCCGCTCTCAGGCGGCTACGTAACTGTGCAATCTTCTTAACTGTCTCCTCTTCTTTTAAATAAAAAGCAGCAAGCTGCGAGTCTTCTTCAACTTTTTCTGGCGAAGAGGTCCACTCCTGAAGCTTGGAGAGGGCAATTATTTTTGTGTCAGTATCAACTTCCATGTAGCTTGGGTCAATTAGGCCTAGTTCAACAGATTCCGTCACAAGTGTCTCAGCTCTGCTTGTCCTATTTGATACTAACAATTCGTTATTTAAAACCTCTCTCATTAAACTCTTTTTTTGGCGCCGTCTTCGTCGGAGTTTTTCAAGAAGTTCTACTGATTTTTCATCAACAGCTCCTACATGATATGGAAAACAATCAATAATATATTGCCGTTTGCTTCCTTCAAGACCACGAAGAAGAATACTTGGGTTTGTGATTACACCACTGCTTTGAAATAGGAAGGGAGCGAAAGACCTTGGCCCAATAGCTTTTGCCTCTTTGCCCCACGATTGCTCCGTAACCATGGTCCCGAGGCCCAGCACCTGGGCAAACTGATTCAGCAACCCTTCACAATTCGCGTTAGGGGTTAACTCTTTGCCATCAGTAGTAAGCTCGGACAAATCACCTGTTCTAAAAAGGCAATCTTCGGAGGTCTTTCGAGTGCGCGGCGGTATCTTTCTGGCAAGCAAAACTTCTTGGTCATTCTTAACCCAGGTTGTCGCAACCCAAGAGGTGGCACGCCTGATGTAATCAGGGATTTTACATCGGCTTGAGCCAATTGTATAATCTATTATTTCAATTAAAGCGGATTTACCAGTATTAGATGCGCCGCAAACAACATTCACTTCGCCTGTTTTAAGTTCTAAATCTAAACGCCTGCCATCTCTGCTAAAAAGATGAATGTACCTTATATTCCAGCGGTTCATGGCTTTACCCCTAAAGATGCATAAATCGTAGATAGGCTAGACACGTTATTGATCCAGAACCCTAGTTTATTTGCACTCCGTAATAACTCGCCTCGGTCATCACTCGCAGGCCATCGAGGTTCTTTTTTTAACCCCTTTTTGAAAGAAGCTAAACTCGCATTGTTCAATGAAAATATTTGATGTCGCAAACCAAAATTCAGCGAACTGATTACATATGTCTTTAATGCTTTTACTCTTACAGGGAAACCAGGGATAATTTCAGGATGGCGACCTATCCAATTGACAAATCCTG
This sequence comes from Acanthopleuribacter pedis, assembly GCF_017377855.1. Lineage (GTDB taxonomy): Bacteria > Acidobacteriota > Holophagae > Acanthopleuribacterales > Acanthopleuribacteraceae > Acanthopleuribacter > Acanthopleuribacter pedis. The sequence continues at coordinate 4,015 of NZ_JAFREP010000011.1, forward strand.
TCGACTTGTTTGAATTAGAAAAAACGTCTCCAAGATATTTTGGCGAAAAAACTAAAGGAACAGACACAAAGGTCACCGCAATAGAAAGTGGCTTTCCATCTTGCTCCATATGACCTTTAACTATTTCTCTAACAATTAGTGATCCGAATGCTGGGTTAGCCATTGCCTTAATGTCAAGTGCTGCCTTCATTCTTCCTCCTTTAGAACATTTTCCCAGTCTCTATGCCACCCAATACGAAGCTCCTCGGCTAGTTGTTGATAAAAACCTGGGACAACATAATCACCAACAGAGCCGTTCTCAATTAGTTGCATCTCATTCCTTGCATCCAAGTGAGACCAATCTAAAAGGTCGCGTCCAGGCTTTTGACAATCTGTAAAATTGCTATCTTTAAAATCATATGCCATTGGATCAAATCGTTCTTTCCATCGTTCTTCAAGTAACTCATCAAATTCCATAAATCTTGTTTGCAAGCTTAAATCTTGAGAAAGCCACTCTTCTCGTTGGTGCCTTGCTTTCCACCAGACGATTGCCGCCCTTCTTTTTCGACCAGGCCCTCCATTTACTAGATCAATTTGACTTTTCATAAATTCACCAATTATTTCCATCGGATTGTCTGGCGATTTGGTTCCAAACGAATCATGCATCAAAGGCGAATCTATTTTTGAGATCAATTCCTTGTGCTTAGAGAATAACTCAATATATGTAATCTCTTTCGGAAGTTCACCAATTAAACTTCTGCAAACCCTGTAGTCCCACCATTGCAATAAGTTGTCTATAAATATATCTCTTATATTTGGCGCAAGAACTCTTCGAAAAAAAGTGGATACCCTTGCTTTGGTATCTTTGATGTTTATTGAGTTTGGAGTTATATAAATTCGCCTGACTAAAGCTTCTTTCTGCGTATCCGTTAGCTTTAAAAATGCTTCTACTCCAGAGGCTTTCTCTTTGTAGGGTAGCTGTAACTTTGCTTTCTTTGATTTTTCTCTCTCCTTTGTTACTCGCTCTGCTTCCTTAACTAATGCTTTAACAACCGTATGTAAATTATCCCTTTTTGATATGTTCGCTAAGATCTCCAGAAGATCTCCATTCAAAATTGGAGAACATGTCACTAAAACTAACTTATGGTCATTCATTGAAGAGTCAATCCAGCATTTTAAAGTTTTCCATACCTGAACACTCTTGATGCTGATTGGCGGTGGCTCTGACTTTAAAGAATGTTTCAACTGGAACAGCGTGGGGTTCGGGCCGACTAGCTGCAAATCGTCTTGTCCTTCAATGATGATGCTTGCAGCATCGGAATCTTGCTCAAGCATCACTAGCAAGGCGTAAACCCCTTGAAAATAGAAACCTAGAGAAGAATCAAGTCCAGAGTGTAAGTTGTCCAAGTTTACCTCTTTTTGGGTCTTTTCATCGAATTTTCTAGTTTATCATATACTTTACCTTTGGGTAGAGATATCTGCTATCTTCAATGGCTTGCAAAAGACCAAACTATGACCCAGCTAATCGGCAGCCTTCAAGGTTTACCACATCTATCATTTTTTTATCCTAGGATTCTATTTTCTATACCGTTTTCTGTGGATACTTCTGTGTGATCATCAGCTTCTTGAGGCAAATACTTGCTGTTACCCCTGCGAATCATGGCTGGTAGCGAGTCCAACTTTTTGAGGAAACTTGGGGAACCGATCATGACGGCCTGGGGGATCTTTTTCTTGAGGAACCTTGGCGACGCGGCCGAGAGCTTCCTATCGGGTCATCGCCTTGAGGAACCTTGAGCACGCGGCTGGGTGCCTTCAGTTTTGTCACCACCTTGAAAAGGTCATTCAGAGGGAGCTAATGCGGCCGCTACTTTCTTGCCCCTTTTTGAAGCGACAAGGTAAACAGCTGGGAAAGCCACGCCTGCATGGCTCATTTTTTGAACGGTTTACTTAGTAGCGCTAATGAATCTTCCGATGCCCTTGCCCTTTTGCCGAATAAGGAAACGTTTCCGCTTCCGGGTTAAACGCTTACGTTGAAACATACCAATTACTTTAGGTATGCTACAAAAAACCACTTCAAAGAGCCAGCCATGGATAACATCCTCACCATCACCAATAGAGACCTGGACGAATTATCATCTGACCAGGCTGTTGATTTTGTCCGGGAATTACTCTGGGCAGAAGCCTCGGCTGTAGGAATTGCCAAAAACTGGATCAATGTCCCCAGCTCGATCACTGTTGCCGATGGGGGAATCGACGCGGAAGTGGAACACGCAGAAATCCAATCCGGCCAAGGCGTGATCAAAAAGGGAATCACCCGCTACCAGATCAAAACCGGCAACTTCAACCTCAGCCAAAAGAGCTACATACAGGATATTTTTTTCAAAAAAAACAAAACCGAACTCAAACCACGAGTGCAGACTTGCTTCGAGAAAAACGGGACCTTTATCATCATTCTCTTCGGCTGGGATGACCCGCAAACCACAGATGATTTCCTCGACCAAAAGATACGCGAATACCTCCCCCCCGTATACCAAGAAGCAAAAATCGAGGTCTGGCGGCAAAACACCCTCATCGGCTTCTTTCAGCACTTTCCCGCGCTTGCGCTGAGACTCAACCGCAACGAGCTTGGGCCATTTCAAGCTCATGAAGAATGGTCCAATAACGATGACATGCTCCCGGCATTTCAGGCAGGGGAAGACCAACAAAAAATAATTACCGGCCTCCAAGCCGAACTCACCAAGGAAAATGTATCCGAATTACTCCAGATCTGGGGTGAGGCTGGTATTGGCAAGACCAGAATTATCTTAGAAGCAACCAAGCGGGACGACATCCGCCCTTATGTGATTTACTGTCAAGCCAGTCAATTTCGCAGCAGCCGTCTTATGCCCCAGCTCCTGAGAAGACAGGAGGTTCGAGCGATTCTTGTTCTGGATGAATGTAATGCCGATGATCGTTCATACATCTGGAACAAATTCAAACGTTTCTCTGACAGAATTTTCGTTATTTGCATTTACAATCAGTATGAGGATGCGACAGGAATTCGCTATTTTGACATCCCTGGACTTCCGGAAGAAAAAATCAAAATTATTCTGATTGGCCATAAAATCCCGGAAGATGTGGCTATGCAATGGGTTCGGGAATGTAATGGCTCCCCTCGGGTTGCTCATGTAATCGGGCAAAACTTGCTGTCAAACCCTGATGACCTCTTGAAAGAACCTGCCAATGTGCGGATTTGGGATCGATATATTGCTGGTAACGATTCTATGGATAGCCAAATGGTTCGAGAACGCGCATTTATATTGCGACATTTGGCTCTGTTTAAGCGGTTCGGTTTTGAATTCCCCTATGACAATGAGGCCAAAAGTATAGCTCGCTTGATCGAAAAGGCTGATCGATCTATTTCGCCAGCCCGATTTCGGGAAGTGGTCAAGGATCTCCGGAACCGCAAAATTCTCCAGGGTACCACGACCCTCTATATCACCCCAAAACTCCTTCATGTCAAACTCTGGATCGATTACTGGGAAACTTACGATATTTCAGAGCCGGATATTCTCCCTACTCTTCCGGATCAACTCAAAGAATGGTTTTTGGAAATGTTCGAGTATGCAGCCGGATCCCCTGTGGCAACAGCACGCATTAAAACCTTGTTGGGTGATCAGGGCCCCTTCGTCAAGATGCCATCCATCTACAACGACAAGGCCTTTGCCCGGTTTTTTTTTCACCTCGCTGAGACGTGCCCCTTGGAGGCGACTCGTTGTTTACAGAAAACCATCGGCACCTGGGATTACCAAACGCTCAAGGAATTTCATTTCGGAAGAAGGGAAATCGTAGAAACGCTGGAGTCATTGGCGCGTAGGCGAGATACCTTCCCGGAAGCGTCCCGCCTCTTATTACGCCTTGCCGAAGCAGAAAATGAGCCCTACTCAAACAATGCCAGCGGTACTTTTGTCGATTTGTTCGCTCTTGATTTATACGGGGAACTTGGCTCTACCGAGGCTGCACCACCGGCGCGGTTTCTGGTGCTCAAAGAGGCATTTGAATCCGGAAATAGCGTGAGAAGGGCATTAGCTCTCCAAGGGTTCAATCAAGCGCTAATGTACCATTCTCAAAAGGTCATCGTTCATCGATCTCCATTGTTAAAACCTCGCCTGATCTTGTGGAAGCCCAAGACCTATGGTGAGCTCTTCGATGCCTACCGACAAGCCTGGGAATATCTGATTGAGGCCTTGTCATCATCCAAAGATGCACCACATCGAGAAATCCTGGAAATACTGCTTCGACACTGCGGCTCACTTTGTCAATACCCGGATTTGAGCTCCATGATTCTGGATTCCCTCGAAAAACTGGCTGCCGATCCACCAAACCGCCTTCCAATGATTCCCGTTATTTCGGACATGCTGAGCTATGACAAAGAACGTCTACCCGATGAGGCTGTTCCACGATTACAGGCCATCCGGGAGGCTCTTGAAGGCTCAGACTATTCCTCACTGCTGAAACGCTACGTGGGTACCAATTATCTCTCTGACAATTTTGATGACCAGGGAGATTACCATCAAGTGCACCCGAAAATTCAGGAACTCGCGGAGAAGGCAGCCCTCACCCCTGAACTGTTGAACCCCGAACTAGAGTGGCTTGTTACTGCCGAAGCCATTAAAGGGCATTCCTTCGGTTATGAGGTTGGGAAAAAAGATACTGACTTGCAGCATTTTTCGGCCATTCTCGAAGCACACCTGACGAAACCCCCAAACGAGAGCGCAGTTTTTCTGGGGGGATATTTAAAGGCGGTGGCAGAGCGAGATCAAAATAAATGGGAAGAGATCATGGTGGGAATTGCAGACGAGAAACATTTACGAAAATGGGTTCCCGAAGTCACAGCGAGGTCAGAAGTATCTAACGACCCTTCAGCAGACAGAGTACTGCGAGTAATTCGAGACCACCTCAGTACCCACTATTTCCAGATTTTTATTTATGGTGGGTACCTTCGCAAATTGTCATTGAATGCCTTTGGGAGCTGGCAAATATTCCTCCTCAACTCGAATCAGAAATTTGATGCTGATATTGCCCTCTACTTCATGTTTTTCCGGCTTCGCGGGACGGATTCAAAAGGAGCTAATACCCAACAGCTTCTTATGCACACAGTATTGAATCCGGCATTGTTTTCCAGTGAAGAATGCGATAGCCAGGGTTCCGAAAGCTCACACAAATGGTTCGGCCTCGCCACCAAACTGCTGGAGATATCCCCGGAATCAATTGAGGACATCTTACCGTTCATATTTCAACATTTGGGCGAAGGCCTTTTTGCACGGACGACTTCTCCCGCCCTTTCCATCCTGACCAAAATCCTGAAGGCTCGCCCTGAGGAAACGTGGAAACACATCGAAGAATGCTTGTCTCTGCAAAGAGATCGACGCTTCTTTGTACTTGCCCACTGGTTAAAGGGTTCTCATAATTGGAGCCAAAAAGAAGACGGGGCTCTGCTGTACGTGCCAGCAGAGAACATTTGGAAATGGGTTGAAGAAGACGTAGATAATCGGGCTTGGCGATTAGCAACCTTTGTGCCCCCTATACTCCCCACGGATGGTTCTCAATTTAATTGGGTACGAGAAACTCTGATTCGGTATGGTGAGAGAGATGATGTTCAGCGCAATCTGCACGCAAATGTTTCCAGCGGATCATGGGTGGGGAGTGCTAGTGACTACTATCAAAACAAAAAGAACCATTTTGCTGAACTTCTAAAAGACCAACAGAACCCGAATGTCAGACGCTTCTATTCTGATTTTCTCTCTTCCCTCAACGATGAAATCAAAAGGGCCAAAGATGAAGAAGAAAGGCTTTGGTAGGCATCGTCATTAGAAAATAAAGAGGAGTTTCGAAGAGCCCTTCCTAGTATTTAAGTTCTTGAGAAAACCTGTCAAATAATGCGGAGTCCTTGCTGGTGGCCGGTTGTCTGGGCTCCCCACCCCTACTTCTGAGGGAAAGTTGCCGGCGACCTTCAATCAATTCCGCCTGCTTGAGAGGGCGTTGCCTTCGACCCCAAAATTCGACTTAGGGATTTTTGAAACAAGCATCACTAGTCTAGACCGATTTGGACAATCACGGTAGAGTTGGGAATGTGCCCCGACAGTCATGCAAGACCCGAGCGGAGATTAAGAGAGGTAGGACAGTATATGAATGAAATCCATCCCAGCTTCGATTTGAGCATGGCCCCCAAGGATTTTGAGCTATGGGTGAAGCAGGTTCTCGAAAACGAGTTTTCAATTGAAAAATTTGAGGCAAAACACTTAGACAAAATACCTGGTCATGATGGAGTTTATGAAATCGATGTTTCTTGTCGATTCTCAATAGGCGATTTTGAATTTTTGATGTTGGTTGAGTGTAAACACCACAGACATCCTATTAAACGAGAAGTTGTTCAAACTTTGCATGCAAAAATGCAATCAGTTGGTGCTCAAAAAGGTATTGTTTTTACTACTTCTCGCTTTCAGGAAGGCGCAAAGACATACGCTGATGCACATGGAATTGCACTTGTTACGGTTTGTGATGGGCGATTGGCACTATCCGCACGTTCACAAAATTTTGAAGCGAGCTATGCTCTCCTAGATAAGTTAGGAATGCCGCATATTTTTGCACGAACATTTCACTCTAATTTTATTTCAATGTTCAACGCAAAAGACACTCAGGGTGCCCTTAAGAAAGCTCTGAATCTTTAAATTGAATTTCCGAAAACAATAGTCACATCATTAAATGACAGTTACTTCTTGAGAAAACTTTCAAAGCCTTGGACCGCAAAAAGACTTCTTTCATCAACAGCATTTTGCATCCATGGGTACCTTGTCAATTTTGGAAGGTGTTCTTTTGTACTAATGACCTGGTTTTCAACGGCTAATTTAGCTCCATCGCGAATTGCCACTACTTGCCAAATGAATTCATAACACCATCCATCAAAACCATTACCCCAAACAGTATCTATTTTAATTATCTGCGGCTCCCTTCCTAGAGGTAGTACCTTTTTGAGCCATGGGGTAGTCAACTCTTCCCCACCTCTCCGCGCCGATGCAAGATGTTGCCTTAACCTTCTTTTTAAATCTATGCTCCGTCCGATGTACACCCAAAGATCTTTTTCATCGTAATTGTAAAGGGCATAAATATTATGCTCTCTTCGTTTGTAGTCTTTCAAAATATTACAACTCCTTTCACTTCGCATCCTGCCCGGTTTTATCAAAAACCTGATCTTGGTTGGATTATGTTCAACATAAGCGACATGTATCTGAAATTCAATCTCTTGGTGCTTTTTTTAAAATCGCCCGTCAGCGCTCGTTGGCACTTTCTAACTTTTGGAAATAAGTTGGTGTCTAACACGGCATTCACTGTAATTTTTTCTTCAGTAATAACATCTGTTTTTCAATTCCATCTATTGCTACATCAAAAAAATCCACATTTGAATTCACGTAGTTCGAGGCAAAAGAGTCGGATTGATCAGATAAAAAGTTTGCTCGATGGATCTCCATTTCATGAAATATTTCTTTAAAACTTTGCTGAATACTATCATCAAAATTTGGTAAATTATCGACAATAGCATTTTTTAAATTGCCAGCAAGCTCGAGAAGCTGTGTATACACAATAGGTGCTTCAATATCCCCTTTCTCCATATCAATCACGCCCTGGTTTACAATTCTTCTGGAATCAAGTATTTTTTTTCTTAACAAACTCAGTTGTTCTAATTTTTGAGCTGAATCACTCAACCTAAACTTAAGCTTTTCAATGGCTCTCGCATTAACCCCGGCAAACAATGCTGTAAGCAATGAAACGGCAAGAGCTAAAGTACTTATGACTGTGGGATCTATTTTCAAATCCTTATTTTCAAATTCAGGGTGTTGCTGCATTTCAGACTTTTGAGTCAATATTACAGATCATGAGTTTCTGCACCTTGTTCACAAACCCTCCAAATTATTTCATATTCCTATTCGTTAGTTGGCTCGTCTCATTAGAAGATTGTTGTCAGTTTCACCAAGCTTTCTTATAGAGCTTGCTGATCACATACCAACTTCTCGGCAAGAGTTGGTCCGTTGGTTCTTCATTTCGCTTTGGCTTCGGTTACATGTACCCTGTTTAAGATCAGGGTGTTTTACTTTGGCAACGAATAGAGAAGTGCGGTTAAGGTCTTGATATTTCCTTAATCCTATCAGAATGACTGCTTTCGATTCATCTTTTTCATTCGAAACCCTCGCCTCTGATAGTTATCCATTTATTGTTTCGTTTCGGACATCGAGTTTTTCAAGAGCAGCCTTTTCTTGCTGAAGCATTCTTGCCCAGAGATACGACCCAACTCTGGCCCCCATTGTTGAGATGCAGGCGGTTCTTGTTCAGTGGTGGCAATTCCGGTAGCCTTTCACCGATTTTTCCTTTTCTTCCTGATGAGTACCCCTCCACTTCCACCCACAATCGAGACCAATGGAAAAAAGCGCCAGGGTATTTTGGCCTACAACGCCGCAATTCTGGATCACTACATTCTCCAGCTGAAGGTTCGAGAAAAATTCAGTGATGCGGAAGTCCAAGAAACCAGATGGATTCTCGAAACGTATGGCAACGACTACTTGATCCTCAATTGTGGAAGCATTATCGTGGAGGGAGCTATGGAGATCTGGCCGTTCGTTAGGTGGTTCCAGGAAAAAATGATCGGGAAGAAGCCAAGCAAAAAGTTTGTGCGCGATACCCTTCGGAAGTTCTTTCACTTCATCATTGATGACTTTTCGAAACTGGGCAACTCACCATACACTGAGTTCCTGAATGCCATGAAACCTCGTCGATCACGAAACACCCGCAAGCGATCATTTGGTCAGGTCTGACGAAGAGGATCGATGACGTATGTTGGAAATCTGTCCCCCATTTTTGAGTTGTCCTCGGGATCAAACTAGCCAGATGGACCAATGTAAAAAACGCCCTTGCTAGAGTAAAGGTTTTGTAAGGCGGCCCGTTGTCGCCTATCTGTCGCAAGATCGAATGCCGACGAAGCCAAATTTAATAATTCAAGATACATAGAAGACTGTTCAAGTGCTCCTTCAGAGCGCATGGCATGGTGGTGCTCGAACCCAGCGTTGGCCAAAGGCATGCTGCGCGCCTTTGGCCAACGCTGGGCTGAAATCCGGCAGGGCTCCACCCTGCCACCGGGTGGCGGGCCGGCGTCCCCTGCCGGCTTGGGGATCGGCGGGGCGTGAACGGTGCAAGGCGTTTTCCAAAAATCGGTGCAAACTGGTTGGGACGGCGGCGAATCCATCGCGCTGCACAAATCGGCGCAAACCGGTTGGGACGGCGGCGAGTCCATCGCGCTTCAAAAATCGGCGCAAACTGGTTGGGACGGCGGCGAATCCATCGTGCTGCAAAAATCATCGCAAACCGGGTGGGACGGTGGCGAATGCACCGCGGCGCAGATCGGTCCAAACCGGGTGGGACGCCGGCGTGCGAACCGGTGGCACGGCAACGCCGTGCCGGATTTCAGCCCAGGGCGCGCACCCGGCGCGAAGCAGACGGGTGTGCACCCTGGGTCCGTATCGGTATTAAGAGGTACGCTGAAGGCGTACAGGAGCTACGCAACCAGGGTGACAAAAAGGTGTAAAGAAACCGGGTGACAGAAAGGTGAAAAGGGTTCTCGTCTTCGCATGGGTTGCCCCGTAGCAGTATTCCTTGGGAGAAATGCGGGTTCGTTCAACCCTGGACGCGGATGCCGGCGGTCGCCCCAAATGTTAAGATGAGGAACCCTGTTCCGCCTTGAATACCCTTTCACCCTCTTTTTAAGCCGGGCGCCAATCCTATTCCATCACCCGTCCGGCTTTGCCCTCAATTTCAGGAGCATTCCTTGGCTGTCCCCCTTTTGAAATCACGCCGTTTTTGGAAGTGGTTCCTGCTTGCACCGCTTTGCCTCACCGTTCTCGGGTTTCTGGGTTTGTGGGCTTGGCTGACCCCGCGCGGTCTGCCCCTTTTCGGGGAACCGCGCGACTACTTTATGGAACGAAAAGGGACCGTCGCGGCGGCCCCCGCCGTCAAATCCATCGTTGAAGAAGGCAGGGCGCCCGTGAGCCACGTTCGCCTCGCCTCGGACAGTGGGCTGGTGGTTGACCTCGCCGTGCGTCGCCCCGAACATCGCCCGCAACAAGGCCTGCCACTGGTGTTGCTCGTCGGTGGCTACCGTACTGGAAAAAATGCGGTTCACCTGGCCGCGGACGGCAACGGCATGGTTCTGGCCGCCATCGATTACCCGTTGCCGGGCGCACGAACATTAAAAGGGTTTCGCGCCGTCGCCGCTTTGCCGCAAATTCGCGGCGCCATCTACGATACCCCGCCCGCGCTGATGCTGGCCCTCGATTACCTGATCACCCTGCCCGAGGTCGACCCCGCGCGCATCGAGTTGGTGGGCGTTAGCATGGGCGCCCCACTGGTGTGCGTGGCCGGTGCCTTGGATGCCCGTTTCACCAGGGTGTGGGCGGTTCAAGGTGGGGGTGATCCCTTCGCCCTGTTCTACCATCTCCTCGAACGAAAAATTCCCAGCGCGCCGCCGCGCTACCTGGCGGCCCGGATCATTGAGCGGCTCTTGCTCACCATTTCCCCGGAGCGCTGGGTCGCCGAAATCAGCCCCAGACCCTTCGTTTTGGTCACCGCCGCGGACGATGAACGCATTCCCAAAAGCTGTGCCGATTTGGTGTTCGACAGCGCGCGCGAACCAAGGAAACGCATCGACTTGCCCGGCGAACACATCCAACCGGAGCACGGGGAAATGATTGATCGGCTGTTCCAAATGCTGCGCGATCACATGGAACCCCCCCCGTCACCCGAATAGAAGGCCCGCTTTCGCCAATAGTGGTGATGGCTGTCCTCACGCCTTGGTCCCAACGCCTTGCTTTGGTGCTCCATCAGTCTTACCGTGGGGCGTAGGGCTCCCCGGTGCCTTGGCCCCACTTGGGCCATGGATGCGTGGTGGCATGCCAACCTGGTAAGGATCGAACCGCACATCGGCCTGATTGGATGGACCCTGTTCCCGCTATTCTTTCTGCTCGGTTCGCCTTCTGAAATTCCGGTTCACGCTTGGGTTGCACAAATCTAAGCCGGCGAAGGTGCCCCGGTATTTCGCGTTTGAACTTGGTTTAATGCTGCCAACACCGGCTCGAACCGAGTGACGCGGTTCGCTTACACCGTGATCCCTTTTTGGTACTCGCGGTGCATTGCCCTCGTGAAAGCGTGGGCGATGGGTCTTTTTGTGTTGCCTTTTCCGATTTAAAACAGACAGAACAAGGCGTAAAACCCAAATTTACAGCCTCTTGCTTCTTGTGTAGGATTCGGCTGCTTTTGAGGTAACGGCATCCGTCGGCATGGTATTTTTTCCCCGACTTTGTGACGAATACGACCTGGGCTTTGTCATTGGCCGGCGCTTCAGTCTCCTGAAAACCCAAAACCGGTAACGTCGCGCAAGCGAACAAGGCAATGAGAAAAGTGACGTGTGCCATATTGGTTTTCCTTGAGTTGGAACGGATCGCGAAACAGCCCCGCGCTTCTTAGGTTGAAGGCCTGCTTCATCTGTTACTTGCGAAAAGGAGATCGGTAACGGTTCAGGGAATGTTTCAAGAATCGAAAATGATGGCTTTTTACCGACGAATCAACGGGGTGCGCCTTCGTCAGATCCTCTTTCGTCACAGTTTTGTGGTGACAGGCAAGCGAAAGGGGTTGGATTTGATAGGCTTGTGGTTTGTGGGGGGCTCGTGGTGACAGGTGAGTGCAAGTGGTGCACCGAAGCCGGGGCAAAAAAAAAGCGAGGGATGGAACCCTCGCTGTGAATGGTGCTTGCAATCATTGAAAGGCGGAACGCCTGTCATTTGGGGATACGCCGCCGCGCAAAAAAACCCTGACACCCTTGTGAAAATAAGTGGGCGCTCGGCGGTCGTGCTTTGGTTGCATACGGCCGTCGGGCGCGTTGGTTAGGGTTGGGGTGGGCAGGGAACGGGATCAACCACCTGAAGGTAGAGAAGATCGAGCACGTCGATGCGGCCGTCACCCGAGAGGTCGCCTTCAAAGGCTTGCCGCCAGAACGGGGCCAGATCGCGCAGATCCTGCACGTTTTGGCAGCCGTCGCCGTTGAAGTCGTCGAACCCGGGATGGGCCGCCACCAGCAGCCAGGCGCTTACCGTCACCTGGTCGGCACCCTCGGTGACGGTCACGTCCAGCCGCGTTGTTTCTTGCGGCGGCGGATCAACCGAAACCTGGTTGCCGCTTTCATTCAAGGTGGTTGCCGGGAAGGCGGTCCATTCGTATTGAGGATTTTGCAGCGAGCAGGTGCCGGCCACGGTGAAGGTCGGCACGGTATCGCCCAAGGTTTGTACGCGCGGCGTAACCCGCATGCCGGTTAACGTGTCCAGCGTGATTTCTGTCGGCGTCGACACAAAGGTGCCGCGGGGGCCGGTGACCTCGCAACGGTAGACACCCGTCTCGGCCTCGGTCACCGTGAGCTGCAAGCTGCCGTTGACGGCGCCGTCCAGCACGACCCCGTCCTTGGTCCATTGGGGCTCATGCTCGGATTGGCCGCCGTTGACGCGGTTAAGGTTGTTTGATCGCCGCTGCAAACCGGCTGGGTCGCCGTTCCGACCGATACAATCGCGTCATCCAACAAGGAAACCGAAAGCGCGCTGGATTGGCCGATGCCACAACCGTTGACCGGGGCGACACGGACGGTGCCGGCCTGGGCGCCGAAATCAACGGTGATGGTGTTTTCGCCGTCCCCGGCGACAATTGCGGCCCCGTCGGGCACTTTCCACAGGTAACCGGTCGCGCCGGGTACCTCGGGGATGGTGTAGGTGATGCCGGTGTCGTTGGGGCAAATCACCGTCCCGCCGGTCAGCACACCCGGTTGCGGCGGTGGCCGGTTGGTCACGGTAATGGTTTTGGTTTGGACCTCGCCGGGACCACAATGACTGACGGCAAACACCGCCAGGGTACCGCCCGTCGCACCGAAGGAGACCGTAATCGACGCGGTTCCCTGACCGCCGGTGATGGTGGCGTCCTCCGGTACGGTCCAGGTGTAGCTTTTGGCATCGTCGACGGCCGCGGCCTGAAACATCACGACACCCTCGTCGACACAGACGGTGTCGGGACCCTCGATGCGTGCCGGTGCCGGGGGCTGGTTGAGGCAGACCATGCTTACAAAGGCGTCACTGGTGCCGCCCAGGGTGGTGTCGGCCGCGCCACCGATGGTGGGAAACAGCGATGAGTTGGTGGTGCCGACCAGGACCGCGTCTCTCGCGGGGGTCAGCGCCAGCGCGGCCGGCAGGTCATCGCGCTCGCCGCCCAGGTAGGTGCAATACCGCAGTTGGGTGCCGCCGGGGTCGAACTGGGCCAAAACAATATCCAGGCCGCCGTTGGCGGTTTGGTCGAAGGCGTTGTCCGTCACGGGGATGGCGTCGCCGCTGGAATGGCCCGCGACCGTCATGGTGCCGGTGTCGTCAACCGCGATGCCCACCCCGATGGTGTGCTCGCGGATGGTGCCGAAAAACGTGCTGTAGGACAGTTGGTCGGCGCTCGGGCTGAGACGGGCCAAAAACAAATCGGTTGAGCCCTGCCTTTCAGAGAAAAAGGCATTCGCGCTGACTGGGAAATTGAAGGATTCGGTGCTCCCGGTGATAAATATGTGGCAGGAAGCGTCCAGTGTCAGAGCCTCGGCCAAATCAAAACCACGACCACCTAAGAAGGTGGAAAAATTCAGAGCGGTGCCCGTTGGGTTCACGCCGGTTACAAAAACATCGGTGAAGCCGCTCCGCGTTTGCGAAAAGGCATTGCTCGTGACGGGATAGTTCGAGGAGCTCGTGTCGCCGGTCACCACGGCGTTCCCCGCCGCGTCGACGGCAACCGCTTTAGCCAGGTCGGCACTTTCGCCGCCGAGCAGGGTGGCGTAGGCCACGTTGCTGCCGGTGCTGTCAATCTTAACGAGGAAGGCGTCGCCGTTGTCGTTGTAGATTTCGCGGAAGGCGCCGGGTGTGGTGGGAAAGTTCGGTGATCGCGTTCGCCCCACCACATACAGGTTGCCGTCGGCGTCGAGGGCAAGGTCCTCGATGTGATCGTCCAATACCCCGCCCAGATAGCCGGCAAAGATCAATTGGCTGCCGCTTGGGTTCAGTTTGGCGACAAAGCCGTCCTCGCCGCCGCCAAAGGTTTGGTTGAAGGCACCGCTGGTGACGGGAAAACCGTCGCCCCGGCTCAGGCCCGCGAGGGCGACGTTGCCGGTTGCATCGACGGCGATCGCCAACCCGGTCTCGTCCGCGTCGCCACCGATAAAGGTGGCATAGGCCAAATCACCATCAGCGTCGAATTTGGTGACAAACACATCGGTGCCGCCGCCGTGGGCAGTCCCGTGGACGCCGCTGGTGGTGGGAAAGTTGTCGGAGGCGGTGGTGCCCACAACGTAGACCGCACCGGAGGCGTCGACGACCACATCCGAGCCGGTATCCGGGCCGGACCCGCCCAGAAAGGTGGAGAACATCAGCGCCGAGCCGTCGTTGTTGAGTTTGGTGATCACCCCTTGTGTCGGGCGCCCTGTCGAACGACGGGTCCTTTGCTTTGACCCTTCACAGGTGGTACGCGCAAAAAAGAAACTCGGGCGCCGAAACAAAGACAAAAAATCCCCGAGGGTGCAAGCCGTGCCGCCTCGCACAGGCGCTCCGGCTTATTGAATCGCGGGTTAGGGGTTTCGAATGAAACCGAGGCGCGGATTTCGGCAAAGTACACAACGGAATGGGACTAGCCCGCATATCTCACAAGGCGTTCTGCTGCGGGGCAATCCATGCGATTACTTCGGTTACTTGATCGAGCAATACGCGACGTAGCGCTGCTACGCCGAAGGTCGGCCCCGCTCCGTTTGCGCTTGGTCGTAATCTTCGTACTCACAAGGCTTTCAGCTTCTCGCGACGAATCCTCGTGAGAAATGCGGGCGAGGGTAGATGACCCTCGTCCCGGCCAGGTGGCGTTCGTCCTAAAACCCGAGGTTTCGTGCCCGACCTCGGTTAGCTTTGCCGCATGCGCCGTCGGCCTGTTCGCGGTTCCACCTTGTTAGGGCCGTTCGGCGCCGGCGCAACACCTTGGGAGGCATCATGATTGTTTTTTTCTTTAGCATTTTTTGTTGGGCGGGCGCACCGTCCCCGCCGGCCGCGGCCGAGCAGGTCGCCCACCTGTTTCAAGCGACCTTGCTCGGCGAAGACCGGCCCGTGACCGTGCACCTGCCCGATGGCTACCACGACACCCAACAAGGTCACCCGGTGCTGTACATTTTGGACGGGCAAAAGCGTACGCGGGATACCCTGACCATCACGAACTATTTGATCGAACGCGGCCAAATGCCACCGCTGATCCTGGTTTCCATTCCCCATACCGGCAACCGCCGCCGCGATTACGATCCCTGGGATCGCAAAACGGGGGCCGCCAATCCCGGTGCAACCGCCTTCGGGGCCTTTCTCGCCGAGGAAGTGATTCCCTGGGTGGAGGCCCGTTTTCGTACCAAGCCCCATCGGCTGATTCTGGGCCATTCGGCGGCCGGCGTGTTCGTTTTGCACCAACTCATCACCCAACCCGACCTGTTCCAATCGCGTTTGGTTTTTAGCCCGTCGCTGCACCATCATCCCAAACTGGTCGATTCCTTGGCCGCGGCCTTCGCGGGCGCCGAGGACTGGAACAGCCGCATCTACCTCAATATCGGGGGCATGGAATTCGCGCCCATCCGCGCCCAGTTCGAACGTTTAGAAGATGTTTTTGCGCGCCATGCCCCCGCCGGTCTGCGCGCAAGCTTCCAAACCTTTCCCCACGACGGACACGGCACCACCCCGTTCGTGGGTGTTTACAGCGCGCTGAAGGCCCAATTCGTCCAAGCCCGGCCCAGCCTGGAACAGATGCGACAACTGCTCGCCGACGACGCCGTGGTCGGCTACTACAAAAATCTCTCGCGCGCTTTTGGGTACCCCGTGGTGCCGGCCTATCGCGATCTGAGCCAACACTGGAGTTACCATTACTTTGCGCAGAACGACCCGCAAACCGCCGCCAAAATCACCGCGCTGATGCGGCATTACCATCCAGATCGGGTCGATCCGGGTGATGCCGGGTTTGTCGCCCACTGGGACCGACACGGCATCGCGACACCCTACCCGGACGATGCGCCCTTGCCGCGCCAAGCCTTCCTCAACCAATTCGGGTACGCCTACCTGACGCGTGACCGCTTCGCCGAGGCCGTGTTTTTATTCGAGTGCAACACGCGATTTTACCCGCAATCCCCCAACACCTGGGACAGCTTGGGCGAAGCGCTGCAACGGGCGGGGCGGACGGCGGACGCGCACGCCGCCTTTCGGCGCGCCTTGTCCTTGGCCGAGTCGCAACAGGACCGGGACCTGGACCGTTATCGCGCCCGGTTAAAACAGTTGGCGCAACAGCCCGCGGCGAAACCGCGCTGAGCCGGCGTGTTTCGCACCGGTGCCGCCCGGTACGGGCCTCGTTTCGTGCCGGTCGCCGGATCCTCGGCGCCGCGCCCTCTCAAGGTTTCCTTATAATAGGGGTCGCGCGCGCCGCAAACGCGGTGAATCCCAACCTTTTGGTGAGGTTCCATGTCTTTTTTTTGTTTGATGCTTTTCACCTCCGGCTTGGCCGTGCCCGCCGTTTACGAGGGGCAACCGCTTGAGCTAAGCCGACAACCTTGGTTTACCTTGTACCGCGGCGTCGCCATGGAACCGGTGGCGGGGGGGTTGGATACGGGTGCCGCCGCGCGACAGATTGCCGGCCGTTCCGACCTCTGGTGGCTGGAGACCGAGGTCGCCGTGCCGAAAGCGTTGCGCGACGCCCAAGATATTCAGCTATTTATCAAAAGTGATGTGGCCGCCTTCGAGGTGTTGTTCAATGATCGGGTGGTGCTCCAAAACGGGACCGTCGCCGAAAACGGGGAAGGTGAGCGAGCCGGGCGTTACATCGTCAGCCGCCAAGTACCCAGGCATTGGATTCGTACCGGCGACGCCGGCCGGGATCGCAACACGCTCGTCATCCGTTTTTCCAATGTTCAGTTTCCTCAAGGCTGCCACTTTTTTGATATCTCGCTCGGACCCAACGGCTTGGCGGAGGCAAAAACCGGACCCTGGGTGTATGGGCCGCTGGTGTTGTGCGGGGTGTTTCTCCTCGCTGTCTGTCTCAATCTCGCCTTTCTCGTTGCCTTCAAAGGACGGCTTTCGTTCCTGCTCCTCGCCGGCCTGTTTGCCGTGTGTTTCTGGGCCATGGCCGAGGACGTGTGGCTGTATCGGTTTCCGGCCGGTGTCGCCTTCCGCCATCTCGGCGTCATGGGTGGCCGATTGGACGACGCGGCCTTTCTGCTATTGAACCTGGCGGTCGCCTGGACGTTTCGGGACCTGTTCCGCACCCCGGCGCGTCCCCTTTGGGGGTGTCTCGTTGCGGGTGCGGCGACCGCGTTTTTGGTAATCGGTGACCATCCCCTCTATTACTTCTTCATGAGTTGGCCGCCCTTGCTTTTCGCGCTCGGCGCCGGGTACCGGGGCCTCAAGAACGGTCGCTTGTTGAGCGCCGCGCTGCTGGTGTTCGCCGCCTTGGTTTACGGTGACGAAGCCAATCTGTTAGACGGCGTGGCGCGGCACAATTTTGTCGTCACCTCCTTGTTTTATTACTTGGACTACGTCGGTTTCGCGCTGATGGCGTTTGTGATGGTGATCGTCTCCGCGGCCGGCATCATCCAACAGAACCGCGACCTGGATCAGGCGCAACTGCGGACCTCGCGGCTGGAGTTAGAACTGTTGGGCAAACACCTGCATCCCCACTTCCTGATGAACACGCTGACGGCTTTGCAGCATTTGCTGATGACCGACCGAACCCAGGCCGTGTCGCTGCTGGACGCCCTCGCCGAGGAGCTGCACCTGCTGCGGGAAATGAGCCGCCGCCGAATGGTGACGCTCGACGAGGAATGCGCGATTTGCCGCACCCACCTAAAAATTATGAACATGCAGCAGCGCGCCGACTTTCGTTGGTGTGTCGAAAACGTGGACGGGTCCGCCACCCTTCCGCCCGCCGTGCTGCACACCTTGGTTGAGAACGGCCTGACCCACGGTTATGCCGGGCGCACCGAGGGCGTGTTTCGGCTCACCGGGGAACGCGCGGACGGGGTCGTGCGCTACCGCCTGTTTAACGATAGCCGGGTGACCGGCGGCGACGGGGTACCCGCCGCCGGGTCGGGCACCGGGCTGGCTTATGTGCGGGCCTGTTTGGAGGAAGCCTACCCGGGCCGTTGGCGTTTCCATGCCGGCCCCGTACCCGGTGGTTGGGAGGCCGTGGTGGAGGTACCCGCGTGAGAATTTTAATCGTGGAAGATGTGGTTTTGGTCGCGGAGCGCATCGCGTATTTGGTCAAGCAGACCTTCCCCGAACCCATCGCGCGGCTGGATGTGGCGTTAACCTACGACCAAGCGGCCCAATCTTTGGCCGAGCGGCCTTATGATCTGGTGTTTCTCGACCTCAACCTACACGGTCGCGAGGGATTTGGTTTGATCGACCCCGCCGCGAGCTACCGCACCGTGGTGATCACCGCCCATGACGGCGAGGCGGCGCGTGCCTTTGATTTAGGCGTGTTTGATTTTATTCGCAAACCGATTACCGAGCAGCGTTTTGCGCTCGCCGTCACGCGTTTCCTGCGCGCTGCACAAAGCCCGAATCGCGCGGTGGCCTACCTTGCCGTAAAAAGTCGCGGGCGCGTCGACATGGTCGCCGTGACGGATATCGATTACATCAAGGCGGCCAAAAACCATGCGGAAATCGTGCGCCGATCCGGCGGAAGCCTGCTCCACGAGTACAATATCCAGCGCGTGCAAGCCTTGTTACCCGATGATTTTCTGCGGGTTCATCGCTCCTACCTGGTGGCCCGTGGTGCGATCACGCGGCTGGTCAACCGCGGTGGTGGTCGCTACCAGGCCGTGTTGGTTTCCGGTTCCACCATTCCCGTCAATCGGGTTAGCTACCGAGCGCTCCAGCAACGCCCCGCTAACGAGGACGGCCCCTGACCTTGGGTTCCCCGCTTGCCGACAGGCTTGTGGCTTGCCGCCCCCTTTGCCTTGCCGCTTCATGCCTGACGGTGATGTACGCGAAACGGCTGTACCGCTTCCAAGATACCAGAAGCATGACCTTGCTTCTCGACCACACCATTCCGCTCACGTTCGATGACATCAAGGCGTGGAAAGACCGCGTGCTCGAATGGGTTCAGGCGGATGTCGAGCGACGGAAGCAAGGGCTAAGATCCGAATGAGCGTTCTTGGACCGAAAACCCAAGCGCCCCTTGGCTGAGAACCTGTTTCCCCACCGCGCTATTCAGCGGTTGGGCACGCATTACCACGGTTGATAAAAGCAACAAAATCCACGATGCTCGGGTTCCCGTTTTCGCACAAATTCGCGTCCGGCTGATCGCCTTGCCACGCGGGAAGCGCCGCTAACAATACGGCCGAGATGGAACAGGTGGTTACCACGGTTTCCAGCACGACCCCGTCGTCGAAACAGTCGCCCCGAACCACGCAGCGGTAGGTGCCCGCGACATGGGGATCCTCGGCGACCAAAGACAATTCGGCACTGTCGGCGCCCGCGATCACCATGCCGTTGTGGAACCACTGATACGATTCAGCGCCCGCCGCCGTCACGGTTAGCCGGGTGTCGACGGTTAAGCAGAAGCTGTCTTGCGGGGAGAGGAGCACCGTTCCCAGGGGGTTACAGGGCAGTGCGGTGAGTCTGGCCAGCCGCGCTTTCCTGCCGTCGGCGTCGGCGTAGCCGGGTAAGAGAATACGCCGGTCCTCGGTAAGGTGGACGGCCCTGGGTTGCACCGGCGCGTAATAGGTGCCGTTGCTACCGAAGCGGGGATCCAAGGTTCCGTCCGATTGGTACAAGCGCATGAGGGTGCTGCGCACCACCCAGATCCCACCATTGCGCTGAACCTGGATGTGGCTAATCGGAACATGGCCGGTGCCGATCCGGTTATCCAGGCTTTCATCGCGTGTTCCGTCCGCTGAAAAAACCGCTAGATACCGGCTGCTCAGGCCGTTCAGGCCATTCAGGCCGACCAGGTAGCGACCCGTCCGCGGATCCATACCGAAACCGCCTGGGCGGTGGTCGCGAAAGATGTTGGTTCCGCTCAAGGGGCGGTCCAACCAACCGGCGAAGCCGTGGGTTTCGTCCGGTTCACCGTCGGCGCCGATCCGGCCGATGAAGGTCCAACGGGACGGCTGCCATTGGTCCACGGCAAACAGGATGCCGCCGCTTTCAGGAAGCGCAAGATGCGAGACCCGTTCGTTGCCGTGAAGGGAAAAAACCCGGTAGCCGCTGCCCCCAAAACTGGGATCCAAAACACCCTGGCTGGTGAGTCTGGCAAAAAATGCATCTTCATCGGCGCCGTACCGGGTCACGCCGCCCGCGACCAAAATGTTTCCGTCCGCGGTTTCCACGGCCTTGTTCAGCGATACCGGCCAAGGTACGGCCAGGGGCAAAAAGCCGCCTTCGCCGAACTGGGCATCCAGAACTCCCTGGTGATTCAGCGCATAAAAACCTCGGTTTACCACCACCAAAAACCGGGTATCCTGCTGAAAAACCGCCACGGGTTCCAAGCCGTCGCCTGCCTCGGCTTCCAAGAGCAAGAGACCGTTGTCCGCGAAGGAGGTATCCGCGCCGCCGTCGGCCAAACGCAGCGTGACAAAAACCGCCGCTTCTTCCGTGGTGGTACGCGAACCGATGGCGAGGATGCGCCCGTCCGGTAAAACCGAAACAGCCTCGAACCGTGAATCATAACCTTCAAATTCCAGTGCCAACACACCCTCGTTGCCAAAGGTAGGGTCCAGTTGCATCAGGGTGAACCAGAGGGCAATGCTCATCATCATGGCGCGTCCTCCCCCGATGCGCAGGTTTCGGTCAGGGTTACTTCAATGGGTTCCGACCAAAAACCGTCGCGGCAGTCCTCGACCAGAACCTGACAGCGGTAGGTGCCTGAGGCCCCGGTCGCCGCGGGCAGCGGAAGAAACAACCGGTGACTCTGGCGCTGGACCGGTTCTCCGTCCTTCAACCAAAAAGTGCCGATAATTTTGTGGGTGGGTTGATCCGTGGTCACGCTGATGCGGGGAAGGGAATTTTGGTCCAAGCAAAAGGTTAGCGGTTCCGCCGGGCCGGTGATAGTGATGTCCTGATCGCAGGGGAAGGGTTCGACAAAACGAAACAGCGAATTGCCGGAACGCATCAAAAAAGCGCCCTCGCGCGGCTGAGAAACGGCATTCACCCAACCTGGCAACGCGCTGAAAAAACGCCGCCCGGCAATCCCGTAAAGGTGATCCGCTAGGAGTACCCTGCACGTTTGATCGTCGGGGTTATAGCGGTAACGCTGCACATACCCGCCGTAAAAAAACAGCAGGCCGCCCGCTTGATCCACACGAACCGCGGTGGATCGCGAAGAGAAGGCGTCCGCGCAACCGGCGTAGGGTACATCGGAAAAGAAATACATGGTCCAGAAGTCGGGGCCTGAGCCTAAGCCGACGTCAGCCAAGGTGGTAATCCCCGCGTAGAGCAGCTTCCCTCGGTCGGGATGGTAGGTGATGTCGTTGACCTCCACGGCGTAACCTAAATACCCGAGTAGGGGCAGGGCGGTGAGCGTGGATCGAGACAATGCGCCGGACGGGCTGATGGAAAGCCGCGTTGTCCCGAAATGCTCGTCGAAGTCAGGCCTTGCGAAGCTACCGAGGACGATGGTCGTGGTGCCGTCATTGCCTCGGTGTTGGGCGGTGGGGATACGTAGGGCGTTGGGGCTGGTATCGAGTGGCTCAATGACGCCGCCGTTGCTGAAGTCGGTGTCTATAGAACCATTGGGGAGGAAGGCGTATAAAAAAGTACCCGACCGATAGGCGCGTCTCCCCACCACGGCGAGACGGTTGCCCGCGTAGACCGCCGCGTATTCGGTACGAATGAATGCGCCTCCGCCGAGATCCACCAAACCCGATTCGCCAAAGGTGAAATCACGTTGGCCGGTCTCATCCAGGCGCGCCACAAAACTCCCGACCACGTACAAACCGCCGTCGTCCGTGATCGCCAAGGTTCCCACATCGAGGTGTTCGCCGGGTAGGGGAATGATTGACAAGCCTTGTTGGCCCCAGCTTTGGTCCAGGGTGCCGGCGGCGGTGACGCGGGCGACAACCACCTGTTGTTTCGGCGTGCCGCTAAATTGGATGCCGGCTAGGTAGGTTTCTCCTTCGGGGCCAAACACTTCCGCCGTGAGATAGCCGTCGGGGAAATCCAAGGTGAAGCGACCCAGTTCGCCGTAATGAGGGTCCAGGTCGAGACAGAAAAAGAAAAGAAATAAA
Organism: Acanthopleuribacter pedis; assembly: GCF_017377855.1. Lineage (GTDB taxonomy): Bacteria > Acidobacteriota > Holophagae > Acanthopleuribacterales > Acanthopleuribacteraceae > Acanthopleuribacter > Acanthopleuribacter pedis. The sequence continues at coordinate 26,378 of NZ_JAFREP010000011.1, forward strand.
GCGGTCATGGCGCGCTCCGCCGGTAAAAGACAATGAAAAAAGTTGGGTTGGGAGAATTTTACCCTGAGGCACCTGTACTTTTCTATGGGAAAGGTTGTTCGGGCGTGATTCTAAAAAAGTTGGGAAATGAAGATCCGAAAAACGTGGTTGGCATTTTGGTCTCATTGATCCCGGCCGGTGCATGGGCTTTTCTGGATGGACAGCATTTTTGACTAAACGAACCACGGTTCCGTGCCGTTGGCCCCATCATGACGAAACCGAACCCCCACCACCGAACCTCTTCCGATTGGATTTTTCAGGCGCCCGGCGCCGTGCAGCGGTTTGAGGCTTTTTTTGCCGACAATGCCTACGCCCCACACCGCCACGATACCTATGCGATCGGCTGGACCCTTGCCGGCGTGCAAACCTTTGACTACCGCGGCGCCGTGCGACGCAGCTTACCCGGCCACGCCGTCATTGTGCACCCCGACGAACTGCACAACGGTTTTGCCGGCACGGACGAGGGGTTCCGGTACCGCGTGCTGTACGTGGAACCCGCCGACATTCAAGCCGCGCTCGGCGGCAAAGCACTGCCTTTTGTGCCCGACGGCGTTTCCAACGACCCGCGCCTGCGTTGCGCGGTGACGCGCTTGCTCGGCAGTTACGAGGATCAGCTCGCGCCTTTGGAATACCAAGACGCGATTTTCGATCTGGCCCAAGCAATGGACGCCGTCGCGGGCCAGGGCTCGACACGGCGCAAGCGCTTTGATTACCAGGCCGCCGAAACCGCCCGCCAATATCTGTGCCGGCATTGGGATGAATCGGTCACCATGGAGGAACTGGAAACCGTTTGCGACCGCGACCGTTGGCAACTCTCGCGCGATTTCCGCGCCTTGTTCGGCACCAGTCCGTACCGGTACCTGGTCATGCGCCGGCTCGCTCGGGCGCGCGAACGACTGGCGGAAGGTGCCGCTTTGGTCGATGTCGCCGTGGATTGCGCGTTCTCCGACCAAAGCCACATGACTCGCCATTTCCGCAAAACCTACGGGATCACCCCCAGAAGATGGTTGGCCGCGCTTCAGCGCTAACCATCTACACACATGAAAAAGGCCGGGAGAAACCCGGCCTTCCCGGCAATTCAAAGAGGGTGTTTAGGGCGCCGGCGTCCCTAAGGCGCCTTGCCGCCCGTGCGATTCCTTCACCACCTCTTCCTCCGTGGTTGCGTCCTCGGCGCTGGTCACGCGTTTGACATTGTCCTCGTGGTCACGGTCGATAAACCGCAGCAAGGGATCCACCCCGGCGTGGCTCGGCAGCTTGTCTACCAACACCTCGATGCTGTTGCGACCGGTGGTGACGCCATGCCGACCCATGTACAGAATGCCGGCGTCGTCGGTCATCTGGTCGGGATCCTCGGCGAACAAGGCGATTTCCACCGTTTCGGAAAGGGGGATTTCCGTTTCGCGACCTTGCCCGTCAGCCTCGAAGCGCGCGGCGTCCACCTCGAGGCGCACCTTAAAGCGGCCGTCCGTCTGGGGGGTTACCGTCGCGGTCGCCATCTTCAGGTCGTAGAGGATGATGCGCTCGAACAGGTCCTTGATCACCACCTGTTCCGCCGCATCGGCCACCTGTTCCAGGTGTTTTTGAAGATCGACCGAAAGGGGATAAGGCGGCTCGGTGAAGCGGTTTTCTTCCAGCAATGCACGCACCGCCCCGTTGAGTCGTTCCTCGCCCAACAAACCATGGAGTGCCATCATCACCAGCGCCCCTTTGTTGTAGTGGATGTACTGTTGGTTCTCGGTGAGCACCAAGGGTTGTTCCTCAAACACTTCGCGGGTCCGACCGCGCAGGTACAGGTCCAACTCGACCTTTAATGCGCGCCGCACGCTCATCAGGCCCAGGTTGGCGTTCATCACCATCAACTCGCTGTATTGGGCCAAGGTCTCCGAAAGCACCGCGCTACCCTGCACGTCCGCGCCCACCAATTGGTGGCCCCACCATTGGTGGGCTACCTCGTGGGCGGTAATGTTGTAAACCATGTCGACCTTGAGGGGATCGCGCATGTCCCGAATAAAGCCAATCTCCGTGAAAGGTACCGTGTTCGCAAAGCTTTGCGCAAAGCCGCGGTAGCGTGGGAATTCGATAATGCGCAATTGGCGGTGCTGGTAGGGACCGAACCAGCGGGTCATGTAGTCCAGCGAATCTTTGGTACTTTGCACCATGCGCGCCACGTTCATGAAGTGGTCCGGGTGGTGGTAAACCTCAATCGCCACCCCGTTGTGCTCGTCGCGGGTGACTTCCATGCGTCCTGAGGTGATCGAATAAAAGTTCAGCATCGGTGCGTCCATTTTGTAGTGGAACCAACGGCGGCCTTGCTCCGTCCATTCCCGTTGCAGGTAACCCGGCGCCACCGCGACCTGATCCGGGCTGGTACCGATGGTGATCTCGAAATCGATGAAACCGACACCCGGCCCCAAAAACGATTGATGGTGGAAATGGGCGTCGTCCATTTTATGGGCCCGGTGGGTTTCGGGAAGTTCGTGGTGACGGCGTTTGCGGGCGTCGGTTAACTGCATGGCGACCTGGTAACCAAAACTGGGAAAGAGCTCGAAGTTACTGATGAAGGTGCCGTTGCGGACCAGCGTCGTGTCGTCGCCGCCCTCGCGGAAGCCCTGCCGCGCGCGGGTCACTTCAAAGCGGCCGGCGCGTTCTTCGCCCGGCAAAAGAGGTTGGTCGAACACAAACCAGAACGTGTGACCGGGACCTCCCTCGTTCGTGAGTTTGCCGCCGGCGAGGGTCATCGAAACGCTGGGCGTGTGTTCCGGTTTCATCACCAAGAAGCGGTTGATTGGCTGCTCCGCCTTGTTGATCACCGCGAAATCGGCGCTTGCCACCAGGCTGCGCTGCTCAGGATCGAGGTTCACCACCGCGTTGATTTTGGTGATGGTGGGGACCGGCATGGCCGCCTGGTCCGCGAAGGCCTTTTCGTAGGCGACCGCATCGGCCTCGGCCATGGCCGGGGTGACGTGCTGGTTGCGCACGCGGGTGTTGTAATAAATGAAGGCACCACTGGCGAGGAACAGGGTTACGGCTAGGACGCCGATCAACGTACCCGCCGACCCGAGCCGGGTTCCGACGCCTTGCAGGCGGGTCTTCAGTCCGGCGCGTGGGCCGCGTCGCCACAGCGCGTAACCCGCCAAGTTCATGACCAGCGAGAGGCTGCCCCAGTAGAGCATGTACCAGGCGTGGGTGGTCAGTGCCCATCCGTAACCGTTCAAATCCGAGATGGTTACTCCTGGCGATGTGCTGAAGATGAGGAGGTTGTTGCCAAAACCCGCGAGATTTAGGCCGAATCCGCAGGCCAACACCACCACGAAGGTCAGCATGCCCACGTATTTGTTGGGGCTCAACACTTGAAAGAGGAAGGCCGCTACCGTAAGCATCATCCAAGGCAAGGCCGCGAAAACAAACAGCGTGGTGAGGTATTGTTGCGGGTCCAGGTTGCCATGGCCGGCGATGATTTGGTTGAGTATGGTGACCGCCGTGCCCACCGCCAGAATGACGAACAGGACCAGCCAGGCCGCCGCGAGTTTGGCGATCCAGAACACCACGTTGGGAACCGCCGTGCTGTCGATGATGTCGCCGATGCCCGTCTCGCGTTCGCGCCACATGATTTCCGCGCTGTAATAGGTGATCACCACCAGGGCGAAGATTTGCAGGGAATGACGCACGGTGTCGGCCATGACCATGGTGAGCGGCCAACTGCTGATTTGGTAGACGTTGGCCGGGCTTGCAATCATCGCGACCAGCAGCGAAACGGCAAGCAGGACCAGCAACACAAACGACGGTGTTTTCACGACCTGGCCGACCTCGAAGCGAATCAGCGAAAGCAGCTTGTGCGTGTTCCCCGCGGGGCGGGGTTGGATGTTGAGGCGCGCGGTGGTGGGCGCCGTTGCTTGGGTTTCTTTTTTGGCGTTGCGGCGGCTTTTCTTGGGGGGATGCAGCACCAGCGGTTGCCACAATCGGCCGAACAGCAGGGCGGTACCCAGGCCGAAACCAACCCAAATCACGCGGTTCCACAGCATTAAGCCGCTCAACGACAGGCTTCCGTTGTTTTTGTCAAAAATGGTCCAATAACGGGTGGTTTCGAAAAAAGCCGTTAACCCGAAGGGATCCAACAGCGCGGCCAGCGCGCGGTGATCCGGTGTGTTGAGTAGATCGCTGCCGATTTCGTAGCCGAGTAACAGAGCCAGTGCCGCCAGGTAAACCGCCATCGCCGAGCGGAACCGGACCGCCAACACGTAGAACAGGCAGGAGAACCCGAACAGGCTGGGTGCCGACAGAATCGCGAAGGTTTTGAGGTACATCCCCATGTCGAAAGGGCCGAGCCGGTCGGGGTCGACCCAGGGCATCAAGGTGCCCGCGATCAGGCCGAGCGGCACCGCCGCAAAAAGCGCGAGTACCACGGAGAAGGCGCCGAGGAAGCGGCCGATTTGGTAGGGCGCGGCGTGGATGGGTTTGCAGTAAAGCAGCTCCGCCATTTTAGAGGTGTGGTTGCGGGTGGCGCTGTTGCTCATGAAGGTGGCGGACAGGAAGATGGCGAACACGCTAAAAACCAGCATGATCAGCGCCGTGGTGTAGGGCCCGTTTTTGAGTAGGTTGGCGCCGCCCATGCTGACCTTGTGAATCGCGGTAATCAGAAACGAAAGGAAAAACAGGACCGCGGCGGCGACGTAAAAAGAGGCTTGGCGCAACTGGTAACGCCATTCGAAGAGAACCATTTCACGAAACATTTAGGCGGCACCTCGATGGGAAAAAAGCGTGGAGAAGTAAACGTCCTCGAGGTCGGGGTTCACCGCGCTGAACCCTTGGGGTTCCTGATCGGCGAGCACGTGGACGACCGTGCGTCCGGCGGAAAGGCGTTTGGAGATCACTTCCAGTTCGGTTTCAACCGCGGGCAATTCGTCCAAGGTGATGGTTTTGCGCCAGATGCGGCCGCTGAGCGCGTCCATCAAATCGGCCGGTGCGCCTTCAAGCAGGATCCGCCCCGCCGCAAGAACCGCCATCTGCGGGCAGAGTTCGGCCACGTCTTCCACGATGTGGGTGGAGAGGATGACCACCTTGTCCTCGGCGAGGGCGGCGAGCAGGTTGTGGAAGCGGTTGCGTTCTTCCGGGTCAAGGCCGGCGGTGGGTTCGTCGACGATGAGCAGATCGGGATCGCCGAGCAGGGCTTGGGCGATGCCGAAGCGTTGGCGCATACCGCCGGAGAACCCGCTAACCGCGTGTTTGCGGTGTTGGAACAGGTTGACATGGGCGAGCAGGGCCTCAACGGTTTCGCGGCGTTCGGCCCGGTTGGTGAAGCCTTTCAGAACGGCGAGATGGCTGAGCAGGTCGTAGGCGGAAATGCGCGGATACACGCCGAAATCCTGGGGCAGGTAACCGAGGCGGTGACGCAACGCGTGGGGCGCGGCGGCGGCGTCGATGCCGTCGAAGCGAACGCTGCCGCTGTCGGCGGTTTGCAGGGTGGCGATGGTGCGCATCAGCGAGGATTTGCCGGCGCCGTTGGGTCCGAGCAGGCCGAACAGGCCCTTGGGCACGGAAAGCGTCACGCCGTCGAGCGCGCGCACCCCGTTGTCATAAGTTTTGGTTAAGTCATTGATCTGTAGCATAGCGTTCGCTTGGCTCCTTTCCCGCGGTGTCCGGCCGACGGTGGGGAGGCAATTGTCGGCCGTGTTACCCAATTTAGGGTCGCGACCGCGTGCGAAGATAGAACGATTGTGCACGTCGCCTTGGCTGGGTTGGTGTGCGAGCCGTGCTAACCAACCTTTTAACCTAAGAAGCGCCGCCGCGAGGGGTTTTGGCTAAAGATCTGCAGTGAAGTGGTTTGGAAAATAAGGCGGGGTTGCAAACGACCCCATCCGACGGGGCGGGGCGTCTCATGATGCGTTCATTCGAGAAGCGATACGGTTCTCCCCAGATCAGCATGCTGTTGCCGGACTCTGACGCGGAGGACGACCTTAAAACCTAAGAGGCGCGATAGAGCGAGGGTTTTTGGCTAAAAATCTGGAGCGAAATGGTTTGGGGAAAGCGGACCGGGGTCGCGCGCGATGCGCACCCGCCGGGTGCGATGCGTATGTCCACGGGCCGTTGCAGCCCAGATCTTTGGCTAAAATCACCGCGATTTATCGCGCTTCTTAGGTAAAACCAAGGTTACCGGACGCCCTTGCCCGCGGCCTTTCTTGGAAAAGGTCGCCGGGTTGGGGAATCCGGTTGCCTCAGTTCAAACTTTACAGGGCCTTTTTTTGAATGAGTTGGACAAGATTGGGGTGTTTGCTGCTGCCAAGCTTTTTGGTGAGTTGGACGGTCCGAATGCCGAAATCCTGTTGCAGGGTCTTGTTTCGCAAGGCTTTGGCGTGATCAAAAACGTCAATGACCACTTCAGCGCCGTCCCGAAACGTAGCCGCCTTTTTCGCAATTTCAAAATAGGTTTCGATCAGTAATTTCTTTAATGGGTCGCCCTTTTTATTTGGGTCTATGGCCACCAGTTTTTCCAAGTCACCCATCTGGTCGCGCAGGCGGGCTAATCCCTCTGCGCCGTAGGTCTTTGGTATACGTTTGCGCAGTTGCTGAATCAGGGTGGAGGTGATGCCGAAATGGTTCTTTTTAAAGAGGCGGTCGGTACCGATTTCGCGATCACGAACCTGTTTCAAAAGCTCCGTCACCTTTTTGGTGATGCCGTCCTCGGCACTGTCGGGTTGCGTGATGAGCTGGGTTATCAGTGCGAAGGCCGCTGCATCGTGATTGATTGCTACAGCTCGGGAAGCCATTTCGGCCAAAATGGGTGCCATCACCTGGGCGTCTCTTCCATTGCTTGAACGGCCCATTCGGTTTTCGATAAAGGAGGAATCCATTGCCAAGTTGTCCATGGCGTAGGGCAATATAACCTTTAACACTTTGCGGTGTTGCACCAGGGGGGGCAGGTCCAGTTCGGTTCGTACCCGTTGTTCCAAGGCGTCCAAAAAGGTTTGGTAATCACTGTTTTCCAGGGCATTTTTTACCACCCCGTCCTGTATCCGTTTGATTAGTTCCGGGTGGTTCTCGAAATGATTTTTGTTTTTCGAAACCAAGGTTTTGAGGTCGGTGTTGATGGCCGCATAATTCTGTGGACTCACCGAGTTAGCCATTGCCTTCAAGATTGGGGTGTACAAGCTGGGGGCGCTCGCGAAGTTGCCGGCAAGGTGGTGAAAGATGCGTTTGACCGTGTCGGCGTCGGTCATGGAATTGATCAGTGGGTTGGCGCTTTTGCCCAAAACGGATAACAACGGCTTCACTTCGTTCGGTTGCTGCTGCACCAAACGATCTACGAAAGCGACCATGCGTTTTCTGAATTCACCTTGGGCTGCTGGGTTTTTAAGATTCACATTTGTTACCAGATTTTTAATCGCCCCGAGCGCTACCTTGGGTTTCCCTTCATTAAGCGCGGCAACCGCAATGTTATCGACCATGGCAATGTGAAACAGGGGGTTATCGGAGGCCAATGCAGTGGGAAGGTTTTTGGTCCATTGCTGGTAATGTGTTTGGGCGGTAATCAAGTTCGGCCGGGGGTTTTGGAGTGAGAGCAGGAATTTGCGCATTAACCCCTTGACCTTCTCACTGGGGTTTTTGTTCATCGGGTCGGCAAGGTACTTCAGGACCGCGCCGCGTCCCGTCAGGTCACCTTGTTTCTCGACGAACGTCAGCGCCAACTCCATCGCCCGAATCGATGCGTCTTCGTCCTTGAGCTTGGCGTGGTTTTGGACCAGATCCTTGATTTGTGCCGACGCCCATGTGGGATCTTTGTCGATTTCACGCTCCGCGAGTCGCACCAAATAGGGCTGGGCCGCCAAAGGCCCCTTTTTGTCTGCGCCCGCCATGTTGATCAGGGTGCTGTATGTTTTTTTCTCCGCATTGGAAAGCGGAGCATTGTGGAAGGTCCGCTGCTTCAACACGGCCACCGCCGTTTTGGATTGGGTGGGCTTGTCCATAGGGGTATGGCTTAGCAAGCGCGTTGCTTGATCCACCATGCCTCCGGCCGCGTATTCGGTGATGACCGACAACTTCAATTGGTGAATTTGGTCGACCATCCCCAATTGATTGTTCTTATTCAATTGTTCGAGGCGCGTCAAAAAGGCTTCTGCAGCCCAAGGTACCCCTGCCTCGTTCCATTCCCTAGCCAATGCCAGGATTTCTTTCGGCTGAGGATTGCCCTTGAACACCACCTTCAGGTTGCCCTGCGCCCGGGACCCTTGAAACTGGTAACTTTTCTTTTGGTTTTTCAGCGCGCGGTGCAGATCGAGTAACTTGGGTGAGGCTTTCTTCAAAAAATCTCGGAAGGCGACGGGATCTTTTAGCAAGCCTACCGCCAGGTCACCGACGTCGCGGAAGTCCACAAAGAGGTCACGCCAACCCTTGATTTCTTGATCGGTCACGGCTCCCAGGGTGAGCCGAAAATTTTGACCACCGATCAGGGTCGTGTTGGTATGGGCGAATCCGAAACTGGGTCGGCCCGCGAATAGTAAACCTCGGCGAGAGGCCGTTGATTCGATCAGTCGCATGGTTTGGGTTTGGGGATCCGTCGTCAAAAAGGTTTTGGTTTTTGGTTTGGGGATTTTGTTGAGGATGGGGGAGCGGATATCGAGGAACACGGTATTTTCCAGATCCTCGTTGGGGGTGATCATCAGGCTTTCGTTGCCGGTCATTTTTTGCGTGCCACGCAAGCTTGGGGGTAAGGCCAACGAGCTATTGGGATCAAGGAGTTTGGCGTGTGCCCCCATAATCGCCTTGCGGTAGTTGTTGAGCTCTTTTTGGGCGGTGAGTTCGATATGCATCATGCCCTGTAGGTTCCCAATGGAAGGGCTGCCGATATTGGCGGAACCCTGGTTAAACCCTTTGAACTGATTACCGTTGTTGTAGGAGACCATAAACCCCGCGTTGTAATGGTCGTTGCCGCCCATGTCGAATTTTTGACCGCTGCGGAAAAAAACCACGTTGAGCTCGCCCTTGTTGATTTTGTCGGCAAACGCTTCCAGGAAGGCTTTGATCTCGGGCCCGTCCGTTTTGGCGATGGTGGTGTCAATCGCGACCGTGAATCGGTTTGAAACAAGATTTTGTTGGTAGAGTTCCTTAACCTGGTTGATGAGGTTTTCAGCCTTGTAGCTTTTCTGAACCGAGGCTGAAATGTTGTGGTGGAACTCACCGAGAAACAGGTCGAGTTTTTGTCCTGTGGGCAAGCTTTTGCGGATATTTTGGATGGATCCCTTGATGTCGCCGCTATCTAATGTGGCTTTTTGGTAGTGGGCCGTCTTACCGAGGACGTAGTCTGACTCCTCGTAATAAGACCCTTTAACCGCAACAACATTGAGGTCACGCCGGCCCTTTAATTGCTCGACACCGGAAAGCACCGCGTTAAAGGCATGCATGCCGCCGTTTTTAAATTGGTGGCGCGGTTCGACGGTGACTTTTTTGGTTTTGATGCCGGCCGCCTGCTCATACAATTTCGAAAAGCTTTGTGGGTCGTAGGGTTTAACCAAGGCGATCAGCGTCGCCAGTTCTTCGTTAATTAAATGCATGTCGTTGAGGAACCGAGGCATGTCGCCCACCTGCGACAGGGCTTTTTCCATGTGACCGGCCATGCGGTTCAGGGCGAATTGGGCCAAGCCACCCAAATTTTTGTCGGACAGTACTTTTCCGATGGAAGTGCGGAGCCCGTCCATTTGACGGTGGACCAGGGGAACCAAGGTTTGGGCGTAAGTGGGCGCCTTTTGGTTAAGCGTGGCACCAAAAAATTTGGTGACATGGGGATCCTTGAAAAAGTCATCCAAGTCCTGATAGGTTTGCAGTTGGTAATTGGGGTTGGGGAATTCTGCCCAGTCGGGTAGGCGTAAGTCGTTTATTTTCTGGGAAAGTCGGTTTAACATGGACGCCATGTTGGGTGCCAGCGACGCCCAGCTTTCAAGGGTATGGGTTGGACCGAGCAGGTGTCCGCTATGGTTCATTACGTCCCCGGCTACGACCTCCACCGAGTTCTTGTTGAATCGGTCAAAACCGCGCACGATCAAGAGGTCCTGGTCACCCACACGGATCATGCCGCCCAAGGCGGTGTGGTTCGTAATGGTGCGCATGATTTCACGAGTCTGGATGTCGATGGTGCGCACCGGGGTGTTTTTGGGGTTGTTTTGGCGCACTTGGATTTCGACCTGCAAACGAATCTGCTTGCGTACCTGGTTAACGACCTTCTCGATTTGTTTGCCGACCGCCGCGGCTTTATCGCTGCCGAGGCCTTTGGGCACTTGGATGTTTTTTATCAGGTGAGAGATGTCGAGAAAACAGCCACCATCTTTTTTGAGGGCCGCGGCGGCAATGTTTTTGAAGACGCTTGGGTCGTTTAAATTGTTGATATCAATAGCTTTTTTGTTTATATCAGCAAATCCAAACTGACGTTTCACTTCATCGATGGCTTTGCGGTCGAATACCGGGTAGGCCGATCTTTTGGGCAGGCCAAGCCCATTCTCCAATTCTTCTTTAAAGCTGCTGAACAGTTGCGAAACCCCTTCTCGGAAATAACTGCCGGCACTGGTGCCCAACATATGGTTTTGCCAACCGAATTTGCCTGGGTTGTCGACCTCGGCGAATTTGTACAGGTACCCCAAGGCGCGGCTGGTGATGATTTTTCGTTGGTCCAGGGTTAGTTTGGGGTTGTCAAGCTGTGATTTGAGCGCGCTGAAGTTCAGCGCCCATTCACGGGTTTGACCGGTAATATTTTTGTTTTTGTGTTTGAGGTCCACCCTATCGAAGTAGGTCGCCTTGGATGAGGTTTTCTGAAGTTTCGAGTAGATGGAAGACAAACCGAAACCTTGTTTTTGTGTACTGAGTTTTGGAAGCCTTACCAGGTTTTTCACCCATTTAGGCGCGTTGGATTTGAAGGGTTTGGGGATGCCCAGGGTCGTTTTGGGTAGGGTTTTTAAGTGCAAGAGTTGGCTTGGACCCGGGAAGCCGCCAACCGAGTTGGGGTTTTGGTTGTTGAGCATTTTGGTGACCACCTGGCTTACCACGGTATCGAGCAAGGCGCGGGTCACCGGTGTTTTGAGGTTTTTCAGGTTTTGGGCGACCTGTTTGGCGATGGGAGCCAGGCTTTTCGGAAGTTTTTGGGGAGGGGGCTCCTTGAAGTATTGCTTTTCTTCCCGAACCATTTTTGCGATGTGCTGTACCTGTTCTCCGAAACCGTCGCTTTTTAGGTGTTGTTGCACTTCCGTAGGGGTGAGTATTTGAAACCGTTTGCCTTGCTCGAGGATCGATGCCACGTCTTTGGTGGTCAGTGGCCGGTCGCTTTTGAGACCCATCTGCTGCAAGGCGGAAAGCACAAACAGACCGTCGAAGTTTTTGCTTAATACTTTGGCGAACTGCTGTTTCACCTGCTGGTTGTTTTCTTGCTCCGTTTTGGAAAGTTTGGGAATCAACGATCCCTTGATGGATTGGACCTGGCGGTGCCCGAATCGTCCGAGAACGGAAAGCTTTTGTTGATGACCCATTTGAAGGACCTGGTTGGATTGGTTTTGGGCAATGGAACGGAACTGTTGAAGGGTGGGACTCATAGTAGGAACTCCTCTGTATATCGATGGGGGGACCCTTCGCAGGAGTGGCAAGGAAGGCCGAAACGGCACTTGGCGAAAGGGGTGTTCAACCGGAAAGGCAATTGGGTTTTTTGTGGCGGCTGAATTTTTGGGTGGGTTGGCGAAGGTGGTTGGCTAAGCCAACAGGTAGGCGGGAACCGGGGCGACGAATTCCTCGACCGGTGCGTCGTGTTCGGAATCGGGTTCCGGCTGAAACCCGTCGCCGGGATTGGCTTCTCGGCTAGCGGGTTTTTCCGCCCGTTCGGCTGCCGCGAGGACCGCTTCAACCGCGTTTTCCAAAAGGTCGATGGTTAAACCTTTGGCCGCGATTTCGAGGATAAGGATCGGGATCTTGCTTTGGGGTTCAAGGGCGAAACGGAGCAGGGTTGTCGGCTCGGTTGCATTGATCTGGAGCAGGCGGCACCAATCTTTACCTTGGTCGCGATCCGTGGCGCGGTCGAACGGGGTAAAAAGGGTGATGCGGTTGCGTTCAGGGTCCTCGCGCAGGTAGAGCACGGTTGATGGATTGAAAAGCAGGCCGTAACAGGCATCGTCATCGCGTTCTGGATGATCGATGCCGGTGCGTTCCGCGAAATCAGCCATAAGGGTGTCCAACAGGTCGGTGGTTGCAGGGGTCGTTTGGTTCATCATGGTGGTTCCTCCGATTCGGTCGTGTGGGTTGCTTAAGCGAACAGCCCGATGGGGGGCAAGTCGGCACCGGTTAATAAGCTTTCCGGCTCATCCAGACCATCCGGTACGTCGCGGTGACCGGTTTCGGTCTCCGCGGCGAGGTCGTCGTGATGGTCGGCCAGGAACCCTTGCCAACGACGAATTTGGTTGACGAAGGATTGGGTGTAGTCGGTGAGCGTCGGGTTCCCGGCGCCGGGTTGATAGGTACCTTCGAAGAGGATGCAGTGCCCGGCCGGCTCGATGCCGAGCCGGGAGTCGACCGGTTCGGTGAATAGGTTGGCGGTGAGCAAGGCTTCGTAGAGGGCGGTAGAGGCGGAAACCTCAAAAAAGCGGGTGCTCAGGCAAACCACGTTTTCGTCGGGTTGGTATTTGAAATAAACCAGGCCGTGGTCTTGGAGTGGGAGGGTGAGTCGGTCGGGTTCACCGATGCAGTCGGGTTGCTCCAGGTTAAAGCGCGCGCGGAGCGCCTCAAGTTCCGCGGAACAGGGGGCGTGGAGGGTCGTCATAATGGCTCCTTAAGAAGGGTGGCGGCCACGCGTCGGCAGACGTCCGCTAAGGGGCGAACCAAGCCGGCGGACACGGGTGATCGCCTCGGACACGCGGGGATGTTCTGGGAACCGCGTCCCGTCGTGGCTCGCGTGTCGGCAGGGGGTGTTGCTTTTCACCACGATCACCGGGGCCTTGGGTGTGCTCCGTGTCGGGATGATCGGCACGATGGATTAAGCGGTGCGAAGGGGTGTGTTGTCACTCGCATGTTTACCAGAAGGGGCAAGTCTGCCGGCTCATGGCAAAACATGGATCGGGGGGTGAGAAGGTCGTGATTGCAAGACCTGGTTTTAAAAAAATCGAAACACTTGGGTTTCGAACAGCGGCATGGATAAAAATGGAAAAAGCCGCGCTCACCATGGGATTGACAACAAGCCAATGCCTATGTTGGTCGTCAATCTATGCGTCTAATTTGGAGAAAATATGGAGGTATGAAAAATAATCCAGGAAATAGGCGAAAGTGAATATGGGCTCATGTTGTAAATTTCATGAGACGGGATGTTTTTGATTCTAAAGAAGCGCCGTCAGTGAGCCTCACCATTGGGTGATCCTTTTCCAGGGCCTTGAACCTAAGAAGCGCGACCGGTCCTGCCCGCCGCGCCGATGAAGCGATTGAGGATTGCCTGGTGCGCGCGGACCTGGCCCTTTACGAGGGCAAAAGCGGGGGACGCAATCAAGTAGTGGTTGCGCCCTGAGCATGCCTCACAACCGGGTGGGCGGGAACAACGCGGGCTAATTCGGAACCTTGTAATTCGGTGCGAATTGCTCGTCGCGAATGTCGAAGTGAAATCCCGAAACCGTGTAGGTTTCGATACAGTCCCAGAAATCACGGGAGATTTGACCCGCGGCGCCGCTGCCGTCGGGTTCAAAGGCCTTGAGCGTTTCCGCCATCAGTTCGTGCGTTTCAAAAATACACACCGAACCCCAGCAATTCTTGACCGGGTCGTGGGTGGTGTAACACTTAATAAAACCTTTGCGGGTACTCAGGAACTGGGCCGTGGCGCGGTCGACCTTCATAAAATGCTCGTGGGTGATCCCTTCTTTTAACCAAAAATAATAAAACTCCATCACGGGATGGTTGCTCATGAACATGCCTCCAAGTTGGCTGGTTTACCCGATTGTAAACCGTAAAACTTGGCGGAAGCATCATTTCGCTCATGCGCGAAAGGTGTTTAGGTTTTGCTGTTCTCCGCGGCTGTTTCCTTGTGTTTTAGCGCCTGGATCTTTTTGCCGAGATGACTGATTTCCTTGTTCAGAAAGAAGTCGAGCACGGTTCGAATGATCACGATCAGGCCCAGGTTGATCAGGTGTTCGCGGTCGGTGTGCAGCACGGTTTCCACAATATCCTGGCCCACCATAAATTCCAGCCCGATCAGGATGTAGGTGCCGAGCGTGTGGCGCACGTGGTCAATGGAGAACTTGCCCCACGCCACAAAGTTCAGGTACTGCCAAAGCGCCAAAATACTGCCCAAAAAGATAAACAGAATGCCGACAAACCCGATTGCCGTGGCGCCGATCTCCGCGATATGAAACATCATGATGGTACTCCCTTGGCCGTCTCACGCGCATTATAACCAGGTTAGACGTCGCCGCCGGGTTTCTTCCTCAAGTGGTAGGTCAAGGCCAGGGTGATGCAGGTGCGCAAGGCCGTTACGGGGAGGGGCGCGTTGGCCGCGAAAACCAACGCGCGTTTGCCCTCGAAGCGCAGTCGGTCGGGGTAGCGTGCCCGGAAATCGGCGATGAGCGTGGTTTGGCAGTGGACGAACAGGGCGCAGCAGTTGGTTTGTCCTTTGAGCAAACCCAGGCGCAGGGTGGTGCCGCTGCCGCTTTGGGTGGTGCGGTAACTGGGTTGGCCCCATTTGAGGGTTTCTTGGAGCGGGCCGACCCCGTCGGTGGCGGCCGCCGTTGCGAAGATCAGGTCGCGCAAGCCGAGCAGATGGGGGCGTAGGTGGTCGGGAAAGCGGTCGAAAACGATTGCGACCTCGGGTGTTTGGAAGGGGATGGGATGGACGTTGGTGGTCAAAAAAGTTTCCTTTTGGATCGGGGGTTTGGCGGGTGTCGCGAGGATGTGATGCCTGTTTCACTTTACCGAAAATCAAAACCAAGGAGCGGTTAAAACGTATATTGCCAAGGAATTCCTAAAATTGATACGAACTTGGAGAGGGTGTCCCCATGGGAAAAATGCATTTTGTTGGGTTGTTGATTTTGTTTTATTTGAGTGCGGCGGGGATCTTGGCGCAAACCACGATCAAGGGTGAGGCGCGGCCGGTTGCCACGGTCACCGAACTAACCCTGGAATCGAAGGTGTTGGGTGCTGATAAGAAGGTGCACCTTTATCTTCCCGAGGCTTTTGCCGTCTCTTCGCCGGATCATACCTATCCCGTGGTGGTGGTGCTGGAGCACCAGTTCGCACCCATGATCGCGGGTACGGTGAACCATCTGGTCTTGACCGGGCGCATGCCGGAAACCCTGGTGGTGACCCTTGCCGGCGAGGACGATCCCTTTTATGCGCCCCGGGTTTACACCAACGGCAGTGATTATTGGCCCTCCAACTGGAAACAAATGCCTTTTGATCAGCCGCAAGACCGGCTGCTCGATTTTTTCGAATCCGAATTGTTTCCTTACCTGAAGCAACATTACCGTGCCGCCGACTACCGTTTTTTGGTTGGCGCCTCGAGCCGTGCCGTGCTGGTGTTGGACAGTTTTTGCCGTCGCCCCGGTTTGTTTGATGTCCATGTCGCCGTGGCGGCCGGCGACATCCTCGGCATGGGCTACCGCGAGGGCGAAACCTTTATCGAACACCTCACCGAGCAGCTCCAAAAAATGCCGTCGCCACCCAAAAAACGCGGCGCCTTGTACGTTGCCTCGGCCTTGTCCGACGCGGACTATAGTCCGGCCATCGCCGAAAATATCAAAAAGCTGGCGCAGAAGATGGTGCCGCTCCAGCAAAAGAAACGCCCGCTCACGGCCAAACTGTTCGCCAACGACGACCACTACGCGATTCTGTTGCCGGCCTGGCTGGAGGTCCTGGAACAGGTGTATCCCCAAGCGCGTTTCAGCCAAGATTACGATAAGCTCGAGGCCGTGGAAGGCAATGCTCTCGCCAAGATTGACGCCTATTTCGCGGGGCTTTCGCAAGAATACGGCTTTCCCATCCTCGCGCCCGCCGATCAGTGGAACACCGGCCGTTCCTTGGCGGCGAACGGCCGTCGGCTGATGGGCCGCGAACGCTACGCCGAGGCCGCCGAGCTGTTCGCCCGCGCGGCGGCCTATCGCCCGCAATCGCCGTACCTGTGCGCCCAACAAGCCAAGGCCCTCGCCGGCGCGGGTCGCCGGGCCGAGGCGTTAAAAGCCCATCGCGAGGCCCTGGCCCGCGCCAAAAAGTACACTCCCGACCGGGTAGAAACCTACCAAAAACAACTGGCCGAAGCGGAAACCGCCGCCAAGACCAAATAGCCGGCTGGGTGCCCTACAAGGCGGTGAAGGTTTTACCTTCCTCGATCACCAAATTGAGGGTATCCGCCGGCAGTGCATCGACGCGTGTCAAATAACCGTACCAATCGACGGTGTCCCATGCTTCAACCGCGCGACCTTCGTCATCAAAGCGAATGAACGCTTGCATCTGAAATTCGGCTTTTTTGCCGGTAGAGTTCAGTGTCGCGGTGAGGGCAAGCCGCATCGCACAGCGGTCGCCTTCCTCGATTTGGTCCACCACCTCGAGATGGATTTCGCGGAATCCTTGGCAAATCGCGTCAAAAAACGCGCGATACCCCTGCTTGGTAATTTTTTCGCCGCCGTGCCCGTGCAACACAAAGTCGTCGGCTAACACGGTTTCAATCGGCTCGGGGTTTCGCTGGTTCCACAATTGATCGTACCAATAGGCCATGGTCTCGCAACAACGCACCTTTTTCATGGGTTTCCTCCATCGTGCTTTTGGTTGTTCTTATCAAGGGCGGGATGGCTTGAGGTTCTGCTGCCCGCGTCTCGCGGTTTCCGCGAGAAACGAGCTGGAGACAACCCTTGTTTGCGTTACGAGGGTTCGGTATGGGTGGTGTTAATTTCCGAAACATAGTGCTCTGGAAAGCCGAGTTGTTCAGCAAGCGCGGCGAGTTGTGCGGCATAGGCCGCATTGGTACCGATGGTTGCTGCTTCGGGAGGGAGGTTGTAGCAAAGTGCGTTTATCGGCTGATCGTTTTCCAGGGATTGGGCAACAACTGCTTGCGGGAGATAATCACACACGCTCGGTTCGGCGTAAAGTTGTTGCGCTTCGGCGTCAGACAGCTTCATGAGCACCCCATAAGCAGTTGAAGCCTCGGCCGGGATCAGGGATGCCCGTTTGCCAATCACGATGCGGTAATGGGGCAACCGCGCTTTGCCGATAATGGTCGTTTTCAGGCCTTGTTGTTCCAAATACGCGACGTCCATAAATAAGCCGTAGAAAAAAACGGTTTTCATCCTGCAAGCTCCATCTTTTTTTACCCAGTTCAAGCGATTGTGCGATGCAGTTATTTTAGCGCCTACTCGGCGTTTCGTCGGCAGATAAGCTTGAATGGGTTGTTCCTTGCTGAAGTGAATAAGTGGCCACCGGGTTGCTTCTGTTTATTCCCAAAAGGATTTACGGGGAGGCGGTTTGCGGTGCCGGGCTTGTATCAAGGTTTTCGTCGAACTGCCCTAATGTTCATAAACCAAAGGGTAGGTGTCGGTTTCGGCACGCGCTTTTTTCGTGCTGTTCTGGGCTAAGCTGTCTCGAGCAAAGCCATTGAAATTTTAGGTTGCTTGAGGTGGGGCGGTTCGCTTTACTAAAAATGAGGCGGAATCCAGCACCTTTCGTTACCGATGATTGATGGGGACGAAGGGGGTTTTTCGAACACGGTGAGGGGACGCGGTATGCTTTACTCGGTGCTTATTTACGATTCGGAACCCTTTTTGGCAGGTTTGCCCGCGGAAGAACATGAGCAGCGTTTGCAAGAGCACCTCGCCTTTCAAGATAACCTACGCGACAAGAACCAGTTAGGCGCGGTGGTCAAACTGGCGCCGACGGCCGCCGCGGTCACCGTGCGGCGTTCCATGCTGGAAGACGTGGTGGTGGACGGCCCTTTCGCTGAGACCAAGGAGCATTTGAT
Organism: Acanthopleuribacter pedis; assembly: GCF_017377855.1. Lineage (GTDB taxonomy): Bacteria > Acidobacteriota > Holophagae > Acanthopleuribacterales > Acanthopleuribacteraceae > Acanthopleuribacter > Acanthopleuribacter pedis. The sequence continues at coordinate 44,361 of NZ_JAFREP010000011.1, forward strand.
CGGGTTTTATTTGGTGGAAGCGGCGAATTTGGAAGAAGCCGTGTCGGCCGCCCGGCAATTACCCATCGGCGGCGGCGCCCTTGAGATTCGCCCCGTGGCCTTTTTTGAAGGCGGCGATTTCCGACAGGGTGACGCGCTTGTTCTCCGAGGCGATTAAAGACGCGCGTCCGCGCGTCATGGCGGCCTTAACCGCGGTCTTGTGTGACCTGGACCTGGCCGAGGACTGTTTCCAAGACGCTTGCGTTCGCGCCTTGGAAACCTGGCCCGAATCCGGCCTACCGCAACGACCCGACGCCTGGTTGATCCGCGTCGCGCGGAACCGTGCGATTGATGTGTGGCGTTCGACTCGGCCGCGAGGCACCCTTGAAGATCGTCCATCGCCGCTCGAAGCCTCGCCGGAAGCGCTCCTTGACGCCCAACCTTTTGGGGACGATGTGTTGCGTTTGATGTTCCTCTGCTGCCATCCCAGCCTGCAACCCAAGGACCAAGTAGCCCTGGCCTTGCGGATCCTCACCGGGATGACCCTCGCCGAAATTGCCAAGGCCTTTTTGGTGGCGCCACGGGCAATGGAGCAACGCTTGACCCGTGCCAAGCGGCGCCTTCGCGAGGTGGTGTCTACGCTCGAAACCCCGGATCCACGGGAACGTCGGGATCGGGTTGCCGCGGTCATTGCCATGATTTACCTGTTGTTCAACGAGGGCTACGCCGGCAGCCATGGACCCGACCCGGTTCGGAGACCCTTGTGTCACGAGGCGATTCGCCTCGCTCGCCTGCTGTTGTCTTTGCTGCCCGACGACCCCGAGGTAATGGGTCTGCTTGCGCTTTGTCTGCTCCAGGACGCCCGTTCCGAAACACGCCTGGACTCAGATGGCCGCCTGGTTCTTCTGGCCGATCAAGATCGTGCGCGCTGGGATGAACGAAAAATTGCCGCCGGGACGGCGCTGCTTGAAAAGGCCCTGCAACAAAAGCAACCTGGGCCGATCCAAATCCAGGCGGCCATCGCCGCGGTCCACAATCAGGCGCGGTCGGCGGACGAAACCGATTGGGTTGAAATCACCCGGCTGTATGCATTGCTGGCGCGGCTGCAGGATTCCCCGCTGGTCCAGCTCAACCGAGCCGTTGCCGCGGCCGAGGCGTACGGCGTTGCGGCGGGTCTCGCCGTCGCGGAACCTTTGGCCCAAGCGCTCGACGGTTATTTTTATTTTCACGGAACCCTTGCCGGATTTTATGCGCGATTAGGCCGCGATACGGCGGCCCGTGCAGCCTTTGAACGCGCGCTGACCTTGGTGCCAACCGACGCGCACCGAGACCATCTTCACCACGAAATGAAAAAATTTCATCTTTTTTGATCGCTTATGTCGGGGCGCCCTTGGCGGCGTCGTCCTTGGTTTGACGCATCATCCCGCGTTGACTTTGAACAAGGAGTTCCAACATGAGTGACAACAAAACCCGGCACGGCATGCCGAGCTGGATCGAACATCAATCACCGCAACCGGCCGAGGCGCTTGCGTTTTACCAAACGGTTTTGGGCTGGGAGATCGCCACGATCACGATGCCGGACGGCGGCACCTATTCGTGTATTCAGGTGGACGGCCAAGCGATCGGCGGTTTCGCCGAGGGCGACGGTCGTTGGTTGCCCTACCTGACCGTTGATGATGTTGACGGCCGTGCGCGGCAAGCGCTTGAAGCGGGGGCGACGCTGGAAAAAGCCCCTTTTACCGCACCGGGCGTGGGAAGAATCTGTACCCTTCGCGATCCCCACGGCGCACGCATCGCTTTAATCACCTACGCCGATTCCTAACCCCTTTTTCCCCTGGCGAAATCAGGGCCTTGCCCTGGTTTCGCTTTGGTGTGCGGTGAACCGGAAAACCAACCCAAACCCAACCCACCTGCTTGTTTAAAACGTGGGGATTCTCTAGGAGTGAACGATGAACAGTTCGATTTTTGATACGCCGTTGTTTTCGGTGTTCGCCTTGGTCTTAATCGCGGAAACCTTAAAAACGTTGGTGCTGGGGACGGCGACCGCCTGGACACGTGGTCAGTTAAAACAATTTATTAATCAGGAGGATGCGGCCTGGCTCGGTGGCGAAACCGTCGTCGTCGAACACCCCGATCCGGCCAGGTTGGGCCGAGCCCACCGCAATAATTTGGAAAACTTGGTTCCCTTTTTGGCGTTGGGCGGCATTTATCTTCTTTCCGGGGCGGCACCGCTGATGGGGATGTTTTATTTCGGCGGTTTCTTCTTGGCGCGTGCGGCCCATACCGCGGCCTACCTTACCCAACGACCGCTGCTTCGCCGCAACAGTTATGCCGCGGCGTGGTTGATCCTGATCGTGACCGGGATCCATGCCGGTACGCGTCTCATCGGGCAAGCGTTGTCCTTGTAAAAATCGCGGCGGGGATTTCGAGGGCCGATCATGGGTTCCGTCCGCGGCGCTTGGAATCCTTGCTTTCGTTTGGATGGAATGATTAGGGGTCGGTCCTGTGCAAGAGTTTGGGTTTGAACGGTTTTTCAGTGCCGGGCCGTGGGCGGGTGGCGTTCTTTTTTAAAGGGCTTCTTAGGTTCTATGCCCGTGGCTCCTTTTGCGGGCCTATGGCGGCGGCGCTACGGGGTGGTACCCATGCAGATTTTTTACCGAAATCCCTTTGTGGCGGGGTGGTTAGTCGTTATCTTTTTAGGTAACCCAAAGCGACACCCTATTGATCACCGTGATGCCTGGCAACACCTCATCCCTTTTTTGGAGCTGTTTCATGCCGATGGAACCGATTGACCTTTCTCATATCGTCCCGCAACGCCGCTTCTTGCAGTCTCATCCCACGCCGCCGGATCCCAAAAGTTCCCGGTACATTGACCACACCACCCACGAAAACGCGGACCAATCCCAAAACCATCGCATCGTTGGTTTTCATCTGGTGTTGCAAAAAGGTCACAGCAACGGTCTTTATGAGCTCCTGCATGTCGATCCCAAAACCGGGGTGCAAGACCCGGCCAACCCGCGCGTTGCGGTTCGTGAACTGGAAATCATTTGTGACACGCTTGAAATACACGACCCCTTGCGGCTCCCTGAAACCGCCGTCACCCTTTACGCCCGTCGCTTAATCTGGGCCGATGATCGTGCCGCTGTCAATACCTCGCCTTTGCCCTGGACCCTTGACAAAGCCCGCAACGCGGGTGAAGGACGCTCGGGCGAAGATGGTGCCCACGGGCGACACGCGGGTTCCCTCAAACTCTGGGTCGCCCAAGTGGTTCATCCCGACGGCGATACCGGGCGCGCCCGTTTGACAGCACATGGGGGACCGGGTCAACACGGCGGTGAGGGGCTGGATGGTCGCGACGGGGTGAGTCGTCGCGCTTGGGCGACGCTGACCGATACGGTGTACAGTCCCACCAAAAACAGCGCAACGGTTCATTTTGACCCGATTGCAGTCAAAATCGACTACGAATGGACTTTTATCGGCATCCGCGGCACCACGGGTTTGCACACCAAAGGGGGCGATTTTCCCACCAGTGGCACCGACGCGCTGGCACCCGGCAAACCGGGGAACGGTGGCGACGGGGGCGCCGTGATCACCAACAGCCGAACCTTGCTGGGGCAAATTGATGTGAAGCCCGGCAAGGGGGGACGGCCGACGCGTCGGTATCGGGGTGGCTCCGCGGGGACACCCACGCGCTCTGCCCAATACCACGCCAAACTCATTTTGAACGCTTTTGGTACCCGTGACGCGCGCACCAAGGTCGATACCACGGGTGGTCCGAAAACCACAACTTCCGGCAAAGATGCGCCGGGGCAATCCGCGCAAAAGCCGAGCGGCGAAAATCCGGCCCCGCGGTTTATGGACCAACGCAATCGTTGGTTGCATCCCTTGCAACTGCGCCGTGTGCTTGAGGTGGCACGCGACCTCTTTTTGGGCGGTGCGCGCGACCAACTCCAGGTTTTTTTAACAGATTACGCGGCGGCTCTGGCCGAGGACGCTCCCAACGATCCCGCTTGGAACCACGCCTTCGGCTCCCACTGGACCAGCTCCGGCACGGAGGTGGCTGTTTTGCTCCAACACCTGCGTACCAACCGCGACTTTTTCGGGAACCCCGCCGGCTTTACGCCCTTCCTGTCTTTGCGCGGCAGCATTCAACTTTATGAACAGGCCTTGGATCGCGCGCTGCACATGCTGTTGTTGGTTCGCTGGGTCGAACAGACAAAAGACGGCTTGCAGTCACAAAACGCGGTCCTTGCCGAAACCTTGGGCCAGGTGAATGACCGCATCAAACAAACCGCCGCCGAGGTTGTGGAAACCGAAACCGAAATCAGCGAAATTCGCGCACAGCTCGCGGATTTGCGAATTGAACTGGAAAAGAAAGGCGAGGAACTGGTCGTCCTGCAAAACGAGCTTTTGAATGAGGCGCGTGGTGAAACCCAGAAGCGGGCCTTCATTCGTTTCGGCATGAAAACCGCCGGTGCCTTGCTGCAGGTGATTCCCGTCGGACAACCGGTCTTGGGAACGGTGGGCTCCCTGGCGAATGTCACCGCGGACTTGGTGGGCGGCGATGCGGAAAGTGCCCCGGACACCCTTTCCAAAATCGGCAAGGTGTTTGAGAAGGCCCACGCCGCGGCTCAGAAGGCGGAAGGTACGCGGATGAAGGTCAAAACCTTCCGAGACAAGTTTAGCGAGCGCAACGCGCCGTCCGGCGAGGGGGTTACCGAGGAGGAGATCGCGCGGTTTGTGGAACAGGAACCGAGCCGAAGGGAGAAATTGTTGCATCAGGCGGGGGCCGGTTTGGGTCCGGCGTTTAGCCAGTTTTCCGGTGCTGTTTCCGCCCTGCAGGTCCCGGAAGCGGAGGTGGAGGCCGAGCTTCAGCGGCTTAGTGCCAACAGCCCGGAGATGCAGGCCCTGAGTGAGGAAATCCGCGACTTGAACCAGCGTAAAACAACGGTTCTCACCAAGCTGATGCGTGCCTTACACAAGGTGGGCGAAGGCTATGCCGATCTGTCGGCGGCGGGTCTGGCGGCCGCCCAAATGCAGCGTGCGCGTAGCGAAAACTTGGTACGGCTTGATCTGGAGGCTGCGACGGCCGTGCGCGAAATGGGACAGCGTGCCCGCAACACCCTGGTTTATTACCTATACCTCATGGTCAAGGCCTACGAGTCTACGGTGTTGACCTCCATTGAGGTCGACTGGTCGCTGGATAAAGTGACCGACAAAATCACGAACTTGCTGCAAGGGAAACAGGCCTTTTCCGCCGCGCTGTTGGCGGACTACGCCGAGGCCTTGAAACCGATTTTCCAAGAGAACTTAAACCGGATTCGTGAACGCCTGGTGGATGATTTCAATTTCAGTGAAAACGACATGCCGCTTCAGTTTGCTCTGAGCGAAGCGCAAACCCCGCGTGCGTTGGCGCGCCTCAACGAGACCGGCGGGCTGGTGGTGGATCCCATGGCGCTGGGATTGGTGCTTCCCCATCGCCAGGCGGCGCGTTTGAGCGAGCTGGTCCTTTCGCGGCTTGAATTTGACCCCGGCGGGCCGTCTCTACCGGAAAACCATAACCTGATTATTTCGGTGTCGCCGGACCGGCACGGTACCCTGCGCAGAGGCGAGGCGCTGTTTGCCGTGTTTGGGGAGCAGCCGCGGTCATGGGGTTGGAGTTATCTTTCCGCCGCGGCGGAAGGGGCGCGTATTCAGGAACATACGACCAGCGACGCGGCCGAGGATATGCTCCAGTTTATTCTTGGCGATAAGAAGGGTGTGATCCGGCAAAAAACGGCTTTGCCGCCGGCTTGGTCGCCGCTCACGATAAACCTTCGCTTTTCGCCCCCCTTACCCCAAAGCCGGCGCCCGCGGGTGACCCGCTTAATTTGGACCGTCAAAACCAGTTCGATTGAGGCGCCGAAAAGACAGGCGGTGTTGCAGGTGCAGCGTTTGGGGTTACCGGGTTTTGCCGAAATTCATTGTCCGCCCGATTTGGCGGGACGCGGCGCCGGGGTCAACAGTTTCTACCGCATCTTTTCCAAGGGGAGCAAGGTGTCGCTGGGCGCGCCGGAAATGAACGGTGCGGCAGCCTTCGATTCCTGGGACCTGGTCGGCATGCGCATCGAACGGATGGGCGTGGGTGATCTCGAGGTTGCCTTCACCATGGATGACCACGTGGTGGCCCAGTCTCATTGGAGCTCGGCGCTCGCCGGGAACCTAACCGCGGAACCCAGCTTGGCGGCGTTCTCCTTGATCGCGGAAGAGCACACGGATCCCGAGGTGCGTGCGACCGCGGCGCGCAAGGCCAAGCGATGGCGCGGGCCGGGTCGACAAAGGTTGCGGGCGGCGCCGTCCGCTGAGGCCCCGGTGATCGGCATGGTGCCGGAAGGTGCGGCGGTCGAGGTTTTGGAACAGGTCGAGGGCGGCTGGAATCGCGTTCAATGGGGAGCGTTGGTGGGCTGGATCCCGAGCTAGCCCGCCCCGTGGACGGGGTTTTCCGCTGTGAAGAACGGCTTGGGGCGTAGCGCTGTCCGGGGCGCGCTTGTTTCGTCTGGCGTTTCACTCTGTCAGGGCGAGCACCATATCGACCCGATGCATGCCCGCACCCCAGCCGTTGGGAATGGTGCGGGTCGTTCGGGCGCCGAACTTGGCAAAAAAGGGCGCGGAGTGTTGACTCGCCGCGATGTCGACGGCGACCGCGCCTTGGCGGCGGCTGTGTTTAAGGACTTGATCCATCATCTGCCTGCCCACGCCGGTGCCTTGCGCGGCCGGCGATACAAGAATCCACGTCAGGCGGTGTCGCTTTTGGCCGAGGTCCGCGCTCATCCCGAAGGCCGCCACAATGGTTGTCTCGCGCAAACCCACGCGGTAATCGCCGGGCGTTTTGAGGAAGTGTTCGTAGTCGTCCCGTTCATTCGCCGCAAAAAACCGGGGACAGTTTTCGTCAAAAAGGGCCAGACAAGGTTGAACATCGCTCGCTTGGAAGGCGCGGAAGGTCGTAGGGATCATGGCTTGCTCCTGTTCGGAATGGGTGTCTGCACTTTTTTAAAAAGAATCCACTGCTTGGATCGCGATCGGCGTCGCGCCGCCCCCTCGAATGACAGCATTCGGGTTTCACCCGGTTGCAAGAACATCCTTCGGGAATGTGGTTGAACGCCGGCTGGTCGCCTTGGGATTAACCCGCAATTCTCACAAGGAATTCTGCTACGAAACTGAAAGCCATGCGATTACTTCGCTTACTCGGTCAAGCCGCCTTCGCCGTAGCGCTGCTACGCCGAAAGGTCGGACCCCTGTGCCGTCTCTCGGTCGTAATCTTCGTACTCGCATGGCTTTCAGCTTCTCGCGACGAATCCTTGTGAGAATTGCGGGTTAGCTTTCCCCGTCGATGACGATATTGGGATCATCTTCGTAAGCCGAGTCGATTTGCACCAGGCGCGACAAGATGATGGAAAAGATGTCGAACAAATCCTTGAGCACTTGTTTGTCTTTGATGATGCCTCTGCATTGGAAATAAAGTTCGTTGACGCCCTCGGGAAAACGGTTGCGGAAGTTGCCCTGATCCTCGCGCAGTTCAAGGAAAATGTTGGGTTGGTTTTGGATCAGTGTTTTTAAGGGTTGGTCGTTTAACAGGCGTTTGATTTTGAACCGATCGTTGCTTTGAATGATGAACTGGTTGTCAAAAAAGTCATCGCCGATTTCGATGTCTTGGGCACCGAAAAATTTGCTGACCGAACCCATAAACCCTTCTTGGGTGATCTTAAAGGTGAACTGGTCTTTGTTGAGAAAAGGCGCCCGCATGCGGGTGAAAGGAATGGTGGTTTTGCCCGTGCTGACCATGAAGGTGTCGAGCAGAATCGTCCATTGTTCGTGGTCGTAATGCAGTTGGTGGCGCTTCCAGAAACCGCCGTCGATGAAGTCGCCGCCGATGTCTTCCGCGATTTGCGACCAAATTTCCGCGCGAGAAGGGCCGAATATGTTGCGTAACATAAAAACTCCTTGGGGATGCCGGTCGTGGGTTCCGACAGGATGGTGGTTAAGTCAAATAAGGGGTCAACTGTTCCGCTCAGGCGGTGGCCCGTGGCTTTTGGGGTCATCGCCGTGCGAGGCGGGTTCACCGTTGGCCGACGGTCTCGGCTTGACCTTATTTGGTCAGTGGCCTGTCTGAATAACGGCAGGTGACCGTATTTTGACATAGGCGTGCGCGCGGGTAAACGCTTTGAGGTAGCTAAGTTGTTTGAAAAATAGGGTGTTACCTAGGTAGGGTTTCTTTGGTACGGCTCTTGACATATCACGGGCTGTCGGCCAGGTCGTTTATGCGAACCTCCCCATCGCGCGCTGTGGTTGACCACTACTCAGATCGATCAAGGATGTTTTATGAAAAACCTGTTTCCTCAAGGGTTGATGTTCCTCCTTTTTTGTACCCTTTCCGGCCACGTCTTCGGCAACTGTTTCCGCGTTGTCGGCGAGGCGTGGAGTAACCAGTACAACCTTCCCATCCTTCAGCTCGAAACCCTCCCCCATTGCTACGGGAAACCCTGTGGCAAAAAATTCTATCCCGTGCAGGCCACCAGCTACCAGGTACTTGATGATGAAGCGGCCTACAATCCTTATTATGAACAAATTGATTTCGCCAACGGCTTGCCCGTCGTTGTGAAAAGCAATCGCTTGAGCTTGTGTCGGACGATGGCGACCCCTTGTTATCTTTCCGGCCCTAATTCTTGGTGTTTCCTGGGCACCTTCACCACGTCCTACCATTACGACGCGGAACAATACCATTGGCAATTGGATGGGACCGGTTGGTCCACCACCACCTCGTCCCCGTCCGTGGAAATCAACAGCTTGCCCTTCCGACCCGGAACCTACACCTTGCGGGTGCGCACCTCAAAGGTTTGTTACGGGACGACTTTCACGAGCGAGTGGGAGACGCGCAGCGTGCGGGTGGTCTCCAAGGTCGATCCCGCTTGTGACCACGGCGCCCCGCGCAAAGCCGCGGCGGCCGGGCGTGCAACCGAAACGCAACTTGCCGCCGCTCTGGCCGGCGAAGGCTTGAACCGCCATTACACGGCCGACCTGGTTTCCGGTGAAACCGCCTGGCTGACGAATCCCCACACCTTTACGCTGCCGGTCGTGCTCATGATGGTTGACGACAGCGGAACAACCTTCTTCGAGACCCTGGAACTCGCGCCCGGTGCGACCCATGCATACCGCCCGGCCGACACCGTGGGTTCCTACCTGGTCGTCTCCATGGTGAACTTTTTGGTTGCCGCCGGTGAGGACGCGATGCCCGTTGCCGTGCAGGTTCCCGAGCGCGGGGTGGATGCATTCGTTACCCGTAAAAAACAAGGCCGCGAGGTGGTTCAAGGTCTCGACGTCCACGGCCGCGGCCACGGCCCGCTTTGGAATGTGGTGCTGGACCGGGATGCCGGTGAACCCATCAGCCAATAGTTGCTAATCTGAATCCGCGTCCCCGCCCACGCGGATGCGCCGCGAATGAATCGCCCGGTCGAACCATCCGACCGGGCTTTTTTGGTTTAACCCGTGGGTTTGCCGTGACGGATCAGGACGATTTCCAAAAAGACTCCAGAGGCGGCCACCGGAAGATTCGGTGTACAGGGCGACCCTTCCGGCCAACCTTGGGATTAGGGGCACGGGAAGGGTTCCAGCGCTTGCAGGGTGTTGACCATGCCTTCGATGGTGTAGTTTAAGCTGTCGCTGAAACGAATGCCGGTGTACCCGTTGGGTGCGACCACCACCATGTTCCCGCCGTACCCGCTCATGTAGGGGACCTGGACGGTGCAGGTGTCGCCGGCCGTGGGGAAGGACCAAAAGCCGTGGCGGTACAGTTCGGGCAAGCCGTTGATGCGGTTGCCGGTGGCATAGGCCGTGTCGGGTTGCAGAAACAAGGCTTCGGCCAGGGTTTGAGGATGGAGCAGGGGTTCGCCGTCAAGGGTGCCGCCGTGCTGCATGAACTCGGTGATTTTGGCGAGGTCGTGCACGGTGGGGTACAAACCCACGCCCAGAATCGGGCTACCCTGTTCGCCGTTGGTCTCGACGGTGCGCATCATCGGCGCGTTGACCACGCCGATGCGGGCCAGCAGGTGTTCCGCGATGTAGCCGTGGTAATCGCCGTTGGGGATGCCGTTGGCGGCCGCCCAGCGTTGCAGCGCCGCCGACAAAACGAAGGTATGGGTGGTGTTGTAACGCGTCACCTCGCCCGGACCCCAGGGATAATTGCCGTAGTTCCAGCAGATGGTGAGTTTGCCGCTCTCGCTCAGCTGGTTGGACCACTCGCCCATGCGCGATTTGTTTTCGTCGGCGAACACGTCGAGCGTGTTGCGGTTGGGGCTGAGGTCGCCGATGCCGGTGCGCATGTCGGCGCAGTCGCTGAAGGTGACCTCGGCCCAGCCGTCGTGGCCGGCGTTGACGGGCAACCAGTCGACGATTTTTTCATCCAACAGCTCGGGGCCGAATGCTTGGGCTAAAAACATCAGGCTCAGGCCGGCGCCGATGGATTTGGTGACGGAAAAGGCGCCGCCGCGCATGTATTCGGGAAAGGGAAACGGACCCAAACGCGTTTCCGGCGTGTCTTGGTAAATCACACCGTCTTTCACAATGGCGCGAAAGGTGATTTCGTTGGCGGTCAAACCGGCGTCGAAAAATTGCAGGCGGCCGGCGTCCAAACCCAGTTCCGCGATAGGTCGGACGGGAAGGCGTTGGGCGCGCTCGGCTTCAAACGCGGCGCGGGCGTCGGCGAAGCCGGCCGCGTCGCCGGGCGTGTACTGCATCGGATACTGGCCCCAGCCGTCGAACATATCCCAGGCGGCGCTTTCCTGCATGATTTGCATGCGTAGCTGCGACACGCCTTGGTCGTCAAAAACGAAGGTAGCCACCCCGTTGTGGGCGGCGTTGTCAAAATGGTCGCCGAGCACGAACGGGAAGGCGGCGCGGGATCGGCCTTCGTCGCCGGGTTCGGACCAAACGCGACCCGGTGAACACAAAATCGTCCAAAAGCTGCGGTTGCTCGGTTGCTGGATGCCGCGGTTGACCGGCACCAAAAAGCCGTTGTGGGTGAAAAAATCAACCGAGAAGCCGGGAAAAAAGGTTTGGTTGGCGGCCCCGCCGGGGTTGCGTTTCATCGTGTCGGCCCCCACGGTTAGGCGGCCGGCCAACGCGTGTTGGGCCGCTTGCTCGGGGCCCACCGGGAGGAAGTAGGCGTTGTGGATCATGCGCGTCGGGCTGAACGATCCGGTTAGTTCCGAGACGGTGATTTTGTCCCGGGTGGAACCCGGCGGCGTGGTGTCCGGGGTGGTGACGTCTGGAATGGTAATGGTGATGTCGTCGACACCGCTGCCGCAACCGAAACAGATCAACACCGCCAATAGAAGAAACCCTCGTCTCATACAATCCCCCTGATGTTCATAACGATATGGTTGTTTTATCCTCGCATGTCGCGTTTTCCTGAAAAAGTATTTTTGTGAAGATGCCCTTGGAAAAGTGTCAGCCAACCGGGGTTGGGTCGTGCGCTGTCCCGACCGACGCGGCGATGCGCGCCTCGGTTCGCGCCAATACCGCCTCGGCTTCGGCGTGGCTTACGTAGGTTGGGTCGTAGTGCAGCACGAGGTCGACACTTTGGCGCACGGGATGTACGGCGATCAACAGGTTGAGCGGTAGGTGGAAGCGGTCGTGTTGTTGGATGCCCAGTAATTGAAAGCCGGTCTCGCCGGGTTCGTCCGTGCCGCCGCGCTGATCGTGGTGAAAGTGGACGAAGTTCAAGGAGGCGAAGGTGCGCTCTTCCGGGAACAGGTCGGCCACGGGGTAGGCGGTGTGGGGCTCGACGTTCACCAAACCACCGTTGACGGCCTGCCACAGGGCACCGGGTTGGGCCGCGTCGACGGCGCCGAAATCGTGGCAAAAGGGAATCAGGTTCCAGAACAAACCAAAACTTTCGAGGGGGTTACTCAAGCGGGGGGAGCGCCCGTTGGCGACCAAGGCCACGCACACGCGGGGGTTCCGCGCGAGCCGCGCGATTTCCTCAAGCCATGCGCTTAAGTAGGCGGCGCGGAGCGGGACGGCCCGCGCTTGGGCCGCCTCGGCGACGGCGGTGACCACGTGCTCCGGGAGCCTGCTGCTGCGCCACGGTTGGCGGACCCGCGCGGCTGGGGTTGGGAGGACCGCGCGCTGCAACGGCGAAAAACCGCGCGTATGTTTGAGCCAAAACGCCTGGCCGGCGGGGTTTTGCGCCTGCTCCCGTTCCAACGCGATGAATTCCTTGTAGCTCGGATCCACCGTCGCGGCCGGCAAGGTCATCCCGCCTTTCACCTGGTGGTATAACCGCACCAAGTCGTTGAGAAACTGCACGTTGCCCCAGCCGTCCTCCACCGCGTGGGGTTTGGCGGTGAAAAAGGTCCAAACATCACGGCCGTGATGCCAGAGTTGGAAACGGGTCATCACCGCGTCGGGTTGGTCGATCGCGAAGGGATTGCGGCGGTCCCTATCCATAAAGTCCTGAATCCAAATCTGTTGCGCGCTTTCAGCCAGGTGTGCCAAAGAAGTAACCGGCAGGCACACGGGTTCGGGCGCACGCACCCACTGCACGCCCGCCTGCAAATCAAATTGGGTACGCAAGGTGGGATGACGCGTGATGAGGTGGGTCAGCGCCGCTTCCAGCATTGCGGGTTCAAACCGGGGATCACGGAAGGTAAAACACTGCTGTGTGTGGTAACGACCCCAGCCGTCTTGGTCGCGGTAGGCCTGCAACATCCGCCGTTGCATGGCTGAAAGCGGGTAGGCGTCGACCGCGTTCGGCCCGTAAGCCTCAGGAGACAACTGAACCGAAGCCGTTTCAATCGCTTCCCGTCTAACCGTTTGTTTGCGGCCCACGTGCGCGGCCAGCCGTGCAATGGTTGGGTTCTGGAAAACATCGCGCACGTCAAAAATCAACCCTTCCTGCTCCGCCGCAAAACACAGTTGCACCGCGCGCAACGAATCGCCGCCTAGCGCAAAAAAATGGTCGTCAACGCCAAAGTGTTTCGCGCTGAGGAACCGCGTAAAAAGCGAAAAGAGCTTTTGCTCAATCGGGTTACGCGGCGAAACCACGTCGCGGACCACCTCGGTGGTTTGTTCCAGCAAGGCAAGCAAGGCTTGCGTATCCCGTTTGCCGTTGACCGTCATCGGCAGCGTGTCGGTTGCGACAAACAACGCGGGCACCATGTAATCGGGCAAAAAACCGAGCAGGCGCCGGCGAATCTCGGCGGGTTCCGGCATCGCGCCGGCACACACCAGCGCGGCACACAAGGCGGCCCCACCCTCGGCGTCTCGGCGCACAAAAGCCGCTGCCTCGGCGATCTCCGCCTGACGACACAACTGGTTCTCAATTTCGCCCAGCTCAATGCGAAACCCGCGAATCTTTACCTGGCGATCCGCGCGGCCGAGGTACACCAACTCACCATGTCGGTTCAGGCGACCCAAATCACCGCCGCGGTACAGGCGCGCGCCGGGCGTCTCAGACCAGGGATCGGGCACGAAACGTGCCGCGGTCAAGGCACCGCGACGCCAATACCCGTGGGAGACGCAGTCGCCGCCGAAATAAAGTTCGCCCACGGCGCCGGGTGCCACCGGCCGCCCACGCGCGTCGAGCACGCGCACCACCATGTCGTCCATGGTGTGGCCGATGGGCGCCGCTTCCAAAGCCAGGTGCGCGCGGGTGATGCGTTGCACCGTTGCATGCACCGTGGTTTCGGTAATGCCGTACAGGTTAAATAGGCCGGGGTCGTCGCCGTATTTGTCGAACCAAGGCGCCAACCGACCGCAAATTAACGCCTCCCCCGCGAAGATCACCGTTTTCAGCGGCAGCTTTTCCGGCTGCCGCCGATCCGCTTCGATCAAGCTGCTAAAGGCCGAAGGCGTCTGATTCAATACGGTCACTCCTTCTTGGCGGCAGAGTTGCCAAAAGGCCGAGGGCGAGCGACTGACCGCATAAGGCACCACCACACAGGTCGCACCGCGCAGTAGGGGCGCCCACATCTCCCACACGGAGAAATCAAAAGAAAATGCGTGGAACAAGGTCCAAACATCCGCCGCGCTGAAGTCGAAAAAAGGATCGAGCGCGGGCAAAAGCCGAACCACGTTGGCATGGCAAACCTGAACGCCCTTGGGTTTGCCGGTGGTGCCCGAGGTGTAAATGAGGTAAGCGGGTTGTTGCGGGTCGACGGCAACCGGCACCGGTTCGGGCGATTCGTCGGGCAAGGCATCCAGACAAAGGCAGGGCAAACCTTCGAGACGATGTTCCCGCCACAACGCTTCATGGGTCACCACCAAAGCGACCTCGGCGTCCGCAACAATATAGTGAATGCGTTCGGGCGGCGTGTGGGCCGCGAGCGGTACATAAATCGCGCCACACTGCAATACGGCCAAAATGGCTCGGACGTAACCGTCGTCGCGGGGGAGCAGCAGCGCGACCCGGTCACCACGACGCACACCGCGCGCTTGCAGCACGCCCGCCAGACGCAAGGCATCGCGTTGGAGCGCGGCATAGGTCAGGCGATAACCCCGGCCTTCCCCGTCAAAACAGCGCAGTGCCACGGCGTCGGCGTGCTGTTTCGCGACCTCGGCGAACCAAGCATGTAAGGTGCGATTTTGCGGATAACGCACGAGCGTGGCGGCCTCAACCGCCTCGGCGTGGCGAAAGTCCGCGAGTGGCCGCCCTGGCATTTGCACTGCTTGGCTACCCAAACGCGCGAACAGGTCCAACCAGCGCCGCGCCTCGGTTTCGCTGTAAAGGTCGCGGTTAAACACCAAATCCCCGGCCAACCCGGTCCCGTCCTCATATAGATGGAGCGAGATATCAAACAAGGCGACCGCATCACCGTGGTTGACAACCCCAACGGCGGTTTCACCGGGAATTTCACTTTGATTTAGGACCAAGTTTATTTGGAAAAACGGCGAGCGGCGGGGATCCCGTTCGGGTCGCAGTTCCTGTACCAGGTGGCCGAAGGGCACGCGCTGGTGCTCCCACGCCGCCAATACGGTGCGGTTCAAGCGCGCCAGCCATTCGCTAAAGCGGAGCTCTTCCGCGACCGTTTCGCGCAAGACCAACAGGTTGGCAAACAGGCCGACCAGGTCGCGACATTCATGGCGTTCCCGATTGGCGACGGTGGTACCGCACACCACCTCGCGGGACCCACTGTAGTGCGCCAAAACCATGGTCCAAAGCGCCGCAACACCCACATACAAAGTGGTTTGTTCTTGGCGGCACAAATCCCGCAAGGCAACCGCCAAAGCCTCGGGCCAACAAAAACGCAGGCGCGTTCCCGCATAGGTGCGGTTGGCAGGGCGGGGTGCATCGGTCGGCAATTCGGTAGCCCGCGCACCGCGCAACTGTTCTTCCCAAAAGGCAACCGCCTTGCGCCCGGCCGCGCCGGCCAACCATTGCTGCTCCCACAAGGCCACATCCCCAAACTGAACCGGCAACGCGGGCAAGGCGGGTGCTTGGCCGCCGCGACGCGCGGTGACGGCGGCCGCCAATTCGCGCTTCAGGATGTCGACCGACCAACCATCCGAAATGATGTGGTGCAGCACCACAAACAGCTCGGTTTTGCCGGCGGGTGTTTCGCGAACGGCCCAACGCCAAAGCGGCGCCTCACCCAAGGCAAAACCCTCGGCGAGCAAAGCCGCGCGCCGCGTCTCGGCCTCATCGTCCCCACAAGATCCCCAATCCAGAGGAACCGTGTGAACGCCATGGGCCGGCTGGACATCCAAACGGGGTGTGCCCGCTTCTTCAACCACCGCACAGCGCAAGGTTTCGTGGCGGGCCACCACATCAGCCATCGCCGCGCCGAGCAGCGAACCATCGGCCTGAACCGGCAAACACCAACGCAGGGGAATGTGAAACAAGGCGCTGGTGCCCGCCTCGCGACAGGCAAACCAAACCCCCATCTGGGCCGAGGACAAGGGCACGACCGTTCCCGGCGCGCGCGGCACGGGCCGGTCGTCGGCACCGGCGTTTTGCTTTTTCTTCGCCCGCAAAGCGGCCAACAATTTCAACTTCTTAGAGGACAAAGCAGGTTCTTGGTTCTGTGTCATGGAGTCACCTTAAGATCGTGAACGCCCTAGGCGTGTGTTACAAATGGGTACAAGAAAAATCACCGGCCAAGCAGGTTGAGGAATCGGTCATCGCGTCACGGAGCAACTTTCGACGGATCACCAAAACCCATCCGGCCTCCGAAGCAACGGCGCCATCCAAGTCGGGAACCAAGGCGAAAAGGGAAGCGCGGCCAATCCGCATCCAGCCCCAGGCCCGCAAGCGAACCAAAGCCGCGAAAAACCGCCACCAGAAAAACCAAACCCAAGCCCCATCCTCAAACCATCCTTGCCAATCAGTTTCCCAGAGAACAAAGGAGGGTCCTGCTTCACCGGCAAAACCCAAGCCCCATCCTCAAACCATCCTCACAGGGTTTCGGCCAAAGCCTCAAGGAAGGTTTCCACCCGATCCTCCGGCACCTCGGCCACCAGCGCTTCCAGCTCATCCTCGTCACAGAGATTGGCGCGCTCGCGCAGCACCGTGAACACAAAAGCCTCTAGTTGCGGTGCCTCAAACAAGGTGCGAATGCTGAGGTCGACTCCCCACTCGGCTTGGAGCCGGGTCACCACCCGAACCGCGGGTAAAGAGCTGCCACCCAGGTCGAAGAAGTTATCGTCGAGACCGATGTGGGGCACACCCAGCACCGATTCCCAGATCGTCGCAATCGTTTGAGCGGTCGGACCTTCCGGCAAACGCCGCTGTCCCACTTGCGCCTCGCGGTCGGGAATCCGGCCGAGCAACGCCTGCCGGTCGACCTTGCCGGTGGTGGTCGTCGGCAAGCTGTCCAGGCACACCAACAACGCCGGCACCATGTAGCGCGGCAACAAACGCGACAGGGCGGCGCGCACGCGGAAGGGGTTCATCCCGGTGGGACTGGTATAAAACCCGACCAGCCGAGCTTGCCCTTCCACATGTTGCACCAGCACCGCGCTTTGGCCGACGCCGGACAACCCCTGTAGATTTTGCGCGACCTCGCTGGGTTCGACGCGGTAGCCGCGAATCTTGACCTGCTCGTCGACGCGGCCCAGGAAGACCAGGTTGCCGTCGGCCAGCCGTTTGACGCGGTCGCCGCTGCGGTAGTAACGGCGCCCGTCGCCGTCGGTGACAAACACCTTGTCCGTTTGCGCCGGTTGGTTGTGGTAGCCGTGGGCCAGGCCCGCGCCGCCGATGGCCAGTTCACCCGGTGTGCCGGTCGGCAGCGGTTGGCCCTTGGGGTCCAAGACCTGACAGGTGACCCCCGCGATCGGCAAGCCGATGGGGACCACTTGCGGGATGGGTTGATCCGGGTCGTCACGCCAGGCCGTGGCGATGATGGTGGTTTCAGTGGGGCCGTAGGTGTTGAACAGCGTGATGCGGCCTTCGCTTTTGCGGCGCCAGTGTTGGAGCGCGGCCGGGGTGCAGGCCTCGCCGCCGATGATCACCGCGCGCAAACCCGCCGGCGGGCTGTCTTGGGTGCGGCTCCAGTCGGCCCAGTAGGCCGTGGGCAGGTTGACCACGCTCAAGCGTTGCTCGCGGATACGTTGTTCGAAGGATCGCGGGGTCAGGTCGAAGTCTTGCGGGAAGGGACACAGACAGGCGCCCGCGACCAGGGTGGCAAAGATCTCCTCAACCGAGATATCGAAGCTGATAGAACTGAACTGGCTGACGCGGTCGGCCGGGTCCAGTTCGTACAAATCGAGGGCGGCTTGGTTGTGGTTGACGAGGGCACGGTGGGGGACAAGCACGCCCTTGGGGCGCCCACTGGAGCCGGAGGTATACATAAGGTAAGCCGTGTCCTCGCCGTTGTTTTCGCGGGGGGGTGGCGATCCGGGGGCATGTGCCGCGCGTTCCGCGAGTTGGTCGATGGTCAGGCACCTTGCCGACGCGGCCAAGCGAATATCGCTGACGCTGCCGAGCAACAAGACGGGTTCGGCGTCGGCCAACTGTTGGTTGATGCGTTCCGCCGGCGTGTGGGTATCGAGCGGGAGGTAAAAGCCGTCCGCTTTGAGCACGGCCAGGGCGGATACCACGAAGTCGATGCCGCGCGGCAAGGCCAGGGCGACACAACGGCCGCGCGCGACGCCCATGTCCCGCAGTACCTGGGCGCGTTGGTTCACGCGTTGGTCCAGTTCGGCGTAGGTCAGTTGGTCTTGGCCGTCGTCGAGGGCGAGCCGTTGCGGGTGTGTCCGCGCCACCGTTTCGAACCAGTCCGGCCAAGTCGCGTGCGTGAGCGGGTGATCCGCGGCCACCAAGGCCTCGGGTTCTTCCAAGCGCAACGCGTTGAGCGGCGTGTTCGGTGCCGCCGCGATGTGGCGTAGCAGGGTTGCGTAATGGGCGAGCAGGCGGTCGACCGTTTCGCGGTCGAAGAGGTCGCGGTTAAACTCCATGCTCCCGTACAAGCCCGTATCACTTTCGTGCAGTGCAAAAGTCAGATCGAACTTCGCCGTTTGGGTGGTGAACAGCCAGGTATTGACATCGAGATCGCCGAGGCTGTTGGCCTCGGGCACACCTTGCTGCACGTTAAACATCACCTGGAACCAAAGCGGACGGCTGAGGTCGCGGTCGGGATTGAGTTCGTCGGCGAGGTGTTCGAAGGGCAGGTCTTGGTGGGTGTAGGCGGCCAGGCACATGTCCTTCACTTGGGCCAGCAAGCTGGTGAAGTCGGTACTTTCGGAAAGGTTGGCGCGCAGCACCAGGGTGTTCACGAAAAAGCCGATCATGCCCTCCAGTTCGCGTCGGGTGCGGTTGGCAATCGGCGAACCCACCGCGATGTCGTCCTGACCGGCGTAGCGCCCTAACAGGATGTAGAAGGCGCTGAGCAGGGTCATAAACAGGCTGACGCCCTGGTCGCGGCTAAGGGCTTGGAGCGGGGCCAGCGTTTCCGGTTCCAATTCGAAATAGGTCGTGTCGCCGCGATGGCTTTGAATCGGGGTGCGCGGCCGGTCCGTGGGTAACTCCAGCGGTTGGATGTCGCGCAATTGTTCGGCCCAGTAAGCCAGGTGCCGTTGCACCTCGCGCGCGTCCATTTTCTCCCGTTGCCAGAGCGCGAAATCCGCGTATTGGAGCGGGAGCGGGGGGAGCGGCGAGGGTTTGCCGGCCGCGAAGGCGTCGTAGAGTTGAATGAACTCGCGCACGAGCACCCCTTGCGACCAGCCGTCCGAGACGATGTGGTGCATCACCACCAGCAACACCCAATCCCGTTCCCCCAGTTGGGCCAGCGCCATGCGGAACAGCGCGTCCTCCTCTAGGTTAAAAGGCTGGTTGGCTTGATCTTGCAGCCATTCGTGGGCGGCCGATTCGCGCGCGTCGGGGTCGAGCCCGCGCAGGTCGCGGCGGCGCACTTCCAGCTGCTGGTGGGCGTGGATGATCTGCACCGGCATGTGGTCAACCTCGGTGAAGTTGGTGCGCAGGCTTTCGTGGCGGTCGATGATGGTTTCCACCGCGGTGAACAGCGCTTTCATGTCGAGGTTGCCGCGAATCCGCAGCGCGGCCGGCATGTTGTAGGTCGGGCCGGGTGCTTCAAGGCGTTCGAGGAACCACAGCCGTTGCTGGGCGAAGGAGAGCGGCAGGACCGCGGGGCGGGTGCGCCGTTGCAGCGGGGACACGCCGGGTTCCTCTTGCAGCGGTTGCAGGCGTTGCACCGCCTCGGCCACCGTGGGCGCGGCAAACAGATCGCGCAGTTCCAGGCGGGCCTGCATGCGCTCGGCGATGAGGGACACCGCCTGGGTGGCCAACAACGAGTGGCCGCCCGCGTGGAAAAACGAATCGTCGACCCCGATACGCGGCAGCCCGAGCAACGCCGCCCAAATGGCGCACATCTGCTGTTCTTGGGTGGTGCTCGGTGCGCGGTAGCGACGGGTCGCGGTTTGGGCTTGTTCCGGGGAGGGTAGCCGGTTGCGGTCGAGTTTGCCGCTGCTGGTGGTGGGCATATCGGCTCGCACAATGAACTGGGCCGGGATCATATGACTGGGCAGTGATTCGCTCATAAAAGCCTGGATCGAAGCGGGTTCTAGTGTTTCTGGATCGCCTTGTAGCCAAGCGATGAGGTGGGGGTTGTCGGCGATGGTGTGAAGCGCAACCGCCGCCGCGCCGACGCCGGGGTAGCGGGTCAACAGGGTTTCGATTTCGCCCAATTCCAAGCGGAACCCACGGATTTTGACCTGGAAATCGTTGCGGCCGAGGAAGGCAATCGACCCGTCGCTCAGGAAGCGGGCGCGGTCGCCCGTGCGGTAGAGGCGGGCGCCGGGTTGGTCGGAAAAGGGATCGGGCACAAAGCGTTCCGCCGTGCGTGCCGGCGCGCCGATGTACCCGCGCGCCAGACCCAGGCCGCCGATCATCAGCTCGCCGTGGACACCGCGCGGGACGGGTCGCCCCTGTTCGTCGACGATGTACAGGGTCAGGTTGTCGATGGGCCGGCCGATGGGGACCACGCCCTCGCGGCGGGCCGGGGTGCAGTCGTGGAAGGAGACGTCGACCGCGGCCTCGGTTGGGCCGTAGAGGTTGAAGAAGTCCGCCGCCAGACATTGGTGGTAACGACGGCGCAGTGCTTCGTCCAGGGCTTCGCCGCTGGCGAACACGCGCCGCAGCGAGATGCAGTCGGTTACCGCGTCGCATTCGAGGAAGGCGCGCAGCATAAAAGGCACGAAGTGCAGCGTGGTCACCTGTTCCTGTTGGATCAGGCTACAGAGACGGCGGTTATCGCGGTGATCACCGGGTTCGGCGACGACCAGACGGGCGCCGACGCTGAGTGGCCACAGGAACTCCCAGACCGAGACGTCGAAACTAAACGGGGTTTTTTGCAGCACCACGTCGTCGTGTTGCAGGGGGAAGGCGTCCTGCATCCACTGGATGCGGTTGTGAATCGCGCGGTGTTCGACCAGCACACCCTTGGGTTGTCCGGTCGAACCCGAGGTGAAAATCAGGTAAGCGGCATGCCCGCCCTCAAGCGCGGGTGCGGCAAAGGTCGCCGGCGCGGGTGGGTTCGTGTCCAGCGCCAGGTGCGGGGCCGTGCTTGGCAGCAGCGCTGCAAATGCTTCGTGGGTAAGGATCAGCGCGGGTTGGGCTTGGTCGACCATCGCCGCCAAACGTTGCTTCGGCAGCTCGGGATCGAGCGGCAGGTAGGCCGCGCCCGCGCGCAAGACGGCGTGGATTGCGATCACCATGTCGAAGCCGCGTTCCAGGCAGATGCCTACGATGTTTTCACGGCCGATACCGCGTTGGTGCAGTGCCGCGGCGAGGTGGTCCACTGCTTGGTCGAAGTCGCGGTAGCACCGTTGTTCGCCGCGGAAAACCAGCGCGACCGCGTCGGGTGTGCGCGCCGCCTGGGTCCGAACCAGGTCGGGCAACCAGGTGGTGCCGTGGTCCTTTTGGGTTTGGTTCCAGCCCTGGACCAGTTGCGTCTCGCGGTGGGCGGGCAGCAACGGCGCCTGTTGCAGGCTTTGGTTGGGTTGGTGCAGCAGCGCGTCCAGCAAGTGGCAGTAGCTTTCGCCGAGGGCCGTCACCGTGTCGCGTTCGTAGGCCGCCGCCGGCACCTCGATCACAATCCAAGCGCCGTCTTCCGCGTGTTTGATGGAAAACAGCAGGTCGAACTTGGCGGTAACCGTGGGGCGGTAGTGCGGGGTTTTGCGCAGGCCGTCGAAATCGAAATCCCCCGCGGTTTCCAGTTCCAGGTTAAACAGGGTTTGGAACAGGGGGGCGTCGCCGTGACGGCGTTCCGGGGCGGTGATTTGGACCAGCTTATCGAAAGGTACGTGGCCGTGTTCGCGGGCTTGCAGTACGCTGTCGCGCAGTTGCGGCAACCAATCGGCAAAGGCCTGATCCATGTTGAGTTGTGAGCGCAGCACCAGGGTGTTGATAAACAAACCAATCAGAGGTTGCCAGACGGCGAGGTCGCGGTTGGCGACCGGCGTCCCCACCACGATGTCGTTTTGACCGGCGGTACGTGCCAGCAACACCTTGTACGCCGCGAGCAAGACCGTGAACGGGGTGTGGCCGCGTTGGGTGCAGAAGTGTTGCAGCCGTTGCCAGAGTTCGGGGTTGACCGCGAAACGGTGGACCAGGGCCTCGCGACCGCCGTGGACCGGGCGCGGGTAATCGGTGGGCAGGTCGAGACGGGGCGGCAGGTCACGCAGTGTTTTGCGCCAGAATTGCAACGCCCGTTTGTGGCGGTTGCTCTCCAAGTTCTGTTGCTGCCAGACCGCGAAATCCGCGTACTGCAATGGTAGCGGGGCCAGGTCGGGCTTGGTTTGGCGACGGGCCGCGTTGTAGCAGGCCGCCAACTCGCGGAAGAGCAGGATCAGGGCCGCGCCGTCCGCGACCATGTGGTGCGCCGTCAGGGCGAGAACCTGCTCCGTGTCGCCGAGTCGCCACAGGCTGATGCGCCAAGGCGGGGCCGCCGCCAGGTCAAACGGCTGCTGCATGTCGTTGGTCAAGCCTTCTTGCAAACGGGGTTCGCGGTTGGCCGGGGGCAACTTGCGCAGGTCGCTGACCTGCAAGCGGGTTTGCGGTTCCGCCTCAATCACCTGGTAAGGGCGTCCCTTGCGGCGTTCGTAACGGGTGCGCAGGTTTTCGTGGCGCTGGATGACTGTATCGAGCGCTTGTTGCAGTGCGCCCGCGTCGATGCGCCCTTCCAGCCGCCAGGCCAGGGGGATGTGGTAGGTGGCCGAGGGGCCGTCTAACTGTTCCAAAAACCACAGCCGTTGCTGGGCCGAGGCCGTCGGCAGCGGTTGCTTGCGGTCGGCCGCTTGCGGGCCTGGCCCGTCGTCGTCGGTTTCGGCCTGTTGTTCGAGCAGGGCGATCAAGGCCGGTTTGTTGGTGACAACTTGATCGCGCAGCGCGGGGGTGAGCGCACCCGGCGGCGCCGAAAATTTGAGCTTGCCGCCCTCGGTCCAGAGCTTGATGCCCGCGCGGCGCAGTTGCGACAAGAGGTGTGTTAACGCGTTCATAGTTCCCCCATTTCCAGGTCGTCGCCCGCGCCGGCCGGGGTCAGGCGGCTTTCGAGCAACCACAACTGGTTGTCGATCAGCTCGGCCATGGCTTGCAGGCGTGCGTTGTTAAAGAGTTGGCGCATGCTGAGCACAACGCCGAAGCGGGTATCGATTTGGGCGGCCAGCCGCGCCATCGTCAGCGAGTGGCCGCCGAGCCCGAAGAAGTCGTCGTCCAAGCCAAAACGGGCGACGCCGAGCAGCGGCTGCCACAGTTCGGCCAGCGCGATTTCGGTTTCACTGCACGGCTCGCGAAGGTCGGCAGCGGCGTCTTGCACCGGCGCGGGCAACGCCTTGCGGTCGATTTTGCCGTTGCGGGTCAGCGGGAACCGTTCCAGCACAACCCAGTGCGTCGGCACCATATAGCGCGGCAACAGCTTGCGCAGGTCGCTTTGCAGCGCGTCGGGACTTAGGGCGGCGGTGTCGCCGGTTACGTACGCGACCAAGTTGGTGCGGCCGTCCTCGGCGCGGTGCAACACCACCACGGCACGGGCCACGGTGTCGAAACCGCCGAGCGCGTGTTCAATTTCGCCCAGCTCGATGCGTTGGCCGTTCCACTTAACCTGGTGGTCGCGGCGACGCAGGTAGACGAGTTCGCCGTCCTCGCGGCGCTTCACCAAATCGCCGGTGCGGTAAAGGCGTGCCCCCCCGTCGGGGCTAAACGGATCCGGCACAAAGCGTTCGGCGGTAAGCGCGGCTTGGCCGACATACCCATCCGCCAAGGCGATGCCCCCGATAAAGAGTTCGCCCGGCAAGCCGACCGGCACCGGCGAACCCCAGGGGTCGAGCACGTGCAGGGTGACGTTGTTGACGGCGGTGCCGATCGGCAGCGGATCGTCAACCTCGGCACAGGTTGCGTCCCAGCAACTCACGTCGATGGCGGCCTCGGTCGGCCCGTACAGGTTGAACAGACCGCTGTGCAGCCGTTCGCGGCACAGGCGCACCGTGGCGGCGGTGAGCACTTCCCCGCTGGCGATGATGCGCCGCAGCGAGTGGCATTCGGCGGCGGCCGGCGTTTCCAGGAAGGCCTGCAACATCGGCGGCACGAAGTGGATCGTCGTGACCTGGTGCTGTTGGATCAAGGTGATCAAATGTTGGTTGTCACGTTGCGCTTGCGGCGGGGCGACCACCACCCGTGCGCCTTGCATCAACGGCCACAACCATTCCCAAATAGAGACGTCAAAGCTGTAGGGCGTTTTGTGGAGCACCGCTTCGGCCGCGTCCAAGCGAAAACGGTCCTGCATCCAGGCCAAGCGGTTGTGCAGCGCGCGGCGCGGCACGCTCACCGCTTTCGGTCGCCCGGTCGAGCCGGACGTGTACAGCGTGTAGGCCGCGGCGCGTTCGGGCACGGCGCGCGGCGGCGGGTTTGGCGGCTGATCCAACCAGGGCACATCGTCCGCGTCCAAAGCGTAAACCGGCATCGCCGCCTCGGACCAGGCCGCGGTGCGGTCGTCCTCGGTGAGCAACAGCGCGGGACGGGCGTCAGCCAACAAATCGGCGATGCGTTGCGGTGGCAGCTCGGGATCCAGCGCCAGCCAAGGCCGCCCCGCCAACAGCGTCGCCAGTTGCGCAACCACCGTGCCGATGCGCCGTTCGCACAGCAGCGCCACCGGGGTGCCGTCGGCCGGCGTCGTGGCCGTGAGGAAATGCGCCAGACGGCTGCTCCGTGCAATCAGCTCGGCGTAACTCAGGGTTTCGACTTCGTCGACCAGGGCCGGTGCCTCGGGTCGTTGTCGGGCTTGCGCACAAATCGCCGCGGCCACGTCGTCCGTCGACCAACGTTTGCCGCGTACCCGCGCCCAGGAAGCCAAACGCAGGGTTTCCTCCGGCGCCATCATGATCTTTTGGTAGACCGGGGTCCGCGGGTATTGTGCGCAAATCGTCGCCAAGGTTTGGAAATGCCCGGCCAGTCGTTCAACCGTTTCCTGGCGGAACAGGTCGCGGTTGTAGATGAAGGTCAGGCCGGCGCCGTTTTCGTCGCGGTCGACGTGCAGTTGCAGGTCGAACTGGGCGAAGGGCAGCGGCAGGTATTCCAGGCGGCTGTTGAACGCTTTCGGTCGGTCGGGTACCGCGCGACCGCGGTTCAACACGAACATCGCCTGGACCAAGGTGGCGTGGCTGAGGTTGCGTTGCGGATTAAGCGCTTCCACGATTTGTTCGAAGGGGATGTGTTGGTGGGCGAAGGCGGCGAAGGCCTGGTCGCGCACGTGGGCCAGCAGGTCGGTAAAAGAAAGGTGTTGGTTGATGTCGGCGCGAATCGGCAAGGTGTTGACGAAACAGCCGACGGCCTGCTCCGCACCGCTGGTGTGGCGATTGGCAACCGGCGAGGCGGTGACGATGTCGCGACGGCGGGTGTAGCGCGCCAACAACAGTTGGTAACAGGTGAGCAGCGCCGTGTAGAGGGTGGCGTTTTGGGCGACGGCGCCGGCCTCCAACTTGGCCACCGTTTCAGCACTCAGGCGGGTGCGCACCCAGCCGCCTGCTTGACCCAGCTCGGCCGGTCGTGGGAAGTCGGTGGGTAATTCCAGCAAGGGCGGCAGGTCGGCCAGGTAGTCGCGCCACCAGGCGCTTTCCGCCGCCAAGTCGTAATCGGGTTCGGGCATGTCGATGCACTGGGGCGTGGCGACCGCCGCGACCGCGGCCGTCTCGTCGCCCGCGGCGCGGTAGGCTTGCCACAGGTCGGTGTGCAACAGGTCAAGCGACCAGCCATCCGCAATCAGGTGTTGCAACACGATCAGCAACACGAACGTGCGCGGTGCTGTTTGGAACAAACACACCCGCCACAAGGGGCCGTTTTCCAGATCAAAGGGAACCACCGCGATGGCGCGCGCCTGATCGTGGAGCGCGACCTCGCGTTGATCCTCTGCCAGATCGAGCAGGTCAACCTGTTCCCAGGCGAGCGGCACGTGCGGGTTCACCCGTTGGTAGCCGAGCCCGTCCTCCTCGCCGAAGGTGGTGCGCAGCGATTCGTGGCGTTGTTGGAGCAGGACCAGCGCCCGTTGCAGTTGGTCCGCGTCCAGGTCGCCGTCAATGTGCAGCAAACGCGAGATGTGGTAAGCCGGGCCGCCGTTTTCCAGGCGCTCCAACAACCACAGCCGCCGTTGACTCGCGCGCATCAGCGTTTCTTGACTGAGCGGGCGTTCGATTGGGGTCTCCGCGGCGTCCTTGTCCGCGACCCCGCCGTGTCCGGCCTCAAGTTGTTCGTGGAGCCAAGCGCTCAGCGTGGCCGGCTCGGGTTTGGCGAACAGCGTCTCCAGCGACATCCCCAGGCCGTACTGCTCTTGAATGCGGCCCGCGACCTGCAACCCACTGAGCGAATCGCCGCCGACCTCGAAGAAGTTGGCGTCCGCCTCAAGGGTACGGTCCACCAAAACCTCGCGCCAGCACTGCACCAGCCAATGTTCCAGCCGGTTGCGGTCGGGGATCGCCGTTTCGGGGACGTCGAGCGCGGCCGCCTCGGGGAATTCCGCCGTCAGGCGTGCCGCCAGTTTTTCGATGGTCAAACTTTCAAACAGCAGATGGACCGGCATGTCGATGCCCTGTTCCTGCAACAGGCGATAGGCGAAACGGGTGGCTTTAAGCGAGTTGCCGCCCAGTCGGAAGAAGTCGTCTTCAATGCCGACCTGGTCGTGGTTGAGTACCGCCGCCCAGAGCGCGACCAGCACCGCCTGCAATTGGGTTTCCGGTGCGCGCACCACCCGTTCCAGGATTTCCGCCTGGGGAATGGGCAGCGCCTTGCGGTTGACCTTGCGGTTCGGTGTCAGCGGCATGCTTTCGAGTTGCACGAACTGGGCGGGCACCATGTAGTCGGGCAGGGTTTGGGTGACCCATTGTTGCAGGTCGACCGGGTTGGCTTCGCCGTCCGCGCACAGCCAGGCCACCAGGCGCGCCTCCGCCTCGTCTTCCTCGCCGCCGACCACGCCGACCACGCACTCGCGAATCGCCGCGTGTTCCAGCAGGCGTGTTTCGATTTCACCCAGCTCGATGCGGAACCCGCGCACCTTAACCTGGAAGTCGACGCGCCCGTGGAAAATCAGCTTGTCGCCGCCTTGGATGCTGCACAGGTCGCCGGTGCGGTAGAGCCGTTGACCCGGCTCCTTGCTGAAGGGATCGGGCACAAAACGGTCGGCCGTTTGTTGGGGCAAACCCGCGTAACAGCGCGCCACCGCCGGGCCGCCGATGTACAGTTCACCGGGCGCGCCCGAGGGGATCGGGTTCATTTCGGAATCGAGCAGGTAGAGTTGCACGTTGGCATAAGCTTGACCGAGCGGCATGGGAAAGCTGCCGTCGAACGGCGCTTGCGACACCCAAACCGTGGCCTCGGTCGGCCCGTAGAGGTTGTGGAGCGAGGCCGTTTTTTCAGCCAGCAAGCGGCCCAACGGTGCGTTGAGCGCTTCGCCGCCGACGAGGGCTTTGAGGTGGTCGAGGCGGTCGTCGCCGAGGCGGTCGAGTAGCAGGCGCCAGTGGGCCGGCGTTGCCTGCAAGACGGTCACCCCTTGCTCGCGAATCCAGCGCAACTGACGGGCGCCGTCGAGGATGTCGCGCCGGTCGGCGATCACCACGCGCGCACCCGCCGCCAGGGTCACGTATACGTCGAGCGCCGTGATGTCGAAGGAAATCGAGGTCACCGCCAGCAGGCAGTCCGAGGCCTCAATCGGCAGCGCATTCAGGGTGCCGTGGACGAAGTTGCTCAGCGCGTCGTGTTGGATGGCGACGCCCTTGGGGCGACCCGTCGAACCCGAGGTGTAAATCGTGTAGGCCAATTGCGCCGGCACCACCTCGGCCGCGGTTGTGCTCGCTTCCTGTTGCAAGAGCAAGGCCGTGTCCAGCGCTTCCACGTCGGCGGGTAAATCGTCGCTTAACGAGGGTTGCGTCAACGCCCAGCGCGGTTGAGCGTCTTCCAGCACCAGCGCGATCCGTTGTTGCGGGTAAAAGGGATCCAGCGGGATGTACTGACCGCCCGCTTGCAACACCGCCAACATCGCGATCACCATGGCGTGGCCGCGTTCTAGGTAGACAGCGACCGCGTCCTCGGGACCCACGCCCCGTTGAATCAGGTGCGCCGCCAGCCGGTCGACCGCGGCCTGCAGCTCGCCGTAGCGCATCGTCCCCTCGGCGCTGATCAGCGCGGGCCGCTCCGGGTGGGCGGCGGCGCGTTCGGCGATGAAGTGGTGCATCGGGGTTTTGCTGAAGGCGACCCTTTCGCCGACAAAGCGCTTCAAAATCGTCTCTTGCTCCGTCGTGCTCAAGAAACGCAGGCGGGCGACCGGGGCTTGCGGCTGCGCCACAATTTCCCGCAGCAGGGTTTCCCAGTGGCGAATGACGGTGCGAATCGAGGCGGGCAGGAAAATGTCGGTGTTGTATTCGATTTCGCCCCAAAGACCTTGCTCGGTTTCGGTGAGTGCCGCCGACAAATCCAACTTGGCGGCGCGGTTGCCCCGCCAAAAAGGTTCGACGGCCAAACCTGGCAGCACGATCTCGCTCGCCGGTGCATTTTGCAGGGTGAACATCATTTGGAACCAAGGCGTGTGGGCCAAGCTGCGTTCCGGGTTGATCTCCTCCAACAGGTACTCAAAGGGCGCGGCCTGGTGGACGAAGGCCTCCATGCTGACCCGTTTCACCTCGGCGAGGAGGTCGGTGAAGCCTTGGCGCGGTGTGACCCGCGTGCGCATCACCAGGGTGTTGGCGAACAACCCCATCATGCTTTCAAAGGCCCGCTCGCGGCGGCCCGCGATGGGCGAACCTACCACAATGTCCTGCTCACCGGAGTAGCGGAACAGCAGCACCTTGTAGGCCGCCAGAAGTACCATGTACAGGGTCGTGCCCTGGTCGCGCGCCAGTTGGTTGAGGTCGTCGACCAAAGACCGCGGCCATTCAAACGGGATCACCGCGCCGCGGGTGGTTTGGCGTGCCGGACGTTCCATGTCGGTATCGATTTTGAGCAAGGTGGGCACCCCGTCCAACTGCTTGCGCCAGTATTCGAGGTGCGGTTTCAAGCCGGACGCGGCTTGATCACGCTGATGCAAGGCGAAGTCCGCGTATTGGTGCTGGAGCGGTTCGGGTAACCAGGATTCGCCCGTGACCATCGCCGTGTAGGCCGCCACAAATTCACTGATGAACAGGCCCGTCGACCAGCCGTCCGTGACCAGGTGATGCAGCGTGACCAGCACCAAGTGTTCTTCCGCCGCGCAACGCACCACACCCACCCGCACCATCGGCGGCGTGGCAAGGTCAAAGGGTTGACCCGCCTCGTGTTGTGCCAAGCGGTCGCGTTCCGCCGTGCGGCTTCCGTCGTCCAGCCGGCTGATGTCCGTCAGCGGCACTTCAAGCGCCACCTGTTCGTAGACCTGTTGCACCGGCTGTCCTTCCACCATCGGGAACCCGGTGCGCAGCGGTTCGTGGCGGTCAACGACGGCTTGGAAAGCGCCGCGCAAGGCGGCTAGGTCCAGCTTGCCGCGCAGGATAAATGCCGAGGGCAGGTTGCCCGCCGCCGGGTTGGCCGCCGTTTCCGCGCCCAAATGTTCCATCATCCACAGCGATTGTTGCGCGAAGGAAAGGGGGAACTGGGTGCGACCCGGTTCGCGCGGGGGCAACGCGGCCTTGGGCGTCGCCGGCTGTTTTTTCTCCAAGCGTTTCATCAGCAGCGCCCGCTTCTCGGGACTCAGGGCCGCGAGCCGTTTCTCTAATTCCTGATTCAATTGGAACTCCTTTGCGGTCGGGGTCGGCGCACCAATTTGCGGCGTTGTTTCATGGCCGCCTCCCGTTGCCGTTGGGCGCGGTCCTGGGACAAGCCACGCGCCGACTCGGCCGTACCGCTGTCGCTGAGGTACGCGGCCAAGCTGCTGATCGTGGTATAGCGGAACAAATCCAGCAGGGTAATGTTTTTGGGGAACTGCTTGCGCAGCGCCGCATGCACCCGCGCCAACAGCAGCGAATGCCCGCCAATGTCGAAGAAATTGGCCTGGCTGCTCACCTTCTCCAGGCCCAAGACGTTTTGCCAAATCACGGCCAACTTCTTCTCGGCCTCGGTTGCCGGCGCCACAAAACGTTGCGTCACTGCTTCCTGTTGGTTGGGCGCGGGCAAGGCCTTGCGGTTGAGCTTGTTGTTGGGCGTCAGCGGCATGGCTTCGAGCGCGATGATCTGTTCCGGCACCATGTATTCCGGCAAGGCCTCGGCGATGTAACTTTTGAGCGTGTCGCTGCTCGGCGCCTTGCCTTCACCCACCACGTAGGCCACCAGAAAACGCCCGCGCGGCCCGCCGTCGTGGGCCAGCACCACCGCTTGGCGTACCCCCGCGTGGCTCGCCAGGCGCGCTTCAATTTCGCCCAGTTCAATGCGGAACCCGCGAATTTTGACCTGGAAATCGGCGCGGCCGAGGAAGGTAAAGTGGCCGTTGCTCTCGCGTTTGGCGAGGTCGCCGCTCTGGTACAAACGGTCGCCCGGCACCGTCGCGAACGGGTTGGGTCGGAACTTCTCGGCGGTCAGCGCGGGACGCCCGTGGTAACCGCGCGCCAAACCGTCGCCGCCGATGTACATCTCACCCGGCACGCCCGGCGGCACCGGTTCGAGGTTCTCGTCGAGCACCACCAACTGGGTGTTGTCGAAGGCGTCACCCAAGGAGGCGTTGCCCTGGAAGGGTTCGGTCACCGGGAAAAACGACGAGTAAATGGTGGTTTCGGTCGGACCGTAGAGGCTGAAGATTTGGAAACCGGCCGCTTCCATGCGCGCGGCCAATTCGCCCGGCAAGGCCTCGCCGCCGGTCTGGATCTTCAAACCCGGCAAGCGCCGTTCGCCCAGTCCGTCCAGCAACAGCCGCCAGCCGGACGGCGTCGCCTGCATCGAGGTAACCCGATGTTTCTGAATGAGCTGCACCAAACGGGTACCGTCCAGAATGTCTTGCTTGTGGGCCAGCACCACCGCGGCACCCAGCGAAAGCGGCAACCACACATCAAATTCGGCGATGTCGAAGGCCAGCGAGCTGACGCACAGCAAGGTGTCGTCGCGGTCGATGGGCACGCGCCGCTCGACCGACACCAAGAAATTGGTCAGCGCCTTTTGCGGGATCTGCACGCCCTTGGGTTTGCCCGTCGAACCCGAGGTGTAAATCGTGTAGGCGAGGCGGTCCTCGCACCCGTCGGGAATGGCGGGATAGGCGGGCGCCGCGCCGTGGTTTTCTTCCACGATGAAGGTCGGCATGTCGCCTGGCAGGTCGGCCACCAAGCTAAACTCGGTGATCACCATCGCCGGTTGCGCGTCTTCCAGCACATAGGCAATGCGCTGTTGCGGGTAAAACGGATCAATCGGCGCGTAGCCGGCGCCGAGCTTGTGAACCGCCAACAAGGCCACGATCAAAGCGTGGCCGCGCTCCAAATAAACCGCGACGGTGTCGTCCAAACGCACCCCGCGTGCGTAGAGCTGTCGCGCCATGGTTTCGGCGCGTTGGTTCAGCTCGCCGTAGCTCATGGTTTCACCGGCGAAAATCACCGCCGGCCGTTCCGGTGCCCGTGCGGCTTGGACCTCGAAGCGGCGATGGGCGGTGTGGTTGACGTCGTAGGCGAACAAGGTGGTTTCGGGATGGTTCAAGACCAGTGCCCGCGTCGCGTCGTCCAACAAGCTGTAGCGGCCGACCGCCTGGTTGGGGTCGGCGGTAATCGCTTCCAGCAGGCGTTCGAAATGGCCCAAAAAGCGTTGGATGGTTTCGGGTCGCCACAGGTCGGTGCTGTACTCCAAACTGCCGCGCAAACCCGCGTCGGTTTCAGACATCGACAGGTGCAAATCAAACTTTGAAACCTTGTGTTCCCGCTCCGGTGTCGACAACGTCAAGCCTGGCAACCCCTCGCTTTCGCCAGGCGCGTTTTGCAGCACGAACATCGCTTGGAAGAGCGGTGTGTGGGCCGTGCTGCGCACCGGTTGCAACACGTCGACGAGCTGCTCAAAGGGCACGTCCTGGTGATCGTGCGCCGCCAACACGTGCTGGTGGACCCGCGCCAAAACCTCGCAAAAGCTGTGCGTGTTTTCGTACTGGTTGCGCAGCACCAAGGTGTTGACGAACAGGCCGATCAACCCCTCCACCTCGCGACGGGTGCGGTTGGCAATCGGGGAACCCACGGTGATGTCCGTGGATCGCGCGTACTTGCCCAACAACAGTTGGAAGGCGGTCAACAAGGTGGTGTACAAGGTCGTATTTTGGGCCCGGCTCAAACGCGCCAACCGATCACTCAAATCCTTCGACAACACCAGCGGTTCCACGTTGCCGCGGTAACTCATCGCCTTGGGGCGCGGGAAGTCGGTGGGTAATTCCAACAAGGTCGGCAAGTCGGCCAAGTTCTCTTTCCAGAAACGGAGCTGACGGTCCAAGTTCTCGCCGCGCAGGGTGTTGCGCTGCCACACCGCGAAGTCGGCATACTGAATTTGCAGCGGTTTCAGCGGGGAAGGGCGGTCTTCCGCAAAAGCCCGGTACAGGGCGACAAAGTCCCCCATCAACACGCCCAAACTCCAGCCGTCTGAGACGATGTGGTGCATCGTCAGCAGCACCACGTGGGAACGCGGCGACAGGCGCAACACCTGGGCGCGCAACAGCGGGTCGCTGCTCAGGTCAAAGGGCCGCGCCGCTTCTTCTTCCGCCATCGCTTCCACCCGCGCCTTCACCTGAGACGGCGCTACGTCGCTCAGGTCCAGGTGCTGGATGTTGGTGCGTGTCGGCCCAATGCGCTGCACCGGCACCCCGTCGCGTTCGCTGAACACCGTGCGCAGGCTTTCGTGTTGGTCGATCAACGCCTCAATCGCCCGCTCGAACAGTTCCGGCTGAAAAAAACCGTCCAGTTGGAAGGCGAGCGGGATGTGGTACGCCTCGCCCGCGCCTTCGAGCTGCTGGAGGAACCACAGCCGCTGCTGGGCAAAGGAAAGGGGGAAGTCTTGGTCGCGGTTTTCCGCGTAGGGGATGCCGGACGGCGTCGCCGCTTTCTGCTCCAAGCCCAGCTTCTGGAGGAGGAGGGCCCGTTTCTCCGGCGATAGGCCGGCGATGCGTTGGTGGATGTCGCTCATAGTCAGCTTTCTCTCTATTTAGGATGGTTTGAGGATGGTTGTTGGTGGGGTTGGATGGGCGTGTGGCTTTTTGTCGATGCCTTTTGGGTTGGGGGCGGTTTTTTTACTCAGGATGGTTTGAGGATGGTTGTTGGTGTCGGTGCGTTGGCCGGGGCTTGGGTGGTGATTGTTGGGGTTTTCAGGGCGGGGGTGGGATGCGGATGGTTGTTCGCACCCGCTTCCGCCCAAGGTGCCCTTGGGCTCACCGCTTTCCGACGTTGATGGTGCCTTCGCTTCGATGGCCGTTTGGTCTTTTGACGATGGTTTGGCCGGCGCCGTCGCTTCGATGTGTTTTGCACCGGCGCGACGGCCCCTTTTCTAGCTTTCTTCTTCGAGCAGGGCGGCGAGTTCCGCCTCGTCCATGCCTTCCAGCTCTGACAGCATCGCCTCCAGTTCGTCGCCGCCCGCTTCGCCCGCGGCCCGTTGCAGGATCACCATCGCTTGACCCGCGATGGTCGGCGTGTTGAACAGCTCGTGCAGCGGCATCTCCACCTGGAACTGGTCGCGGATGCGGGAAATGAGCTGAGTCGCCAGCAGCGAGTGTCCACCCAAATCCGCGAAGTGATCGTGGATACCGATTCGGTCGTAGCCGAGGAGCTCCTGCCAAATCGCCGCCAAACCTTCTTCGATGGCGTCGCGTGGGGCCGCGTAATCCGTGGCCAACGCCGGGCGCGCATGACCCTCGACCTTGGTTTCCTGTTTCACCGCTTTGCCCGCGGCCGCTTCCTGCAAAATCCAATCGCTGACCCGTTCGTCCAGGTCCGCGGTGGAGACCACCAGGCGTGGCGGGGTTTCCGCTTGCAGGATCAGGTCGAGCGCGGCCATGCCTTGCTCGGCGTCGATCACCGCTTTCTCGCCGGCGGGGGCGTCGGTGGACCAAGCGTCCCAATCAATGCTGAGCCACAGCGTTGGGTCGTTGCTTTGGTTCTGCGCGAAGGTGTCCATGGTGCTGTTGCCCGCCGCATAACCCAGGTAACCCAGGCCGCCGAGGATCGTGGAAATCGAGGACATCAGCAGGCAGAAGCGCGGCTGAAACGCCTGCACCAAATCGTTGATCACGTGCAGGCCGTCGACCTTGGCGCGGAAGTGGGCGTCGTTGCCTTCCGCCGTGGTTTCCGCCACCAGGGTGAACGCGCGTTTGTCCAGCAAACCCGCGCCGTGGAACACGCCGTCGATGCGGCCGAACCGTTCCCGCGCCGCCTCGAAGGCCGCCGTCATTTGGCCGGCGTCGGCGACGTCGGCCGACAAGGGCAACACCGCGGCACCCGCCGCTTCCATCGCCTGAACCGCCTCGATGCGTTGCTTGATCGCCGCGGTTCCGTTTTCGTCGGCCAAGACCTCGGCCCAGGTTTCCCGCGCCGGCAAGGCGGTGCGGCCCAACAGCACCAAGTTGGCCGCGGTGGTTTTGGCGAGGTGCAACGCCGTCACCAAACCGATGCCGCCAAACCCGCCGGTGATCACGTAGGTATCACCCTTTTCCAACAGCGAGGCCTTGTTTTCTTCAGGTAACTCGGTGCGGGTGAAGGTCTGCAACCAACGCGTGCGTTTGCGGTAGGCCACGGTTGGGTAACGTTTTTCGCTGCTTTGTTCGCGGATGATGTTGGCCACGTGATCGGCAACCGCGTCCGCCGCGCCCAGGTCAATCGCCGCCGCGCTGATGTTGCTGTGCTCCTGGGAAATGACCCGCGCCGCCACCAGCAAAGGCGCCTTTTTGGGATCGGCGGGTTCATCCCCGCTCACATCCACCAGCTTGCGCCCGTACACACCCAGCCGCACCACCCCTGGCAAGCTCTGCTTGGTCAGTGCTTGCACCAGGTAGATCAGGCTGCTGAGTCCTCGTTGGTTGGTGGCCGCGAAATCGGCCTGGTCCTCATGGTTCCAAAGATGCACGATATGGTTGGGTAAGTGGTTGTTTTCAGCAAGGTTCGCGACCAGGTGCTGCAAGTGCTCGGCATTGCCGGGGACCACCTGGATTTGGGCCGCGTCGTCCCCGTTGTAACCTTCGCCCGCGCGAACCACCACCGCCGTCTGGCCCGCCTCGCGCAACTGTGCCGACAGCGCGCTTTCGAGCTCGTCGCCGTTGCCGAAAATCAACCAATTCGTTCCCGCGGACAACGCCGTCGCCGCGCGACGGCGACGTTCATGGCGCTGCCAAGTCGGTTCGTAGAACCAGTTTTCGAGCGGTTGGCGCCCGCCGCGTTTGATGCCGGTCGCCTTGGTTTTGTGTTCCTTGGATTGAGGCGGTTTGGCGTCGATCCAATAACGCTGACGGTCGAAGGCATAGGTCGGCAAGTGCAGGCGACGGCGCGGTCCCTCGTGCAAAGCCTCCCAGTTGACGTCGACACCGTGACACCAGAGCGTGCCCAAGGCGTTGAGCAGGAACAAGGTGTCGTCGCCGGTCTGGTTGGGCTTGCGGCAGCTCGCCACCGCCACCGTGCCGCGACCCAAGGTGCGTTTGGTTAAGGTGCTCAATGAACCGCCGGGACCCAGTTCCAAAAAGAGGTGTTCGCCCATGGTCGCCAAGCAGCGCAGGCCCTCGGCGAAACGCACCGTGCCGCGCAGGTGGTCCACCCAATAATCGGGGTCACAGGCTTGTTCCGCCGTGAGCACGTCGCCGCTCACGTTGCTGATGACGGTTTGTTGCGGTGCCGACAAAGTCACCTTGGCGACGGTCGCGCGGAAGGCTTCCAGGATTGGGTCCATCATCGCCGAGTGGAAGGCGTGCGAGGTGTGCAGCGCGCGGGCCGCGTGGCCTGCCGCCTTCAGGTTGGCTTCCAGCTTTTCAATCGCGGTGAAATCACCGGAGGCCACGCATAGCTTGGGTGCGTTTTCGGCCGCAATCGCGCAACCCTCGGGCAGCAGCGGTTGCAACTCGGCAGCGTCCAGCGGCACCGCGATCATGTGCCCCGCCGGTTGGCTTTGCATCAGGCGGGCCCGTTCTGTCACCAGCATCAAGGCGTCTTCCAGGCTGAACACGCCGGCCAAACAGGCGGCCACGTATTCGCCGATGCTGTGGCCGATCATGGCGGCGGGGGTTACGCCGCAGTGTTCCCATTGTTTGGCCAAAGCGTAACCCACGCAGAACAAGGCGGGTTGGGTGTAGGCGGTTTGGTTGATACGGTCCGCCGCTTCGCCTTCCGATTCGGCCGGAAACAGAAGGGTGCGGATGTCTTCGCCCAGGTGGGGCGTCAACAGTTCGGCGCAGCGGTCCAGCTCCTCGCGGAACACGGCTTGGTTTTGATACAGATCCGCGGTCATGCCCGCGTGTTGCGCGCCCTGACCGGGGAACAGAAAAGCGACCTGGCCGCCGTATTCGGCACTGTTGGTTTGTTTTTGCGTCAGCAGCTGTTCCGCGGCGGGGGCGGCCCCGTCCGTTACCACAAAGCGGCGCAGGTCGAAGGCCGTGCGCCCTTGTTGCAGCGTCCACGCCACATCCGCCTCGGCCGCCTCCGGGTTGGCCTGAAGCCAGGCGGCCAGGCGTTTGCTGTTTTCTGTTAAAGCCGTTTCCGTTTTGGCCGAAACCGGGAAGATTTGCGGGCCCGCCGCCGCGGTGGCGGACGTGGATTCCGGTGCCTGCTCCAACACCATGTGGGCGTTGGTCCCGCCGATGCCGAAGCTGCTAACGCCCGCGCGGCGCGGGTGCAAGGCTTCGGGCCAAGCGCGGTTCTCCGTGTTCACGAAAAAGGGGCTGTCGGCAAAGTTGATTTGCGGGTTGGCTTCCTTGAAGTGAAGGGTGGCCGGCATCAGGTTGTGGTGAACCGTCAGCGCCGCTTTCATCAAACCCGTCACCCCGGCCGCGTTGTCCAGGTGGCCGATGTTGGTTTTCACCGAACCCAGGGCACAGTAACCGGTGCGGTCGCTGCTCAGGCGGAAGGCTTCGGTCAGCGCCTCAACCTCAATCGGATCGCCCAACTGGGTGCCGGTACCGTGGGCTTCCACGTAACCAATGCTGTCGGCGCTTACATCCGCGTAGCCGTGGGCCTCCGCGATGACCTCGCTCTGACCCGGCACGCTGGGTGCGGTGTAGCCGATTTTGCCGGCGCCGTCGTTGTTAATCGCCGATCCTTTGATGACCGCGTAAATCGAATCGCCGTCCGCGAGGGCGTCGTCCAGGCGTTTCAACACCACGATCCCCATGCCCGTACCGAAGATCGTCCCCTTGGCGTCGGCGTCGAAGGCGCGACAGCGACCGTCCGGGGAGCTAATCCCGCCTTCCTCGAACCAGTAGCCCGACTTCTCCGGCACGCGCAGTTTACAACCGCCGGTGAGCACCATGTCGGCCTCGTAGTTGAGCAACGATTTGCAGGCCATGTGGGCCGCGACCAGGGTGGTGGAACAGGCCGTGTCGACGTTGACACTGGGACCGGTCAGGTTGAGCTTGTAGGAGATCAGCGTGGAGGCAAACCCTTTTTCGTTGGCGATCATGGTGCGGTGCCCACCCAGGGGCAACATCACGTCGGGGCGGTTGATCAGGTTCTCCAAAAAGTACTGGGGCAGCCCGACCCCGGCAAAGACGCCGATACGGCCGTCGAAGCGTTCGGGATCGTAAGCGGCGTCCTGCAGCGCTTGGTAGGCGGTTTCCAACAACAGCCGTTGTTGTGGATCGGTGATTTCCGCCTCGCGTGGGTTAAAGCCGAAGAAGGAGGCGTCGAACAGGTCGATGTCGTCCAAGCAGCCGCCCGCTTTCACGTAGTTCGGGTTGGCCACGATTTGTGGATCCATGCCCAGGCCGATCAGTTCCTCGTCGGTGAAGAAGGTCGTACCTTCGACCCCGTCGACCAGGTTGTCCCAGAACTGGGTGACATTGTCGGCGCCGGGAAACCGCCCGGCCATGCCTACAATGGCGATGCCGGGAAGTTCTTCGTGTTCAAGTTCGTGCGTCATGTTTCCTCCACATGGGTTGCATGGTTCCCCGGAAAGTCCTGGGTTGGTTGTGTTGTGTCTTGTTCTAGTTGGTCGAGCAGTTGGATCAGCGCGGCCGTGTCGCCGGCGGTCTGTTGGGTTAGCAGCCAGGCGCTGAAGCGGGCGACCGTGGCGTGCGCCAAAACCGTCTCAACCGGGATTGGGCGTGCAAAGCGTTCGGCCAAACGGCGCGCCAGCAAACGCGCTAGGTCCGGGTGGCCGCCCAGTTCTCCGAAATCGTCGTGCAGGCCGATCGGTTCCACCGCCAGCACGTCTTGCCAGACTTCGGTGACGTCCATTTCGAGGTGGGTCACCGGTTCGGCGTAGTCGCCGCTCAGGGGCGGCGCTTCGTCGTCGTTCGGCAAGGCGTCAACGGCGACGAGGTTGTTCCATTGAATCGCCAACGGCAGCGACTGGTTCCATTTGCGTTTGACCGCGTCCAGGTCCAGGTTGGGATCGGGATGGACCAGGTAGGCGACCAGTTGCGGTTCGCCGCGGCCGTTGACCGTGGTTTGCAGTTGGGCCGATTCGGCGCGACAGTACACGGCGAGATCGCGTGCCAACCGGTCTGGATCCAACCCGTAACCGCGTACGGCGAGGGGCGCTACCCTCGCCGGGGCGAGGGGGATCACGCCCGCCGCGTAAGGCAAGGGCCGTTGCGACAAGGGGCGTTGCGGGGATTGCACCAGATCGTCGAGCAGCTTCAGGTAGTGTTGCCACCAGCGCGTCATGGTCGCCGCCGTCCACAGATCGGTGCGGTACTCTAGCGAGGCCGTCACCCCGTCCGGCTGTTCGTTGACCGAAAGGGTGAGGTCGAAACGGGCCGCGTCGCGGGGCACGTCCATGCTTTCCCAGCTTAGGCCGGGTAAGGCGAGCGTGCCGTCCGGCGTGTTTTGCAACACGAACATCACCTGGAAGAGCGGCGTGGTGTCGAGGCGGCGTTCCGGCTGATAACGGTCGACCAAGGCCTCAAAGGGCACGTCCTGGTTGGCGAATCCGTCGAGGGTGGTGTTTTTGACCCGAGCCAACCAGGCCGGGAAAGATTCCGCCATGTCGACCTTGCCGCGCAACACCAGGGTGTTCACAAACATGCCGATCATGGTTTCCAGCTCGGCGCGGTTACGGCCCGCGCTGGGCGTGCCCACGCACAGATCCACCGCGCCGCTGAGTTGGTGCAACCACCACTTGAAGGCGCCGAGCAGCACCATAAACAAGGTGGCGTCGTGGTTGCGGGCCAAGCTGCGCAGGGCCTGGACCAGAGGAGCGGGCAGGCTGAAACGCAGGATGTGACCCGCGTCGGTGAACGCCTTGGGTCGCGAGAAATCGCCGGGGAGGCGGAGGGGTTCGCCCAGGTCCGCCAGTTGTTGGTGCCAATAGTCGCGCTGCCGGTCAAGGTGGGCCGTGCCCGCCTCGCTCCGTTGCCACCAGGCGAAATCGGCATAGTGCAGCTTGGCCGGCGCGGGATGAACGGGGTTGGGTTCGAGGCAACGGCGGTAGCCGTCGCTGAGTTCGCGGATCAGCAGGCTGCTCGACCAACCGTCGCAGGCGATGTGGTGCAGGGTGACCACCAGCACGTGGTCGTCCGCGCTGTTGCGGATCAGCAGCGCGCGCAGCTGTTGCTCCCCAGCGAGGTCGAAGGCGTGTGTTGTTTCCCGTTCGACCAGGGCCTGACAGCGTTGTTCCCTCGTTTCGCGATCCTCGGCGCTTAAATCTTCCAGCGGCAGCGCAAAGGGTTGAACCGGGTCGATGATTTGTTGGGTGGCCTGTTCGTCGCCGACGAAACGCGTGCGCAGGATCGGATGGCGCGCGATCAGCGTTGCCAGCGCGTCGCGGAGCGCGGCCTGGTTGAGCTTCCCGCGCAGGCGCAAGGCTGCCGGGATGTTGTAGGCGCTGCTCCCGGGATGACAGGCTTGCAGGAACCACAGCCGTTGTTGCGCGAAGGAAAGCGGGAGCGGTACTTCGGTCGGCGCCGGGTTCAGCGGTGGGAGCAGGGTTTGCCCGGATTGCTGAAGCTCGGCTACCAGCTCGGCGAGGCGGGCGACGGTTGGTGCCTCGAACATGTGCCGCACCGACAGCGCCACCGCGAAGTGCTCGCGCGCCTGGGCGATGACCCGCGTTGCCGTCAGCGAATGCCCGCCGCAGTCGAAGAAGTTGCGGTGAATGTGGCCGTCGAAGCGCGGCAGCAGTTCGCGCCAAATGGCGCACAGGGTTTCCTCGCGCGGGTTGCGCGCCTGCTCGATGTCACCGCCCGCGAGGGACGGCGCGGGCAAGGCGCGGCGATCCGTTTTGCCATTGGCCGTTGTGGGCAGTTGGTCCAGGCGGACGAAATGGGTCGGCACCATGTAGTGGGGCAGCCGTTGTACCAAGGTGTCGCGCAAGGATGCTTCGCCCGTGTCGGCCGCGCCGGGCGCGGGGACGAACCAGGCGGTGAGCGCTTCGCCCTGTTCGTGACGCCACACATCCACCACCGCGGCGGCGGCGCCTGCATGGGTGAGCAGGGTTTGTTCGATTTCGCCCAGCTCCATGCGGTACCCGCGCAGTTTGATTTGGTGATCGTTGCGGCCCGCGAAAACCAGCTTGCCGTCCGCGCGGCGCAGGGCGCGGTCGCCGGTGCGGTACATGCGCTCTCCCCGGCTGCTGAACGGGCTGGGCAGGTAAGCGGCGGCCGTGAGATCGCCGCGGCCGAGGTAACCGCGCGCCAGACAGAGGCCGGCCAGGTACAGGTCGCCGATGGTTCCGTCCGGGACCGGGTTCAGATCGGCGTCGAGCACGTGGGCCGCGCTGCCGGGAATGTTTTGGCCGATGGGGATCGGGGTTTCGCCAGAGTCGGCGGCGACCCGGTGGGCGCACACCGCGATGCTCGCCTCGGTTGGGCCGTAACTCTGTTCTAGGCGGGCCTGGGGATAGGCCGCGTAAAAGCGGTCACGCATGGCGGGGGTGACCGCCTCGCCGCCCGCGACGACCAAATCCAGGCTGGGCAGCGGCCCGCGATCCTCCTGCAGGAAGGCGCTCAGCATCGAGGGCACGAAGTGCAGGACGTTGACCTGGTGACGGCGGATGCAGTCGGCCAGCACGGCGGGATCGCGGTGCCCGTCGTGGGGCGCGAGCGCGAGGCCGGCGCCGTGACACAGCGGCCAAAACAGTTCCCACAACGCGACATCGAAACTCAGCGGGGTTTTTTGCAGGACCACCGCGTCGGCGTCCAGACCGTAGTGGTGCTGCATCCAGTGGATGCGGTTGGCCAGTCCCGCGAAGCTGTTGCCGACCAATTTGGGCGTGCCGCTGCTGCCGGAGGTGGCGATCACATAAGCCAGGTTGTCGCCCTGGATCGCGCGGGACCACGTCGGTGCCTCGCTGGGTTCGAGGTGGTCGAGGTCAAGCAGTGGGACGTCGAGCGCCTTGCAGCGGTCGCGGGTCGGCGCATGGGTCAGACAGAGGTTGGCGCCTGCTTGAGCCGCCACTTCGGCCAGGCGTTGTGGTGGGTGATCGGGATCCAGCGGCAAAAACGCCGCGCCGCATTGGTGGACGGCCAGCACCGCGATCACCATGCGCGGCGAACGTTCCAGGCACAAGGCGACGCATTGCTCGGGACCGATGCCGTGGCCGGCGCGCAGGTGCGCCGCGAGTTGACCGGCGGCGCGGTGCAGGTCGCCGTAGCACAGCGTTTCGTCCTGCCAAAGGAGCACGGTGCGGTTGGGAAAAGCGCGTGCTTGGGCGGCGAAAACCGCGAAGAGATCGTGGTCGCCTGGCATGGCTGGGCGTGCCGGCACCTCGTTAACGGGCAGCCGGCGCAGCGCCGCGAGCGGCTGCTCGTCGCCGGCGGCCAACTGTTGCAACAGTTCGCCAAAGCGCAAGCCGAGCCAAGCCACGTCGTCCGCGTGGTTTTGGTTGCGGTCGAAAGCCAGTTGCAGTTTGAAGCCCTGTGTCGTTTCTGTTGCGACGCACTGCAAACTATAGGGTTGTGCATCGCCTTGAACCGCGAGCAGGGACACGCGGATCGGGCCGCTGTCGTGGTCGCGGTTCGGTTCATAACGAAACACAACCGCCTCACTTCCTTGGTCGGCGGCATCGTAGCCGTAGCTTTCCGAGCATAACGCCGCGTGTTTCGTCACCAAGCCAACCTGACCGACCCAGTTGTTGAAGCTTTGGTGCGCGAGCGGTTCGAGATCAAGCGGCAACAGCTGTTCCAACGGGCCAAGCGCGTCCCGTAATTCGTCGAACTTGCGCCCGTCAAAGGTCCACAGCATCCGTTGCCGCGTGTTGCCGCCGTGGCGCCACAACAGCACCGACCAGGCCGCCAAAAGGGTTTGTTCCGGGTTGCTTTGGTTTTCCAGCCAACCTTGCACGGCCGCGTCGAGGGTTAGCTCGCATCGGGCCGGCTCGAAGCCTTGCGACGCCGCCAACCCACGCCGCCAGGGCAACCGCGCCGTCTCGGCCGGCTGCTCGCGAAGCCCGCGCCAATGGTGTTGGGCCGCCGCGTTTTCGGGCGAGACCAACATCTCGGCCAGCC
This sequence comes from Acanthopleuribacter pedis, assembly GCF_017377855.1. Classification (GTDB taxonomy): domain Bacteria; phylum Acidobacteriota; class Holophagae; order Acanthopleuribacterales; family Acanthopleuribacteraceae; genus Acanthopleuribacter; species Acanthopleuribacter pedis. The sequence continues at coordinate 86,861 of NZ_JAFREP010000011.1, forward strand.
AGTCGGCCAAGTCGACGTACTGGAGCGGGGCCGCCTCCGGCAAGTTCTCGCCGAGATGGTCACGCAGGTAAAGCGCGATATTGGCGACCGTGGCGCGGTCGGCCACCAAAAACGGCAGCCGCATCAGCACAACAAACCCGCCCTCGACCAGGTCAACCAGGGTAAAGGTGACCTTTATTTCGCCGTCGTCGGACGAGGTGCGCCAAGTGTCAAAGCACGCGCCGAGGTCGTGCTCGGAACACGCGAGGTTTCCTACCGAAACCAGCGTATCTGCATCGTCGATCACCTGGAGCGGCAGCGCCATGCCGGGAACTTTTTCGAAGCGGGTACGCAAGATTTCGTGTTCGGCGACAAGGTCTTCCAGGGCCGCGCACAAAGCGTCGCGGTCCACATCGCCGACGAACCGCAACGCGACCTGCAGGTCGCGGCAGGCCGGGTGCGCACCGGCGGCTCGGTGTCGGTCCCGTTGCCGGGGCGAGAGTTCGTATCCTTGGATTTGGTCGGTGTTCATGGTGAGGGGTTTTCCTGTTCGCATTGTTCGGCGCTGATCGCCTCGGCCATGCCGACCACAATTTTGCGGTCACCTTGAAAAGGGTTGCGGCCGTGGGCGCAACGCATGTTGTCGAGCACCAGCACATCGCCCGGCTGCCACGGGAAGGCGCGGGTGTGGGCGTCGAGGGTGGCGCGGATCGCGGTCAGCGCCTCGGCTTCGATGGCGGAACCGTCGCCGTAAAACACGTTGCGCGGGAATTCGCGTGGGGTCATTTCCGCCAACAGGTCGCGCTGGACCTGTTCCGGCAAAGCCGAGTGGTGGAACAAGTGGGCTTGGTTGAACCACAGCGGTTCGCCGGTTTGCGGGTGGCGTTGCACCGCGGCGAGGATCTGGCGGGTTTGCAGACGGGAAGCGTCGAGCCAGGTGAAATCAATGCCGTTGGCGCGGCAGTAGGCGGCCACCGCGTCGCGGTCTTTTGTTTGGAAAGCGTCTTGCCACGAAACCGCCAGGGCGCTGAAGTTGCGCACGTACAGCAGCTTCTTCGCCGCGAAGCGTTCGCGCACCACCGGATCGAGTTGGTGGTAGACCGCGCGCATGTCGGCAATCGGGGTTTCGCCGCCTTGTTCCGCCGCGGTGATGCAGTGGAAAAAGACCTTCATCGGCCAGCGGTTGGTGTAGGCGTTTTCGCCGTGAAGCGGGATCATTTGATCGGCGGGATAGTCGGTCGAGGTGTAGATGCGGCCGTGCAGTTGGCTGCGCGGGGTGGAGCCGAAGGCGTAGTCGGCCGGGCCGGACGGGCACCAGTGTTGAATCAGTTGTTCCAGGTCGGCCTCGCCCGCGATGTTGAAGCCGCGCAGCAGCAAGGCGCCGTGCTGTTGCAGCTTGGCGTGCAGGCTGTCGCGCTGTGCTTCAATCCAACCGCGGCCGTCGAAGGGTTGGTGGTTGGGGGTCAGGATCAAGCCGAAGCCGTCCTGGGGAAACAGGGGTTGTTCGCCGACGAGCTGGTCACCGCTGACCCGCACCGCGCGGCGGCGACCGCGAGGCGCGGCGTTTTGGCGTTCGCCGCCGCGGGGTGTGCGGCGTCCGCGTAGGTTGCGCAGCGAGGCCGCTTTGTGGTCCTCGGCGCGGGCCTGCTTGGCTTGTCGTTGTTCTTGCAACGGTTGCCACAGCGCCGCCACCTGGGTCGTGGGTTCCGCCAAGGCGTGGGTGATCAAGGCCGCGATTTCCGTCAGCCAGGCTTCGACCGTTGCGGGACGGAACCAGGCCGCGCGGTAGACCAGGCTGAGTTCGAGGCGGTCGCCTTCGTCGGCGGCGTGTAGGGCCAGCGGGAAACGGGCGTGGACCGTGTCGACCTCGCGCGGGGTCGCGGTGAGGCCGGGTAAGTCGAGCGCGCCGACCGATGCGTGGTGCATGTTGAATTGGACCTGGGTCAAGGGGTTGCGCCCGGTGACACGGGGATGGCCCGAGAGTTCCACCAACATCGGAAAAGGTAGGTTTTGGTTTTGGGCGGCCAGGAAGCCGTCGCGTTCGTTGCGGACCAGGTCGACCACGTTTTGGTCCGCTTGGACCATCGCACGCAACACCATTTGGTCCACAAAAAAGCCGATCGTGTTTTCAAAGGCGGGGTGGTGGCGGCCCGCGTCGGGGGCGCCGATTGCGAAATCGGAAACGCCGCAATGGTTGGCCAGCCACACCCGGAACAAGCCCAACAGGGCCGTGAATGGGGTGACCTGGTGCGCGCGGCACAAGGCGTGGAGCGCCGCGCCGGTTTCGGCGGGTAGGATGTGGCGGCAGGCCGCGCCGCGGGTGTCGGCCGGGTCGACGGTCTCGAAATCGGCGCGGAGTGGAAGTTCGGCCGCCAAGCCGGTGAGTTTGCGTTGCCAGAACAGGCGGCGTTGGGTGAGCTCGGCACCGCTGAGCAGCCGTTGTTGCCAGGCCGCGAAGTCGGCATAGTGCAGCGCGGTGGACGGGGCGAGTGCGTCGCCCGCGCGGACGGCGCGGTAGGCCGCCGCCCAATCACGCGCCAAAATGCCGACCGACCAGCCGTCGAAAACAATGTGGTGGCAGGTAAGCACCAGCACGTGGTGGTCGGGACCGCGGCGCAACAGGCGAGTGCGCAGCAACGGCGCCCGTTCGAGATCAAAGACCTGGTTCTTTTCGGCTTGCAAGGCGCGGGTAACAGCCGCTTCGTCCGGCGCGTCCGAGACGGCCAGGTGCAGCATCGGCTCGGCTTCAACCACCTGGCGGCCGCTGCCGCCGCGACTTTCGAAGCGGGTGCGCAGGGCTTCGTGGTTGCGGAGCACCAGACGTAAGGCGGCTTCGACGTCCTCTGGACGCAAGGCGCCTTTGAGGTCGAGCGCCAAACAGATGTTGTAAGCCGCTTGCGGGCCTTCCAGTTGGTCGAGGAACCACAGGCGTTGCTGCCCGAAGGAAAGCGGTAAGGGCGCGTCGCGGTCGACAACGCTGGGTTCCGGCAGGCGGGCCGCGTCGGCCGGGGTCTCGCACAACGCCGCGAGCAAACGCGGGGTCGGCCGTTCGAACAGGTCGCGAATCTTCAGCGCGGCACCGCTTTCCTCGCGCAGCCGCGCGATCAAACGCGCCGCGAGCAGGGAGTGCCCGCCGCATTCGAAGAAGTTGTCGTTGGGGCCGACCTGCTCGCGTTCCAATAGGTTTTGGAACAGCGCACACAAACGGGTCTCCCAAACGCTTTGCGGCGCTTCATGATCGTTTTCGCCTGCCGCGGGCAAGGCGCGGCGGTCCAGTTTCCCACTGGTGGTCAGTGGTAAAGCCTCAAGGACGGTGAGCCGCGCGGGCACCATGTAATCCGGCAGGGTGGTGCGCAAATGGTCGCGCAGCGCCTCGGGGGAAACGCGGGTTGTTGCGACAAAGGCTTCGAGCGATTGGGTGCCGGCATGGGCGCGGACCACCACGGCGGCGGCGTCGACGTCGGGATGTTGCCCCAGCGCCTGTTCGATCTCGGCCGGCTCAATGCGGTAGCCGCGGATTTTCACCTGGCGGTCGATCCGTTCGAGGAAGTGCAGCAGGCCGTCGCGGTCACGCACGACGCGGTCGCCGCCGCGGTAACGGCGGCCCGCCTCGCCTGCCACGAAACGGGCGGCGGTTTGTTCGGCGTCGTTCCAGTAACCCAGGCCGACAGCGGCGCCGCCCAGCCACAATTCACCCGGCACCTCGCTGGGCAGGGGGACGCCGCGACGGTCGCAAACCTGGGCGGTCACCCCGGTGATGGCGCGACCAATCGCGGGCAGCGCGGGCCACGTCAGCGCGTCGCCTTCCAAGTCGAGGCTGGTCACCACGTGGGTTTCACTGGGTCCGTAGTGGTTGCTCAGGGTCAAGCCCGGCAAGTGCGCGTGAACGGCGCGACGAACCTTGTCGGGCAGGCGCAGTGCTTCGCCGGCGGTGATGATCTGTTTCAGCGCGGGCAAGTGTTGCCCGCGTTCGGCCAAGGCCGCGGTCAAGTGGTGGAAGGCGATCACCGGCAGGAAGCAACGGGTGACCCGGTGCGCGGCCAGCAAATCGATGAATGCGTGGCTGTCGGCGCGGGTCGCCGCGTCGACGACCACCAGGGTTCCGCCACCGGCCCAGGTGCTCAACATTTCCTGGAAGGAGACGTCGAAGTTGAACGCCGCGAAGAAGGCCGTTATCGAACCCGGCAGATCCCGCGCCGCGTGCCAGGCGATCAGGTTGTTCAACGCACCGTGGTTCATCAGCACGCCCTTGGGTTGACCGGTCGAACCGGAGGTGTAAATCAGGTAGGCCGCATCCTCGGCAGCGGGTTCAAGCGCGGTCAAGCGCTCGGCCGGTGCCTCAGGTGCTTCGTCCATCAGGATTTGGTGCGGCGACAGATCACCGGTGCGCGCCAAGACGGCCTGTTCGGTGAGCACGGCAAGCGGTTGCGCCTGTTCCAACAAAGCCTGGCGACGTTGTGGCGGCAGATGGGTATCGAGCGGCACGTAAGCGGCCCCGCTTTTGAGCACCGCCAACACCGCCACCATCATGCGCGGGCCGCGCTCCAGCGCGACGGCGACCCGTTGGCCGGGTCGCGCACCCCGTTGCAGCAGCACTTGCGCCCAGCTTTCGGCCGCGCGGTTTAAGCCGGCGTAGTCCAGCCGTTGCGCCCCCGCGATGACCGCCGTCTGCTCGCCCTTCGCCGCCACCTGGCTTTCGAACCAACGTTGGACCGGCTGGAAGTCGGCTTCAGGCGTTTGCGCCGTTTCCAATTCGGCGGGGTCGAACCAGGTGACCTCGCCGAGGTCGTCGGCTTGGGTAAGTGCTTGCAAAATCATTTGAAAGCGCGCCGCAACCCGTTCCATGAAAGGCGCGTCAAAAGCCTCGCGACGGTAGCTGAACTGGACACGCAGTTCCGCGTCCGGCTGCACGATCAGGGTCAGCGGATAGTGGGTGCGGTCGACATTGGTTTGGGTTTCAAAACGCAAGCCGTTGGGCAAAACCGTGTCCTGACCGGGGTAGTTTTCAAAGACCAGCAGGCTGTCGAACAGGGCCGCGTCGCCGGGTAATTCACTTTGCGCGTGGATGCGGGTCAAGGCGAGCTGTTCAAAGCGGCGGTCCGCGGCGCTGTGTTGCTGGACCTCGTTTAGCCATGCCGCCACCGACCCCGATTGGGGCGCGCTCAGGCGCAACGGCAAGCTGTTGATGAACAGGCCGAGCATGTCGTTGACACCTTCGACCTCGGGGGGACGACCGGCGGCGGTGATGCCGAACAGCACCGCGTCGCGGTCACACCAGCGGCCGAGCAGCAAGGCCCAGGCGGCTTGGAACAAGGTGTTGAGCGTGACCCCGGTTGCGGCGGCGAAGGTTTGCAGTTGTTGGGTTTCACCGCTGGTGAAGCGCAGTTCCCGCTCGCCGTAGGCCGCACCCTGGTGGCCGCCGCGGCGACGCGGCAGCGACGTGGTTTCGGTAAAGCCGGCCAAACGCTTGCGCCAGTAAGCCTCGGCCTCGGCCGTGTCCCTGCCCTGCAACCACGCAATGTAATCGCGGTAAGGTTTGACGGCGGCCCGTTGCGGGGCGCGACCCTGGCACAGCGCGGTGTAGCTTTCCAGGACCTCGTCGATCAGCAACGCGGAACACCAGCCGTCCATCAGCACGTGGTGGCGCGTCCACACCAAACTCCGTTCGTCCTCGCCGTGGCGGAACAGCGCGAGGCGCATCAGTGGGGCTTGCTGCCAATCGAAACCGCGCGCGCGATCTTCTTGCAGGTAGTCGGCGACCACTTGGTTTTGGGCCGCGGCGTTTAAGTCGCGCAGGTCGGCGCGGTGCAGCGGGCAAGGTGCGTCGCGGAACACAACCTGCAGGGGCGCGGCGTCTTGCGGCCACACAAAACCGGTGCGCAGCACCGCGTGGCGTTGGATCGCCGCTTGCCAGGCCTGCTCAAAAACAGCCTCGTCCAAGGGGCCGTGCAGGCGGCAACTGAACTGGTTGAGGTAGGCGTCGTTGTCGGGATCGCTGACGGCGTGGAACAACAAACCGGCTTGCATCGGCGTGGTCGGGTAGAGATCGGCGACGCGACGCCACAAAGGCGCGGGCAACAAGCGGTCCAACGCGGTTTGGTCCAAATCAACCAAGGGGAAATCGCAGGGTTGACGGCCACCCAGATCCTCGCGTTGGGTGAGCGCGATCAGGTGCAGCAAGGCGTCGTGGGTGCTGTCCGCGAGGCGGCCCAGCGTTGCCGCGTCCCGTTGCAAGCGGTTGGCCGAGAAGTTGAGGTGAAGCACGTCGCCGTGGATGTCCGCGATCAGGTTGAGCTGGTGGCGGCGCGGGTTGTTTGGATCTTGATCGGCCGCCTCAAATCCGGTAACGGGTTCGGCAAGGTCGCCGTGGGCCGTGCCCGCGTCGACTTGGCCGAGGTAGTTGAAACTGACGCGGGGGGCGGGACCCTTCAAGGAACCGTCGCCAAAGGTTTTCAGCACGCCGAAGGTCGCCGGCGCGGGTAGCCCGCGCAAGGTTTCCTTAACCTGGTACACCCGTTGCACCGGGTCAGGGGTCGCGCTGGGGAAGGCGACGGGGTAACGCGCGGTAAACCACCCGAGGCAATCACTCACATCCACGTCCAAGCCGAAAACCTCGCGGCCGTGGCCTTCCATGTCCAGGTGGACCTGCTCGCCCGGCAGCCATTCCCGCAAGGCGGTGACCATGGCCGCGACCAACAGCTCTTGGATGTTGGTGTTGTACGCGGCGCCGCTTTGGTGCAGCAACTGCTGGGTTTGCGCGGCGGTCAGGCGGCGTTGTACCCGCGCGCTGTCGCCGATCCGGTTGCTTGTCGGCGGATTCGGGAAGGAGGGCGCTTCGGTGGGAAGCTGAGCGCGCCAGCGTGCCGCCGTGTCGCGCGCTTTTTCCGTGCCGACCCAGCGACGGGCGGCGGCGACCCAGCGTGCTTGCGGCGAAGCCGTCAGCGGGGGCAGCGGGGCGGTCGGGTTTTGCAGGGCCGCGACCAAATCATGCAGGAGCAAACGCCAGGAAACGCCGTCGATGACCAGGTGGTGGCAAACCAAGAGCAGGTGGTCGCCCGCGGCACCGCGTCGGAGGGCGACCCGCCAAAGCGGGCCTTGTTTGATGTTGAGGCTGCTTTGAACGGCGCGATCCCAATCTTTTAAGCTGATGTCGTCGCTGTGCTCGGAGAAAACACCGACGATCTCGTCGACGGGTAACGCGCGCGGTTTGAACGCGGCGCCCTCAAACCGCGTGCGCAAGGCCTCGTGGCGATGCAACAGCACCTGGATCGCGTATGCGAGCGTGGCGGTTTCGAGCGGTTTCACCAGGCGTAGCAGCAGCGATTGGTTGTGGTGATGGACGTTGGCCGGCTTGCCGTCGAAGAACCACTGTTGGATCGGCGTGAGTGCCGCCGGCGCTGATGCGACGGGTGTCGCCGCGGCTTGGCTGTTCTTGCGTTTGGCGACGGCGGCCAGCGAGGCGATGGTCGGGTTGGCGAACAGGTCGCGCGGTTTGAACAGCACCCCTTCAGCGCGGGCCTTGGCGGTGACTTGCAGGTTGAGGATCGAGTCGCCGCCCAGCTCGAAGAAGTTGGCGTGAATGTCGAGCGCGTCCTTGCGGAACAGCGCGCACCAAATCGCGTGCAGGATGGTTTCCAGCGGGGTTTGCGGCGCGGTGATCGCGGTTTTTTCGGTGTTTCGCGCGCGCGGGTCGGGGAGTTGGCCGCGGTCGACCTTGCCGTTGAGGTTGAGCGGCAGCGTCGCCAGTTGCATCAGATCGGCGGGGACCAGGTAGTCGGGTAAGGCCGCTTTCATCTTTTCCAGGAGGCGGTCGGCGTCGGTCTGTTGCGCCGGTACCCAGTAACCGGCGAGGCGGTTACCCCGTTCATCGGACCAAACCTTCACCGCCGCGTCGAGGACCTCGTCCTGGGCACGCAGCCAGGCCGCGCATTCGCCGGGTTCGACGCGGTAGCCGCGGATTTTGACCTGGTCGTCGACGCGACCGAGGAACACCAGCGCGCCGTCCTCACGACGGACCACGCGGTCGCCGCTGCGGTAGAGGCGCGCGCCGGCGTTGAAGGGATGGGCGACAAAAACGGCCCGGGTTTGGGCTTCATTGCGCCAATAACCGTCTGCCAAGCAGCGCCCGCCCAGGTAGAGTTCGCCGGGCACCCCGATTGGCAGGGGACGACCCGCGCTGTCCAGTACCCAGGCCTCGCAACCGCGCAGCGGCAGGCCGACCGGGACCACCCTATCCTCGCTGCCGCCGCGATGGGTGAGCACGCCGACGGTGGCTTCGCTGGGTCCGTAATGGTTGACGATGCGCAGGTTGGGTGCCAAGGCGCGCAGCTTTTCAATGAGGGGCGCGGTCAGGGCTTCGCCGCCGGAAATCAAGGTGTGCCGCGGGAGCAGGCGTTGTGGCTGTTCCGCCGCGAGCAGGGCCTCCAGGTGGGAAGGCACGATTTTGAGGGCGTCCGTGGGGTGTTCGGCCAGGGTTGCCGCGAACAGGTTTGCATCGAAGGCCGCCTCAACCGGGAGCAGCCGCAAACAACGACCGGTCAGCAAGGCGCCGTAGAGGGCGGTGTGGCCCAGGTCGGCGGCGACCGTGGCCGGCGTGGTCAGCTCGGCGTCCGCGGGCAGGGCGAGGGCTTCATTGACGGCGAGGCTGTAGTTGGCGATGGCCGCGTGGCTGACGGCCACGCCCTTGGGTTTGCCGGTCGAACCCGAGGTGTAAATGATGTACGCCGTGTCGGTTGGGCTGGGGATGATGGGGTGTTCGCCGCCGTCCCCGGCGTCGTCCTCGACGTCGTCCTCGACGTCGGCCGGCAAGGCGTCAAAGGTCAGCCACGTCAGCGCTTCGGGCATCCAATCGGGATGGGGACCACTGCCGATCACCAGCTTGGGTTCGGCGTCTTCCAGCATTAAACGACAGCGCGCGGCGGGTAGGCGGGGATCGAGTGGCACCACGGCCGCGCCGCAATCCATCACCGCGAGGAGGTTGATCACCATGTCGGCGGTGCGGTCCTGGTACAGGCCGACGCGGTCACCGGGCGACAGGCCGTCGCGACGGAGTTGGCGGGCGCGGTGGCGGACCAGGCGCGCGGCGGCGGCGTAGGTCCAGGTGCGCGTGCCTTCGACCAGCGCGCGGGCCGTGCCGCGGCGGGCCGCGTTGCCGTGGAACAAGGCGGGTACGGTGGCGGCCGGGCCGGGTTCGGGGCCGCGGCTCCAGCCTTGGATTTGGGTCCAGGCTGAATCGTCGAGGACGTGCAGGTCGGCCACCCGTGCGCGTGGGTTGGCGACAAAACGGCGGCACAGTGTTTGGAAGCTCGCCAACAGCGCGTCGATGTCGGCGGCGGTGAAACGCGAAGCTTGGTAATAGGCCTCGATGCCCAGGCTTTCGTCGGGTTCGAACATCAAGCTCAGCGGCAGGTTGTTGTGGCCCAGGTGGCGTTCTTCCAAGCGGAGTCCCAGTTGGTCGCTGAGACCTTGGGTTTCATCCTGGGCAGGCAGGTTTTTGAAGGAAACGATGCTTTCGAACAAGGGCGATTCGGCGGGTTGTTCCGCGCGTTGTATGATGGTGCTGAGGCGGGTGTGGACGAAGGTGTCCATCGCCAGGTTGTGTTGCTGGATCGCGGTCAGCCAGTCGCGCACGCTGAGCTCGTCGGGGATCTGCAGCCTCAGCGGAACGGTGTTGATGAACACGCCGAGGATGCGGTCGATGTCGTCGACGGGCAGGTTACGGCCGGCGTGGGTGATGCCGAAGACCACGTCGTCGCGGTCGTTGCGGCGCGCGAGGGTCAGCGCCCAGGCGGCTTGGACCAGGGTGTTAAGGGTGACCTTGGCGCTTTGGGCCAAGACGTTGAGGCGGTGGGTGGTGTCGCGGTCCAGGGCAACCCGCAGCACGGCGTCGGCGGCGTCTTTGCGTGGTTGTCCCGGCAGCAGCGCGCCGCCCGGGTAATCCGCCAGTTGTTCGCGCCAGAAGGTGGTTTCCGCCGTCGCCTCCCGCGCGCCGAGCCATTGCAGGTAGCAGGCGTAACGCGGGGCGTCGGCCGCGGTGGGTGTCTGCCCCGCTTTGAAAAGGGCGTAGATTTCCAACAGCTCTTGCAACAGTTGCGGGAGGCTCCAGCCGTCGAGAATCAGGTGGTGGTGGCTCCATACCAAACGGGTGTGGTTATCGCTTGAAGCGAAGGCGGCAAGGCGCCACAGCGGCGCTTGCTGGAAGGCGAAGCCGCGGCTTAGGTCGGCGGCGCAATAGGCCTTGAGGTGTTGCTCCGTTGCGTCGGGGCCCGTGTGGCTTTGGAACGGGTTGGCCACTTTGGCGAACACCACTTGGTGGGGGACGTCCAGGTTCTCCCACACGAAACCGGTGCGCAGGATGTCGTGGCGCTGGACCAGGTAATCACAGGCGCGGGCCATGGCCGCGTGGTCGAGGGCGACGGCGACATCCAGCACCACCTGGTTGAAGTAGGGACGCGCGCTTTCGTCGAGCAGGCAGTCCAGCAACATGCCGTGTTGGATGGGGGCGACCGGGTAAACGTCGACCACGTTCGGGTTGGCGCGCAGGGCGGCCAAGCGCTCCGCGGGCAGCTTGGCCAGACTGAACGGCGCCGGGCCGGCGGGTTTTTGCGCGGCCGGTTCGTTTTGGGCGCCCAAGGCTTGCGCGAGCAGGGCCGGGTTTGGGTTTTGGAACAGCAGTCGCGGGTTGAGCGGCAGGCCGAGACGCCGCGCGGCGGCGGTCATTTGCAGCGCTTTGATGGAATCGCCGCCCGCCGCGTAGAAATCGGCGTGGCGGTCCAAGCGATCGTTGCCCAGCAGCTCCCGCCACAGTTCCAGCAACTGTTTTTCCACCTGGCGGGTCGGTGTTTCCAACACGGCGCCGAGCTCGGCGATGGTCGGGTGCTGAAACACTTGGCGCGGGGCGACCTTCACGCCGCGGCGGCGCAGGGCGGCCACGGCTTGCAGGACCAGGATCGAATCGGCGCCCGCGCTGTAGAGGTTGGTGTCCATGCCCAGCTTGGGTTGCTGCAAAAGGTCACGCCACACCTCGGCCAGCAGGGCTTCGACGGCGTCGCGTGGTTCGGCCACACCGGTCGCGTCGTTTTCGACCTGATCCGGCTCGGGCAACGCACGTGTATCCAGCTTGCCGTTGACGGTGAGGGGCAACTGATTGAGGTGGATGAAAGCGGCGGGAATCATGTAGTCGGGCAGGTGTCGGGCCAGTTGGACGGCGGCCGTTTCTTTCGCTGCAACGTTGCCAATCAGGTAGGCGAGCAAGCGACCCTCGCGGGCGATGACAACGGCGTCGTCGACACCGTCCAGGGTTTTCAGACGGGCCGCGATTTCGGCGGGTTCAACCCGGAACCCGCGAATCTTAACCTGTTGGTCGATGCGACCCAAGAACTGGATTCCCCCTTCCGCTAACACCACGCCGCGGTCGCCGCTGTGGTACAGCCTGGCCCCGGCGATGCGGCTGAAGGGATTGGGCCGGAAACGTTCGGCGGTCAGGCGCGGGTTGCCGTGGTAGCCGTTGGCGAGCCCGTGGCCGGCAAGCATGATTTCACCGGGGAAACCGGGGGGTTGCAGCAGGCCGCGACGGTCAAGCACGGTGACCTCGCTGTTGGCCAGCGGTTCGCCGAGGATCGGCGCGGTGCGCCCGTCGAGGTCGGCGGTGAGCACGCCGACGGTGGCCTCGGTGGGACCGTAGTGGTTGAGCACGCGCAAGCCCGGCACCAAAGCCAAGGCACGCTGAACCAAGCTTTGCTCGCAGGCTTCGCCGCCCAGGATCAGCGTTTTGCGCGGGAGGACCCGTTGCGGTTGGTCCACGCTGAGCAGGCCGCGCAGGTGGGACGGGGTGATTTTGAGATGGTCAACCGGGTTCGCGGCCAGACTCGCGGCGAGGGCGTCGCCGTCGAAGCTGAAGGCGTGGGGCAGAAGGCGCAAGGTGCGGCCGTGGGCGAGGGCGACCATGATCGCGGTGTACCCCAGGTCGGCGGCGACCGTGGCCAGGGCGGCCAGGGATTCGCCCGGCGCACTCGCCAAACGGATTTGCAGCGCGTCCACGTAGCTGAGCAGCGCGCCGTGGCTGACGGCCACCCCCTTGGGCGTGCCGCTGGTGCCGGAGGTGTAAATCAGGTAAGCGGGTTGGGTGCGGCCCAGGGAAACCGGGGCCGGCGCGGGTGCCGTTTCGCCGGGTTGGTCCAGGTCGAGGGTGCGGCAGCCGGCGGGCGGTGTAAATGTGGCGTCGCCGCGGCCGAGCACCCAGCCGGCCGCGCTGTCGGCGAGGATAAAACGCAGGCGTTCGGCGGGATAGTCGGCGTCGAGCGGAACGAAGGACGCGCCGGCTTTGTGGATCGCCAAGACGGCGACGATCCATTGGGGTTCTCGTTCCAATACCAAGGCAACGTGACCGCCCGGCCGTACCCCGGCGGCAAACAGCCGGCCCGCGAGTTGTTCGGCGGCGGTGTCGAGTTCGCGATAGCTCAGCCGTTGGTCCTCGTAAACCAGGGCCGTCGCGGCCGGATTTTCGGCGGCGATGCGGCGGAACCGCGCCGCAAAATCTTCGTCGGCGGCCGCGGCCCGGCCCTGGTGGGCGAGGTGTTGTTGCCGTTCATCGGCACGCAACAGGCTGAGCCGGCCCAGTTGGCTGTCCGGGTGTTCACAGAGCTGGAGCAGGGTTTCTTTGAGGCGCGCCAACAGCAGCTTGGCCTGGGCATGGTCCACAAATCGTAGGTCGTAGGCCAGACCGAGGCGCAATTCACCGTCCGGCACGGCGATCAGGGTCAGCGGGTAATGGTTGCGGCCGTGGGTGATGACCGCGCCGTCCTCGTGGCCGAGGCAGGCGTAGCGGGGTTCAAAACGCAGGCGGCGGTTGGCGCGCAGTTCCTCGTCGACCGGATAGTTTTCGAACACGACCAGGGTGTCAAACAGCGCGTTGCGTTGGGTTTCGGGCAGATCGCTCCAGCGTTGAATGTCGACCAGCGGGGTGTCGCTGTAGTCCTGGATTTGGTGCTGTTGGTTTTGCAGGTCGCGCAACCAGGCCGTCACCTTTTGCGTGGCGGGCAGGCGCACCCGGCTGGGCAAGGTGTTGATGAACATGCCGACCATTTCGTCGCTGCCGTCCAGTTCGGGTGGACGGCCCGCCACGGTGGTGCCGTAAACCACGTCGTCCTGACCGTTGAAGCGGCTTAGCAGCAGCGCCCAGGCGCCGTTGACCAAGGTCGCGGTGGTGAGGCCGTGGCGACGACACCATGCTTCGAGCCGTGCCGAAAGCGCCGGGCCGAGGGATTCGAGCCGTTCGCGGTAGGGCGGGGTTTTGCCGGTATAGCCGAACGGTTCGCCGGGAATGCCGAACGGTTCGCCGGGAATGCCGAACGGTTCGCCGGGAATGCCGAACGAGGTCGGCGCGCTGAAGCCGGCTAGCTGCTTGCGCCAAAAGGCTTCTTTTTGGACGGGGTTACGGGTTTTGAGCCACGCGATGTATTGCTCGAAGGGGCGGGGTTGGTTCAGGGGCGGCGTTGAAGCGTCGGCGAGCAACATCTGCACGATTTCACCCAGGACCAAGGCCATGCTCCAGCCGTCGAGGATCAGGTGGTGGCTGCTGAGGATGAACCAGAAGGTTGCGGCGCCCCGTTGGATCAGGTGCAGGCGCAGCAGTGGCGGCTGGTTGAGGTTAAACCCTTGGGCACGGTCCTCGGCCAGTAAGGCGGCGAGCGCGTCTTCCTGTTGCGCCGATGAGCGATCCCGCCAGTCGTGGTGCTGGAGGGGGAGGTCGACTTCCTTGGCGGCGATTTGGATGGGTTGCCGTACCTGCTGCCAGAAAAAGGCGGAGCGCAGGATGGGATGACGGGCCAAACAGGTGCGCCACGCTTGCGCAAACAACGCCGGCTCAAGCGCGCCTTCCACCGCAAAGGTGTGCTGGGCGTGGTACGGGCTGTCGGCCTCGCTTTCAATCGCGTGGAACAGCAGCCCGGTTTGGAGCGGCGACAGATTATAGATCGAGTGAATGTTGGTTTTGGAAAGCGTGGTGGTTGTCATCGTGTTCAGCCTAAAAAGGTTAGCAGTTGGTCCAGATCGTCCTGGGCCAAGTCCGCGTTGGGGAAGTCGGAAGGGGTGAAGGTGGGCGTGTCGTCGGCGAGCGCGTGGGTAATCAGGGCGGTTAAGCCGCGTTTCAGTTCGTCGCGCAGGGCTTCGATGGTGGCCGCCTCGAAGCGGGCGGCGCTGTAGTCGATCAGGAAGCTCAGGCGGCCGTGCTGGACCTGGGCCGTGATTTCCAGTTCGAGCGAGCGTGGGTTGTCGCGGTGGATGTCGCCGAGCAGCAGGTCGTCGACGGGTTGTAGTGGGGTGTCCGCGTCGAGGACGCCGTCCAGCTGGCCGAGGTAGTTAAAACCCACCCGCGGTTGCGGCAGCGCCGCCATGGCGGCACGCACGGCGGGGTCGGGGTGCAGCGTGCGCAGCAGACCGAAGCCGAGACCGTCGTTGGGGACGGCCTTGAGGCGTTCCTTGGTTTCCTTGAGCAAGCGGTCCAGGTCGCCGTCGACGGGTAACCACAGCGGATAAATCGCGGTGAACCAGCCCACGGTGCGCGCCACATCGCTGTTGCCGCGTCCGTGGCTCTCTACTTCAAGCAAGGCACCGTCCTCGTTGCTCCATTGCGCCAATGCGGCGGCGACGGCGGCGGAGAGCAGGGTTTGCAGCGGCAGACCGGTACTTTGCGGGATCTCATGCAGCAGTTGCGCGGTGCCGGTCGCGTCCAGGGACTCGCGCACCAAGGCCAAATCGGCGTGGTGGTTGGTTCCGTTGGGATGGTCGACCGGGAGGGTCGGGTTTTTGGGCAGTGCCGCCTGCCAGTAGGCCAGTTCCTCGCGGCGTTCGTCGGCGCGGGCGGCGGCCTGTTGCTGTTGCGCCCATTGTTGGAAGGAAAGGGATTTTGCGGGCAGTGCAAGGGGTTGATCGGCGGCCGCTTGGGCGTAGGCCGTCATAAAGTCTTCGAGCAGGATGCGCCAGGAAACACCGTCGACAATCAGGTGATGGCAGACCCACAAGAGCAGCGAGGGGGCCGTGCCGCAATCCAACAAAAACACCCGTTGGGCCGGGCCTTTTTCCAGATCGAGGCCGCTTTGGAGGTCGGCACAACGCGCGGCGATGTGGGCGCGGCGACGGGTTTCGTCCCAATCGCCCAGGTCACCCAAGGCGACCGTTTCCACGAGGTCGGCGGTTTCTTGTTCGGGTAACCACTGCACCACCGCGCCGAGCGCGTCTTGGCTGAAGCGGGCGCGCAGTTGGTCGTGGTGGTTGGCGAGGTGGGTCAGGACGGCGCGGGTCAGCGCGGTGTCCAGCGGGGTTTGTTGTTCGAACAAGAGCGCTTGGTTGAAGTGGTGTGCCCGCGGCAAACGCTGCTGGAAAAACCAAATTTGGATTGGGGTTAACGCGACGGGGCCGGACACGGCCTGTTGCGTGAGCACCTCGGTTGCCGCGTCCTCCTCGACGGTGACGACGCGTGCCAGTTCGGCGAGGGTTTGGTGTTCAAAGATGTCCTTGGCGGTGAGGGTTAGGCCGGCGTGGCGGGCCTTGGCGACGACTTGCAGGCTGAGGATGGAATCGCCGCCCGCGGCAAAGAAGTTGTCGTTGGGGCCGATGTTTTTTTGCGGCAGGAGTTCTTGCCAAATGCGCTGCAACACCGCGGCGGGACCTTGCGCGGCAACGGGTTCTGTTTCCTTCTCCGTCGTCGCCGCGATCTCCATTTGGGCCAAGCGCAAGCGATCAATTTTGCCGTTGGCGGTCAGCGGCATGCTGTCGCGGTGCTGCCACACGCTTGGGACCATGTAGTCGGGCAGCCGCGTGGCCAGCCAGGCGCGTAACCTGTCGCTGTCGGCCGAACCCGTGTAGCTGCAAACCAGGAAACGGTGGTGGCTGTCGCCGCGGGCCTGAACCACCGCGACTTGGACTTGGTCGTGGGCGGTCAGGTGTGCTTCGATGTCCGCCGTTTCGATGCGGAACCCGCGAATTTTGACCTGTTGATCGCGGCGACCGACCAATTCAAGACAGCCGTTGCGACCCCGTCTCGCCAAGTCTCCCGTGCGGTAAAGACGGGCGCCCGGCGTGTCGCTGAAGGGATGGGGCACAAAGGCCGCCGCGGTTTTGGCGGGGTCGCCGCCGTAGCAACGGGCCAAGCCGGGCCCGCCGATGTAAAGTTCGCCGACCACGCCGGTGGCGGTGAGGCGGCCGAAGCGGTCGAGCACCCAGGTTTCCACGCCGGGGAAGGCCGTGCCGATGGGTAAAACCGCGTCGTCGGCGGCGGTGCCGCGTTGGGGTTGGTACCAGGTCGAGTCGATGCTCGCCTCGGTCAGGCCGTAACTGTTGACCAGCCGGGTTTCGGCGCCGCAAACCGCTTCCAGCGCGGCTTGATCGCGGGCGTACCACAGATCGGAACCGGTGATGATCATCGTCATGAAATCGAGCCGCCGCCCGGTGTCGCCGACCCACTGAACCAGGTGGCGCAAGACGGCGGGCACGAATTCGGCGTGGCTCACGGCCTGTTCGCGCAGCAGGGTGTACAACGCGGGGGGGTCGAGCAAGGTTTCGGCCGGGCAAAGCACGAGGCGCCCGCCGCTGCACAAGGCGCGGATCAGGTCGCCGCCCCAAACGTCGAAAGAGAAGGCGGCCATCTGCAGGTGGGCGTGGTGGGGTTGCAGGTCGTAGGCTTGCAACCACGCGGCCGCGCTGCTTGCCAGGGCGCCGTGGGTGTTGACCACCGCCTTGGGTGTGCCGGTCGAACCGGAGGTGAACACCGCATAGGCGGCGCGGTCGGGGTCGATCACCAAGTCCGGGTTGTGCTCGGGTTGGCGGGCGATGATGGCGGCGGCGGTGTCGCGGTTCAGCGTGGCGCGGCCGAATTGGCGCGCCTGTTCGTCGGTTTCGTTGTTGGTGATCAGCAGGCGCACCTTGCCGTGTTCCACCATGCTCGCCAAGCGGGCGGCGGGCAAACGCGGATCCAGTGGCACGTAGACCTGGCCGGCTTTGAGGCAGGCGAGCACCGCGATCACCGTGGCGGCCCCGCGCGGCAGGCAAATCCCGATTTGGCTTTCGGGCGCGCGTCCCAGCGTGCCCAGGTGATGGGCCAGTTGGTTGGCCGACTGGTTGAGGGCGGCGTAGCTCAGGGCATTGCCGTTGTCGACGACCGCCGCGGCCGCGCCTTGGCGGGCGGCCCATGCCTCGAAGCGGGCAGCGATGTTTTGGGTGAGTGCCGCGGGTGGCAGGGGCGGCGCGCTGCCCAGGGCGCGCAACTGCTGTTGTTCCGCGGCCGGGATCAGGGTCAGGTTGGACAGCGGCCGGTCCGGGTGGCGGCAAACCTGGCCGAGCACTTGGGCCAAGCTTTCGCACAGGCGTTGCATGGTTGCCGGTTCGAACAGGTCGGTGCGGTACTCCAGGTCGCCTTGATAGCCGTTTTCGGTTTGGCGCAGCGAGAGGGTGAGATCGAACTCGGAGCGGGTGCCCGCCTGGTCGATGGGTGTCGCTTCGAGGCCGTCCAGCGTGAGCGGCGGCAAGGGCGCGTTGTTGAGGATGAACATCACCTGGAACAGCGGCGCGTGGGCCAGGCTGCGCTCCGGTTGGAGCAGGTCGACCACCCGTTCAAAGGGGGTGTCGGCGTGCTGGAAGGCGGCAAGACTGTTGCGTTTCACCGTGGCCAAGAGTTCGGCGAAGCTGTGTTTGGGATGGACGTGGTTGCGGAGTACGAGGGTGTTGAGGAACAAACCGACGACCTGTTCCAGGTCACCGTGATCGCGGCCCGCGACCGGCGTACCAACCGCAATATCGGCTTGGCCGGACCAGTCGGCGAGCAACAGGTTAAAGGCGGCGAGCAGCACCATAAAAGGCGTGACGCCCTCGTGTTGTGCCAGACGATCAACTTGGACCGCAAGGGTTTGCGGGAAATGGACCGGGCGCAACGCGCCCTGGTAATTCTGTTGTAAGGGACGGGGATGGTCGGTAGGCAATGCCAGCAGCGGCGGCAGACCGGCCAGGGTTTCGGCCCAAAACCGTTCCGAAACCGCCGCGTTCGACCGGTGCTGTTGGTGGTAGGCAAAGTCGCGGTACTGCAAACCCTCGGCGCGGTTGTTGGGTTGGGATCCGGCGCACGCGGCGTTGTAAGCCGCGGTCAGGTCGCCGAGCAACACGCCCATTGACCAACCGTCCGCGATCAGGTGGTGCAGTGTCAGCGAGAGGACGTGTTCCTCCTCGCTGAGCGCAAAAAGCGCCCAGCGCACGAGGGGACCTTGTTCCAGTTGGAACGGGGTTTGGCTTTGCGCGGCAAGTTGGCGCTGGAGTTCCCGTTCCCGTTGGTCCGGGTCGAGCGGGGTGAGGTCAAAAGCGCACACCTCGGCGGCGCGGCTTGGATCCATCGCGATGAAACCGGAACCCGCGTCAACGGCTACAAAACTGCACAGCATCGGATGGCGTTGGTTGAGCGCGGCGACGGCGGCGTTCAGCGCGTCGCGATCCAACTGACCCTTGAGGCGCAGGGCGAGCGGCATGTTGTGGGTGGCGCTCGGGCCGTCGAATTGGTCGAGGAACCACAGGCGTTGTTGCTGGGATGACAGTGGGATGCGTGCGTCGGCGGGGGCCGGGGTCAGGGTTTTGTGGGCGCGGCGTTGGTGTTGGTCGGCGACCCGTGCCAAATCGGCCAAAACGGGATGCTCAAACAGCAGCGGCAGTTCCAGGTCGATGCCGAAGCGTTCCCGCAAGCGGGTGCGCACTTGGCCGGCCAGCAAGGAATGGCCGCCGAGTTCGAAGAAGTGACTGTCCGCGCCGACGGCGGCGCCGTGCAGCAGCTCGTGCCAGACTAGTGCAATTTGCTGTTCCGTCTGGGTTTGCAGCGGTTGGTGTGGGTTGGTGGTCGCTTGTGGCAGCGCGGCGATGTCCAGTTTCCCGTTGACGGTGAGCGGGAAGGCCTCAAGCACCTGCACGCTGCTCGGCATATGGGTTGCCGGCAGCAACTCGGCCAAGGCTTGGCGCAAGCGCGCGGGTTCGGGTCGGTTGCCGGCGGTCGCGACATAGGCGTCGAGACGTTGGGCCTCGGCGTCAAAAACCACCGCGGCCTGGGCCACGCCGGGGCATTGTTGCAACACCTGTTCGATTTCACCGGGTTCGATGCGCAAGCCGCGCCATTTGATCTGGCGGTCCAGGCGCCCCAAAAATTCGAGACGGCCGTCCGACCTTTCGACGAGGCGGTCGCCGCTGTAGTAAACCCGTGCGCCGGGTTCTGTGCTGAAGGGGTCGGGGCGGAAGGTGGCGGCGGTGCGGCGCGCATCGCCCGCGTAACCGCGCGCCAAGGTGGGACCGCCGATCAGCAGCTCGCCCGGCGTACCGGCTTCAACGGCTTGACCGCGCGCGTCGACCAAGGTTAGTCGGCAGGCCGGCAAGGCACGCCCGAGGGTCCAGCTTTGGTCGTCGCCATAGCGGTCGGCGCAGACGGTAATGGTGGTTTCGCTGGGGCCGTAAGCGTTGTGGAGGGTGCGGCCCGCGGCCCAACGGGTGAGGAGCGCGGGCGGACAGGTTTCGCCGCCGAGCACCAGGTGACGCAGGTTGGGCAAATCGGTTTCGGGCCAGTGGGCCAAGGCCGAGGGCGGGATTTGTACGTGGCTGATGCGTTGTGCGGCGAGGAAGGCCGTGGTTTGTTCGCCGTCGCGCAGGCAATCTTTGGGGGCGAGTACCAGGCAGGCGCCCGCGCCGAGGGCGAGGGCCACATCCGCCATGGCCACGTCGAAGTGCAGTCCCACCAATTGAAGCACACGGTCGCCGGGTTGGACCGCGTAGCGTTGGATGAGGTCCGCCTGCACCTGTTGGTAGGCGCCGTGGGTGACACATACCGGCTTGGGGGGGCCGCTGCTGCCGGAGGTGTGGACCAGGTACACCGCGTTGGCCGCGTCGACCGCGACCGGGTCGCACGGGGTGGATTCGCTTTGATCAGCCTCGTGCCACCAACCCTGCAGGTCAAGTGCTCCGCTTTGTCCCGTGCCGATGTGGCAGTGGATCGGGAGACGTTGCAACATGGCGCGACGTCGTGGCTCGGGCTGATCGGCGTCGATGACGACCGCGACCCCGCCGCTGTGCCAGATCGCGAGCAAGGCGCCCAGGCGCGCGATTGACGGCTCCGCCACGACGGCAACCCGTTTTTCGGGTCCGATGCCGCGGCGGCGTAGATCCGCGGCCAAGTGTTGCACACGGCGGTAGAGCGCGGCATAGGTCAGCGTGGTTTGCCCGTCGGACAGCGCCGCTTGTTCGGGGCAGGCCGCCGCATGGGCCGCCAGCTTTTGGCTCAGGGTCAAGCCGGGTTCGCTTGGCGCCTGGTTGGCTTGGGGCGCGGGGGTTGCGGGCACAACTTGGGCGGGGGTCTCGTTGGCTTGGCTGAGGTCGCGGCGTAAACCCTCGCACAACGCGGCGATGGTCGCCGCGTCGAAGTACCGCGTTTGGTATTCGCATGCCAACACGAAGTGATCGCCGCAATCGACCGCGTTCAGGATGATCGGGAAGGCGCTGTAGGCGACGCTGCCGCCGGCAAAAGTGACGGCAAGGTCTTCCAGCTTGGGCAGGGTCGGTGCCTTTTCATAGTTAAACAACGCGGGCGGCGCGGGCGTGGGACCTTGTTCGCGGGCCAGCGCCTCGAACCAATCGGCGAAGGGCACATCGGCGTTTTCAAAGGCCTCAAGCACTTGGGCTCGGGTGGCGTCCAGTTGTTCGTCGAAGTTGTCACCGCCGGGGTTGGCGCGCAACGGCAGGAGGTGGGTGCAGTAGCCGACCACCGCGTTTTGATGGGCGCCTTTGCGGCCGGTGCTGGGCGTGGCGATGACCCAATCACGGGTTTCGGCGACCTGTTGCAAACGGCGACACCAGGCGGTGAGCAGCACCATAAACGGCGTGGCCCGTCGCGCGGCGGCGGTGGTTTTGATCGCGGCCGCGGGCAGGGTGAAGCCCGTGCGGCGACCCGCGTAGCGCGTGGCTTGCCGGTCGCGGACCGGGAAGGGGTTGGCAAAGCGATGCCCGCGGAACCGTTGCAGCCAGTAGGCGCGTTGTTGTGGATCGACGCCGCCCGTTTCGGTCAAGAAGTTTTGGAAGCTAGGGGCCGGTGCGTCGAAGGTTTCGCCCGCGTAGGCCGACCATAGATCGTGCAGCACCAAACCGGCCGACCAACCGTCGGCGACCACGTGGTGCAGGCGCAGGTGCAGGCGGACTTTTTCTTCCGAAAGTTGGAAGACCAGTGCGCGGCAGGGGGCTTGTTCGCGCAAATCCCAAACCTGTTGCGCCGCTTCCTCAAGCTTTTGGCGCAAGGCGGCGTCGGGATCGGCTGTTTCGCGCAAATCGAACCAGGTGATCCCGTTGGTTTCCTCAACGGCCCATTGGTGTTCGCCGTCGTTGCGCAGGCGCAGTGCTTGGTGGCGTTGTTGCACCGCGCGGTAGGCGGCTTGCAAACGGATGCGGTCGAGTCTGCCGTTCAGATCCAGGTCGGCGCTGAGGTGGTAGGCGCTGTCGGCGCGACGGTCGCGGGCGACGCCCAGCATCATTTGCTGTTGCGCACGTGACAAGGGAAAGCGGCTGTTTCCCGATTTGGGTGTTACCGCCTCCGCGCGGTTTGATCCGGCTGAGCCCGGCAAAAAACCACCGCGGCGCAGTTCCTGGACCGCGTGTTTGACCGCGTCGGCGACGGCCGCGATATCGGCCTCGGTGTGTGCCGCGGAGAAGAAACAGGTTCGCCCTTCCCAGATGTACACCCCTTGGTGGACCAGATGGTAGAAAAACAGGTCGAGGTTTTGCTGGAAGTTGAAGCGGAACAGCGAGGCGAAGTGGTCGATGCGAATCGGGACCTGTTCTTTTGCGAACCATTGGTTGAGCTGTTCGGCGAAAGCGGCGGTGCGTTGGTTGAGCCCGTCTTGCAGGGCCGGCCCGGCCGTTTCAATGTGTTGAAGCACCGCGTGGGCGGCCGCCATGGTGAGCGGGTGTTTGCAGAAGGTGCCCGCGAAGAAGGTGGTGTCCGCCGCCGGGTAACTGGCGTCGCCGTATTGCCAGGTCCCGCCGTCGAGGGCGTCCATAAAGGCCGCATCGCCCGCGACCACGCCGATCGGCATGCCGCCCCCCGCGATTTTCCCGTAGGTACACAGGTCGGCGTGGACGTCAAACCAGGCTTGCGCACCGCCCGGCGCGCAGCGGAAACCGGTAATCATTTCGTCAAAGATCAGCGCACAGCCCACCGCGCGGGTCAGCGTGCGCAGGCGCTGCAAAAAGGCGCGGGGTTGCAGCGCCGGGTTGCGGCTTTGCACCGGTTCGACCAGAACCGCCGCCAGTTCACGGCCATGTTGTTCGATGAACGTCAAGGCCGCGTCATCGCCGTAGCGCAGGATTACCATGTCGGCCACCGCGCTGTCGGGAATCCCCGCGATCGGGGCGATGGTGCGGCCTTGTTCGTCGGCCGAACCCAGGGTGGCGTCGCCGTGGCCGTGGTAGGAACCGGCGAACATCGCGATTTTGGCGCGCCCCGTTTTGGCGCGGGCCAAGCGGCAGGCGGTCATGATCGCTTCCGTGCCCGAGTTGAGGAACGCCGCGCGTTCCGTGCCGGTTAAGCGGCACAGCAAGGCGGCGGTTTCGCCCGCAAGCGCGGATTGCGGCCCAATTTGGAAACCCCGCGCCAGCGTTTCTTGCAAGGCAGCCGTCACACAATCGGGCTGGTGGCCGAGCAGGCTGCTGCCAAAACCCATGGTGATGTCGATAAAGCGGTTGCCGTCCAAATCCCAGAAATACGCGCCTTGGGAGCGGTCGGCCACAATCGGGTACAGCATTTCTTTGGTGGAAAAGCGGAAGCCGGCCGAGGCGCGGTTGTCGGTGAGTTGGTTGCGACTTTTGGCCGCGTAAGCTTTGGACGCGGCGGTTCGTGCCGTATAGGCCGTGGTCAGGCTGTCCAGGTGGGCCTGCTGTTGTTCGCTGAGTCGGCCGCGGTTCAGGTTCAAGCCGCCGAAGGGCAGGGTGGCGGCGCCCGCTTTTTGGGGTGGTGTTTTGGCTAGCTTGGGTGCCTCGGCACGCGCGGGTTGGGGCGCGGCACCGCGTTGTTCCAGCACCGCGAGTTGGCGTTGCTCCAAAACGGCGAGTTGCCGTTGCTCCAAAACGGCGAGTTGCCGTTGCTCCAAAACGGCGAGTTGCCGTTGCATGATGTCGAGCTGTTGCTGGAACAGAACCGCGACCGCATCGTCGCCCGCGTCCAAACGGGTGGCGGCCGGCTCGGGTTCGGCCGGTACCGTCGCGGCGGGGGTGCGGGCGGCGATGTGTTCCGCGAGCAGGCGCGGGCTGTGCAGGTCTTCAAAAAATTGGCGTAACTGAAGTTGTACCTTAAACTTGCGCTCTAGTTTTTGGGCGGCGTCCGCGAGGGCGACCGAATCGCTGCCCAGTTCCAACAGCGAACTGTCAGGGTCGATGCTATGTTTGGGGATCATCAACACGTCGGCCAGCAGGGTGAGAATACCGTCCAATACCGAACTGCTTGCTTCGACCGGCGCGGTTTCTTTGACTTGCGTCTTAACGCCGCTTTTGCCGATCAACGGGAACCGCTCCTGTTGGAACGGGTAAAGCGGGGCTTTGGGGCGATTCGTCGGCTTGGCGTGGTGGCTGTCAAAAGCGTTCCAATCGACGTTGCCGCCGGCCGTGTACCAGCGTCCCAGATCGGAAAACAACGGATGCAACGCCGCTGCAGCGTCCGTTTTGGATTTTTGTTTCTGTCCTGGCAACCATTGCAATGAGGGGTCGGGAAGGTTTTGGCGAGCTAAGCCGGTTAACACCGAAACCGCGCCCACTTCCAAAAAGCAGTTAACGCCCATTTCCGCCGCCTGTTGCAACGAGGCCGCGAACAAAACGGGTTGGCGAATGTGGTCGATCCAGTATTGCGGTGTTTGCATCGCGCCGTTGTCCAGGCGCCCGGTCAGGTTGCTAATGATGGGTTTGGTCGCCGGGGAAAACACGGCTTTTTCGATGACGGCCGCAAAGGCCGCCGCCGCCGGTTCCATCAGCGATGAGTGGAAACCAAAACCCACGGGCAAAAGTTTGCCGCCGATGCCCTTTTGTTTCAATTGGTTGAGGAAGTCTGTTACCGCATCGCGGTCACCCGCCACCACCGTTTGTTTGGGGCTGTTCACCGCCGCGATATCGAGGTCACGGCCCATTGCTTCCAATAAAGCGCGGGTCCGCGGCGCGTCGCGATGGATCGCCGCCATGGCGCCCGCGACCGGTACCGCCTGCATGGCGCGCCCGCGCGCGGCCACCAGGGACACCGCGGTTTCGAGGCTAAAAATGCCGGCCAAACAGGCCGCCACGTATTCGCCGACGCTGTGGCCGAACACCACTTCGGGTTCTAAACCCCAGTGTTGCCACAGTTTGGCCGTGGCGTAGGCGGTGCAAAAAATGGCGGGTTGCGCGTACTGGGTTTGTGCCAAGCGCTCGGGGTCGGCGAGGATTTCGTGGAGTGCGACGTCACACATTTGATGCAAGATCGCGGCGCAGCGGTCCATGGATTGGCGGAAAACCGGATGCGCCGCCGCCAAACCCAAACCCATGCCCGCGTATTGGGTGCCCTGCCCGCCGATCATCATCGCCAAGCGCCGAGGTGGCAACGGTGCGTTTTCGGTTTTGGACATATTAATAATGACATGATCCAATTGCGCGCGCAGTTCGTCGGCGTCTTTGCCGAGTAGGGCCAAACGGGTGGGGAAGTGGTCGCGATCATGGCGCGCCCCATAAACCAAGTCCGCCAAATCCGCGCGGTCGCGGTAGCTTTGAGCCAGGGATGCCAAGGCGGCCGGGCCGTGGGCGGAAAGGGTGAGCAGTTCCAGCGCCGGTCGCTCCGGTTGCCGGTCGGCTTCGGTTGGTTTTGGCGGTTGGTAGCCGCCCAGTACCAGGTGGGCGTTGCTGCCCCCGATGCCGAAGCTGCTGACACCCGCGTAAGGTGGGCGGTTGCGTTGTGGCCAGGGTTTGCTTTTTGTGTTCACTTCCAGGGGGAGTTTGGCCCAGGGGATGTGCTGATTGGGTTCGTCGAAGTGCAGGTGGGCCGGGAGGCTGCCGTGGTGGAGCGCCAGCGCCGTGCGCAAAACGCCGGCAATGCCCGCCGCCGCTTCCAGGTGGCCGATGATGGTTTTGGCCGAACCCATCGCGACGGGATGTTTTCGGCCGAACAAACGGCCCAAGACGTTGACCTCGATTGGGTCGCCGAGTTGGGTGCCGGTGCCGTGGGCTTCGATGTAATCGATGTCGTCCGCGCTTAAACCCGCGTCGGCCAGCGCGCGTTCGATGACGCGGGCCTGGGCCGGCCCGGTGGGCGCGGTCAGGCCGCTGCTGGCGCCGTCGTGGTTGGTGGCGCTGCCGTGAATCACCGCGAGGATGGTGTCGCCGTCGGCTTCTGCATCGCTCAAGGTTTTGAGGATCAGCGCCGCGCAGCCTTCGCCGCGAACATAACCGTCGGCGGCCGCCGCGAAGGTATGGCAGGCACCAGAAGACGAGAGCACGCCCGCGGCGGCCAGCGCCTGACTGGAGGTTGCCGCGAGGATCAGGTTGATGCCGGCGGCGATTGCGGTACGGCATTCGCCGCGGCGTAAACTCTGACAGGCGAGGTGGATGGCAACCAGGCTGGAAGAACAAGCGGTGTCTACCACCATGCTGGGGCCGGTAAGACCTAGGCCGTAGGAAAGGCGACCCGCGTTGATGCTGAGCGCGGCGCCGGTGCCGGTGTAGGCGTTGACCCTATCGGGGTCTTTGATACCGCCCAAACGCAGGGCGTGGTCCAGGCTGCCGGTGCCGACGAACACGCCGGTTTCCGTTCCCGCCAATCCGGCGCGGGTGAGGCCCGCGTCTTCCAGCGCGTGATGGGCGACTTCCAGCAACAGGCGCTGGTGGGGATCCATCAGCGCCGCCTCGCGGGCCGGGATGTTGAAGAAGTTTGCGTCAAACAGTTCGACGGGGTCGAACGGTTCTACCGGGTCGGACGGGTCTGTCTCCAACAAGGCCGCGTGTAAGCCGGCCAAGGTGGGGTCGTTACTTTGGTCCGCGAAGCGCGGGTGATCGCACAGACGCGACACCGCCGAGCGGCCTTCCTGCTGCTGGCGGTGAAAATCCGCCAGGGTATTGATCCCGCCGGGGAAACGACAGGCGCCGCCGACAATCGCCAACGGGGCTTGTTGCCGTTGACCAAGGTCGCGGTTGACCTGCTTGAGGCGTTGGATCTCGCGAATGGCTTCCTGGAGCAGGCGGCGCCGGTCGGTGGTTCCCGTCATCAGCGCCCGCCTTGGCTGCTACCGAGTTCTTGCGCGAGTAATTCGGCAAGCTGATCTTCGTTCATGGCGTCCAAATCGGCGTCGTTTTGGGTTGGTTGTGGCTGAAGCCCGCACGTTTCGGCGAGGTGCGCGACCAGATCGTCGATGGTCGGGTAATCAAACACCAAGCCGGCTTCGAGTTCACAGTTGAATTCGTCTTCCAAGCGCCCTTTGAATTCAAGTGCGCCGATGGAATCAAGACCCAGTTCGAATAATTTTTGACTGCCCGGCAAGGCGCCCGCGTTGGACAGACCCATGGTGGCTGCGAGGTGTTCCCGGGTCAGGCGGTGGATGTCGCCGAGTCGCGGTGTCGCCGCGGGCGCGGTGATCTCGGCCGTCGCGGTTGCCTCCGTTTTATGCCAGGCCGCCACCGGTTTCCAGGCACGATCCAAAAATCCTCGGCGGGCTTGGTAGCGCTGTAATTTGCCGCAGGACGTTTTGGGGATGCTTTTGGGGGGCAACAAAACCACCGCGACGGGTTGGACACCGTGCAGGTGCCACACCTTTTCCCGGATCGCTTGCACCGTGTCGTCGGCGCGGCTTTCATCAAAGTGGCGCGGCGCGATCTCCTGCAAGATGACCAATTCTTCACCCGCTTCGCCCGCGACGCTGACGGCCGCGCCGCAACCGGGGCGCAGGCCCGGTGCCGTGCGTTCCACCGTGTGTTCGATGTCGCTGGGGTAGAGGTTGCGCCCGTTGAAAATGAGCAAATCTTTGATGCGGCCGGTGACATACAGCGAACCCGCCTGGACAAAACCCAGGTCGCCGGTGCGCAGATAAGGCCCGTCGCCCTCGGCGGTGTGCGCGGCAAAGTCGCGCTGGTTTTGTTCCGGTCGGTTTCGGTAACCGAGGGTGACGCCGCTGCCCTGCACCCAGATTTCGCCGATCTCGCCGTCGGGCCGCGTTTCCAGGGATTCCGGCGCAACGATGCGTACCTGTTGGTCGCGGTTGATGCGGCCCGAGGCGACCAGCTCCAAACGATCCGCCGCGTCGACGGGTTCCGGTGCGGTTTGATTGGCGGCCAGCGCTTTGGCCGAAACCGTGCGTGTTTCGGCTAGGCTGTTGGTGGCGACGCCACACACGAACAGGGTCGCCTCGGCCAAGCCGTAGCTGGGTTTGAGCGCGCTGCCGCGCAAGCCGGCGGCTGCAAAACGTTTGGCGAACCGTTTTAAGGTGGCGGCACGAATGGGTTCGGAGGCGTTAAAGGCTACCTCCCAGGTGGAGAGGTCTAACGCGGCTTGTTGTTCTTCGGTAATTTTGTGGCTGCACAGGTCGTAGGCGAAGTTGGGGCCGCCGCTGATGGTGCCGCCGAAACGGGTAATCGATTGCAACCAGCGCACCGGGTTTTTGATGAAGGAGGTGGGTGACATTAAAAACGCGCGGCAGCCCACGATGGCCGGCCCCAGCATACAACCAATCAAACCCATGTCGTGAAACAGGGGCAACCAACTCACCATGTGGCTCTCGCGGTGAAAACCGAATTCGCGACCGAAGGTTCCGATATTGGCCATCAGGTTGGCGTGGGTTACCTGGACACCCTTGGGATCGCCGGTTGAACCGGAGGTGTATTGCAAAAAGGCGAGGCTGTCCCCGCTCAAGGTCGGGGGTTGCCAAAAGGACGCGGCTGAATCGTCCAGCGAATCAACCGCCAGCAAGCGAACCCGAGAAAAAGTCGGTTTGTGCTGCAGCGCGCTTTCAATGGCAGGCAACAATTTGCTGCTGCTCAACAGGCCGTCCACGGCGGCGTCAACGGCGATGCGTTCCAAGCGTTGCCAATGGGCGGGGTTGGCCGTGGGCGGATAGGCGGGAACCGGGACCACGCCGGCGTAAAGACAACCGAAGAAGGTGCCGACAAAATCGCCGGGCCGGTCAAACAGCAGCAAAGCGCGCTCACGGATGCCCGCTTGCTGGATCGCGCCCGCGACGGCCCGCGCGCGTAAATCCAAATCGGAAAAACGAAGCTGGGTGGTTTCGAGGGATTGTTCGTTTAAAAAATCGAAAGCCGGTTTTTCACCTTGGTTATCTGCCAAATCGCGCAAACGGGTGACCAGGTTCGTCGCCGAACCAAACAATTCATGCGTCATGATGCACCTTTAATACGACGTCCGGGAACAGCATTCATCGGTAAACGTCTGGAGTGGAAAAGGTTACCGCGCGAGCCGACCTGTTGCCGTTTCGGCGCGTGGGAACCTAGGTTGTTTGTGGTAAATAAACGCGGGTTAGACAGCGGCCATGGCGACGAGCACGCGGCGTTCGCCGCTAAAGCTCTGGCGCCCATGGGCATAGAGTAAGTTGTCCAACATCAGCAGATCGCCGTTTTGCCAGGGAAAGGCAACCGCGACGTCCGCGTATACCGCGCGAATATGGTTGAGGTGGTCCTCATCGATGGGGGACCCGTCGGCATGAATCACATTGCGGGGCAGGTTCTCCTCGCCCGCAATCGACACCAACAGCTCACGGAGCTGAGGCTCCAGGGCGGAAACATGGAACAGGTGTGCTTGGTTAAACCACACCGTTTCACCGCGAACGGGGTGTTCCGTGGTGACTTGGCAACGCTGGCGCGTGTGCAGGCCGCCCTCGGTCCAGGTCCATTCGATGCCTTGCGCTTCGCAGTAAGCCTCAACCGCCTTGGGCTCCTCGGTGGCGAAGACCTTCTGCCAGGGCACGTCGAGACCGTCGTCGTAGTTGCGCACGTAGATCAGGCCTTTGCGTTCAAAGGTCTCGCGCACCTCGGCGTCCAGCTCGCGGTAGACGCGACGGCTGTCGGCCAGGGGCGTCGCACCGCCGCTTGCCGCCGCGGTTTGGCAAAAAAACCAAATCAAATCGGGCCAGCGCGTGGTGTAGGCCTGCTCGTTGTGGAGGGGGATGGCTTGGTGGGCGGGATATTCGGTGGATGTGTAGATGCCTTGCGCGAGTTCGCTACGGGGCGTTGAGCCAAAATCGTAGCCAAGCAGGGGCAGGTCAAAGGCGCGCAAGCAGTTTTGGAAATCATCGGGTGTGCGCCAGTCGAAGCCGCGCAACAAAAAGGCGCCCTCGTGACGGATACGAGCCTTGAGAAAAGGGACGAGTTGTGAGAAAGCTTGAGAAGCGGTATTCGTTTTCGAGAGGGTGATGAGATTTACGTTGTGAAATTTACGAAGAGCGCAGGTTTCGGCCGGAAAAGCCGTGTGTGTGAGACCGTGAAGTGTCATAGGAAGGACCTCAGAGTATGAATTAACTCTAATAAATCTAATGAGATCAATAAATGATGATGAATGGGCGTCCACAAACTGGAATCGTGACCCTAAGA
Source organism: Acanthopleuribacter pedis (assembly GCF_017377855.1). Lineage (GTDB taxonomy): Bacteria > Acidobacteriota > Holophagae > Acanthopleuribacterales > Acanthopleuribacteraceae > Acanthopleuribacter > Acanthopleuribacter pedis. The sequence goes on from NZ_JAFREP010000011.1 coordinate 116,444, forward strand.
TGGCGGGAAAGGCAAAAAAAAATTTGAGTTTTCGCGACTTTTTGAAAATTGGTAAGTGCGGTTGTTTCCTCTTGGGGCAAACCCTACCACCAAAGTTCGCGGCGTCACAACCAAAAAATGCAGCATCTGAGACGATTCAGTTGGTAAAGTTGATGAACTTTTGTCGTTTCAAGGCGCCGTGTGATAGGTCACCTTTACCAATGGTTTAGATGAAGAAAATCATTAAGATGATTGATTTCAATTATTTGGCGTAATTTCTTTTAATATTGTAAGACTTATGTAAGAATGTCAGGCTTTTGTGAGTCTCCTCCGGCTTGGTTGTGAGCCGGCAAGGTGCTTTCTGGTTGTTTTCTGAGCGCTTGTTTTTTTCGCGTCTCTGTGGTTAGTTATCCTAAGGCGAAAATGGTTTGAAATAAGTGGGTTTGTGAATTTTTTTGGTTTTGGTTGTTTTAGGATAGAACGGTTGGTTTGAATTCATCCGAATGCTTTGTTGTGCGGCACAGGCGTTAAAAATATTTGGTGCCGGCCCCACTGAGCTTCGCCGTTGAGGGTCTTTTTTGGCTCTCGCCGCATTACCAAGTGAGACGTTATGCCGCTGATTGTTGCTTTGTTTCGTAAATCGCGTGTCCTGTTGCTTTCCGCGCTGGCCGCCAACGTTTTTAGTGCCGCCCTCGGCGTGTTGCTCGTGGCTTTGATCAACAATGCCGTTGCTTCGCCCGACTTGCAGTTCCAGGGCGGGGTGCCCTTGTTTGTCGGCTTGGTGTTGGTTCTGTTTGCATCAGGGGTTTGGTCTCAAAACCTGCTCAATCGCCTCGGCGCCCACATCGTGCGCGAACTGCGTTGCATGATGGTGCGGCGCGTGTTGGCCACGCCTTTGGCGACCGTCGAAGCCCTTGGCAGCCATCGCATTTACACGCTGCTCACCAGCGATATCGGCAATCTGTCTTGGGCCTTTGGCATGGTTCCGGTGATTGCGATGAACGCCATGATTGCCGTGCTGGGTTTTGCCTACCTCGGTTGGTTGTCGCCCTTGTTTTTGGTGGCCACCTTGGCATTATTGGTGTTCGGCATTGGCGGCACCCAGTTACTGTTGCAGCGCATGCGTGGCTTATTTGAAGAGAATCGCCGCCGTTACGACCGCCTGTTCCGCCACTTCGGCTCGGTGGTTTACGGCGGTAAGGAGTTGCGCCTCAACCGCGGCCGCGCCCAATATTTTTACAACCAACAGTTCCAGGGTACGGTGGATCGCCTGTTCGAAACCGGCATGAAAGCTGATTTGTTCGGCATCGTTTCCAACAATTGGAACAACCTCATCCTGTTCGCGGTGCTGGCCACGGTGCTGTTCGCGGCGCCCCTGGTTGAAGGTGCCGGTCGCGAGGTGGTCATTGGTTACATCTTGACGCTGATCTACCTGCGCGGGCCGCTCAACTCGCTGGTCGGAGCCTTGCCCGCCTTTTCGCGCGGGCGCATCGCCTTGCGCCAATTTGAGGATTTGGACCTGCCGCCGCTGCGCGAGGCAGCCGACGCATCCCCACCGGTTGCCGCGGGCAATTGGCAACAACTGCGCTTGGAAGGATTGCGCTTCAGTTATCCCGATCAGGGCGACGACTACACCTTTGCGGTCGGCCCGATCGACATGACCTTCAAACGCGGCGAAATCGTGTTTATCATCGGTGGTAACGGCAGTGGTAAATCCACCTTTGCCAAACTGGTAACCGGATTGTACCCCGCCGCGGCGGGCTCGATCCACCTGGACGATGTGCCCATCGATGCCGACAACCTCGACTGGTACCGCAACCATTTCAGCGCCGTTTTTTCCGATTACCATTTGTTTGACCAACTCTTAGACGCCGAGGGGGAACCGCCGGAAGACGCACGGGTGAAACGTTACCTCGAACACCTTTGCCTGGACCACAAGGTCCACAGCGAGGCGGGTGTGTTGTCCCGCACCGATCTTTCCGCGGGCCAACGCAAACGCCTGGCCTACATCCACACCCTGCTGGAAGATCGTTCACTGATTCTGTTCGACGAATGGGCGGCCGACCAAGACCCGGTGTTCCGTGAACTGTTTTACCGCGAGCTGCTGCCCAAGCTGCGCGACGCGGGCAAAACCCTGCTGGTCATCTCCCACGACGACCGTTACTTCGGCCTTGCCGATCGCCTGTTCAAATTCGAAAACGGCGTCCCCCGCCAACTGCCGATTGAATCCATTACGTCAGCCCCTTTGGCGCGGATGTAACCGGCCTGCCGGCCCGCGGCCACAAAAAAGGGGGACGGTGTCCCGAGAGCCGCCGTCGCCGCTGTTTTTGGGCATAAAGTGGCGCACATCGTTGCGACCTACGCCGCCGCGGCCGACCGCGATCAGCGCTTTCCCTTTAGCTGCGAGGCAACCACCGCCTGGGTTGCGTTAGCGCTTTTAGGGAAAAGGTTTCTTTTTTTAAAAAAAATAGCGATGTGTGACCGGGTTGTTGCCCGAAACGGACGTGAAGGGTTGGTAAGACAAGACAACTGCCCGTCGTTGGAACGAATGTGATCGAGAAAAGGTGTTGTAAAAAAAAGTGGCACGCTGAAATTTTGGTCTATTCTTGAGGTCGGTTTGACCTTTCAGGGTGAACTGAATGTCGGCAAATGTCGTGGCTTTTGTGGTCTCTTAGAGGTCCCTTGCTATGTGTCTCTTTCGCATCCCGCCTATCATTATCACGCCTCTGCCAACACACATCAGGAGAACCTGTCCTTGAAGCTCTATTCCTCTTCCTTTGCGTCTTTGTTGAAAGCTAAGAAACCGGTAACCCATCAGCACAACCCCCTAAACCGCCCCAAAAGCGCCTTGCACATCGCGTCCCGTTTCATTTTTTTGCTTGGCTGTTGTGTCGGGGTTGGTGTCGCCGCTCAAACCGTTTCACACACCGACTTCACCGTGCCCGATAAATGCAAAACGGAAACCACGGTCACCCTTGCTACCGCCTCCGCGAGTGTGTTGCTTGACTTTGAAGTGCGCTTGGATCCCGGATCCAACCACTTCCTCTGGCCCGCCTTGGAGATTGATGTCAACGGGACCCGGGTTGACCCGATGGTGACCACCGCCAATGGGTTGCAATCGCGCCTGGTCAACAAACCGCTGGAATACCAAAGCCGTCGCCGTGGTTTGGTTCCCTGGAACTGGGGCGCGGGTTGGTTGGTATTCACCGCCGAGGATTTTGCCTTTGCTGCCGGATTTGACGCCTTTTGGCCGCCGGCTGAAAGCGATCAAGGACAGCTGTTCCATTTCCAAATTGAAGTCGGCGACCTCATGGAAACCGGCACCAACCAGGTGGTGTTTCGCAACATCGCGACCCAGTGGAACGGGGACCTGGTGTTCTGCGGCTTCTCGGTTGTCACCGGGTCCACCCCCGCTTTTTCCAATGATTTACCGCCCGTGGGTGAGGTGGCCGCCGGCTACACCCGTGACCCCGGCAACACGCCCTTCACCTTCACCGTTACCGAAACCACGGCGCCCCGTGTCTCCCTTAACGGGGAAACCTACGCGGTAAACGGGCGATTGATTCGCACCCAAAACGGCGGTGTTGAAACGCGTGATTTAGTCGACTGTAGCAACTGTTGGTCTGACTTCCGTGTCGATCCGGTCATTCCCGACCAACAATGGGTCCTGACCGCAACCACCTTCGACCAACAACTCACCTTGGTGCGCACCTTCACCAAGCTGGGTGGAAAAGTGACCGTCGACGACCTTTTGACCAATCACACGGCGACCGACATGGGGGTTCACCTCGAAAACCGCATCATGTTTGCGGGCACGGCGCCCTCGCCCGCTTTCGGTATCCTGGCCGGCCGCCAAATGCAACTGCCCGCGAGCGGCAAACAGGTGTTGGATGAATTGCAACCCAACCATCCCAGCGTATTCCTGCAAGGGCATCACACCGGGCTGGGTTTGCTGGCGACCCAAGACGTCGCGCGCACCCATTACGAATCCCACCTCGAGCCCGACGCCGCGGTGATGGGCAGCCACGATTTGCGTGTCCCCGCCAATGGCTCGCTTTCCCTACACTGGGTGATCTACCCCGCGGACAGCCCCGATTATCTCCCCACCATGAACCGCATTCGCGAAGACTGGAACCTCAACTATGCCATGGACGGCCGCATGATGGTCATCATGCCGACCACCGCGGTGAACATGGACCTCGGCCTGCTTGCCGAACGCTTGAAACGCAACCGCGTGCGCTACCTGGTAGTGGCCGCGGTGCGCGACGGCGATATTCCCCAGGACCATTTGCCCGACGGTTATCCTTGGAGCGAGGATGAATCGGCGCGCACCGAACTCCACGGCCATGGGTTCCACTATGCGATTAGCCGCAACCAAGGCGACAACGAACTCACCGCCTTGGTGAATCAGGCCGCCGCCCGTGTGCGAAGCATCGATCCCAACATTAAGGTTCTTTATTACTTCAACAGCTTCCTCACCACGGAAAATCCGGCCACGCACAACGAGGAAGGCCACCCAGAATGGTACTTATACAAACATACCTATGACCCGAGCGAGGACGAGGATCCCCGCTACGCGTACAAACTGGAGCGGGTCTTTTTCGCCCGCTACGGTGAGCCCAACGCCGCCAACGATCCCTTCCGCGACCAGGTCCTGCAACCCGCCGTCGACCTGATGTTGGAACACCTCGATGTGGACGGCATCTTCTGGGACTTGTTCTCCGGCGCCAACATCCACAAGGGGTACCATTCGCCCTACAGCAACAGCCTCGAATTTTTCGATAATGGCGAAACCCGCGACACCATCGAAATGATTAAGGCCTCCGCGCCCTTTAACCGCGATCTGCTGAACCAAATCTACGACGCCGGCAAGTTCGTGATCACCAACGAAGGCGCCGCCAGCCATACCTTAATGGAAGCCGCCGCCAACCACCGCGTCTTGAACGTTCACGAGGACAACCTGCCCCACCGCATTTCCTCCGGTTTGCTGTCCACCCCGCTGGCGTTCCGCATCCCCGAGGCCTCGCCGCGCCACGTTATGGCCAACATGCGCCACACCGTGATGTTCGGCATGCTTTACAGCACCTACGTCGACGTGGCCTCCCAGGATCCCTACAACGCGTTGGAAGCGATCCACCCCTTTGAACCGCGCGAATTGCATCGCGGTTACTTGCTGGGCAAAAACAAAATCATCACCGTGCGACCCGGCAATTTTGGTTGGGACGCCGCAGAGACCGACGACATCAAGGTCACCCTTTTTGACGAAAACGGCGTCGCCCGCGCCGTCCAAGCCCCCCTGATCGAGCGCAACGGTCGCCTGTTGGTGGACCTCGACCTGCCTTGGGGCCACATGGCGGTCCTGGAACGACAGGGCCTCGAAGCGGCCTGGCGCTTTGAGGAACACAGCGGGGCCGCGGTTTCCGGTGGCGACAACGCCCCAAGCGGCACCCTGAACGGCGGCGCCGGCTTGGGCGGCAACGGTCGCATCGGTCTTGGTTTGAGCCAGGACGGCACCGGTAGCGTGGCTTTGGCCGACGACCCTGTTTTGCAGGGCGACACCTTCGCCGTATCCGCTTGGGTCAAACCCAGCCCCACCGCAGCACGCCAACCCTTGTTTGGTTGGGACGGCGACGTCGGTTTTGATGTGGCGGTTACCAACGGAACCCGCACCATGCGCGTCCAACTCGGCCCCAACTACTACCACGACTTCGCCGCGCCCGCCGATTTGTTCGACGGCAACTTCCACCACGTGGTGATGGCCGTGGATACCGGCGCCGGTTTGGCTTCCGCCGCGGTTTTTGTCGACGGAAAACCCATGGTTTCGGTGGGGCAAAACCTCCAGGGCCAAGCGGCCGTGCGCGGCCTCGCCGCCATCGGCGCCTTGGCGAACCACCGTTTCCACGGTGTGCTGGACGAGGTTCGTTTCTACAACTACGTTCCCTCACCCGCCCAAGCCGCGGCGCTCTACCGCGATGCCGCCCTCGTCGGAGCCTGGACCCTTGCCCAAGACGGGGCCGACTGGTCGCTCGCCGATACCTCCGGCTACGCCAATCATCCCGTTTCCAATGTGCCCATCAACCCCGCCGGCCATTTCGCACCCGCGCCTTCCGGTTGGGCCTTTGACTATTCACCCGCGCGGTCCGACGACCTCAAGGTCGAACTGGACGGTTCCCTGCTCGCCGTGGGCCACGGTGTGACCGTATCGGCTTGGATCAACGGCCGCGATCTCAACAGCGCCGGCCCCGACGCCCAAAGCATCCTCAACCTGGGTGATTGGAACACCACCAACCAGTACTTTCTGGGTTTCTACCAAAACCACCTGCGTTTTGTGGCCGGCGACCTCTGGGCGCGCGGCGCTGTTTTGGACCAAAGCCTCCTTTTGGACAACCGCTGGTACTATCTCGTCGGTACCGCGGATGCGAGCGGTCACCGCTTGTACGTCGACGGCGTGTTGCGGGCCCAAAGCGACGACGTGCCGGGGACCATGAGCGACCAAAACTTCGACTTGTTTATCGGTCGCTTGGCCAACAGTGCCGGTGGTCGGTTCGACGGTTTGATTGCCGAGCCACGCGTTGAAATGCGCGCGCTCAGCAGCGCGGAAATTAACCGCCGTTACCTCGATGCCACCCTGGGCGCCGTTTGGAAATTGGAAGAGACCGAGGGCGATACCGCCTTCGATACCAGTGGCCACGCCCACCACGCAACCTTTGTGAACGGAACCCTCTCCGCGTGTCAAGCCGGCGGCGGTGTCGCGCTGACCATCGCGGAAGAAACACGCCTGCACGTCGCGGATGACGCCAAACTGGCCGCGGTTCCCAACGCCGACGGTTCCTCCGGCCAATTGACCCTGGTGGTCCAGGGCGTGCACAACGCCGGCGCTTCAACCGCCGATCAAACGCTGTTCTTCAAAACCGATCACCCCACCGATCCCAATGAGCGGGGTTACTACCTCGTCATCCATAATTCGCGCCTGCACATCAAACACGGCGACGACAAACTCTGGGTCGCCCAGGACCATTCGCTCCACGACGGGGACTGGTTCCACGTGGCCGCGATCATTGACGGCGGCAGCTACCGCATGTTCCTCAACGGGGAGGAAGTACCCCTGACCCCGACCAATCTGTCCGGTCCCAGCGGTTTGGGTGCCGATGGGCTGTACCTGGGCGGTCGTAACGGCGGTTCTTGGTTTCAAGGCAAGCTGGTTGATGCCCGCATCTACCGTGGTGTTTTGTCGCCCGGCATGATTGACGATTTGATCGACGCCGCCAACACTACCGCGGTGTTTCCGATTAACCGCGACGGCGTCGTCACCGGCGACGATTTAAGCCAAAACCAACACCACGGGTTGGCCGTGGACGTGACGCTTGATGGGGAGGGCCACGCCTTGTTTGGTCCGGGAGGGTATGTTCGCGTGGGGCATCATCAGGGCCTCAATCCCGTGGGTCAACGCTTTACCCTTTCCGCGCGGATCCGTTGGCAAGGTGCCTTTCCGGTTAAAAACGGCGTGACCTTTTACGATCCCGTCCCCATCGTCTCCAAGGGGAATTGGAACGAATGTAACTACTACGGCTTGCTGTTGACGAAAAACCGCCTGCGCTTCGCATTTGGCTCCAACTGGGGCGCGAAAAGTCTCCAAGCCGAGCTGACCCATCTGCAACCCGACACCTGGCACACGATTACCGCCGTGGTTGACGGCAGTTACCGTGCGATTTTCATCGACGGCAACGAGGTGGTCCACCAAAACGACTTTGCGGTGGGTTTTGACCCCGCATGCCAAACGGCTCCATGTGCCGAGAACCCCGCGCAAATGGAGGGTTTGCCGTGTAATGACAGTCCCTTGTACATCGGGGACCCCCGCCATCTCCATGCCTTCAAGGGCAACATCGAGGATGTGAGCATCCGCCAGGATGTTCAACCCGCCGGCGACCGATACGTGGATGGGCGCTGGCGCCTTGACGGCAACGGGCGCGGGATGGGCCGTCTACGTGCTGCCGCCGACCTGCCGGCCGCCGCCTTCGCTTCCGGCATCCGCGACCTGGCCCTCGATCTGGAAGACAGCGTCGCCGGCACCGCCACGGTTGCGCACCAGGCGGAACTGAACCCGAGCGGTGACTTCACCTTCAGTGCTTGGATCAAACCCGAAACCCTGGACTCGTTTTCCGCCGACTTTGGCGACACCATCGTCTCCAAGGGCGATTGGAATGGGGACAATGGTTTCTTGCTCGGTTTCTATCAGGGTCACCTGCGTTTCACCGCCGGTCAAAACTGGGGCGCCGGCTTGAACTTATCCATCGCTGACAGCGGCGTGGTACCGGGTCAGTGGTTTCTGGTGACCGCGGTACGCGAGGGCAACCAACTGACCCTGTACATAAATGGTCAGTTCAAGAAGTCTGCAAGTCCGCCCGCCGTGGCGATTACCACCCAACACCCCTTGAAATTGGGCAGCATGGGCAACGTCAGTCGCTTCGACGGGTTGCTGGACGAGGTGCGTTATTACCGACGCGCCTTGAGCGCTGCCGAGGTGCTTGCGCTTTGGGACGCGGACGCCCCGCAATAATCACGGGCCAAATAACCTATGATCAAACCCCGGCGGGCGAAGCGGCGCCGGGGTTTTTGGGTTAACAAGCACACTAACCCGTGCAGCCCTCTTTTCTTCTGGTTCCTGCGAACAGACAGCGATGACCTGTGCGAAAAAAGGCAGTGCCTTGGTATTTTATTTGATCGGCTGAAGTGAGAAAAAATAAAGATCGTGAGAAAAATCGAGCAGATAGCGATTCGTGCGCGTGTAGGTAGTAGTGAGATGCGAATTAGGCAGACGGGCTTTGAATTCCGACCTAGTTCGATGCTTGTTCCTATCGTTTATTGATCCCAAAAACCATCACCAAGGATATATCGCTATGAAAATATGCCAAGTTGCCCTGTCCTGTTTCTTATTGATGACGGTCGGTCTGTTTGCCCAAAAGGTTCCTGTCGTGGAATCGGGTGCTGATTGGGTTGATGCTGAAACCGTTGTGACCTGGGACGATCTTTCCCCGGAGGCCTGGATTTTTGTAGAACAGTTCCAACAGGGGGAAATCCCCCTCGATGAAGCGCTTGACTTCTTGGAAAACACGCCCGAAGGCAACGCGCTGCAGGACTTGGTCGCACAGGCCATGGCCGCCGATGCGACGCGTTTCGCGGATGTTCTTAAAAACGACAAGGCCGGAATTGACCAAGGGACCCTCTGTAAGATGGGTCATGCCGTCTACGAGCGGTGGACTCATAAAAATTTAGCCGCAACCATGTCCCTGACGAACCAGGTGATTGCCCTGACCGCGCTTCTTTCCGTGTGTCCTAGTTGCCCAAGTCGCGCCGAGATTCTTCGCCAACTCGAGGCCGCCCAGCGGCGCCTTGCCGAACATCAGGCGCGTGTGGCGCGGGAAACGCCGGAGCGTCGCGCGGCTGTTAACCAACAATGCTATGACTATGCCACCACCAACAATTTGGATGTGGCGTTTTACCAGGGTGGCCGCTTTGTTAAAACATCGGGCAATCGCTGGGAGGAACGTAAACCGGACGGTCGGGTTTTCCCCTTCGAGCAAATCAACAAAGATCAATGGACGGTGTACCTGCGCGCCACGGATCGCAATGGGTTTTACATCAATATTGATTTGTGGCGCAAATGGATCACCTTTCGCCAGCCTGGCCGCGATTGGGCCAATCTTTACCGCATTAACCGCGTGAGTTCCACCTACGATTTTGTGGAGTAATCACCGTGCGCATCGGGCGCCTGCAAGCTGTTGCAGACGCCCGTTTTAAATACCGCTTGCCGCGGGTTTTAGTTCCTTGCCTTCTGCCGCGTTTCAATTGGGTGAACCCGGGCCTTGATTAAGGCGTTTCCAGCTTTTTTAGAATCTCGGCCACGCGTGAATTGGGCGCAATGTCCTGGGCTTTCTGGTAGTTTTTGCGGGCGTTGGTTTTGTCGCCCAGGTGCAACTGTGCTTCCCCCAAGCTGTCGTAGGGGTTGGCCGATTTCGGGTGTTCCGCGATGTTGAGCTGGAACACGGGCAGCGCTTTTTCCGCACCGTGTTTTCCCCAAACCGCATAACCCAAGCTGTTGAGCATGTCTTCCGTTGCCTGTTTGCCTCTGTCCGCTTTTTTGAAGGTGTCGTAAGCGGCGCGCGCGGCCGGCCAGTCATCGTCGGCAATCGCCGCGGCCATGGTGTCGCTCAGGGCCGTCAGCGGAAACAGGTTGCCGCCGGTGACGATGTTGGCGATGCGTTGTGAGCTATCGCGTGGATTGCGGAAGGTGGAACCGCCGTTGCTGAGGAACACCACCGAGATGGTGTCGCCACCGTTTTTGGGCATGAAGTGGCGCACATCGTTGCGACCGCCGCCGCCGTGGCCGACCGCGATCACGGCATCGTTTTCAAACCGTTCGAAACCCCCCGCGAAGCGGGCCACGGAGCCGTCCTTGAGTTGAACGGGTTGCCACATGTTGGTCAGGGTTTTTTTGGAGACAAATTCGCCGGCCAACAAACGCGAGAACCAGTCGGCCAAGTCGCGCGCGTTGCTGTTGAGGCCGGTGGCCGTGATCATGTAGTGGGGTTGGTCCAATTTGGTCAGGGGTTCCAGACCGCCGGGTACCGCCTCGTAGGTCGTGGCGCGTCCGGGAATGTTTGCGTTGATATCGCCGTGGCGGGTGTGTTTGAGCCCGGCTTTTTTGGTGAAGGCGGCGAAACCCTCGGCATAGCTGTCGCCGCTCAGTTTTTCGACGATCATTTTCAACAACAGGTAGTTGGTTTGGTTGTATTTAACCTGTGTGCCTGTTTCGAATTCAAAGGGTTCTTCGCGAACGCGGTCGAGGGCAAGCGCGGCGGTTTTGGGCATCGGTTTATCGAAGTCTCGGTAGTATTCGGGCAGGCCGGAGACATGGTTCATGCATTGACGCACCGTGACCTGTTGCCAGGAGGTGGGGAGGTCCTTGAGGTAGCGTGAGACCGGTGCATCCCATTCGAGTTTGCCCGCGTCGACCAGTTCCCCCAGCCGTTGCAGGGCGAACAGTTTGGAGACCGAAAAGATTTGGAATACCGTCGTGTCGGTAGCTTCTACCCCGGACGCGTTGTCGGCAAAACCGGCGGCGGCGGTGAAAACCGGATTGCCGTTGATCAAAACGGCGACCGCTTGGCCAACGATGCCGTATTGGTTTTGGTTTTGTTCCAAAAGGGTTTGGATGTCTTGTTGTGCCTTGCTGGGTAGGGACGAAGCCCAAACCGGGAGACTGGAGAAGGCGAGGAGGAAGGAAAGAATCAATCGAATCACGTGCGAATCCTTTGGTTGAGTGAGATCAAGCGAGGTGCAAAGCTGCCTGGTGGGTTTCGTGGCGGGAAGTATGCTGAAAAGGGGATGCGACCTTGGTGCTGTTTGAGAATAAACCAGATTTATCCGGCCGTCACGTAACGGGCAGGAGGTTGTACGTCGTCGCTTCGCGGCGGGTTGCGTCTTCCGTTCATGCAATCGGTTGGACCGGGTGTTTGGCGAAGGCCGATGAGGGTAACCGTCAGGCGCAGCCCTGTTCCCGTGTTTTCGCCATCGTTCCGTCTGAGATGAAAAGGTTTAAATTCCCGCATTGATGATAGGAGTGCCACGCTCCGAAACAATACGAAATAGGAAAACGGGGGACAGGTATGCGCAACGTGTTGGTTTGGTTTGAGATGTCCCGGTACGCCTTCAGCGTACCTTTGGTGGGGTGTGCGGTAACCCTGGGTTGGCCGCGGGCCGCGGTGCGCCCGCATCCAACCCAGGGCTGAAATCTTGCACGGCGTTGCCGTGCCACCGGTTACCCGAGCAGCGTCTCGCGGGAACAATAGCGTACGGTGTTGGTCCGAGTGAGTGAAACGGCGACCCCGATTTTTGTAGTCAACACCATGGATTGCATCACTTCGATGCGATCCTACGGAAGGTGAACCAGTGGTAGCGGTGAGAAAAGGCTCGTTAATCGGTAGCATTCAAATGGGACGCAAGCCTGTAAACCGTTGGCAAGGTGAAACCTTGCCGGATTTAAGCCCAGGGTGGCCACCCGGCGCGAAGCAGCCGGTTGGCCACCCTGGGTTAGAGAGACCTAAAAACAAGTAGGCTGAAAGCCTACCGCCGGCTCCCCGAATCCAGAAAACGGAGGACAGGCATGTGCAACGTGTTGGTTTGGTTTGAGATGGCCCGGTACGCCTTCAGCGTACCTTTGGTAGGGTGTGCGGTGACCCTGGGTTGGATGCGGGCTGCTGCGCGCCCGTATCCAACCCAGGGCTGAAATCTTGCACGGCGTTGCCGTGCCACCGGTTACCCGAGCTGCGTCCCATGGGAACAATAACGTTCGGTGAAGGTTCGCCTGAGTGAAACGGCGACCCCGATTATTGTGGCCGGCCCCATGGATTGCATCACGGGGAAACGGGAGACAGGCTTGCGCAAGGTGTTGGTTTGGTTTGAGATGCCCTGGTGGGGAACGAGGGACAGGCATGCGGAAGGTAGTGAGCAAAAGCTCGTTAATCGGTAGCATTCAAATGGGACGCAAGCCTGTAAACCGTTGGCAAGGTGAAGCCTTGCCGGATTTAAGCCCAGGGTGGCCGCCCGGCGCGGAGCAGCCGGTTGGCCACCCTGGGTAAGAGAGACCCATAAAGAAGTAGGCTGAAAGCCTACCGGAGCCTCCCCGGAACCAAACCCAAATCCCCCTGGTCGTTACGATTGCGTTGTACCAACCTATTTCCGCATACCTCCTCGGTCGCAAGAGGTTTTTGCTCATGAACGCTGCCTCTCTCCCAATACCACCGTTTCAACCGCGCCTTGGCAATCTTCAAAGCCGGCTTTGCTGACCGCGCCGCATGTTGGCGCCGTGTCGGCTAAGCTCAGCGCGCCCGCCGTGCCGTTGGCAAGCTAACAATGCCGTTGGCAAACCCGTTCCCGATAAGGGTCGCAAGCACCCTTAGTATGCGATGCAGCGGCGCGCCCAACCATCGCGCGCCGCTTTCCTGAATTCAAAAGGGGAGGTTTCCCATGTTCATCAACCGTTTGTTTTTGCAGGCCCTGGCTTTTCTGTGCTTCGTGTCGCTTCACGCCGGTGACAAACCGCTTGCCGTCGGCATTTTGGTTTACGACGGCCTAACCATCAGCGAGGTCACCGGCGCCTTGGAAACCTACGGCATGCCCGCCGCCGACGGCACCCACTACTTTAATGTATGGTTGGTTGGGGAAACCAAGGCGGCCGTGACCAGCCACGAGGGTCTGCGTTTTTTGCCCAACACCACCATGGCCGAATGCCCGCCGCTCGATGTGCTGGTGGTGCCCGGCTCCTACAACGCTGCCAAAAGTGAGAACAACCTCGCCGTGCGCCGGTTCCTCCAGGCCCGAGCGCCCGCCGCCCGGTACCTGACCAGTCATTGCGCCGGCGCCTTCGTGTTGGGCAACGCCAGCTTGCTCGACGGCAAACGCGCCACCACCTACGTCACCGGCGGGCCTTTGCTGCAGAAACGGTTTCCCGCCGCCGCCGTCCAACCCGAAAGCGAACGCTTTGTCGTCGACGGCAAGCTGGTCACTTCCAACGGCGCGCTGGTAAGCTATGAGGCGAGTCTGTGGGTCGTGCGCCAATTGGCCGGCAACGCCCACGCCGATTATGTCGACCAACGGTTGTACCTGTCGCGCCTAAAAGCCGACACCGCGACCCCCAACCGCTGAGCTGCATGGCTCACATGCATCCCGAGAAAAACGGGTGGAGGTAGATCGGGAATGGTGTTTTGTCTCGTTTTTACCGTCTGGTTGTTCCAACAGCCCGCGCCCATGCCTAACCAGTTTACCGAGGTGGTGGACGGCCAGGTCATGTTGACCGGTTGGGAAATTAGCGAGGCCGGTGCCGACGCCGCGCATCCCGACGCCCTCCCCGCCGACGCCTGGCTACCCATCGAAGCTTATCTCGACCAACCCCACCCGACCCGCGGCCATTGGTGGCTGCGTACCGAACTCACCCTCGCCGAGGTGTTGCCCGCGCCTAAATTTTATGCCCTGTGCCCCGAGGGCTTGGCGAGCGCGACCGAGGTTTATTGGAACGGCCGCTTGATGCTCGCCAACGGCGTCGTCTCCGCCGACCCCACCCAGTCGCGACCCGGCCGCTACTACGAACCCGTGCCCATCCCCGCCGCGTTGGTGCGGCCGGGCACCCATCGCATCGCCATTCGCGTCGCCAACCACCACAACCAACACTTTTGGAACGGCGCGCAAATTATTTTCGGCCCCTACGACGATCTGCTCAAAGGCATCGCCGTCTGGCAAATCAAGGTGTACCTGGTGGTGGGTGTCTTTCTCATGACCGCGCTGCTGCATCTCGGCCTGTTCTTTTTTGCTGCCAAAAAACCGGCTTACCTCTTTATCGGCGCCCTCTCGTTCTCGCTGGGGGGCCGGCTCCTACTGGAGAACCTGTGGGTCTTCGACACCCTCGACACCCGTTTTTACGATGTGCAACAGAATTGGCGACGCCACGCAACCGTGCTCACCGCCTGGGCCGTAACCGCCGCGGTCGGCCTCCAGCTTGCGCTGCCGAAACGCGCCTTCCCCCCGTGGCTCGTGCTCCTGCCGCTGGGCTACGCCTTCCCCACCCCGGACGCCCTGGCCGCGCTCGTCGCTGTTTTGGCGCTGCTCCTCGTTCTGTGGGCGGGCGCCAGGCAACGGGCGCCGGCGGCGCCCGTGCTCGGTTTTTTCTGGATCGCGGCGGCCTTGAGTTATGTTTTGCCGATTCGGACCGGGATCGACGCCCTCTCCTGGCTGTCCTGCTGGTTGGTTTTCGCCTTTAATACCCTGACGCTAAACCGTTTGGCCAAACAAGAGCGCGAAAAACAGGCCGCCCTGCTGCGTTCGGCCAGGCTCGAAAACCAAATGCTCAAAGGTTCGATCAAACCCCATTTCCTGATGAATTCGCTGACTTCCGTCCTCGCTTGGATGCGGCGCGACCCGGACACCGCCGGCGAACTGGTACAGGCCTTGGCCGACGAGTTCCGCCAACTCGCCCAAATCGCGGAGCACCGTTTGATCTCCCTTCAGGAAGAGCTGGCCTTGTGTCGCAACCACCTGCGCATCATGAGCTTGCGCAAGGGCGCCGACTACCGCTTGGAAGCCGCCAACCTTCCCGAGGACGCGACCATTCCACCCTTGGTACTGCATACCCTGGTGGAAAACGGCCTGACCCACGGCTACGAAAAGCAGCGAACCGGTGTGTTTCGACTCAGTTATGACCGCGACGCGCGCGGGGTGCACCTGTGTTTGCAGAATGACGGCCAAAGCGGACCGGCTGACGGCGGCGAGGGAACCGGCCTAAAATATGTGCGCGCCCGTTTAAATGAATCCTACGGTTCCCGTTGGCGGTTAACCTCGCGGCCGGATGCTTCCGGCTGGCAGGTGTGCATCGATATCGATGAACCGGGTCCGCCGGGGCAACGATCAGGAACCGCGCCGTGGCAGGAAGAAACCGGTGAACCGGCTTAAAGGATCGGGAAGCATGCATGTACTTATCGTCGAGGATGAATGGCCGATTGCCGAGGATCTGCAAGACCTGATTCGCGAGCTCCTGGGCGATAAGCTCAGCTCGATCCGCATCGAAACCACGCTGGACGACGGTCTCGACAGCTTGGCCGAACGCCCGGTCGATCTGCTGTTCCTCGACCTCAACCTGCACGGCCGCAATGGGTTCGACATCCTCAAGCAAGCCGTCGCCTGTCGTTTCCACACCATAATCGTTTCCGCCAATACCGACCGTGCCCTGGAAGCCTTCGAATACGGTGTCCTCGATTTTGTCGCCAAACCCTACCGGGCGGAACGCTTGCGTCAAGCGCTGGCCAGGCTCGATGGGGCGAGCGACGCCGGGCGGCATCTCAAATTTTTAACCGTGCGGGAGCGGGCGGGGTTGCGGATGATTCCCATCGACACCCTGCGTTTTATCCAGGGCGCCGGCGTCTACAGCGAACTGCATCTGAAAAACGGTGAGCGGGTGGATTGCGAAAAAACCTTGAACCGTTTGGCCGCGCTCCTTGGGGACCGCGCCCTGCGCATCCACAAGTCGTACCTGGTGATGCGCGGCGAGGTGCGCGGCCTGCAAACCGCCTCCGGCGGCAAACACGACCTGATCCTCTCGGATGGGTGTCGGTTGCCGGTTAGTCGTGCACGTTACAAAGATTTGAAAGCCGAATTCGAGGGCTGACCTTTGCCGGGTGCGTTCTTGGGTTTCGAAACAAAACAACACCGGCCGCAAGACGGTGACATCTTGCGGCCGGTGCGACGGGGTTTCCTTCGGCTTAATTAATTTTCTGTTGGGTGAAGGCGGGGATGATGCGTTCCGCGGTGACTTGCAGCGGCCCGATGGAATTATCATGGGCGGTGAGCACCACCATCAGATCCAGTTCTTTGACCAAAATAATGAACTGGCAGCCGCCGCCCTGGGCGGAAACGGTGGTGTAGGTTTTGTTGCCCACTTTGAGATCGGCATGCCACCAGAAGTAGCCGTAACCGGGATTGGTAACCTGTTCGGTGATGTCGAAAAAGTTGCCGGCCTGCTCGTGGGTCAAAGGGATCACCGGTTTCACCACGCGTTGGATGTAGGCTTTGGAAATCAGTTGCTCACCCTGCCATTGGCCGTCGTTCATAACCAGGGTGCCCCATTTGACCATGTCGCGCGTGGTTTTGCTGACGCGCCAGCCGGATTCGGGCAGGCCGCTGGGCGCCCTGTGCCATTGGTAGTTGGTAATGCCGAGTTTGTCGAGCAGTTCCGTTTTGATGAAGTCCTCGGCGCTGCCGGGCACGACCGCGTCGACCACCTGCATGATCAGGTTGGGGTTGTAGTTGCCGTAATCAAAGTGTTGGTCGGCGGCGGCGATGGGTTTGCTTTGTTCGAGCAGGGTTTGCACCATGCCTTGGCCTTTAATTTGGTCGGGGATGTCCTTAAAGGCTTTGCGTTGCTCCTCGGTGATCTTGATGCCACCACGCATGGTGAGTGCTTTGTGGAGGGTGATGTTCTGGGCGCCCGCGACAAATTTGCTGGGATCCAGGTCTTTGAGAATGCTGACGAGGGGTTTGTCCAAGTCGGCCATGGTGAGGTGGCCCAGTTGGATGGCGCGGCCGAGCACCAGGCTGGTGTAGGCCTTGGCGGTGGAGGCTTGCGGGTGGGGCAGGTTGATGCGGCCGCGCAAGTAATAGGATTCGAACAGGAGTTTGCCCTCGTGGGCGATGAGTAGGCTGTCGAACTTGCCGCGTTTGCCGGCGGAAATTTCCTCGGCGAGGGCGTTGATTTTGTGTTTATCACCGCCGTCGACGCCTAAACGGCCGACGGGTAAGCCGTCTTTTCGGGCGGGGGGTGCGGTGTCGATAAATCCTTTTTCCAATTGGGGCACATCCCAAAAGCTGAGTTCGGCCTCGGCGGCGGTGGCTTCGGGTGCGTGGTTTTTAGCGTGGGGTGTGCCCGCCGCGACAAAGCAGGTCAAGCTGACGAATAGGGTGAAGGTCATGAACCTTTGGGTAATTTGGGTGTTCCACATGGGGGCCTCCTGTCTCGATCTGCCTGTAGCTTACGGAGGGAATTTCCCCAATGCTTCCGGGGCTGGGATCAACGGTTCGGCGGCGTGACTAACCGTTAGCCCGCCAACCACCGTGTTAAACCTAAAACCCGCCGTAGGGTGGAGGGAACCACGTTTTGAAAACGGCGGGTCTCTATAAAAGTGGGTCGTTTTAGGTCTTTCGCCCAAAAGCTGTTGTTTTTTCAGGATCTTAGAGCGTCTTTTGGTTTGAGTCGGGTTGATTTGTTTTCATGTTCTTAAATTTTATGTACCTAGAAAAATGGACAAAGATTTGCCGGGTATGACTTGATGCATACTATGGGTTATGTTGAGTGTTGTGGCGATTGTTTTCCGTTTTTTGTTGTGAGAATTAGTATGAGTAAAGAGAACCCGGGAGAGCGCCCTTTGAGAATGATGTGGACGTTTCGCCAATTTTCCTGACGGATGTAGAAGACAAGTTGAGCAACGCGTGTTTTATAAAATTCACATAAATTTGCATAAAATCAGCGACCCGAGCATACGGTCGGCAAAAGCACCCGCGTGCACATGTGCGAATAATGTCCCGAGTCAAACCGGGATGTTTGGCGTTATGTGGGGGATTTATGTCAAGAATCAAATTCTTGAAGGTTGGTGAATTTTGTGGGGGGGGGAGGACGCAAAACCTAAAAGAGGCAGGCGATTGTGCGAAAAGAAAGCAAGTTATGAATAGGCATGAGCTTGGAGCATTGTAACCCGGATTCTGTTTTCCTATACGCGTGGAATTTCGTAAAAGTTTCTAGGGCGCGGACCGATCTTTACCCTGAGGATCTCTTGTATTGCTCAGAAAGTAGGTCAAACCAAGGGATTAAAGCGTGCCGACAGTCGATTATTTGACCCCGTAAGGTCGGTTAGTTGCGACTCATTTTTGTGAAATAACTTACTTTGTTAAAAAGATGTGAAAGGCTTTGTTTTCGTGAGTGGTGTCGGTGAGAGAAGCGGTCTGCTGGAGCGGGAAGCGGCGGCGAATACTGGTAAGTATTGAAAATACAGATATTTAAGTTATCTACTGTCGCCCCCTTGATGGACGGCTCATCAACAGATCGGCCAGATCGTTGATTTCACCGTACTTGTGCCCTAGTCGGAAAACGCTTCACGGCAAGCCTATGCCTTTTTTTGTATGGAATTAGTGGATCTAAAGCACTGAAAAAAAATAGTTAATGATAGCCGTGTGTTCTGGCGAAGCGGCTTTGGGACGATGACCTCGGCAACCTTTGCCAAAAATGATTCGGTTGAAAATCAGCCCAAAGTTTCGCAAAAAACAAACATTTGGGTTGTTGTGTGCCTTGGAAACCGAGTTTTTTGGGTTTTGCCTGTTTTGGTTAAATTTCTGATGAATGCCTTTTTGGTGTGAAATGAATAAGTTTATGCAAGAAAAAGCGATTCAATACGTGAGTGATATAAAATACGAAAAATCGGTAATGCGCGTAATTACGCCTTGCAAATCAAGTCGGCTTGCTCTAGGTTGAAAAACAGCGATAGTGATCTTGGCGAGAAATCGTTAATGCTATCTGCCGACCTGTATCATCAAAACTTTAAGGAGATTTCCAATGCAAATCAAAAAAGTTGACAACACCAAAAAAACTGAAAAGAAAGATGCCAAAGGCATGCCTATCCAAACCGGCGTTAAAGCCGGTGGCCGTGACGGCGCTGTTTTCGTATGCGGCTAAACCCCGCCTCGGCGCTAGGGTAATTTTTTGCCCTTAGCGTCGGTTGTCCTATGGGAGGCGTCCACGGGTTACCGGGGGCGCCTTTTGCGAGGGGTTTCCCCACGCCTTGTCTCGGTTCCTTGTTTTTTTGCCGGCCCCGCGGTTTGTGCGGGGTTTCAGTTTAAGCGCCGTTGACCGGTCCCGATCAGGCGCAACCTTGGTTTTTTGCCGACGACCGCCGGTCCCCAGCCCGCATTGCTTACCAGGATTTCGGCTTCGCGGCAGAAGCCCTGGTAAGCAATGCGGGCTGGAGCCAGGCCCTTTTTGTCGTCTCGGCGGACGGCCTTTTCTTGGCCGAACCACGGCTTGTTTGACGAGCCGCTTTCGTTTTGATCATCGCAACGGTACCTATTTAGGGAGTACATTATGCAAACCGTCTCAGATTTACCGCGTCACTTAACCTATCCCCGACTTCGCGAAAATGTTTGGCACATTGTGCCCTCGCACGAAGAAGCCCTGCTCATCACCGCCGACGGCCAATACGA
This sequence comes from Acanthopleuribacter pedis, assembly GCF_017377855.1. Taxonomy (GTDB): domain Bacteria; phylum Acidobacteriota; class Holophagae; order Acanthopleuribacterales; family Acanthopleuribacteraceae; genus Acanthopleuribacter; species Acanthopleuribacter pedis. The sequence goes on from NZ_JAFREP010000011.1 coordinate 136,214, forward strand.
GGTACCCACCGAGGAGGCGCTCACCTTCCTCAAAATGCGCAGTTATTGCAACGGTCACCACACGCTTGAGGCCGTCGCCGAACGCAGCGGCTTGTCCCTGGAAAAGGTGCGTGATGTGATTCAGTCCTTGGATCAAATCCAAGTGGTGCGTGGGCCCGAGGAAGCAACCGGCCAACTGGACGTCACCGTGGTGCGTCAAAAATTTAAAACCATTTGCGATATTTGGGCCGGCGAGTTGCAAGCCGGATACATCGGCAACGACTTTGTTCGCGGCGACTTACCCAAAGAAGCCTTAATCGGCTGGTTGTTGGAGATGTACCACTACATTAGCGATTTTCCCCACGCCATCCAGCATGCCGCCAACCACGCGGAAGGCGAACTCAAAAAGGTTTTGGACCGCTACGCCCAAGAAGAAATGAACCACGATGTGTTCGTGTTGCGCACCCTTGAGAAGTTGGGTGTCTCCGAGGCCGAGGCGCGTGCTTCAACGCCGATGCTTTCCACCCGCATGATCGGTTTCACCATGCGCGAGCTGTACGAAATTGAACCCAGCACCGTTTTGATGGTGGCCGCCATGTTGGAAGCCCAAGAGTTTAACGAGGAAGCCATCGAGCACTTCAAGCAGAAGTTGGCCGGTTTTTACGGGATCGATCCCGCCGCCTTTAAACCCTATTTCGATCACCAGGAAATCGACGTCGGCTTGGGTCATGCCGAGTTGTTGAACGACAACCTCCACCTGATTGAAGTGACCGACGTTGAAAAACTCAACGTGATCACCAACAAGCTGCACGATATCAAACACGCGTTTGATTTGCAGGGTGTTGAAATTCGTGAGTACTACCAGTCTTTGAACGGCAAATACATCCCGCGTCAAAAGGTTGATTTCGCCGCTATCTAGGGATGGTGGAACGGGGGCGTTGCTGCAACGCCCCTGTCTGCCCCCATGTGTTTCGAAACGGAGCCGTTCTATGAATGCACAGGACCGCGCACGCGCGTTTCCGGTTTTCCGAGAGAATGTGTGGCTGATTAACCCGGCCACCGAAACCAGTTTGTTGATAACCAGTTCCTCCCGCTACGAGGTGCCCGAGGCCGATGCGCGTAAGTTCCTGAAAATGCGTAGCTATTGCACGGGTTTCCAATCGCAGGCCGACATCGCCGCCAAATCGGGTTTAACCGTCGACGAGGTCGATACCCTGGTGTGCGCCATGGCCGAGGTCGATGTCTTGCGTCAGGCCGACGACACGCCGCCGGACATAGAGCAAGTGCGCACCATGCTCCAGCGCGGCTGCGCCTTGTGGGCGGAAGAGCTGTACATGATGAACATGGGCAACCAGTTCATGAGTGACGATTTGCCACCGCGGGTGTTCATGGCCTGGCTGGTGGAGTTGGTTCATTTCTACCGGGCGCTGCCCGGGGCCTTCCTCGCCGCCGCGCGCGCGAGTGATTCACCGGCACTTGCCCCGTTGCTGCAGCGTTACGCCGAGCGAACCGGCCGTCGGGTCCAACCCCTGCTGGAAACCTTGGCGAACCTGGGCGTGTCCCGCGATCAGGTGGATGAAACCACGCCGATGATGGCGACCCGCTTGGCCGATTTCCTGATGCGCGAACTCTTCGAAACCTTGCCCGCCGGGGCTTTGGCCGTGGCCGCGCTGATTGAAGCCTGTGCCCTCGACGCCGGCCAATGCGAGGCGCTGTTAGCCAACGCGACCCACCATTACGGTTGGGACGCCGCCCAACTGGGGCCTTTCCTCAGCCTGCAACAAAGCATGATCGACGAGGGGCAGGGTCGGCTGTTGGCTGAAAACCTCGATTTGATTCACATTAACGACCGTGCCGACCTAAACCGGCTCACCAACCAGCTTCACGACCTGGTGCATGTGTTTTTTCTGTTAAGTGATGAACTGCGGCAGTACTACCGACCGCTGCACGGTAAGTACCTGTTCCGTAAACCCATGAAATTTGCAGACATTTAAACGAGCGAGGGCGTCATGACGGAAACCTTTTCCAAAACCGTTGCACTGATTGTGTTCGACGACTACACCGATATCGATCTAATCCTGACCTGGGATCTCCTGAAACGCGTGCATTTGGACGGGTGGCAGGTGCGTATTTTGGGTACCCAACCCGAGCACCGCTCCATGACCGGCCTGACCACGCTCACCCACGGCACCATTGATGAGGCCCGCCACGCCGACGCCGTGGTGTTTGGCAGCGGCAAAGGCAATCGACCCTTGGTCAATGATGCCGATTATTTGGCGCGCCTACAGTTGGACCCCGAACGTCAGTTGATTACTTCCATCTGCTCCGGCGCCCTGTTCCTCGGTGCCTTGGGATTGTTGGCGGGCAAACGGGCGACTACCTATCCCTCGGCCAAACCCCTGCTGGAAGCCTACGGGGTCAAGGTGGTGGAGGAACCCTTTGTGGTGCAAGGCAATGTGGCAACCGCCGGCGGTTGTTTCGCGGCCCAATACCTGGTCGGCTGGATTTTGGAACAATTCCTGGGTGAGTCCATCCGCGATGCGGTGATTGCCTCGGCACAACCGGTCGGCGAAGGCTTGTATTTTTCAACCGAGGTTGAGGCCGAACAAAAATTGGAGCAGACCAGTGCGGTATAAACATTTAGGCAATAGTGGTTTGCGTGTGTCCGAGCTTTGCCTCGGCACCATGACCTTCGGCGAAGACTGGCAATTCGGCGCCGACAAAGACACCTCGTGCGACATGCTGCGCGCCTTCTGTGAGGTGGGCGGCAACTTCATCGACACCGCCGATGTCTACACCATGGGCAGCAGTGAGCGCTACCTCGGTGAATTCATCAACCACGACCGTGATTTCTTCGTGGTGTCGTCCAAGTACAGCCTCTCGACCCGTCACGACGACCCCAACGGCGGCGGCAACAGCCGCAAGAACATGCGGCGCGCCGTGGAAGCTTCGTTGCAGCGCCTTCAAACCGACCACCTGGACGTGTTTTGGTTGCACGCCTGGGACGGCGGTACCCCGCTTGAGGAGATCATGCGCGGTCTCGACGACCTTGTCTCCGCCGGCAAGGTGCTGTACATCGGCGTGTCCGACACCCCGGCTTGGGTGGTCTCGCGCGCCAACATGATGGCGGAGTTGCGCGGCTGGTCGCAATTTATCGGCCTGCAGGCGGAATACAACCTGGCGGCGCGCACGCCGGAACGCGATCTGTTGCCCATGGCCGAAGCGCTCAATCTCGGCGTCTTGGCCTGGGCGCCTCTGGCCGGCGGCGTCTTAACCGGTAAGTACGTCGCCGCCGAGGAAGGCGTGTCCGTGGAAGACAGCCTACGCGGTGTGCGGATGAACGGGCATCGCCTCGGCGAACAACAGCTGGCCGTGGCGCGAACCCTGGTGGAAGTAGCGCGCGAAGTGGAAGTCGCCCCCGCCCCGGTCGCCCTGGCCTGGCTGCGCCAACGGCCGACACCGGTCATTCCCATCGTGGCGGGCCGCACCCTCGACCAGCTCAAGCAAAACCTGGACTGCCTGTCGGTGACCCTGAGCGAGGATCAGTTGGAACGGCTGGATCGTGTCAGCGCCGTGCCCTTGGGTTTTCCCCACGAATTCTTGCAATCTAACCCGTTGCGGCGCGCCCTGTTCGGCTACTGCGACGAACTGATCGACCCGCCCGCCGGGTTGCGTACCTGAACCAAACACGGAGGACACCATGATTCATGTCATCGCCCGACTTCAAACCGAGCCGGGTCAACGGGACACCGTTTACAACGCCTTTAAAGAAACCCTTGCCGTGGTTCAGGCCAAACCCGGCTGCATTGAATACGTGCCCGCGGTTCATTTCGACAGCGGTATGCCCGGCCAAGTCGGCCACGCGGACGACGAGGTGCTGATCGTCGAGAAGTGGACCGACCTCGCCGCCTTGCAGGCCCATATCCAAGATCCCGCCTACCGCGAATGGTACCTCGGCGTTTGGCCCAATATCGCAAGCGCCTCCATGGAAATTTACGAATCCGAGGGCTGACGTTTCAGTTCGGCGCGCAGGTGATGGTGGATTGGGGAAACCCGTGTGGTTTCCATCGAAACATCGTAGCTGAGTTGGTTGCCCGCCACCCGCAACAGCCGGTGCGAGGCATGCAGGCGCGGGTCGTGGGTGAGCACCACGCTGGCCAGATCCAGTTCGAAGCCGTTGGGTGTCGGCTTCAGCGGTCCGGCCAAAACCTCAACCCGGCCCCCGTTCTGCGCGTTGGAAATCTCGATGGTGCCGTTTTCTTGGGGGATGACAAAACCCGATTCCCAGTGCAAGGGTTCGACCCGGACGCCGCCCTCGAGACGCCAGGTCTTTTGTACGTAATGCAACAGGGGTTCGTGGTCGTTGGCCTCGAAAACCAGTTCCTCATCGTAGGCAAAATCGTCGATGGTGGGGAAGTGGCCGGAACCGCGGCCGTGCCAGCGGCCGATGAGGGCGGTCAGGTGTTGCATGGCCTCGGTTGGTGCTTGGGCCGTGGAGGACGTGGGGGTGTCGGTCACGGAAAACTCCTGAAAATTTTTTTACTTAAGAAATTGTGTGATGTGGCGCTTGTGCTTTACGTTTGGGAAAATAGCTTGAACGTGGATAATAGACTCTTACGGGGAAAATGTACCATATATCCGGGGTGATCGATGCCGATCTCTTTTACCGAAACGCTTGAATCGCTTAAACATGATCATTATAAACCCTTTGTTTTGTGGACGATCGCCGTATCCGCCGTGCTCCTGCTGTGGGTTGCTTGGTTTGTTGGGCGACCCCTCCCGCTGGTTGCCCACGGTCACGACGGCCTGCTAACGGCGGTCACTTTGCCGGACGGATCCGCCGCCTGGACCTTTCGTGCCGCCTTTTCACCCGGTGACGCGCTTGCCCATGTGGTACCGGGTTCCACCGCGCTGATTCAGCTCGACGGCTTGGCCGAACCGCGTTTCGGCCGTTTGCAGGGGGTTGTCGGGACGCGCGGGCCGGCCGCCGCGGACGGCCGCATCCCCGTTGATTTCGCCGTGGACGCCGCCGCCTTCAAGGTACCGCTTCAGGACGGTTTGCGTGGACGGGCGCGGGTCCACGTCGGACAGGCTACCCCGCTCCAGCGGGTTTTGGCCGCGCTTGGCCGTCGACACGTGACCGCGGAAGCCGCCCCATGAGTCGGGCGCGTCGTTTTCTCATTCCCGAGGTCATTCAAACCTCGGCGATGGACTGTGGGCCCGCCTCCCTAAAAGCCGTGTTGGCCGGCTTCGGCATCAACGCGGCTTACGACCGTTTGCGCGAGGCCTGCAACACCGAGGTGGACGGCACCTCCGTCGACACCATCCAGGCCGTGGCCGCGAAGCTTGGCCTGGAAGCGGATCAGTTGATGTTGCCCGTCGACCATTTGTTGACCCAACCCCAACGACTTTTGCCCGCGTTGGTCGTGTTGCGGCTACCCCAAGGGCTGCCCCATTTCGCCGTGATCTGGCGCAAGCTGGGGTCCTATTTATTAATGATGGATCCCGCCAAAGGACGGCGTTGGGTGCACCAGGATCGTTTGGCCGAGGAGTTGTACATTCACCGCGCCGTTGTCGGCGCCGAGGATTGGCGTGAATGGGCCGGCGGCGAGGGTTCGCTGGATACCTTGCGGGGTTCGATGCGCACCCTGGGTTGTCGCGAGCATGCGGTCGAAGCCTTGATCGCAACCGCCGTTGCCGACGCCTCTTGGTTTTCCTTGGCCTGTTTGGACGCCGCGCGCCGCATGGTGTACCTGATGGTCCGCGCCGGGGCCTTGAAACGCGGTGCCGAGGCCGCGCGCATGTTGGACCACCTGTTCCATTCCGGCCTTAGCGACGGCGACCGCGGGCGCACCATTCCCATTCATTATTGGTCCGTGCGGGAAACCGTGGACGACGCGGATTATTTGGGGTTGGACGGTGCCGTGTTGGTGACCTTCGCCAAGGCCGAGGCCGCGCCCGAACCGGCGCCGACCGAGTCGTCCGTGGATGCGACAACCGCCGCCGTTCTGAGCGAGGACGACAGCCAACGGCCGATGCGTCATGTGCTGCGGCTGCTGCGACGTGACGGCTTCGGGATCCTATGGCTGGTTGGGTTCGGCCTTTTGTTCGCGGCCGTCGGCGTGCTTTTAGAAGCCCTGCTGTTCCGCGCCCTGTTGACGCTGGGCGTGGGGAGCGATGTCGGTGAACGGCTCGGAACCATGACCGCGCTGCTGGTGTTTCTCTTCGCGCTGCTCTGTTTGCAACTGCCGATTTTCGACGCGATTCTGCGCTTGGGTCGTCATCTGGAAGTGCGTTTGCGGCTCGCGATCCTGCACAAGATCCCCTGGCTGGGTGATCGCTACTTCCACAGCCGGCCCACCTCTGATTTGGCCGAACGCGCCCATCGCCTGATGCAGGTTCGCGATTTGCCCACCCTCGCCGGCCAAGGCGTCGCCGTGGTGGGGAACCTGCTGGTCACCGCCGCCGGCATGATTTGGTTGGCGCCCCGCTACGCGCCGCTGATTGGGTTGCTCGCCGTCGTGGCCGTGCACGGTCCCTTTTGCGCGCTGTCCTTCCTGACGGAAACCGATCTCAAGGTACGCACCTATTTGGGTTCGATGGGTACCTTTTACCTCGACGCCTTAAGCGGACTGGTGCCCATCAAAGCGCACGGCGCCGAGCGCGCCGTCCGCACCGAACACGAGGGACTGGTGACCGCCTGGGCTCGGGCCGCCAAGCGTTTTTTATGGCAATCCGTCGCGCTCGACACCTTGCAACGCACGCTGTTGACCGCTTTGACCACCGTGCTGGTTGTCGGCGCCCTGCTGGACGGCGCCCAGGGTGGTGACCTGTTGCTGATTTACTGGGCCCTCAACGTGCCGATGTACGGTGAGCAGATCGCCGAGTTGGTACGCCGGTTCCCCGCCTACCGCAACGTCACCCTGCGGTTGTTGGAACCCCTCGGCGCACCCGGCGCGCCGCCGCCGGCAACGGAGGTCCCGGCCGCGTCGGCCGCGGCCGGCGGACCCGAGGTTCGCTTCGAACAGGTGGCCCTCCACCTGGGCGGCCGTCCCGTGATCCATGGGTGTTCCCTCACCGTTGCAGCCGGAGAACACATCGCCGTGGTGGGTGCCTCGGGTGCCGGCAAGTCCAGTTTGGTCGGCTTGCTCTTGGGTTGGTCAGAACCCAGCGCCGGCCGCATTTTGCTGGACGGTGCCCCGCTTACCGCCGCGGGCTTTGAGGCCTGGCGGGCACAGACGGCCTGGGTCGACGGTTCCGTGTGTTTGTGGAACCGCTCGCTTGAGGAGAACATTCGTTACGGCACCGACAACAGCGCGCCTCCGCTGGATTTGTTGCGCCAGGCCGATTTAACCGAACTCCTCGAAACACTGCCGGACGGCTACCACACCGCCTTGGGTGAAGCCGGCGGGCTGTTGTCGGGCGGGGAAGGGCAACGGGTGCGCTTGGCGCGGGCCTTCGCCCGGCCCAACGCGCGCTGCGTCATTTTGGACGAACCCTTTCGCGGCTTGGACCAAAGCAAACGGGAACACCTGTTCGAACAGGCACGTGACCTGTGGTCCCACGCCACGATGTTCTGTATTACCCACGAGGTGCGCGCCGCCGCGCGATTCCCTCGGGTGCTGGTGATGGACGCGGGCCGCGTGGTCGAGGACGGTGCGCCCGAGCGCTTGTTGGCCGACGCCGATTCCCGCTTCGCCGCCCTGATGCGTCAAGAATTGCAAACCCAGGCCTTCCATTTTGACAATCGCTCCGCTTGGCGCAAGTGGCGGCTGGTCGAGGGCCGTTTGCTGGAACCTCAGCGAGCCTGCATGCCGCACGAGGATGCGTCGTTAGAAGCTGAAAGCTTGGTGCGTACGAAGATGACGACCAAGCGCAAACGAAGAAAACGCATGGGTTTCATGCTTCGCGGGAGAACGCCTTGTGAGCAATGCGGGCTAGCCCGAATTGCTCACGAGGATTCGTCGCGAGAAGCTGAAAGCCTTGTGAGTACGAAGATGACGACCAAGCGCAAACGGAGCAGGGCCGACCTTCGGCGTAGCAGCGCACCGTCGCGTATTGCTCGACTGAGTAAAGCGGATGGCCGCACCCCTCGTAATCGCATGGGTTTCATGCTTCGCGGGAGAACGCCTTGTGAGCAATGCGGGCTAAAGGTTCCGGCATGGAAGAACTGAACCGCCTGACCTGGGACCGCGCCGCCTTGCCGGTCGCCCTGCAACACGCCGCCAAAGGTTGGGGTGTGCCGGGGTCCGACAGCGCGCCCGTCGTCGCCGATCCGCGTTCAGGCCCGATTGAAGCGCTGGGTCCCGCGCTTGGCGTTGACCTGGAACCCGTGGGTTTGCCCTATGCCGCGGCACGCCGTCGCTTGGACCGTGTTACCCGCGCCGTCGTGCAACTGGACGACCGGGATGAACCCCGTTTCCTGGTGATCATCGCCGCGCGTGGCGCCCGGCTGCAGGTGTTGGCACCGGGTCGGCAGAGGCGCTGGATCACGCGGCAAGCGCTGGCGCGTCGGTTGTGCGCGGTTTTGGAAGAACCGCACCGCGACGAGGTCGATCGGTTTCTGGAACATGCCCGCGTGGCACCCGCCCGTCGCGCCAAGGCCGCCGCCATGCTGATGATGGATCGCATTGGCGCGCGCATGGTGACCGGCATTTGGTTGGTGCGGACCCCCGTGAGCGCTTCGCTCCCGCGACAGCTTCGCGACGGCCGCGGTGCCATCGCGCTCGCCGCTTTGCCCGCGTGCCACGCCGTTCAGTACCTCTTGATGCTCGCCGCCTGGTGGGTTGTCGGCCGGGCCTTGCTCGGTGACGGGATCACCGCGGCTTGGCTTGCCGTTTGGGTTTTGCTGTTAATTAGCCGCATTCCCTTCGCCGCCGCCGTGCGCTACCTGCAGGGCGCCGTCGCCATCCAACTGGGCGGTTTCCTCAAGCGGCGCCTGCTCGCCGGCGTGCTGCAACTGGAACCCGAGACCATGCGCAGTTTGGGCGTGGGTCGCCTCTACGGCCGGGTGATGGATGCCGAGGCCTTGGAAAGTCAGGCTGTGAGTGGCGGTGTGCCCGCGCTGTTGTCCATCGTGGAGTTGGTTTTGGCCGCGCTGGTGCTCTACCAAACCGGGCCGCTTTTGCCCTTGGTCCTGATCGCCTGGCTCGGAATAACCGCGGTGCTGGTGCGGCGTTTGTGGCTGCGTCGGCAGACCTGGACCGACAAGCGGTTGGCCATGACCCACGATATGGTGGAGCACATGGTGGGTTACCGCACCCGTTTGGCCCAACAGCCTTTACATGACCTACACCGCGAAGAGGATGCCGCGCTGGCCGATTACCACGAGGGTTCCGTCGCCATGGATCGCGCCACCCTGTTGGTGTTGACCCTGGTGCCGCGTGGCTGGCTTTTGGTCGGGACCGCCGCCTTCGCCCTGTTATTTGTCGGCACCGGAAGCGCCGTCGGGACGACCGCCGCCGCGCTGGGTGGGATTTTGCTCGTGTGGCAGGCCTTGGGCCGGCTCACCACCGGCTGTGCTTCCATAATCACCGCCGCCATCGCCGCCGCCCGGATTCGTGACCTGTACCGCGCGGGCTCGATGCCGCACGATCCCGTTGCCGGCGCCGCGTTGGCCGAGGCGACCCCGGTTGCGCCGCGTGAGGGGACCCCGCTGCTGGAGGCCGCGCGCCTGGGTTTCGCCTACAACGGACGCCGACCCTTGTTGCGCGATTGCCATTTCGCCGTAAACCAAGGGGATTTGATCCTGTTGGAAGGGGGCTCCGGCAGCGGCAAATCGACCCTCGTTTCCTTGCTCGCCGGCATGCGCCGCCAAAACGCCGGTTTGCTGTTCCTCAATGGGTACGACGCCCGGGCCATGACGCCGACCCGACGGCGTCGCGCCGTGGTCGCCGTGCCTCAATTTCACCAAAACCACCTGTTCACGGGGACCTTCCTGTTCAACCTCCTGATCGGCTGCGCCTGGCCGCCGCAAGTGGCCGACGAGGAACGTGCCTTGACCCTGTGCAAGGAACTGGGCCTCGACACCGTGCTCGACCGCATGCCCGCGCGCGAGCGCCAGCGGGTGGGCGAGACCGGTTGGCAGCTTTCCCATGGCGAACGCGCGCGCGTGTTCCTCGCGCGTGCCTTGTTGCAGCGGCCGGACATCGTCGTGTTGGACGAGAGTTTGGCCGCCCTTGATGCTGAAAACAAAGAACGTACGTTGCAGTGTGTACTGCGCCATGCAAAAACACTGATTTTGGTGGCGCACCGATGAGCGGGCGCCGCGCGGGTTTTTGCTTTCGGCCGAGGTGCTGTGCCGCGAAGCGTGGCACCGCTTCGGTTGAAGAAATTTAAAGGAGATCATCATGCTTCTGTCTGGATCGATTTTGATGTGGATCGCCGCCCTGCTGGGGGCGCCGTCCACGACCGTCCCAACCTTGACCCACGGCCCCGAGCCGACCGGTGCCGCGCGGACCTTGGTGTTGACCGAGGACCTGCGTATCGGCCCCGATTCCGGTGGCGACGAATTCATTTGGTACGGCAACGTGTTGCAGATTGAGGCCGACCAACAGGGCAATTTCTTTATTGTCGACAGTGGCAACGACCGCATCGTGATGTTCGACAAAAACGGCAAGTTCGTGCGGCAAATCGGCCGTCGCGGCGAGGGACCTGACGAGTTTTACGCGCTGGTCTACTTCCATCTATTTAAGGATGGACGGGCCGTTGCCTTCCAGCAGCAGAACTTCCAAACCAGCTACACCCACTACAACAAGCAGCTCGAATTTGAGAAAACCAAAAAAGTGGTGGGTGACGGCCGTTTAATTTCGGCCGTTGACTATTCCGAGGACGGGACCTGGATCGCGGGTTACGTGACCTACTTCGACGGCGATTCGGAAACCCGCAAGCGCGAGGTATTCGGGCCCGATTACAAAACCCGTATTTCCTTGGGGAATTTTGCCTTAAAACGTTTTGACGCCTCGCGCATGCAGGATCGTTCCTACTGGTTGTCGTTTTTATCGGCGCGCTTGAGTTGGTACGCCAAGGGGAAAATTTCCTACGTAGCCTTCGACCGCGACAACAACTGTTACACCGCCGCCGGCGAGCATTACGAAATCACCAAGTGGAACGCGAAGCTGGAAAAAGCGATGGTGATCAAACGCAATTTCAAGCCGTTGTTCCAGGGTGAGGCGGAGATGGAAGCGTCGGTGGCCGAATACAAAGAAGACATGATGAATCAGTTGCCGGCGAGCATTCACGAGATGTTCGACGACAACTTCTACCGCAAGGTGGTGGAAACCGCGGGGTACGGAACGCGCAAGATGCCGATTAACGGGTTGGCGACCATGGAAGACGGCAGTTTGTTGGTGTGGCACGACTACAACCGCAAGACGCGGGTGTCCTTGGTGGACATTTATGGCAAGGACGGTGCTTTTTTGGGTTCGTTCAGCCATCCCAACAACGGTTTCAAGCACATGATTTTCAAAAACGGTTTCGCCTACACCTTGGAAACCACCGAGGACGACGATGTCGAGGCGGTGCGTTACCGCGTCGCGCTCAAGCCGGTATCCTCCTAACGGGTGGAAGCCGGCGTCGCTGAACCCGATGGACGAGGCGGGGGATCGGCCCGCGACTTGGTCGCGGCGATTAATCCGCGGCGGTCGGTCGTGGGGGGTGGGGCGAGGTGGTTCCAAAGTGAATCCGCCGACCCTAATTGAACATAAAAACCCGGGACTTCGGCGGATTTTATAAGGCAAATGTTTTGAGTTGGTTGCGAGAAGTCAGCGAATATTCGCAAGTTAGGAGGGACTCAAAAACAGACATCTGCGAAAACGGCCTCTTAACACCCTGGGAATAAGTATGTTAAAACGGCTGCAGTCGCAACGGCCCACGGGTCGTTGCGCGGATTTCAACGTGCATCTACCACCCCGTCATCTTGAGCGACCGTCGCAACGGCCCACGGGTCGTTGCGCGGATTTCAACGAACCGGGCGAAGGGTTCACCGATAATGATTGGGTCGCAACGGCCCACGGGTCGTTGCGCGGATTGAAACGCCGGTTGGGACGTGCCACGTTGCCGTGCGCAGGTCGCAACGGCCTACGGGTCGTTGCGCGGCTTTCAAGGAACAGATACCCATGCCAATTTGGGATTGTAATTCGGTTGGTATCACTGTTTGGTTGTACTTTCAGCATAAAAGGGACGCAAGCCCGTAAACCGTTGGCAAGGTGAAACCTTGCCGGATTTAAGCCCAGGGTGGCCACCCGGCGCGGAGCAGCCGGTTGGCCACCCTGGGTTCGGATGTAAAGAAAAAAGGTTCTCTGCAGGAGAACCGGAGCCCCGGCGCCAACCTCAAATTCCCCTGGCGGTTGCGATGGATTTAACGATTGTTTTTTCGCGAAAATATGTCAGCCTGGTTTTAATTTTCACGAAGCAAAAAGCAGGGCGTCATGGGGCTGTCTCTCGCCAAAACCTGGTTGCATAGGGTATTCCCGACCAAACACCAAGAAACCCTTTTAGATGATGAAGCGGTTCGGGCAAGGCGCCATCGTGACCGCGCCGGGATCTGTCGCAAACAGAAATGTCCGGCCATGATTGTTGGCGGCGTTTCGGACCATGTCCACGTTCTGTGCTTGCTTTCGCCGAATGGAACCATCCAAGGTCTTATTCGAACCGTTAAGCGCCAATCCAATGTTTGGCTAAAAAAAACCTGGCCACACATGACCGCCTTCAGTTGGCAAAAAGGGTATGCCGTCTTTTCCCATAGCGAGAACCACCTGGATTACGAGGAACGTTACCGAAGGGATTGATGTGGCTGCCTAGGTTGGTGGTGCTCTTTCAGAGCACATCCCGTGGTTGATACGGGGACCCAGGGTTGGGTGCGGGCTGCTTCGCGCCCGCACCCAACCCTGGGCTGAAATCCGGCACGGCGTTGCCGTGCCACCGGTTGCCGGTGCTGCGTCCCTCGGGAAATCCGTCTAAATTGGGTGGGAGCCGTTGCCGTTCTCCTCACGTTGGCTCATTACCCAGGCGCCTTCTTTTCCTTGAATGCGCTGAGCCGTTGCCGTTCTCCCCGCGTTGGCTCATTGCCCAGGTGCCTTCTTTTCCTTGAATGCGCTGAGCCGTTGCCGTTCTCCCCGCGTTGGCTCATTGCCCAGGCGCCTTCTTTTCCTTGAATGCGCCGAGCCGTTGCCGTTCTCCCCGCGTTGGCTCATTGCCCAGGCGCCTTCTTTTCCTTGAATGCGCTGAGCCATTCGTTGGCCTCTGCTTCAACTGTTTGGAACCGCATTGAAGCGCCGGCGCCTTGGATCGTGACGGCGAAATCCACAACAAGCCGGCGACCATGGCCGCTGAGCCCGTCAAGAATGTTCCAGTAGTGGTCTTGCCTGCACGCGCTTTGGATCTCCCGTGTGGTTCGAACGGCATCAACCAGTGATTCAAAAGCGGGAATTTCGGTTGTTGGTTGGTTAAAAATGTGAAGGGAAGGGGAGGCCGTGTAGCCTTGTTGGTAACATTCATTGAGCGCATCAAGATTGTTTACCCCAACCGGCGCGATTTCGCGCAAATACAAGAGGTCTTCTTTGCTCATACCTCGTTTCTCAAGGGTGCTGAGAACGCGATGACGCAGCTCTTCTGCCTCCATGTAAATCAATAAATGCGATAGGCCGCTTTGCAGGGGAAGACTCGTTTCGCTTGATTCAACAACCAAGCTGTCTCCGACAAACCGAACCCCGAGAACCTCTTTTTTGTGTTTGTAAAGGTCGCGATAGTAAAGATCCTCTTTTTGGACGTACTCGGTGTACGCCTCGAAAGCCCAGGATTCCACCCCGCTCGCAATCGGTGGCTGAGCCAAAAAAAGTGCAAATAATAAATGAAACATGCTGCTTGTTCCTTTTGTTTTGAAAGTTGTAAATTACGAAGATGTTACTGGGAACCAATAGGTCGACCTATGCGATATGCTGTTGGTTTTCAGCGCGTCTTCGATGGCAGGACAAGTGCGGTATCTGATTGTATCTCTCGGTCTTGATTATCCGAAGATTGCGCTTTTTAATTCTGGAGAGCATTGCTCTTACCTAAGGCGTGGATCGTGCGTTTTTGCGCCGGGGAGTTTGGTGTTTTGCATAATCTTTACCTTGGGGTCAGCGTGGCGGACGAAAAGGCTGCCAGTCTGGTTATTCGGTGAAACCTTGTCGGATGTTCGCATATTCGCATCGATCAATGGGACGCAAGCCAGTAAACCGTCGGCAAGGTGAAACCTTGTCGGATGTTCGCATATTCGCATCGATCAATGGGACGCAAGCCAGTAAACCGTTGGCAAGGTGAAACCTTGCCGGATGTTCGCATATTCGCATCGATCAATGGGACGCAAACCCGTAAACCGTTGGCAAGGTGAAACCTTGTCGGATGTTCGCATATTCGCACCGATAAAAGGGACGCAAGCCCGTAAACCGTTGGCAAGGTGAAACCTTGCCGGATTTAAGCCCAGGGTGGCCACCCGGCGCGGAGCAGCCGGTTGGCCACCCTGGGTTCGGATGTGAACAAAAAAGGTTCTCTGTAGGAGAACCGGAGCCCCGGCGCCAACCTCAAATTCCCCTGGCGGTTGCGATGTTCTCTTCGCGGACTTAGTGATTGTTTTTCTGTAAAAATATGTTAGCCTGGCTTAAATTTTCACAGAGAAAAAAGAAGGGCGTCATGGGGCAGTCTCTCGCCAAAACCTGGCTGCATATTGTGTTCTCGACCAAACACCGAGAAACCTTTTTAGATGATGAAGCGGTTCGGGCAAGGCTCCATCGTTACCTCGCCGGGATCTGTCGCAAACAGAAATGTCCGGCCATGATTGTCGGCGGGGTTTCGGACCATGTCCACATTCTGTGCTTGCTTTCGCCAAATGTAACCATCCAAGGTCTCATTCGAACCGTTAAGCGCCAATCCAATGTTTGGCTAAAAAAAACCTGGCCACACATGACCGCCTTCAGTTGGCAAAAAGGGTATGCCGTCTTTTCCCACAGCGAGAACCACCTAGATTACGTCCAGCACTACATCGCCAATCAAAAACGGCATCACAAAGAGGTTTCATTTAAAAAAGAACTCCGTTACTTGTTGCGGGTGCATCACCTGGATTACGACGAACGTTACCTTTGGGATTGATGTGGGTGGCTAGGTTGGTGGTGCTCTCTCAGAGCACATCCCGTGGTTGATACGGGGACCCAGGGTTGGGTGCGGGCTGCTTCGCGCCCGCACCCAACCCTGGGCTGAAATCCGGCAAGGTTTCACCTTGCCAACGGTTTGCGAGCTTGCGTCCCAGCTTTGTTTGGCGGTTGCCGGCAAGAAGGGGTGATGGTTTGCGCGGTTGGGTTGCAGATGAGGTTCGTGGAAACCCCAAATGAGGGGAATGTTTTTTCTGCTTTCGTTGCACCAGGTTTCACCCATTGATTGAAGGATGGCCTTCGCCGTTGCCTTGATTCCAGTGGGGCTGCAATTGGCAGATTCTGGCTTACTGGAGTCGAGTGGGGGCTGTCCTTGGATCGGGTACTTCTATCGAAGTCCTTTTTTGCTGGAAATTTTTTTGTTTTATGTATTTGGCTATAAATGGCTTGAGTGGTTTGTTTTTTTCATCTTGGGGAAACCCGTGAACTTTTTCCGTCTAAGGGTGTTTCGTAAAAATAGAGCGCTTTTCAAATTTGATTAGCGGATTCGCTGCTGAATAGCGCATGTAGTTTGTAGACTCCTGGAAATACGAAAAAACACCGTTGGTTCGACAAGTCGCTTCTTGTCCTTGTCCTTGTCCTTGTCGGATTGCTGAAAGGAAACCATGTGACCGATTACTTCCGTGACCGGGATTATTCCCACTCGCCGCGCGATCCCGAGGGCCGTCCCTACGGCGAAGCCGATCCCGCCACCCTCGACTGGTCCGAGGGCCGTCCCCTCATCGACCATCTCAATGGGACCGGCGACAAAGCCAAAAACCACGCCGCCAAACTCGACCTCGAAAACTACGCCCTATGGATGGGCCGTTGGCACGACCTGGGCAAGTACCGTCCCAACTTTCAAGACTACCTGCGCGGCCTCCGATCCTTTCCCAACCCCGAGGACAAAAGCCACAAATGGGCCGGCGCGGCCTGGGCCAACGCCCTCGCCGGCGGCGCACCCATGGCCTGGCTGATCGCCGGCCACCACGGCGGTCTGCTTGACCGCACCTCGCTACGGGCCTTTTTCAACGATCCCGCGAAAACCAAAAAAGGGCAACTTGGCCAGGCCCATGTTGAACTCAATGAGGTGATCGCCACCGGTCGCGTGCCCGAAAGCCTGCTGCAAAAACCCGAGTTCACGCTGCATCCCAACTTTTCCCCCAAGGCGCCCTACGCCACCCTCGAACTCATGCTGCGTTTTTTGTTCAGCATGCTGGTCGACGCCGACCACACCGATACCGCCGAACATTTCGACCCGGAACAAGCCACCACCCGCGACGCGCTTCACGCCCAACAAAACAGCCTCGCCGAACTCAAGCACAAACTCGATACCCATCTCGACGCCTTCCGCGATGCACCCGATACCCCGGTCAACCGCATGCGTGCCCAGGTGCTCCACCACTGCCGCGAAGCCGCCGCCCACAAACCCGGCCTGTTTCACCTGACCGTGCCCACCGGCGGCGGCAAAACCCTCTCCTCCATGGCCTTCGCCCTCGACCACGCGCTGACCCATCGCGGTCTCAACGACCTTCCCTACGAACGCATCATCGTGGTGCTGCCCTTTACCTCGATCATCGAACAAAGCGCGGCCACCTATCGCGCCATTTTCGGGGAAGCCAACGTCCTCGAACACCACGCCAACTGGGAAGCCGACGAAGACAATGCGGACAAGCGCAATCGCGCCGCCTACCAACACAAACTGCTGTGCGAGAACTGGGACGCCCCGATCATCGTCACCACCGCGGTGCAGTTCCTCGAAACCCTGCACGCCCACAAAACCAGCCGCTGCCGCAAACTCCACCGCGTGCTTAACAGCGTGGTGGTAATGGACGAGGTACAAACCCTGCCGGTCCACCTCCTGCGCGTCACCCTCGACACCCTGGCCGCGCTCGTCGCCGATTTCGGCACCAGCCTGGTCTTGTGTACCGCCACCCAACCCGCCTTGTCCGAGCCCGACATCTTGCGCACCAGGGACCGAGACACACGCTGCCGCAACATCCTGCCCCAACCCCACCCGATCATCCCGCCCGATGTGGAACGCGCCATGTTCGACCAGATGCGGCGGGTACAGGTCCACACCCCGCTGGAAAACGAGCACCCCGACGACTGGTCCGCGCTCACTGAGCGCGCTTCATCCCATCGCGACGTGTTGATCATCGTCGACCGTCGTCAAGCCGCCTATGAACTCGCACAAGATCTCGGTGAAGATTGGCTGTATTTGTCCGGCGCCATGGTCGCCGCCCACCGTTCCTGGGTCGTGGCCGAGGTCAAACGTCGGTTGGCGGCAGACATTCCCTGCAAACTCGTTTCCACCCAAATCATTGAAGCAGGTGTCGACGTTGACTTCCCGGTGGTGTACCGCGCCATGGCCGGCTACGAGGCCTTGGCCCAATCCGCCGGCCGCTGTAACCGCAACGGTTTGCGCCGCGACGATACAAACGGCGAACCCATCCCCGGCGACTTTTACCTGTTCCTCGCGCCGCAAGCACCGCCCAAGGGGTTGCTCAAAGCCGGCTACAGCATCGCCCGTTCCGGCTTCAAAAACCAAGCCATCGATCTCCATGATCCCGCTTTGTTCCCCACCTACTTCCGCGACCTCTACCAATCGGCGCAACTGGATGCCAAGGAGCTGATGCCCGCGCGCAAAGATCACGCGCTGCGCCAAATAGGCGAAAACTACCAACTCATCGACAACAAACATCAAGTTCAGGTGGTGGTGCCCTGGTCCGCCGAGGCCTTGGCCGCGCTGTACCCGGATGATGGATCGCTCACTGAGAAGGAACGGGAACAACGGGACAAAATGCTCGGCCAACGGCAACGCTTCGAGCTTGCCTTCCAGCGCTACCGCGAGGCGGGCAAACCGGACAAAGGCGACATGCGCTTGCTCAACCAATCCATGGTTGCCGTTCCAGAGAAAGTGGTTCGGCGTTTGATGACCGAGGGCGCGGTTCGACCCCTGCACGACAACTGCCCCGTCCCTTTTCTCGATTTGGAGACCTACCGCGACTATTACGATGCGCGGCTAGGCTTTCGCTACTTCGAGGACTACGAACTCGATCCCGCCCTATGCCTGCTCTAATGGGGCAGACCAAAAAAAATCAAAATGAACTGATCTGAAATTGTGACCAATTACGCAAATAAAAATGTAAACCCAACATAAACCCAGCCGGTTCAGCGTGTCAGCCTCGACGCGCGCCATCGCCGGCCGTGTTTGAGGAGCCCACCATGACAACCCAAGACATGCCGTCTTTCACCATCCACGTGCGCGGCGACTTCGCGTGTTTCTCCACACCCGAGGCTTCCGTCGAGCGTTTGTCGTATCCCTGGATTACGCCTTCCGCCGCACGCGCCTTGTTCGAGGCCGTTTTTTGGAAGCCGCGCATCTGCTACCAGGTCCGCCGTATCGAGGTTTTGGAACCGATTCGCTACCTCTCCGTGCGCCGCAACGAAATCGGCGGCGTGATCGCGCCAACCTCGGCCGGTCCCTTCGATCAAATCCTCTGTGATCAGGACCGTCAACAACGCAACGCCACCATCCTGCGCAATGTCGCCTACCGCATTACCGCCGAGATGGCACTCAACGAATCCGTGCCCGCCAACGGCCCCGACGACAACCACGGCAAATACCGCGAGGTCCTGCTGCGGCGTTTGCAGCGCGGCCAACAGTTCCACCAACCCTACTTGGGCATGCGCGAATTCGCCGCCGACGTGCGGCTCGCCGACCCCGCCGAACCAACCGCGCCGATCTCCATGGATTACGACCAGGGCTTGATGCTCTACGATTTCCTGTTCCCCGCCAAACAAAAAGGCCGCGCCAAGAAGGGTGCCTCAAACAAAGCCCAACCGCTTTACTTCAAGGCGGAAATGAGAAAGGGCGTGGTCGAGGTGCCGTCGCGTGAAACCGTGCTGCGCCAAAACGAGGGGCGATACCTATGATTGTGCAAAGCCTGCTCGACCTGGCCGAACGCGAGAAGTTGATCGAGGAACCCGGTTTGCAACTCAAACCCCTCGACTGGGAAATTCACATCAATGCCGCCGGCGATATCCAACGCCTGGTGCAACGGGTTGCCGAGGACGCCAAGCAACGGCCCAAGGCCATGATCCCGACCCGCTTGGTCCGCTCCTCCGGTGTGCGGCCCCAGCTTTTGGTCGACAAAGCCGACTACGCCGTGGGTGTTTCCGACAGCGTTAAAGCGACCGCCTCCGTCAGGGACAAGAGCAAAAAGGTTGAACGCCTGCGCCAGAGTTTTGTGCAGATGATCGCCATGTGCCGACGCATTGCCGACGAAACCGATTCGGCCTTGGTCGCCGCCCAAGTCCGTGCCATGGAAAAATTGCTGGCCGAACCGGCCCTGCTCTTCGCCCACTGGCACGTCGCCGGCAAAAGCAAAACCCTGTACGCCTTGGACGACACCTTTCGTCAGGTACCCGCCGATTGGCTCGGCAACCACCTGTTCGGCTACGTGGTCGACGGCAAACGCGTCTGGGAAGATCCGCCGGTAGAGGCCTGGCTGCACGAAAACATTTTCAGCTTCTACGAGGTGGAAGGCGCCGGCGAGATCCGTTGTCTGGGTTACGGCGAATTGATGAAACCCGTCGACAAACACATCGTCTTCGATTTCCCCGGCGACACCGGCCAACTCCCGCTGGTCAGTTTTAACAACGACGCCGACTACCACTACGGCGCCAAAAACAACGAAAACGCCCCGTTCTCGGCACAAGCCTCCTTCGGCATTGCCGCCGCGATTGCCCGCTTACAGGGTAACGGTGAAGTCAAAGGCCAAACCGCGAAACGCCAATGCGTGCGTCTCAACGACAACACGCTGGCGCTGTACTGGTCGGACCAAGAGCAACAGGCCATGGATCTGAACGTCGGCCTCGACGAGGCCGAGGAAGACGAAATCCTGAAAGCCGAGCAAGTCTGGAAAAAAATCGCGTTCAGCGGCCGGCCCGACGCCGTGTCCGAGGATTTGGGCCGGCTCTTCACGCTGATCATGAGCCGCGAGAAGTCGCGCATGGTGATTCGTTCCGCGCGGCTGTCAAGCCTGCCCCAGGTGGCCGCCAGGCTCCTGACCTACTTTGAAGAGCTGGCGATTGTTTCGCCTTGGCCGGATCGCGAATTGCGCGGTTACCGCGGCCTGCGCCGTTTGGTGGATGCCGTCTACCCGCGTCAGCCCGGCGGCAAACGCCTGCGCGAACCGCCCCCCGACCTGCTCAACCGTTTGTGGAACTGCGCCTTGTTCGGCGACGCCTACCCCGACTTCCTGCTGGGCGAATTGCTGCGCAACGCGCGGCTGCCTACCGAGCGGAACACCCGCGGCCACGGCGCCATGGCGCTGATTAAAGCCATCTTGCAACGCAACTACAAAGACACATCCCATCGAACCGAGGAGATCCGCATGGATATCAATGCAGAACATCCCAGCCAGGCCTATCACGAGGGGCGCTTGTTCGCGCTGCTCCAGGAAATTCAGCGGCTTGCGCTGGGTGACGTTAACGCCGGCATCGGCGACCGTTACCTGGGCAACGCCATGGTTTCGCCACGCCAGAGTTTCCCCCGCCTGCTCAAACTGATGACCCACCACCTGCACAAGGGCCGTGACGGCGACCGCGCCGGCGCCTTGTTCAATCGCGAGCGCGAGGTCATCCAGGTGATGGCGCGCATTCGCGACAATTTTAGTGAATTCCTGAACCTGCCCGAGCAGGGCCTGTTCATGTTGGGTTACCACCACCAGCGCGCCGCCCTCGTGCGTCCATCTACGGCGCGCAAAGAAAAAGCGGCCGAGACCCCCATTACCGAAGCAGAGGAGAAGTGATCATGACTGAATTAAAGAACCGCTACGACTTGGTATTGATGTTCGATTGCACGGACGGCAACCCCAACGGCGATCCCGACGCCGGCAACATGCCCCGCACCGATCCCCAGACCCAGCAAGGTTTGGTCAGCGACGTCTGCTTGAAGCGCAAGGTGCGCGACTGGGTCTACCAGCGCCACGTGAGCGAGGGCCAACCCGGCGACGGTTACGACATCTTCTTCGGGCACAGTGGCTTGCCGGAGCGCCAGATCCTCAACCGCCAAATCGCCGAGGCCCATCTGAGTTTGTTGGATGAGAAGCAACGCGCCGAATACGACAAAAAGTTCGTCGAAAAAGCCAACAAGAAAGAGAAGGATGAGTACGCCTTCCTGAAAAAGGTGAACGAGGGCCGTGTCGGCGATGTGCAGGCCTACCTGTGCCAGTCGCGTTTTGATATCCGTACCTTCGGCGCCGTGTTGTCCACCGGTCCCAACGCCGGTCAGGTGCGCGGCCCCGTGCAATGTACCTTCGCGCGCAGCATTGACCCCGTGTTTTTGCAGGATTTGGCGATCACCCGCAAATCCGTCGCGACCGAGGAAGACGCCGCCAAACAGATGGGCAAGGACAACAGCATCACCGGCACCATCGGCCGCAAGACCATGATTCCATACGGTTTTTTTCGCAACCATTGGTTCGTCTCGCCCAGTTTGGCCGAACGGACCGGGTTCACCGAGGCCGATTTTAAGGTTCTGTGCGACGCGCTGCTGAACATGTTCGAAATCGACCGTTCCGCCTCGCGCGGGTTTATGGCCACCCGTCGTTTGTTTGTGTTCCGCCACGATTCGAAGTTTGGCAATGCGCCCGCCCATGCCCTGTTTGACCGCATCCAGGTGACCCGCGCCGAGGGTGGTTTGCCCGCGCGTTCCGCCGGCGATTACCAGGTCGCCGTGGACGCCGCCGACCTGCCCGCCGGTGTGTCGCTTTTCGACCTGAGCGACCCCGCCGCGTACCGCGACCTGTTCGGCGCCTAACCCATGGGAGCAAGCGCGCCCCTGCTGATGATTCCCCTCTCCACCGTGGAGAAGTTCGCCTACTGTCCGCGCCAAGCCTACCTTCAGCGGGTTGAGCGGGTGGATGTGGTGACCGAGCTGCTGGTGGAGGGGGATTGGTTGCATCGTCGCGTGACCGGCGGCGGCGTGCAGAAACGCGGCGACCTGACCATTCACACCGCGGTCCACATCCAATCGCGTGGGCTCGGCGTATACGGCCAGGCCGACGTCGTCGCCTTCAAGTCGAACCGTCCCTACCCCGTGGAGTACAAACGGGGTAAGGGGCGGCGGCGTTTTTCGCAGCACGTGCAGTTGTGCCTGCAAGCGCTGTGTTTGGAGGAGATGCTGGGGGTTGCCGTGCCCGAGGGCGCGATTTACCACCAGGCGAGCAAGCGGCGCGAGGTGGTAACCCTCGACGCCGCTTTGCGCGAGCAGGTGGCGGCCGTGGTCGCCGCGGCGCGCGAAAGCTTGGTTGCGCACCGGGCGCCGCCCGCGCAATACGACGACCGTTGCCGTCTCTGCAGTGTGCGCGCGATGTGTTTGCCCCAAGCGGATGAGGCGGGTTTGCAGCGGTACCTGGCCCGGTTCGGGCAAACGGAAGGAGGCGCCGATGCGGCAACACCATAATACCTTGTACGTTACCAGCCAAGGCACCTGGCTGGGCAAGGCGGACGAGGCGGTGGAAGTCCGCTTTAAGGACAAAACCAAAACCAAAGTCCCGATGCACCACTTGGCCTCGATTGTGGCCTTTGGCCAGGTCAGCATTAGCCCGTACCTGATGGCCGCTTGCGCCGAGCAGGGGATTGCCATCAATTACCTCAACGAGCAGGGCCGCTTTTTGGCGCGGGTGATCGGCCCCTGCCACGGCAACGTGATGCTGCGTCGCGATCAATACCGCTGGGCCGACGACCCCGCCGCCTGTGCGCGCTTGGCCCAAGGTTTTTTGTTGGGCAAAATCCTCAATACCCGCGATTTGGCCAAGCGCCGCGCCCGCATGGGCGATGACCCGGCCCGCAAAGAACGGCTGTTGGGCCTGGCCGAGGCCTTGGAACGCCATTGTGATTTGGTGCAGGCGGAGACGGAGTTGGAAGTGATCCGCGGTCACGAGGGGCGCGCCGCCAAGTTGTGGTTCGATCACTATCCCGATTTATTGGCGGGCGATCCCTTTTTTCAGTGGGGTGGGCGTTCGACGCGACCGCCGCGCGACGGGGTCAACGCGATTCTGAGCTTTATCTATATGTTGGTAGCCCATGATTGCGACAGTGCCTTGCAGTCGGTGGGTCTGGATCCCCAGGTCGGTTTTTTGCATGTGGCCAAACCGGGCCGGCCGGCGTTGGCCTTGGACCTGATGGAAGAGTTCCGGCCGTTGTGGGGTGATCGGATTGCGTTGCGGCTGATCAACAGGCGGATGTTGAAGAAAGGTGATTTCGAGGTGCAGGGTAGCGGTGCGGTGCTGTTGAATGAAGCGGGCCGGAAGAAGGTGATTCAGGCCTACCAGCAGGAGAAACGCAAGGAGACGCGCCACGGTTTTTTGGGCGAGCAGACGACGGTGGGCTTGTTGCCGCACCTGCAGGCCCGTTTGTTGGCGCGGGTGATTCGCGGTGATGTGTCGGCGTATCCGCCGTTGTTGGGGGTGATTGGATGTTGATTCTGGTGACCTACGACGTGAGCACGGAAACGAAGGAGGGTCGCGGGCGATTGCGGCGGGTGGCCAAGATTTGCGAAAGTTACGGGCAGCGGGTGCAGAAGTCGGTGTTTGAGTGCCAGGTAGATCCGGCGACGCGGGCCAAGTTGCGGACAAGGTTGTTGGGCGCGATTAAGCCGGAGGAAGACAGCTTGCGTTTTTACGTGATGGGCGAATCGGGATTCAGGAACGTGGAGCACCACGGTTTAAAGCCAAGCCAGGACATGCGCGGCACGCTGATCGTGTGAGTATGGCTGGTCCGCCGATGTGAAGTGAACATAAAAACCCGGGACATCGGCGGATTTTATAAGGTGAATGTTTTGAGTTGGTTGCGAGAAGTTAGCGAATATTCGCAAGTTTGAAAAGGGCTCAAAAACAGACATCTGCGAAAACGGCCTCTTAACATGCTGGGAATAAGTGTGTTAAAACGGCTGCAGTCGCAACGGCCTCCGGGTCGTTGCGCGGATGGAAACTAAACCCATATGTTTTAAATGTTTATAGCTGTGTCGCAACGGCCTCCGGGTCGTTGCGCGGATGGAAACATCGC
This sequence comes from Acanthopleuribacter pedis, assembly GCF_017377855.1. GTDB lineage: Bacteria > Acidobacteriota > Holophagae > Acanthopleuribacterales > Acanthopleuribacteraceae > Acanthopleuribacter > Acanthopleuribacter pedis. Next base: position 160,435 of record NZ_JAFREP010000011.1, read on the forward strand.
AACGCCAGTGGTCGCCCTGCACGCGCGGTCGCAACGGCCTCCGGGTCGTTGCGCGGATGGAAACACGCCGTTGTGTGGGTATGGGGGCGATCTGCTCGAGTCGCAACGGCCTCCGGGTCGTTGCGCGGATGGAAACTCAGAGTCAATGTAACCACAGAAGTTGGAGGTGGTCGCAACGGCCTCCGGGTCGTTGCGCGGATGGAAACTTCCAGCTCGGGACGAGTCCGGCGCAGCAAGAGAGTCGCAACGGCCTCCGGGTCGTTGCGCGGATGGAAACCCAGTCCGGGCGAAAGTCACTGGGTTAAACAGCGTCGCAACGGCCTCCGGGTCGTTGCGCGGATGGAAACGCCGAGTAAAATCTATCCAATACCGTGTGGATGTCGCAACGGCCTCCGGGTCGTTGCGCGGATGGAAACCTTGGCTGTATTCGTAAAGGTCACCGGAAGGGGTCGCAACGGCCTCCGGGTCGTTGCGCGGATGGAAACAGGATGACCCACTGGAAACGGCCGTCTTTGATTGTCGCAACGGCCTCCGGGTCGTTGCGCGGATGGAAACGTGATGGGGATGCCAACGTTTGCCGCCACTGCGTCGCAACGGCCTACGGGTCGTTGCGCGGATGGAAACGTGGCGATGCGTGGAAAAGCAAAGCTCGGTCGGTCGCAACGGCCTACGGGTCGTTGCGCGGATGGAAACCGTTCGCGTTCCAGCCGCTCGAAAGCGGCGAGGTCGCAACGGCCTACGGGTCGTTGCGCGGATGGAAACGGCCATCCCCATCGTGGAGGCCATCGGGATTCGTCGCAACGGCCTACGGGTCGTTGCGCGGATGGAAACCCGCGCAAGTGACGGGCTTGGCTACGATGCCGGGTCGCAACGGCCTACGGGTCGTTGCGCGGATGGAAACGTCCACCATGGTGTGATTTGGCTGAATCGCGAGGGTCGCAACGGCCTACGGGTCGTTGCGCAGATGGAAACATCGCCGACGGATCGCTTACCGGCCGTGCACCAGTCGCATGGGCCTCCGGGTCGTTGCGTGGATTTCAACGGGGAAACAAGGGGCGCTGTTTGCCGGAACCCGACACCGGCGTCGCTGGGGGGGGGTGTCCCTTGGTTTTGGTTTGGGGTTGTTGGCCAAAAGTGCTTTGATTTGGTTTCAATCCAGCCGCTGCCGGCGGCGTTAAGGGAGCTTGATCAGGTGTTCGCCGTCTTTAATGGCAAAAACGTCGCTGCTGTTGAAAACGGGGACCAGTTGGGCGTCTTCCTTGGGCTCGCGTTTTATAAAACGGCCCTGCTGATCGAAGTAATCCCAATAATTATCGAAGCCTTTGTTGTTGGCTTTGATTTCGGCAATATACCCGTCCTTGGTTTTGGCGGCTGTTTGTAAAATGGAACGGAAGGTAAAAGGAACCCCTGGCGATTTGCGCAAAGGGAAGGTATCAATCGGGCCACTGAGCACCTGAACCATAGCGTCTTTTTGGGTCTCGTTTTGTGGGAGTTCGGTGTAGATCCGAATGTGGTATCGCTCCTCTTTTTGGAAGGAAGGTGAGACAAAAAAATGGCCGGCATGTTGGATAATGTTCACGCCGTCGCGATGGTCTTCAAGCGGTAAAAATGCTTTAACCTGCCATTGGTCATCTTTCGCGGTCAATTGGTAATGGGTAGATTGCGTGAATTGGGCGAAGAATTGAAATCGGTTTTCGCCTAAATAAATACCACGGGGTAAGTAGGTCATTCCGATTTCGCCGAAAGGTAATTTGGGTAATTGGTTGTCGCCCAAATAGTTCAGCTTATGATCAAATACCAAAAACTTTTTATTGCTGTTTTGAATAAACAGTTGCGTGGGGGATACACCAAAAACCGTGGGATGCTGCAACTCACCTGGACCTTGGCCGGGTTTGAGGTAGCCTTGGCGGACCTTCCCGTTTTCATCGAACAGCAGGAGCGCATGGTCCAGGGGACTGCTGAGAAGGTAGGTGTTTCCTACGCGGTGGATGGTGGCGATATCCGGTTGAAAGACCTCATGATCGGCCAGGTTAAGGTCTTTAAAATCGCCCAGGAGCAGGCTGAGAAAAATTACTAGGGACATACAAACTCCATGGATGGCATACACATTAGGAATGTGAAATTCGCTAAGGGTTTGGATCAAATAGGATTAGAGGGCTTTTTGGGTGCGGTGCGCAATGGTGCTGCGCGTTGTCGCTCCGTGATTGAGCTGAAATCCCACGTGGTATCGCGTTTCTTGGGTGTCAACCCGGGTGATGGGATTTAGGGTGACGGGCTGGGCCTTTCTGGGGCGTCGTGCTATCCGAACCGCCGCCGGTATCGCATACAATGGAACAACCGAAAAAGCTGTCGCTCATCTACGCAAGGTATTGCGCCGCGTTTGGCGTCCAGCATAGCGAAGCAAAGCGGTTAGCACAATATTCATAACCAGGATTTGTGATAGAGAAAAGCGCTAAGGGAAAAGCACTAAAAAGGCGAACGTTGTTTGCGGTACTCATTTGGCTGTTTTCCGGAATTTATGGCGGGATGAGTCTTTTGCTTCTTGATAGTTGTAGGATCGCTGACCGGATTATCGGTGTTTTCTCGATATTCGAAATCTGAAGCGTGATCCGCGAATAAAATAATGTTACCTGTTGCGAAATGGATTAGGCGCTTGTTTATGCAACCGTCCATAGATGGTTCGACGTTTACCGAATGTACAAAAAAGGGTGTTCCGGTAAAGCCTAGGAAGAAGAGAAAGAATTGCAGGGACAGGTTTGCGAAAAAGATGGTTTTTGGATGGGCCGGTGCTCCTCCAGAGCACTTTGGAGAATTGTTGGTGAACCCATGGTTGGGCGCGGGCCGCGGTGCGCCCGTGCCCAACCATGGGCTGAAATCCTGCACGGCCTTGCCGTGCCACCGGTAAGCGCGCCGGCGTCCCGTCCGTGTCCAGGGGCTTGTCGTGGTTCGGCAAATCCGAACCCTTCTTCGGATATTGGCAAATTCGATTGGGACGCAAGCTCGTGAACCGTTGGCAAGGTGAAGCCTTGCCGGATTTCAGCCCAGTGTTGGGTGCGGGCGCGCGGCAGCCCGCACCCAACACTGGGTCACCGAAGACCCAGCCCGGTTGCTCTGGCGGAGCAACGGAGCACCTGCCGAGGAAGCAACGTCCTTTAGGCTGGAATCTGTTCTGTGACGACGGGCCGCGTTATCGGTGCCGGCCCGGAAGGTTGCCTCGGCCTCTGGGCAGGGCCCGCTCGGCCACAACCTCCTCCGCCGGGTCGTCTGACCGATACCCACATCCTTTAAGGCATGGTGTCCCGGCTTACCAACACCTGCTCGCCCACCGGGAGCGCCGGTTTTCCCCGGAGACCACGGTAACAGGCGTGCATAACATGTCACCTGCACCCGCCCCGCTGAATCGGCTAAGGCTTGGGTTTGTTGCGGAACAGTGGGAAGAGGTGGTCGAAGAAGTGGTTGCGGACTTTGTACAAAGTTTTTTCCGGGTGGGCCGTGTATTTTTTGTCTTTGAGCGTGTAGACGCTCGTGTTGAAAGCGGCCAGGCTGCCTGTTTTGGTTTGGGGATCGAAGAACATGAAAGAGGTGTAGCCGAATTGGGAGCCGGCGTGGCCCAGGTATGGGTGTTCGCCTCGGGTTGAAGTGTAAAAAATCAGGCCCATGTCTTCCCTCGCGCCTTCTTTTTCGCGGGCGAAGATGTGCGGTCGCCACATTTCCTCCAAACTGCTTCGCTGGAGCACGCCCGCGTAGGCCGGGTTATTGGGATCGCCGATCAGAAAAGCCAGGTAGCGGGCCATGTCGGTGAGCGGTGCGTTGAGGCCGCCGTTGGCGACCGTGATGCCGCTGTCGAAATCGCCACCTTTGTCCTCGAGTTCATCGTTGATGCGGTAGTAGGCGTGGGCGCGGTCGGCTTCCAGATGGTACGGGGTGTTGTCGAAAAAGGAACGGTGCATGCCCAGCGGTTTGAGGATGTTTTTGTCGATGTAAACCTCGTAGTCGTCGCCGCTGAGCTGCTCAATCACCATGCCGAGGAAGATGATGGCGGGGTTGGAATAACCGAACTTGCTGCCGGGTTCGAAATGGATTTCGGAATAGGGCAACATAGCCACGATTTGCGACCAGCGGGTGGGTTGCGTTTGCCAATCCTTCGTTTGCCACGGCCAGGTGCCCCGGCGGAAACCCGCCGTGTGGGTCATCAGGTGGCGCAGGGTGATCGCCTCCATTTCACCGAAGGGATTGTGGACCTGGCGCAGTTCCGGCAAGTAGGTGACGATGGGGTCGTCGAGGGTCAGCAGCTTGCGGTCGCGCAGTTGCATGATGGCGATGCCGGTCAGGGTTTTGGTGCACGAGCCCCAGTGGAAGATGGTGTCCTCGGTGACGGGAACCTTTTTGGCTTGGTTCGCATAACCCCGAAAATGGGTGGCGATGATGCGGCCGTTTTGCAGGAACATGGCGGAGGAGCCGATGATGCCCTCGCGTTCCGCGGCGCCGCTGTGCATTTGCTGGAACTGTTCCCAGGCGGGCGCGAAGGTTTCGGGTGGTTTGGGGGTGGCGTCGCCCCCCGCGTAAAACAAAAGCAACAGAGTGATCGAGGTAAACGTCATCCCACCTTCCTTTTTTCAAAAATCGCGGTTGGAACAAAATGGGGTTGGTTAGGTTGGGGGCATTATCCCAAGAAGCACGATAACTCGCGGTGACTTTCGCTAAACCTCTGGGCTGCAACGGCCTGAAAAAATGCTCACCGCACCCACAGGGTGCGCGTCGTGCGCGACCCCGGTCCGCTTTCGCCAAACCATTTCGCTCCAGATCTTTAACGAAAATCCCACGCTCTTATCGCGCTTCTTAGGATTATGCCTTACTTGGTTTCGGGAAGAAAGTCGCTTTGTGGCGGGTCCCGGCCGCGGATTTGGCCGGGACCCCTCATCCTGCTTTGTGAAAACGCGGGAGTTGGCGCCTTCCCGCCAAACCCCGCGTTCCGGTTAGCGGCGACGCGCCGTGGTCACGCGCGGGTTCTTAAACAGCCCGCGTTCGATGCCGTAGGCCCACAGGTTGGCGTTTTGCCGGGAGGCGATGGTTAAGGTGGTTCCGTCCAAGCGGGGGAAGCCGACCCCGAGCAGATCCACCGCGCGGATTTCCCGCGTTTCGCCCGCTTTGAGGGTGAACACCTTTTCCACCGGGCGGCCGAAGAGGTCGCGCATTTGCACCAGCACCTCGCTGTCCTGGCTGCTGTCCGGGGCGCCCACCATCAAGCGGGTGTCGTGCAACATCGAGAAACGGTCGAAGGTGAGGGTGGTACCCAAGGCCAAGCCGTCCACGGCCGGGATCCGCGTTGCGTTCTCGCCAAGGGTCAAGCTCGTGTGGATATGGTTGTGGAAGTTGCTGATTTCCAGATGGTAAGCGCCGTCGAAGGGCACCAGCTCGCTCAAAGAGAGGGTGGTCATGCCGGGCGCCAGGTCTTGTGCGTGGGCCCAAACTTCACCACCGTCCAGGCTTCGTGCCGTGAACCGCATCGCCTGCTGGGTGAATTGACGGTTGAGCAGCGTCAGGGTGACCGCCTCCTGTTGTCGCCGCGCCGGTACCGGGTAGAAACGGCGGTTGTCAAAGCCGAAGCGGTCGGCGATGCCCGCGGTCCAGGTTTTCCCATGACGGATACCCGCGCTCAGTTTGTAACCCTCGTTGCTCGTCAGTTGTAGGCTCACGCTTTGGTTGCCTGCATAGTCGGGGAACAAGGTGTCGAGTTGGGTTGGGGTGGGACGGCCGTCTGGCAGTTCAAGGCGTGCCTCGCCCTGTTGGCCGTCGGCGTTCCACAGGGTCACCGTGACCGTGGAGGGACGCGCCGGGATGCCCGCGGGGAACAGGCTGCCGACCTCAAGCACCGCCTCCGCGTCAAACGTCACGTTCACCAAGGTTTGCGCTTGGCTGAGTTGCGCAAAACCTTGGCCCGCGTAGGCGGCGTCGCCCGGTGAGAGGCCGTCCTCCAGCACCATGGTTACCGCATCGCTGTCGGCCAACATCCGCAATTGGTAGTCGTGTTGTTGTGGGAACAAGGCGGCCGGGAACACGGGTTTGACCGCGCCCGCGCCCAAGCGAACCGTGCGGCGTTCCTGGTTGCCGTCGCGATCCGTGGCGATCAAAACGACCTGGGTGGCTTCAGCCGCGTTGTCGACTTGGAGGCCTACCGTGAATTGCGCTGATTCGCCGGGAGCGACGCGTTGTTCGGACGGGCTGACCGTTACCGCGAGGCCGTCGCGTGCCGGTAACGAGGGCAGCGCGATGGTGACGGGTTCATCGCCGCGGTTGGTGAAGCTGAGGTGTTGTTGTTGTTCCAGTTGGTCGGCCCCGTGGTCGAGGCGCCCGAAGTTGAGCAGGCCGCGGTCCGCTGTGACGTCCGTGGTCAAGCTGCGTTCGATGTTGAGCACGCCGCTGCCTTGTTGGTAATAACGCAAGCCGTCAATGGGATCGGCGCCGGCTTGGAGCAAGGATTTCACCGCTTGGGGGTCTAGCTCGGGGTAGGCTTGGCGGATTAGCGCGGCGGCGCCGGCGACGGCCGGACTCGCCATTGAGGTGCCGCTCATCAGGAAGGAACCGCCGCCGGGAACCGTCGATTCGACGTCGCCGAGCGCGGTGATGTCGGGTTTGGGGATGTCGGGCAGGGCGGGTCCGAAGGACGAATACCAGGCCATGGCGCCGCCCGCGTCGACCGCGCCGACCGTGATCGCATCGCGGGCCGCGCCGGGGCTGCCGATTTGCCAAGGCGTATGTCCGTCGTTGCCGGCGGAGACCACCACCACCGCGCCTGCCGCCACGGCTTGGTCGACCGCGCGCGAGGCCGGATCGTCGGCGTCGCCGGGTCCGCCCAGGCTGAGGTTGATGACGTCGGCGCCGTCGTCGGTGGCGGGATCGCCGTCGGGATCAAGCGCCGCTTCCAGCGCGGCGATCATGGCCGCATCCGTGCCGAACCCGTGGCGTCCAAAACGCGGTAGGCCAGGAGTTTGGCCTTGGGCGCGATGCCTTGGATGTCACCGTCCGCCGCCGCGATACCGGCGACATGGGTGCCGTGGTAATGCTCGTCCATGGGGTCGGTGTCGTTGTCGATGAATTCGTAGCCGCCGATGACCTTGTAGCCGGGACCGAAGCCGCCGCCCAGGTCAGGATGGGTGTAATCAATCCCAGAATCGAGGATGGCAATGACCTGGCCGCTACCGTCGTAGCCGTGCGCGGCGGCTTTGGCGCGGGTCAGGGACGAGGTGCCTTGTTCGATGGGTTGAAGTTGCAGACGGCGGTTGGGGTAAACGCCTTGGACCAATTCGTGTTGGGCCCAGCGGTCGGCGTCGGCGCGGTTGCCGTGAAGCACGACCCCGTGGATCAGGTTCTCAAAGGTGCGTTGGGCTTGCATCGCGTCGGCGGCGCTTTTGTTGTGGGAAGACCGGCCGGCGTTGGCCGAGGCGAGGAACTGGTCACGGATGTTTTGGAGTTGTTGTTTTTGGTGGGTGAGGTCGCGTTTGCCGGCGACGGCGCCGCGTGCCGTCATCCTGCTGCCGGAGGCGGCCAAGGGTTCGCCCGCCAGGATCAGGATCCACGATTGGGTTTCGTGGGTGGTGGTTTCGCTTTGATGGGTGGGTGTTTCGGCGGGTGCGGGAAAGGGCGGGGGCAATGGGCCGGCGAAAAGACTGCCGGCGCCGAGGCCGACCCAGAGCGCGGTTTTTTTAAGCGATTGAAGGAGATGTTTTTGGATCAGGGTCGTTAGGGAATCGATTGGACTCATGGAAACTCCTGGGTTACATGCATTTCTAGACTATGAATGCATTAAACCGGGCAGGAATACAGTGATCGCCCGACCAGGAACGAGACGGCAAAACCCTAGGGCAAAGCGAATGCCGGCTTGTGCGTCGCCGCGGGAAAAGCCAACGCGGGCAAAGCTTTGCATCGGCGGTTCAGGTGGCGCGCAACGGGCCGGCCGGACGCACTTGGCCGAAACCACCGAATCCTGTCGTCGTGCGGCATGACTGTGACCTTAATCCGAGACATGGGTATGTGGCTGCAAGGGTGGATGGTGGTGGCTTTCTTCGCTCAATCCTGGATTTTCTGCCTTGTATCTTCCTGGGGGGACTGTTGTATGGAGGCCGCGACGGGTGGGGAATCGCCGCAACATGCCAGGTTTATTTGGCGTGAGATTTTAGTAAAATACCTTGTTCTAAAAAGAAACTAAAAGATAATTATTTAAATTATGGCAATAGGTTGTTTAAGAAGTGTGTATGTGGTAAGAAAGATCTTTGAATATTCAGTAACTAAAAAATCATGTGTGCAACACGCCGAGTTGGGTATAGGCCGTGCTCTGTCCTTGCGGGCCTTGGGCGTGTCACGGTCGTATCGCGGGAGGACCTATGTCAAATGTATCAGAGAACCAAATCTTGATCGATGTATCCTATTCAAGGGATGCCCATTCCGACAGTGACACGCCGAATGTGATCCATCAGGAAGGCTTGAGGAACATTCAAGACCTTTTGAAGCAGACTATTGAAAAAAATCAACGCTTCGATGAGCAAGACACTTCCGGCAGGAATAACATCGAGTATGTTCGGGTTCATGACGCGATTTTACTCAGTGGTGGGCGTGGCAGCGGTAAAACAACGCTGTTGTTCAGCATTTTCCGCATGCTGCGGGAGGACAAGCTCTGGGAAGTAGACAAGGCGGGTATAGGGAAGGACATCGAACCCGTGGCCATTTTTGATCCAACCCTGTTTGAAAAACGTTCGAATATTTTGGTGAATATTATCGCGCGCATCAAAGAAAAAGTCGACAATAGCCGCGGTCATGTCACGCGTTCCGAGGATTACGAAGCATGGAAGCAATCGCTAAGTAAACTTGCCAAAGGTTTGCGTTTGTTGGACGGGGTGGGTAACGACCCGTTACAGGGCGATCAATGGGACGACGATCAGTACGTGCTGAGTAAAGGGTTGGAAGCCGCGTTGCACGGTGATCGGTTGGAGATTCACTTCAACAAGTTTTTGGACAAAAGCCTAGATCTCTTGCGCAAGAAATACTTTTTTCTGGCCTTTGACGACATCGACACCGCCTTTGACAAGGGTTGGGAGGTACTGGAAACGCTGCGGAAATACCTCACCCATCCCCGGCTCATCAAAATCATAGCAGGTGATATCAGCCTGTTTTCGACGCTGGTGCGCAAGAAACAATTTGAGAATTTCGAAAAAGACTTTTTGGCGTTTGAGGGCCCGGAACGGGTTCGCAAAGAGGTGGATCACCTCGAAGAACAGTATTTGGTAAAAATTCTCAAACCGGAGAATCGCGTCGAACTCAAAACGCTGTGGTGGTATTACGCCAACCAGTACGCCATCAATATTCGGTTCTTCAAAAGTGACTCACAAACCGAATCGGTCGAATCGGTATTCCGCCGTTTTTGTGAAAGCGAACTGGGCGTTTTTCTTGAGGGTGACCAACGGATCGTTATTGAGATTTTTTTGGCGCTGCCCGCGCGTTCCTTTATTCAAGTGATGCGCGCCATTGCTGAAAAACGCGCACCGTCGGCGCAGCATGGCGTCGCGAAAGCACTAGGACAGCGGCTTCAGGAAGAGCAACTCGTCAATCGCATATCGTCGATTTTCTTTTCCGTTTTGGCTCGCTTTGGGTTTAACCAGGACGATATGGAGCGTTTGTACGGTGCAGTTGGTTATAGCATTATTTTAAGGAAGTTGATTGATGCAGACCTTTTTCTGAATGGTTGGCATTTATACCCCGATTTTGTAGATCGCGAGCAGAATCTTTTGATGATTTGCCTTGCTATGCATTGCGAGGTCTACCTGCGGCGTCATCCGGGAGCCATTTTTGATTATTGGCTTCGCATGGGTCTGCTTCATGAAATTTATTACCGGAATCCTCACCTTAAAAGTCAACCTGAGGGAAAGGAGGCGATAAAAGAAAAGCTGAACAGCATCGCGGAATTTTTGGTTTTAGAAGCAGGCGGTTCTTCTCAGGCAATTGCGCGCAAGATTTCCTCTTTTGTATTGACCCATCGACTAGCTTACTTTGGAACACTTCGTGTTTATTCTGATTCTCGCAGGAAACGGAAGGCGGATAGCCTGATTGTGAAAATGTATGGCGATTTGTCAATTGCTTCATTTCCTCATAATCTCAATAGTGACGCCGACAAATGGTTTGAGCTATTTGGTGCTACGCGGAATTGTTCCATCTTTCCGTTCTATTGGAAGGTTGCAGGGGTGTTTAATGGAAAAAACAAACAAAGAATAAAATGGTCGCGGTATGTTAACACCTTTGCTTCTTTAAATGAGGTCGTGGATGGTTGGAATAGTAGTTTTGTTAATCTGCCTTTTGTAAATGTTCATGAAGCGCAGGGATCTATTGTTCCTGTTGCTTCTCTCTATAACAGTCTTGGTGTGATTAGTGGTTTAAGTGTTGGGCATGGCACGGTCGATTTATTTCTGCGCGACTTGTCCGTGTTTTCTGAGTTGAAAAGTTATTCCGGGTTTATGGTACAAGGCCAACTGGAACAGGAAGAAAGCTCTGAGCAGGTTATCCCGGATCCTGCCGGAGAAGATGAGGGTCCTCCCGAGAGCGCGACCGAGGAGGCCGCGCGGTCTTCGGAGGCGAGTGATGATGATACGTCCGAGATCTTTTACGATTGCATGCAGGCTTGGGTGTTGGCGTTAAATCAACTTGAACATTTCAACATGGGGTTTTTGTCAAAGGTTTGGGTGCGTTTGATTCGTTCGCTTATTCAAGTTGACTCGAAGTTCTTAGAAACGAAAGATCCCCGGTTCTTAGGAGACTATCTTCATCGCGGCATCGTTTCATTTCTTAACGCGGTTTATATCGAGTCGGTTGTTCACGGTTTTGGCTCTCATCGCAAGGACAGCTTATCAAGTAACTATCCAAATGATGTGTTGTTTTTTTCGAACCTTACTCATGCATTATTACCAGAAAACAATGAGAGGTTCGTTCTTTTGAAAACATTGTTTCGTTGTCCTTTGTGGGGTTTTTACTTGAGGCCTCGTTGGGGTTTTGATAAGCACCAAATAGAACACAAATTTCAGAAGCAAACGCTGAAAAGTCTAGACGGTATTTCTGAAAAATACATTGAAAACCTTGGTGCGCTCCTGACGGATAATGAGGAATATGTTCCTAAAGGGGACTACGAGGGTTCGTCCGCAACCTTGAAAAAACGGCTCATGGCCATGTACGACATTCCCTATCATATTCACATGGGTTACGGCCATTTTCGAACTACCCAAATTCACTGTCACCATTTACTTAATTCTGTTGCGCTACCGCAATCTTCAAGTCAATCGGAATACGAAACCCCTGTCATTTCCGTCTAAAGTGCGCCTGTTGGGAGGGGTTTACCATGAAACAACTTTTGCAACAACTGGCGCTCAGCGCCCCCTCTCTCCTGCGGGTTTATTACCGCGACGGTGTGTTGCCGCTTGAAGAACTCAAAACCCGCGTCTTTGTGCGGGCGCGCCAACTCAAACCCCACTGGGCCGATTATCGCTTTAAAAACTACGAGGGCTTGGCGTTCCGCCAAACCCATACCGAGGCCACCACGGCCGAATGCCTGTGGCAACTCGCTGAAACCTATTTCGAGTTTCGCGATACCGAGATTCGCTGTTGCATCCAACACTTTGAAGCCTGGCAACGCTGTCTCACCCGCTTGCCACCGCTGCCACTTCTGGTCGCCGCCGTGTACCAACAACATGCGACCGGCCCCGATTTGGAAACCCTGTTCACCAACAACTTCCTCAAACACAGCTTCTTGCCTTCCATTTACCACCCGCTCTTGGAAGACCTGATCCAAGAAGAAGGTTTGAACGAACTGCACCTTCACCTCAACGGCACCACCGAGTTCGATTTTTTCTGGCAGGACGCCTTGGCGTTCCCCGACAGGGTGTATCGCAACCTGGCCGAGGTCTTCAAAGCGGATCGTCGTGAAGTCTACGAACTCTACACCCAAATCGATCCCGAGCTTACTGCCGCGGACGTTCGTCTTTTTCTCGCCGCGGCCTGCCGCATTCGCGATTATTTGGTTCGCTACCTCTACCAAGGCACGCCTTATCCCGAGGACCTCGGCGCCCATGTCCTTTTCTGCCACCACCACGAGCAGCCACTCCTCCAGCGAGGCGACCGTCACCCCTTGGCAACCCTGTTGCCGCTCTGTCGGGATTGGCCCGCCACCGCTTGTGAGGCCATGTTGCTGATGGCCGTTTACGCCAAGATCGACGCCGGGGATCGCACCACCGCGCGTTTGTTCCACCAATACCTGCTGATTCAAGGGTATTTCAACCGCTTGCTGGTGCAACAAGGGGATCAGGTGGGTTTCGACCAATTCCAAAAAATCACGCTTAACGAGATTCGTGAGTTTAGCGAAATCCATTATTTGAAACGGTTTCGCCAACTCAAAGGACGTTACGGCAACGATCTGGCCTTTTTGGAGGGGCGTTTTGCACCGAAGGCGAACGGGGAGAAAACCCTGGGACTGATCAAACGCATCCACCGGGATTACCAGCAATTTTTGAGGGATGAGGCTTCGCATAGCAAGGGCGCCACCGCGGTGTCCCCGTGTGCGCCGCGGCCTTTTGAACTGAAGCTCACCGCGCACCTCATTAAAAAGAAAGCGCCTGAGGCTGGGCGTGGTCGTGACGGAAACCCCGATGTTACCCACTACAGTGGTTGTCGCCATGCGAGCCTGCGCCGCGAGTTAGTGTCGCGCACGCGGCGTTTGGCCAACGTAAGCCGCGGTCGGGAAGATGCCCGCAACCTTGTTGCCGGGCTCGATGCCGCCTCGAATGAACAACACGCGCTACCCGAGGTTTTTGCACCCGCCTTTCGGCTCTTTCGCCGTCGTGGCTTTCTCGACTTTACCTACCATGCCGGCGAGGATTTCGTGCATCTCGTGTCGGGAATGCGCGTCATTTGGGAGGCGGCCGCGTTTCTCGACTTCCGCGCGGGCAACCGCATCGGCCACGCTACCGCCATCGGCATTCATCCCTCTCTGTGGACCGAACGCTGCGGCGAGGTTTTGCTGCCGATCACCCGCCATGAATGGCTCGACAACCTCGTTTTCGCCTACATGCTCTTGTCCCGACGCCACGAATTCAGCGGGCGCTTGCCCGCCTTGCGCGGCGAGATCGCCCACCATTTCGCCAAAATCTACCGGCCGCCTGTTTATTTCGACGCCATGCCCGAGCCGGCGGTGCTGATCGATGCTTGGCGCATGCGTGATTTGGACGGCTTGCTGCTGGGTGAGGATTTGGTCGACTTTGAGGTGGACCGTTTTTACCGGCGGTTCCTGGATCAGGATCAACGCGTCGAGGCCAAACGCCTGTGGCAACGACAAAAAACCGCCACGCGCGCTTTTTCCCTGTGGCGTTGTTACCACCACCAAGACGTGGTGGCGCGGGGTGGCGAGCTAATTGAGGTACCCATCGATTTCTTTGCCGAGGTCGAACTCACCGCGCTCCAAGCGGCGGTGATCACAGACCTGAATCAGCGCTCGATTGCCTTGGAGAGCATGCCGACCAGCAATGTCGCCATCAGTTATTACCGCAACTACCGCGAGCACCACCTCTTCCGCTGGTTGGGGATTCCGGCGGCGGGCAACGACTTGCCGGAGCCCATCGTGGTGCTTGCCTCGGACAACCCCGGCATTTTCGCCAACAACTTGCGCAACGATTTCAGCCATATCTTTGTGGTAATGACCCGTGACCTGGAGCTCAGTCCCAACGAGGCCATAAGCCAACTGCGCAAGCTCAACCGCAATGGGCGTATTTTCCGCTTCGGGCGTGACGCAGCCGGTTCCCCGCCGGATACCCCACCGGGTCTGGCGGATTTGTTGGCACCCATCTCGTGATGGGTTTGGTGGCAATAAAGCCGATAGGGCGCTAGAGCTGGGTGAGGATGAGGGCGATCAGGTTGTTGCAGCAGTGGAGGCCGAGTGGGTAGGGGAACCCGAAGCTAACGCGGGTGTAGCTGTAAATGAAGGCGCTCGCCAGTTGCGGGAGCGTGATGATCGGCATCATCAGCAGGTTGATCAAGGTTCGCTCGTAATTCATGATGTGAATCCAGGCGAACACCACGCAGGTAACATAAAAAATTAACCGGAAATGTTGGGTCCAAAGCTTGCCCAAAACCGCGCGAACCGGTGCCGCACGCAGCAGGGGATAGGCGAGGACGCCAACGGCGACCGCGCTGCCGACACGGGTCGGCAAGCTTTCGTCGACCAAACTCAGTGAGACGCCGTAGACCGCCTTGGTCGCCACGTAATAGGTGAGTACCGCGAGGGTTAACGCGAGATGGCCGGGCTTGAAACGCAGGGAAAGCCGGAAGAGGATCTCCTCAAGGAGAGGGAGGATCAAACCGCCGACCAACAGCAACATCGGTAGGCTGAAGCGTTCCGCCATGGTGGATTTGGTCAGGTTTTCGGGATCGTAAAAAGGGGAGAGTAGCGCGAAAAACAGGCCGAGGCCGATCATAAAAACGATCTTGAGGATAAAGAGCCCGGCCAGGTCCGTGATTTTGGCTTTGGTTGTTTTTTGGCTCGGGGTCGTGTGTGGGTTGCGAAGGTAACCCGTGAATTCTAGGAAAAGTCCGCGATAGTAGGACGGTCGGATCAATGCAACGTTCATGGTGAACCCTTTTCGGTGTTGGTGTGTGTCCGTGGCCCATGGGGTGGGTTTTACCGGCTAACGTTGACCGAACCGTTCTGGTTTATGCGTACCTGCCCGCTTTGTTGACCGAACCGCTTGTTTTTGGCGAAGGCGTGTCCCGTGGTTAAGTTCGAAGGTTTTAGGTTTTAGGTTTTAGGTTTTAGGTTTTAGGTTTTAGGTTTTAGGTTTTAGGTTTTAGGTTTCGGGCGCGTTGTGTGGCTTGTCACCGAATGTTATTCGGGTTGCTCACTTTTGAGGTGGACCCGCGTCATGACAACCATGCGGACGGCCCCGTATCCGGGTGGCTGCATCTGCAAGGGTGGCATCGCGCCGCGGTGAAGCCGAGGTTCTTTGGTTTTACCTTCTATCGATGGACGGGTTTTGGCCGCTTTGTGGCGTGGTACCCGCGGGCGACACCGGGTTTGTTACCGATGATCGCCGCGCCCGTCCTCGTTTTTTACGCTTGGATCGCCGCGAGGCGCACCCACCCCCATCAAAAGACCCCTATAATGAGGTTCATCCATGATTCCCTTTTATGTTCTATCGCTTTTGTTTCTGTTTCCTTCGCCCCCTTTTTTAACCCAAACTCCTTCACCGGTGGTGCTTATGACAACGCCTCAGACTCAGACCCGCGATGTGGCTCTGGCCACGATTCATCGTTTGGAACCGCTGGTTGACGCTTGGCAAAAGCGGCCGGAAGCGGTTGAGATCGAACAGGTTACCGAGTTGATTCACGCTTACGGGCAAGTCGGGCGCGGCCCGGATGCCGAGGCCCTGTTCACCTGGCTTTGCGAGGCCACGCCGGTGACGCCGCAATGGCTGGAAGAACAGCCCGGCTTGGCCGAGGTGCGCGGCGCTTCCCGGTATCCAAGCTTATTGGCCAAGGTGCAGGAAGAAACCAAACTCGCCGAGAGGATTTGGGGTCCCCAACATTATCCCTACGTGGCGAAACTGCCCCTGACGGAGCGGCTGTTCGGGCTGTCGTTGGTGTGGTCGGAACTTAAATACGGGTTCCCCCATTTCGACAAAGTCCCCGATTTGGACTGGGACCAAGCTTATCGGGACGCCATTCCCGAGGTGACGGCCGCCGAGGATACCTTGACCTATTACCGCGTGTTGAAACGTTTGGTCGCCCGGCTCCAGGAAGGCCATACCCACGTCGCCTACCCGTGGGATTTGGTGGACCAGACCCGACGGCGTCCCGCGTTTTTGACCGAACTGGTGGAAAACCGGGTGCTGGTCACCGAGCTTGCCGAGGGTGCTGAATTGCCGGCCGAGATTCGGGTTGGCAGTGAAATTCTCGCCATCGACGGGGTGCCGGTGTTGCAATATGCGGCGGAACAGGTGGCACCCTATTTTGGGGCCTCGACACCCCAATCCGTGCGGAAGAGCATCTTTCAGATGGGGGTGTTGGAAGGTCCTTTGGACAAACCGATCAATTTGCAGGTTGCCGCGGCGGACGGTGTTCGGCACGCGGTGCAGGTCCGGCGCGGTAAGGATCATGCTTTCCCGCGACCGGCGTTGTCCTGGCGTCGCATCGGCGAGATGGGTTATATCGCCATCAACACCTTTGGTGATCGTTTGACGGAAGAAGCAGTCGCCGAGGCGGTGGCGGCGCTGAAAGACAGCAAGGGGTTGATCATTGATGTGCGCAAAAACGGTGGTGGCAACAGCGGCTGGTGGGTGGTGGGCCACCTGGCCCCTGAATACTACAAAACGCCGTGGGCCGTGCGCGCATACCGACCGGTGTTGCGTCCCTGGGGTTGGCCGCGATTGACCTGGTACGAGGAGCCGGCCAAGCTGGAGACCTCGGAACAACAACCGCGTTACGCGGGCCCGGTGGTGGTGCTTGCCGGTGCTGCTACCGCGAGTGCCGCGGAAGATTTTTTGGCCGCGTTCAAGGCCGCCAAACGGGGGCCGATCTTCGGTCAAGCCTCCTCCGGTGCCACCGGTCAACCACTCCTAAAAGGTTTGCCAGGAGGTGGTTACGTGCGGTTCTGTGTGAAGCGGGACCGCACGCCGGATGGGCAACCGATTGTGGGTCGCGGCATTCCTGCCGACCGCACTATTTTGCCGACCGTCGACGATATTCGCTCGGGTTTTGATCGCCCTTTGCAAGCGGCGCTCCAGCATTTAGCTGAGGCCGCCTCGCTCTAAAGGTTGGCCCCCGCGCGTTGTCGGGTTGCGCGGACGTCGCGCGGGGGATCCCCTGACTGATGGGGGAAAGAGGACAAGGAGGGAAAAGGCGGACCGGCGACAGTTTTGTCACGGTGGTCCGTTTTCCTGGTTCTTCCTCACCATGGAGGAGATATCCATCACAAGAAGGAGCGGTTCTCGCCTGTAGCGGCCGGTACCGGGTATGATGTTTTGAGGTAACATCTTTTTCTTCAGGAGGATGGGGTGATCAAAAGATTTCGGCTCAGCAGTTTTTTTCTTTTAGCCGCTTTTGGGGTTTTCGGCGGTGAATTCTACGTTTCACCCACGGGCGACAACACCAATCCCGGCACCCTGGAACAGCCTTGGCGCACCATTGCTTTTGCCACCTGCGGCGGGACCTTTGGCTGCCCCGAGGCGACGATTAACCCCAATTTACTCCAAAGTGGGGATACCCTCTACCTTCGCGCCGGTACCTACAACGAGTCGGGCATTCGGGTCGCCAACGCCGGCAGCGAGACCCAGTCGATCCGCATCACCAACTATCCCGGTGAGGAAGCGATTGTGGATGGTGGCTTCACCGCTCCTGATGGATTGGCCCATCAGCCGGTTTTTGAGATCGACGACACCCATCATTTGGTCCTCGAAGGCCTCACTATTCGACGGGGTTTAAGGTCCAACATTCGCATCGGCTATGATCGCACCGCGACCTATATCACGATTAAATCCTGTGATATGTCCGAATTCGTCGCCCGTGACAATTCAGCCAATATCTACATTAACGGCGGCACCGACGTCATCACGCTTTTGAATAACCGTTTGTACGATAAAAACGGCGATGATGGCAACAGCGCGGGGATTATTATGTTTAATGCCGGGCGGTTGTATATTGCCAACAACACCATTTTTAACACCAACCAGGGCATTTACTACAAGCACAGCCAAGATAACGGGTTGGCCAGCGTTATTGAAAACAATTTGATTTACGATCAGGAAACCATGGGTTTGTTGGTTTCCAACGCCGAAACGATCATCCGCCACAATGTCATCTTTAATGTGGGGGGAACCGGCATCTGGATTTTCGAAGAAAGCGCTTCCTGTGGTTTTTTGGCGAGCCACGATGTTTCGATTACCCACAATACCGTGATCGATCCTTTGCGGGGCATCCGTTTATCGCGAAGCCGCGACTGCCTAGGAGCCGTAAACACGGTGGTGCGCGACAACCTCGTGGCCGGTTTTACCAATGGTGAGATGCGTGGTCTCGCGATATGGCCCTATCACGGTTTTCCCGATTACCTGCTTCCCGACGAAAGCGAAACCACCTTCGACCACAACCTGATTTATGGCGCGGGTTTCGGTGAACCGGTTCGGATCATCAACCAGTATTACGCCGTGGACGCGGCGCCCCTGACCGGGACGGGTAATCTGCAACAGGAGCCCCTTTTCATCGACAGGGGACAGGGCGACTATCGCCTCGCCGACGGCAGCCCCGGCAAAAACGCCGCCTCAGACGGTTTGGATATGGGTGCCGACGTGAACAAGGCCGGTGCGGAACGACAAGCGTTCTGGAAGTATTGGCGCCAACCCATCCAACTTCCCTTCACGGTGGATCATCATCGCAACAGGCTCGTGGACGTTGTGGAACTGGCTGCCTTTGTCGGCAATTGAGGGCGGGGGCGGCGTGTGACGGATGCCGCGCTTCCGTTTGCTTTCGGCGTTGAGCATCCCGCGGTTAACCGTTCATCACGCGGGCAAACGGTTGATCCCTGCTTACCGAACGGGCGAGGGTCGGCGTGCGTAAGGATGGGTGAGATCGAATTCGGCTGGGCTGCCGGCACGCGCCCATGGGGTGCCCGTGACTGAACGGGTATCACGCACGGTCGTTCAAATGGTAGGTTCGGAACGCCCGCGGCTGTCGGTGCATCAGTGTCGACACCGCGTTTTTGTGCGAACCGCTCCGCTTACGGTCGGGTTTTCCGGCCGAAACCGGGACCTTCCTCCACCGATTCGGTCTCGAATCCATGGGTACCACGTTACCGAATTGGGAGAAACACATGAAATCAGGTTCCGCCGTCAGGCTGTTCGCCGTAACCGCCGCCTTGCTTTCTACATCGATGATTCACATGATTTTTGCCGGGGACGCGCTGTCCGAGCTCAAGGGTCCTTACCTGGGGCAAACACCCCCTGGCACCACCGCCAAAACCTTTGCACCCGGCATCGTTAGTACCCAAGCTTGGGGAGACGCCGGCAGTTTTACCCCGGATATGAACCGCTTTTACGTCTCTCGTTGGCGTTCCCACGAGGGCAACTGGGAAACCGAGATCGTCGCCTACGAACGGGTTGGTGAGGGCTGGCACAAGGTGGCGCTTCCCAAGGGCACGCGCCGCGCCTTCCATGCGCCGGACGGAAAAACCCTCCACTACGGGGCGAAATACAAGATTCGCACGGCCGACGGCTGGTCGGAAATGAAAAGCCTCGGCCCGGCCTTTGAAAAAATCCAGATCATGGGTTTGGCCGCCTCGGCCAATGGCACTTTGGTGCTTGACGAGCGCGGCACCTCCAAGGGCGACGGCATTCTTCGTTATTCGCGCCTGGTCGACGGCAAATACGAAGATCCGAAACCCTTCGGCAAGGAAATCAACACCGGCAAATGGAACGCCCATCCCTACATCGCCCCGGATGAAAGCTACATCATGTGGGACGGTGAACGAGAAAGCGGATTTGGCAGCAACGATCTCTACATCAGTTTCCGCCGCAAAGACGGCTCTTGGAGCGAAGCGATTAACCTGGGTGACAAGGTCAACACCGAGGCCGAGGAAGGCGGACCCCACATCACGCCGGACGGGAAGTACCTCATTTTCAACCGCATGGTGCCACGCGCGGACGGCGGCGATGAGCGCCAATCCGATTTGTTCTGGATCGATGCCGGTTTTCTCGAAGCGCTCAGACCCAAAGAATAGGCCTGGTGTGGACGGGCGGTTTACCGAACGGGTGTCGCCTTGCCCCACCTTCGTTTCCGTTACTGGGATTCCAGGCTTTTGATCAGGTGTTTGTAGGTTTTGCCCAAGGGGAGCTGACTGCCGTTGTTCATCACCACCATGCCGGCTTCGAGGTAACGGATGTGCTGCTTTTGCACCAGGTAACTTTTGTGGATGCGTAGGAACTGGTCCCCGTTGAGTTGGGCCGCGAAGGATGCGAGCGTGCGTGGGGTGAGCAGGTATTGATCACCGCACCATACCTTGACGTAATTCCCGTAGGCTTCCAGGTAGGTGATGTCGGCCGGCGCAAGTTGTACCAATTTTTTGTCGACCTTAATAAAAAGCGCCGCCGGTTCGGCCGCCTCGGGGAGCGACGTTGGTTCCTTATCGGTTGTTGGTTCGGCCGTCCCTGACTGAACCCGCGCGCGTGCCTTGTGCACGGCTTTGAGAAAGCGATCAAATCGGATGGGTTTGACCAAATAATCGCAAACATCCAGTTCAAATCCTTCCAAGGCATATTCGGCGTAGGCGGTGGTGATGATGGTCAGCGGCGGGTGGGGCAAGATTTTTAAAAAATCGGTACCCTTGAGCTTGGGCATGTGGATGTCGAGAAACAACAGGTCGACCTGGGTCCGGCCAAGCACATCCATGGCTTCCGCGGCGGAATAACAGTGGCCGACCGGCTCGAGGAAGGCGACTTCTTCCAGGTAGCCCAACAGTACCTCGTGGGCCAGGGGCTCATCATCAACAATCAGTGCTTTCAATAGCAAACCCGTACCTCCGCTTTGTTTCGTTGTCGCCCATCACGTGCGCTTGTTTTACTCACGCGTTCAACCCCGCGTGGTGTCGCCGGCCGCGGGGGGTCGGATGGTTAATTCGGCGATAAAAACACCGTCCCGTGCCGTGGTAGTCCAGGTATGGCGTTTGGGGTATAACAAAGCCAGCCGTTTTTTGAGGTTCTCCAAGCCGACGCCGGCTTCGGCCGGGGTCTCCTCGTTGGGGATGATCGAATTCTCGCAACGAAACCGCAACACCCCGCGTTCTTCAACCAGCGACAGCTTCAAGAAGGCCGCCTCTGTCGCCGCTTCGATACCGTGTTTAAAGGCGTTCTCTACCGGAATGATCAGCAGGAGCGGTGCGATTTTCGCGGTTGCATCGGCGATCTGTACCTCAAACTCGAAGGCGACCTGTTGGCGGCGGCGAAGCTGAAACAGCCCGATGTAATCACGTAGGTAAGCCACTTCGTCTGTGACCAATACCTCGCTTTTGCGGCCTTCATAAACCACATAACGCATGAGATCGGAAAGCTGCAGCACCACCTCCGGTGCTTGATCCGATTTTTTGAGGCACAAGGCGTAGAGGTTGTTCAGCGTGTTAAACAAAAAGTGCGGGCTGATTTGCTGCTTGAGCATGTCCCGTTCCGTGCGGATGCGCTCCTTTTCCAATTCGTTGGCGCGTTGCATCTCTTGCTGCCATTGCAAAGCCAGCACCACCGGCAAACTGATCACCATGGCCACGGCCACCATCATGCCGTAGCGCCAACTGAAGGGATCGGCCCGCGTTTCGCTAACGAGCCATTGACCGGCACGAAAAACGGGCAGCCACAAAAAAAGTTGCGTGAGTAAGGGGTACAGCATCATTAGGGTCACGGTGGACGCGATCAGGTACTTGATCCAGCCGGCCCGTGCCAAAACCTGTTCTACCAAGAGATAGCGCTGTACCCAGTAGATTAAAAACCCCGCCATGAAGAAGCCTAAGAGTTGAAGGCCCCACCCAAGGAACAACCAAAAGTGGGTTCCCACTTGGGCCCAACGCACCTCGGAAGCGAGGGTTTGATCCTGGTAAGGGCCGGAAAGGTTGGAAACCATGAGCGCGGCAAGATAAAAAGCCGAAACCCCAAAAACCATCAGCAAGGCGCGATCAAAACCCAAGCGGTACACCCCGGTTTGAAACTGTTGGTTGCGGTTTAAGCCGGTGCGCAGGACCAGCAGGGTCTCGACCAAAAAAACGACGAGCAGGATGTCGCCGTCGCTACTTTGAAAGTAATGGGTGCGGGGTGGGTTTAAATCAATGAACACCAGAATGCAGGGGTAGATGCAAAACACGATCAGGCGCAGTAAGTTCACGCGCTGCCGCAGGTAGGCTCGCTGGACAAAGGGTTGAAAACCCTTAAAAGCCAGCACCGGCGACAGCTCCAGACAATACCGCCCAACGATCAGCACCAGGTCCGACCATTGATGGGTGGGTACGCGCCACAAGCTGAAGCCCAGAATGAGACCGAGAAAAATCCAGGTTTCGTCGGTGGTAAGCATGCGCCCCAGGCGCTCTAGCAATTTCGTCATGGCCCCATTATGACCGGGCCGTTCAGGCTTGTCTTGATTTCGATGATCAACGGCTTGTTTTCCGTGATGAAGGCTTTGTGGGGCCCGCGGTTCCTTTCATCACGCCCTGAGACACCTTCGTCCTCAAATGCGTTACGCGACTGGAAATTCGGCGTAGGTTCAGGGTGGCGGCACGAACGCGCCGGCTTGTCACAGGTTTGGGGCAAACCGCGCGGGTTACGTGGGCTTAAGCGGAAGGAGGCGGCCATCATGTTACGCATCACTAACTTATCAAAAACCTACCCCAACGGCGTTAAAGCGCTCGACGGGATTAACCTCACCCTTTCACACGGGATGTTCGGCTTGCTGGGTCCCAACGGCGCGGGCAAATCCTCGCTGATGCGCACCATCGCGGGATTGCAAAAACCCGATTCCGGGCAAATTCTGTTTAACGGTGTCGATGTGTTGCAACAACCGCAAGCGCTGCACCGGCGCCTGGGTTACCTGCCGCAGGAATTCGGCGTCTATCCCCGGCTTTCGGCTTTCCGCCTGCTCGACCACTTCGCGATTCTCAAGGGGATCACCCACAAAAAACAACGGCGCGAGCAGGTCGCCGCGGTCCTCGCGCAAACCAATTTGGAGGAACATCGTCATCGCGCGGTCAGCGCCTTTTCCGGCGGCATGCACCGCCGCTTCGGCATCGCGCTGGCGCTGTTGGGTGATCCCGCCCTGATCATCGCGGACGAACCCACCGCGGGGCTGGACCCTGGCGAACGCAATCGCTTCCACCAACTGTTGGCGCGGTTGGCCCAGGATCGGGTGGTGATGCTGTCGACGCACATCGTGGAAGACGTGCGCGACCTGTGCACCCAAGCGGTGGTGTTGGTGGGCGGTCGCATCCGTTTGGCGGGGCGTCCGGCGGATTTGGTCGGCGGTTTGGCCGGAAGGGTGTGGCGCAAAGCGGTTTCGCACGATCAGGAGCCGGCCATGTGCCACCGTTTCCACGTGATTTCGACCCGGCTCCACGAGGGGCGCTTGATCGTGCATGTCGTCGCCGAGAAGCAGCCAGGACCTGGCTTTCGCCAAGTCGCGCCGGATCTTGAGGACGCCTACTTTCACGTGCTGCGCCAATGCGAAACTACCGCGGCGGAAAGGACATGCCATGTTGCTTGAAACCCTTAAATTTGAATGGCGTTTTTACCACGCGCGCCACCTCCTCGGATTGGGCGCGTTCATCTTTTTCCTATTGGGTTTCGCGATGACCGGCCGCGTTGGTTCCGGCGCGGGTTCGCTCCTCAACGCGCCTTACGCCCTGATTCCCATCTACCAACTGCTTTCCTTGGCGGCGGTGGTGATCATCGCGGTGTTTGCCGGCATCGCCGTATTGCGCGATCATCACCACGATTGTGAGGCCCTGGTGTTCACCACGGGTCTCGGCAAAAATCGGTTCCTTGCCGCGCGGTGGTTGGGCCTGGTTTTGGTGTCCTTCGCGGTGTTTGCCTGTGCCTCACTGGGGATCATGCTGCGCACCTTGTTGCCTCACGGGCTGCACGGCAACTTCGCCGCCAACGATCCATGGGTACACGGCCGCATTTTGCTGACCATCGCTTTGCCAAACATCCTGCTGATCGCGAGCCTACTTTTCGCGGTCGCCCTGCGTACCCGCAACGCCATGGCCACCTGCGCCGCGGGGATGGCCCTTTATGTGCTGTATCTCCTGTGCTCGGCTTTGGTTGGTTCGCCGTTGATGGCGGGCGAAGCGGCGGTCGCCGGTCCCGATGCGCGCTTCTGGGCCGCCCTCCTTGATCCGCTGGGCACCTCGGCCTTTTTCGAGGACACCGCCGCTTGGACCCGCTTGCAGCGGGACTCGGTTTTCCCCGCTTGGGACGGTTTGATACGCGGGAACCGGTTGCTCTGGTCGGCGGTGACCGCCTTGATCCTGATCTATGTTTGGCGGACCGATCCCTTCCGTCAAACAGCGTCTGTCGCTTTCGGCCTGAAACGCCGTACCGTCGCCGCGGTTCAGGTCTCGGCCGGGGATGGGCTAGTCGCGGAAACGCTAATCGCGGAAACGCTAATCGCGGAAACGCTAATCGCGGAAACGCTAATCGCGGATAGGGCGGCCGCCCCAGCCTACCGTCCCTTGCAACCGCAATTTGGTTGTTCACAATGGTTCCGCGCCTGGCTTTCCTGCTTGTGCCTCGACGCATTGTACCTAGTCAAAAGCTTCCCGTTTTGGGTACTCATGGGGTTGTGGGCGGCGCTACTGTTGGGTGAAATCGCTCCGATTGGCCGGCCCTATCCCTTTACCGCACCCAGCTTGCCGTTGACGGCGGTGGTTTTGGAACGTTTCCAATTTGATCTGTTACCTGGATTCGGGGTGTTCCTAATCCTGTTCTACAGTGGTGACCTAGCCCGCCGCGAGGACGCCCACCCCATGCACCCGCTGTCGGCAACCACGGCCACGCCCCACACGGTGTTTTTCTTCGCCAAGCTGGGTTTGCTGTGCCTGATTCCGCTCGCGCTGATTACCGTGGCCGTTATGGTCGGGGTCGGTTTTCAAATCAGTCAAGGTTGGTTCCGCTTTGATTGGGCCTTGTATGGGTCGCTGTACCTTTACGGCGGGGTGCCGCTGTGTCTCGCCGCGGTGCCCTGCCTGGTTTTACAAACCCTGTCGCCCAACAAATACGTTGGTCTGTTGGCGGCGGCCGCGTTCCTCCTGTTTTTCAGCACCGGCCTCTGCGCGATGGTCGGTTTGGAACATCCGATGTGGCGGTTCGCCGCGGTTCCCGGTTATCAGTATTCGGATATGAGCGGTTACGGGTACTTTCCCGAGGCGTTTTGGCATTACACCCTGTTTTGGAGTGCCTTGGCCGGGGCGATGCTGCTGCCGGCCTCCGCCCTCAACCGCCGTGAAAAAAGCGTACCCCTGCTGATGCGGCTGCGTGCCTTGCCCGCGCGCCTGAAACGCCGTGAACGCTGGGCTGTCGCGGGGTGCCTGCTCCTGTTCGTTCTGGTGGGCGGGCGCATTGGGTATCTCACCAATGTAGTGGGTGCCTACCGAACCGCCGATGAAACCGAGTTAATCCGCGTCGCTTACGAACAAAGCTACCGCCATTTCACCGACCTGAAGCAGCCGACCCTGCAGGCGGTGAAGACCGAGATGGCGATTTACCCGCGCCAAGGTCGCTACAGCCTGCAGGCCGAATACCGCCTCACCAATCCCCACGGGGAAGCGCTTTCGGCACTTTTGCTCACCGTGAATCCCAATTTGGTGGTGCGGGATTTGGCGCTGAAAGGCGCGCGCTTCGAAACCGATGCCGCGGTGCCCGGCGCCTACGCGGCGCAACTGACGCTGCCGTTCCAACCCGGTGAAACACGGGTACTTACCTTTTCCATCGAGCACCGAACCACCGCTTTTACCCGCATCGGTGGGCGGCATCAGGTGGCGCCCAACGGAACCCTGATCCACGGCGCCGCCCATTTTCCAACCTTGGGTTACCTTCCCGACCGTGAGCTTCAGGATCCAATGAGGCGGGCAAGCCACGGGCTGGGGGACCCCACGCCCCCGCGAACCGCGGCCCACGCGGAAAAGGATCCGGGCGGCGGCGACTTTGTTCAGTTCGAAACGCTGGTTTCCACCAGCGACGACCAAACCGCGGTGGCGCCCGGCCGACTTATCGGGCACGGCGTTGAGGCGGGACGGGCTTGGTTCCACTATCGCGGCGAAGCGCCGATGCGGGACGGCGTTCCTTATCTTTCCGCGACCTATGCGGCGCAGAACCGGAACATTGCGGGTTACGAGGTGACCTTGCTTTACCATCCCGATCATTCCTTTAATACCGATTCCATTTGGGAGGGCATCGAGGCCGCGTTGCGTTATGGAACACGGCGTTTCGGACCTTTGCCGCAACCGCGGTTGCGCTTTGCCGAAGTCCCAAATACCACCGGCATCTCGGGTTACGCTGGGCCAGGTCTGGTTCTAATGGGTGAATTCAGTGGCTTTAACCATGACCTGTCCAACCAAACCGGCATGAATCAGGTGTTTCGCCGTACCGTTCACGAGACGGCCCACCAGTGGTGGGGTCACCTGGTTGCGCCGGCGGCGGTTGACGAGGGCGCCATGCTGCTGGTGGAAACCTTGGCCAAATACACGGAGCTGATGCTGTTGGAACAAACGGCGGGCATCGAGCAGACCCACCGTTTTGTCGACCATGAGGTGGAACGTTATTTCCGCGCGCGGGTGCGTGAACCCGAGATGGAACACCCGTTGTCCCGCGTGCGCGGCGACCAAGCCTATGTGATGTACGCCAAGGGTGCGGCGGCCATGAACGCCCTGCGCCATCGCATCGGGGAGCCCGCTGTCAACCGCGCCCTGCGCCAACTGGTCGGTGACCACGCCCATCCGGGACCGGCGGCCACCGCCGAGGATCTGATTCGCATGTTGGTCGCCGAGGCACCGGATCAAGCCGATTTCATTCGTGAATGGCTGACCGAGGTCGTGTTTTACCGTTCAGTGGTGGAACGGGTGACGCTGACCCCGCTCCCCGACGGGCAGGTGGCGCTGGAGGTCATCTGTGACCTGAGCAAGGTCCGCCACGCCGACGACGGTCGCGATCACGAGACGGCGTTCAGCCAGCCGGTGACCTGGTCGGTCACGTTGGGTGAGGGGGACGCGGCGCAAACAATGACCAAAAGGTTCCCGATGCAAAATGGGACCAACCGATTGGGCTGGATTTTACCGGGTGCTCCGACGCGGATTACCTTCGATCCCAAACGAGAACTCTTGGATGAGCAGCGACACTCTACCAAGGGGGCTTTGGCAAAACCGTTCGGCGGGTAATCCGCCGTCCGTTGGGGGATTCGCGGGCCGAAGAAGCGCAATCCGTTGTGCTTCTTTGGTCGCGCTGCCTCGTTACTTAGGAAGCGCTGAAGTGTGAGATTGTCGCTAAAAATCTGGAGAGAATGGGTTTGGAAGAAGCGGGCTGGGGTCGCGCACGAACGTTTTCACTGGGTGCAGTGAGCATTTTTGCAGGGCGTTGCAGCCAGACAAGGTGTTGTGGGTTTGATAGCAAGGGGAAATCTCAGGTTCCACCGTTTTTTGTTAGATCCGGGCAGGCTCCGGCCTATCGGCCGATGCAAGGTCCGCGTTAAGCGGGGGCATTTTTTCTCCTCAAAAACCTTCTGTTTGTGAAAGGCTTTTGAGGAGAA
Organism: Acanthopleuribacter pedis; assembly: GCF_017377855.1. GTDB lineage: Bacteria > Acidobacteriota > Holophagae > Acanthopleuribacterales > Acanthopleuribacteraceae > Acanthopleuribacter > Acanthopleuribacter pedis. Next base: position 187,774 of record NZ_JAFREP010000011.1, read on the forward strand.
AAAATGCTGTTGGGAAAGAGGTTGGCTAGAGACCGAGGTTAACTTGCCGCGGAGCGGTTCTAGCCCGCATTTCTCACAAAAAGAATCGTCGCGAGAAGCTGAAAGCCTTGTGAGGTCGAAGGTGACGACCAAGCCACGGGATAGGGATCCGAGCCTTCGCGGGGCCGAGCATTCGGGGGGCCAACCATTCGGGGGCCAACCATTCGCGGGGCCGAGCCTTCGCGGGGCCGACTATTCGCGGGGCCGACTATTCGCGGGTTCGACTATTCGCGGGTTCGACTATTCGCGGGTTCGACTATTCGCGGGTCCGACCTTATCGGCCTAGCAGCTTAGCCAAGGCGGCTCGACGGAGTAATGCGGAAGACCGCCCTGGGGAAGACCGCCCTGCGGAAGGCCGCCCCGGGGAAGACCGCCACGCGGAAGGCCGCCCCGGGGAAGACCGCCCCGGGGAAGACCGCTCTGGGTAAGGAAAACCCTCGTAATCGCATGGGTTGCCGCGTGACAGAATTCCTTTTGAGAAATGCGGGTCGGTGGGTTGTGGGTTTGATTGCAAGAGGAAATCTCAGGTTCCACCGTTTTTTGTTAGATCCGGGCAGGCTCCGGCCTATCGGCCGATGCAAGGTCCGCGTTAAGCGGGGGCATTTTTTCTCCTCAAAAACCTTCTGTTTGTGAAAGGCTTTTGAGGAGAAAAAATGCTGTTGGGATAGAGGTTGGCTAGAGATTGAGGTTAACTTGCCGCGGAGAGGTTCTAGCCCTCATCTCTCACAAGGATTCGTCGCGAGAAGCTGAAAGCCTTGGGAGGTTGAAGATGACGACCGAGGGACAGGACAGGGATCCGAGCATTCGGGGGGCCAACCATTCGGGGGGCCAACCATTCGCGGGTCCGACCTTTCGCGGGGCCGACCTCTCGGCGTAGCAGCTAAGGCAGGGCGGCTCAAGCGAGTAATGCGGATGGCCGCCTCGCGGAAGGCCGCCCCGCGGAAGGCCGCCCCGCGGAAGGCCGCCCCGCGGAAGGAAAAGCCTCGTCATCGCATGGGTTGCCCCGTGGCAGAATTACTTGGGAGAAGTGCGGTTCGCTGCAATCGTCCGCGCTTCAGCGCTTCTTCGGTGTTACCCCGGCTGGGGTTGGGCGGTGCCGCGTTGCGCCAAGTCCAGTTCCGGCTGGGAAAGGGTGGTTGGACCCGCGTTGTCCGGTTCGCCCTCGCTTGGGTTTGCCGAGGCCGCGGCTTGCGCGTCCAACGGAAGCGTGAGCACAAAAACGGCGCCCCGGCCCGGGCCTTCGCTTTCGGCCCGCACATCACCACCCATTTCCCGCAGCGCGTTGGCGCAGGTGTGCAGGCCGAAGCCGTTGCCCTCGGGTTTGGTAGTGAAGCCGTACTGGAAAATTTTGGTGCGCAGCGCCTCGGGAATCCCTTTGCCGTTGTCGCCGACCCGAATGTGAAGCGCCTCGCCGATACATGCGGTTTGCACGCTGATGTGGCGCTCGCGCGTTGGGTTGTCGGCTAAGGCGTCCACCGCGTTTTCAAGCAGGGTCAAGACCGCGTAGGAGAGTTTGGTGCGCATCGCCGCCACGGCAGGCACCGCGCCAAAATCCACGCTCGTCTGGATGTGGAACCGATCCAACATCTCTTTTTCGGCGTAGAGCAAGTCGGCAATGATTTCGTTGATGTCCAGGCGTTCCGCGTAACCGAGATCGCGGTCGGTGAACTTGGACTGAGCCAGCAGCGATTGACGAATGATTTCGGCTTGTTCGCGAATCTGGTTCACTTCCCTGGAGAAGAGACGGTTTTCATTTTGGAGGCTTTGCACCAGTTCCGACACGTACTCGGCCAGCGCCTCGCGTTTGGCGGGATCGGCGAGGAAGGCGGTGAGCTCGGCGTCGGTTTTGGACATCAGCGAGTTGATGTTTTCCAGTTTGGTGACCTGGGATTCCTGCAGCAATTGCAATGAGGTTTGCACCGAGACATTGAGGCTGTTGAGCACGTTGCCGATGTTGTGCAACACGCCGCGCGCGACCTCGGCCATGCCCGAATAATGGGCGCCGTCGATCAGGCTCTTTTGGGCACGGCGCAATTTCTCCGTGCGTTCACTGACGCGGTCTTCCAAGGTGCGGTTGGTGTCTTCGAGGTCGTCGATTTTCTCTCGGAGCCGGTCCATCAGCGTATTAAAGGATTGGGCGAGGCTAATCAATTCCTCCGTGCCGGCCAGGCGCGCATCTTTTTCCAAATCCCCGCCGACCATGGCTTTGGCGGTGAGGGTCAGTTCGTTGATGGGTTTGGCAACCCAGGTGGCGGCCAGCCAGGCGGCGAACACGCTCAGCGCCATGGCGATCAGCCCGACGACCGCGGCTATTTTGGTCGAGCGGGTCACGCCGAGCAACGCGGCTTGGCGGCTTTTTGAGACAACGACCCGGCATCCCAGCGAGGCGAGTGCCTCGCTAAAAATACCGCTGAAGGTGTGCAGCGGTGCATGTCCGATGACGGCGTCCCGTCCCCCTTCATCCACGCCCAGTAACCAGCCGGGCGGGTCCTGCGCAAAAGAGGTCGCTTCTTGTTGAAAGCGCGCGTGCCCCGCGAAATCGCGCCAACGCGTTTGCTTTTGCCCCGGCGCTCTGTCTCCCGAGGCGGCGATGATGCGGCCGTCGGCCGCGACCAGTTGCACGCGCTCCCCGCCGGTCCCCTCAAAGCCGGCGTAGAGGTTTTGGGTTTCCAGCAGGTCGAAGGTCGAGGCCAACACACCCAAGAGTTTGTTGCTGCGGGTATCGAGCACGCCCACGGCGATGAAGGTGTAGGGGAGGTTGGTGCGCGGATTGATGTGAACCGGGCCGAAATAAATGCCGCCGATGCCTTCTTGCCAGACCGCCTGCCACCAGGCCTCGTCGGCGAAAGAAAACCGCGGTGGTTTGTTGCCTTGCGCGGCGACCAAACCGCCACGACTGTCGGTGAGGAACAGGTCGCGGTGGGAATGCTCTGAATGACGGAAATTGGCCAGCGCCAAGATTTGATCGGTGTCGCGATAGGGGAACAACATGGGGTTGCCGACCTTGGCTGCTTCCCACTGTGCTTCACCCGCGCGCAAGATGGCCGCGGCCTGGGCGGCGTCAGCGGGGTAACGCGCGTTGGCCTGCTGCAAACCTTTTTGAATAATCGGGTCCTGGCCAAGTCGGACGAGGGCGTAAACGGCCTGTTCCAAGTTGCCGGCGGTGCGCTCCGCGAATGAATTGGCCAGCAGTTGGTGGCTTAACCCGATTTGGGTGACCTGGCTGCCGCGAATGAGGAAGGCGAGCAGGGCGGTCACCGCCAGCAGCGAAGCGGCGGAAATGGCGGTGGCCGGCAAGGTTTGTTGCGAGGCTAGGTTGAGCCGGGTGAAACGCGGCGAGGTGGGACGGATGCGGTAGAACCAAACCAAAAAACACAGCGCCGCGATGTAGCCCAGTTGGAGTACCAAGGGAACGAGGTGCAGTTGCGGGACATCCCCGAACAGCGCCCGCCGCGGAAAGGGGGCCGCCAAATCAGCGGCAACCATGAAGGCCGCGGCGAGCAGGGTATAGGCGAACGCGGTGGGGATGTTCCTCAATCGGTTGGCAATACATATATTGAGTGGGACGGCCAACAGCAGCAGCGGCATCTTGAGCAGGTAATCGGATATCAGCAGGGGCACCAAAACGGAGCTGATAATCAGGGTGTGGGCAATCCACCAAATCGCCTTACCGAAGCGTTTTTTGCGGGCAAAAACCGCCCAGGCGCCAAAATGGCTGAGGAGGACCGCCGCCAGCAAGGCGGAAAGCCATTGGTACTGGACGGCACCGGTGTGAAAGAGGGCGACCAGCACGGTGCTCAAGGCGGCGACACAGACGGCACAGGAAAGCAAAAAGACGGACCAAAACGGATGTTCGTCGTGGTCGCGTAAACCCATCAACCCTGACTTGGCGCGATCCATCGCTATTCCGCCAGGGCGCGTTTGGGGTTTTGGATGAGTAGGTCGTTTGCTTCTTGAATGCGTTGTTTGCAGGCGCCGGGGATGCGTTCTTCCCATTCGTGGAAGGGTGCCAACCCCACGCCTTGGTTGGCCAAATCGGCGTGGATGATGCCCGGCGCCAGGTTGCCCGCGAGCAGCCGACGCAACAGGATCACCATCGCTTGATCAATTTTTTTGGAAGCGCTGGTCAACAAAATTTCGCGCACCTCGGGAAAGGTTTCGTACTGATCGCCGTCGACACCGACGCCCATCACACCGCGTTCCTTGCAGGCCAACAAGGCGCCGTTGCCGGAGTTCCCGCCGATGCCGAACACCACATCCGCCCCTTTGTCGATGAACTCATGGGCCTTGGCCCTGCCCAACTCGAGTTCGTTGAAACCGGGCAGGTAGACTTGGTGGGTTTTGACGTCGGGGTTGACGTGGCGGGCGCCGTTGGCGAACCCGGTGGCGAAGTCCACGACCGGCTGAATTTCGGGGCCGGCCACCGAGGCGACCACGCCCGTTTTAGACATACAGCCGGCCAAAACGCCGGCCAGGAAACCGACCTGATCCTCGGCAAACACCAAGCTGGTCATGTTGGCGAGCCCACCTTCCTCGGTGTAGCAATCGGCCACGGTTTCGGCACAGCCGCGTCCCGGCAGATAGGCGACGTCCACCACGGCAAACCGTTGCCGCGGGTGACGACGCGCCACCCGCGCGGTGGGATCACCCATGCGAAAACCCATGGTGAGAATGAGTGCCGGTTTTTGGGAAACAAAGGCTTCGATGTTGCGCTCGTAATAGACCTGGGAGGATGAAGGGGAAACAATCAATTCAAAACCGCCCTCGGCGGCAACGGCGCGCGCGCCTTTTAAGCCGTGGGCGTTAAAGGTTCGGTCATCCTCCATGCCGGTATCCAAAACCAGAACGACCTTGGGCAGTGCCGGCGTTTCCGGTTCGGATGGTTCACCTTGACCGCAAAACATCAACCAGCCTAGAGAGACCAGCACGCAACAACGTGAAAAGCTTAGCGGTTTCGACATAAACGGCCGCCACAAAAAGAAGGAGGTTGGTGGGGTGAGTGTTGCTTTAAAAGGATTGAGCTATTCTAGGTGCCGGCGGGGTTATGTGTCAAGAAAACGCGCCGACATCCTTATGAATGATCTTATCTTATCGAAGATAAAAGAGTGAGATAGAAGGAAATGAATCGCGTGAAATTTTGCGTGCTGAAATCAGGAAGTTACTTAGAGGTTGTTAAGAAATTCACATTTATTCGTATATTAACCTGTTTTGGGTTATCTGTGTTTTCTCGAGTTGTAGCCCGGAATCGCGAACCCTGATTTGGTTCCAGACCAGATGCCGCTGCCTTGAAGCCAAACCCTCGAGATGATGCGTCGGTCTTGGAAGCTCCCGTTGTTCAGAAAGCATGCACCGATGTTTATTGCCCGCGGCGTTGCATACAAACCACTGGCGGCGTCGATGGTGCCGTCGTTAGGCGAGCCAGGCGGCGTCTTTGATGCGCAAGCGATCAAACAAATGGCTTTTGGAGAACGGGGCGAGGTCGGAAGCCGTGGCGCGTTTGATGAAGACACCCAACACCATGGTGTTCCCGCCGGAGAACCTGAAGGTCGAGCCGGGTGGACGGCGCAACGGTTTTTCCTGAATGACGGTCACCGGATGGTTCTCCTGGAACCACCGTTTAATTATGTCCTTGTCGGTATTGTTTAATAATAAATCACCTGATGCGACGAGGGATTGCGTGCCTGTCCGGCCGGCAACAAAAGCATTAGGAAAACGAGATACCGATGGCCGTCGGGTTTTGGGAGGGGGAGGCCGTTCATGGGACGGTTCCAGGCGGCACCCACCCTGTTTTTTCGGTTTTACCGGTATCGGCCGGCGACCTATCCGCGAAGGATCACCCCGGTTTGATGGGTTCGACCTCGGTAGAAGGCATTATGTCCCGTTTTTTTGAAGAAAAAATCGCCTTACCGTGAACCCATCCCTTCAAAGGGTTTTCTACCAAGTGGGTCCCTTAGCCCGCACTTCCCGGTTATTGGCGAATCCCGTCGTGAGGGACCGCCCGATGTCAACCTGGCTCATCCTTGCAGGAGGTGGCAATGGTCACACTGGTCCTCCATTTGCAACCCCTTGGTAACGAAGAAATTGCCTTGCGCGCGACCTTGCTTCGTCCCCACGATCCGGCGCGCGTGGTAACCGCGGTTTTGTGTCTTCCTACCGACGAAGCCTCGGCGACCCTCGACCAAGCCAAAAACCATGGGCGCCTTTTGGGCGGTGTTTTGTTCGAGGGGGAACCGGGCCACCTCTTTCGTGACGGATTGCGCCTAGCGGCTCGCGAAGCGGGCACCCCCTTGGTTTGCGTGCTGGACTTGGCGCAGGCACGCGCGCTTGCCCACCTGCAATGGGCCTGGCTTCAGGCACCTTTTGACAATGGCTGGGATTTTTTGGCGGTAAACCGGCGCGTGGACTTCGGCTTGCAGCACCAGGGAAACAGCACGCGATCTTATCCCGATATAGGGCCCCACAACGCGCGCGCGCTGGTTTTGCTGGCTCCACCCGCCCCTGACGCCGGCACGGAACCCTTTGATGCGGCCGGTATGTTGGCCGACCTGTGCGCGGCCTTGGCCGATTACGAACTCAGTATCTTAGCGCCCGCGTCGGTGGTGCCACCCGTTTTCCGTGCGGCCCATCGCGGACCGCCGACCATAGCCGCCCTAGAACGTTTGGTGGCGGAAAACCAACCGGCTGTCCTACATGTGGTGGCCCACGGTGAATGCGCCGGGCGGCCACCAACCCATGTGCTGCGCTTGCACGACGCCGCGGGGTGTGACGCGCCGGTGACCAGCGATGCTTTCCAACGGGCGCTGGCGTGTCGCACCCCGCCGCGATTGATTTTTCTGGGGGCGTGTTACAGCGGCTTCCATGCGGCGAATCGCCGTCAGGTTTATCCCCATTTCGGGCAGGTGTTGATCGAAAAGCTTGGGACCCCTTGTGTGATCGCCATGAACGATCGCTTGGAAACAGGTTTGGCCAAAGCCCTGTTCAGTGGCTTTTACCGCAATCTGGCCAATCACCACGGGGTTGGCCTCGCTCTGGGCGACGCACTTGCCGACCTCAAGGAACATGCCGGGGTGCAGGATTTATTGGTGCCGACCGTCTTTTCGCGGTTGGCGGGCAAACCCCTTTTTGTGAGCGGCTTGGAGAAACCCTTAACCCGAGCGGAAGAGCGACGGGGCAATGCGCGACTGCACGACCTGATTCTGAACCACGCGCCCGGCTGCGACGCGTTCCTCGAGCCGTTGGCGCGCCTTCAGCATTTACTCGAGGTTGCCGACGATGCGGTCTTAAGCGCTGATGCGCAAGCCGCGTGTGATGTGTTGCGTGGTCGCCGCGATGCACTTTGCGCCGCTTCACTCGACCTCCAATTCAAAAGCCTTTGTTTAAACAAACGGCCACCGGTGTTTCCCGACACCTTGCCCTTTGCCGAACCCGGCGTATCGGACGCGGCACAGGTTCCCCACAACGACCCGGACCGTCGCGCCCTAGCCGACTTACTGGACGAGGGCGGCCCGGTGGTGCTCCACGGCCCGCAAGGGGCCGGGAAAACCCGGCTTGCCTTGGCCGCGTTGGCCGATTGCGGCCTGCCTTTCCGGCGGCTTACCGGGTCGGCCCCGGGACCGTGGCGGCGAAACCCTGAAGATGCCTGGTTACTTTTGGAACCCTTTGACGAACATCTTGAGGAACCAGGCGGACATGATGCGGTAAACCGGCTTTTGGCGGAGGATCCGCGCTGTTTGCTGGTGTGTCAAACGCGCCACGCGGCGCGGTTTGTCGCCCCGGTTCGGCGCTACGCGGTCCAGGCCCCGACGGCCGAGACGGTCGCGGGATGGGTGGGTTATCAGGCGATGATGCGTGGGTACCGACTGGAACCGGACCTCACAACCCGGATCGGCCGGGATCTTGCGGCCTGTCAGCGTCCCCTGTTCTGGGGCCAACAGTTGCTGATCGCGCTTTGGCACCGTCGTGCGGGTCGGAACTTGATCGTTGCGGCTTATGTTGAGATGGGTGGTTTGGCGGGTGTGGTGCACACCGCCGAACAACGGTTTCGTCGCGATCTGTTGGGCCCGGAGAACCAACCCTTTTACGACAACATCCTGCGCCGGTTGACCTACCGCGATGCCGCGACGACGCCGCTTTGCCGGTTGATTCCAGCGCCACCTTTTACCGCGACGGGCCGGGACATGATGCAACGTGTGGCCCATGCGGGTTTTCTCGCGGTGACCCACGACGGCGAAAAGCCCGTTGCGACCGCGGCCCATCCCATCCTTGAAGCGCCTTTCCGGGAGGCGGCTGAACCGGAACAACCGCGCACCCTACAACGCCAGGCCGAAAGCTGGGATACCCTTGGGCGGCGTGATCAGGACCTGCCCGAACGTGAGGATTGGGAGACGCGGGAAGCGGCCTATGGTGCGGCGGGTTACCTGCTCAACAGCACGGAACAGGCTTTTTTGGGCGCGGCCCGCCGCAAACAGCGGGATCACCTCAACGCCCACCGCGGTCGCGTCGCGCGCTTGTCCTTGCTGACGGGTTTGCTCGCGGTCCTGGCGGGGTTGCTCGCGGTCGCGTTGATCGGGAACAGGCGGCTGCATGGGGAAGCGGTTGCCCAAACGCGATTGGCGGAAACACGATTGGCGGCTTCTCAAGCTTTGTTGGCCGAAAACGACAATGATCAAGGCCGCCACCTGGAAGCCTTGGCCCATTGCAAAAAAGGCAAAGAGGCCTTGGTGCGGGTGGGGCCGGAGGAAAACCACGCCGATCTCGAACGGGAAACCTACCGCGCGCTGGTTCAGCGCAACAGCATCGCCCAATGGGCGGTCGGCCGGTCGGCGATTCGGGGGATCCTGCCGCGCGGCAACGACCATTTGGTGCTCATTCGCGAACGCGACGTCGTGTTGTGGAACCACCGCGGCAAAGAGCGCGAGATCACCTACGAAACCAACCACGCCAACGATCTTTGGGTTTTGGCGGATGACGGTGCGCGTTTGGCCACCGCGAGCCGGGCCGGATCCGTTGCCTTGTTCTCACTTGATCGCCACGCCCAACCGCATTTCCACAGCCGGCACACCGGCGAGGTCACCACCTTGTTCTTCGAGCCGACCACGGGCGCCCTGCTTAGTCTCGGCAAAGACGGACGCCGCGTTCATTGGGCACCCCCGGCGAAACCCCGGGTGCGGCGTGCTTCATTCGGGCTTTTGGCGGTTCAGCCCGACGCGCAACAACCGGAACAACTGATTGTCGACGGTCAGAACGGCTTCCTGGCGCGGATTCTCGTGGCGGGGGATGGCCTCGGGGAGCCCATCGCCTCGGCGTGGCCGGCCGGGTCGCGCTTGTTCCAGACCGCACCCGATCATTTGGTGGTGCGCCACGGTCGGACGGTCCAACGATTTACGGACCGACACCGGCACCGCTATCAACCGCCTTTTTCGATCCAGCAGGTGGCGTCGGCCGGTTCCGGCGTGGCCTGGATCGGTTTGGGGCGGGCCGGTTGGTTGTGGGCCGACAACCATTCGCAAAACCATCACCTGGTCGATCTTGCCGGCGAGGCGGCGTGGCGCCGGGCGGCGGTGTCGCCGGACGGCCGCTTGGTGGCGGTAGCGGACGACCTGGGCCGGGTGGTGGTGGCGCACGGCCGTTCCGGCTTCCCGCTGGCGCAATGGGCGCCCGATCCCGAGCTGATCGCCCATGCGCCCGTGGTTCGCGCGCTTGCCTTTAACCCCCAAGGCAACACGCTTTGGCTTGGTTTGGATTCCGGGGTCTTGGCGGCATGGTCGATCCCGGAACATCGACAACCCCTTCATCTCCAACACGGCACCGAAAAAACCTTGCCGCTGACGGTGGACCCTCTTGGGCAACGGGTGCTCACCCAATCGCGGTCCGGTGTTTCCCTGTGGGATCTCCCCGCCGGCCGGGTGGTACAGCGTTTTGACGCCCCCGATGAGGTTGTCAATCGAGGCGTGTTCAGCCGCGATGGGCGGATCTTGGTGTTGGGGACGGGGCAAGGTGCGACGCTGTTTGTTGATGCCGATTCAGGAACGGTTCGGCAACGTTTTCCCGTCGCGGCACCGAACGCCGAGACGGGTTTAACAGCGACGGCTTGGGCCGGCAAGGAAGTCACGGCTTTGGCGGTGAATGAAACGGGCACCTTCGCCGTAGCCGGTGACGCCGACGGATGCGTGTCTTTGTTTGATTTGAGCCAAACGCGGGTGGTCGCCTCCCAGAGGGGGAACTTTGGGGTGACCACCGCGGCGGTCGGCGGCGAGAACGCGGTGTTGCTCGGTTTCGCCGACGGCGTGGTGTGGTTGCTCCGCGATGGTGGTGAGACCCGCGTTTCCTTACCCGACCACCATCCGCCCCTAAAGTACGCCGCCTTCTGCGACAAACAGCGCCGTTGGGCCACCCACGACAACCACTTTGTTTACCTTTGGGACGCGGCCGGGCAACCGCACCAAAAAATAAAGATCGAGGTGCCACTCAGTCATCTGATGTTTGCCGACGGGCGATTGGTCACGGCGCACGAGGGTGGCGACCTCCAATGGTTCGATGCCGACGGAAATCGCGGTCATCTGCTGTACCCGGACAAGCCGGCGGCGGTCAGCGCGCTGGTGGTGCACGGCCCCTGGCTGTTCAGCGCACACCGGGGCCAAGCGCGGCTTTGGGATCTGCGCCGCGATCAGGTCGTCGCGTTAATCGAAAGCAACGACGCTTATTTGGGTGCACTGGCGATTCGCGAGGTGGACCGACAATTATTGACTTTTGGGATGCATAGCGGCTTGCGACGCTGGCCGTTTGATCCGGTTACTCCGTTTTTTCAAACACTTGGCAACAAGGAGGTTCGACCATGATTTGCCGTTTCGTGTTTTGTGTGCTGCTAACCCATTCACTTGTGTTGACACTGCCGACCTTTGCCGCCGACCACCGCGCGTTGCTCGTGGGGGCGCCCGCGCCCGCGGGGACCCACGCCGCCCCCCTTTCGGGTGTGGAAAAAGATACCGCGGCGGTGCGACGGCATTTGATGCAAACGGGATCGTTTGCTGAACACCAAATTACCCTACTCCAGGGGCACGAGGCGACCCGTGCTCGGGTATCCCAAGCCTTGCGCGACCTCAGAAAAGGTACCACCGGCGGTGATCGGCTGTTTTTTTACTTTTCCGGTTACGGTGCCGCCGCTGAATCGAACACGAATCATTGGGAAGAATTGGCTTTGGTTTTAAGCGATTCGCGCACGGAGGGGGGCGGGGACCTCGCCCTCGCCGAGGTGAAACAGCTCTTGGCCGAGTCGACCGGCGCCGCCGGTTCCGTCACACTCATCATTGATGCCGGCTTTGGGCATATGCCGGCCGGCGCGTTTCCATCCAAAGCGCTTGACCGCATGCCCGGGCGCGGCGAAGTTGCCAACGGGACGCCCCCTGGTGCGGGTGCACCACGTTGGGTTGTGTGCACCACACGCGGCAACCATCGCGCGGTGGATACCCCCTCGGGTGGCGCCTTCACCCGTGCACTGCTCGAGGTGCTGAACCAACAACCCAAGGGTGTTAGCGTTGCCGCGTTGCAAGAACCCCTGCACACGGCCTTGAAGGCGTTTGGTATGAAACCCTTGCTGGAAGGCGACCTCGACCAGCGGTTGTTCCAGCCTGTTCAACAGAATGCGGCCGCCTATCCCGCGGGCAGTTGGCGGGTGACCGAGGTGCGCGACAAAACACACCTGGAATTGACGGGTCCGCCCGCGGCGGGTTTTTCCGTGGGTGCCCGTCTCAAGGTGTTGGATGGGACGCGGCCGAACCAGGTGAAAGGGACACTGCGGATTACACGGATCCAGGGGACACGGGCCGTGGCGGCCGTGGCGCGCGAAGGCAAGGGGGCGCCGGTGCGGGTCGACGACCGCGCGGTGCTTGAGTTGCCGGGTGATGATGTCTTTTTGGTGGGTTACCGCCTTCAGCGCGGGGGCCTTGGCGCTGTTTCTCCCGAGTTTGTCGAAGCATTGCGCGCGGCCTTGCGCACTACCGCGCTGGGTCGCCTGGTGAAGGAGGTCGAACGAGGTTGGGTTTTCGAAATTCAGGAACATGCCGACGGCACCGTTCACCTGGTGGACGAGCAGGGGCAAACGCGGTTTCGTTTCCAGGCCGGGTTTCGTGCCGCACCCGAGAAGGCGGCCAAAGAAATGGCCTTGCGGCTGTCGGCTTTTGCGCGGATTCGCGGCTTTGCCGCGCTCAAAGGAGACGGGGGCACCCTGCTGCAAGACCATGTTTCACTTCAGGTTCGGGCGGTTCAGAACCCCCATGACCCACTGGATTGCGCGCGGGGGGTTTGGCCGGAACAGCCCCCAAACGGGCATCAACAAATCCCGCTTTGTTTTCAATGGCACGTTTCGGTTTCCCTGGTGGACGGCGAGGTAGAAACGCTGGCGGTCGGTGGGATTTTGGCGGGATCGGACGGTTCGCTTTACGGTTTTCCGTCAGACGGGTCGCGGGTGTTGTTGCGCAAAGGGCAGACCTACACATTTACAAGCGATCCGTTTATTTCCGGTCCGCCTTTTAAACAAAAAGGTCACCTGTTTGTCTTCGGCTCCATGCCTGACAACCATGTCAACTGGTCCAACCTGACGACTTCTCTGCAACACGGCGCCAAAAATGCGGGTTCCGATTTGGAGCGGGTTCTGCGTGGTTATTTGGCGAGAGATAGCAATACCGGCAAAGACGGTTTCTATCAGGAAAATCGTTGGACCCTGAGCAAGGTGAGTTTTGAGGTGATTCCCAACGGCGGGGTGACCGTCGAGGAGTTTTTTAGTTCGATTGAGAAGAAAAAGGCCAGATAATCGGATTTTTCTGTGAACAATTTTTCTTGAACGGTTTTTTCCTTCCATAGAGAACCCAACCAAAACATGCCCGGTGAAAAAGAACGCAATAATACCCCCTCGTTCTTGTCATTTTTTGGTGATTTTCTTCGTGAAAGTTTTCGGATTTTTTGCGGCAACGGGTTGGGTTCTCAATGGAGGTTTTATGCTTTTCCGATCCTTGATATTCGCCCTTACTTGTTTTGCACCGCTTGCCCTTCTCGGCGCTAAGGCCGCGGCCTCACCCGAGGTGGTGGGTCAACTCATGCATATTACCGGTCTCAATGACATGGAGCACCATCCGCAACGGCGTTGGGTTGCTTCCGCCAGCGCGGAAATGATCATTTTGTGGGAAACCACCTCGGGAAAATCCATTCGTGTGTTTCCCAGTTTTAGCAGTGATTGGAGCTGCTTGGCTTTTTCACCGGACGGGCGTTTCCTTGCCGCGGGTAACCTCGACCATCGCATTTACCTTTGGGACTTGACCCAAAAAAAACCGCCCCAAGAAATCGCCGTGAATGCGTTCCCCGTGCGCGATATCGCCTTCCACCCGAGTGGATGGTTGTTGAGTGCCGCGGCCCTCATCGACCCCTTTGGGGAAGTCATCGGCGAGATCGTTGCGCTGAATCCCCAAACCAAAAAGGTGATGAACCGCCTCGCCCCCAAACTGGGCGCGCTGCATCCCGTGGCTTTTACGCCGGATGGACGGCGGTTCATCGCCGGCAGCCTCTACCACACCGCGGTGGTCTGGGACAGCGAAAGGTTTCGACCGATTGGGGAATTTCCCGGCAATGATTTGTTGCGCAAGGTGGCCGTCCACCCATCGGGAAAAACGGTGGCGGCCGCTTTGGAGAACATGAACTGGGCTCCACCCGAGGAAGGCGGGCAGGACGATTTGCACGCGGAGGACGGTCGCTACAGTTTGCTGCAACTCGATCTGGCCGAATACCGCGTACGCCACGACTTTCAGGGCTATAAACACCGGGTGACCGACCTGGTTTGGAGTCCCAAGGGTTCCTACCTATACACCAGCATTGCCGACAATCGGGAAACCCGTTTTAACGCGGTCACGGGTCAAGTTTCGGAGGCCCCGCCGCCCTCTGCAGAACCCTCTCCAAAAATCGACCAAAAAAAGACCTTACGGACCACCGCCAAGATCGCCGCGCGCCTGGCCAATAATAAGTGGGTCCAAAAGAAAGCAGGCAAATGGGCCGGGGTGTTGATGGGCATCGGTGCGCTTTCGCAACTGGAACAACTCGAGGAGGGGGTGGCTTTCCAAGGCCGCGAAATACCCCAAGACAAGTTTTACAACACAGGTTTCGGTCGCCTGTTTCCCTACCACAAGGGGGGGATTCGCCGCTGGCGTGCCGACGGCCGCGATTGTTTACAAATCACCTTCGGCCGGCCGGTTTATTCGCTGACCCGTTCCGGCAATGGTTTTTATTTGGTGGCGGACGGGACCAAAGGTTTTTTGGATATTTGGGACACGCGCGGCAACATTCTTGTGAAAAGCATGCGTGGCGCTACGCGGAAATGTACGGATGCGGTGTTTGGTCCCGACGGCCAAACCTTAGCCGCTCATTACGGCGACAAATCTTTTTTTCTCTGGCACTTGGACGGTAGGGTCAAGCTGCGTCTGTTACGCGGCCATACCAAACGCGTCACCGATTTGGCGTTCAGTCCCGACGGCACCCTGTTGGTAAGTGCCTCGATGGACGGCACCTTGCGGGTTTGGGACCCCAAAACCGGCGAGCAGGTCAATGTGTTGGACAACCACAAACAGCCGGTGGTATCGGTCGCATTTTCCCAGGACGGCACGAAGTTGGTCAGTAGTGGCTCGGCACGCCCCCGTGCCAAGAGTTCCAACGGTAAAGTGTTGGTTTGGGACCTGTTAAATCCAAAAAAGAAACCGGAAAACCTGGTGCCGCGCGCGTTGACGCCGTTGACGAGTCCCTGGTTTACCTTTCAATCGGTGGCGATCACCGACTCGGGCCTGGTCGTCGCCAATCAACAACGCACCTTTATGGCGTTTGGTTCGGATGATACCGGAACGGCGGTGTTCAGTCTGCAAGAGGACGGGTCCGACCTTATTTTAGAAACCGGCGAACGCCCGGTTCAATCGGTGGTCAACCGAAGCGGCACCCGGTTGTTTACCCTGAGTTATCCCAAACGGCGTTTTTTTGCCCAGGTTGCGGATAAGCAGGGTCGGCTGACAAGTTGGTCGTTACCCGACGGCCAATTTATCGGAAATGTTGAGGGCTTCAAGGGCAAGATTCTCGATATGGCGTTGCATCCCCAAGGCCGCGTTTTGGTCACCACCGATACCTCGGGAACTTTGACCTTTTGGGATACCGAAACGCTGAAACCGCTTACGCGCAAGCGGGTCTATGCACACGGCGTGGGTTACGACGTGGCGGGCGAGAAGCTGATGCTCCTCAAACCCGACGGTCAAATTGAAATTTGGGACCAGGACGGCACACGGGTGCTGTACGCCATGGTCGGCATCGCCGACTCCGACGAATACATCATCACCACGCCCGACCACTTTTATACGGCAAGTGGGCGTGGTACCGACGCGGTTGCGATCGTCGATCGTGGTAAAGCGCACTCTTTTGAACAGTATGACTTAACGCTCAACCGACCTTCCGAGGTGCTGGCGGTGACCACGCCCGATAACATCATCCTGCGCGAAGAATACGTGCGGGCGCATCAGCGGCGACGCAGGAGCATGGGTTTCGCCGAGGAGGGCGGTGCGACGACCCGCTTGCCCACGGTTTCGATCACCAACAAAAAACAACTGGCGCTGAATACCCAAAAAGAATCCGTTACGATCAGCGTCAGAGGCGCCGATGAACAGGGTTTGGCGCGGCTCCATGTCAAAATCAACGACGTGCCGCTCCACGGTCGTCGCGGTTTGTCTCTAAAGGGTGTTAACAGGTTGCACAAAAAGGTGCCGATCCCGCTTGGCTTTGGCACCAACAAAATCCAGGTGGCCGTACGTTCGACCACGGGGAACCGATCCCACCTTGATACGCTTTTTATCAAACGCGAGGGCACCCGACCGCAGCCCAATCTCTACGCGGTGCTGATCGGCGTCAACGAATACCAGCACAATCCCAATCTCACCTTCGCGGTCAAAGACGCGCACGACGTTCTGGGTCTTTTTGAGCAAACCTCTTTGTTTGACAACGTTTACCACCGGATGCTTACCAACCACGAGGCGAGCCGCGAGGCGATTGACGGAATGCGGGATTTTCTGGAGCAAGCCACGGTGAGCGACCAAATTGTGGTCTTTCTTTCCGGCCACGGTCTGCTCGATCCGCGGACCTTTGATTATTATTTTGCCACCCATGATGCGGATCCCGACGCGCCGGGTGTTCGGGGTTACAGCTTGAACCGCTTGGAACAATTGCTTGACGAACTTCCTTGCCGTCGGAAGTTGGTGATGTTGGACACCTGCTACTCGGGGGACCGGGATCCCGAGGACGGCGGCAAGCTGGTTAAAAAAGTAGCGGTCGGCAAATTTACCAGCAAAAACGTGTACACGCTGCGCCCCGCCAAACGCGTGTCGCGCGGTGACAGCTTTGCCCTGATGCGGCAGAGTTTTGTGGACTTGCGCCGCAACTCGGGTTCCGTGATTTTGGCTTCTTCCTCGGGTCGGGAGATTTCGATTGAGGGTGAGAACTGGCAAAACGGGGTGTTTACCTTTGCGGCGTACAGCGGGATCCGTAGCGGTTTGGCCGATACCAACGAGGATCAATTGATCCAGGTCTCGGAGCTGGTGGATTACCTGACCTGGTTGGTGCCCCGACTCAGCGAGGGCATGCAAAAACCCACGCTGCGCCAGGCCAACCATTACGACGATTTTGCCGTCGCCGACACGACCGAAGGCCCCAAGGCCGAAACCTTGGGTAAAAAACTCGCCGCCTATCTTTTGAAGCACAATCCTTTTTTTCTTAAAGAGTTAAAGGTGATGAGCAGCAATGAAACCGAGATGTTCGTCGACCTTCAGCGCTGGAACCACAGGCTGATCACGCCAAAAAAGAGGGATTACCCGAAATTTGACGTTGTCCTAGCGGCGGAAGGGGCCGAGGCAGAGATCGAAGAAGCAGCGCCCCAACTCGAGCGCACCGCGGTAAACAACGAGGCTGCCGCTGAGACCGCCGCGGTGGATGCACCGCAAAAAGTGAAGGACAGGGCGCCCCCGCCTGAGAACCAAAACGGTTTCTTCACCATGAGCGCGCTGTTCACCAAACAGGGTGAGAAGCGCAACGCGTCGGAACTGGCGGCGCGACAAATTGCAAATCAAATGGCAGCCTATCGAGCGGGCAAGTTAGAAAAACCGCCGACACCCCGACCCGTGAAACTGGTTTACCAGTGGGAACGGGTGTCCCAAAAACCCGCGCCACTTTTTGTGACGGTCGGCTTCGAGAATCAAAGTTTTGCGTCCATACGGGATCGGCTCACGGCGGGTTCCTACCGGAGAATGGGTGCGGTCCAATCAATGTTCCAGCAGGAGCCGGCGCGTACCCTGGTTCTTGATGAACAACGGCTGGTGGTTGACGGCAAACCGGTTCATTACCTGATCACCAAAAGTTTCTTCACCCGTCGCGAACCGATTCGTGAAGTGCTGGGCAAGTTGCAACGCGCGTTCCAGGTCGAGGGTGAGAAAAAAGAACGACGGCAGGCACAACGCCGGGCCCCGTCCAAACCCTTGATCAACAAACCGTTGCGACAGCAGACCGCGTCGAAAAAAGCACCGGCGCCCAAATCCAAACAGGAGCCCAAGCCCAAAAAGAAACGGCCGAAATGGAAACTTCCTAAATTGAAAGCGCCCCGGTTGGGTTCACCCAAATCCAAGACCAAAGATGGGGATGCCAAACCGAAGCAGAAACAAAAAGAAACGAAAACCGAGAAGAAGAAAAAAGATGGGCTGCCGCGGGAACGGAAACGAAAAGGCGCGGCCAACAAACCGCCTCAATTCTTAGAACAATGCTCTCGGGTCTTTTATCACTATGTCTACCGGAAAAACGGGCAATGGGTAGTGTTTAGTTTCCCCGCGGGTGATTTTGGCATAGACCATTCGTTTGACGGCAAAAATTTCCAGTATTCGTTTGATTACGATCCAAACTATGAAACCGAAATGCGTCGGCTTTTCGATGAAGTAAACCTCCATTAACGCCTGCCTGTTCTTTTTTGCTGATCACAACCAAAACAGGCGACGGCGCTGTTGCAGCGGCCGTCGCCTGTTGGGATTTGTTAGGAAGGGTTGGGTTTAGTAACCGTTGATGGGGTGGGTGCGTTGGAACTCACCCCACCATTCTTGGACGCCCTCCCACCACGTGATAATCCTGCCTGCCTGGGTTTGAAAATTGGCATTTATGGAATCAAAATCCCACAGATTGATGCTGCTGTTGTAGTTCCACAACTCATCGAAAGCTAGGATGTTCTGGGAACCCCCCCAGCCGGAGAACTTACCGGTTGAGGAACGGGGTAGGGACATTTGTCGTTTGAACGGCGAATGGTAGGTACTGTCGGCCGTGCGACCGCCACCGTTGGTGGGGTTATAAGCTATGGGTGTCGGAAATTCGGGCTCCACGTCGAGGGTGTCTACATTCACTTCCTCAACCGCGGTGACCGCTTTTTCGTGATATGCGATTTCCGGTGTGTCGGCGACCCAAGGTTCCGGCTCGATGAGCGACGCTTTGGCTGAACTGTCGAAGGTAAGCGAACTGTACGGGGGCTCCGGCGGCCATAGCTCCAGATCGATGTCTTTGGCTCTGGTCGCGGGGTCAATGTATTCCAGGTTCGCCGACATCTTCGGCGGCTCGGTTGGATTTCTTGGGATCGGCATCGCGGTACCGGGGGGCGGCCGTCTCATTTTGAGGTTTTGGATGGTTTCTTGGGCGCGTTCGTTCGCCGCCCGTTTCACGGCTTTTGCCGCTTTCAGGTTGAACCATGTCACGCTGAGCGAGACGCCCAAGGCGAACCCTTTAATCGCGCCTTGCTCCCATTCACCACCCGTACGGTGGGTGTAAATCGCCACCGCGGCGGCGCCAACCACACCCACGGACACCGCGGTGATGATCTGTGCCGTCGTGGTTGTCGCTTTCCCCAACCAGAGGGCGAACTTGGCCAGTCCGACAAAGAAGTGCCCGCTGGGATCGGTTGCGTTGTAGGGATTGTTGAGGATGTAGCTGTAGGGGTTGACACCCTGCAGGTGGTAGGGGAATTGGCGGATCGGGTCCGGGGTCATGAAGCGACCGATGACAGGGTCATAGACGCGGCCGTTCATGTGGATCAGGTCGAAGGCGTCCAACATTTCGTGACCGGTGTACCCGCGATTGATCCGTGGTTGTGTCGTGTCTTCGGTTGCCGGTGCCCAGTTGCCTTTGCGGCGGCGTCCGAATGCGTCGAAGCTGTGGCGTTCGACCACATCGCCGTTTTCATCGGTTACGGCGTCCAAGCTGCCGAGGCGATCCACGTGGAGGTAACGGGTGTGGCTGTTGGTTTCGGTTTGGGTATGGACGGCGATCCGTTGTGAACCGGCGAAGATGTAGTGAATCTGTTCGTTGCCGCCGGCCGCGCGTCGGTTCTCGTAAAGGTTGTCCACATAATGAATGTCGGTGGTGATGCCGTTCACCGTCCGCAGTTGGCGGTAGCGCATCCCGTCGGGATCGTAGGTGAATTGGAGCCGTTTGGAACCATCAGCAGCGAGGATTTCAATCGGCATGTCGGCGGCGTTGTAGCGAATGGTTTCCACCGCGTCGCCGGTGCGCCGTTCGACCATGCGACCCATGGCATCGTAACGGTACCGATGGTTGCCGGCGGCGGTGACCGCGTGGGGGGCGCCCGCTTCGTAGCGGTAATCGCCGACGTCGGATTTGTAGGTGATGTTCCCGAGGCTGTCGTATTCGAGCGACAGCTCCATTTCATCTTCTTCGTTAACGTTCTCTACGCCGATCAAACGCTGCAGTTCATCGTACTCAAGGGCTTCGTAGGCGCCCACGACGCGGTTTTCCTGCTCGTCGAGGTGGCGCAGTGCATTGTAACGGTAGCCCAAGTGCTGAATTTGGGTGCCGTTGTGGTCCGCCTCAATACGGCTCAGCAAACCAGTTTTTGGGAGGTAGTCCATGCGGGTGGTGACGCCGTTGCCGAATACCGTTTCGGTTGTTTGGCCGGCCGCGTTGAGGGCGGTCAAGTTCCAAAGGGGCCGACTTTCGTTGTCCGGCTCGAAGATGCGGTTTTGGTAGCCATGGCTGTTGAAGCCGTAGGCAAGGGTGTAACCACTGGGATAGACGAGGCGCTCAAGGCGGCCAAGCGTGTCGAAACTTTTTTCAACGGTGTAGCTTTGGCTGTTGAGGCGCACGGTTTTGCGCGCCAATTCACCAAAAGGCGTGTAGGCGCGTTCCTCCAAGTAGCCGTCGGGACCGGTGACCTGTGCAAGTCTGCCGATGCCGTTGGCGGCGGTGTCATAGGTTCGCGTGGTGACGCCGTCGCCGTTGTGTTGCTCGGTTAAGCGGCCGAGACCGTCGTAGTGGTAACGGGTTTCACGGCCGAGCGCGTCACGGCGGGTCACACGTTCGCCGAAGGCGTTGTAGGTCATTTCCAGCAGACCCATGGCGGGGTCCTCCCAGCGAATCGTTTTTCCCTGGACGTTGGTGACGGTGACGGTTTGGTTGCCGGCGGGATCCTCGGCGGTGCGAATCATGCGATCACTTAAGCGCTGGTAGCGGAAGCGCAGGGTTTCGCCGGCATGATTGGTCACGGCGATGGTACGACCTGCAAGGTCCGTTTCGCGCTGTTCGGTGATGTCGGTTCGCCCCGCATTACGGATGACCCAGTGGTTTGAACCCTGGGTTTCGTATTGGGTGACGACCCCGTCGGGTGCGGTCACGGCGGCTAAACGACCGTGATCGTCGTAGGCGCGGGTCTCCCAAACGGGTGTTTCACCGGGATGGTAGGCGCGCGATACGGCTTCGATGTGGCCGGTGGCGTTAAATCGTTGGTCGCGGTAGATCCAGCGGCCGTCAAAGCCGCGTTTGGCCTCGCGAATTCGTCGGTCCAATGCGTCGAACCATTCCAGCGATTCGCCGCCACCCGGGTATTGGGTCAGAAGGTAGTAGCGGCCCAAGGCGGGGGCCGTTTCGGGGTAGGGGCCTTGGCCCGCGACTGCCGCGGTGCCGCGCGTTTGGTTGCCGCGCGGATCGATGGTGGTGATGATCGCCCCGGAACCGTTGTGTTCGTAGCGGGTCGTTTCTCCATTGACGTCGGTGGTGGCGGTTAAGGTGCCCCAACGTGGATCGTAGTCGGTATGCACGGTATGGCCGAGGCTGTTGGTGCGGGTGGCAAGGTACAGGCCGAGATTGTCGTAGGTTTGGGAGGTGGTTCTTGGGGTTTCTCCCGTCGCCGTAACGCGGGTGTGGGTTCGGTTGCCGAAGGCATCGAATTCGAAGTGTTTGGTGACTTGGTACGCTGTGCCGGCCAGCGCCGTGTGCGTCTCTTGTAAGCCGTCGGCATCATAAGTCCAGCGCTCCGTGCGCGTGGTGGCACCGGTGGTTTCTTCAATGGTTTCACGGCGTTCGCGCAATTGGACGCGTGGCCAGACGGCGTTTTCCCGCCACAGGTT
This sequence comes from Acanthopleuribacter pedis, assembly GCF_017377855.1. GTDB lineage: Bacteria > Acidobacteriota > Holophagae > Acanthopleuribacterales > Acanthopleuribacteraceae > Acanthopleuribacter > Acanthopleuribacter pedis. Next base: position 209,268 of record NZ_JAFREP010000011.1, read on the forward strand.
TTCCGTGCGATAGGTCAGGGTTTGTTCCGGTTTCGCGGGATTGCGGACCGTTCGAACGATGGTGACTGGATGACCCACCGCATTGTAGTCCGCGTCCGTGATGGTTTCCCGGAGGACCGTACCGTCGCGTGGCTCGATTTCCGTTCTTTTGCTGTAGGTGAGGTTGCCCAGGTAACTCACCCCGTCGCGGAGGTGCCATTGGTAACGGTTGGTGAAATGCAGGGCGCGTGACCCGTTGACGTTGGTGGTACCGCTGACCAAAAAGCCACCGAAACGGCCGTTGGGTGCCAGCCCGTATTGATGGGTCACAACGGTTTTGTGTGCGTCGTCGTGAATGGTCACCTGTTTGAAACCCAAGAACCCGTAACCCGCGCGATGGGCCCGTGCTTGTTCGTAGCCGTAGCTTTGGGTGTTGCGGTGATCGCCGCCGTCGTCCGCGGTGGTGGACGCGACCACCGTCATGGGTCCGATGAAGTAGGTCGCGGGGTAGCCTGAGGCGGGCACCCTCATGTCCGTGGTTCCGTTGTCAAACGCGGGACCGACCACGGGGGCGTTGGCCCAGTCCTTACCTTCGCTTAAGTCCAAGGTGCGCCACATGTTGTCGACGACCGAGTAAACGCGATTGGTGGAAACCCCGCCGTCGGTGTAACTGCCGCGTTGGTTGGCGAAGTTACCTTGTCCGTCATAAAGCCAGCAGTTGCGCCAATCGAAGGGGGTGCCGTCGATGAAGATGCGCCGTGGTTCCGCGGCGGTTTCGCGGGGACGGCTGATGTCGTAGATGTCGCGATCATTGAGGTTACTGTATTCGATGGTGCGTGATGCCCCGTTTTCATGGGCGATACGGGTTAGCAGCGGGGTGCGGTGGCGGTTGAACCGAACCTGGGTATCGCCGTCACGGCCGTAGGACTGAACGATATCGGGGAAGGCGTTACCGGAGATATCCACCAGGCGCAAGGCGTTGATTTCAACCATGGCTTGGATGGGGTCCTCGGCTTGAACCTTGGAGGCGTAGCCGGGACGGCGGTTGTGTTCGCCGAGCGCGTCGAACAGGAAGATGCTGTCGACCTGGTTGCCGTTACCGTTGTTCACGTAATAAACATCGGTGGTGCCGTCGCTGTTCATATCAATGAAACGTACGCGGGCCAGGTCACGGGCGAGCGTGTCCGCGGTGTCTCCATCGATGGGGGTTTCCGGCCCCTCGATTTCCGTGAAGGTGCCGTCGCCGTGGGACAGGAACACCAGGTCATGATCGGGATCACCGCCGTTGCGATCACCGCGGATGAGGTAGAGGTCGTGTTTGCCGTCGCCGTTGAAATCGCCGATTTTGTAGCGGGAGGCTGAGTGGATTTTGGCGTCGCTGTCGGCGCCGGAAAGGGTGAGCGCCATGGTGTCGACCGGCTGCCAACCGTCGCGGGTTTGCAGGTAGAGGATGGCGGCTTGGCCGTGGAAGATGTCGATCAAGCCGTTGCCGTCGAAATCGGCAAGGTGGGTGAGTCGGACCGCGCGCAATTTGGCTTCCCCGGTACTGCCCGGCGCCTCCAAGGTGGTGGTCCTTGCCCAATCGCGGCGCAGGTTGCCGTCCGCGTCGGCGAGATAGATATCGGCGTAATAAATGGAGCCGGCGGCGGGTGTGCGCAGGTAGATCAGGTCCGTGCGACCGTCGCCGTTGACATCGGCGAGGCGGGTGCCGTCAAGTGCCGCGCGGGCGAGGTAATCGTCCGTGTTGTGGAGGGCGGGCCCTTCGTTGAGGCGGCGACGGTAGGTGCCGTCACCGTTGGAGAGATGGACGCCCACATCCATTCCGGTCGGGTCTTCGTGGCCGTTGAGCAACAACAGATCGGTCAGGCCGTCGCCGTTGAAATCACCGGTGCGCAGGAAGTTGCGGCGCATGCTGTCCCGGTCCAAGCCGATGGGATCGTAATGGGCCGGGATGTTGGAGACGCGGCTGCCGACGCCGTGAATGATGTCGCTATAGCCGCCTTGGCCGTCGCCGAGGTAGATCTCATCGCTGACGCAACTGGCGCTTTCTTTGAACTCGTAGCCCCGCATGAAGTAGGTGTCGATCAGGCCGTCGCCGTTGAAATCACCGAACCGAATGCGACCCTGACGATGGTAGATGCCGGCCCAGTGGTCGCTGAGTTCCGTTGGGTCTTGGCCTTGATCGATTTCGTCTTCACGGAAGAAACCGGTGTCGGTGTCCCATTCGAAATGAATGATTGGCATCCGTGCGCCGTCCGCGTTGCTTTCGACGATGCTGCCTACCCGCGAGGGCGTCGAACTGGTGATGGGTGCATAGTTGATGTCGTAACGGCGAATCATCTCGTTTCCGTAATGAACCGAAACCGCGCGGATACGCTCTTCCGTCGTGGCGGGTTCGCCTTTGATAAAGGCGAACGTTGTGTCGGGTCGATTTTCGTAATGGATTTGGACGTTGAACGGGGCTTGTGCCGTGGCCGCGGTTGCGCTGTTGGATGCGAAATCGATGCGTTCCGCGTGGGCTTGCCCGTATTCTTCACGGTAGTGGTAGGTCATGGTGTTGCCGACGATGTCGCGCACCTCTTTGAGGACCCACATGCTCACCGCGGTACGGTCGGGTGTTTCGATGATCGCGTCGGCGTCGCGGCCGTAGATGCGGACCACGCCGTTTTCGTCGGTGACCTCGAAGCGGGTGGGCGCATTGCGGCTGTTCCCATGGCTGACGATTTTGAGGTCGGAGGCCAGTTCGGTGCGGTACTCGGTGCCGTTGGCGCCGTTGGCACCGTCGTTGATTGGCAGCAAGGTTTGGCCGTCGAGGGCGAAAAAGTCGCGGTTGTCGTAGTTAATGCGGTCGGTGAAGCCGTCGCGGTCGAGGTTGGGTGATTGGCGGGTGATGCCGGAGAAACCCTGGAGGGTCCAGCCGAGCCCCATCGGGCCGTTGCCCGCGCTTGAGTTGTAGGTGAATTGGAGACCGGGGGTGATGCCGCCGAGGGCGTGGGGCACGCGCAGCGGGATGCTGTAGTTGGCTTGGCCGGTGGGGCTGACCGCGAAGCTGTCGGGCGTGTAGCCGGCCAGAAGCGATTCCGCGTCGGTGGTTGCTTGCAGGGGGAGGCTGGTGGCGTCACTTTGTTGGCCGCCCGCGCAGATCGAACGAATGCGAATGGTGTAGGTGGTGTCGCGGCTGAGGCGGTCGAGGGTGTGTTGTTGGGACGTGCCCGCCGCCGCGGCGACCTCGTCGAACAGGACGAATTGGCCGATTTGGTATTCCACGCGGTAGGCCGTTGCACTGGAGGCCGAGGGCCAGGCAACCGTCAAGGTTGTATCGGTGGCATCAACCAAGGTGACCATGGGGGGTGGGTTACAGCCGGCTTGGGTGGCAAAGTCGGCGGTTTGGGTGTACACCCAATTGCCCAAACAGACGGTGCGCAGCATCCATTCGTAATCGGTCCCGGGTGTCAGGTTTTCCAGCCGGTAGCCGGTGCCGGTCACAGACGGGGTTTGCACCCAGCCGTCCTCGCCGATGCGGTAGCGAACGTGGTAACGCACCGCGTCGCTGCTCGCGTCCCAGGCCAGGTCGACCGTCGTGCTTGTGACCGCGACCGTGCGCAGGTTGGTGGCCGGTTCGCAGGGAACCACGGCCTCGTAAACAGGTAGAACTTTGTAAGCGATGCTTGCGCCGTTGCCGGTATCGGGGTCCTCGAAGCGGTAGTTGCGCGCCGTGGTGTCGGCATCCTCCTGGTGGACCTGGGCAAAAACGTCGTCTGTGCCGCGCTGGAGGGTGAACTGTTGCACGCCACCGGTGCCGGCGTAGAACCAGCTCGCCGTATGGCGGCCGTCGGCGGCGACAGTTTGGTGGAACGGGGTCAGGTTCAGCCAAGTGTCCTGCACTCGGCCGGGCACCAGCAAAACGCGTTTGCGGGCAAGGGGTTGGATGTCGGTGGTGGTAAGGGTGTCGCTGCCGATGGTGGCGTTGTTGACCGCCAAGCGCAACACCATGGTGTCGCCGGGGAAGACTTCAAAGTCGACCACGCCCTGGCTGTCGGTTACGCCAGAGGCCTCGATGTTCACACTGTTTTCATGACCCAAATAAACCGTGGCTTGAATGCGGTTGCCGTCCTGGTCGTAAACCTGGGCGCCGACAGAAACGGTTTGCAGGGTGAGGATCAGGCCGTTGCTTGATTCGGCCTGCTCGGAAACGGCGCGGGTTCCGTTGATGTTGGTGCTGATTTGGTAGGGGAACCCGGGATACAGGTCGAAAGCGGCTTCGCCGTTGCCGTCCACGCTTTTGCTTCGGCCCAGGGTGGTGTTGTCGCGGTACAGGGTGATGGCGCGACCGGTGTGCGGTTGGTTTTGGCTGGTGCGCAGACGGCCGATGATGCGGCCGACCTGGAACAGGACCTGCTCGTCGATGGACCCCGCCACGATGGTTTTCTCACTGTCGTTGATGCGGTGTCGCCAGCCGTAGGTTGCACCGGGGAGCAGGTCGAGGCCGGCAATCCCGTTGTTGTTGGTTGTCTCAAGCGCCGTGGTTTGTTCGCCGTCGGCGAGGAGGTGCAGGTGTTGGGCGGGCATCGGGTTGCCGTCGGCGTCGAGGACACGGGCTTCAAAACGCCGCAACTGGATCTGCATGAGTTCGCCCGCGCCGGCGGCGACCGTGTTGGAGCGTCCGATCGCGCCGTAATACTGCATGCGCACGTTGTAATCCGCGCCGGGGGATCCTTCAAAATCCGCGTATCCCTCGCTGTTGGTTGTCGCCGAATCGGTCACCGTGCCGTTGTGTTCGAGGTAGAGCCGGGCGTTGCTAAAGGGGCTGCCGTCCGCGTTAAGAACTCGGGCGCGCAGGGCGGCCGTGGTGATTTCCATGATCCCGCCGCTGCCGGATGCAACCGTGTTGGAGGACAGCGTTCTACCTTGAATGTCGGTGCGGAAGAAGTAGTTTTTGCCGGGGAACACTTCCCATTTGGCCAAACCTTGCGCGTTGGTGACGACCCAGCCGGGTGCGTTTTGGTTGTAGCTGTACAGGATCAGGCGTTGGCCGGCAAGGCCGGAGCCGTCCGGGTTCCGCATACGGCCGTAAAGGGCGACCGTTTGCAAGTTCAGGGTGTCGCCGGAGCCGGCGAGGGCCGCGTTGGAGGTGGCACTGTGAAAATAACGTTGGCTGGTGACGACGTAGCGTTGGTTGGGCGGGACCTCGGCCGCGGCGTGACCCTCTGCGTCGGTGGTTAAATTGGCAATGACAGCGGTGTAACCCTCGCGTTTGAGGATCAGTGGCCGGCCGACATGGGGTGTCCCGTCCGATTGAAGGAAGCGGGCTTCGGCGCGCTGGGTTTGCAAGCGCATCAGGTTGCCGTTGCCGGACGTAACTGAATTGGTCAAAACGGTTTGGTTGAAGATGTCGAGGCGGGCGTGGTAACCGTGGCCGGGGAACACCTCGAAAGCGACGCGGCCCGAGCTGTCGGTGGTTGCCGCGGCGCCGGTGTTGACGGGGCCGTTGGTCCAGAGTTCAAACACCGCGCTTTCCGTGTGGGGCGCGCCGTCGGAACGCAGGTATTCGCCCAGGAGCCGGGTGGTTTGCAGGCGCATGTTTTGGCCGTTGCCGGCGGTGACCGGCGTGGATACCGCGGTGGCGCGCAAATGGCTGATGCTGCTGGTGTAGTCAAAGCCTGGCAGGACCTCGAAGGCCGCTACGCCGTTGCCGTCGGTGTCGGTCCTGCCAAGAAAACCACTGCCGGATTCGGGGTGGAGGGCGACGGATACGCCCGCGGGGTGGGGCGTGCCGTCCGCGCGCAGGAATTCGGTTTCGATGGTGACGAATTGCACGCGCATCGGCGTGCCGTCGCCGGCTTGGACGCGGTTGGATTCGCCCCAGCGTTGGAAGCGTTGGACGCGAAACCCGTAGTATTGGCCGGGCGCCACGTGGAAGCGGACGCGGCCTTGGGCGTCGGTCGTGGCCGAGGCGAGGGTGGCGTCGTTGTTTTCGGTGAACAGTTTGAGTGATTGACCGGGGACCGGGCTGCCGTCGGCGCCGAGGAGTTCGCCGGTGATCGCGGTCAGGTTGAGGCGCAGTACCGCGCCGCTGCCGGAAGTTACGGTTTCGGCCGCGGGCAGGTCGACGTCGTAGCGGCGCAGGGTGGCGGTGTAACCAAAGCCGGGGTAAACGTCGAGCACGGCTTCGCCCGCGTTGTCGGTGCGTTTTTGGCCGAGGTACTGGTTGGTATCGCTGTAGAACAAAACGGTTTGGCTGTTCAAGGGATTGCCGTCGCCGTCCAAAGCGCGGGCGATCAGGGGTACCGCTTGCAGGGTGACCAGGGTGTCGGCCGGGATTCTGGTGAGCGGGGTGGTGCCGCGGTTGCCCGCGCGGTCGTTGTAAAAGAAAACCGTGGTGCCGGGATAGACCTCGAAGCGGGCGATGCCGTCGCTGTCGGTGCGGGTGCGGTAGCCCGCGTTGTCGTTACCGTTGCGCACGTTGACGTAAGCGCCGCGGTAGGGGCTGCCGTCGGCGTTGCGGAGGCGAACACCGGCCGAGACCGTTTGCAGGGTGAGGGTGGTGGTGCCGGTTACGGTGACCGGGTCGCTGTAGGCATCATGTCTGAGGATTTCGGAGCGCAGGTGAACGCGGCTGCGTTCGCGCACTTGGTAGCGAATTTCGCCGTCGGCGTTGGTGGTACCGACGTAGAGCACGCGATCACTGTCGCTCTCGATGATTTGGAGACGGGTGTTGGGAAGGGGTTGGTTGTCTGAGTTGAGGACGCGACCGATCACGGTGGCCTCGGTTTGACCGAGCGCGAAACCGGTGCTGTAAACCAGGAGGACGGTCAGCAGGGCGAGCCCGCGTGACCGGGGAGCGGCGTCGAAAAAGCGCATGAGAACCTCGCAAAAAATAAAACCGGTGCAACGGGGCACCATCGAGTCGCCATAGGATGGCAGGGCGAGGATGAGCGGTGTGAGTGACAGCGCGTGCGATCCGCCGGAAAGTTGTCATCGGCGGTCGTGACAAATGTCATGTCTGGTTTTTTGCGGAACGGGGAGTGTGAGGATCCGCCGTTTGGTGTTCGTGCATGAGGCGTTGGGCGGTGAGACATTCGGCGGTTGCGGTGCTCTTTCAGAGCACATTTTCAAAATTTCCGCGGACCCATGGTTGGTTAACGGTCGCTTCGCGCCGGTAACCAACCATGGGCTGAAATCCGGCAAGGCTCCACCTTGCCACCGGTTCACGGGCCTGCGTCCCAAGGAAGGTTGAGGGGGAATGCGAGCCGGCGATCCTGGTTTTCGAGCTTGGATCCACGGAAGCCGGCGACATACGACAAAAGGAATCGGATTTGGCTACCCTGCTCTTGGCAACCTGTTCCTGTTTCATCCAAAATCACTCGGGCACGGATGGGACGCCGGCGTGCCTACCGGTGGCACGGCAACGCCGTGCCGGATTTCAGCCCATGGTTGGTCGCGGGCGCGCAGCAGCCGGCGACCAACCATGGGTTTACGGACCGATTCCGCGATGTGCTCTGAAAGAGCACCGGCCGCCCTCGCGCGTGTTATCGCTCACCCGCCGCGCTGAATGGCGGCGAGGAAGTCTTTGCGGTAGGCGTCGCCGATGGGGATCTCCTCCTCGCCGAGCAGGCACACCCCGCGGCGCACCTCGTCGACCTTGGCCAACGACACGATGTACGACTTGTGCACCCGCGCGAAGGCGCCCGCCGGCAGCATCTGGAGCGCCTCGTCCAACTTCATTAGCGCCATGATGCGGCGACGCTTGGTGACCCAGGTGACGTAGTTGCGCTCGCTCTCCAAATAACGCAAGGCGGCGATTTCCAGGCGCACGTGGCTGTGACCGCTTTTCACGAAAACGAAACCCTCGCGCTGCTGCAGCGGCGGCTGAAGCGGCGCCGCCTCGGGGGTCGCCGCCTCCACCGGTTCCGTTGCGGCCAAGCGGCGCCGGGCTTTGTCGGCCGCCTGCAGGAAGCGGTCGAAGGGGATCGGTTTGAGCAGGTAGTCGACCGCGTCCAGCTCGAAACCGCTGACGGCGTGTTCGCTGTAGGCCGTGGTAAACACAATCGGCGGGGCGTCGCGCAGGGCGCGGGCGAACTGCAGGCCGTTGAGGTCGGGCATGTTGATGTCGAGGAAGATGAGGTCGACCGGGTTGTCACGTAGCCAGGCCAGTGCGTCGAGGCTGTCGTGAAAAGCCGCGACCGCCTCGAGGAACGGGGCCTTGCGGCAGTAGGCTTGCAACAGTTCGAGCGCGGGCGGCTCGTCGTCAATGATGATGCATTTCACCGGTTTTCTCCTTGGGACAGACCAGCGTGGCTTCGAACCAGCCGTCGTTTGTTGTGGTGGTAAGGCTGCCCGCGTCGGGGCCGTACCAGGCCAAGCGCTCGGCTAGGTTGCTGAGCCCGAAGCCGCCTGCTTCCTCGACCTGGGTTTTGTTGGGATGGATGCGGTTGCGAACCTGAAGGGTCGCACGCCCGGCCACCATGCGCAACGCGATCTGGATCGGCGAGGGCGCTTTGAAGCTGATCCCGTGCTTGAAGGCGTTTTCCACCAGGGTCATCAACATCATCGGCGGCACCCGGATTCCGGCCAGGTCGTCCGGCGCCGTTAGGGTGATGTCGTGCTCGCGGTCCTTGGGCAGGCGCAGTTGTTCCAGTTTGATGTAGGCACGCAGGTAGTTCAGTTCGCGGTCCAGTGGGACCCATTCATCGTCGACCTCGTGGACCATGGTGCGCATCATGGTGCTCAGCGTCATCACAGCCTCCGCGGTTTGCGGGGCATCCTCGCGCAGGGCCAGCGCGTACAGATTGTTCAGCGTGTTAAATAAAAAGTGCGGGTTCACCTGGCGTTTGAGCTGGGCCAATTCGGCGCTGGTCCGTTGGTGTTCCAGTTCGCGGCGCAACTGTTGCTCCTCCAGCCAGGCCTCCGCGAAGCGGGCACCGCCGCCGAGCGCGACCAGGCCCCAGGCGAAGATGGTGTAGGTCGGTGGCAGAACACCCAGCAGCGGTCCCAACATCTTCATATCCAGGGTGTAGGTGTAAATGACCATGGCGACCATCGCCAATTTGACGAGCACCGCGGCGGGACCGGGCCAGAGAAAGGCCCATACAAATCGGGGCGTGGATCGGTGTGCTAACCAGCGCGGCACCCACACCGCATACCCATACAAAAAGGTCAGGAGGTTGACCAGGTAACCCCAGGCAATCAAGATCTCCATCGCGCCGTTGCCGTAGGGGATGGGGTCGAGGCGGATCGCCTGAAAACCATAGACCATCGCGGCCAGGGTCAGCGACACCGAGAACATCGCCGCGATTTTGAGGCGTTTGAAATGGGGGGTGTTGGTCAGACTCATAAGCTTCCTTGCGCCGGCGTGGTCCTGGACGCCTTTCAGTATAACGTCCCGGCCGGCAAAGCGCCGTTGGGATGGATCAACCGCCGCCGCGCTGGACGAAACCCGTTTTTTACGGGATGAACCGGAACCGGGGGTGGTTTGCCGGTTGGGAGCGTCTTTGGGGTGGTTGGTCCATTGGTGACATCTTCTAAGTTCCTGACAGCGTAAGGTTTGGCTAAAGGGCGAGCAACGGAACTCGCCGTGACACGCACAGGGGGCAACCATGGAAGCTTTGTTAACAGCGGTGAATGTGAAGAAAACCTATTTGGAAGGAACCCGGCGCGTGCCGGTCATCGGCGGGCTCGATTTCAATCTGTACCCCGGTGAATACGTGGTGGTGATGGGCAGCTCCGGCTCGGGCAAGTCGTCGTTGCTGTATTTGCTCGGCGGCATGGACACGCCCTGCGCGGGTTCGATTCAAATCGGCGGCGGTAAGCTGGAAGCGATGGACGAAACCAAACGCGCCCTGATGCGGCGTGAGCGCATCGGATTCGTGTTTCAGGACTTTAACCTGGTGCCCCACCTGAGCCTGTTGGAGAACATCCTGGTCGCCGGCTACCTGGGCACAACCTCACGCCGCGCGGTGCGTGAACGGGCGCGCGAATTGATGGCGTTGGTGGGGATTGAACACCTGGCCGACCGGCGGCCGGCACAGACCTCGGGCGGCGAACAACAGCGTTGCGCGGTGGCGCGGGCGCTGATTAACGACCCCGACATCGTGCTCGCCGACGAACCGACCGGCAACCTCAACGGTGCGAACTCGCGCACCATGCTTGATCTGTTCGACACCATCCACGGACGCGGGCAAACCCTGGTGATGGTGACCCACGAGCCGGCGGCGGCCTGTCGCGCCCAACGGGTGGCCTACATGGCCGACGGTTCCATTGAGGAATTCGCCTTCCCCGACCATGTCGCAAGCGAGGGTCGCGAGGCCCTGTTGCTCAACTGGTTGTCCGAGCGGGGGTGGTAACATGAAAGCGATTGTTTTTACAGCCCTTGGCGACCTGCGCCGGCGCGTCGGCCAAACGGCGGCGCTGACCTGCGCCCTGCTGCTTTCGTCCCTGGCGCTGTTCACCGCGGCGGCGCTGTTACAGAGTTTGGATGCGCCCCTCGACGATGCCTGTGACCGGCTCAACACCAGCGCGCTGCAACTCTTTCTCGACGGCCACAGCGACGACGTCCCCGCGATGCAGGCTTGGCTACAGCAACACGAGGCCGTGGCCGCGGTGGGACCGCCGATTCCGATCTACCAAACGTCAAGCGACTTGGTCCACAACGAAGAAGCCTTCAGCCGCGCCCTCATGCTGGCGGAAAACCTGCCGCGCAAGGGTTTGGACGCGGTGCAAATCGTGACCCGGCTCGGCGACCCAACAGCCGCGGCACCGGGCCTGGATGAGGTATGGATTTCCCACCAACTCGCCACCAGTCGCGGCATCCAATTGGGCGACACGATCACGGTTCCCCGCGAGGGCGGTCCCTGGCCCTTGAGGGTTTCGGCGACGGTGGTTGACCCCTACTTCAGCACCGACAACATTTCCCCGACGCGGGCTTGGGTCGCGCCCGGCGCCTTGGCCCACGCCTTGCCCCTCGCCGACTTGAACGAGGTTTTTCTCGGCGTCTCGCTCCACCAACGCGCTGACGCGGGTCAGGTGCGCGACGACCTGGAACAGGCCTTTGGCGGCGGCCTCTCGGGTTTCGCGCTGACCCACGAAATCGCCAAAATGGCGCACGGCATGTTTTTTCGCATCATGGCGGTTGCCTTGGGCGTGGCCGCGTTGTTGACCCTGCTGGTTTCCATTCTGATCGTGGCGGGCGCGGTCGGCAGCGCCGTGTTTGCCGACTACCGCCTGATCGGGACCTTTAAAGCCATGGGTTATACGCCCGCGATGGTCAACCGCATCTACTTGCTGCGTTTCACCATCCCGGCCCTGATCGCGGTACCGCTCGGGCTCCTGCTCGGTTGGCTGGTGAGCGCGCAACTCTTGGCGTTGCTGGTGGGTAGCTTAGGTGTAACCGATCCGCAATGGTCGCCGCTGCTCCCGGCCCTGGCCGCCGGCGCGGGTGTGTTAACCACGGTCGCTGCCGCCGCCTGGTGGAGCGCCCGCAAGGCCGGCCGCGTCGAGGCCATGCCCGCGATTCGGTTTGGTGCCCCGCCGCCGCGCGCCGGTTCGCATCGCCGGTCCGTGCCCCTGGGCCGCTTGCCCTTGCCCGCGTTTCTCGGCGCCCGCGGCTTGGCATTGAACCCGGTGCGCGCCGGTTTCGCCGTGATCGGCATGGGGGTCGCCGTGGCCGTGTTGGTGTGCGCCGTCAATCTCACCGCCACCTTCGAGCGCCTTGGCGAGAACCGCCCGATGTGGGGCATGGCGGCAAGTGATCTCACCGTGTTCGTCGGCGGCGCCCGTTTTAGCGTTCGGTCCGAACATTTTGCGGCGCGGTTGCGCCAGGACGCGCGGGTTGCCGACTTCGTGACCAGTGGCACCGTGCAAGGTGAAATCGAGGGTGTCAAAGGGATCGCCGGCGCCCGCACCGGTGGTCGCGTGTTTGACGGCGCCCCCGAAACCGTGGGCCTGACCGTGTTGGAAGGTCGCCATCCCGAGGGCGCCGGCGAAATCGCGCTGGCGATTAACAGTGCGCTGAAAGGGGGTTACGCCCTTGGGGAACCCGTCCCGCTGTTCATTGAGGGCCAACACCTGAAACCGAAACTGGTGGGGATTTACCAAACCGGCCAAAACCTGGGTCTTGGGTTTCGGTTGCACGCGGCCACGATGAACGCGGTGCTGCCGATGTGGCAGGCGCGCACCTTCGAAATTAAAACCGCGGCCGGAGTTGATCCGGCCGCATTCAAGGACGACCTCATTCGCACCTACGGTGAAGCGGTTGATGTCGGCTTGGCCTCCGATTTAACCGAGCAGTTGGCGGGACTGGTTACCGGCATTCGCGGCACCTTGATGCTGTTGTCGGCGTTGCTCCTGGCGATTTGCCTGATCTCGATTTACAACGACACCTTGCTCTGCTTGCGTGAGCAACAACAAACGCTGGGCATCCTCAAGGCGGCGGGCATGACCCCGGGCCGCTTGCGCCTGGTTTTGGTGTGGCGTACCCAAGTCGTCACCCTGGTCAGCCTGGTGCTGTTCCTGCCGATGGTGTTGGTCGCGCTTCCGCTGCTGCTCAACCAAATCGCCGCCGGGATCGGCCTGGTTTCTTTCCCGCTGGTCATTGATCCGCTGGGCACCGTCCTGATCGTGCCGGGCCTGCTCGCCTTCGCCTTTGCCGCCGCCTGGTGGCCCGCGCGTGGCGTGACCCGTCTGCATCCCCGCCACATGTTGGCCTATTAAAAGGAGGAGATAATGCTGAATATCGTTTGTAATTGGTTGATGCTGATGTCGGTTTTTGGGGCGAGCAGGCCCGATACCGCCGCGCTCGACGCTTATTTGGAACGGACGTTCGCCCAAGCTGCTTATCCCGGTTTGTCGGTGGTGATGGTGCAGCGCGACCACATCCTCTATGCGCGTGGGTTTGGGGTGGCGACGGTGGGCAAAACACGGCCGATGACCGCCGACACGCCCACCGCGATTGGCTCCATCACCAAATCGATGACCGCCTTAGCCGTGATGCGTTTGGTGGATCAGGGTCGGCTCGATTTGGACGCGCCGGTGACCACCTACCTGCCCGATTTCCGTACCGCCGACAAGCAAGGCAGCGACCGCATCACCGTGCGCATGCTCTTGGCCAACAGCTCGGGTTTGCCTTCGATGGATCGCGGCATCACCGACCGCAACCAGGCCGACGACGCCGAAGGTGCATTGATCGCCGCGCTGGCCGGTCAGGTTTTGCACCGTGATCCGGGCAGTGGTTTTGAATACACCAACGAAGGTTTTGTGGTGGCTGGTGCCGTGGCGGCGCGCATCCACGGCAAACCTTTTGCCCAAACCCTGGCCGACCTGGTGCTCAAACCTCTGGCCATGAAGCATTCCAGCACAATTCCCGCCGAGGTGACCGCGATGGGCGGCCTGACCGGTCACTACGCCGGTGCCGAGGCCGGCTTGCCCGCGATGCAAGGTTTGGCCTCGGTCCAGTTCGCCGCCGCCGGCTCGATCCAACAGTGCAGCGCCCGCGATTTCGGCCGCTATCTGTGCGCGTTGCTGACCGGCCACGACGGCGCGGGTCAGCCCTTTATCAGCGCCTCGGCCGTGGCGGAAATGTGGCGCGGTCAGATCGGCATGCCGGAGAATGAGCGCTTGGGTGCGATGGCATACGGGTTGGGTTGGATGATCGGCGAGGTCGACGGCCGCCGGGTCGTTTCCCACGGCGGCCACGCCATGACCATGACCTCCTTTGCGATGTTGGTGCCGGAGCAGGAGATCGCCATCGCCGTGTTTGCCAACATCGAAACCTTGAATCTCCAGCGATTCGCCGATTTAACCACGATTGCCAACAACGGGTTACACGCGGCCATGGGTGAACCCCTTTCGGATTGGGGCAAACCCAAACGGCCCGATCCAACCCGCAACGATTTTGAATTTGATGAGGCGCAGCGGCGTCGTTTTGTCGGTCGCTACGCGGCGCGCGGTTTGGGGACCATGCAGGTGGACGTGACCGCCGACGAACAAGGCGTGTTGCACGCCGAGGTCGTCGCCGACGGCCAGACCGTCAAAGCGGGTCGGCTTGATTTCATGAATTCGGCCCGTTGCGTGATTCGCGGCATCGGCAGCCCGACGACGATGTTCTGGGCCTTGTCGCGGTCCGGTGAGGTGCTGTCGGCGCGTTACAACGGGACCCGGTTACGGCGCGTGGGGGAATCCGCCCCCGAAAACCGCCCGGAACCCACCCACGCCGGTCGCCTCAGTCTCACGCTCGCGGCGAACTGGTCGGTCACCACGGATGAAAACGCGATCACCGCCCAACGGGAAACCAACAAGCTGTGGACCGGTGTGGTTGACGGCGCACCGGGACCCCGCGAACTGGCCGCCTTGCTCGAACCCCGCGCCGCCGCGGACGTGACCCTGACGCAAGGCGTGACCTCGGGCGTCACCGTTGGTCCGTACTACTGGCGCAAAACCACCCTGCACCTCGCCGGTGACGCGGGCGCCACCCAAATCATGGTGTTGCAGCGCGCGGTGGGTGAGGAAACCCTGGCCTGGGTTTTGGCCACCGAGGCGGGCACCCTCACCCACTGCTACCAAGCGGAAGGCCGCGCCATGCTGACCTCCCTGGTACTTGCCGCCCGGTGAATCCAGCCCGCAAATGCCACAAGGCATTCAGGGACGAATCCTTGTGGGCAATGCGGGCTTTCCAAGCGGTTAGCCGGTGGGAGACCCCGTTAGCGGCGTGGTCTCCCAATTTCCCGCGCCGGCGCCGCGGCTGCGTCGGACCACATCAACCAGGAAGGCCGCGAAGGCCAGCGTGCCCGCGATGAAGATGCCGTCGCCGATGATGCGCAGCCAACGCAGGGTTTCGATCAGGTTGGTTTGCAGGAGGTCGGCACTTCGCGCGTACCACATGCCGTGTTCGATGCTCGCCCAGGTTTGAATCAAACCAATCGGCAACAGCGAAAGCACTATCATGGTGGCCAAGCCGATGTTGAGTGCCCAAAAACTGAAGGCGATCCACGACTCGCGCCAGACCAGGCCCATCGTCAGACGGCGCGCGACGAACAGGATCAAGCCCAGCGACAAGAAGCCGTAGACGCCGAACATGGAACCGTGGGCGTGGACTGCCGTCGTGTTCAGGCCCTGCATGTAAAACAGCGCAATCGGCGGGTTGATCAAAAAGCCGAAGATGCCCGCGCCGACCAGGTTCCAGAAGGCCACCGCCATGAAACACATAATCGGCCAGCGGTAGTTTTGCGTCCAGGTGCTGAGCTGTTGTTTGCGGTAGGTATCCCAGGCTTCTTTGCCGATCAGGACCAGCGGCACCACTTCCAGCGCGCTGAAGCAGGCGCCCACCGCGGTGACCGAAATCGGCGTGCCGCTGAAGTAGAGGTGGTGGAAGGTGCCGGGGATGCCGCCGACCAGGAAGATGCTGGTGGCGAACAAGGTGGCGCGGGTGGCGAAGGCGATGCGTACCAAACCTAACTGGGCGAAGAGGAAACCGATGGCGGCGGTGGCAAACACTTCAAAGAAACCCTCGACCCACAGGTGCACCACCCACCAGCGCCAGTACTCCATGATGGAAATGTGGGTGCGTGCGCCGTAAAACAGGCCGGCGCCGTAGAACAATCCAATTGCGACACAGGACAGGGTGAACAGCAACAGCAGGTGGCGGCCCTGATCGCGGACCTTGAGGCGGGGTAAAATGCCGCGCAGCATCAGGGTGAGCCACAGCGCCAAACCGATCAGCAGGCCGATCTGCCAGACGCGGCCCAAATCCGTGTATTCGTAACCTTGGATGCCCAGCCAAAAACTCCATTCCAGGTCCAGCAGTTGGTGGATCGCCAGGAATTCGCCCGTCAAACTGCCGCCGACCACCACCAGGAGTGCGCCGAAGAGGATGTTCACGCCCAGGCGTTGGTGGGCGGGATCTTTGCCGCCGTTGATGACCGGGGCCAGGAACAAACCCGCCGTGAGGAAGGCCGTGGCGATCCAAAACATCGCCAACTGGAGGTGCCAGGTGCGGGTGAGCGTGTAGGGCAGCCATTCCGCGATGGGGATGCCGAAAAAGTGTTGACCCTCCACCGTGTAGTGGGCGAGCAGGCCGCCCAACATCACTTGGATCACGAACAGCAGCACCACCACCGCCACGTATTTGCCCAGGGCGCGCATCGACGGGGTGAGCGCCAGGCCGTCGAGCGGGTCGCGGCTGGGGATGCGGTCGGGGTGTTCCGCTTCCTCCTTGCGGCTCGACTCGAACCAAACCAGCGCGCCGACGCCGCACAGCAAGAGCACGATGCTGATGATCGACCAGAACAGGTTGGCCGTGGAGGGTACATTATTAATGAGTGGTTCGTGGGGCCAGTTGTTGGTGTAGGTGACCGAGGCGTCGGGTCGTTCGGTGGAGGCGGCCCAGGCGCTCCAGTAAAAAAAGGCCGCCATGGCGCGGCGTCGCTCGGGGTCCGGCAACACCGCCTCGTGGATGGCGTAGCTTTCGCGTAAATCGCGCAGGGCGGGATCGCCGCCGAAGAGGCGGTCGTAGTAGTTGGTAATCGCTTTGGCCGCGGCGAGTCGGGTAGGGTGGAGCACCACCTCGCCTGAGTCGGGGTCGTAGGTGTTGGTACGCACGATCTCGGTGAGTTGCGCTTGCAGCGCGGCGCGGGCCGGGGTAGCCAAATCGGCAAAGGGTTTTTGGTGTTGTTCCCGCGCCCAATCGTCCAGTACCCACACCAGTTCGCGGTGCAACCAGTCGGCCGTCCAATCCGGTGCTTGGTAGGCGCCGTGCCCCCACACCGAACCGATTTGTTGACCGCCGATGGATTGCCAAACCAGTTGGCCTTCAATCATTTGTTCTTGCGTAAACAGGACCTCGCCCTCGGTGTCGACAAAGGCGGTCGGCATCGGCGGTGCTTGGCGGTAAATCTCGCGACCAAAAAAGCCAAGGATCGCAAAGGTCACCACCAACACGCCAAACAAAAGCATCCATAAACTGCGATACGACATAAGTGTCCCTCATTTCCCAAAAAAGTCGGCGGGGCCGGCCCGCCGGGGAATGTAATAGAACAAGCCGCGTGCCGGCGATTTATATGCTTGTTTTAATAAGGTTATGCTTGTCTGTTGTGTGATTGATAACAACGCTGTTGTTGATTTAACAACGCTGTTGTAAATTACACAACATGAAAACTTGGGACACCCTCCTCACCATCGCACTCGACTTAAACCGTTCCATGACCGCGGCCGACCGCTACCTGGCTTTGCTCGAGGCTGTCAGCCAGGTGATTCCCTACGATGCCGCCTGTTTGATGACCCTCCACGGGCGGCAGTTGAAACCACGGGCCGGGATCGGCCTCGAGGCGCGGGCGCTGACCCGCACCTACGCCCTGGGCGATCACCCCCGGCTCGCGATTGTGGCCCAGGCCGAGGAACCCGTTTTGTTCGCCGCCGACAGCCCACTGCCCGATCCCTTCGACCAACTTATCGAGCCCTCAACAGGCACCACCCACGTCCACAGTTGTTTGGGCTGCCCGCTGTTCTTCGATCAACAACTGATTGGGGTCCTCACTGCCGACGCGCTGCAACCGGGCAAGTTCGACCACCTCAACCAACAGGTACTCACCTTGTTCGGTGCCCTCGCCGGCTCCGTGCTGCACACGGCAAAACTGATGGAGCAGCTCGAAACCAAAAACCGCCATCAAACCAACCTGGCCAGAGAACTGGCCCGCACCGCGCAAACCCGGTCCGGCGGGAACTTGATCGGTGACAGCCCGGTGATGCAACGGCTGCGCGCCGAAATCGCCTACGTGGCGCCGACCCAACTGGCGGTTCTGATCACCGGCGAAACCGGTGTCGGCAAAGAACTGGTGGCGCGCCAAGTGCATCAATTGTCGCGTCGCGGCGGGGACCCAATGGTTTACGTCAACTGTGCCACCCTGCCCGAGAGCCTGGCCGAATCCGAACTGTTCGGGCATCAACGCGGCGCCTTCACCGGGGCCGAGGCGGACCGCATGGGTAAGTTCGAGCTGGCCGACGGCGGCACCTTGTTCCTCGACGAAATCGGGGAACTCCCACCCGCGTTGCAACCCAAACTCCTGCGCGCCCTGCAGGAAGGCGAAATCCAACGCATCGGCTCGGAGCAACTGAAACACGTCGACGTGCGGGTGATTGCCGCCACCAACCGCAACCTCAAAAACGAGGTGGCCCAGGGGCGCTTTCGGGAAGATTTGTTCCACCGCCTCAACGTGGTGCCGATCCATGTCCCGCCCCTGCGCGAGCGGCCGGCGGACATCGAATACCTGGTCCACCATTTCCTAGAAAAGGAGAAACGCCAACTCGGCGTCGCCGCGGTAACCCTCGACCCACAATCCTTGGCCGCGCTGTCCCAAGGCGCGTGGCCGGGCAACGTGCGCGAGTTGCGCAACACCTTGGTGCGCGGTTTGTTGTACGCGGCGCGCGACAACCCGGACCGGCCGGTGTTGCATCCGCGCCACGTGCGTGGGTCGTTTTCGGGTGAGGGCACACCCGGTCCGATGCCGGCGCCGGCCTTGCCGTTACGCGAGGCCACCGAGGCCTTCCAGCGAAGAACCATCGAGGAGGCGGTGGCGGCCAACGGCGGCAACTGGACCCGCGCGGCCACCCAACTGGGCATGCACCGCTCCAACCTCCACAACCTCGCCAAACGTTTGGGTTTGAAGTAGATCGTTGCTCTGTAAAATCCGGCTCTAGAAGGGGGGAGGCCGCCAAAACAACGTGGGATCGGCTTTGGGGACTGGTTGGAAAAGGTGGCCATAAAGCCCCAGGAAGCAAAAACGGCGTCCCTATAGTCGCCGGATCAGTTGGATGGGTCCCAGGGCGAGCGTGGTTGCGGCCTTTTAGGATGGGGATGAAACGGCTATTCAGCTATTGGACCCATGGGTTCGTGCGCACTTTTCGTCCGGCCGGTTTTATCTCATCAAGGGCAGTTGTTTTAACGGCGGTTTGGCATGAGTGGTTGAGGCAGAAACGCGCCATGCTTTTTTGATGGATCCTTCAAACGACGCAAGCGATGTTTTTTGACCGTTGGGACCTGGTTTTGATCCGAATGGACGCCGCGTGTTCCTTGCGCTATCACGATCCAGAATCCATTCGGCCTTATTCAAAGGATGTGCAGACGAAAAAAAGCCCGCATTGCTTGCCTCGGAGAACACAAGCAATGCGGGTTGGATGACGCACTAATCCAAGTGGACGCGGCGCACGATGGGGTCGCCGGCGCTGTCGCGGTAGCTTGTGACGAATACGTCCTTGCCGTCTGCCGAGACCGCCAAACCCCAGGTGCTGGTGAAACGTGCTTCGAGCAACGGGCCGTCTGTTTCGCCCGCGGCACCGCTGCCCGCGATCACGGTCCAATCGCCGCTTTCTTTGTTGACGCGGTACAACACGTTGTTGGTGTGGGCGCTGACAATCAGGTCGTCGCCGACCACCCGTACGTAACCGAGCAAGGTGTTCGGAATCGTGACCAGGGTTTCTTGTTGGCCGTTGGCGTCGATTTTGAGGATCGCGCCGTTGCGGAAATTGGTGTTGTACAAGGTGCCCGCGTCATCAAACGCCAAACCGATGGGCGCTTGAATCGAGCCGCCTTCCGCGAAGGTGGTCACGGTGCCGTCCGGGGTGACCCGTTCGATTTTCCGGCCCGAGCCGCCGCGACCGAAGTGGGTGACGTAGGTGTTGCCGTCGGGACCGACCGCCACGCCGTTGGGGGTTTGCGTTAGGGTTGCGAAACGGGTGGCCGTCCCGTCAGGTGCAACGCGAACCAGAGAACCTGCTATTTCGGCCACCATCATGTTGCCTTCACGATCAAAAGCCATGTCGATGGGACCGCGTAACCCGGTGGCGTAGGTTTCCACGGCGCCCTCGCGGCTGATGCGGAACACCCGCTGACCCGACCAGCCCTCGGCCGCGTAAAGGAAGCCGTCGGGTCCCATGGTGACACCGTCGCGGGTAATGGCGGTGTCGAGGGTGAGGGTGGTGACACCGGCCGGCGTGGGATCGACCGGCGTGGCCGGGGCCTCGGCGACCACCAGCGCTTCGCTGATGGAGGGTTCGAGCAGTTCGTTAAAGGCGAAACTGGTGCCCGCCAGGGGTTGGTCCGCGCTGACGTGCAGGTAGATCGGCCCGCTGAAGTCGGGGAACAAATCGTGGGCCACGGCCGCGTAAGGTTCGCCTGGCGCAAGGGTTTGCGCCCGTTGGCCGAGCACCGTGCTGTCTTGGTAGGCGGTCATCACCAGGTTGGCTTCCGTTTCTCCCAGGTTCACCACCACCGGTGCCGAAATTTGTGCGGAGGGATCGGGTAGGAACGGGAAAACCAGGTTTTGGCCCGCCGCGTCTTGTCGTTGCAGGTTGCCTTGGGCGGGGGAGGAGCCCGAGGCACTTTGGGTACCGATCACCATGTAGGAACCGAGCAGGCGGTTGCTTTCGCTGCTTAGGTACAGCGCGAAGCCCGCGCCCTCCCCGAGTTCGGGGAACAGGCTGTCGATGGGGGCGACGTGCTGGGCCAGGGGATCGAGGCTGAGTTGGGCTTCAAATTGTTCGCCGCCGTTGCGTTTGGCGGCAAGGTGGACCACGACCGTTTGCGCGCTGGGGTTGGTCAGGAACAGGGTGCTGTTGAATTGGCTGTTGTGGGTGACCCAGGGTACCACCCAGTCACCAGCGAATGCCATGCCACAGCATAAAATACTCAATAAACTTAACTTCATTTCGGTGTCTCCTCGATGCGCGTATAGGTGATCTCGCCGATTAATAAGTCGCGGTCGAGGCCCTCGTAACGGCGGATCATCTGCCATTTGAATTGGTTTTTCGTGATGTGGTGAAAGCGGATGTGGCTCCGGTAGCTGCCATGTTTGTCTTTACCGTCGCTATAACCGGAAAACCCGTCCCCCTCCGCGCTAAGAAAGAAGTCGTCGCTCAACTTTTGGGTGCCGCCGTCAAACCAACGGCAAATCCAGCGTTGTTTGGCGGCATCGTAAATACGGTAGGCCGAGCCGAAGTAGGTCTCGCGGCCGGCGACCGGTTTAAAGTTGTCGTCCTGAATGCCATGTCCGTGGAGGATCTTGAAAACCTTGACGCGGTTGGTAAAGGCGTCGTAGCGCATGTCCTCTTGGAGCCAGCGCTGTTCCGCGTGCCATGCGCCCAAAAAGAAATCGAAGCCGTTTGGCCCCGCGAAGGGTTGTTGCGCCGGCTGCATCAACGTCAGCATCAGGTAAAGCCACTGCATGGTGTCACCTCATCGTGAAATGGTTCGCCGTGCCTTCCTTTGGTCCGGCAGGTGCGGTTCCGGCAGAATCCCTTGTGGGCCATTGGGGCGGGCGACGTCGCTTACTTTAAAAAATTACCCGACGCCAAGTCCTTAAGAGCCTTTTAACACCTTGTTAAAAATGTAAAATCCCCCGCGGGTGCCGCCAAAGCAGGGCCCACTCCCTTACAATGAAACCTCTCAAAAGGGAGGGGCAAGCATGCTGAAATGGTGGTGGGCCGCCGGGCCGGCCGCGATTTTGTTCGTGGTAGCGGGGTTACAAATTTATTGGTTGCAGCAACTTCACCTGACTAAGGCACAGGAGCGCGCCAACCAATTACAAAAGGCCACCTTCTTGTTTGCGGCCGAGATTGACCACCGCCTGTCGCTGGTTGAGGCTTCCTTCAAAGCGGCGGGCTCCCATCCGCAACGCCTTCGCGAAGCGTGGCGCGGCTTGAAGCACCCGGCCTTGGTTGAAACGATTTGGCTGATTGACCCGGACACCCGCGATTCAGCCATCCAATTGGCACCGGCAACGACGGCGCGCCGTCCCTTGGATGGCCGACTCAAAGCATGGGTTTACGGCAGGGGTCCGTTAACGGGGTTGCCGCCCTTGTTGCTGCACGACGGTGACGCGGCGTCTACCTTGGTGGCGGTGGTTTGGAACCAAGCCCATTTCGACCAAAGGTTTTTGCCGTGGTGTTACGCGCTGGCCCTGCCCAATCACGCCGTCTTTGACACCCAGGTACGAAACGCCGCGTGTGGTGAATCCGTGGCCGGCGCCGCTGATTTGGTTGCCGACGGGAGCACCCATTTTTATCCACCGGCCCGCGTCGCGTCCCCGTTTCGAAGCGAAACGGGGGTCGACTGGCGCAACCCTTTTTTTACACCCGAAACAGGCGCGTTTCATTTTTCCAGCCAGGGGGTTTTGCGCTTGGAAACCGGGCTCGCCGCCGGACCCATGGGTGCCCTCGCGTGGGAAGATCGCCTGCGCGACGGCTTGCCGGCCTTGCTCAGTTTCTTGTTTCTGCTGCTGGCTTTTGCGGCTTTTTACACCTACCTGCGCCGCGCCAAGGCTTTGGCGGAACAGCAGGCGGCGATGATGGCCGCCTTCAGCCACGAGTTGCGAACGCCGTTGGCCACCATCGGGATGGCGGGCGAAAATCTGGCTGATGCGACGGTCAAAGACCCGGACAAGGTGGTCGCCTACGGTCGGCTGATTAAACAAGAAAGCGCGCGCTTGGGAACCATGGTGATGCAGGTGTTGCAGTACAGCAAATTGTTTGGCGAAGGCCTACCACCCGCCAACGCCCGCGCCGATGTGGCCGCGAGTTTGACGCAGGTGGAACAAGAATTGGCCTTGTTGCTGGAGGGCAAACGCTGCAAACTGCGCATCGAATGCGCGGACACCCCGGCCGCGGTCGCGATTGAACCGGAGGCACTGCACACCATTTTGCGGAACCTGATCAGCAACGCGATCAAATTTGGCCCCAGCGGGCGCACCGTGGAAATCGCCGTGGCGCCCGCGCGGGAACAACAGCGCGCCGGCCTGCAAATCAACGTGACCGACCATGGTTTCGGGATTCCCAAACGCGAACGCCGCCGCATCTACGAACAGTTCTACCGCGGCGACCGGGCGCGCAAAGACCAAATTCAGGGCACCGGACTGGGTCTGAGTTTGGTCCGTAAGCTGGTGGAAAACGCGCGCGGCCGCATCAACCACCAAAGCAACGAACAGCGCGGCACCACCTTCTCGGTTTGGCTGCCGCGACCGGGAGCGCCGAACCCATGAAACAGCACATCCTGTTAATCGAAGACGAACCCGGCCTGGCCTTAACCTTGAGCGACCGACTCGAGGCCGAGGGCTACCAGGTCACCCATCTGGCGGACGGGGTTCGCGGCGAAGCGGCGGCCCGTGACGCGGGTCCCTTCGACCTGATCCTGCTCGACCTGATGCTACCGGGCAAAAGTGGGTTCGAGGTTTGCCGCGACCTGCGCGCCGCCGGCACGGACACGCCGATTCTGATGTTAACCGCGCGCGATCAGCTCACCGACAAGGTGGTCGGCCTCAAGCTCGGGGCCGACGATTACCTCACCAAACCCTTCGAAACAGCCGAACTTTTGGCCAGAATGGAAGCACTTACCCGGCGTCACCAACGCGGCGCGCCAGGCACGGCGGCGGTACCCAAGCGGGACCGGTTCGGGGACGTGGAGGTCGACCGGCGCGAGGTGGTCATTCGCAAAGCGGGCGAGGTGGTCCTCTTAAGCGCGCGCCTGTACCAACTGTTGCTGTACTTTATCGATCATCCGAAGGAACTGCTCACGCGCGAGCACCTGCTGGACGCGGTCTGGGGTTTCGACGCCGAGGTGGCCACCCGCACGGTCGACGTCCATCTATCCTGGCTGCGCCAAAAACTGGAAACGGATCCACGCCGCCCGCGCCACTTCATCACGGTCTACGGCATCGGCTACAAATTCATTCCTTAAGCCTGTTCTTTCCAGCCCGTAGCTTTTAAACCTAAGAAGCGCTGACGCGGTGATTATGGCTAAGCCTCTGGGCTCCAATGGCCTGTGAAAAAGCCCAGGACTAACGGGTGCGCGTCGTGCGCGACCCCGGTCCGCCCTTTCAAGCCATTTCGCTCCAGATCTTTAACCAAAATTCCTCGCGCTTATCGCGCCTCTTAGGTATAAGGTCATGAAAAATTAAGCCTTGTGAAGTGTTTTGAAGTTGACTTTTGTTATGAATTGCTTGCTGCCTTTTTTTGAATGTTGATGATGTGTTGACTCAGGAGGTTTTTTATAGGTTTTAATTGAAATTACTAAGTCAAGAAAGCAGGATGGGGAGTGTTAAATTGGGTGGACGATCTGGAAAAAGATGTTTAGTGTGTAGCGTGAGTTTTTTATTTAGTGAGGTGAATAGTGATTTTGATGAAGAAGATTTTAATGCTGAGCCTTGTTTCTATGGTTTTCTTTCCTGTTGAGGCTCAAACTACTCGAGAAGAGTTGGATCCACAAGATAATCCCGGTGTTGGTAATACAGGAGGGATTGGTTCAGGGCAAGCTGGTTGGAGAATGATTAATAATTATGATCCCCAACGTGCTCGGATCACGACAAGCTGTATCGCTGGGTCAAGACCTCATTGCCGCTAAGAAAAAGAAGTAGGGAAGGTATTTTTGATTCTTTGAGCCTTGGATCGATCAGAGCTTAAATGGGTTTTATTCATAAATGCTTTATGTTGATTGTGTTTTGTGGTTGGAAGAGTTTTGGTGCTTTGAGCCTATTGTGAATTGAAACTTGATAGGTGAAACCGGGCTGAGTCCACATGGCTCAGTCCTTTTGTTATAGGTGGAGCTGTATGTTTTGGTTTTTTCTTGTGTTAGGAGAATGCGCTCATGTAGTACATAATACCAATCTTAGAGTTGGTGTCGGGTATGAATATCCGCGTTTTGAAGTATATAGTGTTGATGGTAGCTTTAAAAAAGCTATTGGGACGAAAGATGCGTCAAGAGATAAAGAGATTTCGAGCAAGGCGAATGCTTGGATTGTTGATGGAGAACTTTGGGTGCAAGATCTAGAGCGCGACAGAACTTTGAATATTGAAGTTTATGGCGAAGAATGGTCTTATTACCCGTCATATGTAATTGCCGGAAAAGGAAAAAGTCTCCTGTATAAGGGGCCGGAAGCGCTTTGGTATTTTGGCGACGACAAAAAGGCTGTGCGCATTCCTCGGGATGGTTATTCACAGGAAAACGATGATTACTTCCTTGGTGCTCATTACATCGTAGATGATTTTGCATTTTTGTATCACTATAGGTTTGGGCTGTATGTGGTCGATTTTCAGGATGAAGCCGTTTATCATCCTCTGAGTACGACGACAGATCAATTGGTTGTTTTGAAAAATGTACTTCCATACAGAGATGGATTTTTGGTTGTTTTAGCGCAGTTAAAACAAAGAGGTGGTCAGTTAGTACCGATGTATTTTGAAACAAAATTTGTGTCTAAATCAAAAAGTAAGCCAGTTTATCTTGATGTGGAGCTGGTTTCGTTTGAGGCAGGCGTTTACTACTTTGAAGATGAAGAGGCTGAGCTAAAGCCGTTGAAGCTGAATGCTATAAAAATCAATTGAACGGTTCGGAAGTTGAAGTGCTTACTTAAGCCACCTGTTCCATTTCCTAATAAGTTTTCTTTGGTGCTTTTCTGAAAGAGGGGCGTCTCTTAGTTGCAAACCGAAATCAGCGAGGTTCTTGCCGTCGCTCGTGATTATTCGAAAGCCGATGAACTTAGTTTTGCCAAGATGTTCCTCCGTTCTTATGACGCATTGGTTAGACGAGTTCGTGTCAATTAGTAGTGATAAAACAGCTTTTGTTTCACTACTCCCATTCAATATTGTTCCAAAGGAAGCCGGCTTCCCTTCGCATAACTTAAACTGAAATGGGGCTTCAGGGGTAAAAGTACATGACATTATTAAAAAGTAAACTAACAAGATGCACCTCGGTATTTTTAATAATCTGAAGGCTAAATTGAGTGATACAAGAATGAAAGAATGCAAGAATCTGCCAGCCAATTGAAGCATGGCGGTTAATCGCTCCTTAATTAAACCACGAATAATAACGAGGATGAGGATTGAAGTTTTACAAAAGTCCGTTTTTTCTTGTCAGAGATAATCGGAGGGCTCTGGGTTTCGATGAGCTGCCTCGTGTAACGCGAGGCTATGATTGGTACCAGAACCCATTGGGAGTGTGCTTTTTTGATCTTACCGTTTCTACCTGCAGGATTGAGGGAAAACTAGAGCAGCCCGTTTTTCCCTAGCCCGCATTTCTCACAAGGAATTCTGCTACGAAGCAGAAACCCATGTGATTGCGAGGGGGCGGCCTTCCGCATTACTCGGTCGAGCCGTCTTCGCCGTAGCGCTGCTACGCCGAATGGTCGGACCCCTGCGCCGTCTCTCGGTCGTAATCTTCGTACTCACAAGGCTTTCAGCTTCTCGCGACGAATCCTTGTGAGAAATGCGGGCTAAGGTCATGCCGGAAATTATCTAAGATGATCTCTCCCACTCTGAGTGAAATCACTGCGAATTGGAGACCGAAACGCGCCAACGAGGCCAACCAATCGCGGAATGAAGTTTGTTCCCGTGAACCGTTCACCCTGGTTTTGGACCGTTCACCGGGTTATCACGGGCCGGGATGGGTTTGCCGTGTTTTCTTGAGTATCGAGGATCTTCGCTTTGCTCGGTTGGGTTGTCAACCGACGCCGATTCGATCCAACGCGTTTCGCGATCCGGCCGAGGGTCATGCCGCGAAACCCAAGGAGACAGGCTTATGTTATCGATTCAGAACGTCACCCACACCTATCCCAACGGGGTTCAGGCTTTAAAAGGGGTTACCCTCACCATCGAAAAGGGCATGTTTGGGTTATTGGGCCCCAACGGCGCGGGCAAATCGTCGTTGATGCGGAGCATCGCCACCCTGCAACAACCTACCCAAGGCGCGGTTTCCTTCGACGGCATCGACGTGCTGGAGGAACCCATGGCCTTGCGCCGTGTTTTGGGTTACCTGCCGCAGGATTTTGGGGTTTATCCGCGGGGTTCAGCCTACCACCTGCTCGACCACCTGGCCGTGCTCAAAGGGTTTTCAGACCGTCGCGAACGGAAAAACATCGTCGATCATTTGTTGGCGGAAACCAACCTGTACGGGGTGCGCCACAAACGCGTCGCTACCTTTTCCGGCGGCATGCGGCGCCGGTTTGGGATCGCCCAAGCCCTGATCGGCGACCCCAAGCTGATCATTGTCGACGAACCCACGGCGGGGTTGGACCCGGAAGAACGCAACCGCTTCCACAACCTGTTGGCCGAGATTGGCGAGGACCGCGTGGTTCTGCTCTCCACCCACATCATTGAGGACGTTACCGAGTTGTGCGCCTCAATGGCGATCCTGGCTGCAGGTCGGGTGTTGGTGCAGGGGAAACCGGCCGAATTGATCCAGCGCTTGAACGGGCGCGTGTGGACCAAACACATCGACAAAAGCGAAAAAAGCCGCATCGAGCATGCGTTTCATGTGATTTCCAGCCACCTGTTTGCGGGGCGCACCCTGGTGCGGGTGATCGCGGCCGACCGACCCGGCCCCGATTTCGACCCAGCCGAGGCCAACCTCGCCGATGTGTATTTTTCGGCTTTAAAAGGTGAACAATCCCGCGCACGGCAAGCGGTTTGATGAAAGGAGACGCCGAATGATGTTGACCATTGCGAAACAGGAATACCGCTACATGACCCATTCCTCGTCCTTCACCGTGCTGTTCGGGGTGCTGCTGGGTTTGTTTTTTCTGCTCACCGCCAACAGCGGCGAATTTATCGGGACGGCCAGAGGCGGACAGGTTTTTATTAACGCCCCCTATATGATCATGATGACCCACATCGTTTTGGGGGTGTTCTCGATCTTCATCGTGCCCTCGTTCATGGCGAGCACCCTTTTGAAAGATTTGGATTCCGGTTTTGACGGCATCCTTTATGCTTTGCCGATTCCCAAGGGGGCGTTCCTCGGGGGCCGGTTCCTCGGGGCGTTCGGGGCGCTGGTGACGGTGTTGGCCGCGGCGCCGCTGGGCATGATGCTCGGTTGCTTGATGCCTTGGGTGGACGAGTCCTCGCTGTTGCCGCTTCGCGTCAGTCATTATGGAACGGTGTTTTTTGTGTTTTTGGTGCCGTCCGTGTTGGTGACGGCGAGTTTTATTTTTTCGGTGGCGGCGTTAACCCGAAGTTTGATCGCGACCTACGTTACCGCTCTGGCGGTTTTGGTGTTGTATTTGGTGGTGAGTGAGACCAATCTGGCCAGTCCCTTGTGGGATCCGTTTATGCACCGCGGTTTGGAAGAGGTGACCGCTTATTGGACCGCCGCGGAACGCAACCACCGGCTGTTGCCCTTTGACCGGTCGCTGCTTGCCAACCGGTTGCTGTGGTTTGGGTTGGCCGCGTTGGGTTACGGCGTCGCTTTGGTTTCTTTTTCGTTTCGCGTCAAGCACCGGGCGCCGAAAGCGGTTGACGCCTCGGACACAGCCCCCAACGCCCACCTCTTCAAGCGGCCCACTGTTCGGCAGGCTTGGGACCGTCGCGCGCGACAGGCGCAACTGCTTCACCGCGCCCTTTTTGAAATCCGGGAAACCTTGGTCAGCCCGCCTTTTCTGTTGGTGCTTTTGCTGAGTGCTGTTCTGGTTGCGGTCTCGCTTTTGGAACGCGAGGTGTTGTACGGGGTGAACGCCTACCCGCTGACCCGGCTGATGATTGCCGCGGTGATTGGTTCCAATGGTTGGGCGCTGCTGGCGATTCTCGGGTTTTACAGCGCCGAAATGATCCAGCGTGAACGGGCGGTGGGGGTTGACCCACTGGTGGACACCCTGCCGGTTGCCAATGGGGTGTTGGTGACGGCCAAGTTAATCGCCTTGCTGTTGATGATGGTTTCGGTGTTGGCGCTCGGGGTGACGCTCGCGGTGGCTTATCAACTGTACAGCGGGACGGTGGTGCCGGAGTGGACGCTGTACCTCGAGCGCATTTTCCTGTTGTACGTCGTGCGTTACCTTTGCCTGGCGATTCTTGCCTGTTTCTTTCACGTCATTGCCCCCAATCGGTTGGTCGGCATGCTGTTATTGGGGCTGTTCATCCTGGTGAGTGTCGGCATGAACGATTTACTGGGTTCGGAACATCCGCTGCTTAAATACGGGTTGGGTGGTTTCTCCGCCCCTTATTCGGACATGAACGGGTCGGGTCGGTTTCGCGTCGCGGTGATGTGGCTGCAAGGTTATTGGGGCGGCATCGCGGGTTTGCTCCTGGTGGCGACCTACGCCTTGTGGCCACGCGGGATTGAGCAACCCATGCGCCTTCGACTGCGACGCCTGTTGCATCGACGCAACGCGGCGCCTGCCTTGGGGTCGCTGGCGGTGTCGGCCTTGTGCGGCGGCTTCATTTTCGTGAACACCAATGTGTTGAACGAGCACCTAACCACGCAAGAGGCGACGGCGCGCCGGGTTGCCTTCGAAAAGCGAACCCGTCCGTTTCTCGGCCAACCGATCCCGCGGATTATCGAGGTCGATACCGAGGTTGCGATTTATCCTGACCGGGGTCGGGTGGAGTCCCGTGGTTTTTACCTACTCGAGAACAAAACCGAGCAGGCCGTGTCCGAGCTTCATGTCCATTTCTCCAGCCGGCTGGAGATCGCCGCGCTCTCCTTGGAGGGGGGCTGGGAGCGGGAACGCGACCCTGTCTTTAACTTCGTCACCTTAACCATGGTGCCGGCGATGATGCCGGGCGAGCAGCGTACCCTTCGTTTTGAGACGGTGCTGCAGCAGCGCGGTTTCACCTCGGGTCGGCCCGATGTGCATTTGGTTCGCAACGGGACTTTTTTGAGAGACAGCCGGCTGATGCCCTACCTGGGTGTGAATCCCGACCTTTATGTGCAGGATGCCGCGGATCGTCGCGACTTCGGTCTCGAGCCGTTGCCAGGCCGGCCGAAGTTGGAAAATCCACGCAACCACGATACCGGTGTGAACCGCGGCGACAGCGATTTCATCCAATTTCGCACGCGGATTTCGACCAGCGACGACCAAATCGCGCTGGCACCGGGTGAGCTGACGGAACGCTGGACGGAAAACGGGCGCAACACCTTCGTGTACCGCATGGAACGCCCGATGATGCATTTCACCGCGTACCTGTCCGCTGATTACCAGGTCGTTCGCGATCAATGGGGGGATGTGGCGGTCGAGATTTACCACCATGCACCGCACACCTACAACGTGGCGCGCATGAGCGCGGCGGTGAAAGACAGTTTGGCGTTGTTCTCTGAGATCTACAGCCCTTATCCCCACAAGCACCTGCGCATTGTCGAATTTCCCGCTTATCGTTCCTTCGCGCAGTCCTTTGCCGGGATGATTCCCTATTCCGAGGCATTGGGTTTTGTGGCCCAGGTTGAGGCCGGTGACATCGACATCCCTTATTACGTGACCGCCCACGAAATCGCGCACCAGTGGTGGGGGCACCAGGTGACCCCCGCCGATTGTCAGGGGGCCGATTTTCTCAACGAGACCTTGTCCCAGTACAGCGCGTTGCTGGTGATGGAACAGAAATACGGCCGCAACATGATCCACAAGTTCTTGGGTTTGGAGCTGGATCGCTATTTACGCGGTCGCGCCGAGGATCCCGAGGGCGAGCTGCCGTTGGCTTGGGTGGAAAGCCAGGATTACATTCATTACCGCAAGGGTTCGCTGGTGATGTATGCGTTGCGCGATTACCTGGGGGCGGAACGGGTAAACCGGGTGCTGCGGCGTTTGATCGCGCTGCGTGGTTACCAATCACGGCCTTATGCCACCAGTCGCGATTTCCTGAATTTGTTGCGGGAGGAAGCCGGTCCCGCCTACGAGGGGTTGATCGTCGATTGGTTTGAAAAGATTACCCTGTACGACCTTGAAGCCAAGGGGGTTAGGGTAGCGGCTCGGGAGGACGGGCGCTTTGATGTAACCCTCGATGTTCGCGCTGCCAAGCTCTACGCGGATGCGGTGGGCAACGAAACGCGGACCGATTTTGACCTACCCGTCGACATCGGGTTGTTTCGGCGCGATCCGAGCGACGACCGTTTCAGCGATAAGGATGTGATCTTCCTGGAGAAGCGGGAACTAGCGGGTGAGGAAAGCACCCTGCATTTCACGGTCGATCAAGAACCGCGTTTTGTAGGGATTGATCCGTATCATAAATTGATTGATCGGGTGGTGGACGACAACCTCATCGCCGTGGCGGAATGACCCGCGTGGGGAATGGGGGGACAGGCTTGTGTAACGTGTTGGATTGGTGTGGGATGAACCGATGCTCTTTCAGAGCATTTTTTGGAACCGGCCGCATACCCATGGTTGGCAACCGGCAGTTACACGCCGGTTGCCAACCATGGGCTGAAATCCGGCAAGGCTTCACCTTGCCACCGGTTCGCGAACTTGCGTCCCAACCAACCATGGCGAAATGCGAAAGAAGGTTTCGGTTAGCGAGCCTGAGTCCCAAAAGGAATGGGGGGACAGGCTTGTGTAACGTGTTGGATTGGTGTGGGATGAACCGATGCTCTTTCAGAGCATTTTTTGGAACCGGCCGCATACCCATGGTTGGCAACCGGCAGTTTCACGCCGGTTGTCAACCATGGGCTGAAATCCGGCAAGGCTTCACCTTGCCACCGGTTCGCGAACTTGCGTCCCAACCAACCATGACGATATGCGTGAGGAGGCACCGGTGAGCGAGCCCGCGTCCCAACCAACCATGGGCTGAAATCCGGTAAGGCTTCACCTTGCCACCGGTTAGCGAGCCTGAGTCCCAAAAGGGAATGGGGGGACGAATGGGGGGACAGGCTTGTGCAACGCGTTGCCAACCATGGGATGAAATCCGGCAAGGTTTCACCTTGCCACCGGTTCGCGAACTTGCGTCCCAACCGACCATGGCGAAATGCGAAAGAAGGTTTCGGTTAGCGAACTTGCGTCCCAACCGACCATGGCGAAATGCGAAAGAAGGCGCCGGTTAGCGAGCCTGAGTCCCAAAAGGGAATGGGGGACAGGCTTGTGCAACGCCAAAAGGGAATGGGGGGACAGGCTTGTGCAACGTGTTGGATTCGTGTGGGATCCGTGCACCTGGCCAATTGAGTATTATGAGGGCTCTCAGCGGTAATCGCCTTCGGGGTTAACCAATCTTATAGGGTGCCCAGGCGGATTCGCGTATTTCCCTATACCGACTGAGTTGGATTAAGGCGCCGGCTTAGGTGCCAACGCCGGCGCCGTGAGCGCGTGGAGACGATCCGGTAAAGCAACCATGCCGCCGGCTCATGTTTCACTCAGGATGGGTCGGCCCCGGCGGCGTGTGGATCCTTGCACGGGCCACCCAATCAATCCTCGGCCGTACGGTGTTTTTATGGGAAATCACAGGGGTGACCCCGGGTAGCGCAAAAAATGGGGCCCGTTGGTGGATGAATTTGCCATCCGACGAGCCCAAGTCTCCCCATCGCGTTTTCTCGCCGCATCCTCGGAATTTATTGGGTTGCCATCGCTTAGTTTTTTGCCTTTCATGCTGCGTTTTCAGGCGTTTGCGTGCGGGCAATCTCACGCAGATCGCCAGCAATAATCGTGCAAAATCGCCACAGCTTATTCCTTTCTTCGTTGCGCCAAGGCTTCAACATGACGACTGGCATAGGGCACCAAACGTCTAATTGAGGTGACAATTACGCCGCCGTTTATTATTATGGGGTGATTTTTCGGGTCCGAAGGGCTACATTCAGTCCTTTTGTTTCGACTCGGGGTAATTCTCTTGCTCGCGCCAAGTTACGTGCGCTCTGTTTATTTCGGCAGATTCGGATTTTCGGCTGTTTAGGCCGACGGGCTCATGTTTTTAGGGTCTGGGTATGGTTTTCCTCCGAATGTTGCCTTTTATCTTCATTAGCATATAAAAAACCCCTTCGAATCACCCGATGCGTGTCGCTTTGGTTTTGCTTACCGGTTTCTTCCTAGACCTCTTTTCGTTCCAAACCCGGATGCTCCTCGACCTCCGTGCCCGCCCTAGGTGCGGCCGGGGGTAAACCATCGACGTGCGCGAATCGCGCCTTCATTATTTTTTGGGAGCATCCACATGCCATTCCTTTGGATTTTGCTGACTTTTTGCCAAGCACCCGGCGACTCGCTGACCCGCACCGTTTTCGTGCAGGAAAAAAGCGGTTTGCGATTGGAGCCGGAGCGCCAAGCCGTGTTGTTGGATCCCGAGGGTCCCGACATTGTGTTTCAGCTTTCCAACGACGGTGGTTTTTCGCCCGAAATGCGTTTTCAAGCCGCGCTCACCGGTCCGGGCCTCAGCGCCCCGCACCAGGTGGACGTGCCCGCTCAAGAGGGCCGCATTTTGTTACCGCGCTCCTTGTTTGCCGCGGAAGGCGTTTTCCGACTGGTTAACGTGCGCCTGACCCGAGGCGACAACTTAATCGCGTTCTCCGAACCGGCCGCGGCCGAAATCCAGGTGGCCGAGAATTTTCTGGTTTCCGAGGTACAGGTCACACCGCTTTCCCAACAGGACCTGATTGATCGGGGTTACCTGTTCAGCGACGAGGATTACTACACGGTTGAGTTCGAAATGGCGCTGATGATCGGCTCCAAGGAAGAAAACGTCTCCGTGCCGGTGGCCTTCCCCAAGAAAAACAGCGAAGCTTTTCAGCCCGTGATTCTGCAGGACCCGTTTAAACCCTATGTCCGCTTGCTCACCTTTCCGTTTAGCGGCGACGATTACAACATCCCTTTGGGCGCCTCGCCCGATCCACCCGCATCTCAAAGTTACATGCCGGGCTTGATTCTGATTCCCGGTAACTTCAACTACCTCAAATCGCATTTTGACGTGACCTGTTTGGTGCTTAACGCCGCACCCGAGGGGTTTGATGTGCGTGTCAACCGTTTGCAGGCACGCTTGCGTCTGCCCGATCCCACCCGTTACGGCAACCCGCTGACGGTGAAAGAATCGGTGATCAAACCCATGCTGCATCCGGGTGAAGACGGTGAACTGGAAACGGCCGACGATCGCGAATTCATTTTGCCGACCGAAAAGGCCGAGGCGAGTTACGTGGTGATCGGCAATATTCCCGGCATGTACGATGTGGAAGTGGAAGTGACCGGCAACCTGCAACTGCCGCAGGAGACCCAAGAAGTTAGCACCCTCACGCGCGGCCAAATCTTCGTGCGCAGCCCCGAGTTTTCGGTCACTTTTGAGCACCCGGACGCGGTGGCTGAAAACGAAGTGTACAACCTGATCATGAACATCGATAACCGGGGCGAAATCCCGCTGGAGGGATTCTCGGTTACGCTGGATCCCGATACCTTGGTCGGCTGCGAACTCTTCGAAACCCACCCGGTCCAATCGCCGGGGAGCATTGCCGTCGGCGGTACGGGTCAAGTGGTTTATCGGTTGCGCTCGCTGCTGTCGGGTACGGTCATTTCCAGTTACTTCAAAGTGGACGGCGCCGTTCAGGGCGCTTTGAACCTGCGGGTCGGTGTTGGCGAAATCGGTCAACGCATTTCACCTTATGTGGTGAACTTTCCCGAGGTGTTTCACGCCGAGTTCCCCGTGGTTCTGACCAATGCGATTCGTCAATACGCCAAGGCCGGTTTGGACGTT
The DNA here is from genome assembly GCF_017377855.1 of Acanthopleuribacter pedis. GTDB lineage: Bacteria > Acidobacteriota > Holophagae > Acanthopleuribacterales > Acanthopleuribacteraceae > Acanthopleuribacter > Acanthopleuribacter pedis. Next base: position 243,627 of record NZ_JAFREP010000011.1, read on the forward strand.
TCTCAAGCAACCCCGGAGGAAGTACCCGACGGGTTGTTGCCGGTTTCCGCGCCCGCGGTGCGGGAATTCAACGAATTGGCCGTGTTTGCGGCCCGCATCGGCAGCATGGGTTTCAGCGACGGGGAGCAGTTGGTGCGCCTGTTCAGCTTGTGGACCCGAGGCGTGCGCGAATACGAACCCTTGGACCGCGTGCGCCGCGCCCAAATTATGGCGGGCACCGACAATCCTGAAACGGCGTTTGCCCAGGCGTTTAACGAAACACTGGGCGGTCAGAGCCCGGATGAATTGGTGCGCCTGCTGGCTCGCGAAAACGAAGAGACGCCTCATGTGTTCGCGGTGATGCTGGAAAGTTCGGTGCCGGTTGACCTCTACCTCAACGATGTGAACCAAACCCTTGCCGCCAATCGCACGACGCCCTACAGCGCCCTGTTGCCGCTCACCCCGACCAAAACGCTTTTCTGGCTGCACGGTGTTTCTGAAACGCCGCGCCTCCAAGTGCGCCCTCGCGGGGGCGATCGTGCCGCCGTCAGTCTGGCCGCCGTTTACCCGGACGGCGAGGGCGGTATGTTGCTTAGCGAAAGCGGCAATGTAGCCTTTTCTGCAACCTTGGATATCGGCTTCGATCCGGCCGAACGGCGCATGCGTTTGCTGCCGGGTGGGGGTTTGCCGCAAAACCGCGAGGGTGTGGCGGTGGCGCCCAAAGCGTTTGAAATGCTGCAGATCCGTCACATGGATCCCCAGATTTTGCCCAGCGCCGACATCTACGGCCGCGATTTCCTCATTACGTTTACCAAACCGCTGGATTTGAACAGCCTGGACCCTATCGAGGAGCATGTTTTCATCAACGGTAGACCGGCGGTAGATGCCAAACTGCAACGGGACGGTCTCAACCTGATCGTCAGTTCGCGCATGCCCCTGGGTCCCTACCATCCCATCAGCTACGAGATCCGCGACCCCCGCGCCAAGTCCGGCGAATCGCTGTCGACCCAATCCGGTACCATCGAAGGCTCGCCTTGGTACATCGGTTGTTCCATTACCGGCCGCGTGGTGGACCGCAATCGCAGCGATCTTAGCAAGGCCAAAATTTTCCACTGGAAACGGGACTGGACCAACCCCAGCCTAAATCTGGAAGAAACGGAACCCGGCGAATGGCGGATTTTTGAAACGATTAGCTTGGACGAGGAAGGCCGCTTCTTTTTCCCGTACTCGCCCTTTCCGGCCTTTGCCGTTAAAGACGAAATGGACCTGCGCACCCTCAAGATCGGGGTGCTGTTGGAGGACGGCCGCTACGAAGAACGCGAGTTCCATCCGGCCGGCGCGGGTCAAAACCTGATCGCCGAATTCGCCTTCCTGCAACAGGGCGAAGTGCGTGGTTACGTGCGGGACGCCGAGGGGGCGCCCATCAGCGGCGCCGCGGTTTACGCGGTCAACCAAAACAATCAGCAATCGGCCGTGATTACCGAAACCGACGAAAACGGCTTTTACCGCGCGGTCGATTTGGAAGTCGGTCAGATTCTGGTGAAGTCCGCCAACGCCGGCATTGTCGGCTACGCGTCCGGCTACCTGACCCAAACCAATTCGCCGCTGACGGTGGATGTGGTGATCGACAACCCCAGCGGCGACATCAGCGGGCGCATTACGGTGAACGACAACGGCACGATCCGGCCGCGTGAAAACGCGATCGTGGCTTTTGTGCAGCAGAACGGCCTGGTGGGCCATATCCGACTGGGCGGTGAAGACTATCCTTACTCGGTGATTACCACCACCGACGCCGACGGGCGTTACACGTTGGAAGACGTGCCGGCGGGCAATGGTTACTGGTGGGTTTGGGATCTCAACTACCGCTATTTCGAACGGTTGATGGTGGTCAACCCCGACGATCAACTGACCGAAAACCACGAGTACGACGGCACACCGCCGCCGACGGGCAGCGTGGGCGGTTTGGTGCGCAACCGATTCGGTAACCCGGTCGAAGGGGCGCGGGTGACGGCGGGCGGCCAGCTCACGGTCACCGGTGCCGACGGGCGCTTCCTGTTCCAATACGTTGAGCAGGGGACCAACATCACGGTTCGCGCCGAACACGACGATTACGGTTCCGGCACCTTTTCTCTGGTGTTGGATGTTCCCAGCCGCGACGACCTCATTATTGAACTGCGCGAACGCATTACCATTTCCGGGCGCTTCGTGGATGCCGACGGCAATCCCAAGGCTTTTGCCGATATTTACAACCCACCGTACCCCATGATCATCGTGCCCATTGCCCAAACCGATGCGCAGGGTTACTGGACGGCAACCCTTCCCGAGCCGGGAACTTATGCGATTACCACGGTTGATTGGCCCCACATCGCCGCGCTTGAGAACCTGTCCGTGGGCGATACCGGCGCCCAAGATCTGTTGCTGCAGCAATGGGCGACCGCCGATTTACGCGTGCGCCTGGTCAACGAGTCCGGTCAACCGGTCGTGGCCAAGGTCAGTGTCAAAAGCATGCGGCCCGAAGACTTTACCCTGGCCCTCGGTTTGCCTTCACTGAAGCTGACCCACATCAATCAGTTCACCGATGCCAATGGCGAAGTCATCATTCGCAACCTGAACATCGGCAATTTCGAAGTTTGGGGCGAAAGCGGGTTGCTGGGCGAAACCGACGTCTTTAGCGGCGTGCTTGAGGAAGCGGCCGACGGCGCCGAACCACGCACCATCACGCTGGTTTTCCCCGACAGCCTGGAACCCGCCAACCTGTTTGGCCGTGTGTTTGATACGGACGGTGTCACGCCGGCCCCCGAAGGCACCGTGGTTCAGGCTCAAGGTCCGGGCATCGAGGCCCGTGTGGCCACCGACGCCGAGGGCAACTATCGCTTTGAGAACCTGGTGCAAACCGATGATCCGGTGCGTCTCAACATTATTGCCGGCCATCCCGACAGCGGTCTCTACGACACGGCTTGGATGGACCTGCACCAGGACCTCAACTTCCGCTACGACATGATTTTGCGTACCAAGGGGACGGCACGTATTTCGGTCGTCAACGGCGACGGTACGCCGGTGGATGCGGCGGCCGTGGAAGTGAGTTACCGCGACGTTTATTTTGTACCGCCCACCGAACCCGGCTTGTTTGGCGAGATGGGCGAAGAACCGGTGCGCGAAACCGGCCAAATTACCGCGACCCAACGCAGCTTGGACTTCGGCGATATTCCCACCGGTCCCTTCACCGTGCGCGTCAGCAGCGGCAACGGCCTGGTGGGCCTGCGTTCCTACGTGATTCCGGTGGACGGCGGCACGGTGCCGTTGACGGTCAAGTTAGAGGCATCTTCGCGTATCGACGGCCTGTTCCTGACCCATCAAGACAACCCCATCCCCGACGCCGAAATCCAGTTGTTGGCATTTAATCGCCTGTTGCAGCAACGCCTGACCAGCAGCGAGCCGGGCGAGGAAGGCCGTTTCAGCTTCCCCGACCTGCCCATGCGCACCTACCGCCTCAACGGCACCGATCCGGCGACGGCCTTGCAAGGCAACTTGGAAGTAACCACCAGCCCTTACCAACCCATTGCGGACGTCACCCTGCGGCTCGATCCAGTCGGCGATTTAGAGGGTTTGGTACTGCACGAGGGCAATCCGGTGCCCAACGCCCAAATTACCTTGGTTCGCCGCGGCCTGAAAATCATTACCGGCTCCGACGCCGAGGGCCGCTACCGCTTCCGCAACCTGGCTTTGGGCGATTACGAAATCAGTGCCGCGTCGCCGTCGGTCATCGGCAAGGTCAAAACCGGGGTTACCCTGGAGCAGGCCTTTACGGTAACGCCCTTTGACATTCACTTCGGCAAACTGTTCGACGTCGACCTTTTTGTCGAAAGCGCCGACGGCTTGCCGGTAAGCCAAATGCTGGTCACCGCCGAGAACCTGGATTACCGCCAGGTGGTGGGCAACAGTGCTTATACGGATGAAAACGGCATCGCGCGCTTGGCGGATTTACCAGTGGGAACCTACCGCATCAGCGGCAGTCATCCGACACAGTCGGCCCCGCTTTCCGGTCGCTTTACCTTGACCGACGCCGACCCCGACCCGGCGGCCCGTTCGGTGCGCTTCAACGGCTGGGGTTCGATCTCCGGCCATGTGCGCGACACCACGGGTAGCCCGCTCAGCCAACCGGTGCACGTGAATTTCGAATACCGCCTCAACGGCATTCGCGACCGCATTACCATTACCACCGACGGCGAAGGGTATTACCGCGCGGGCGGAATGCCCACCGGGGTGCCCATCCAAATCACCGCTTATAACCAACAAACCCAGGAGGTTGCCAACCGGACGGTGACCCTCGACAACCACGGCCAAGAGCATGTGGAAGACCTGACCTTCCGCGCCTCGACTTTTGTTACCGGCACCGTGCGCCTCAGCGACGGCACCCCGGCGGTGGGCGCCTCCGTTTGGGTTACCAGTCCTTATTACCTGTTGGTGCAGGCCGACGAACTGGGCGAGTTTTATCTCAGCCCCATTCTGGACGGTGAAACGACGATTTATGCCAAAGCCGCCGACAGCGAGCGCAAGGTCGCGCATGGGGTGCAAATCGAGATTGTCGACGGACTGCCGCAACCGATCAACGGTTTGGAGCTGACCTTGAGCGGCGTCGCCGGCGTGAGCGGCAGCGTTAGCTACCACGACGGATCGACTCTGCGGACGGGCAGTGTCACGCTGGCGATTCCCGAACTGGACGAAACCTTTTCCACCCTGATCCTGGGCGACGGCACCTACAGCTTTAACCAAATCCCGCTGGGTACCTGGGAACTGTCGGCCCACGATCGCAAGTTCGCCAAAACCAGTGAGACCTTCACGGTCGTGGCCGATGGTGACGGCGCGACCCTGACCCAAGACATCACCTTCCAACCCAGCTTCGAGCTGACCGGGCGCTTGATGGACACCAGCGATTTCAATCCGGTTGCCGGCGGTCTGGTGGAACTGTGGCGTCCCAACCCCAATCCCCACCTGGATCCCGAACTGATTTACGCCGCCGAGTCCGATCCCGACGGGTATTTCCGCATCCAACACGTGTACCCCGGCGATTACCAGCTGGTGGCTGAAGACGCCGCCTTGACCGGCAGCTACACACTGGCGTTCACCATGCCCAACCAAGATTTGGATTTGGCAAACCTGACCCTGCGCACCCGTGCCTGGATACTGGGTACCATCAGCGACGGCGACAATGATCCCTATCATGTAGGCAGTGTGTCACTGACCCAAAATGGTCGCCTCAGTACCTACCGCATTCAGCCGGACGGCAGTTTTGAATTCAACGGTTTGGAACCCGGTCCCTACAGTCTGACTTATAGCCTCAATAACGGCTGGACCACCGGCGCGACCAGTGGTTTGCTCAGCGCGGGCGTTAATACCTTACCCATCGTAACCGGCGCCACCCATTCGGTGAGCGGTACGGCGATTCTGTTGCGGGATCCACCCGCGCCGCCGTGGGTGCGGTTCGTCTACAACGGCATTTCTCGTTCGGTAACCCTCAACGCCGCCGGCGATTTTGTGTTGGACGGCGTGCCCGATGACGGCGACACCGATTTGATGCTTTCCTACGGCGCGTTCTCCCGCGTCTTGCCGCTGGGTACCCTCACCGGTGATCGCGACCTGGGGACGCTTTACCTGGATACCACGCCGCCCAGCCTCGCCTTTGCCGACGAAGGCGCTACCGTTTCGGCGCTGCCTTTTGAACTCAGCTTCCAAATTGAGGAAAGCGATGCTCAATCCGAGGTGAACCCCGCCGCGACGCGGGTTTGGGTCAACGGCAGCGAGATTACGCCGCTGTTTCACACGGACCAAACCTCGATTCGTGCCACGCTGGACCGATTACCCGACGCCTTCTTGATCGGGGCCAACGAACTCGAAGTGGAAACGGCCAACCTTGCCGGCGCCTCGGTGCGGCGCAGCTTTAACCTCAATGTTGATTTGGGCGGCATCACCTTGACCGTGGACGTGCGGCGCAACAATCAGCCCTTCGTCGGACAGGTCAGCCTGGATCGCGGCGGCTGGCAAAATACCGATGCCGAAGGCCGTGTGGTCTTCAGCGGGGTCTCCATTGAAGCCCACACCTTGCGGGCGCGTGGCGACATTTACGGCACCCGCCTCCACTACCTTGCCGGTGGCGCGGTTAACCAAAATGTGGTGCTTTCCCTGCACCAGTACGGTGCTTACACGGGTCGCCTGATCGACGACGGCGGCCAACCGGTATCCGGGACACGGATTGAAATCGGGGAGGAGGGTGAACACACCGGACCGGACGGCACCTTCCTGTTTGACTTCCTGCCTTTGGGTAACCATCAACTGACGGCCCACGTCAACGGCCGCCACGCTTTCCTGCAACCGCGTGCCTTGGATCGCAACGGCGAAAGCGTTGCGGTCGGCGACATGGTGTTGGAAGGTGCCGGCACCGTGGTCGGTGTTGTTTACGACAACGACGGCACGACGCCGATTGCCGACGCCGAGGTGACGCTGAGTTTTGCCGGTTTGCCGGATGTGTTCCGTCGCCAAACCGTCAGTGCCGCCGACGGAAGTTTCACCTTAACCGATGTGTTGGCGCGTTCCTTTGAATTGACCGCCTACCAGCCGACCAGTGAGCGGCGCGGTTTCGCCGCGGGAACCTTGAGCGATCACGGTCAAACGGTCAATGTCCCCATCCTGCTGAGCCCGGCCGGCGACCTCGTCGGTATTTTGCACGATGCCGACGGCAATCCCGCGGTGGGTCTGACCCTCGGCATGACGGGCAACGGGTTTAACTTCAGCGCCGTCACCGCCGACGACGGCGGTTTTGCCTTCACCCGCGTGCCTTACGGCAGCTACACTTTGGCCGCTGAAAGCGGTGACGGGCTGCAATACATCCAGTTCACTTATGAAGTGGACAGCGCGACGGCCGACTTAGGCGTGCGTACCATGCAGCGCGATACGGCGCCGGAAATCCTGGCCTTTAACGTGCCTGCCGCCTACGACTTGGCCGTGACGCCGCGCGTGCGTATGACCGCGCGGGACGACCGCCAAATTCGCGAGTACCGCCTCATTTATGGCGGTGTGCTCACCCAAACCTCTCGCCAATTCGTTTACCGCGCCACCCATGACAGCAACATCGGCCTCGGCATTCCTGCGACCACACCCGAAGGAACGCTGACCTACACCTTGGAAGTCGAAGACCATCGCGGCCAAGTCAGCCGTGTCAGCGGTACGACGGAGGTTGTATTTGGCGGCGAGGGTCCCGAACTGACGATGAACCAACCGCAAAACGGGGCCGCCTTCATTGAAGGGGACAGCATCCAAGTCGAGGTCAGCGTTCACGATCCCGCCGGCATCGACCGCGTTGAAGCCGAGCTGGACGGTGTTCCGCAAGGAAGCAACACCAGTTATCCCTACGGTTTCACCATTACGGCACCGGGCGTCAGCCAGGCGCGGGTGATGACCTTAAGCGTCACCGCGTTTAATGTTCGCGGTTTGTCGACCACCCTGTCCCGTGATCTGGTGATCAGCCCGATCAGCAGCATCGGCGGCCCCGCCGTCACGCTGTTGGCGCCGGAGCACGATCTGTCCCTGCCTTTGGCCCTGACAGACGGCCTGCAATTGCACATTGCCGGACGCGCCGAGGACGAGGACGGTTTGGAAAACGCCTCGGTCACGATTAACGGCGAGCCGGTTTACGACACCGTGCTCAGCGGTACCTCCGCTTTGATTGAAACGGCGTACACCTTAACCGAGGCCATGCGTGCCGCGGACGATTTGTTGGTGGAACTGACCGTCACGGATTTGGGCGGCAACCCCACCACGGCCATTGCACGGGTTAACAACCTGCCGCTGCCGGCGGACGCCGAAATCTTCAATGCGGCCAACGTGCTGACACTGGAGACCTGGAACCGCGATCACGAGGGCAAAACCATCGTGCTGGCGGGCGGCGCGCACCAAATCGACGGCGAACATGCCTTCGCCGACCTGATTCTGGTCAACGGGGCAAGCCTCGGCCAAACCGCTACCGACAGCAACGGCGACAATCCGGCCGGTACCAACCTGGAACTCAACGGTCGCTTGGTGGTGGATTACGGCAGCCGCATCGACTTGGACGGCATGGGTTACCCCAACATGGCGCCGGGCCACGGTCACAGTGGCTGGCGCGCCAGCCACGCCGGTTTGGGTCAAGGTACGACCGATACGCGTTTGATTTACGGTTCGCCGTTCCGCCCCCAACAGCCAGGTTCCGGTTTGGGTGGTGGCGCCCTGCGTGTCGCTGCTTCCGAGGTGTGGGTGCTCGGCCGCATTAGTGCCGATTCCCATCACGGGAACCGGGGTTTGAGCGGCAGTGGCGGCAGTATTTGGCTCACCGGTGAAATGTTCGGCAAAGGTCATATCTCGGCCAACGGTTACGCCGGCGACTACGCTTCTTCCAACGCCGGTGGTGGCGGTGGTGGCCGCATCGCCCTTTACGGTGCGTTCGGTGGCACGGTGACGGCCTTCGGCGGCCGCGGCGCCGGTGCCGGTTCCGTTTACTTCTGGACTGCCGATCCCGATCAATCCCGTGGTTATCGCGATCGCTTGGTGTTCGCCAACCACCCCGAAGCCTCCGGCACCAACACCAGCCTGATCCCAACTTTGGAAAACCGCCGCGTCGGCGAGCATGTTTTTGTTTCGAGCGAAACCCAAAGCAATGTGACGCGCCAAGTGCTCAGCTTCCTGGACCCGCCTTTGCTGGGGCTTGACGCCTTCCTGGGCATGCGCGCTTATCGCCAAGGTGCCGAGTCGGAAGCGGGTGTGGTGGATAACCAAAGCGAAACCAAATTGTTCAGTGAGCCGGAAGCCGGCTTTGGCACCTTTGAAGACGGCGACCTGCTGTTTGTCGACTATCGTGTCGACGAACTGGAAATACGCGACCACGCCCACTTCCTTATGAACAACTTCCATCCGGGCGGCGAAATCAGCCTGGCGAACGCCACCCTGGAAGCCGGCGACCAAAGCTTGGACGTTTCGGCCGCGGCGTTCACCATTCACGGCGGCGGCCACTTGATCGGCGACTTTGTCGGGCTTGGCGATTTGGCTGTCACCGAAGGTTACCAAGTCCGCGTCACCGGCAACCTTGATTTCAACGGAAACGTCACCCTGTTGGGTGGTGACCTGATCGTCAACGGCAGTGTAACCGCGTCGGCTTTGGACGTGGCGTCGGCGGCCGTGGTTGCCACCCCGGAAGGTGTGGTGGACGCGGGTCTGCACCTGCACGCCGATGCGATGACCATCGATGGTGAGGTTCGCGCCCATGACAACGGCAACTCGGCCAACGGCGACAATGCCTACTACGGCAGCCACGGTGGTTTGGGCGGCTACCAGGTGGACTACGCGGTTCACAAAACCTTCGGGAACCTTTACCGGCCTGTGACTAACGGCGCCGGCAACACCACCGGCCATCGTCCCGGTGGTCGGATTCGCCTGAGCTTTGGGACCTTGGACCTGAACGGTGCGGTGAACGTCAACGGTACTTATCGCCACGGTGCGGGCGGCTCGATTCTGTTGGAAGGCAACAACCTCAGCGGCACCGGTACCTTAAATGCCAATGGTTCGGCGACCAGTATTTGGTCGGCGGGCGGCGGCCGTATCGGCGTGTTGGTCAACGACATCAACGGCTTCAGCGGCAACGCCACGGCGTTCGGCGGTCCGACCGGTGTTGCCAGCGTGGATTACCAAGGCGGCGCGGGCACGGTTTTCTACCGCACCGACGACCTGCCCAACGGCCGTTTGGTTTTGGACAACAACGGCACGATCACGCGACCGCTCGCCACGCCGTTGCCCGGATTGGGGCAACGTACGGCCGAGACGGCCACCGGCGGTGGTGAACTGCTGGGCAGCGATTTCCCCGCCCTCAACGGGTTGGGTGGGTTGTACGTGGTGTTCGCCGACGGCAGCGAAGTGGCGATTGCCGAAAACAGCGAAACCCAACTGCAACCGGTTTCCGGCGGTAGCTTCCCCGTTTTGGCTCAAGGCGACACTTATTCCGGTTTACACATCTTGGATGTTCTGGAAGTGCGCGGTGGTGCCCAGCTGCAATCCATTGACGCGATTCGCATTGTGCAGGATTTGATTGTCGACGGCGGCACCCTCGATGTGCCCAACCTCGCCTTACCCGCCGACTTCCAATTCACCGACGGCGCAATGGAGCTCTACCAAGATCCTGGCTTTACCTCGCTGGAATTAAACAATTTCCAACTGACGACGCACTTTGAGATGCAGTTGACCGAACTGAATTTGAACAACGGCGCCTCGCTGACCAACGATGCCGTCGTCAACGCCGACGTGACGCGGGTGACTGACGGGGACCTGGTGTTGCAAGGCACCTTGCGTGGCGACAGCCTGATCGTCGGTCCCGACGGGGTGGTGCGTACCATCGCCGGTGTGCGCGACGGCGGTTTTACCATCGACGTCACCGACATCGACATCGCCGGTGCCGTGCGTGCCCATCACAACGCCAATGCCACCAACCACGACAACCGCTTCCGCGGCAGTCACGGTGGTTTCGGCGGCTTCCAAACAGATTTTGCCGTCCATCGAACCTACGGCAACCTGTACCAACCGGATACCGCCGGTTCCGGCGACGGCCTGAGTGACGCACCGGGCGGCCGCATCCGCATGCAGTTCACCAACCTCAACCTCACCGGTACCATCGATGCCAACGGCCGTTTGGAACAAGCGGCGGGCGGTTCGGTCCTGTTGTCCGGCCAAACCCTAACCGGTGACGGCGGCATCAGCGCCAACGGCGCCGCCACCAGTATCTACGCGGGCGGCGGCGGTCGCATCGCGCTGCTGGTTGAAAACGTCGACGGATTCAGCGGTCCCGTAACCGCCTTCGGTGGCAAAAACGGCGTCGCCAGTCCCAACTACTGGGGCGGCGCGGGTACGGTGTTCTACCGCAACAGCACCTGGCCCAACGGTCGTTTGGTGTTGGACAACAACGACATCGAAACCCGGCCCGGTTCGACGCTGCTGCCGGGATTGGGCAATCGCACTGCCGAATCGGCCACCGGCGGTGATGTGATTGACGGCTTTGGGTATCCCGAATTTAACGACTTGGCCGGCCTGTACGCCGTGTTCCCCGACGGCTCCGAGGTCGCAATCGGCAGCCACACACCGACACAGCTTTTGCCGCGCGAAGGCCTGCGTTTTCCCGAACTCGCCGAGGGCGAGGCCTACTCCGGCCTGCACATCTTCGACGTGTTGGAGATTCGCGGCAAGGTGAACCTCAAATCCATCGACGCCATTCGCGTTTTGGAAGACTTCATTCTGGGTGACGGAAGCGTAGATGTGCCCGACTTCCAAGTACCCAGCGACACGGTCCTCAGCGACGGCTCCATCGAACTGTTTGTGGATCCCGGTTACACCAACATCGAACTCGACAACTTCCACCTCACCGTGCATTTCCCCATGGATCTGACCAACTTGCGTTTGACCAACGGTTCGACCCTGACCACGGATTCCGACATCTACGCGGCGGCGATCGACGTGGTGGAGGGTGAAGTCATTATCAACGGTACCTTGGCGGGTGAAACGCTGACCGTTGCCGAAAACGGCGTCATTCGCACCCCGCTCGGTCAGGCCGACGCCGGCCTTGGCATTGAAGTGCCGGTCATGAACGTGGCGGGTGTTATCCGCGCTCACCACAATCCAAACGGCTGGAACGACGGCAACCGCTACCGTTCCAGCCATGGTGGTTACGGCGGTAGCGACACCAACTTTGACGTCCACACGACCTTCGGCAGCCTTTACCAACCCAATACCAACGGTGCGAGCGGTCGTTCCTCCGACGAAGCGGGCGGTCGCATTCGCCTCAGCTTCACGACCCTGGACCTCAGCGGCGAAATCAATGCCGACGGCACCGTGCAAAGCGGTGCGGGCGGTTCCGTGATGCTTAACGGACAAACCTTAACCGGTAGCGGCGACATCCGCGCGAACGGTGCCGCCACCAGCATTTATGCGGGCGGCGGCGGTCGTGTGGCCGTGATGGTGGAGGACCTGAACGGGTACACCGGCGCGGTCACGGCCTTTGGCGGCCGCAACACGGTCGCCAGTCCCAACTACCAAGGCGGCGCGGGTACGGTGTTCTACCGCAACAGCACCTGGCCCAACGGTCGTCTGGTGCTGGACAACAACGGCACCGAGACGCGGACCGGCTCCACCGAGTTACCCGGTTTGGGTGAACGCACGGCCGACGGCGATACCGGCGGCGGCGTGATCGCGGGGACTGATTTCCCTGCCTTTAGCGGCCTCACCGGCTTGTACGTTCGTTTCGGCGACGGAAGCAGCGTGGCGATTGATACCCATACGGCGACCGAGTTGACACCGGTTTCCGGCAGCACCTTCCCGGTACTGGCCGGCGGCGAACCCTATTCGGGTCTGCACATCCTGGATGAGTTGGTGGTGCGCGGCAACGCCAACCTCAAAACCCTCGACGCGCTTCAGGTCAACAACACCTTGGTGGTAGACAGTGGTTCCGTTGATGCGGGCGAATTGAGCTTGCCGCCGGGATTCAGCTTCACCAACGGCGCCTTGACGCTTTTTGCCGATCCGGGTTTGACCGAACTCAACTTGGACGGTTTCCACCTTACCGTTCACTTCCCACTCAACCTCACCAACCTGACACTCAGCAACGGGTCGTCCTTGACAAGTACGGTTTCGATGCAGGCGCAAACGACCGTGATTAACGACGGTGAACTGATTCTCAATGGCACGCTCAGCGGTCAATCGTTGAACCTGAGCGCCGCCGGCACCATTCGCACGCCGAGCGATACGGCCGACGCCGGCCTGATGTTGGACGTTACCGAAATGGAAATTGCCGGTACCATCCAGGCCCTGTACAACGGCAACAGCGACAACCCGGGCGGGCGTTACAACACCAGCCACGGCGGTTACGGCGGCGCACCCAACGGGTTGGACTACAGCCAAGTCGACACCTATGGTTCCCTGTACCAACCGCAAACCAACGGCACCGGCCAAAATGCCGACCTGCGCCCCGGCGGTCGGGTCCATCTGCGTTTCGACAGCTTAACGCACACGGGTGCCGTCAACGTCGACGGCAGCGAACACTACGCTTCCGGCGGTTCCATCCTGTTGGAAGGCAACAGCCTCAGCGGCGGTGGTAGCTTAAGCGCCAATGGTTCGGGCGGTTATGTATATACCGGCGGCGGCGGACGGATTGCGGTCCTGGTTGCCGATCAGGCCGGCTTCAGCGGCACCGCGACCGCCTTCGGCGGCTTGTTTAGCGTGGATCACCCGCTTTACAACGCCGGCGCGGGGACGGTTTTCTACCGCGATTCCGCGCGCTGGCCCAACGGACGTTTGGTGGTGAACAACAACGGCACCCCCAGTCCGACGGGTTCTACCGAATTGCCGGGTCTCGGCGAACGAACCGCGGTCGGCGACACCGGTGGCGACGTGATTGCCGGATCCAATTTCCCCACCTTCAGCAGCCTCACCGGTTTGCACCTGTTGTTTGCCGATGAAAGCACGGTGCCGATCGCAAGCCACGGATCCGACGCCTTAAGCGCGCCGGCGGGCAACCCCTTCCCGGCCTTAGTCGAAGGGGACACCTACTCCGGCGTCCACATTTTGGATGTTTTGGAAATCAGCGGCGGCGCCAATTTGCGCACCATCGACGGTGTGCGGGTCCTACAGGAATTCGTGATGGGTGACGGTACCATCGACACCCCCGACCTGGACGTTCCCGTCGACGGCAATCTGCAAAACGGCAGCATTGAACTGTTCGAAGATCCCGGCTACACCCGCCTGGAGTTGGACAACTTCCACCTGATCATCCACTATCCCGTGGATGTGAGTCGCATCTCGCTGATTAACGGCGCCACCTTGGTGACCGACAGCGACGTCACCGCGGCCGAGGTCAGCGTGCTCTCCGGTTCCATCACGATGAACGGTACCTTAACAACCGACGACCTCAACGTTTCCGGCCAAGGGATCATCCAAACCCCCGCCGGCACCGACGACGCGCGGTTGATCATCAACGCGCCACAAATGCAAATCGCCGGTTCCATTTTGGCCCACGACAACGGCCAAAGTTTTAACCCCGAAAACATCTGGCAAGCCGGCCACGGCGGCCGCGGCGGCAACCGACCCTTGGAAGACTCGCCGCCTTACGGCAACATGTACCGTCCTGCCACCAACGGGGTGGGCACCGACGCGGGCGGCGCCATTCGCCTCAACTTCACCAGCCTCAACCTTACCGGGAGCATCAACGCCAACGGTCGTAACGGCCAAAGCAGCGGTGGTTCGGTGCTTTTGGAAGGGGAGACGCTCACCGGTAGCGGCACGATTAGCGCCGACGGCGGCAACGATTACTGGAACGGCGCCGGCGGTGGACGCATTGCGCTGTGGGTTAACGATCAGGCCGAATTCGCCGGCGCGGTGCATGCCCACGGCGGCCAAACCACGATCAACACCCAGAACTACAACGGCGGCGCCGGCACGGTTTACCGTCGTTCGGACATCTGGCCCAACGGTTACTTAACCGTGGACAACAACGATTTGGCCAGTCGTTACACCACCACCGAATTGGTTGCACTGGGCCAACGGGAGGTGGCCGTTGCCACGGGCGGCGGACAGACCTTGGACGGCGACAACTTCCCCCTGCTCAACGGCTTGGCCGGCATGTGGGCGGTTTTTGACGACGGCGAAGTCTTAATCGGCGACCACGGCGAGCACCAACTCACCGCCGCCGAGCCCGACCTGCCGTTCCCCGATCTGAACCCGGGTGATCGCTACCACGGCCTGCACCTATTTGATGTCTTGGAAGTACGCGGCAACGCGCACCTTAAAACCGACGACCATATTCGCGTCTTGCAAACCGTGATCCTCGCGGGCGGCAGTATCGATGCCGCCGGTCTGGAACTACCCGCCGAGGCCCCATTCACCGAGGGTTCCATTGAACTCTTTACCGATCCCGGTCTCGGTCAACTCACCCTGAATTCCTTTAACCTGGTGAGCCACTTCCCGTGGAATTTGGACAGCTTGCATCTCAGCGGTGACAGCACGCTGGAACCCAAAGCGTCGATCACGGTCAGCGAAACCCTGACCGTTGACGCGGGCAGCAGCATCATTGCGCGAGATCGCGGTCTGGCCGAAAACCCCGGTAATGTTTACCGTTCCGGCCACGGTGGTTACGGCGGAAACTTCGATCTGTCGGCGGCGGTGACCTTTGGCAACCTCTATGAACCGACCACCTCCGGCCGTTCCCACAACAACACGCCCGATGCAGGCGGTGCCATGGAACTGCGTTTCGATACGCTGGTGCTCAACGGCCGTTTGGATGCAGACGGCAGTGG
Organism: Acanthopleuribacter pedis; assembly: GCF_017377855.1. Lineage (GTDB taxonomy): Bacteria > Acidobacteriota > Holophagae > Acanthopleuribacterales > Acanthopleuribacteraceae > Acanthopleuribacter > Acanthopleuribacter pedis. Next base: position 258,959 of record NZ_JAFREP010000011.1, read on the forward strand.
CCGGGGTGCGGGCGGCGCAATTTTGCTGCGCGGCGGAACCCTTACCGGCGGTGGCAGCATCAGCGCCGACGGGGGTAAGACCTATTGGGAGACGGGCGGCGGCGGCCGCATCGCCATTCACGTTGAAGAACTGACGGCTTTCGAAGGTCAAGTCAGTGCTTTGGGCGGTCGTGCCGATGCCAACCGCCAATACAGCAACGCGGGTGCGGGCACGGTGTTCTACCGCAACAGCACCTGGCCCAACGGTCGTTTGGTCATTGACAACAACGGTTTGGACACGCGCCCCGGCACCACCGAATTGCCAGGTCTCGGCGAAGTGATTGCCTTGGAACCCACCGGTGATGGACCCATCTACGGGGAAAACTTCCCGGCCTTCAGCGGGCTGAGCAACCTCTACCTGGTGTTTGAAGACGGCAGTGAAATCGCGATCGGCGATCACACCGAAAACGAACTGTTCGCGGCTTCCGGCAGTTTCCCCTTCGTCGACGAGGGCCAAAGCTATCGCGGCTTGCACATCTTCGACGTGTTGGAAATCCGCGGGAACGCCCAACTCAAGACGGTCGACACCATTCGCGTACTCGACGAATTCATCTTTGAAAGCGGCAGTGTGGAAGCGGCCGCGTTGGAAGTACCCGTCGGCAGTGAGCTGGCTAACGGCAGCATGACGCTTTACACCGATCCCGGGCTGAGCAACCTGACCCTGGACAACTTCCAATTGGTGGCGCGAGTTCCCATCGCGACAACCAACCTGCAACTGCGCAATGGTGCCACCCTTGAACTGAACGCGCCTTTAAGTGCCGACACCATCACCGTCGATCATGGCTGCACCATCTTGGCGCGCGACGGCGGATCGGCCGAAAACAGCGGTAACCGGTTCCGTGCCAGCCACGGCGGTTACGGCGGCAACTTCGATTTTGAAGGCGTGGAAACCCTGGGTAACCTCTACACGCCCACCACGCATGGTCGTTCCCACAACACCACGGTCGGTGCGGGCGGGGCGTTGCAGCTCAGCTTCAACACGCTCACGCTCAACGGGGACCTGGATGCCGCGGGCACCGGTCAAGGCGCGGGCGGCTCGATTTATTTGCAGGGCGACACCCTTGACGGCGGCGGCAACATCAACGCCAACGGCGGCCAAACCTACTGGGAAACGGGTGGCGGCGGTCGTGTCGCCATCCACGTTGAAGACCTCAACGCCTTTGAGGGTCGTGTGACAGCCTGGGGTGGTCGTGCCGACGCCAACCGTCAGTACAGCCACGCCGGCGCGGGTACGGTGTTCTACCGCAACAGCACCTGGCCCAACGGCCGGCTGATTGTGGACAACAACGGCTTGGATACGCGTCCCGGATCCACCAAACTGCCAGGTTTGGGTGAGGTTATTCCGGCCGAGCCGACCGGCGGGGCTGTGATTCATGGGGAAAACTTTCCGCCGTTCGGCGCCCTCGGCGGTTTGTACCTCGTCTTCGAGGACGGCAGCGAAGTCGCGGTCGGCAACCACGGCGAAACGGAACTGTTCCCCGCCTCGGGCAGTTTCCCGCTGGTTGACGAAGGTCAAGGCTTCCGTGGTTTGCACATCTTGGATGTGCTGGAAATTCGCGGCAACGGCCAATTGAAAACCGCTGACAGCATTCGCGTTTTGCAGCAGTTCATTTTCGAAAGCGGCAGTATTGAAGCCGCCGGTTTGGAATTGCCCGCCGACAGCGAGCTGACCAACGGTGCCATGACCTTGTACACCGATCCCGGCCTCGACCGTTTGATTTTGGATAATTTCCAATTGGATCTGCGCTTCCCGGTGGACCTTGCCGATTTAGAACTGCGCAATGGCGCCACCCTGGAGCTGCATGCACCGATGAACGCGGGCACCATCACGGTCGGTGCCGGCACCACCATTTTCAGTCGTGATCGCGGTCAGGCGGATAATACGGGGAACCGCTTCCGCTCCAGCCACGGCGGTTACGGCGGCAACTTTGATTACGATACGGCAACGACGCTGGGCAACCTCTACACGCCGACCACGGCCGGCCGTTCGTTCAACACCACCGCCGATGCGGGCGGTGCGATCGAGCTGACCTTCGACACGCTGACCCTGGACGGCACGTTGGATGTAAGCGGATCCAGTCAGGGTTCCGGTGGTTCGGTGTTGCTGCGCGGCAATCAATTAACCGGTGCGGGTAACATCAGCGCCGACGGCGGCAATACCTACTGGGAGGCCGGCGGCGGCGGTCGCATTGCCCTACACGTGGAAGATTTGGACGGTTACAGTGGGGCGGTCAGCGCTTACGGCGGTCACGCCGACGTCAACCGCGCCTACAGCAATGCCGGGGCGGGCACGGTGTTCTACCGCAACAGCACTTGGCCCAACGGTCGTTTGGTTGTGGACAACCGCGGCATTGAGTCGCGGGCGGGTTCCACCTTCTTACCCGGCGTGGGTGAAGTGGTACCGGCGGAACCCACCGGCGGCAGTGTCATCGACGGTGAGAATTTCCCGGAATTCGGCGGTTTGAACGGCCTGTTCCTGATTTTCACCGACGGCAGCGAAGTGCGGGTCGGTGACCACACCACCGATCAAATTTATCCGGCCGAGGGGACCTTCCCACTCATGGGTGAAGGCGATTCCTTCCAAGGCCTGCACATTCTGGATGTGTTGGAAGTACGCGGCGGGGCGCAACTGAAAACCGACGACGCCCTGCGCGTGTTGGACTACTTTGTCTTTGAAAGTGGTTCGGTGGATGCGGCCTGGTTGGACGTACCCGCCGACAGTACCTTCACCAACGGCAGCTTTACGCTTTACGCGGACCCCGGTTTGGACCATCTGATTCTGGACAACTATCAGATGAACCTGCAGGTGTCCCTGAATCCCGTCAGCCTTGAGCTGCGCAACAATGCGACCTTGGAATTGGATGTCCCGCTTCAGGCCGACACCATGACCGTCGACGCCGGTTGCCGCATCTTCAGCCGCGACCGCGGTCGCGCCGACAACAGCGACAACCGCTACCGTTCCAGCCATGGCGGGTACGGCGGCAATTACGAATACGATACGGCTTCGACCTTGGGCAACCTCTATCAGCCCGAGACCCACGGTCGTTCCCACAACACCACCCCCGATGCGGGTGGCGCCCTGGATCTGCGTTTCACCACCTTAACCCTCAACGGGGACTTGGACGTCAACGGTTCGAGCCAAGGCGCGGGCGGTTCCATCTACCTGCGCGGCGATGTCTTAAGCGGGAGCGGCAACATCAGCGCCGACGGCGGCCACAGCTATTGGGAAGCCGGCGGCGGCGGGCGCATTGCGCTGCATGTTGAAGATTTGGATGCATACGAAGGGGCCGTGACGGCTTATGGCGGCCATTCCGATGTCAATCGCGAGTACAGCAACGCCGGGGCGGGTACGGTTTTCTATCGCAACAGCACTTGGCCCAACGGCCGTCTGGTGGTGGACAATCGCGGTGTTCCCACCCGCGCCGGTTCGACGACCTTGCCAGGGTTCGGTTCCCTGTTCTTGGAAGTGCCGCCGGAAAACGGCACGCTGGAGGGGAATTTTGCCGAATTCAACGCCCTCGCCGGATTGCGGGTGCGTTGGTTGAGCGGATCGACGCAAGTGATTGCCAATACGACGGATCAACTGATTCTGGCCGAAAACCCGGTGGTGGACGAGGGTGAGTCCCTGCAGGGCTACCACTTGTTGGATGTGATTGAAGTACGCGGCGGCGCCAACCTACGCACCGTTGACGGGTTCGTGTACACACAAGACATGATTGTGGAGGACGGCGCGGTACTGGATGCGACCTTTGTGGAAGAATTCGGGACCGAACCTTCCAAACGCGTCATTCAAACCCCGCCCGCCAAAGCATTCCAGGCGCCGGTTGACATCCCGACCCAAGGCGATTTGATCCTGCGGGAAGGGGAAACGCGCCACCTGAAAAAACGCGCGCGCTTCGGCGCGATTGTCATCCCACCCAAGGCGCGTCTGATTGCGGACGACACGCTCACCGCGCAAACGATTTCGGTAAACGGGGGTCGTTTGGTGGTTCATGCCGTGCCCGAGTATCACGAAGCAACGCTACGTGTCGGCGAACTGACCATTCAGGCCGGTTCGGTTCAGGTCGCTTCGCTGCGCGCCGATTGGGTCTCCGTGGCTCAGGCCGGTGTCCTGACCGGTAACCCAACGGGTTCTGACGACGCCTTGTTGTTCCTGGACGCCGGTGAACTGGTCCTCGCCGGCAGGGTGGGGCGAGGGAACGGCGAAACCCGCCTGATTGGACAATCCCGCTTGGAATACCTTTCCGCCGACGGTGCCACCTTCGCCGGCACGCTGCGCGCGCCGGGCGGTCGTCTCGTCGATGCCGTGTTCCGTGGGGACCACGTGGTTTTTGCCGAACCGGTCTCGTTGGAAGGCACCCATCTGCAAACACGTCGCTTAGAGGCGCCGTCGCTGAGGTTAAACCAGGCGAGCAGTCTTACCAGCTTATCCGCGGGCTCCGATGTGTTGCTTTCGATTGATGTTGCAGGAGAACTCAACATCGGCGGCGAAAGCAGCATCCGTTTGGACGGCGTTGCCCGTCGTCCCGGAAACGGCGCGCACGGCGGTTTGCCCTTTGGGTTCCATGTTCGTGCCCAACCCGCCGATCTTTACGGGTCCCCGGTCTATCCCACTTTGCCGGGCAACGGCTCCGCGGGTGGCGGGGTCTTGCACCTCGGCGCCGCCCGGTTACATCTGGACGGCCGTATCAGCGCGCGGGGCGTGAACCGCTCCTCCGGTGGTTCGGTGCTGCTGCGCGTCGGCCAATTCAGCGGCAACGGGACCGTGGATGTTGCGGGTGGTGTGGCCGATCAGCGCTTTGAAAGTCGACGGGTCTACGCGGGCGGCGGTCGCGTCGCCGTCCATGCGCGTGATTCGGCCCACTTCACCGGCCGTATTGTCACCGGCAACCGCGTCGAAACCCAGGGCTCGCTGGTTTTTGTCGAACCCGGCACCGAGTTTGTGATCGCGGCGACCGAGTACCGCGGCGGCCGATTGACGGGAACGCCCCCGGCACCACGGCGAACCATTGGTTTGCAACAAATGACCCAACAGGGCGAGCGCGGCTTGGCGATTCAAACGCGCCTGCGCGCCGCCGACGTGGCCGGTATGTGGTTGCGCCTCAACGGCAAGCCGGTGCGTATTCTGCAAGCCGCCGACGGCGATTCGGACACGCTTTACTTACAGCTGGCCGAGCCGCCCGATCCGGGAGATCAACCGGCTTCGCTTGAGTTGCGCACGGCCGGAGGTGCCCGATGAAATCCATCATCCGTTACCCAAACAACGCGGCGCGTTCCTTTTCCTGTACCAAACAAACCCTTTCGAACCTTACTTTTTCGGATTTTTGTATGACGCAACACGTAGCTTCCCTTTTCTTGTGCTCCCTGCTTCTCTTTGCACCACTTTTCGCTCAAGACCCGCCCGCCGATCAGGCGCCCGCCTTGCCGCCGGAGCGGTTTGCGGCCGCGCAGACGTGGTTGGCGCAAACCGCCTCCTGCGACGGCGATACGGTGGTGGTTGATGAGAACGCGACCGTAGACTTCAGCGCCGACGTGCCCGTCTACAGCGGCGACGCCGATTTGGCGCCGTACTTCAGCTACGAAAAATCCGGCGACGACCCTCAAAATTGGCGGGCCGTCTTTGACCTGGGCGGCAAACGCCTGTTGGTCACCAACAATGCGTTGATCAGCGTCGGCACGCTTCCCGGAAACCGGCCCAACAGTCGGGTTTCACCGGGTTTAACCATCCGTACCGCTTGTTCCGTTCAGGTCGATGCGGGTGCCGCCGTGCGCGTGGAGAGTACCCATGCCGATACCGGCGCCTTAACCCTTTACGCCCGTGACGGGCTTAGCGTGGCGGGGACCGTGGCCAACCAAGTGCAGGGCACCTGGGGCACGGCCGGCAACCTGTTGCTGGGCACCCATACCGGCGATCTGCACATCGGCGCAAGCGGGCGGGTTCTGCTCAAAGGCGCCCAACAAGGTGTTGCTGACTTGAGCCTGTTGGTCTTTGGCGACGGCGGCGATCTGAACATCGACGGCTTGGTTGATGCCTGGTTCGAAAACGGTCGTGCGCCCGAAATGCAAATCATCAGTTTCGGCGGCCGTCTCCATATTGACGGGACGCGGGTGCTGGGCACCGAAGCCGATCGGGTCGTGGCCTCCGGCGTCAGTGTTCGGAGCGTCGGGGTTCCCGTGGCGGGGGCCGTTCACCTGCAAGCCCGCGAAGAAGTGCGGGTTCTCGGTTACACCGGCACGCGCAACACGAGCGCGCCTTCCTTTACCACCACGCTGAATGCCGAAATGCGCGGCCTGGCCGCGACCGTACCGGTGACGGTGACCCTGACCAACTTGGCTTCCGGCAACGGTGTTCAGGTTGCCTTGTCGGTGGCGCCGGGTGCGGGCGATATCGAAGCCTTTTTTGCCAACCTCGGCAATGAAGCCTTGTTGGAAGCACTGCGTTTTCACGGCGATATCGTCAACAAATGGACGCTTAACGCCAACAGTGTCAATGCCGTGGGTGGGTTTTGGATGCAACCGCCCGGCGGCTGGGACTTGGCGGTGGAACTGGGCGAAACCTGGCCGCAAGATCCGGTTCACGAGTCGGTTTCCTTTGAAATCCATGCGCCGGGTTTGACCTGGCCGCAACTCACCGCGCCCCAAGCCGAAGGCTGGGCCTTGGGCCTGCTGGTGAAACCACCCAGTGCCAAAACCAAAAACGGCGTGGCGCCGGGGATCGATCCGACCACCGCCGCTGCCATGCGCGGCAAAAACGACGGCTTGATGCGCATGGGTTTGCTTTTGCCGGCTTTTGATCCGGCCCGACAGCACGGCACCGTCGCCGTGAAAACCAAACCCAATTTGGCCGGCGCAACCGGCGGCCACATCACCCTGGTTTCTCAAAGTGGGGACTTAATTCTTTCCGGTTATGCCTTGGACAACGGCAACGACAACAACGCCGAGGCGCGGGTGGTGCTGGACGCCGCCGACAACATTACGCTTCAAGCCGGTGTTCCCGGGGCCAGGTTGATCGACCATGCCGGTCGCAACGGCGCGGGGGGCACCTCGCGCTTGCGTGCGCGCCAAGGCGGCATTACCATCGGCAGCGGTGCCTATTTGCTTGCGGGCGGTACCACCGCGCCGGGGCATCATTGGCTCACCGCCTGTACCGGCGTCACCAACAACGGCACCGTGACACCCGCCGACGCCGATACCGCCGATGACTCAGGCGTTTGCGCCGTCAACCTGTCGCTGACCGTCACCGCACCCGGCGAAGGTGCCTTGATCACGGTGCTGCCCATGACTGTTTCCGGTTCGGTTACACCCGACGCCGCCGAGGTAAGGGTGCAGGGAACCAGTCTGGGCGGCGGTAACGCTGCCTGGGTTACGGCGATTAGCCCGGATCAAGGGGCGCAAACGGTTGAAGTTACGGCGAATTGGAACGGTCAAACCCAAAGTGTTACCCGCAACATCATCGTGGATACCTTGCCGCCGCAAATCGTTTTAACCGCGCCGGATACCCATCTTGCCGGTGAGGAATTGGTGTTCTCCTGGCAGATTAGCGACGCGGTTAGTGCCGTCACCGGGGCCGTCCGCGTTAACGGTCAGGTGGTTTCCAGTGATCTGATCGGCGAACACCGCACCCTTGTTCCCGTCGACCCGGCTTATGATGCCGTTCTGATTGAAATCGACGCCGAAGATGCCGCCGGCCACGGCGCACCGACCACACGCCACACGGTTACGCTGAATTTTCCCGCGCCGACGATTGCGATCCATGCGCCGGCTGACGGTGCCTTAACCAACGCCGCGGAGGTGTTGGTGCGCGGAACGGTGACCCCGGCCGACGCCGCCGTGGCTGTAAACGGGATCCCGGCTTTGGTCGATGGAACGACCTGGTCGCTGACACTTCCCTTGACCGGGGAAGGTCCCATCGAACTGGTTGCGGCGGTTTCCAGTCGCGGCGGCAGTGCCCAAGACGCGGTAGCCGTCACCCGCGACATCACGCCGCCCCAGCTGAACTTGGATCTTCCCGCCACCGTTGTGCGCGGTGCTGATTACGCCTACAGTTGGTCGGCCTCGGATCTCAGCGGTCTTAGCGAAACCTTGCTTTTACGCGACGGCGCGGTCGCCGGCGCGGTGCCCAACGGCAGCGGCAACGCCGTCGCCACCTTGGACGAAAACGTCACCACCATTGTGTTCCAGCTCAGCGCCCGCGACGCCGCCGGCAACCAGGCTCAATTGGAACGTACCGTGGCGATTCAAGCGCGCCCGGTGGATGTGGCGATTACCACGCCCGACGAAGGCATGCTGACCAACGCCGATACGGTGGTCGTCGGCGGAACCGTGGCGCCCGCCGACACGCCGGTCACCCTGAACGGGGAAGCGGCCGCGGTGACCGGGTCGACCTGGACCCATACGTTAGCTTTGTCCGGTGAAGGCGATATCACGCTGACGGCGACGGCGACCCGCGAAGGTGTCAGTGATCAAGATCAACGGACCATTCAGCGCGACATTACCCCGCCCGAATTGGAACTGACCGTTCCGACGGAAGTGGTGCGTGGTGCCGATTATGCCTACACCTGGACGGTAACCGACGCCGCCGGCCTCAGCGAAACCCTGTTGGCGCGGGACGGCGTTAGCCTAAGCAGCGAACCCAACGGCGGCGGCAATGCGACCGCGACCTTGGACGAATCTGTAACCACCATTGTGTATCAGCTCAGCGCCCGCGACGCCGCCGGCAACCAAGCCCAATTGGAACGCACCGTGGCGATTCAAGCGCGCCCGGTGGATGTGGCGATTACCACGCCCGAAGAAGGCACGCTGACCAATGCCGATAGCTTGGTCGTGGGCGGAACCGTGGCGCCCGCCGACACGCCGGTCACCCTGAACGGGGAAGCGGCCGCGGTGACCGGTTCGACCTGGACCCATACCCTTGTCTTGACCGAGGAAGGTGCCGTCACCTTGACAGCGGTGGCGACGCGCGAAGGTGTCAGTGATCAAGATCAACGGACCATTCAGCGCGACATTACCCCGCCCGAATTGGAACTGACGGTTCCGACGGAAGTGGTGCGCGGTGCCGATTATGCCTATAGCTGGACGGTTTCTGATGCCAACGGCCTCGGTGACACGTTGTTGCTGCGCGCCGGTGAGACCGTCGCAACGGAGCCCAACGGAAGCGGCGATGCGACCGCGACCTTGGATGAAACCGTCACCACCCTTGTTTACGAACTCACTGCCACCGACGCCGCCGGTAACCAGGCCCAATTGGAACGCACCGTCGCGATTCAAGCGCGTCCGGTGGATGTTGTGATGACCGAGCCGGCGGACGGGACCTGGACCAATGAAGGTGAGATCACCGTTGCCGGTACGATTTCGCCCGCGGACACACCGGTTACGCTGAACGGCGAAGACACGCTTGTCACGGGAACCGGCTGGACCCACACCCTCGCTTTGGACGGTGAAGGCGCGATCACCCTCACCGCCGCCGCCACGCGCGAAGGTCAAAGCGATCAAGACCAGCGAACCGTTGTTCGCGACATCACGCCGCCGCAAGTGACCCTCGACCTCCCCGAATCCGTGGTGGCCGGTCAGGCGATTGCCATGGCGTGGACCTTGGTTGAAACCAACCCAATCGTTCGTCAGGTCATTGAGCAGGACGGCAACGCGATTCAAGAATTCAGCGACGACGGCACCACCCAATTAAGCGTTGCCACCACCGCTGACCAGGCCGGCACGGTAACCGAACTGTTGGTGCGCGTTTTTGATCGCGCGGGCAACAGCGGGGTCGCCTCCGGTACCGTGCAAATCCGACCCAACAACGTCACCCTGACCGTGGATCAACCTGCCGATAACGCCCGCTTCGGTGTTTTGCCCGTCGCCCTCGCCGGAAGCGTGGATCCCGCCGAGGCGGTGGTCGACGTCGACGGCGCACCCGTGCAGCGCGACGGTGCGGCATGGACCGCAACGGTTGCGCCCGCCGACGGTGAACATCTGCTGACCATGAACGGTACCCTCGCCGGCGCCCAAGGCGACAGCGTACAGCGCACCATTTACGTCGACACCACCGCGCCCGTGGTCGCGATTGACGCGCCGGCCCGTTTGGTTCGCGGTCTCAGCCACACCATTCGTGTGACGACCCAAGATGCATCCACCGTCAACCGGGTCGGTCTCCGCGTCAACGGCACCGATTTGACGGAGCAAAACGCCGGGGAAGCCTCATTTGAAATAACTGTTCCCGACGATGAGGCGTTAACGTCCTATACCCTGATCGCGCACGGTATTGACGAATTCGACCATCGCGGCGAAACCACCCAGACGATTCCGGTGATCGACCTTGCCGACCTGGATCAGGTGGTGATTACCCTGACGAGCCCGGCCCACCGCGATCTCTTCGATCAACCGCAACAAACCATTACGGGGACGGTTCAACCGGCCGACGCCGTTCTGACCCAACAGGGCCAAGCCGTCACCACCGACGCCGGTGGCAACTTCAGCTACCCGGTCACCTTGGGCGGGGGTGTCAATACGTTTTTATTCCGCGCCCAACGCGAGGGATGGCTGCCGGGTCAGGCCAAGTTGGATCTCTATCTGGACAACAGCCCGCCGGTCGTTACCATTCTCTCGCCGGACGACGGCTTCACCACCAATCAAGCTCAGATTGAAATAAGCGGTACCGTCAACGACCTTTACGACGAAACGCCGGCCCTCAGCCGCGGCGGCAATCCGGTTGCGCTGGTTCAAGGCCGTTTCAATGAAAGCGGTGTTACTTTGCAGCAAGGCGCCAATACGCTGACCTACACGGCTTTGGACCGGTTTGGTCGCTCCGGCGAGGCTTCGATTACGGTCCATTACCAGGGCGAAGGGCCGCAAATCAGCTTGGATCACCCGGATCAAATTCGCCCGGGCGCCGCTTACCAAGTGCGCGTCGGCCTCAACCCCGCTGAAGATGTTACCCGGGTTGAACTGTTTATCAACGGCCTCAGTGTTTACCAGGGCGAAAACGGCAACGAGCACACCGCCGACGCCGTTCAATCGGGTTTGCAACGCGCTATCCCGGTTTTAGCCGTGGCCCACGACCGCTTCGGCAATCAGGTTCAGGCCCAAGGCACCATTCAGGTGAGTTTTCCTCATTATGTTCACGGCCGTGTTTTGAACGATGCGACCAGCTACCCCGTGGCCGGGGCTTCGCTGGATGTGATCTCGCCCGAGGGGACCACCACCGTCACCACCGATGCGGACGGTTTTTACGAAACCTACGTCCACGGGTTCCCCATCACCGTCAACGGTCCGAGCGCCGCCTACGCAAGTCTGCGGCGTACCATGACGGCCGATCGCGATGCCTGGCGCGTGCCCGACCTGCGCCTGAGTGCGCGCGGCAGTCCGACTTCCGGTACCGTTCAGGGCGACGGCTTTAGCGTGGTTCTGCCCGGAAGCGCCGGCTTTACCGAGGTGTCCGATCAGGGTTTGGCCGCCCTGCTGCCTCTGGGTTACGCCCCCGTCGCCGCTTTTGAATTAACCGGCCTCGCCACGGCGGGAACCCTCACCTGGACCTTGAACCAACCCTTGTTGCCCGATGGCACCGCCCTGTATTTCCTGAACTTGGAAGCAGACGGCTGGCGTGTCCTTGCCGTGGCTTCGGCTGCAGGCGGCACCGTCACCGCCGACCTTCCCGCCGGCGACGGTAGCTACACCGCCGCCCTCATCGATAGCTGGTCCGGTGTGGTCCGACCCGCCGTCAACGACCTGGTTCAGCGCGGCGCCGATTTGGTCGTGCCTGCTTCCACCTTGGCCGATTCGGTCACCATTCCGGCGCGCGCCTCGATTCTCGATGAGCCGCAAACCCTGTTCACCTGCAACGTCGCCACGGCCGGCGGTCTGCTTTCCGGCAGCCGCGCCCGCGTCTGGGCGACCGAAACCCATGATCGCTACGACCAAACCGTGACCGGCCCGGCCTACCCGCTGGACTTCTTTACCTACAGCTACCGCTTCGGTTCCCAGGATCGACCCGATCTGTTGGGCGGTCGCTTGAATGTGCGCGCCCGGATTCCGTTGCAACAGGACAATACGCAACGCGCCGAAATTGATTTTGTCAGCGTGGCGGGCGGGGAGAGCCAAGCCGGTTTTGCCGCCGATGCCGCCTGGAGCTTTGGCAACCTGGACCTGGACTTGTCGGCCGCCGCCGACGGGCCACGCGTGGCCCATGCCGAATTTGCCGCCGACGAAGGTTTGGAACTGCCGCCCCGCGCGACCTGGCTTGGTGGCTTCCACTTGGAAGTGGGCGGCGAGCTTGATCGTTCGGCCGAACTCAGTTTAAACGACATCAACGCGGTGTCCGTCATTCTGCTGCGCCGCGAAGAAGGCGACCCACGGCGGTTGTATGTCGGCCGCTTGACCCAAAACAACGGCCGATGGACCAACGTCGGTACCTCGGCGGACATTACCCAAAGCGGCCGTTACACCGTGGTGGCCTTGGACTACGCACTGTGCGAAGTAAGTGGTGTCGTGCGTTATGAAGGGGCGCCAAGTGTCGGCGCTTATGTCGACCATGCCGGATTCCCCTGGTCCGCGCGCGGCGATGCCGCCGGCGGGTACCGTCTGGCCGTGCCGCACATGACCACGCCGCAAGAGGTGACGGCCACGGCCGATTCGCCGCGTGCTTCGGGTTCCCTGCAATTGCCCGCGACCCAGGGTCAAGACCAACTCACCGGTCAAGATATTGTCCTGGGTTTGCGTAACTTGACTCTGGTTCGTCACAATCCCGGCGCCGATCAGGTGCACGTGGTGGCCATGCCCACCATCACGCTGGAATTCAACCAACCGGTCAGCAGCGATCGCGACCTTTTGGCAAGTGCGATTTCACTCAACGGCGGCGGCGCCGATGTGCCTTTGGAAATCATTGCCGAACCCGGTCGCTACGTATTGCGCGTGCTGCCGCTGCAAACCTTGGCCGCCGCGACCGTGCACACCCTGACGGTAAGCGAGGCCATGCGCGGCCGCGACGGCGATTCCTTGGCCGCGCCGGCGCAATTCTCCTTTACCACCGTCCAAGCCGCCGTGCCGCGTGCCCTGGACCTGAGCGCTTTTTATCTTTCCAGTGAAAGCGACGGTTTGTACCTGACCGCGCCCGGTGAAGCCTTTGCGCCGGGCACCCAATTAAGTGTGTTTAACCCCGAAACCGGTGCCGGGGTCACCACCACCTTGATCGGCGACAGCCTGCACTTGGCGGTTCCCGCCGTACGCGGCGAAGCCGTTGAACTGCGGGCGACCGACCCCTTGGGCAACACCCATCAACGGTTGATCGGTCTGACCCAAACCGGGCCCGACACCTTCCTGCTGGGTTCGCAGCCCTTTGCCCTGCGCATCAACGACGAATTGGTGTTGCGCATGGACGAGGTCTCTTCCGGGTTCAACAGCGAAGTACGTTTAACCGCCGCCGACGCCGCCGGCGCAGCCGCCCGCATCGGCGAAACCGCGGCCTTGGAAGCCGCGCCGGCCATGGAATTCGTCCAAGGTTTTGTGATGGAACCGGTCAGCGGACCGCTGCCCACCTTTAAGGCGCGCCTGATGGTGGAAAAGGAATTGGACGCCTACAACGGCCGTTCGATGGTGGCGATGACCTTCCATCCCGGTTTCCAACTGGCCGCCGACCCCACGCGGCCGGACCAACTGAGCGAACAGACCCTGGTCCGGTTCCACGATGCGTTTAACATCGAAAACGGCGAACCGGCGGGCAAAAGACGTTTCGCCGGCCGCAATACCGGCCAGGGTAAACGGTTCAACTTGGTTCAAATGATGTTGGTGATCGAGGTCAACGCCATGACCGGCACCCAGGCCTCCGATCCCGTCGGCTCCCAGGTTTTTACCGGCATCATGTCTTCCCAAGCGCCTTTGAACCCTTCCGAACATCCCATCTACGACTATGTCAATTGTCAGCGGGCCGCGGTGGCCGTGCAGCCGCCTTTGGAAGCTCCGCCCTTTGAGAGCCACGGCTGGCACCAGGATCACTTGCGCTCCGGGTATTACCCCTTGCCGGGCACCCACGTCTACGGTGTGTTCCACCCAAACAACGGACCGCCGTCTTACCGTCTGATGGGTGTCGCCGACGCCACGGGTCGCGCCAACTGCAACTACTTCGGGCCGATTGCCTCCATGCGTGCCGTGGATCCCGCCACCGCCCAGAGTGTTGTGGTGGATATTCGCCAACGGGGTAACGCCAATGTGAGTTCCGGCTTCAGTATCCTCAACTATCATATTCGCAACGCCGAATTTGATCCGCTGCAGCACCAGGTCGATTTGGGCAACCCGCCCCCGCCGCAATTGCGCAGCCGCTGGGAAGTGGGCAGCCTGCAGGACGGTGCCTTCGTGGTCGACACGGCGCGCAGCGAAGAACTGCGCAACAATCGCCGCGTGGTTGCCGACGCCTTGCTCCAATTGCGTTACACCTTGAGCAGCAGCTTGGCACTCAGCTTGGATCCCGAACCGCGCCTGGTGGTTTCCGGTTTACCCGAACCCGGCGATCCACAAATTGAAGGCAGCACCATCACCTGGACCTTCCCCGCCGGCGCGGTGGAGTTGGGCGGGGTGGTGACGGCTGCCGCCACGGTGACCTCCGTTCACGACACCCAAAACACCCTCAACGAACGATTCATGATTGTGGGCAACGGACCCCTGCCCGATATCCCGGGCGCACCGCCCTTCGTTTTGTCGGTGAAACCGGAAGACGAAGCCGAGGATGTGCTGGTCGGGGACAGCATTGCCATTGCCTTTAGCGAACCGGTAAAAAACATCAACAACACCACCATTCGCTTAAACGACGGCACGGGTGATTTGGCCCTGCGTTACTACGATCAAAACGGGACGCTGATTGAGGGCGACGGCGAAGCATTCATTATTTATGCCGTGCCGGTTGAAGCGCTTAACTTCGACACCGTCCATACGGTTGTGGTGGACGGCGTGACCGACCGCGAGGACACGGCCCCGGAAGAAGTTTTTGAAGCCTCCTTCCGCACGACCGAGTTCCGCGAGGTGGACCGCCTTAACGCGACCCACCGAACCATCGTGAAGGGTGTGCGCAACCTGACCTTGATCGTTACCGAAGATTGGCAGCAAGACCACTTCACCATCGACGTGTACGATACCCGTAACGCCTATGATCCCATGGCGACCGTGGGTTCCTACCAACTGCGCAAAGGTTGGATGGACGCCTATGTGCGCATGGAAATCTTCCTGCCCAGTGAGTTGGAAGAGACCGGCACCGGTATCGCCGCCGGCGGCGACGAGGCCCTGGACCAAATCCCGGCCGGTTCCATTTTGGTCGCCACCTGGCAGCGTTTCCCGAGCGATGTCTCCAACATGAGTTTCTACCGCTTCAACGGCGGTGGTTTTGACGAGCTGTTTGACCTGCCCAGTATTGAGCCGGGTTTGGTGTACGCTACCGCCAAAATGGGCAGTTATGTGATTTTGGGCTACAAACGGTTTGGCTATATGGCCGGCGAACCGATTGTGCCCGCTAGTACCTTGATCGTGGACGTGGTCGAGACCATGGAGAACTACGACGCGGTCGTCGGCGCCGCCGGCGGCAACCGTCTGGATTTTGAATCCGAGATTCAAAACCTGGGTCTGGTAGCCCGTTACCCGCTGCCGGGCGACGCCTCCGCGATTACCACCTTTGCCCGTCGTGAAAACGACGGCGACTTTGTGCAGGTGAAACCGGCCTTTTTGGTAAGCGGTTACGGCCATCCCGCCATTTTCGATTTCGATTTAAGCGAATTGCCGCCGTTCCCCGGTTTGGCCATGCCGTCGGGCGACCCCGACTACGACGCGCGTTTGGTGGCCAGGACCGAGTATGTGGGCGGCCCCCACGGCATGATCAATTACAACAGCGCGGTTTCGGGTTTCGCTTACCGCGATCCCGTTGAGGGTTTCCGCGAAATCGATCTGGCCGTCTTTACCGATCGGTCCGTAACGCCCAACCAGATTCACTTCTACGAGGTACCTCGTGAAGGGGACATGAGCACCACCGGCATTCAACCCATCAAGTCGCTGCCTTTCGGCGGCGGCCTGTATTCCATTGCCTTGGATGCGGAAACCGGTCTTTTGGCCGTCTCCGGCTTGGACAATCGTTTTTCCATGTTGGATGTGCGTGCCTTCCTCGAGACACCGGAAGCGGAAGACCAGTCCGGTTTCGAACACCTCGCCTTCATGTTCCCGGCCGAGGAACGGGCGCCTTCGCGGTTGACCTTTATCAGCGGCAACCTCTACAGCCACGATACGGGTGGGCGCAGTTTGAGCCGTACCCCGGTTGCGCCGGTGAAGTACCGCGCCGCCGGTTGGGAGTACATGGACCTCAATGATTGGATGAATCCCGTCGAAGACGGTGGTTCCGCGGCGACGCCTTTGGGGTCAAGTTTCAAGTACGCCAAACACATGGTGTTTTACGCCACCGATATGCCGCTGGACGATCAAGCCGCCTTTGTGATGGAGCAAGGGAGCTTCGCCATCGAGGTCGCCGATGAAGCGGATATCACCGTGGACGTCGCCGAACTGGGCGGCAACAATCTATATAGTATTGAACGCACCGATGTACACGGCCCCACCTACAGCTACTTCAGCACCACCAAGCTGCGCGAGACCTTCTTCAGCCAGGAACCCAACCGCCGACGGTTGCGCGAAGAAGGGTTCATTGCTTTTGAGTTGAAGTACAAAATTGAGCAAGACGGTCGCTTGTTGGCCGAAGATGAAGCGCAGTTTGTGGTGGCCTACCGTTACCCCGACACGCGCTACATCGATGCCTATCGCAGCATGGGTTCCGTTGATGTCTTGGCCGCCATGCCCCAAGTTAACGAGCAGGACCATGTGCTTTCCAACGGGGACCCTCGCCTCAACCTCACGCCCATGCGCGCCCACAACAGCGATTTCTTGTTTGAAACCGGGGCCTTCGGCGGCGGCATGGTTAATGGACAGATGTTGCAGGCCGCCATGCCGGTGTGGTGGGACGTCGGGCAACTAAGCGCGGCGCCCCACGGACCCGAAAACGCCCACCCGCGTCTGGTTCTGGAACAACCCGGCTTTTTCCAAGTGTCCTTCGAACCCAGAGAAGAAGGGCGTGCGGCGCGGGCAACCAACCACCTGTCCGCCGAGTTGGTCAAAGAAGGGGCCAACTGGACCCTGACCCATGACTTCAGCATGGCTTATGTTCTAAAAGCCAAAGCCGACCTTCCCGACTACGCCGCCGTTTTCGAAAACGTCAACGGGGTGGCCGGTTCGCCCGGCGCCCAGGACGACCCCGACGCCATGCGTTACCCGCTGCTGCGTTTCACGCCGGCCACTTCCGAGGCACCGGCCGGTTTTATCGGCGAAACCATTTTGCTGAAACAGGAAGACCAGCGCTGGAGCAACTCGCTTAAGTTCCAAACCGACGGTAAAGCCGTCGCGCGTCCTTTGGAAATCATTGAAACCGTTGCCGATGCGGGCCGACGCAGCGCCACGCTCAGCTATGAAAACAAAGCCACGGGCCGTTTGGTGGTCGGCAATATTCTGCCCGACGGCATGCAGCTCAGCTACGTTTACGACGACGACGGTTACCTGACCGAGGTGCGCCGCAACGGCCAACGTCCGCTTGCTTATGTCTGGGAACCGCTGCACGCCGACCTGAAGTTGGGTGAGTTTGTGCCCAAACGCCTCACGTCTATTTCGCGCGGCGATGCCGAGACCACCTTTACCTACAGCGATGCCGGCGGCAAGAAAATCGGGAGCATCACGACCCCTTACGGCAACCAAAACCTCACCACCTCGCGGGGTCAATCCGGCCTCATGGTGGGGGCAACCCTGGCCGCCGCCGCCCAAAGTTATTCGCAGGGTGTGAGTTTCGCCTTCCAGGATAACCAGTACCTCAGCCGGGTCACACAGCCGGGCGGCAATACCTTCACCCTCACCTGGACGCGTCAGGCCGGCGACGAAGCGGGTGTCTTCGCCCACTTCCTCACCGCCGATTCCCGCTTGAGCCAGACCTTTGAATACGACACCAAAGGCCGGCTTACCAAACACGAACGCAACGGCGGCGAACAATCCTGGGAATACCAAAACGGCAGTCCCGGTTTTGAGATGGAAGCCTCGCGTTTCACCGATCCCTCGGGCAAATCCTTTGCGATTACCCTCAATGCTCAAGGTCGTCGTACCAGCGCGGACGGCAATACCTTTGAAGAGCGGTTCTCCGCTTCCGGGGTGGTTTACCAAACCACGGATATCCAAGGTTTTGAGAAAAAAGCCGCCACCACGCGGTTTTACGGTTTGACCGGTCTGGGTTATGCCGCGACCAACGGCGTCACCACCCGCGTGCCGATCAGCGAAACCCTGCAAGACGCGCAGACCTCCATGTCACTCAATAACATGGGCGATATGGTTGAATCGACCGAAATGGGTGTCCACACCGCTTTCTCCAACTACGACGATCTTGGCCGCGCGGGCACCATGACCTACATGGGTGGGGTGACCTACCAAATGGCTTATGCCTATCGGGATGGGTTGCAGGTGGCCACCACCACCGAAACCGGTTCCGGTCAGGTTGTGGTGAAGAAGTTCAACGACCGCGGTTGGTTGGTTGAACAGAGCGAATCTTATGCGGACCAGACCTTAACCTATACCTACACCTACGACGCGTTGGGTCGTTTGACACGCATTCGCGACCTTGCCGCCAATGTGGATCGCTACCGTGCCGTGTATGACGATGATTCCGAACAACCCGTCGAGGAAACCGACTACACCGTCACCCATCGCTATACCAAAGCACCCGACTTCACCCCACGCATCACGGCCGCCGTGCGCACGCGTTTCGGCCAATCCCGAACCCTGGCTTTGGTGACCGACAACATGGGTCGCACCGTGCAAGCCGAGGAAGAAGGTTTGGGTGTGGTTCAGTTTGCTTACGATGCCTGGGGCCGTGTCATCACCAAACGATTGCTGGGCGGCGACGGGAATCGTCAGGTGACCTTTACATACGGCAGTGATCGGTCCAGCAGCATTCAGGACGGCATCCGCAACATCACCGAAACCACCAACATTTTGGATCAAGCCGGCTTGCGCAAACGCACCGTGATTAGCGGCGCCGGATTGGATCAACCGCTGACCGTCACCGCGATGACCAACAAAATCGGCGACGGTGGCGGCAAGGGTTTTCAGTTCCAGGAAGTGGAGCGGGGCGCCGAACTGGTGAGTTCGCGTTTGTTCTCATCGACCGGTGAAGATTTGGGCGGATGGGAAGGCGACTTCTCGCTTTTGGCCGACCTGGGTTCACTCAATCGTTGGGGGAAACCCACTCAGTACACCGGGACCTTCACCCGCACCGTGACCTACGACACCCTGGGCCGTCAAACGCGGACCGAAGACAGCGACGGCACCGTGGCCGAATACCGTTACGATATTTACGGACGGGTCATTGGCGGCAACAACATCCACGATCAGGATTACAACGTCGATTACTTCTCCGGCACACCCATGCCGCGAACCCTCACCATGGACGGCGAGAATACCGCCGGCGGCGACAGCGTTGTGGTGGTTGATAAGTCCGAGGGCGAAGGCAAAACCCGCTTGAACACCTGGCTGGGCGATTCGGTAACGGTTGATACCACCGCCCAGGACGTTTCGTACACCCTGGCGCAGGGCGATGCGAGCGGCGGTTATCAACAAGAGGCCGCGTCCGGGTTGGCCGATCAAGCCACCAGTATGACCGGTGAAAATGCGACCTACCAGGCGCAAAACGCGGGCAACACCATGTCGGTGGACATTGCGGGGAGCAACCACAGCGTTTCCTATGACGCCATGGGCCATATTCGTCAGGTTCGCGAGAACGGTCTGGTGCGTTTGTCGGTGCGGCGCGACGCCGATTTCCGCGTGACCCAAGTTGATAACGATCAGCAGTCGTACCGCTACCATTACGAGGGCGGCAATCTGACGCGGATTACCGGCGGTCCCCACGCGATGACGCTTTCCGAGCACAACGCCTACGGTCAGCCCGGCCGCATCAGCTTGGCCGGTTTCGGTTCGCTTTCGCTGGCTTATCACCCGCGTGGCGGCGTGGCATCGGTCACCGCCAGTCGGTTCGGCGGCTCGGATATTGAAGTGACCGCCGACGCCAAAGGTGACCTGACCGGGTACCGCACCGGCAATCGGGCGATGGTTCATTTCCAACCCAATAAGTGGGGTGCACCGGCGACCATGCGCTTGGGTAGCGGCCCTGAATTGAACTTGTTCTCTGGTGATCAGGTTGCCGTTCTGGAAATGCCCAACGGCGTTTCGATGGATGTCAACCAAAACGGCAAAGTGACCGAGGTGCGTCGTCCCGGCTTGGCCGACTATCAATTTGAATACGATCCCATGGGGCGCCTGACGCGGGTTCTGCGCGACAACCTGCCGCGCGAGACCTACGTCTACGAAAACGGTCGTTTGGAGCGAATCGATCCGGCGCCCGGCCCTTGGTCGGACCAAAAAGACGTGGCTTACGACGGCGAGCAGCGCATTGCTCAAGTCAGCAGCAATTTAGACGGCGATTCGTCGTTTGAATACACCTCGGACGACGTGACCGCCAAAGCCGCCACCACCACAACCAACCGCATTAAGCAGTACACCGACCCCAACGGCGTGGTGCAGCATTTCAGCTACGATGCCGACGGCAATGTCACCCGCTTGGAAGTGGAAGGTGGGCCGTCGCTGGTTTATGGTTACGACAACGAAGGTCGCACCAGCTACGTCCAGGCCGACGATCTTCGCGTGAATTACAGCGATTACAACGGCGGCAATCCGAGACAGGTTCAGTGGCAATGCGACGGTTGTGACCTGGATCCGCTGATTGCGGCATGGGACGATCAAGATCGCTTGACCGGCCTGCGCGGCGGTGGTTACGCGCTGGAACTGGATTGGTCCCAGCGACCCGACGCCGCGTTGGACCAAATCGACCGCGTTTTGCGTCAAGGGCCGCGATTCCGCGAAGTGCTGACACCCACTTACGAGAACGATCAGTTGGTATCGATTCAAATCGAACGTGCCGCCGGGGACGGGGTTTCCGACGGAGATTGTTCCGACTGTTCGCTGCAAACCATTGTGGAGTCCTACGGCAACTTGGCTGAAAGCCTGATTGGCGGGATGTCACGATCCGTGGACGGCACCCCGGTATTGCAACAAACCAACAACGCCGACGCGGCCATGACCGCCAGGACCGGATCGCTGGAGCGCGATGGTCAAAGCTTGGCCCTGAGCTACGACGGTGACGGCAACTTGCAGGCAACCAGCGGTATTTTTGGTGAGAACGTAACCTACGCCTACGACAATACCCGCAAGTTACGTGAAATCAGTAACCCGGAAGCCGGTAACTATACCGAAACCTTCACCTACGACGTCTATGACCGTCGTGTGAAACGCGGCATTCGCGGCAACGGTGAACCCGCGCGTGATCTGATTTACGTCTATCAGGGCTCGCGCGTGGTTGCCGCGGGTTACCTGGAAAACGGGCTCAACCCCGTGTGGACCCACGCCTTTGGCTACGGCCCGCTCGGACCCGCCTTCGTCAAGGATTTGACCGGATCCGGTTTTGACTACTTCATTCTGGCCGACCACTTGGGGACGCCGTTCGCCTACCATCAGGCCGATACGGGCCGAACCTATTACACGCCCTTCAACCCTTGGGGTGAGTTATTGGCGCCCCATCCGTCGCGCGGTCCCCCGCACGGTGGTTCCGGTCAAGTACCCGAATTCGGCTTTCAACTGCCGCCGGATCAGGTGGCGGACCTGCCCGTTCAAGGCCTTTCCGGCCACGTGGCGGATGCCGAGACCGGCCTGGTCTACATGCACAACCGCTTTTATCAGCCGCGTTTGGGCCATTTTCTCAACACCGATACGCGCCCGCTGGACTTGTTCGATCCCAGTAGTTTCGACGAGCCCTACGCCTATGCGGCCGCCAACCCCATCCGTTTTAGTGATCCCGACGGTCGGGACGTGGTTCCCGGGGCGGGTTCTCACAAGTTAAGCGAGTATCTGCGCGAGAAGGGTCACCAGATTCTGACCCTGCCCACGCCCTTGGCCGACCAATGGTTTGAACGCTACGGTTATCGCCTGTACCAGAACAGAGACCAACGCACCGGCCAACTGCTGTTCTACACCGTTTTTAATACCCAGCGTCGCACCATCGACTGGTTGGTGACGCCGGAAAACGGTGGCTTGGAAGCCTTTAAAGCCGCCGGTCTGGCGCTGACGATCGATCCCTTTTTCGACCCGGCTTATGCGGCCGACTGGGAAGTCAGTACATGGATGGCTTCCAACAGTCTGTTTAGCGGCAACCTGTCCGAGTATTTCTCATTCCTGGGCGATGCTTGGGGCGAAGCCCTTACCGATCCCTTCTATTACCTCAACTTTTTGGGTGGGGGTAGGGGTAACGCCGTCCGGCCCGCCGGACCGAGGATACCGCCGCCGCGTTACGACCTCAATCTTTCGCGACCTTCGCCGCGCGCCAGTGCGCTGCACAAACGCATCAACAGTTTGGGTGAGGCGACCCAGGCTGATGTCGCCATCCTAAAATCGATTCGTCGCCACGGTGAACGTTTGGTTCGCGGTAAGGTGACCGGCAACAGCGATTACGTGCGCAATCAGGTACGCATGACGCGGCACCGCTTGCACCAAGGCAACCGAGCCGCGGCCGGTACACGTTTCCACAGCCTAAATTTCCACTTTGTCAAGCAGGCCAAGGCCGGCGGTTTCCTGAGGAATTTGGACATTGAACCTCGAATCGCCGCCCCGCTGCGGAGTTTGGTGAATTTCAGGAAACCGGATTATGCTTTTGGTCGCAACAGCCGATACCAAAACTTTTACGACATCAAGCCTTTTAAAAACAGCAAAGGTCACTATGATAACACCAGTCAATTCCTGGATATCTCCTCCACCACCGGCCTCACACCGGTGCCACTTTATTACAGGTTGCGTTTAAAATGATTGATCAGTTTTTGAATCACGAAGGCAGGGTCCGCGAGATTCTGCCGCCTCTTTCGGATGGACCGACCGATATTAGCGCTGACAACTGGTCTAAGCGCCGGGAGGTGTTGGCCGGCCTATGGTTTGAGGATATTGTCCTGGCCGGAACACGCATTCGCCCCGATTTCATCGAATGCGTTTTTGAGCGAAGTGTTTTCCGCAAGTTGAAGGCGAAACACCATTTTTGGGGCGCCTCCAACTTGTGGAAGGATTGTGTGTTTGAAGATCTGGTGCTTGAGGAAATGATCTCACCGCAGAATCGTTTCGAAAACTGTCGTTTTAAAAACGTCACGCTGAAACGCTACAATCCGGCTGAAACCCTATTCATCAACTGTACGTTTGAAAACGTGAAGCTGGAGGCCTTGTTCGTGCAGCCAAACCGGCGCAACCGCATGATTCGCAACCGTATGAGCGAGCTGTGGCCGTATCCCGAAATTGGTGAAATGGACAAGCGAAGGCTGTCGTTGATGTTTCGCGGCTGCCGTTTTGTCAAACCCGTGTTCACCAACTGCCTGTTGTCCCATATGTCCTTTGAGGATACGGTGTTTACGGAACCAAGCGGCCAAGGCAATCGCATGGACACGGTGGAAGGGGATAACCTGGCCTGGTTGAAGGCGGAGCAGGCGCGGCCGGGCGACGATCCTTATATGGAAGCCCTAATAAACATGATTGATGAAAAGCTGGGGGCAACCAGTTGGTCCAAGTTGCGGTTAGAGGCTTTTAGTAAAGTCAATGAAGGGAAGGCCCTAAGAAGTAACTGGCTGGATGATTTGATTAAAGGTGGTATTCCCGATAATGAATTCGACGTCATTGAAGAAATCATCGACGAATTAGCGACACGGTTCCCACCCAGCTAATGGGTTTCCCCGCCTGATGAAAAGGCGGATTCGCGAAAGGTAAAAGCGGTTGTCCAAGCCTTACCGTCTGGCGAGGAAATCAAACGGCGTTCTTTTCACAGATGAAACCGCCGTCCGCCCTCGGTGTGCCCAGGAGGGGCACCGGCCACCGTTCCTACGAATCCGCGGCCGGTTTGGTCTCGCGGCGGTATGCCGGCCGGGGTTAGGTTAGCCACGCTTGTTTGAATTTGAGGTAGCGGCGGCGGCTGACGGGAATGCGTTCGCCGTCGTCGAGTTCGACTTGGGTACCGCTCGCGACCGATTGCCAGGCGCGAATGCGGTGTTTGGGCACGATGTAGGATTTGTGAACGCGTAGCCAGGCCTTGGGTAACAAGCGTTCCAGTTGTTCCAATGGCTTGTTGTGCAGTTCCTCGGCGCCGGAAACCAGGTGCAGCTCGCTGTAGTTGTTGGCGGCTTTGATGAAGCGAATTTCTTCCAACGGCACCAGGATCAGTTCGCGGCCTTTTTTGACGGCCAGCACGCGGGTGTCGGCTTGACCGCGCTGGTTGGTGGTGAACGCGTTGAGGGTTTTGGCGATTCGGGCTTGATCAAACGGTTTGCCGATGAAATCAAACACCCCGTATTGGAACGCCTCGAAGGCGCGGTCGGTATAGGCTGAGACAACCACCGTGTGGAAGGAAGCGGCCACCGCGTCTTTGAGCAGGTCGAAACCGTCGCCACCTTTGAGGTTCAAGTCGAGGAATACCAGGCTCCAGGGCTGGGTGTGGGTGCGGGCCCGTGCCGCGGCCAGGCTGGGCACCATGTCGAGATGGTGGCGCGCCGTGCCCAATTCCGCTTTGACAAAACGGGCCAAACGCTCCGCGATGATGCGTTCGTCTTCCACGATGAGGATGTTCATGGGGCTCCTTTGAGGGTGATGTGCGTGGTCCAGGTTTGGTCTTGACCGCTTGCTTCGAGCTGCCAGCGTCCGGGGAAGCTCTCTTCCAAACGGGCTTTGATGTATTTGCCGCCGGTCCCGTCGTCGTTTGCCTCCGTGTTGATGGTGACCCCGACGGCCCGGAAGATCATTTCGATGGTGCGCGTTTCGGTGAGGCGCTGATGCAATTCAAAACGCACCGTGCCTTCGTCCAGCGCATAACTGATCCCGTTCTCCACCAGGGTCAGCAGCAGTGCGGGCGGAATCTGCAAATCGGGGTTTTGGTAATCCGTTTCAAAGGCATAACATTCGCCGGTGCGGTAGGTCAGCAGATCGAGGTGGCGGCGGCACAGCAGGCATTCGTCCTCCAGACTGACCAGGGTTTGGTCGGCCATGCGGTTGAGCATCTTCATTTCCTCGGCGAGTGAGGCGATGAAGGCCACGCCGGTTTTGGGTTCGCGCTCAAGCCATTCCATCACCGCGGTTAAGGTGTTGAGCATGAAATGGGGTTGCAGGTGTTTTTTGAGCAGCTCGATTTGCAGGCGTGCGGAACGCAAACGGGTTTCCTGGTACAACACGCGTTCGCGTCTGATTTGCAGCCCAAGCGAAATCAAGATGATTACGATCAGAATGGTGATACTGACAAACAGCCCCTGCTCCATAAAAGACATACCGGTCAGGCACAGAATCAAGAGGGCTTGGCTGACGGCGATGACGCCGAGGAGCGCGTTGGTTTTGCCGCGGTGGTAGGCGACACACACGGCGAGTTGGGCAAAGAGGAGGGCCGCGATGAATTGGCCGAACGCGAATTCGTCGGGATGACGGTGGAAGCGCGCGGCCGCGACGGCCATCCCCAGCGGTATGCCGAGGAGCCAATATCGCGCCAGGTCGTGGCGCAGGATGAACAACAACGGAAGCAGGGCGGCAAGCCCCGCCGAGAGGGTGGCGATCAGGCGTAACCGGTAGCCGTGCCAATGGTATGGGTAACCCAGGGCACGTAGGCTTTCGGCAAAGAGCAAGCAGGCGGTGAGTGCGCAGATCGCGGCAAAAACGGCGTAGGACGGTCGGTCGCGGTTGAGGATCCAGAGTACCGCAAAATAAATGGCGATGACGATGAACACGGCGAGGAAGAGGAACGGGAACATTGAAATGCGGGTGAAGGCAAGGACGTCGGGCAAACTGCCGACACCGCCGCCAAGCAGGTAAAAGCGACCCACCCCGCGGTGGTTTGAAAACCGGATGGCGATCTGGTTGTCGGCCTGGCGGAGGTGCTTGGGGATGGTGCAATGGAAGAGCAGGGAACCGGGTTCTTCCTCGGCGGCGTCGTCGCCAACCACGCCGTTGCGGCCGATCAATTCGCCGTTGAAATAAATTTCGCTTGAGCCGGTGGCGGCCAGCACGAACACCTCGCGGTCGCTGTTGGGTTCCAACGCGAGGGTTTGTCGCACCCAGAGGTTGCCGCGGTATGCCCCGGTTTTGATTTGCCAGGCGCGGTAGCCGAGCCAATCGCCGTCATCAAAATCGGGGTGTTTCCAGTTGAGGTCGTCGCCGGCTTTGACCTTCATGCGGTCATCGCGTTGCTGGGTGCCTTGCGCTTTGGTTGCTGTCGAAACCATCGCCGCGATGCTGATGATTACGGCGACGGCAAGCACGGTAAATTTCAAAATCTTTGGCGACATGAAGTGTGGAACCCCCCGGCGATCTTAGACGAACCGGGGGATTCTGCCAATGGTGGGTGCTGTTGGAAGAAGGGTGGCGACCTGGCAGGCGCGGGGCCGCTTCGGTGGTTAGACCAACTGCATGAATTGGGAGAAAGGGGCCGGTTGGGCCGGTGTCGGGTGATCCGGCCGGGGTGCTGTTGCCGAACGTGTGTGAGGTTCGGTGAATGCTTGGGGTTGTTCTCTTTGGAAGGTTTTTAATTGGGATACCAAGGTTTCGGCGGTGCTGAGCAGGTTTTGCAGCAGGTTTTGGAAGTCCTCGGCGGTTAAGGAGGCGACCATTTGCGAATAACACAACAGCACGCTTTTGTTTTTGGGGTCAACGGCAAGGGTGGCGCCGTGGGTCTCTTGTTGGTGCATGTTCATGGCGAGAACCTGTTCATAAAAACCCTCGCGATTCTCGATAGGCATGTCCATTAAGTGAAGGTTCATAAAACAACGTTCCATGGCGGAAACAACGTAGAGTTCGAGGGTGAACCCGTTGGCGGCGCTGATCGCACAAGCGCCTTCTTCGTCTAAGGTAACGGGGGTCTCCCAATCGCGACTCATGTTGACCAACCACTGATTCACGGTTTCGACTGCTGCTTGCATGGGAACTTCTCCTGTAAAAAACCCGGGGCGGGGCTGATGCGAACCTTGATTTGGTGCGCGGTTTGTTCCTAGGCCCGATAGGCTCGGCGGGGTTCTTTGGGCATGGCGGGGCCCGCGGCGGGTCTCGGTTTAAAAAGTCCGAGGGTGGTGCTGCCGCTTCGTGATCCCGGCGAGGTCGGTGGGTCCGGCCACGCCGGCGTGAAAAGCCGGCGTGGGAGAGAGGGGCGTTGAATTGCGTCTGTTGATTAGACGAAATCGTTTTGATGAATCTTGGCGCGGATGCGATCTACATCAATGCGATCCAGCATTTTTTTGTTGTGCTCTATCACCTTGAAGCTGTCGTCGATGTTGGCCTCAAGTGTGTGTTTGAGCTCTTGCAACCTCGTGCGGACTTCGAGGCGTTCGTTTGGTTTGAACGGTTGGTTGTTGTTGCCACTCAATAAAAACACGTCCTGGTTCACGACGCCGATGATGTCCGCCATGAGTTCACGGGGTTTGACCATTTCTTGAGTCAACTTTTCGTGATCGACCTTGGACTCCCAGATGCCCTGTTCGTTCTGTTTCAGGAACTTCTGCTTCTGGAAGTTATCCTTGTCGATTAACTCTTCCCTGGGTTCAATGACAGACATGGGTTCTTTCATGCGCTCAAGTAAGCCGTCGACCTCGGCCAACTGTTCTTGCCAAAGGCTGATGGAGGTCTCGCTGTCTATGATCAGTTTTTCCATCAAGTTGATGGTTCCTTTGTTGGTGTTTTCGTCGAAAGAGCCAATGGACGATTCATCGCCGTCACTGAGGTGGATGGGTTGGCTTACCCCGACGGCATAGCTCTTGTTCTCCAGATCCAGTGGTTTTTTGGTGAACTCTTGAGATTGGGAAAAGATGGTAAATTCTTGGGTTTGGGGGTTGTATTCGACCACGTCTGTTGAAATGTCGCGTTTGTTGTTGATTTCGGAGTCCGAGCGGATGAACTGCGAGCTGCCGTCCGCGCCGTCGTTTAAGCCGATGGAGGTTTTGGACGAGCCAATGTCGGTTTTGAGGCTGGGGACGCCGGCGGCAACGATTTGGAGGTGGTCGATGCGGTCTTTGTTGTCCTCGTCGAAAAACGCTTTGTAAACCTGGTTGGTGTAGTCACTGCAAATAACGACCCCGAGTTTGACGCCCGTTTTGGGGCTGTCGAACACAAAATCATCCGCGGTGATGCCCGCTTCGTTGATTTGGTCACCGAGATCGCTGCTGTTCTGTTCGGGGTTGGCTTTGATGCTTGAGCTTTGGAGCTTTTCCGGGATGAGCAGGTTGGATAAACGGTTTGAAAAGTAGGAAGGGGTGTCGGCTTTGGACGGGAACAGTTTGGTGACCGTTTCCATTTTGCCGCCTTTGCCGCCTTCAATAACCATCGATTGGTTTTCCGTTAGCTTGTACATGTCGCCGGGTGAACGCATTCTGAGTATGGATTGAGCCTTGGCCTCTTGGCGGCTTACCCGTTCCTCGTAAACCTCTCGTTCGGGCATGGTCGCCGAGTTGGGATAATAGAACTTGCGAAAGGTGTTCGCCAGCTTGGAGAAATTGCTCTTGCTAGAACCGAAGGTTTGGAAGAAGTCGTTGATGGCCCGGAGATCTTTACTGATGAGATTGTCGAGGTCCTTTTGTTTGAAACTCGGTGCCAGGCCTTTTTTGAGTAGCTTACGGGCGCCCGGCCAATCCTTTTTGGCGACTTTTTGACGGAAAGTTTCTATTTTAGATGAGCTGAGGTAACTCCCCTTGGGCATGAATGCCAGTGTTTTGAGCGCGTCGCGGTGGGTGGCCATTTTCTTAACGGTCTCAACAATCGTGGCCAACTCTTGTTCGCGATTGAAATTGAATTCGCCTAATCTTTCGGGTGGCGTATCGCGGGGGATGTTTAACGCGTCGAGGCGCGCGTTGAGCATGTCGCCCACGGTGGCGAGCAACGCTCGTGGTTCGTTGCGGTACTGTTCGCAATTCTCGACCTCCGGCCCCATCGCCTCCTGATAGGCGGCACTAAGATCGCACTCATCACTGCCCAATTGGTCCTGAAGCATGTGTAAGTCTTGCGGTCGCAGCGCGGTTAAGCTTTCGGGAGGTTGGGCGGTACACATGGTGCCGAGGACAAAAATCGCGCCTTCAAACTTGGGACTGGCGGCTTTTTCTTGGATGGCGGCCATGAGCATTTCTTTTTGGTCCTGGGTGAGGTTGGATTTGAAATCGCTCCAAAAAAATTCGGGAAGGGTGTATACCGGGGCGGTGCCTTTACGGTTGTCGGTAAAGTTCTGGTCGTGCATTTTGGCAAAGGCTTCAAATACTAAATCGACCTTGTCCAGGAGCCCACTGGTGTTGTTTTTGTATTGTTTATCATGGGTGGATGCGATTTGTAATTGCAGCAACTGGATGCGTTTTGGCGTGGGCACTTTTGCATTGTTTAATTGAATTTGCTGGGGCGGGATCGATTTACTCACGTGTTGATCTTTACCGTTGGGTGAGGGGGGTGACGTTTTTTTGTTTTGGGAATCGATTCCTTTCATACCCATGGGGTTGGGTCGTTTCGGCAAAATAGGCTCAGAGAAAGATCGTTGACGTTGCTTGGTGCTTTGCAGCGATGGAAACATGGGAACTCCTCGAGGAACAACCCAGGGCCGACCCCACCGCCGGGACAATCGGCATGAGCCGTGACGGGACGGTGGGTGAAGCTTGGCGGCTGGGTTCCTGATGTGGCTTGTGGCGACGGTATAGAGGCGAAGGAGCAGGATGCCGCGTGCGAAAAATTCCTCATAAGGAAACGCGCTAAAAAATGCGTCGTGTGGGGCGGGCATGTATCGAGTCGTTCGTTCAAAAAGTAAGCGTGGGGGCACAGGGCGGGTTAACCCGCATTTCTCACAAGGATTCGTTGCGAGAAGCAGAAAGCCTTGTGAGTACGAAGATTACGACCGAGAGACGGCGCAGGGGGCCGACCATTCGGCGTAGCAGCTGAGGCGAAGGCGGCTCGACCGAGTAATGCGGATGGCCGCCCCCTCGTAATCGCATGGCTTTCGGCTTCATAGCAGAATTCCTTGTGAGTAATGCGGGTAAAGGCAAGGTGTTGAAGAATGGGACTGAAAAAGTGCCGTGGCTTACTTGCTGCGAAAATATGGGAGCGAAATTCCAAGAGAGTATGAAGGAATTCAGGAGAAAGTGTGGAGGCGGTTAGGCTGTGATGCAGATCACGCAACTCTGGGTAAGGGGATCGACCGCCATGGCCGTATCAAGTAAGCCCGGTTTTGCCCTCGGCACCCTTCAGAAGCCTGTGGGAAAGTGCGTACGTTTAACCGATTCAAAGGGTTGTGTTGGTGTTTGGCGCTGGTTCAGCGGGAGCTTTGAACCGTGCCAGGGCTTGGATGCGTTGGCTTTCTTCCTGAGGGTCCTGTTTTTTTTTGGAGATTCATCGCGGGAGGATTACGCGGCGCCGCAGCATTTTTTATATTTTTTGCCGCTTTCACAGGGGCAGGGATCGTTGCGGCCGACCTTGGCCTCGCGGCGGAGTTGGGCCGAACTACCGTCCTCGTAAAACCAGACGTCGTCAATTTTGGAAAAAATGGAACGTTCGTGGTGGCTGCGTTCGGTTTCCTCCAGGCGGTAGTGCGCTTTAAAGGTAACGGTGCCACGTTCATCGCCGGGGCCGCCTTCCTCCGTGCCTTCAATGTCGAGGCCGAGCCATTCCGACTCGTCGGACCAGGCTTGAACGCTTTCGGGATCGACCAGCGGACGTTTGGCCGGGTGGGTCGTGTTCAAAATAAAATCGACCTCGCCTTTGACGTAGGCGGAATAACGGGCGCGCATCAGTTTTTCGGCGGTTTCCGGTTGTTGGTCACCCAGGTGAAAGGGTTGGCAGCACTGCGCGTAAGCGTTTTCGGGCGTACAGGGACACGCGGACATCTCGGTTCTCCTTCCTCGCGGCAAAAGCAGGGTGCCGTAAAACCATCGGGTTCGACACCGCGGACGCCCACTTATACCATTGCGGGCGTGGGGACCCCACGGGGGTGTGGGGACACCCCCCCGGGTTGTTATGGTGAGTGGTTGG
>NZ_JAFREP010000012.1 GCF_017377855.1 Acanthopleuribacter pedis
CTTCTACCTTTGGGGGTTGGGTACCCCTTGTGGTTTGGGTCCCCACGCCCGCGTTTTTTAAGGTTTCGTGCTTGTTGCGGCACGAACCACCGTTTCGTCGGCTCAGGCCGCCTGGCGACGCTGGGCACTGAAGATTGCGCCGCCCAACATGAGCGCGGCCATCAGCGCGATGACTGCCAGTTCCGGGGCGATGTGCAGGAGGGCCTCGGCCAGATTGTGGTTGGGATCGGCGCGCCAGAAGATTTTGAGGTACCCGTCGATGGCCCAGCCGTTAAAGGTGAACTTTCCCGCGGTGGCCATGGCGGGCGGCATGATAAAGCGCGGGACCATGCTGCCGCCGACAGCCGACATAATCAAAATGACCACCGTCGACAAACCGCTGAGTTGGGCGCGGCTTTTGCTCACCGTGGCCAGGAACATGCCGAACGCCGCCGCCCCCATCGCGGAGACCGTGGTCATCAGCAGGAAGGCGGTCATGGTTTTGACCGTAAACAGCGGGATCGCGAACACCAGCGCGCCGTAGACAAACATCACCGTGAGTTGCAGCCCGCCGGAGATGGTGTAGAACAGCCATTTGCCCAGCATGAGTTGGTTGATCCCGAGCTGGGAACTGAGCAGGCGGTCGAGGGTGCCGCTTTCCTCTTCCTCGAGGATCGAACCCCCGGCGGCGGTCATGCTGAACAACAGGAACATAATGCCGATGCCCGCGGCGTAATAGGCCACGGTGCTCGGGCTTTGCTTTTCTTCGCCCGTTTCGCCCGAGTCGCGCGCGTCGCGGGCGTCGAGGGGGAGCAGTTCCGCGGTACCGCCGGCTCCGGTACTTGCCGGAGCGCCCTCCGCGTTGAGAAAATCGCGGGCCTCGTCCACCAGTTGTTGCTGTTGCGGGGTGAGCGGTGCGCCCTGGTCGCCGAACATGCTCATGCCGCGGTTCAGCATGATGTCCGGCGCGGTTTGCATCACGTTGGCCTGAATCAGGCCGGCCAAGGCGAAGCGGGCGACGGGATTGGCCGCGTCGTAAACCAGTACCGCTTTGTCGCCGCCGCCGACGCCGAAATTGCCCACGGATTGTTCCAGGGGACTGGGCAGCATGAGTGCGGCGTCATAGGTTCCGGCGCGAACCTGTTGGTGCGCAACGGTTTCAGGGTCCCCTTGCGGGACCGGGTCGAGGTTTTCGAAGCGGGTGATGGTGAGCGAGGGTTGTTCGGCCAATTTGGTGACGAACTTTTCGGCAAAGGCATCGGTTGGTTCGGCGACGACCAGCACGTTGATCGGGTTCATGCCGCCGTTGCTACCGCCGCCCCCGCCAAAGATGACCGCGAAGATCGTGAAAAAAATCAGCGGCATGATGAAGCTGAGCGCTAGGGCGACCGGGTCGCGTTTCAGCGTGAGCCAATTGAGTTTGAGGATGGTTCCGATCATTCGCGCAAATCCTTTCCGGTCAGGTGTAGAAACACCGCTTGCAGGCTGGGTGTTTGGATCCGAAGGTCGAGGAGCTGTTTGTCGCCACCTTTCAAATCGGCAAGAATGCCTGGCAACGCATCGGCGAGGTCGTCGACGGTGTGCTCTTCCTCGGCGACCGTGCCTTCCGCGTTCTTGACCTTGCAGAACACGCCGCGGCGGCTGCCGATGGTTTGTTCGATCAGTTCGTCGAGGGTGCCGGCGGCGATGGTTTGCCCGCCGTCGATAATGACGATGCGGTCACAGATCGTTTGGGCCTCGTCCAATTGGTGGGTGGTCAGCATCAGCGAGGCGCCGTCCGCGCGTAACTCGTTGAGCATTTGCCAGATGCGTTCGCGGCTTTGGGGGTCAACCCCCACGGTCGGTTCGTCGAGCAGGATTACGCTGGGCTGGTGCAAGACGGCGGCGGCAATGTTGAGCCGTCGTTTCATGCCGCCGGAAAAACCTTTGACGTGGTCATGGGCACGGTCGCTGAGCGCGATCCAGTCCAGTGCCCAGCGGATTTTATCGCGCAGGGTCGCGCCGGAGACGCCGTGGAAGCGGCCGAACACCTCGAGGTTTTCCACCGCGGTTAAGTTGGAGTAGAGGGCCAGCTCTTGGGGCACGATGCCCAGCTTGGCGCGTTGTTTTTGGTCGCCCGCTTGTAAAGCGTTGCCGTGGAGCAGAATCTCGCCTTGGTCCAGCTTAAGCCGGCCGGCGATGGTGCGCACCAGCGTGGTTTTACCGGCGCCGTTGGGGCCGAGCAGGGCCAACCACTCGCCTTGGTGAAGGGCGAAGGCGGCGCCGTTGAGCGCGGCGCGATCACCATAGCGTTTGTGGGCCGCGCGAACCTCGAGTACGACCGGTTCGGTTTTGGTCATGGGTATTGCCTCACAAGGAATCGATGGAACGGAACGGGATGGCGTTGTTCCATCCTAGCATTCGGGATAGGGTGTGAAAAGTGAGGCGGATGCAAGCGGGGTAAAGGGCCGGTCGAGACGGGAAATTGATGCGTGTGCCGGAGACAAGCGGACAACGGTGATCGGGCGCGGGGGAACCGTACAGGGGCATGGACGGTTGGCATGTGATCCGGCGTGTGCCGAAGGTACACGCACACCGCAATGCGTGGCCCATTCTTTATTTAAACGCGAGGCGTAGTCTCGCCACCCCCGGCTCTTTTGCCGGCACTTTCAGCGCCTGCTTTTTGGGTACCGCGGTGACCCAGGGTAGGCCCCTTTTTCAAAGGGCCCGACCCTTCGCTGCCATAGTTAGTCGTTACAGGACAGCGGGTTGAGGTCCGCCTGCGGCGAACGTTTAAATCAATGGTGGGCCCGGCATGGCGGTGTGTTCGTCCCGTCAGGACGAACCGGTTCAACGGCCCACATTTGCCTTCGCACCCAACCATGATGTTCACGCGCAATTGATCCCGGTCTTCGCCTACGGCCACCCGCCATCTTCACTTGGGGGTTGATCCGGCGTGTGCCGAAGGTACACGCACACCGCCATGCGTGGCCCATTCTTTATTTAAACGCGAGGCGTAGCCTCGCCACCCCCGGCTACCCTGTAAGGGTTACCTATGACAGCCCAGGGCAACGCCCTGGGTGCTTGGGGTTCACACCAAGCAGGCGCTGAAGGTGCCGACATCCGGGCGGTTAAAAAAGCAATGTTAAGCCGATTGCTCCAGGCTGATGGTGGTGACGGCGGGTGTCTCGGCTTCAGGCTCGGCGGCGGGTTCTGGTGGGGCTTCTTCCACTTCAGGCGCTTCAACCTGCTCGGTTACTTCTTCAACGTCAACGGCGATTTCTTCGGTGGCCAATGCCGTGGTGACGACGGGCTCGGCGGCGGGTTCTTCTTCAACCGCGACTTCTTCCGCTTCCCCATCGTTTTCGTCTTCGCCGATTGCGGCCAGGTCGGCGCGTTCCGCTTCTTCCGTCTCGGCGGTTTGGGCCTCATCTTTCTGTTCCGCTAGAATGCGCGCCATATCGCTGATGACCACTGCATCCAAAACGCTGTCCTTGTTGTCCTCGCCCTCGGGCGCGTCCAACTCAGCCGTCGGTGGCAGCGGCTTAAAAACTTCTCTCAGTAATTGGATGGGATTGGCGTCGATTCTCAAGAGGTGTCCCCTGTGGTTTGTGTCCCGAGGACTACAAACCGTATCGTCTACAACATTCTATCGGTTGGACGACGGATTTACACAAATGTTTCGGCGGAAATTCTAACATATTTGCATTGAAAACTAAAATTTCACCATGCCGCCCTGTTCCTTCCGTTGGGTATGTTGTATCGACTCTGGGGATTAGCTCTTGCCGGTTGGGCGTGTGGGCTAGATCACATTGTGGTGGGCGGCGACCCAAATCCCCCGGCGCTTCGTTACCAAAAAATTGGAAGGGCGCCGCGGCCACCGCCACAACGGCCCCCCCTTTTTTTGCTTAAAGGCTGCAACAGCAGTGGTTTTTGCTTTGTGCGAGAAAAGTTGACACCGCTTCTTTTTTATGTTTCGGTTTCCTTCCGCCAAATCTTTTGCTTTGCGGTTTGTGTCCGATACGAACAAGAAAACCGCCTCACCTCGGAGGGACCTATGGCTGTTCGTGAACCGCAATCGCTGCAAGGGGAACTGACCTTCCAAACCCAGCTTAACGCCGTGAACCAGGAAATTCATGCCGCGCCGGATATTTCCACGATCTTGGCCACCATGTCCGAACCCATCGCCAAGCTGCTCAACGCCGAGCGCATCACCATTTTTGCCGTGGATACCAAACACGACCGCCTCTTTTCGATTAAATTCGGGAGCTACCCGCGGCAAATTATCCGCGTCGCCAAGGACACCAACAGTTTGGCCGGTTTTACCGCGGTCGCCCGTCAAACCATTAACATCGCCAACGTCTATGACGCCGCTTCCCTGAAAGCGATTCATCCCCAGTTGCGTTTCGACGGTCGCTGGGACAAAGCCACCGGGTTCCGCACCCGCCAAGTCTTGGCTGTACCGCTCCTCTTTGAAAAGCGCCTGCTCGGTGTCCTTCAGGTCATCAACAATCGGGCCGAGCCGGAGGCGGCCTTTCCCGACAAGGTCGTGGTTGGCGCGCGTCACCTCGCGAGCACCCTGGCGATTGCTTTTTTTAACCAGAACAAGTGTCGGCGCGCGGAGGGTGGGCGCCGCCGCCTTTACGGTGATTTGGTCGACGGCGGTCTGCTCACCGAGGAGCAACTGGAAGAAGCGGTCACCCACGCACGGGTGAACCACCAATGCTTGGGCCGCCACCTGATGAACCGCTATAAGCTGGACAAAAGCCAACTGACGCAGTCGCTGCAAGACTTCTACAGCGTGCCCGCTTTTGCTTGGGACGGCGAAGCCAAGATGCCCGCCGATCTGGTCGAACGCGTCAAAATGGATTTTTGGCGCAAACACGGCTGTGCACCCATCGCCCGTCAGGGCGGCGTGATGCAGGTCGCGGTGGTCGACCCCTTCGACCTCAACAAAATCGACCTGATCAAATCGGTCAACCTGGCTCCCCGCCTTGAGGTCCACGTCGCCCTGCTGGGTGATATTCAGGATTACCTGAACCAGTCCTACGGGGTGACGGCGGAAAGCGAAGATGATCCTGTTGTTGAGGAAAACGAGTTCGCGGAGATTTTGACCGAACTGTCGGCCGGCGAGATGGGCGAGGTGATCGATCAGGACGACGACGATGCCGAAAGCGACGAGGTTCAAGGGGTCGTGGTGCGTCTGGCCAACAAAATTATTTCCGACGCCTATCGCGCCGGGGTTTCCGACATTCACATCGAACCCCAAGGTAAAAATTTGCCCTGTCGCATTCGCTTCCGTCGCGACGGCAGTTGTTATACCTACCAATCGATTCCGGCCTCGCACCGTACCGCGCTGGTTTCGCGGCTTAAAATTATGGCCCAGCTCGACATTGCCGAGCGACGCAAACCCCAGGACGGCAAAATCCGCTTTCGCATGGCCGACGGCAAGGTCATTGAACTGCGGGTGGCGGTGATTCCCACTTCCGGCGTCAACAACGAGGACATCGTGATGCGGATTCTTGCCGCGAGTAAGCCGATCCCGCTGGATAAACTCGGGATGCATCCCGATAACTACGAACGCTTTAGTTCCATCGTGCGCGAACCCTACGGGTTGATTCTGGTGGTGGGACCGACCGGTTCGGGGAAAACGACCACCTTGCACTCGGCGCTGGGGTTCATCAACCGCGAGGACATTAAAATTTGGACGGCCGAGGATCCGGTGGAAATCACCCAGCCCGGTTTGCGTCAGGTCAACGTCCAGCCGAAGATCGGCTTTGATTTCGCCGCCGCGATGCGTGCCTTTTTGCGGGCCGACCCCGACGTGATCATGATTGGTGAGATGCGCGACCACGAAACCGCGGCGACGGGCATCGAAGCCTCGCTGACCGGCCACTTGGTATTCAGCACGCTGCACACCAACAGCGCGCCCGAAACGGTGACGCGCCTGCTCGACATGGGCTTGGATCCGTTTAACTTTGCCGACGCCTTGCTGGCGGTTCTGGCGCAACGCCTGACGCGCACCCTGTGCAAAGCCTGCAAGCAGGAGAAGCCGGCGAGCAAAGATCTGTTTGATGAATTGCGCAACGCCTACGGGCCCGCCGAGTTTGATCGCGACCTGAAGCGGACCTGGAGCCCTGATTTTCAGTTGCAGACCGCGGTGGGTTGCGGTGAATGTGCGGATACGGGTTACCGCGGCCGCATGGGCATTCACGAGTTGCTCATGGGTTCGGATGGATTGAAAAAAGTCGTGTTGGAAAGCAAAACGGTGGATGAAATCCGCAAGGTCGCCATTGCTGAAGGCATGCTGACCCTGCTGCGGGACGGCATTATCAAAGTACTCGACGGCCACACCGATCTCAGCCAGGTCCGCGCCGTGTGTATGAAGTAATCGATTAGTTGGGAAAGTTCGCGGCCTCGGTATTGAGGGGGGTTGCCGGTTGCCGCTGCAGCCACTCTATGAGCGGGGTTTCCCCGGGTTTGGGCCGGTAGAGTTGGGTGAATGGGTGGTCTTGGCCCAGCGGGGTGCCGTCCGGGTTGACCAAGGACACGCGTGGTTCGTAGTCGAGCGAGACGCCGTCGAAGCGGTAACCGAAATGGAACAAGGAGCGTTCGCGCAGCGTGCGCCAACCGTCGTGGGACCCAGCCATCGCAGAAAAGGGTTCCAGTTGGTTGAGGCGCCAGAAGCGCAGGGTGCCGTCGTCATGGGCCGAGACCAGGGTGTCCCCGTTGGGTGAGAAGACGACATTGTTGGCGTTGCCGCCGGCGGCGTGAAACCCGGCAAAAGGGCGTTGGGTGGCCAGGTTCCAAACACGCACCGTGTCGTCGACGGAGGCCGAGGCCAAGAAGCGACCGTCCGGTGAGAAGTCGACCGACCAGATGGGGGCCTCGTGACCGGAGAGCGTCCCGCGCGGCGTCAGGGTTTCGCTGTCCCACAGGCTGATGGTTTTGTCCCGTGAGGCGGTGGCCAGCAGGGTGCCGTCGGGGGAAAAGGCCACGTCCCAGACCTCGGAGGCGTGGGCGCGCAACGCGTTGGTTGGTTTGAGGGTTTCCATGTCCCAGAGTCGCACGGTTTGGTCGATGGACGCGCTGGCGAGGCGTTTGCCGTCGGGTGAGAACGCCAAACCCCAGACTTCGTTGATGTGACCGTCGAAGGTGATGACGTGTTTTCCGGTGTCCGTGTCCCAAATTTTGACCGAGCCGTCGTAGGCACAGGAGGCGAGGCGATTGGTGTCCGGTGAAAAAACCACGTTGCGGATTTCGCCCTGGTGGTCTTCCAGGCGGTGGAGCAGACGGCGCGATTCCTTGTCCCAAACGGTGATGGACTGATCGTAGGAGGACGATGCGATGAGGCGGCCGTCGGGTGAAAAAGAAATGCACCAAACCGCGGCGCTGTGTCCGAGCAGGGTTTGGATGGGTTTGCCGGAGGGGAAATCCCAGAGTTTGATGGATTGGTCCATGGAGGCCGAGGCGACGGTGCGGCCGTCGGGCGAGAACGCCAGGCCGAGGATGGCCGCCGCGTGGGCTTTGATGGTATCGGCCTGGTCGGATTCGTGAACGGCCCAGCGTTTGAACGTGTTGTCGTAGGAGGCCGTGGCCAGCTCGCGGCCGTCGGGTGAGAAGGCCAGATTCCAGACACCGTCGTTGTGGTCACTGAGTTTGGTAACCAGCGCGCCGTCGTCCACGCGCCAAATGGCGACGGTGGCATCGTAGGAGCCGGAGGCCAGCAAACGGTTGTCGGGAGAAAAGCGGACCGCCAGGGAGGAAGCCGTGTGGCCGCGCAGTTCGTGGCGAATGGTGAAATCGGCCAGGTTCCAGACCAAAACGCGGTGGTCGGCCGAACCTGTTGCCAGCATGCTGCCGTCGGGGGAAAAAGCCGCGGTCCAGACATCGGCGTCGTGGCCGCGCAGCACGCGGCGCTGCTTGCCGGCGGCCCAGTCCCACAGGATGACTTGGCTATCGGCCGAGGTCGAGACCAGGGTTTGGCCGTCCGGGGAAAAGGCGATGCTCCACACCACGCTGTCGTGGCCCTGGAGAATCGCCGCCGTGCCCTTTGCCAGGTTCCAGATTCGGATGCTGTGGTCGTAGGAACTTCCCGCGAGGAAAGCACCGTCCGGGGAGAAGGCCAAGTCGCGTACGGCGAGCGTGTGGCCCTTGAGAATGCGTGGCGGGGCCTCGGGTTGTTCCAGGTCAAACAGTGCGATGGTGCTGTCGGAGGAACCGCTTGCGAGGAAACGGCCGTCGGGCGAGAAGGCAATCGTGAAGATATCGTCTTTCTGATTGAGGAGAACGCGTTTTTGCAAACCTGTTTCGCGGTCCCAAAGGATGACGCGGCGGTCGCGGGAACTGCTGGCAATGAGGCGACCGTCGGGTGAATAGGCCACGTCCCAGACGGCGGCACGGTGCCCGCCCAGCGCGCGTCGGGGACCGTTTTGGTGGGCTTGCCACAGGCTCCATTCACCGTTGCTGAGCGCGGCGCGGCCGTGGTGGCGATCCATCGCCAGCTGCGGTTGCTTGGGCGCGGGGAGTTCGTCGTTTTCGGTGAGCGTTTGGAACAAGTCGGTGGCTTGACGCCAGGTGTTTTTTCCGCTTTTCAGATCCCACAAACGCAGCGTTCCCGAGGCGTGGTAAGTCATGAGTTGCGTGCGGTTGGGCAAAACTGCCAGCGCGAGCGCGTTGTCGGGTGCGGTGCTCGCGGGGCGAACCGGGTCTTGAGGGCCGTCGCGCCACAGGTAGAAGTCACCGTCCTCGTGCAGCGTGATCCAACCTTGTGCCGTCGCCTCGAGGCCGATGATTGCCGCATAGGTGAATCCGGTGCGTTTGCTCCGCGTCTGGTCGTCCAGATGAAGGAAATGAAGCCGGCCCTGGCTATCACCGGCGATAAGCTGATCACCCTCGGCGTTGAAGCGGACGACCCGGAAGGGAACCGCCTCGGACGGGTGGTACTCGGCCGCGGCGCGTGTTTGCTCGGGTTGCCGTGGGTCGACTTGGTAGAGAAAAATCCCGCCTTGGTCCGTGAGTGCGGCCAGCAAGGAACCGTCGGGCGAGAAGGCCAGGTCAACGACCGGGTGTTCGTGGGTCAGGGTTGCCACCGCGGCGGCCATGACCCAAGGCTCGCTGGGTAAGCGCCACAGCCGTACCGCGTAATCGTCTCCGGCCGAGACCAGCAGCGGTTGGTCGGTGTTGGGATGGAAGGCGAGAGCGTTGATCAGGTTGTTGTGACCCTGCAACATGCCGCGTGGGCCGCCGTTGTTCAGATCCAGCAGGCGGATGCGGTGATCCGAACTTGCGACGGCGACGCTTTGTCCGTCGGGGTGGAAGGCCGAGCGGACCGCGCCGGGATTGGCCGGGGAGGACCATATCAGGCGGTCCACGTCGCCCATCTTGGGATCGGCGAAGCGCCCTAGCGCCGTCGGCAGGTCGCGGTCGGCCGGAATTTCGTGGGAGAGGGCCGCGAGGGTATACAACCAGGCGCGTCCGCTTTGGTGTTTTTGCAAGGCGAGGCCCGCTTCTTCCGTGAGCATGGTGGCCAGGCTGAAATTGCCGGCCAGCGTTTGCGCCTCGGCTTCTCGGAGCGCCGTCTCCGCCCGTTGGCGTTCGTGGTTGGCGCGGTCGCGTTCGTGGTTGGCTTGGAACAGCATGGCGAAGGCGAAGGCGGCGAGCAGCAAGGCCGCCAGCGAGGCAACCTGGGCGTGGTTTTTGCGCCGCCGCAGGGCGGTGGCCGTTGCCTCAACGTTCCGGCTCTGTTGGGCCGCGAGGGCCAGACCCGCCGCCACAAACGCCTTCTCCCGCTCGCCCAAATGGGCTTCTTCCGTGCGCACCAGCTCTTGCATTTGGAACAAGGGCCCGCCGCGCAACAGATGGTCCTCGTCGCGGCCGGCTTCGTCCCAGGTGGTTGCGAATTGGCGCAGGCGGTTGAGCAGGCGCGCCGTTTCGCGGCCTTCCTCCATCCATTCCTTGATGCGCGACCAACTGCCGATCAGCGCCTCGTGGGCGACCTCGTAAACTTCCGCGTCGCGGGCCGTATCGCGCGACGCCGTGAGCAGGTGAACCTCGGTCCAGGTCCGCAGGAGCGGCGGAACCTCGGCACCGCCGATGGCGATGAGTTCGGGGCCTGTTGCTTGACGGCGCGTGTCCTCGGTGCCTTCGCCCGGCTGGATCAGGGCAAGGATGAACATTTTGCGCAACACGTGCTGTTGGGTCGGGTTGAGGCGGCCGTATTCGTACTCGGCGCGTTTGGCGAGGGCGCCTTTGATGCCGCCGATCTCGTCGTAGGCGCGCCGCGTCAGTAAGGGACCTTCGCGTTTTTGGTAGAGCTCCAGCAGTGCGTGTTCCAGCAGGGGCAGGGCGCCGGGTGCACCGCTGACCTCGTTGAGCACCTGTTCGAGCAGGCCGGCCTGCAGGTTGAGTCCGGCAAGGCGGGCCGGGGCTTCCACCGCGCGCGCCAGCTCCTCACGGTTCATGGGACCGAGTTGGAGGAAATGGTCGGTGATCAGGTCGTTGAGGTCGTGGAAAACGGCACATTTGCCCAGGAAATCGGAGCGCATCGTGACCAGCAGGTGGAGGTGGTCGTTGCTGTGTTCCACCGCGTTGCAGAGCGCGTCGACGAAGACCTTGCGTTCCGCCAGGTTTTTGCATTGGGTGAAGATTTCCTCGAATTGATCGACCACCACCAGCAGGCGGCGACCGTGTCGCAGGCGGAACTCGGCCGCGAGGGCGCTGAGCCGGCCCGGTACCGTGCGCAGTTGGTGTTCGAGGACTTGGTGGGAGCGGCCGAAGAAGTCGGGCAGCACCTCGCGCAGGGCGCCGACCAGATGGGCGGTGGGTAGGTGGCCGGGGCGGAACAGGCAGATTTCGAAGCCGAAGGCGCGCAGACGCGGGTTGACCCCGGCCTGGACCAGCGAGGATTTGCCGCTGCCGGAGGGGCCCAGCACGGCGCCGAAGGGTCGGCGCAAGATGTATTCGGCGATGCGTTGTGAAACCGCCTCGCGGCCGAAGAAAAGGTGGCGATCTTGTTCGCGGAAGACCTCGAGGCCGCGGAAGGGACAGGTTCCCGGCGGAAGCTCGCGGACCTGTCCTTCGCCTTGAATACCGCGGATCGCCGCGACCAGCGGTTGCAAGCCCTCCACCGCGATATCCTCCAGGCGCAGCCAGGTTTTGCCCCGCAGAAAACTGGGTAATAAGCTTTGTTTTTCGGGGAAGGCGGCGTGGGGGAGCAGGAGCGGTAGGAAATGGTAGAGACGGGCGTGGAAGGCGAGTTTGTCGCGCAGCGCCGGTGCCCATTGCCAGGGTGTTTTTTCGGCCGCATCGGTTGGATCGCCGAGGCAGACCACGCACACCTTGGCCTGTTCCAGGGTATGGTGCAGCGCCCGCGAACCGGGATTTTGGTCCGAGGGGTAGACCGCCGTCAGACCGGGTTCGCGCTGGAGCAAGGCGACCAGGTGGCGCACGCGGTCGGCGAAATCGGGGTGACACCAAAAAACCGCGTCGTACCGGGTTCCGCCGCGGCGTTGGTCCGGTTCGTCGCCGCGCATGGCGGTGAGCACTTGGTCGAGGCTGCTCACGAAGGCGTCCATGGATGGGAAGCGGTCGTTGATCGTCGGCGCCAGGGCGCGGCGCATCACGTAACC
This sequence comes from Acanthopleuribacter pedis, assembly GCF_017377855.1. GTDB lineage: Bacteria > Acidobacteriota > Holophagae > Acanthopleuribacterales > Acanthopleuribacteraceae > Acanthopleuribacter > Acanthopleuribacter pedis. The sequence continues at coordinate 11,589 of NZ_JAFREP010000012.1, forward strand.
CAGCGATTCGGGAAGCGGGTCGCCGGGTTCGGTGGGTTCCCCTTCGGCGTCGCTAGGTTGGGGATCCATGGTGGGATCGTATTTGCTGGTGAGGGTGGCGTCGTTGTCGCTGAAATCGCGTTGAATGGGTTGGCGTCCGTGCAGGGTGAGCCGGGTCACCGCCTCGAGCGGGTCGCAGCCGAGCCGGGCGGGCGGGCGCCCGATCAGCAGTTGGAGGAGGACCAGGCCGAGCGCGTAGACGTCGGCGGCGGCGGAGATGGTGCCTTCCTTCTGTTCGGGCGCGGCGTAGGCGGGGGTCATCAGCGATTCGCGTCCCTTGGCGGTCGGTGTTTCGCCGTCGTCGACCGCCATTTGAGCGATGCCGAAATCGAGCAGCTTGGGTTCGCCGTCGCGGTTGATCATCAGGTTTTGGGGTTTGATATCGCAGTGGATGACGCCGGTGCGGTGGGCGTGGCCGAGGGCTTGCGCCGCCTTGCGGATCAGCAGCAGGATGCGTTCGGTGGAGGCGTTGTTCTCGGCGCACCAAACGTCGATGTGGGTGCCCTGGACCCATTCCATAATCAGCCAGGGATGGCCGTCGTCGGTGGTGCCCGCGTCCATGAGTTGGGCGATGTTGGGGTGGCGCAAGTCGGCCAGGGTTTGGCGTTCGCGGCGGAAGCGGGCCAGCACGCGTGGGGTCGACCACTCGCGGTGCAGCAGCTTCACCGCGACCTTCATGCTTAGCTCATCGTCTTGGCGAATACCGAGGTAGACGGTACCCATGCCGCCGCGGCCCAATTGTTGTTGGAGCAGGTAGGGGCCGATGTGGCGCCCAGTCATGTCGGCGCTCAAATCAAAATCGTCGGCAGGTTTCATGAGCCTCTTTCCGAGGGACGGGGCATAGGCGGCGACGCGTGGCGCGAGGGCGCCGGGACCACCAGTGAAGCTGGGTTGTGTGGGGGAAGATCAGCGCCGTGATTATAGCACAGGCGAGCCCGGCGCCGCGGTCACTCGGGAAACAGCGCTAAGCAGCATTCACCCTAAGTCAGTGTTTGGTTCATTTTTGTGAAGAAATTCAACGGGTTTGTTTATAATTAGTGAATCCCAGAAGTATTTCTCAATCTAAGTGAAGTAGTCTTTGAATGAAGTTGCAACGAGCCTATTATATTTCAAGGTTTGAGAATGCCTTTTTAAGAGCAAAAGGAAACGAATTCCAAACGCTTTTCGAAGCGCTAATGAACCGCGCATACGGTCATGATTTCCTGCCTTGTGTTCCTTGGGGTAACCGAGGTGATCGAAAGAATGACGGATTTCTTCAGTCGGAACGTTGTTTGTTTCAGGTTTATGCTCCGCTCGAGATGACTGAGTACAAAGCTGTAAAAAAAATCAAAGAAGACTTCGAAGGTGCCGTGCGGCATTGGCGCTCACATTTTCATAAATGGATTTTTGTGCATAATGCGCCTGGCTTACCGCCCGGGGTAATGGAAACCTTTTTAACCCTTAAGCAGACTCACCCTGGAATTGACATAGACGCATGGGGTGAACATGAGCTTCGAAAGATATTTGAGCAGCTGGAACGCGACACGATGGCCGAATGGTTTGGGCCGGCGCCTACAGAGGCAACTCAGGCAAAACTAGGTTTTGACGAATTGCAGGTGGTTCTTGAGCACATTGCCGGCCAACCACCTGTCGGCAGTCTTGTGGTGGATGATGTACCTATGGGAAAAATAGAGGCGAATGCTTTGTCGGAGAGCACCGCGGCGCTTCTCAAGGCCGGCTACATAAAAACACCCTTGGTAGCGCGGTTTTTTGATCGTTGGCATGATCCGCTGTTTGGGGAACGCATCGCCGGGGCCTTTCGGGCCCGGTACGCCGGATTGCGTGGGCGTATGATCCCCAATCGCATTTTTGGCGAGCTTCAAGCGTGGGCTGGGGGTTCCCAACGGGGAACCGGCGAACATGAGGTTCCCGTGTTGGCGGTCCTTGCCTACTTCTTCGAACGATGTGATATTTTTGAAAAGCCGAAGGGGGAGGACCTGTGATTTTACCCTCAAAACACCTGTCGCAAGATCGTGCCCTGCTCACCATTGGTGCGCTGATTCTCAAAACATTGCAAGCGCCGCGTACCGTTTCCTCTTTGTGGGAGTCCGTTTCCCGTGCGCGAGATTTCAGGCTCCCCTACGATCATTTTATTCTCGCACTTGACTTACTCTTCATGATGGGCGCGGTGCGTTTGGAGGATGGGGTTTTGCTCCCCGGTGAAACATGATCCACCAAATTACATCCAGTTTGCCTAGTTTTAAAACGCTGACCTTCTCGCCTGGTCTCAATGTCCTCTTGGCGCACAAGGAACACGGGGCGAGTGATCGACAAACCCGCAATCGGGCGGGCAAAACCAGCTTGGTCGAAATTGTCCATTATTTGCTGGGGGCAATGGCGAACAAGGAATCATTGTTTCGCGCGCCTGCATTGCGCGGTAGAACATTTGAGATGAGCCTGGACCTTGGGGCCGATTCTTTTGTGGTTTCTCGAACTGCGAGGGACAAGGCCAAACCGGTGGTAAAGGCGCCTGAAAGTGAACCGGAAACCCTCGCCAACACTCAATGGAACGAAATACTTGGCCGTCGTTTGTTTGAACTTGGGAGCGTTGGTGTTGCGGCGCAAGGAAGAAAGCCGACCTTTCGTTCTCTCTTCGCTTATTTTGCGCGTCGGGAACAAAGTGGCGGTTTTACCGCTCCTGAAAAACAGGCGGGTATGCAGCAACTGGTAGATATTCAAGTGTCGCTTTTGTACCTACTCGGGCTTGATTGGCAAATCGCTGCCGATTGGCAGCTTGTTCGAGATCGTGAAAAAACCCTCAAGGAGCTAAAGAAAGCGGCAAAGGAGGGGGCATTCGGCGCTGTTCTGGGTAAATCTGCCGACCTTAGGACCGAATTAACGGTTAAGGAAGGACGTTTAAAAGCTTTGCAAGAGCGAATCGCCGCGTTCCGCGTTCACCCTGAATATCGAGCGTTAGAGTTGGAGGCCGACCAAATTACCCGTAACTTAAATGAACTGGCCAACGACAACACTTTGGACCATGCCGCGGTACGCGATATGGAAGCAGCATTGGCCGTGGAGGCACCGCCCGCGATTCTCGATTTGGCGGCGGTATATGCGCAAGCCGGTGTCGTCCTGCCGGGTGTTGCGCTCCAGCAATACGACGATGTGCGGCGCTTCCACGAATCGGTGATTCGGAACCGCAAGGATTACCTCTTGGGTGAACTTGAGGAAGCCCGACAGCGTATTTCGGCACGGGACCATCAAAAAGGGGTGTTGGACGCACGGCGTTCCGAATTGTTGGCCCTCCTGAACAGCCATGGCGCACTTGAGCAATTTTCCAAACTTCAAGCGGAGGGGACCCGTTTGGATGCCGAGGTGAATCATCTGCGACAGCGGTATGAATCGGCATTGCAAATAGAAGGGAGCAAAAACGAGCTGGATTTCGAACGAAGCAGGTTAAGCTTGCGATTGAAACGGGATTTTGTCGAACAGGAAGCGCGTTTGCAGGAGGCGATTCTCGTTTACGAGAATATTTCGAAGAGCCTTTATGAATCGGCAGGTAGCATGCAGGTCGATACGGGATCCAATGGGCCGGGTTTCTCGTTTCCCATTCAAGGCGCACGAAGCAAAGGCATCAAAAATATGAAGATCTTTTGTTTCGACATGATGCTAATGTGTTTGTGTGGCGCGCGCGGAATAGGGCCGGGTTTTCTTATTCACGATAGCCATTTATTCGACGGTGTAGATGGACGCCAGGTGATTAGTGCCTTAAAGGTGGGTGCGCGTTTGGCGGAAGAGCATCAATTTCAATATATAGTAACCATGAATGAAGACGATGCCTTCAAGGAAACCCTACCCGGCTTCGATTTAAGCGACTACGTAATGGACGTTAAACTAACGGATGCAAGCGAAGACGGGGGCTTGTTTGGTATTCGGTTTTAGACGAGCGATGCTTGGTAGCGCACATGCATGATCTGTTGGGTTTTCTCTGGGGAAAACTGGACGTTGTCTCGGACCTAAGCGGCGCTGAAGCGAAGGTTTTTGGTTAAAGGCCTGAAAAAAATAGTTTAGATAAAAACATCGGGAACGCGCTCAATCTTTGACGAAAAGTGTTGTCTGGAAGCTTTGCGTTGGCGTTAGGAAATGCTTTCTGGAAAATAAGGTTGGCGGAATAAAAAGTTATTTTAGATGTAAGTGAAAAAGCTGTTTTCGTTGAAAATATATGATAGCGTGTTGTTTGTGTGTTGGGCGGTAAGGCCTGTGTTATCAGTGAGTGTGAGCCCGTGTTCGGGGGGGCCTTGGGCGAAACCGCCACTCCCCACCTTGTCCTCTGCTTGGCTTTGGCACCATTGCGGTCTGCCGTCCAAACCCTAACCAACCATCCACGAGGTGACCTATGAAATTCCCTAGACGATTGATCGCCCTAACCTGTGCTTTCCTTGTTGCCGGCTTTTCTCTTCCCGCACTCGCCGACTTCAACCCGAAAAAACCCCAACGCCTCTCCGAGGTCTTGCCGGTTGTCTTAAAAGCGTCGGTCATGCTGAAAGATGCCTTTTACCAAGGAACCGCTTCCCAGGCCGCGATCCAAGATAACAAGCTGTACACCCCTTTTTGTGGGCCGACGTACATTTACGAGGTTCCCCTATCCGAAAACCTGATTTGGACAATCGAGGCTTCGCCCAACACCGTGGTTCTTTCTTGGCGCGGTCAACCGAGTGAAGCCGTTGGCGAAGGTGCCGGCGAATTGGGCAGCTATCGTTTGCAGCGGAACCCAAAAGATCTTAGCTTTGAAGAACGGGTGGTACTTGACAATGCTAAGTACCACATTGATTTGCTCCACTGGCAATCGGTGTTTAACGCCTTGTTGGTTATGACGGACAAACTCAACGTATTGGAACAACAGCGGGCCTTAAACTTTTCACCCACGCTGGTGGGTTCCGACATGTATCAGATCAAGGCTTGTGAAACAGAGCCCAGTTTTTTGTTTCAATTTGAAGACAACGGCCACCTTGTTTGGTCGCTTCAAAACCTGGATAACGTGGTTTCCAATACCGATGGACGCTTTATCAGTAAGGGCTATTCCATCGGATGGGAAATTCCCAGGGGCACGGCCGATGCGCGTGGCATTCGTCGCGGCGGTATCGTGATTCATTTCGAACCGGACATCTGGTCTTTTCCGATTACCATCGACCAAGTGACCGTGGAATAAGTCTGTCATAACGCTTAAAACGAAAGGGGCTTGGCAAGGGAAATCCAGCCAAGCCCCTTTTTGCGTGTACCAGGTTGGGTGCCCTGGCACTTTTCTCGACACGTTCGCCACGGCGATGAGCCAAATAACACCTAAGTTACGCAGCATAAGGTGAATAGGGTTTTCAAAGTGCGCGCTTCGAACATTGGTTTAGGTGATAAAGGTAAAGAGGTATGGATGAATTTCAATACGTGGCGATTGTATTGTGCGGCATTCTCATTTTTGTTGAACTGTTTGGCCGGCGTTTCGTGGGTAGTGCAATTGCCGCGGTGATGATGGTGTTCCTCGTTCAAAACCCTTCGCCCTTGAACTGCCTCATCTCTGCCTTTCTTGCCCTGCCCATCGTTTTTGAAGAACGAAGTAAACAGCAAAAGGCGTGGAATCGTGCCTTGTTGGCAGCCGGCATTATCGCCGTTAACGGGGCGATGCTCGCGCGTGGGGTATTTCCCGACGTCATTTATTTCCAGATCGGGAACCCCTGAGCGGGGATCGTCTGGAGGGTCTCGGTCTGTCGCTTAACGGTTGAATTCCATCCGGGGTACAACATTGTTTCATCTAGAATAAGGGCAAAGACCAAAAAGGCGGTGGCGAATGTGGTTTGTATTCCTGGCGGGATCGCTCTTTTTTCTGGGTGGTGAGACGATGACAACCGATACCGACAAAAAAGCGGCCGCCGTTCGTGAAGTCGAGGAATTCCACCAGTTCTTCCAAGATTGGTTTACCGGCACCTTACCGCGCACCGCGCAAGCCTTTGCGCGCTTCAGCGACAACCTCGCGCCCGACTTTGAACTGATCTCGCCACGCGGCGACTTGTTGGCGCGATCCGCCCTGGTCAACGGCTTGGAACAAGCCCACGGCAAGCTGCCCAAAACCATCAAAATCTGGGTGCGCGACGTTAAGGTGCGTTCCCTCGGCGCAGGTTTGTGGTTGGCCACCTACGAGGAATGGCAGGATAAAGGCGACGGCGAGCGCGGCCGTTTGAGCACGGTTGTGTTCCGCGAACACGCCGCCTCACCCAACGGCATGCTCTGGCTTCACGTTCACGAAACCTGGCTTCCCGATGCCAAATAACTATTTTTTCTTTGGCTCTTTCTTTTTGTCACCACCGGGAACAGAAAACATTGAGGTGATTTCTTCGTTCGGGTTGGGAATGGTCAGTTTTCCGCCGCGATCAAACAAATAGCGAATCACCGCGAAAAGCAAACCCAATACATTAAGTCCCATGGTGACCACGGCCCACTTTAATACTTCGTTGTCTAGCTTAAAACCAAAGAAATTGAACCCCTGAAGGATAAACATTAGGGCAATGAAGCCGAGCCAAAAGCATACTAACCAATAAACCTTGCTCGCATAATTCTTGCGCTCGTCGATATCTTGCTGAAGACCCCGTAGTTGAATGCTGGAAAGGGTCTGCTGTTCCTTTGAGCTTTCGCCCGTGCGCGTGTGAAAGGATGGGGCCTGTTCCGAGGCGTTTTGGTAAAAGGACACTTCGTCCCGGCTATCGTCTTTTGGATCTTGGACGACCTTGGGCAGTGGCGGAACGATTTTTGGTTCAGACGGCTCTTGATTGGTTGGCATCGTTAACCCAGTTGGCAAAGTGATCTCGAATCAATTCGTTGGGAATATCTTTTCCGTAAATGCCCTCTTCGTAGGCGCGATCCCAGGGGCCGCCCGGCTCGTGCGTGAGGTTGTAGAGTTGGGTGGTAGAAAGGTGCCCGTATTGGTTTACGACCTGGTCAATGACGCTTTTTGCCCCGTTGTAATTCGGGGTGGCCGGGATTTCCGGCTTGGAGAACCACCCGGTGGCCGGCACAAAATCAAGTGCGAAGCGTTTAATGGGGTTGCCGCCCCACTCTTTAAACTCATGGTAAAGCGTTGGGATGACCGGGCCGTATTTCCAGGCTTCCACGGTTTCGTTGATCAGCGGTTGGCCGTAAAGTGCGTAGTAGAATCCGTGGGCTAGGTAGGTAAGCTTTTGGATTTGGAACGGGGTAAAGCCGTCGAATGCTTCAGAGTGGTTCAGTATTTCATTCGCAACGGCTTTTGATGGTAGATAGGCCATACCTCACCTCCTCCTTGAAGCCTGGGTCATGTCGAACCAATAACAGGTTAACACAACTTTTTGTTTGTTAAAGTTCCAACCTAGTCCGTTATTTTTTGAAAGTCAAGTGGGTGCAACGACAAATCGAGGCTCCTCAAGCCCCTGGCGTTTTTGGGTTAACGGCGGCGGCGGGTGCCTCGCGCTTGCTTGCGTTTGCGGGCTCGGTCGCGGGCCTCATCCGCCGCGACTTGGCCTTGGTCCGCGCCCCTGAGAGCCTCTGCCAGCGTGACCACCGTTGGGTTGGCGAAGATGTCGGTGACCTTTACCTCGCGATCCAGTTGCGCCTGCAGCGTGCCCTGGAGCTGGACCAGTTGCAGCGAGTTGGCGCCCAGCTCAAAGAAGTTGTCGCGCGTGCCGATGCGTTCCACTTCGAAGATGGCCGCCGCGGCTTCCGCGATTTGCTGTTCCAAAGCGTCCCGTGGGGTGCCTTCGCCCGATGCGCCGCCCGTTTTGGGTTCTTCCTCTTGCAGCAGGATGCTGTTGTCTTGGGGGAGTTGGTCGACCCACAGGACCTGGTGTGGCAAGGCAAATGCCGGCAAGCGTTCCGTCAAAGTGATTTGTAAGGCCTCGGTGTTAACCCCCGCCTCGGCGGCGGTCAAGGTGCGCGGGCCGTCTGCCATGGCTGCCGCACCGCGCTGTTCCGTCACCATCTGTTGGGTGATCTTTTGTTGTTCGGCCAAGGCGTCGTTAAGGGCGAGCGGCTTTTCGGCAATCGCACCCCCGAAGAAGAAGTGAATGCACTGGTAACCCTCGCTGAAGGCGGCGAGGTCGCGCCAGTTCGCCACGTCCATGCCGCCCAGCGGACAGACGCCGATGTGGTACCGCATGCCCTCGTGCATCAGGCGTTGACCCAGGTCGCCCGCGTCGACCAGGTTCCAGGCCGCGTAGGGCGTGGATTGATCGGCTAGGAAGAGCAGGGTGAAAGCCGCGCTGTCGAAAATGGGCCGGTTGATGGGGCCGTGGTCGTTGCGTTTGGCGCGCGGACGCGCCGCGACCTGTTGTAGCTGGTGGGTGTCGGGTTGGTACTGATAGACACCCGCGGGCAAACCCGCAACGGCGCCGGCCTTGAGTTCCAGTAGGAACCGGAACATGGTTGCATCGACCCGGTCGTTTTGTTCCGAGGCCGGCGGGCGCAACGCGGCCAGCCAACTGCCGAACACGGCGACGGGGATGGCGCGTTGTTCGTAGACCCGGGGCGAACGGCGTCCGGCGAACAGGCGTTCGGTAATGCTGTCGACGGCGGCGGGTTGCAGCGCAACGGCCGTGGCACTGTCGAAGTCACGGGGTAAACCGCGTTGTTCCATTTTGAAGCTGAGGCGCGCGAAGGGATCGGTGACGGGTTCGAAAGACGGGGCGCTGTCCGCCGCGGCCAAGCCGGGCGGCACGGCGCGATCAGTTTCCGTGGTCGCGACCGAACCGCCCGCGGTGCAAAGCGCGGTGCCGTGGACCCAGCGTTCGTTATCACCCCAGGTGAGCATCGTGGCAAGCTCGGCGGCGATCCGGGGGTTGACGGGGCTACAGCTGAGGCCGAGTTGATCGGCTTCTTCCGCCACCAGGCGGTTCATGTAACCGGCTTCGAGGTAACAGAAATCGATGCCCCAGTCCGGGTAAAGCGGCAGGACGGCGTCGTGCAGGCCGACAAAATGCAGGGCGACGCTTGGACTGTTGCTCGGGACTTGGTCGCTGAGGTAAGCCAGCTTGAATTCGGCCGGGTGGAATTGGTAAATCCCCGCGGCGAAACCCGGCACGCCGTCATCGGCGAGGACCAGGTAGACCTGGACCGGGTAGAGACCGCCGCCGGAGGGATAGCGGTACTTGGGCACGGCCACGCCGTCTGGTTGGATCTGGCGCAGGCAGGCGAGCACGCGACCGAGGAGCTCGCCGCTCCAGCGTTCGACCACGGTGGGAATGGCCGGTTTCCATGGGGCCGGCTCGTCCTCGGCCAGGTCGAAACAGGGCAGGGTTGTGTCTTCCTGTGTGGGTGTTCCTTGTTCGCCTCGGGCGGGGACCAAGTAGGCGGTCAACTGGTCATCGGTTCCGGGGCGCGACGTCCAACGCAAGCTTGCCTCGGCCACGTCGGGATGGTTGCGCAGGATGGTTTCAACATCATCAACGGCCACGCGCATCCCGCCGTGTTGCAGGTGGCGCGGGGGTTCGGCGATCAGGTGCAGCAGGCCGTTGCCGTCGATGCGTGCTTTGTGGCCGGTACGCAGCAGGCGTGCGCCGGTGTCCGGGTGTTGCAGCCAGGCCGGGTTGGGTTCGTCGGTTTCCGGGAAGGGTCGGCCGAGCAGCGGGCCGCCGAGGACCAGTTCCCCGGCAACATGCAGCGGGCAGGGTGCCAAACGGCTGTTCAGCACGGCGACTTGCATCCCCGGCAGCGCAAAGCCGTGGGGGACATGTCCGGTGACGTCGTCGTTCGCTTCCAGCACCAGGCAGGTCGCCCACAAGGCCGAACCCGGGAACGCGTGGTATCGGGTGAGTGCGGTGCCGGGAACCAGCTCGCGCCACCGGGCGAGGTCGCTGTCGCGGAGCGGGCTGTCGTTGACGATCAGGCGGCGCAGGTTCGCGGGTGGGGTGAGCGGTTCGCCGGCGGCGCGCCGGGCCTCGAAGCGGTTGAGGAAGGCGGTGACCTGATCCCAGGGTGCCCGCCACAGCGTCACCCCTTCTTGTTCCAACATGGTGTGGTGTTGATCGGGTTCGAAACGGGCCGGTTTCTCGGGAAGCACGAGGGTGACGCCGGCGCCGAGCATCCCGAAGATGTCGTAGAGCGATCCGGGTTGGCCGAGGGGACAGGTAACCGCGAGGCGATCACCGGCCAGAGGTTCGAGCAAGCGCGTGAAGGAGAACACGGCGTGCTGTAAGGTGCCGTGGTCGTAGCGCAACGCGCGTGGCGGATCGGCGAAGGGCGCTTCGAAAATAAGGCAGGCCGGATCGCTCGCGCTCGCGGGGCAGGCGTTGAGGCGGTGGATGGGTTCGCGGAACCAGTCCTGGTTAAAGATCAGCGCGGGTGCCTCGCTGTCGGCACCGAGGGATAGGCGCGCGGCGAGGTGGGGCAGGGTAATCACGGCGACGGCCCCACTCCGCGCCAGCATGGCGGCGGCGCAGGGGTCGGGCAGGTGGGCGTCGATGACGGTGAAGGCGGCGCCGGCTTCCAGCACACCCAGCATGGCGGCGATTTGCAGCGGCGGGGTGTCCAGGTAGACAGCGACCATGTCGCCGACGTTGACGGGGTTGCGTTCCAAGGCGGCGGCCACCTGGTGGGCGGCGTTGGTCAGGCGTTTGGTGCGGGTGCGCGATTCCCCGTGAACCAAGGCAACCGCGTCAGGGTCGGCGCCGGCTTGTTCGAAGAAGGCGCTTTGCAGCAGCGCATCGTGGGGCGGGTTGAAGGTCGGTGCGCCTGGCATGGGCGCGGCGGGCAGGAAGTCGGCGGCGGATTGAGACCAATCGGCATCCTCGGCCGCGAGTTGGTTCAACAAGCGGTTGTAGGCGGCGAACATGTCCTCGACCACGTGCTCGTGGAACAAGCCGTCGACGACGTCCCAGGTCCAGGAGAGTTGCCCGTCTTCCTCCACAACCTGGTGATCGAGCCAGACCTGGGGCGTTTGGGAAACGCTGTAAACGACGTCGCCGAAGGCCTGGCGTTTGCGCTGGTCGTCCTCGCCGTGGTCGCCGCCGAAGAGGCGGCTGGTGAAGACGATGGGCGCGCGCGGGGCTACGTCGCCGCCGGAACGGCGCACGATCTCGCGCAGAACCTCGACGCCGTTCATCTCGCGATGGTCGAGGTCGCGCCAGAGCTGTTCTTGCACGCGGCGGGCGCGTTCGCTGAAGGCGGGATCGCGGTCGCCGGAGAAATCGGTGTCGACGGCGAGCAAGGTCAGCGAGGTGAAGTCGCCCATCAGTTCGTTGACGTCGGGATGGTAGGCGGTGCGGTTGAAGGTGGTCAGGTTGAGGGTGAAGCGCGGGTTGCTGCTCCAGGCGCCGAGGATTTCGCAGAAGGCGGCCAGCAACAAACCGGAGGGGGTGAGGTTGCGTTGTTGGGCGCGGCGGCTCAGGGTGTGCCAGGTGCTTTGCGGCAGGTGGGCCTGGAAGCGGCGGAAACGTGGGGTATCGCCGGGTTGCGGCAGCTTGGCCACGGGTAGGTCGGGCCCACCCGGCAGGTGGTCGAGGCGGCGCAGCCAATAATCGCGGGCGCGTGCGAAGCGGGCCTCGGTGCGCATGGTGTTTTGGGTAAGGACGTAGTCGCGGAAGGAACAACCCAGTTGGGGCAGTTCGTCGCCGCGGCCTTCCATCACCATGGCCAGATCGCGGAACAGGATCCGCGAGGACCAAGCGTCGGCGATGAGTAGGTCGAAACTGAGGTGCAGGCGGGTGCGGTTCTCGGGCAGCAGCGAGGCGCGCACCTCGAAGATCGGCCAAACGGTGGTGTCGCGCACCTGGTGGGACATGCGTTCGCGCGTTGCCCACAGGGCGGCGCCGAGGTCGGCCTCGTTGTGCGCGCGCAGGTCCTCGCGGCCGATGGCGTAGTCGTCGGGATCTTCGAGGATCCGCTGTTCCCCGCCGGCGTCAATCACGAGGCGCAGTGCTTCGTGACGTTGAATCATTTGCTGGAAGCCGGCCTCGAAGCGGTCGAGATCAAAATGATCGCGTTCCAGTTCATAGTAGGCGTGGGCGGCGATGTTGCCGCCGGCAAGGCCCTGCATGCGGCCGATCCAATAGGCTTGTTGCACGGGGGTTAGTGGGAAGGGTTGGTGACCGTTGGCGGGATCGGCGACGAGCGCGGGCAGTTCGTCCGCGCGTTCGAGGGTTTCACCGCGGGCGCGCATCTCCCCGACGACGGTGGCCAACTTGGCGACGGTGAGGTTGTCGAACAGGTGTTGCAGGGTGAGTGGGACGTGCAGGAAGCGGCGCAGCGCGGTCAACAAGCTGAGCGCGAGCAAGGAGTTGCCGCCCAGATCGAAGAAGGCGTCGTTGCGGCCGACCTGATCGATGCGAAGCACCTCCTGCCAGAGTTCGGCGATGCGTTCCTCCAGCGGACCCCGGCCGGCGTCGTGGATGCGGTCGCCTTTGCCCGGTTGCGGGCTGGGCAATGCTTTGCGGTCGAGTTTGCCGTTGGCGGTGAGCGGCAGGTGGTCCAGTTGCAGGAAGAATTGCGGCACCATGTACTCGGGCAGATCATGGGCGACGAAGGCGCGGTAATGGTCAAGATCGAGCGGGGTTTCCCGTTGTTCGGGGTGACGCACGATGTAGGCAACCAGACGGCGTGTGCCGCCGGGGCCGGCTTGGCCGTCGACCCAAGGCGCGTCGACGACGGCCTCCACCACCCCGGGATGGCGCAGCAGGCAGGCTTCGATTTCGCCCAGCTCGATGCGGTAACCGCCGACTTTGACCTGGTGGTCGATGCGGCCGAGGAACTCGATGTTCCCGTCGGGCAACAGACGGCCGAGGTCGCCGGTGCGGTAGAGGCGGTTGCCGTCGGGGTCGCTGAAGAAGGCTTTGCGGGTGAGGTCGGGGGCGCCGTAGTACTCGCGGGCGACGCCGATCCCGCCGATGTAAATGTCGCCGGCGACCCAGTGGGGACGGGGTTGGCGGCGTTGGTCCAAGACCCACATGCTCTGGTTGGCCATGGCTTTGCCGTAGGGCACGCTGACGGCGTCGGCGGGCAAGGTATCGATGGGGTAGATAATCGACCAAATCGAACCCTCGGTGGCACCGCCCATGGAGATCACGGTGACGTCCGGCAATTGGGCGCGTAGGCGCGGCGGGGTATCGAGCGCGATCCAGTCGCCGCTGAGCATCACCAGCCGCAGCGAATCGGGCAGCTGTTCGCCGTTGCCCTCGCAGTAAGTGAGCAGGAGCGCGACCAAGGCGGGCACCGAGTTCCAAATGCTGACCCGGTGCTGTTCGAGCAGGTTCAGCCAGGAGGCGGGGTCGGGGTGTTCGCTGTCGACCGGGTAAACCACGGTTGCCCCGGCGGCGAGGGTGCCGAATAGGTCGTAGACGGAGAGGTCGAAGTGGAGCTGCGAAAGGGCGAACACGGCGTCGCCGGCTTTGACGGAAAACCGTTCGTTGATATCGGCGCAGGTGTTGACGGCGCCGCGGTGTTCGATGGCGACGCCCTTGGGTTCACCGGTCGAACCGGAGGTGAAAATGACATAGGCGAGGCGGTTGGGGGTGGTGTCGCGGGGCGGCGGTTGGGTCGGTGCTTCGTTGGGATCGCACCAGTCGACACGCAGGTGGGTGGTGGTGTCGGGCCAACTGAGGCGGTCGTCCCAGGTGGCGGTGGTCAGCACCAGGCGGGTGTGGGCGCGGTCCAAAATGCGTTGGCGGCGTTCCAACGGCCACCTGGGATCCATCGGCAAGTAGGCGGCGCCGGCGAGGGTGACACCCAGCGCGGCGGCGGCCTGGAAACGGCCTTTTTCCATGCAGACCACGACCAGTTCTTCCTGTTTGACGCCTTGTTCCTGCAACCAAGTCGCGATCTGGAAGGCGCGTTTGGCGAGTTGGTCGTAGGTCCAGCTTTGGTCGCCGTCGATGATTGCCGGCGCATCCGGTTTTTGGCGCCATTGGGCCAGGAAGCCGTCGTGCAACAGACCTTGCGGTAATTCGGCGGCCGTGTTGTTGACCTCGGCGACTTGCTGCAACACGGTTTCCGGGGTCAGGGCGGCGAGGGTTTGCGACCCGATTTGGGGATCGTCGGCCATGGTGTTCAACAAGGTCTCAAACGCGGCGAACATGTGGTCGACGACGCCCGGCATGAACAGGTCGGCGACGGTGTCCCAGGTCCAGGCGAGGGTGCCGTCTTCCTCGAAGACCTGCTTGTCGAGCCAGACCTGAGGGGTTTGGGACACGGCGTAAACGACGCGCGAGGGCGAGCCGTCCTGGTTGGCGGGCAGCAGGGGCTGTTCTTCCTCGCCGCCGAAGAGGCGGCTGGTGAAGACAACCGGCATCAAGGCGCCGGGCGCGCGACCGCTGCGGCGGGCCAGATCGCGGATGACCTGGATGCCGCTGTAATGGCGGTGGTCGAGATCTTGCCAAAGCTGCTGTTGCAGGCGGCGGGCACGGGCGCCGAAGGCCTGATCCTCCGCCTCGCGGTGGTCGACGGCGAGTAGGGTTAGCGACGTGAAGTCACCGACCAGTTCGTCGATGTCGTCGTGGAGCGGGAGTCGGTTAAAGGTGGTGACGTTGATGGTGAAGGCTGGGTTCTGACTCCAGCAACCCAGCACCTCGGCGTAGGCGGCCAGCACCAATCCGGTCGGGGTCACGCCGAGCCGGCCCGCGAGGCGTTGCAGGCGTTGCCATTGTTGGGCGTTAAGCGCGCCGGCGCGGCGTTCGAAACGCGGGTCGGTGATGCTGCCGGGATCGGTGGCCTGGGGCAGGTCGGGCGCGGCGGGAAGGTCGCCGAGCCGGGCCGACCAGTAGGCGGCGGAACGCTGGTACAGCTCGGTTTCGGGCAGGTGCTGCATGGCGGTAACCACGTCGCGGAACTGGAGTGCCAGTGGCGGGCGGACGCTTGTCGGGTCCGCGTACAGCGCGGTGAATTCCTGGAACAGCAGGCGCGCGCTCCAGGCGTCGGCGATGAGCAGGTCGAAGCTGAAGTGCAGACGGACCCGCGCATCGTCGAGACGGCTGAGGCGAATTTCGAACAGCGGCCACTTGTCGGTTTCGAGGACCTGGTGGGAAAGCTGCTCGCGGGTGTTTTCCAGGTGGTAACGCTGTTCACCCGGCTCAAGTGCGCGGTAGTCGGCGGTAGCGATCTCAAAGGGCGGCAGGCTGTCGAAGGGAAGCACCCGTTGCATACCCTCGTCGTCGATCACGCAACGCAGCATGTCGTGGCGTTGGATCAGCGTGCGCCATGCGGCGGTGGTGCGGTTGGGATCGTTGGTGGTCAAGTCCAATTCAAAGTAAAAGTGCGCGGCGATGTTGCCCAGTTCCATCGCACCCTGGCGACCCATCCAGTAGGCGTGCTGGATGTCGTTGAGGGGGAAGGGTTGATGCCGTTGTTCGGCATCCAAGGTCAGCGGCGGCAGGTCGACGCCGCCGGTTTCGCCGCGTTCACCGCCCTGGCGTTCGCTGACGAGACGCGACAAGGCACCGATGGTTGGTTGGTCGAAGAACTCCCGCAGGGAGACGTCCACCCCGGTCTCCTTGTGGAGTTGGTTGAGCATGCGGATGGCGAGCAGCGAGTTGCCGCCAAAGCGGAAAAAGCCCGTGGCCAGGTTCAGCTCTTCCGTCGGCACGTTCAGCGTGCGTGACCAAGTGTCGACCAGTTTAAATTCGAGTGGCGTGTGGGGGCGGTGGTCCTCGTCGCCTTCGCCGGCTTGGAAGTCGGGCGCGGGCAAAGCTTTGCGGTCGAGCTTGCCGTTGGCGGTGAGGGGCAGGTGGTCGAGGGCGACCCAGGCGGCGGGGATCATGTAATCGGGTAAACGCCGCGCAAGCTGTTGTTCCAACTCGGGAATCGGCGGTAATTCGCCGTCCTCGGTGACCAGCCAAGCGACCAGGCGTTTGGGGCCGCCCGCTTCGCCGAGGGCGCCGCAGATCGCGCTTTGCACCGCTTCTATCGCGTTGAGGGCACTTTCGATTTCGCCCAGCTCAATGCGGTGGCCTTGGATTTTGACCTGGAAATCCTCGCGGCCGAGAAATTCGATGTTGCCGTCGGGTTGGTAGCGGCCCAGGTCGCCGGTGCGGTACAGCCGTTCGCCGGTGCGGGGATGCAGTACAAAGGCCGCGTTGGTTTTTTGCGGGTCGTTCCAGTAACAGCGGGCGAGGCCGGCGCCGCCGATGTAAAGGTCGCCGGGGACCCAGACGGGGCAGGCCTCCATGGCGTGGTTGAGCACGTGGAAGGTCTGGTTGCGCATGGGTTTGCCGTAGGGAATGCTGTTCCACTCGGCGGAGACGGTGTCGATGGGGTAGAGGATGGACCACACGGCGGCCTCGGTGGCACCGCCGCCGCTCCACAAGGTGATCTCGGGCGCGCGTTGGCGGATGCGGTTGGGCAGGTCGAGCGGGATCCAGTCGCCGGACATGAGCACGAGGCGCAGGCGTTCAGGGAGATCCTGCTCGCGGCCCTCGCAATAAATCACCAGCATTTCCATCAGGGCGGGGACCGAGTTCCAGAAACTCACGCCGTGTTTTTGACAGAGTTCGAACCAGCGGTCGGGGGCGCGGGTGGCGTCGGCCTCGGGCAGGACCAGCGCGGCGCCGACGGTGAGCGGTCCAAAGATGTCGTAAACGGAAAGGTCGAAGCTCAACGAGGAGAGCGCAAAGACGCGGTCCTCGGCGGTAAGGGCGAAACGCGCGTTGATGTCGACGAGGGTGTTGTACGCGGCGCCGTGGTCGAGGGCGACGCCCTTCGGGTGCCCGGTCGATCCCGACGTATATATAATGTAGGCGAGGTCGTAAGGCGACTGGCGCGAGACCCCGGGCCGGGGCGTGCCCACCTCGGGGGCGGCGTCGGGTAGGACGACGATGGGGACGTGGTCGGGGAAGGAAAGCGATCCGGCCAAGGTCGCGGTGGTGACCACGGCGCGGGCGCCGGCATTGGCGATGATGTAGTCGCGCCGTTGTTGCGGGAGCGCGGCGTCGATGGGCAGGTAGGCGCCGCCGGCGTCGTGGATACCGAGCACCGCGGCGACCTGCTGCCAGCCCTTGTGCATCACGACCGCCACGCACAAGCCGGCTTTAATCCCTTGGTCGACCAGCCGGCCGCCCAGTTCTTGGGCCGCGGCGGCGAGCACACCGTAGGAGAGCGTCGTCTCGCCGGTGATCAGCGCGGGCCGTTGCGGGTGTTGCAGCGCGTTTTTAAAGAAGGCGTCGTGCAGGCAGTGGGGTTCGACGTCGACGATGGTGTTGTTGACCTCGCGGCACAGGTCTTGTTGCCATTTGGGGAGCAGGTGTAGGTAGGGGACCTCCCAGGCGGGCGGGTTCTCGGCGAGGTCGATCAATAGGTTGTGGTAGGCCTTGAACAGATCGTCGGCGAGTCCGTCCGGCAGAAGGTCGGCGATGATGTCCCAGGTTAGGAACAGTCGGCCGTCTTGCTCACGCACCTGGTGGTCGAGCCAGACTTGTGGGGTTTGGGAGGTGGCGTACACCACGTCGCCACCGAGGGGGACGAAGTCGCCGCTTTTGCCGTAGCTGTCGAGCAGGCTGGTAAACACGATGGGGGCGAGCGCACCGGGAGCCCGGCCGAGGCGACGCGCCCACTCGCGCATGACTTCCAGGCCGCCGAAGGCACGGTGTTCCAAATCCTGCCAAAGTTGTTCTTGCAGGGTTTTGGCACGATGGGCGAAGTTGTTGCCGTTCCCGTCGATTTCGAGCAGGTTCATCGAGGTGAAGTCACCGACGACGTGGTCGACCTGTTCGTGGACCTGTTGGCGGTTAAAGGTGGTGACATTCAGGGTGAAGCGGCGCGTGCGGCTCCAGCGACCCAACACCTCGGCGAAGGCGGCGAGCACCAGGCCGGACGGGCTGAGGCCGCGTTTTTTGGCGTCGTTGGTGAGGGACAACCAATGGGCGGGTTCGAGCACGGCGTGGTAGCGCTCGAAGCGCGGCTCCCCAATCTCGCCGAGGCTTTTCTCCAGCGGCAGTTGCGGCGCGGGCGGCAGTTGTTCGAGACGGTTGATCCACCACACGCGGTCGCGCCGGTAGGCTTCGTGCTCCACGCGCTGCAGGTCGGCGAGCAGGTAGTCGCGGAAGGTGAGGTCGAGCGCGGGCAAGGGTTGGCCGGGGTTGCGGTAGGCCCGTTCCAGATCGCCGAACAGGATTTGCACGCTCCAGGCGTCGGCGACGAGCAGGTCGAGCCCGAAATGGAGGCGGCCGTGCCGGTTGGGGAGCAGGCTGAGGCGGAAGTCAAACAAGGGCCACTTGGCGGGGTTCATCACCTGCTGTGACATGGCCTCGCGAATGTGGGCCAGCTCGGTTTCGACGGCGTCATTTTCAAGGCGGTGGAAGTCGTGAAAGGGCAGGTCGTAATTGGGGACGGTGGCGAGGGTGCGCTGATTGCCGTCCTCGTCGAACACGGTGCGCAACATTGGGTGGCGTTCGATCACCCGTTGCCAGGCCTGTTGCAGGCGTTCGTGTTCTATTTCGGCCAGGTCCACTTCCAGGTAGAAGTAGGCCGCCACGTTGCCCAGCTCCAAACCGCCGCGGCGACCAATCCAATAGGCCTGCTGGATGGCGTTGAGCGGGTAAGGTTGGTGGTGTTGGTCCGGGTTCAGTTGGATTTCGCCTGTTTCGCTTTGGCTTTCGCTGTCCGCGCCCTGCTGTTTGGTTTCGATTTCGCGGGCGAGGGTGGCCACCGAGGCGCCGTCGCCGAGCACGGCGGTGAGCGGGATCTCGACGTTGTATTGCTTGCGCAGCCGGGCGGCGGCGGTAATCGCGATCAATGAGTTGCAGCCGAGTTGGAGCAGGTCGTCGTTAACCCCGACCCGTTCGACTTCCAGCAACTCGGTCCAGAGCGCGCACAGTTGCTCTTCCAGCGGCGTACGCGGTTCTTGGTAACCGGTGTGTTCGGGTTCAACGTGGCTGCCTTTTTCGCGCAGGGCGTTGCGGTCGAGCTTGCCGGTGGGGGTCAGGGGCAGCGCGTAATGGGTCATCATGGCCGCGGGCACCATGTAGCCGGGTAGGTGGTCGCTGAGCCACAAGCGCACGGCGTCGAGGTCGAGGTCGGCGCCCTCGGCGGGCACGATATGGCCGACCAAGCGTTGGCTGTGGCGGTCGCGGCCGACGGCGAGCACCACGGCCTGGTTGATGTCGTGGTGTTGTTCGAGCGCGGTTTCGATTTCACCCAATTCGATGCGGTAACCCTGGATTTTGACTTGGAAATCCTCGCGGCCGAGGAACTCGATGTTGCCGTCGTCGCGGTAGCGGCCTTGGTCGCCGGTACGGTAGAGGCGTTCACCGCTGACGGGGTGGATGATAAAGGAAGCGGCGGTTTTGTCGGGGTCGCGCCAGTATTCACGGGCGAGGCCGACGCCGCCGATGTAGAGGTCGCCGGTGACCCAGTCGGGGGTGGGTTCGAGGTGTTCGTCCAAAACATGGAAATGTTGGTTTTCCATGGGTTTGCCGTAGGGGATGCCCGTCCAAGCGGGGTCGACGGTTTCGATGGGGTAGGTGATCGACCAAATCGAGGCCTCGGTGGCGCCGCCGCCGCTGACCACATGCGCGTTGGGTGCCAGGGCGCGGATGCGGTCGGGCAAACTGACCGGGATCCAATCGCCGGACATGAAGACGGTGCCGAGCGATTGCGGCAGACGTTCGCCGCGTTCGCGGGCGTGGGTCACGAGCATGTCCATCAGCGCGGGAACCGAGTTCCACAGGCTAACCTCGTGGCGGAACAGCAGGTCGAGCCAGTGTTCGGGATCGCGCAATTGTTCGTGGTGGGGCAGGACGAGGGCGGCGCCGGCGGCGAAGGTACCGAATAGGTCGTAGACGGAAAGGTCGAAGTTGAGCGCGGAAAGGCCGAAGACCCGGTCGTGGGGACCGACGTCGAAGCGGTGGTTAATGTCGCGAATGGTGTTGACGGCGCCGGCGTGTTCGATGGCGACGCCCTTGGGTTGGCCGGTGGAGCCGGAGGTAAAGATGACGTAGGCGAGGTCGTCTGCCGCGGCCCGTTGTGGCGGCGCGGGACGGGCTTGCCCGGTTTCAGGGTGGGCTTCGACGATCAAGGCGGTGACGCCGTCCGGCAGCGCGAGCGCGTCATGTAATGCCGCTTGGGTGAGGACGACGCGGGCGCGGCCTTGGTCGAGCAGATAGGCGCGGCGGGCGGCGGGCCAATGGGGGTCGATGGGTTGGTAGGCGGCGCCCGCCTTGAGAATCGCGAGGGTGGCGACGGCGGTGTGCCATTCCTTGTGCATGATGACCGCGACCAATTCGCCCACGGCCACCTCGGCCGCGAGCAGGCGTTCGGCCAGGTGGTTGGCCTCGTGTTCCAACTGGCGGTAGCTGAGCCGGCGGCTGGGGCTGATCACGGCGGCGGCCTCGGGGGCTTGCCGTGCCTGCTTTTCAAAGCCGTGGTGAAGCAGGTCGTCGCTGAGGGGTGCCGCGGTTTGGTTGACGACGGCGCGGCGGGCCAACTGGTGTTCGGGCACCAGGCGCGGTGCGCCTTTCCAGGCGCCGATCTGTTCCAAGGAGGTGAGCAGTTGCTCCAGTGCGTTGAAGAGGTCGTCGACCAGGCCGGCGGGGAAGGCTTCGTCGATGCTGTCCATCATGACGAGCAGGTCGCCGTCGTCCTCGAACCACTGACAATCCAGCACGACTTGCGGGGTTTGGCTGGTCTGGTAATGGATGCGGCCGAGCTCGGCGACGGCGTTGTGGGGCGAGGTGGCGCCGCTCATTTCCAGGTCGAGCGCGGAGGTGAACACCACCGGCATCAGCGCGCGCGAGGCTTGGCGGCGCAGGCGGGCCAGCTCACGCAAAACGGTCACGCCGCTCACGCTTCGGTGCTCCAGGTCTTGCCAAAGCTGCTGTTGGTTGCGGCGGGCGGCGCTTTCGAAATCGTCCTCGCCGAAGCGACGGGTTTCAACCAGCACGTTGGAGGTGAAGTCGCCGGCGATGTCGTACACCTCGGGGTGCAGGTTTTGGCGGTTAAACAGGGTGACGTTGAGGGTGTGGGCCTCGCCGCGGCTCCAGCGTTGCAGCACGCTGTTGTACACGGTGAGCGCCAGCGCCGACCGGCTGATGCCGAAGCGGGCGGCCGCGGCTTTAATGCGGTCCCAACGGGCGGCGGGGAGGCGTAAGGCGCGGTGGTTGACCTGGTAATTGCGCAGTGAACCCAGCGCGACGCGGTAGGGCAGGGCGGGGGCGTTGGGCATCTCGGGCAGTTTGGCGCGCCAATAGGCGTAACTTCGCGCGTAGGCCTCGGTTAGGCGTTGGTTTTCCAGCGCGAGCACGTAGTCGCGGAAGGTGAGCGTTAGGGCGGGCGGGGCGAAGGCGGCGTCGCGGTACCGGCGGCCCCATTCCTTCATGATGAGAAAGAAACTGCCGCCGTCGATGTGAACCGCGGCGATGCTGACAAACAAACGCGAACGGCGCTCGTCCAAGTGGACCAGGCGCAGATCGAAGGTGGGCCATTCCGCGGGCGACAAGACCTGGTGCGAGAGGTCACCGCGCAGGGCGTCGAGCGCCTCGGTTTGGTCGGCTTCGTCGCTGTCGCGCAGGTTGGTTTGGTGGATGCGGTAGGGTTGCACGCGGTCGCGGACCTGCTCGAAACCCTGGTCGTCGATCACGGCGCGCAACATGTCGTGGCGCTGGATCACCGCCTGCCAAGCCTGTTCCAGGCGGTCGGCGTCCACGTCGTCCATGTCGATTTCGAGATACAGGTGCATGGACACATCACTGAGCTCGAGCGAGGCGGAACGGCCGATCCAGTAGGCTTGCTGGATTTCCGTGAGCGGGAAGGGTTCAAAGCGTTTGGTGGGATCCGGTTCGATGCGTTGGCGCGTGGCGGTGGTTTTGCTGCCGCCCGGTTCCCGAGCTTCCAGGATTTGCGCCAATTGTGCGACGGTGGGTGCACTCAAAAAGGTGGGCGCATCCAGCTCAAAGCCGTGTTTGTCGCGCAGTTTTTGCAGGAACTGGATGGCGAGGATGGAGTGTCCGCCAAGCTGGAAAAAGTGATCGGTTCGGCCCACCTTTTTCACGTTGAGGGTTTGGGCAAACAGGGCGGCCAGTTTTTGTTCGAGTTCGCCTTGGGGTGGCGTATCGTCCGCGCCGTCGTCCTGTTGCAGGAGGTCCTGCAAGGCGTCGCGGTCGATGCTTCCGTCATCGCGGCGGGGCAGGCTGTCGAGCAGATGTTGTTGTACCGGAATCGCCGTGCCAAATGGATCGTGAGGTTGGACGACCAGGTTCTCGGTGCAGATTAAATGAAGCTGTTCGCGGGGTTGGGCCTCGACCGGGACGCGGAACGGCCTGATCCAGGCGTTTTCGCCGTTGAGGCCGACGTTGAGATTGGCGGCCGGGCTGAAGCCCGCGGCGAGGAGTGAAAGCCGGCCGTCCTCGGGGGAGAGCAGGTGGTAGCCGCGTGCCTCGGTGACGGACTTTGCCGCGAAATCGGCGCTCATACCTACGTCTTCCCACATTGAGAAGGCGCGGCAGGCGACCGGGTAGGCAGCTTGACGGCGCCAGTTATCGGCAAAGGCCTCGAGCGCGCGGTTGGCGGCGGCGTAAGCGCCGACCCCGTTGCCGCCGAGGGTGGCGGTGATCGAAGAGAACAGCGTGACAGGACAGGCGTTTTCTTCCAAGGCCTCGCGCAGGGCGACGGCGCCCGCGAGTTTGGCGCGGAGCAGCGCGGCTACGTCGGCGCCGCGCAACTGGTCGAGCGGTGCGTCGTGGGTGGCGCCGGCGAGGTGGTAGGCGCCGCGCAGGGGGCGGTTGAAATAACGCACGCCCTCGTCCACGGCTTTGCGGATGACGGCCGCGGCCTCGGGCGCGCCGAGATCGAGGGACACATAATGGATGTTGTCGCCGGCCGGGTCGATGGCGGCCAACGCTTTTTGCAGCGCGGGATCTTCGCTGTCGCGGCGCCCGATCAGAATGAGTTTGGCGTCGTAGTCCTGCCGCAAGGACGCCGCCACGATGCAGCCGACGCCGCCGGTTGCGCCGGTCAGCAGCAGGAGGTCGCCTTGTTCGGGTTGGTAGGGGTTGTCGTCGGCGAAGGTGGTGCGTTGGTGGAAGGCCGCAAAACGCTGGGCTTCCCGCCAGGCGATTTCCTCGCGGCGGTCACCGTGGTGGCGTTCGTAGACCAGGCGGGCCGCGTTAACCGTGGGCGCATCGCAACCCATGTCGATCAGGCGGTAGCGGTGGACGGCCTGCTCGCTGTTGGCGGTGCACACCAGCGCGGCCACGGCGGCGTGGGCCGGATCGGTGCTTGCGGCGGGGACCATCGCGGTATCGAAAACTACCGCGTTGTTGGTGACCACCAACACCTCGAGTGGCTGTTCGCCGAAGTTGCGTTGCAGTGCTTGGAACAACAGCAGGCGTTGGTCCAGCAAGGCGGTGTCGTCCGGGTGGACGTCGTTTTGGTAGTCGCCGAAGCAGCGCAAATCAACAACCGTCTGTAAGGGGGGCATGTCGTGGGCGGCCCATTGCGCCAGGCAGCGATCCAAGCCCGCGGACGAGGCGAGGTCCGCGTACCAGGCGTTGGCGTCGTCGTAGTTCTCGTCATCGAGCGCGCCGTGACACCACACCGCCGCGACGCCTTGTTGTTCCAGGCAAGCCCAGAACCGTGCGGCGGTATCCCTTTGCAGGTCGCTGATGCCGGCGGCGAGGATCAGCACGCCGCCGCGGGCGCCGGCGGCGCCGCTTGCCTCGGTGGGTAACCAAATGCGTTCGAGGAACCAGTGCGGCAAGGTGCGGTCGTTGCCTTCTTCCAGATCACGCTGCCGTTGTTCGGCCGCGAAACCGCCGCGTTCGTAGTCTTTGCGCAGGCGGGCGCGTTGAATTTTGCCAATGCCGGTTTTGGGGATTTGGGCCGGTTCCAGCGGGAGCAACACCTCGGGGAAAAGCGAGCACTGGGCGGCGACGTGTTCGCGAATGCGGCGGCACAAGGCGTTGCGGGCGGAACCGGTCAGCGGTGTATGGAAAAAAACCGCCAGGCGGTCCGTGACCCCGTCCCCATCGCGCACCGCGCAGGCCGCGGTGAAGGAGGGCACGACCCCGTCCAATTCCTCGACCGCGGCCTCGATTTCGTGGGCGTAAAAGTTGAGGCCGTGAATGATGATGACGTCTTTTTCGCGACCGGTCAGGAACAAACGGCCGTCGCGCAGCAGGGCCAAATCGCCGGTTTTAAACCAGCCGTCCGGCGTAAAACTCTCGGCCGTGACCGCCGCGTTGCGGTAGTAACCAGTCATCACCGCGCAGCCCTTGACTTGGAAACGGCCCACGGTCCCTTCCGGCACGGGTACGCCGCGTTCGTCGACGACGCGCAACCCAAATCCGGCGATGGGATCGCCCAGGTCCATGAAGGCGGCCTCGGGATCGGCGTTTTCCAGGTTGAAGTCGGCGGTATAGGTCACGCCGGATGCGGTTTCCGACATGCCCCAGGCGGGCAACATGGCGTCGCCCGGCAGACCGAAACGGGCCAGTTCGGAAAGGAAGCGGCAGGCGGTGCGCACTACGATGGATTCACCGGCATTGATCAGGTGGCGCACGCACGAGAGGTCCCAATCATGATCGCCGTCGCGGCTGAGGTGGTCGACCACGAGCGCGTAGGCGAAGTTGGGCGCCCAGCTAATCGCCACCTTAAATTGCGAGAGCAGCGCGGGCCAGCGCAGCGGATTGGCGAGCACGTGGCTGGTGGGGACCTGCACCTGGTCGGCGCCGACGAACATATCGCGCAGGTGGAAATCGACAATGCCGGCGACGTGGTCGAGCGGCAACCAGTTGAGCGAGGTCGTGGTGCGGTCCAGGCCAAGCATGTCGACCGTGCCCCGTTGCCGTTGGATCAGCGAGCGGTGACAGTGGGTCACACATTTGGGCATGCCGGTGCTGCCGGAGGTCAGCAGCAAGAGACAGGGATCCTCGGGTTCGGCGAGGTGGGCTTGCCACGCGGCGTCGACCGCGGTTTGGCCCAGTTCACCGAGCGTGATCACACGGGCGTCGTCCATGCCGCGGCGTTGGGCGAAGGCGATAAGGGGTTCGCGCAAGGCGTCGCCCGTGAGGATCGGCGCACCTTCGAGGAGTTGCCAGGCCGCCGCCAAGCGGGCGTTAACCTGGTTGTCGACGCCGTAGTCTGGGGCGATGGCGACCGGTACCGATAAACAGCCCGCGAGGAAACACGCCCACAGCGCCTCTAGAAAATCGCGGCGTTCGTCGCACTGCAACAGCACGGGATCGCCGACGCCGTACCCCAAGGCATGTAACGCGGCGGCGGCCTGTTCGGCCCGTTGCGCCAGTTCACGGTAGGTCAGGCGTTCCGCGTTGTGGTCGGCATCGACAAACAGCATGCCTTGTTCGGGAAATTCGCGCACCACGTCACGCAACAAGGTGGTGAGGTTGTCGGGTAAACCCGCGCTGTCAAGCGGGGGGCCGGCCACGATGGAAGGCGCGCCTTCCGCGACGACCGCGGCGGGCTCGGTCGTGGTTTCGGGTTGCTCCGTTGGCGCGGCGATCCGCCGCGCGGTTCCCACAAAGGTCTCGCGGTGGAGGCGGGGCGTGGTCGGGGCCGGACGCTCGCCGACCAGCAGCGCCCAGTTTGCACCCGAGTCGGCTTGCAAACCAGCCATGTGTTCGCGGTCCAAAACCGGAAGTAGGGCAAGTTGCTCCAAGTGGGGTAGGCCGTCGCGGTCACGGGGCAGCGCGCGTGCCGTCACCAGGTGATGAATCTGAGATTGGGGTGGACATTGTCGGTTGAGTTCCTCGCGTGCGGTTTCGCTGTCGACGGCCGCTAGGGGAACGGCAAACACCAGGATGCGTTGTTCTCCCTTTTGATTGCGTCGCACACACACCACATGTTCCAAAAAACGGCCGTCGTCGCGAACGACACGGCTCAGGGCGGCGTAGGCACTGCCCGCAACCGCCAAAACCGGTTCCGTTTCTACTTCGGCGAGGGCCGTTGCCGCCGTAAGCGTGTCTCCCGGTTGAACCAGCCAACGGGTTAGGCAACCCGCCGTGTCGAGACCGATCCCCCGTAGTTGGTCGCCGACCTGGACCAGCAGTGCCGGTTCGCCTGGCTGAATAAGGGTGCCGCACGGGATCAGGGCTTGCAGAAAAACGGCTTGTTCGGCCGGGAACGCACCCGCGGCCATGGTAACTTTGGTGTCAGACATAAAACCACCGAATCAAATGATGAGCGTCGGGCGCGCCGATCAGCCCCGGTCGTTGCCGGGTTTCGTGGAGCGGCCACCTGTGAAGGGATGTGTGAAACGGCTAGCGTCGGTTGGCGTAAGGGGGAAGCGGGGCGCCTTTCGACCCGAGGCTGGGTGGGACGGCGAAACCCTTGCACATGACCTAAGAAGCGCTGACGCGGCGATTTTGGCTAAGCCTCTGGGCTACAATGGCCTGTAAAAATGCTCACCGCACCCGACGGGTGCGGTCGGGCGCGACCCCGGCTCGCTTTTACAAACCATTTCGCTCCAGATCTTTAGCCAAAATCCCTCTCTCTTATCGCACCTCTTAGGTACGAACCCCATAGAGTCATTGATGGAATGGTTAACCCGCATTTCTCACAAGGAATTCTGCTACAAAGCCGAAACCCATGTGATTACTTTGCTTACTCGGTCGAGCCGCCTTCACCGTAGCGCTGCTACGCTTCTGCCGGCTCTCGGTCGTAATCTTCGTACGCATAGGGCTTTCTGCTTCTCGCGACGAATCCTTGTGAGAAATGCGGGCTAAACCCCGAAAAACCGCGCCAAATTCGAGCGCGGAAAACAAACATGTCCCGACGATAATCGTGACGCCTAGTATAACCACTAATTCCGCGAAAAAAAACCTCATCCTCCCGGTGGCTTGACCAGTTGGGACTCTTGGCTTGACCCGTGATCGTGCGCCTTGACGCGGTCCGCAACTGCCTGCTACTTTGGGGACATTCCCTTGTTGATGATCAATGGGTTTGCCGTGGAACCTTCGCTCCGGCCAAACCCGGGCCTGTGCCTCCCTCTCTCTCGTGGCGACCTCACCGCAACCTCGGCGCTTTTGGCATCACCAAACAGGGAAACCCCGTGTTCTGTTTTGTGCTCGCAAAAAACTTTAAGGGAGGCTACCGTGCCGTTACCCGACTTTCCTACCGCCGACCAAGAGGTGATTCACGTTCACCACAAGGGCAACAACCTGGGTCCCTTTGCCGGTCCCAAGCTGGTTGACATGCTTGATGCCGGTGAACTGGCCGCTGAGGATCCGTTCTGGTTTCCCGGAATGAGCGACTGGATCAAACTCAAACAGGCGCCTCAGTTCATCGACCATTTCCGCGCCGCGGCAAAACCCGTCGGCCCGCCCCCACCCGTGCCGCAATCGCGCGACGATCAACTCGACGCGGTATTCGGCAAGCTGATTGACAAAAGCTGGGCCTATCTCGACGAATACAACTTCGCCTCCCGCATCGACGAAATTTTCCTGGGCGCGGTGATCACTTCCACCCTCGACGCCGGCTACAACCTGATCGACCTCAACTCCGACGGTCAAAACCACTACCTGCGTTTCGAGAATTTTGACGACGGCAGCCGCACCATTTTCCGGCTCAACCACTTCACCGGCGATCTGGTTTCGTCCAACGTCATCGGCCAGAAGGCACGGGTGATGGTGGGTTACGGCGAACGGGTCGGCAACATCGGCACCATTATGTCCGCGTTGAAAGCCGAGGTGAAAAGCGGCATTTTCAACAATGCCGAACCCGGCTCCATTGTGGTCGACGCCGACCTGACCTCCGGTTACATTTACTGTCAGGTCGACATGTTCTGGTCGCTGGACGAAATCATCAGCCGCAACTACGACATCGATTACGAAACCCTGGCCGAATGGATTCGTGCCTCCAACAATGCCCTGCGCAAGTACCTGCGCGGCCGTTTCGCGAACTAGGAGGAAACCATGTTCGGCATTATCAGCAAGTTTGCCCACAAGTCGGAGATGCGCGAGTCCAAGGACGAAATGCTCATCGGCGAAATCGTGCGTGCCATGTCCCGCGACGGGTACGTCTCCATCAGCTTCCAGGCCCACAGCGACCGCCAATTGGTGCGTTTCTACGCCCCGCAAAACGAACTTTTAAATTCCGTCTGTATTACCCTCGACCGCAAAACCGGGACCGGCATGGTCAGCGCGGCTTTGCTTGGTTCCAAGGCAACCCTGCAAATCATGGCGGAGGTCAAAAACAAAATGACCGATCCCGACGACCTGTTGGCGATGTTCAAAACGGACCTGGCCAACCTGTTCAAGTTACCGGTGGTCGGCGGCATCAAACTCAACCACGAAATGAACAGTGTCTTCGCCTCGGTCACCAAAATTATCGAAATCGACAACTTCATCGGTAAAGGCGAGGCCGGTACCGCCCAACTGATGGAGATCATCGGTGGGACCATTCACGAACTCAGCGAGAAGCTGAAACCCTACAAACGCGCCTAACGTACAAGGCCGGGTAAACCAATAGGTTGCCCGGCGCACCTGAGCGGCCGCGGCGAAGGACGAGCCCATGATGGAGCAGATTGTAGCGGGCGTGTTTTGCGCGCGGCGTCCCCTGCGGTTCCTCGGCGTTGAAGTCGGCGCGCGCATGACCGTGCTGCAACTCGACGGCGGGTTGTTGTATTCGCCGATTGATGTCGATGAACAGGCGGTCACGGCATTGGGCAAGCCACGCTGGGTTGTGGCCCCCAATAAGCTGCACCATTTATTTGCGGGTCCCTGGCTGGAGCGGGGTCTGGAGGGCTGGGCCGCGCCGGGTTTGGCCGAAAAACGTTCCGATTTAAACTTTGTCGGGACCCTCGACCGTGGCGAACATCCCTTTGGCGACGCGGTGGAAACCCTCACCCTGACCTGTTTTCCCATGACCAACGAGGTGGTTTTGTTCCACCGGCCGAGCCGCACCCTGGTGGTCACCGATTTTGTGTTTAACTTTGCACCGACCGCGCCTTGGTTCACGCGTTTTGCGATGCGCGGCGCGGGTTGTTATCCCGGTTGTCGCGCCAGTCATTTGGAACGGGCGTTGATGAAACGCGATGTCGCTCGCCGTGAATTGGCGACGATGCTGCGCTGGGATTTTGAGCGCATCATCCCCGCCCACGGTGAGGTGGTGACCGGTGACGCCCGCCGTGCCTTGGTCGATGCGTATCATTGGTTAGGCGTCGGTGGGTGATTTTTTGGGGTGTCGGTTTATCGGGGCTTGTTGGTTCTTTGATGTGAGGCCGGCCCCGTTTCGGTTACAGTGGATCTAGGCGAATCGTGAAGGTTTCGTTGTCGATGCCTTCCACCGACAGCGTTTTGTTGCCCCCCGGCCAATGCAGGGTCAGGCTGCCCGCCTCGCAATGATAGGCCGCGGTGTACAAGGTACCGAAACCCTCGCGGTAACGGCGGTGGTACAGCGGCGGTCCCAGAAAATGACGGGTCATGTCGGCCGCCCTTTCCCTCGGGTCGCGCAAGCGATTGGCTAAAAACATTTCGCGCTCATAGCTGGCCACCGCCTGGTGGTAAGGTCGTCGGTGCAGGCCGTCCTGGTGGTTGGTTGCCAGCGGGCGCGGTGCACGACGTGGCGGCCGCGAACCCGCCCCCACGTAAAGTGTTTGGGTTGCGCCTGTCGTGTCCGCGAAGGTCAAATTGTAGTTCATATGGCTCGGCAAACGGGCTGTCGCCGCAACCGCCTCGGCCACGTTGTGACAGGTCTCCAACAGGTAGCGGACCACCACCGGAATGCCGAACCCGTCGTCGACCTGGTCACCACCGCCGAACGCCAGTGACACCGCCAAACCCGCGCCGTTGATCCCGTCGAGCGCGCCCCAGATGCAATCGGTGACAC
Source organism: Acanthopleuribacter pedis (assembly GCF_017377855.1). Lineage (GTDB taxonomy): Bacteria > Acidobacteriota > Holophagae > Acanthopleuribacterales > Acanthopleuribacteraceae > Acanthopleuribacter > Acanthopleuribacter pedis. Next base: position 41,385 of record NZ_JAFREP010000012.1, read on the forward strand.
AGAGTACCGGTTGCAACCAGTGGGTGCGCATCACCGTCGCCTCAAAGCGATCCGGTGAATAGTCGTAGTTGCGAATCAGATGGGTGCCGTGCTCGGGGGCACCGCGCGGACCGAGTGCTACCTGGGAGCACCCGGTCAGAAACGCGGGGGGGCGGTACAAGCTCAAAAAGGCGGTTAACTTTTCGTGTTGTTCCGGGAGAAAGGCTTGTAACCGGTTCAGCCACGGGACCAATTCGGGCATATCGCGCGCCACAGCCTGTTGGCAAATCGTGGCCGGGGGGCGAACCCCCTGTGCCTCGGCAAAGTACCAGTCAGCATAGCGCGGCCATTGGCGCACAAGGTGCTCGCGATAACGCGGGCCGGGTTGTTGTTCGTTGACACACCAAAATCGGACGTCCAAGAGCACCTACATTAACTTGAAGCCGCCGTATTGGGCCTCGGGTGGGAAAGTCAGCGGTTTGGTGGAGAAACGCTTGCGGATGCCGCGAATCCAGGCTTGGGCGCGATCGTTCAGGGCGTAATCATCGGTCATAAAACGACCGCGACTCACCAGAATGCCAAGGTCGGCGCCCTTGTAACGGTACTCACCCGGTTGCAGAATGCGCAGGAAAAAGGCCTCGTTCTCATCTTCAACCGCGCGGCGGTGGGTGTCGAAACGGGCGTAATGAACCTCGCCGCGATCATCCATGCGCCAAATACCGCTGGGTGGTGCCTCCGTAAGAACGTCGACGCTGTCCTCGCAGTGTTTGATGATCATTTGGCCCCAGCCGTCGGTGTTCTCCGGCAGGTTCCAGCGGCGGTTGATGTCGCGCAAGTTGATTTTGTAGTCCACGTCCATCCATTCCAACAGGTGGAACATGAACAACGGCATATCGGCCAAGGCAAAGACCGCGTGGTTGGTAATCGAGCTGGCGCCGGTAATGCGGGGGTTGAGCTCGCCCAGGTAGAGCTTGTCGGTATCGAGATCAATCAAAAAGTCGAGTTCGAAATAACCGCGATACCCTTCCTTGAGCAACTGATTCCCGAAGGCGACGGTGGCGCGACGGGCCTGGCGGCGCACTTTTTCGGAAAAGACGTCGGGGAGAATTTCATTGCCGCACCAACCGCCTTTATAAGGCGTGAGTTCGGGGAAACCCACCAACTCCGTCATCAAAGGCGCCACGATGGTGCCGTGGCGGGTGACACAGGCCTCAATGGCGGTCCCGCGGCAGCGGATTTTCTTCATGACCTTGACTTCTTTTTCGCCGACAATCTCGTCCGCGTGATTGTTCCAGTCGTCCTCGTTGGAGATGAAGAAGGTGGTGTGCCCCGAATCGCCGAAAGGGGTTTGGACCACGAGTTCGGGGCCGAGCCGGGCCGCGACCTTGCGCAGGGTTTTGTAGCTGTCGACTTTGGCCAATACATTCGGAACCGATTTAACACCGGCCGCATCAGCCACACGGGTGGTGACCACCTTGTTGTCCAGGTGCGTGCGCAGCGACGCCTTGGGGAAACAAATTTCAAGGCCAAGCTTCTCAGCCAAGGCTTCGGTTTGTTCATCGAACATCAGGAACAAGGCCTTGCCGTTGCGGCGTTTTTTGATGTAGTCGACCACCTCGGGGTGTTGCAGCATATAGTTGTTGATGTCTTCGATGCTTTCGAAAGGTTCGTGATCGACCTGTTCCTTAGGCACAAACACGTTGGGGTGTTGCCCGTCAAAACAGTCGATGTAGCTGATGTACTTCAGGCCTTTGACCCACTCGTCGGCGCCGAGTAGGTTGAAGTTGGTCGCACTAATAAAGTAAATCGGTATCTCGTTTTTGAAGAAGAAACGACGGATATCGTGGATGCCTTTGAGGAAGGGTGCTTCTTTTTGAGGTGTTTTGGCTTTCGTCGATGCATTCATTCAAGCAGCTCCTTTTTTAGCTTAAGTCCCACTGGGTTGTGAGGGGCGCGGTCGCTTGCGGGACGGACGTTTGGTGTTGGGTTTGGCGGCGATGGGTTCAGCGGCGTCACCGGATTCGCCCGCGGTAACGGCCTTGACCGGTTGCAGGTTCCCCGAGCCCGACGCGCTTTCACCGGTGTTGAGCGCCTCCGCGTTAAGCGTTTCCGCGTTAAGCGCCTCCGCGTTAAGCGCCTCCGCGTTAAGCGCCTCCGCGCGGAACACCTTGAGCCCCAATTCCGCGTTGTAGCCGTGGATTTCCTTGACGTCGAGCGCCAACAAAAATTCGAGGATTTCAGGGCTGACCACTTGGCCGGGCACAAGGATCGGAAAGCCCGGCGGGTAGGGGGTGACAAAAGTGGTGCTGACCAGCTCCGTTCCTTGGCGAACCCGTGCCACCAATTCTTCGCACAGGGGTTCATAGGCGCAATTTTCGCGGTCGTAGGCCAGGTAATAGGCACGGCGCATATCGCCCGCCGGTCCCTCGCCCTCGGCTTGGAAAAACGGATGGAACCCGCTGAAGTGCGGCAGCGGCGGCAGATCCTCGGTTAAACTTTGAATGCGCAGGGTCAAGGCGCGGTGTTTTTGCGGTGTCAAATCGTGTTGCAGGTTGCGAATCATCTTGGCGATTTTGATGAGCACCGAAATCAAAAAGGCAATCGCGCTGCGGTTGGAACCGATGTTCGTCATCATCAGGATCGTGTTGCGGGACGTTTTGTTGACCTGAATCCCAAACTTATCCATCAGGTAGGTTTTGCGGAAGGTATCGCCGTCGATGCCGGTCCGGCCGATGTAAAGCGTGATCCGCGTCGGGTCGAGGACAAACTCGTCCTCCTGCCACGCTGGTTCGGCCGAAACCCATCCCGTCTCCGCCTTGAAGAAATGCTCAAAGCCGGAAGGTCGGAATTCGGACGGGATTAATTCGCCCGGCCCCAAACAGGAGAAGTAACGCTTCAGCAGCGGTTGGGTCTTGAGGGTTTCGCGCACGATCATGGCCATTTCGATGCTTTTTTGGACCAACTCATAACCTTCCAACTCGGCCTGGCGTCTGGCAACGTCCAGGGACGCCAAGATTTGGTAGTTGGGCGAGGTGGAGGTATGGGTCATGTAGGCTTCGTTGAAAAAGGACTCGGTGCGGGTGTAGAAGCACTCGTCGTAAATGTGGATCATGCTGCCTTGCCGCAATGAAGACAGGGTTTTGTGGGTCGAGTGGGTGGCGTAGACGCGGATTTTGATGCGGTCGGGATCGGGGAACCACGGCTGCGAAAGCAAGGTGTCGTCGTCTTGGCTAAAATCGGTCGGCGTCTTGAATTCGCGATAGGCGTCCGAACGCAGGTATTTGTTCAAACGCTTGGCGCTGGACATCGCGGCGCGGCGACGGTACATGTGGTGAAAGTGGGCAAAACCAAACCAAGCCTCGTCCCACAGAAAAATAAGGTCCGGTTTGATGGCCAGGAGTTCCTGCATCACCCGCATGGGATCGTAAATGAGGCCGTCGAAGGTGGAGTTTGTCAGAACCAGCATGCGCACCCGGTCCAGTTTGCCTTCTCGCTTAAACCGCAACAGCGTGCGTTTAATTTCCAAGAGCGGGACCCCGCCGTAAATCGAGTATTCCCGCAGGGGGTAGGCGTCCAGGTAAACCGGGCAACCGCCGGAAAGCATAATGCCGTAGTGGTGCGACTTGTGGCAGTCGCGGTCGATGAGCACGATGTCCCCGGGTTTGAGCAGGGCCAATTGCACGATTTTGTTGGCGGTTGAGGTGCCGTTGGTCACGAAGTAGGTGAACATGGCGCCGAACGCCTTGGCGGCCCGTTCCTGGGCTTCTTTGAGCGGGCCGGTTGGGTTGAGGAGGGAATCCAAACCGCCGGTGGTGGCCGAGGTTTCCGCCAGGAAAATGTTTTTGCCGTAAAAATCGCCCATGTCTTTGATCCAGTGGGTTTTGTACACGGAATTGCCACGCGACAGGGGCATGGCGTGGAACACGCCGGTGGGGCGTTTGCTGAATTCGATCAAGGCGTTAAAAAACGGCGTGTGGTAGCGTTCTCGAATACCGCGGCAAATACTCAGGTGCAATTCCAGATAATCTTCGTTGCGGTAAAAGATGCGACGAAAATGACGCGAGCCCTTGACCGAGGCCTCTTCTACCCCGGCGTCGGTGACCAGGTAAAGGTCGATTTCCGGTCGGATCTTGTGGAGAAAGCTACCCAAGGCCAAACTGCGCGAGACGCCGGTTTTGGCGTTTACGTCGATTTCCTCCAGGGCGGTGACGTGGGGGCCGAGGAGTTTGGTCGGGGAATCGGATTTGACGGGGAACCCGTAGCGAATGACGACACATTGGATGTTGGGGTTGAGAATCACCGCCAGCAGGGCGTCCTCAAAGCTGGGTGCCACGATGACGTCGTAAATCGACGTGCCTTTGGGGTCTTGTTGCGAGCGCATCTCGTCCCGCAAGGCGACCTCGTGCTCGGGGTGTAGGTTGTCGACCACCAGCACCTCAAAGTAGTTGCGCTCGCTGTCGTCGCTCGTCGGCGGAATCGAGGAGGAGAGCACCAGGTCATTGATGGGGACATGTCGGGAGGCCAGCCGACGGCGGTAGCTTTCGCTGATAATGCCGCGCACCACATGAGACACGGCGCGCATGAACAAAAACGCATCGTTGCTGGCTAAAATGGCGCGCAGTTCTTCCACCGTGGCCTTGCCGGGATAGGCCCAGTACCGTTCAACCGGTTCCAAAATATCGAAACAGGCGGCGATGGTCGCCTCGGTTTCGCGCTGGTGCAGACCCTTCTGTTCGCGTTCGTAGTGTTTGGCGGCTGTCACCTTCAGCCGGTTCCAGGTTTCTTGCCGCAGCTCGGTGGTGTTGTAATGAAACTCAAGCCCGGCGTTTTTTTGGGGTGCTGACATATTTTCCTCAATTCGCGCGTCTGTTACCTAAAGTGAGTAATGCTTGGCGGCGCACGCGTGCAATCTTTCTGACTGGTACCTGTTTTGCCTTGTGCGCCACCGCGTTTTTCAACACCTTTCGGTTTGGTCCAGGGCGTCTTCAGCGCCGCCAGGCGTGCAACGGCATCAATGCGAATCGCACACTTTAGGTGTTACTGTTCGGTTTGATCCTGGGTATTGGGTGGAACCCCGTCCTCAAAAAAACGTTCGTCGCCACGCGCCAGCGCACGCCGTGTTTTCTTCTCTAAGGTACCCAGCTTGGAGAGGTATCCAAAGTCGACTTCCGGGCGGTAGACATCAAAAACGACCTTGCGGTCGCGAAAACTTTTTAACGGCTGGCCCAAGCCTTGAATGCCCTCGCGGCGGGTGTGGTCGACCCGGTCCAGGTTAATCTCAACCGGCATCAGTTCTGAGCCGCTGCCGGCTTGGTGGATGACGTAACCCTCGGGCCCGACGATCAGCGATTGGCCGTTGCCGCAATCGCCCAGACCGTTCATGTCGAGAATGTACATTTGGTTTTGGGCCGCGCTTGCGCGTACGATTGCCAGTTCCACGTTGCGGTCGATGGTGTTGGTCATGGTGGGGTGGAGCAAGACTTGGGCACCCATGGCTGCAAGGGTTCGGGTCGTTTCCGGGAACCAAATGTCGTAGCAGATGCTGACACCGAAGCGCCCCACATCGGGTACATCAAACACCAGGAACTCGTCGCCGGCGGCCACGTGTTCCTCGTAGGGTCGGAAGGGAAACATCTTGCGGTAGCGGCCGACCACGGTTCCGTCCGGGTTGATGACCGGCACCGTGTTGTAAATCTTGCCGTCTTTCTTTTCGTACATGCTGCCCGGAATCAACCAGATCTTGTGTTTGCGCGCCATTTCACAGAAGGCGTTTTCGGTTGGGCCCGGCATGGTTTCGGCCTTAGACAGAAAAAAGCCGTGTGGGGCCAATTCGCTAAACATCACCATTTCCACCCAGGGAAAGGTCGACAACAACACATCCAATCGTGAACGCATGGGTTCCAGATTACTGTGAACGGCGGAGAGGTACATCTGTACCCCGGCAATGGCAAAACGCATAGCGTTCAACTCCTCATTTATTCCGGTGACGGCGGGGCGCGCCTTGCCAGGCCGCCCCGTCCTTTTATTCGGATTGGAAACTTTGGTCGAGGGCGTGAGAGAGGATGTCCATCCCGCGCTTGAGGGTGGCGTCCTCAATGGTGAGGGGCACCAGCAGGCGGATCACGTTTTTGTAGGTTCCGGCGGGAATCACCAGCAGGCCTTTTTCCCAACAGGTTTCTAGGATGCGGCGACAGCGCGCCGGGTCGGGGCGATGGGGATCGCCGTCCTGAACCAGTTCCATGGCACGCATCGCGCCCATGCCGCGAACATCACCTACTACCCGCGGGTACTGTTCTTGGAAGGCGGCGAAGCGTTCACCGATCAGGTTGCCGATGTGCGTTGCCCGGCCACATAAGTCCTGGTCCTTCATGACTTGGATGGTGGCCCGTGCCGCCGCGCAGGTGACCGGGTTGCCCGGATAGGTGCCGCCGATGGTGCCTGGCTGGGCTTTGTCCATAATTCCGGCGCGACCCATCACCGCGCCGATCGGCATGCCCGAACCCATGGCTTTGGCCCAGGTCGAAATGTCCGGCGTGACACCCGCGTACTCGTAACAGGCCCAGCGACCCGTGCGACAAAAGCCGGTCTGTACCTCGTCGAGAATCAGCATGATGCCGTGTTGATCGCAAATTCGGCGCAAACCCTGCAAGTAGGCGGCGGGTGCGGCGACAAAGCCGCCTTCGCCGAGGATGGGTTCGATGATGATCGCGGCCACCTCGTCCGCGGGAACCATGGTTTGGAAGGCGTCTTCGACACGACGCAATTCGCGGCTGACGAACGCGTCCTGGCTCAAGCCGTCGCCTTGGTGGTAGTAGTCTGGATAAGGCAGGCGGTAAACGCCGCCCGGGAATGGGCCGCACCAGCGCTTATAGGCTACCTTGGAGGTTAAGGCCATCCCCATCATGGTTCGGCCGTGAAAGGCGCCGGTGTAACAAAGGACGCCGGAACGACGGGTCGCTTGGCGGGCTATTTTGATCGCGTTTTCGACCGATTCGGCACCGGTCGTGGTCAACATGACCTTGGTCCGTTCTCCATGGGGAAACAAGGCGACCAGGTCTTCCGCCAGGGCCACATAGGGCTCGTAGGTGGCGACCATCACGCAGGTGTGAATGAGTTGGCGGGCTTGGTTTTCGATGGCGGCCACTACCCGGTCGGGGCAATGGCCCGCCGAGGTGACGCCGATGCCTGAGGCGAAATCGATAATCTCTCTGCCGTCCAGGTCGATCAAAATACTGTTTTTTCCTGAAGCGGCGGTTAGCGGGGTCACCATGCCCAATCCGTCTGAGATGACGGCACGGCGACGTTGGATGAGTTCTTCGGAAACAGTCATGGAGTACCTCTTAAGGGTCAGTCAATCCAAATGGTTTTGACGTTGACAAATTCGCGAATGCCGAAGATCGATAACTCGCGGCCGTAGCCGGAGTCTTTCACCCCGCCGAAGGGAAGGCGTGGGTCGGATCGCACGAAGCTGTTGACGAAACAGGCGCCCACGTTGAGTTGCTTGGTGGCAATTTCACGGCCGCGTGCCCTGTCCGCGGTAAATACGGCCGCGCCCAATCCGTAGGGGCTCTGGTTGGCTAAGGCGATCGCGTCGGCTTCGTCTTTTGCGGTGATAATGGAGGCGACCGGGCCGAACAATTCCTCGCGGAACGCCGGTGCGTTCAGCGGGACGTCGCCGAGTAAGGTTGGCGGGTAATAACAGCCCGGTCCCGGCGGTAAGGTACCGCCCAAAAGTCTTTTGGCGCCCACGGCGACACTTTCTTCTACCTGGTGGTGCAGTTCATCGCGCAGGTCTTTCCGTGCCATTGGGCCGATGTCGAAACGGCCCGCCATGGGATCACCGAAGGTTTTGTTGTTCATCAGTTCGAGCACCTTTTGGGTGAACGCCGCCGCAATCGGGGCGACGACAATGAACCGCTTGGCGGCGATGCAGCTTTGCCCGCTGTTAATCAGACGTGACGTGACACATGCGTTTGCGGCCAGGTCCAAGTCGGCGTCCGCCAAAATGAGATAGGGGTCGCTGCCGCCTAACTCCAGCACCACCTTTTTTAAGTGGCGCCCCGCTGTTTCAGCCACCGCGCGTCCCGCGCGGGTGCTCCCGGTAAGGGTCACCGCCTTAATTTGGGGTTGCGCGATTATGTCGCTGACGACGTCCAGCTCGGCCACCAGCAATTCGAAAAGGTCGGGCGGGAAGCCCGCGTCCTTGACAAGACGTGTCATGAGTTGGGCACAACCCGTCACGTTGGGTGCGTGTTTGAGCATCACCGTGTTGCCGGCCATGAGTGCCGGCGCGGCAAAACGGAACACCTGCCAGAAAGGGAAATTCCAGGGCATGATGGACAGAATGACCCCGAGTGGTTCAAAGGCCACAAAACTGTTGGCGGCTTCGGTGGGGAAGGGTTGGGGCGCGAGAAATTTGGTGCCTTTTTCGGCGAAATACTCGCAAACCCAAGCACATTTTTCCATTTCCGAGCGGCCCTCGTGGAGGGGTTTTCCCATTTCGAGTGCCATTAGGCGCGCGCCCTCTTCCGCGTTGTCGCGCAACTGTTTGGCGAGTTCTAACAGGCAGCGGGACCGTTTTTCAAAGGACGCGTTGCACCACTTTTGCTGTGCATGATCCAAGCGATCTAAGACGGCCAGGGCCTGGTCGCGGTTGATCGTCGGGTAGACGGCAAGCTGTTCGTCAGTGGCCGGGTTAACGGATGTAAAAGCCAAAAAGAGCCTCCTGCAGATCTCCCAGGTTCGGTGGGGATTCAGGAAACGGAGTACAAGGTCGAAGGCGTTCGAACCTGGTTATGGTGAATTTATAACAGCATAGCACAGTTTTGGTTCACTGCTACTCAGGTGCGCTTTTTGACAGTGTGCGGCGGGTTAAACCCGGTGGAACAGCGCTTCCAGTACCGCGCTTTTTTTGCCGACTTGGACCGCGAAAATGTGGCCGCCGTGGATGTCGTGGCGGCCGCCGCCATGAACCACCGCGACCACGCGGTACAGATAGGCACGTTCGCCGACTTCCAACTCAATCAGCTCGTTGTGGCGGGGGAGGGTGGCGAAATCACGGGCGCCCATGCCTTCCCACATGCTGTTGCCGGGGTTTTTTACGAGAATAAAAGCGGTAATGGTTGGGTGGCTGGTTTCTTTTGATTGCGGCATCCGGGGAAAAAATCCTCTCGCTTAGGTTGGCACGTCCCCGGTGCTGCTGTTGATACGGTAGCCTTGGACCCGGACGTGTTCGGTCATCGATCCCAAATATACCAAATTTCCGTCCTCTTGGCGGTAGCCAAGGTCACCGGTACGGACCATTCGCAAGCCTGGTCGGAAGGGATCTTCGACGAAGCGGTGCGCGTGGGGTCCGTCGTGCAGATAACCCTGGGCCACGGCCGAACCGCTGATGCAAATTTCACCGATTAATCCGGGCGGTAACAACTGCAAATTGTCGCTTAGGATGTACACACTGAAATCACCCAAGGCCTTGCCCACCGGCAGGTGGTCGCCGCAAATGTCTTCCGGGTAAATGTGGTAAAAGCTGATCCAGCCGCCGGTTTCCGGGGTTCCATAAACGTTGAAGAAGTGATGGGATTGCGCGTAGCGGCCCGCCAGTTCGGCCAAACGCGCTTTGCCTTTGGTCATGATCACGCGCAAATGGGCCAGGGTCTCGGGTTCGAGCTGTGCCAAGACGTCGGGCGTGAAGGCCGCGATGGTGACCCCGGTTGCGGTTAAAAATGAATGCAGCCGTTGTTGGTTCTGCAACAGGGCCGGGTCGAACAAAACCCCGGCCGCGCCCGCGGTCCAGGTGGTCAACAGCTCGATGGGACTCATTTCCGCGGCCGGTCCATCAACCAATAAAACGCGGTCGCTCGGCGTGAGATCGAAACCCTCTGCTTGGATCCGGGTGCTGTTGGCCAGCATCGCGTGGGTTAGCGGGATAAACGCCTCGTTTTGTGCGCTGTAAACGATCAACGCGGTGTCCGCCGCCTTGACCAGAATCGGTAGGTTGGCGATGTCGTCGCGCCAGAACAAACGGTGTAGGTGAAGCTGTTTGCCGCGCGCGGATAGATTCTTAGCCGCCGCCTCATCGGCCAGTATGGTTAAATGCGGGTCCAGCGCTTCCAACCGCGCCGCGGCCAAGTCGGGCTCCTGATCGCGGTCCATCGGGCAGGCGATGGCGCCTGCTTTGAGAATACCCAGCAAGGTGATGGCCGAGGTCAAGCTTCGGTCCGGGTACCAAGCCACGCGATGGCCGTGGTTGACCGCGTGTTCCGCCCACAGGGTGGCCGCCAAAAAGTTGGCGCGCTGGTTGAGCTGGGCATAGGTTAATTTCTCGCCATCACTGAATAACGCGGTGTGATCCGGTTGTTTGCGGCAGGTTTGCTCCCAGTTGCTGATCAGCGTTTGCGCCGTCGGCGCATGGTTGACCGGCCCGTAAAAATGGAGCATGCGTTTTTGCTGGTTCTCGTTGAGTACCGACAAACGGCCGCAGGGCAGGGTGGGATCTTCGAACTGACGCAAAACGTGCTGCCAATGTCGGCAGAACTCTTCCAGGAACGCGGCGTCGAAACGGCTGCTTTCGGCGTCCAGGCACCATTGGGTGCGACCTTCTTCGCGTTTAAGGAAGATGCACAGCGGGTAATCGGTGGATTTGGGCGTGTGATGAATGCGGTTGTAGGCCAGCAAGATCGGGGAGGTGGTGCCACTCAGGTGGAACGCCTCGTCTTCAACTTCTTCCAACTCGAAATCTTGGTACTGATAACTGTCGTCGAGGGTTTGGCGCACTTGGGCCAGGAAATCCACCGTGCTTTGGCGCGGGTTCAATTTTTCGATAATGCTCACGTGGCCGCCGGCCGGGCGAAAGCGGAAGCCGGGCGTGTCGACGATAATGCAGGTTTGGCGGGCGTAAATTCCCAGCACCTGGTGGAGGGCGGCCAAATGGTAAACAAACGGGGTGACCGGATTGTCGTCCGGTTGCGGTTCGACCAAGTCGGCAACCGCCGTGTCGAGGGTAAAACGGAATTGAAAGCGACCGGTCGCATCGGCGGCTTGTTGCTGCCGCACGCACTGAAAGTGGAACGGTTGCTCAATCCGGGTCAACCGTTGGCGCCAAAAATCATGGTGTTTGCGGCGCTGATCGCTGTTGTGTAGAACTTGGGTAACCGTACTCATGGACGTCGCTTTCTCCCACGATGGGGGGTGGTGTTGGCGAGGTTGGCGGCCTGGGGGTTTGTTATCCTGTTCAAACGAGAATGCCTGGAGAAGGTTTCTCGATGTGCAGCGAAAGTCCATAATGCTGAAGATCGATTCAGAGCGAAGGGACGCGCCATAAAAGGATCCGTGGATCGTGGCAAAACCCGGTGGAACACCGATGGTATCAATCGAGCGTAAGCCCTCTGCCTTTCAAAAAAGGCGTGTCCTGGTTCGAGTAACGCGGACGGGATGGGTGGGGCGGAATGCGTGCCGGTGTGCGCGGCATTAAGGGATAAGGTCCGCCGACCGTAAATCGTCCGGGCGATAGAAAATCGTACAGGATTGAGGACAGGCTCACATTGTGCCACGGCCCGCGTCACCTGAAAAGCTGAATCCCATCGAGGAACCTTTCTGGTTATCCGTGGTTAAGCGTGGGGGAAAGCTGAAAATCATTGTAAATTCAGTGTTTTGGGTTGATCAGGTGGCCAGGCCGGCTCCGGTTCTTCGGGTGTCTGCCTAACCAGAAAAGATCAACCTGTGATTGATCTCACGTGCGTTCGGCCGGTTCCCCTCGTGTAATGCCATGGTTTTGCGTGGGGCACAAAAAAAGCCCGCCGAATGAGGCGGGCTTTTCGGGTTGAAATCAACCGCGGGTAACTTATGCGAGGGCGACGGGACCGTGGTTGTCGCAGTGGCCGTTGTGCTGGTGGTGCAGGTGGCCGTCTACCAAGTAGTCGACATGGTCGCCGTGAGGAACGGCTTCATGGCCGCAATCGGCGCCGTGAACGTGGTCGGCGGCGTGGGCTTCGCAAGCGTGGCCGTCGGTGCAGGCGGCGGGGTTTTCGCCGGAAACCTCAAGGGCATGCTCATCAACGTGATCGCCGTGTACGTGGTGCATGTGACCGTCGTGCAGGTAGTCAACGTGATCGCCGTGTTTGACAGCAGTGTGGCCGCAGTCAGGGCCGTGGGTGTGCGCGTGGTTCGCGTGTACCTTACATTCAGACATAACAAACCTCCGTAGAAGTGCATTTAGGCTTTTTTAAACACTTCATCAAGTGTTCAAGTGTATTCTTGATTGGTTGATAAATCCTGTCAACCCCTTCCTGTCTGTTTTTTCGCGATGGGTCTGGCTGTCGGGCGGTGTCCGGCGCGTCCGTGGTTTTGAATGTTCCTTCCCGGTTTTGAACCGTGAAACCGAAACAGGGTGAGCGTGCCTTGTCACTTGTTGCCCAAATTTTGTCCGGGGCCTTCGGAATTCGGCTTAGAATGTTTCTACCTAAGAAGCGCTGACGCGGCGATTTTGGCTAAACCTTTGGGCTGCAACGGCCTGTAAAAATGCTCAGGGCCAACGGGTGCGGACGTGCGCGACCCTGGTCCGCTTTTTCCAAACCATTTTGCTCCAGATCTTTAGCCAAATTTCCTCACGCTTATCGCGCCGCTTAGGTTTTACCCTTTGCCCGGGTACACCCCAATCCTTTCGTAACCTAGAGACAATCCCCATGCTGTTAATTAGTTTATTGCCCTTGTTTGCCGCCCCTCTTTTGCACATCCTTTGCCAACGCAACACCACGCTTGCCAAGACGATGGACGGTTTCATCTTCATGGCCATCGGTGGCTTAATCCTGATGGATATCCTTCCCGCCGTGGTTTACGCCGGTGGCTGGTGGACCTTGCCCCTCCTTCTTCTCGGCTTTTTGGTGCCGACCCTTTCCGAGCGGGTTTGGCACAATGTGCGCGGCGTTCACCGCGCCGCTTTGGTATTTGGTTTGGTGGGTTTGTTTATCCACGCCGTTACCGACGGTGCCGCTTTGGTTCACACCGGTGGGGGCGATCATGGACACGGGCATCATCACGACCACGAAAGCCTGCTTTCTCTGGGTGTCCTTTTGCATCGAATTCCTATCGGACTGACCATTTGGTATTTTGTGCGGCCGCAGTTCGGCCGCATCGCCGCCTGGGGCGTTTTGTGTTTGATCGCATTGGGCACCTTCGTTGGTTATCACCAAGCGGAGGCGTTGCTGGCGCCACTGAGTACCGCCGGCATGGCTTATTTCCAAGCATTTGTGGTGGGCTCCCTCCTCCATATTTTGTTCCACCGACCCCACGCCGATGGGGAATCCTGCGATCACCATCACGGCAAAAGCAATTGGGCCGAGGGTTTTGGCAACCTCTTGGGCGTTCTTTTTGTTGCCCAGTTTTCCCACCAACATCATCTGTCCGAAACCGCCTGGTTTGACGAAATGACCCACGCGCTGCTGGACCTCACCCTGGAAAGCGCACCGGCGCTGGTGCTGGCTTACGTGCTGGCCGGGTTGGCCACCTCGTTTGTGCCCAAGTCCTACGCCCAATGGATGGGGCGTGGTCGTCCGCTGATGCAGTCCTTCCGCGGGATGGTCGTCGGCTTGCCGTTGCCGGTGTGTTCCTGTGGGGTGGTCCCGCTTTACCACACCCTCGTGCGCAAAGGCGCACCGCCCACCGCCGCCATGGCCTTTTTGATTGCCACACCCGAGCTGGGCATTGATGCGGTGCTGATTTCGCTTCCTCTGCTGGGCGAAACCATGACGGGGATTCGCATAGTCGCCGCCGCGCTGGTGGCCTTGACCGTGGGGATCTTAATCGGGCGGCTCGCCAAACCCAATGAGGAACCCTCGGCGGCCATGAATCTGGCCGAAAACCAAGACCTAACTTGGCAACAAAAGGTCAAACAGGGTTTTACCCACGGCATGGGCGAATTGGTCGATCATACCGGGCCTTGGATTCTTTTCGGCCTGTTGATTGCCGCCGCCATGCAGCCCTTCCTCGGCAACGGCATGCTCAGCCAAATCCCGGCCGGTTGGGAAGTTCCCTTGTTCGCTTTGTTGGGTATGCCCCTATATGTATGTGCTTCCGGGGCCACACCCCTCATCGCCGTGTTTTTGTTCCACGGCGTTTCGCCGGGCGCCGCGCTGGCCTTTTTAATTACCGGCCCGGCGACCAATGTCACCACCTTTGGGGTTTTGTCGCGCCTTCACGGCCCCAAAATCGCCGCGGCTTTTGGCGGAGCGACCTTCGTCATTACCGTGCTCTTGGGTTTTGCCACCAACTGGTTGGTTCCCGAGTTTGATCCCAAGCCGGTCATCGGTGAACACCACCACGGTTCACTGCTGCAAAACGGCTCCACCGCCATCCTCATTCTTATGTTCGGTTATTCCTGGCTGCGACGCGGTGCGCGCGCCTTCCTGGGCGAGCTAATCACCCAAGGCCACGACCACGACCATGATCACGACCATGGACACGGGCATGGTCATGCACACCACCATCACGGTGATTGCGGGCACGACCACGGCCATGGGCACAAACACGACCACGGACACCATCAGCATGATGACCACGGGCACGATCACAAACCCGACGATGGCCACAACCACGCCCATGATCAGGGTGATTGCGCGCACGATCACGGCGTTGGAAAAGGCCGCGGGCACCACAACAAAGAGGGGCGCTAAGGATTCTGTTTTCGCGGGCGCGGGGGGACACCCACCGCAAACAGAACCGAATATCCCCTAAAACTGGGTCTTTGGTTTGTAATTGTGGTGCCGGCTCTTTAAGATTTGTTCAGACTTAATGATTGAATTTTGCACAAAAAGGCCGAACTGTATGACGCAAGACCCCACTGACCTGCCCGACCACGATCATGACCACTCGGCCATCCGCGCCCTCGATGGTGTCAGCGACGACACCTTGGAAAAAGCCGCGCGCATTTTCCGCGCTTTGGCCGATCCATCACGCTTGAGGTTGCTGACCATCCTCTCCCAAGGTGAAGCCTGCGTTTCCGAGCTGGCGGACAAGGACCAGCTTTCAACCGTATCGCAACGGCTGCGTACCCTGCGCGCCGAAAACCTGGTCACGCGCCGTCGCAACGGCAAGCACCTGATCTACAGCCTGTCCGACGACCACGTGCTCGACATGATCCGAAATGCACTGGCCCACGCCGGCGAACCCCACGAATAACCAAAACGCCCGCAAACCTCAGTTGCTGCGACCCCGTTTACCGATTTCCTATGGGTTAGGGTGGTCGGTCGAGATGTTTTGTCCGGTTTGGCTGTTTGTCGCGCTATGGTTCAGCAGACAAAGGGGTTAGAAAAAAATAACTGTCGGGTTTTTTCAACCGGTTTTCTCTAACGAACCATTTCCTTGCCTTGTTTGAAAGGCTCGTGGTTTTTTAATTAAGTTTATTTAAACAAAAGGTTTAGGTGGTCTTGTTGGAGTTGGCCCGGGGTTTGCCTTAGAGAAGGGCGTACAGTGATTCCGGTGTTTTCCCGACAGCGCACCATGCGTTTGTCGTGTCCCGATTGCCGCTTCGTCTTGAATGCCACGGTTGTTTTCCCACCTGGTGTTTTTACCGCCTGGCGGCAAAGGGTTGGGTTGAGCCTTGAGATGTGGTGTCCTTAGGAAACCACATCTTAGGCTCGCCTTTTTTTTATCCCCATTGATATTTCGCGCCATTGTTCCGATGAAGGTTTTGACGATCATCGCCCCTAACCGCCGACCTTGAGAACCGGACCTCAGTACTGGGTCGCCGGCGTGTCGGGGTGACTCCTGTCGTCACAGCCGCCTTGGGACAGGGTGCGGAATTGTGATCCACAAGGGAGGTTTCACATGAAAATTCGATTTCTGATGATTGTGCTTAGTTTAATGGTCCTTGTTCCCGCGGGCACCGCCCAGGTCCGCGAAACCTTCGCCAACGATGCCTACCGCGGCAAAACCGACGCCAATGTGATCATTGTGCGCGGGCGTGGTGAGGTGAAGGCTGTTCCCGACATCGCCACCTTCAACGTGGGTGTCGAAACCGAAGACGCCAACGCCTCGGTCGCAATTTCTACCAACGCGATTCGAGCCAACCAAATCCATTCGGTTTTAACGAGCAACGGCATTGCCGCGGAAGACATTCGTACCTCGGAATACAACGTTTATCCCGTATATAACAACGGTTCGAGCAGCATCCGCGGCTACCGTGTCAACAACACCATTGCCGTGGTGGTGCGCGATGTTTCTGCACTTGGACAACTCTTGGATACGTTAATTAGTTCCGGTGCGAACCGTTTTTATGGTATTAATTTTGCGGTATCCAACGCCAACCAGCTACGCGAACAAGCGATGGCTGAAGCGGTCGTCGATGCGCGCGCCCAAGCCACGTTGCTGGCGCAGGCCGCCGGGGTCACCCTCGGGCAGGTCCGAGCCATCGAACCGCAAACAACCCATTACCCAAGTTTTGATCGTAATGAATCCTCCTCGTTTGACAGCAGTACGCCGATTGCGACCGGTTCCAACACGATCATTGCCGACGTAGCCGTCATTTTTGAAATACAGTAGGGCCGCCGTTTAAGGGCCGGTGACCCTAGTGTGGTCTCGTGGAAACGAGGCCGCGAACCAGTGGGACCACTTTGAGCGGTTGTCCCACGGGTCGGAACCTCTGATTGATGCGAAAGCGGCGTTTGCCAGAGCGCCGTCAAGGGATCGCGTCAATCACACCAGCAAGGTTCCGTCGCACGGAGCCAAACGCGCGCGGACTAGGTGTTGTGCAACGAGCGCCGTTTGGTGGACGTGTCCACTGCGCATATTTCATGGAATGCGCAAATCTCCTCGACCCCGCCGGATTTCGGCGGGGTTTTTTTTCGATCTGTTTTGAAACGGTTCTAGTTAAGTGTTTATGTTTTAAATGGTTTTGTTGGTTTTTCTATGGTTCTTTTTATCTTGATTGGGCGACGATCTGCTACTTTGAAGGGGTGATACGGAAGAGTTAATTCATCAAGTCTTCAATGGATTACTTGTGCATGTTTGTTGTTGAAGGGCTTGTTTGACAAGATGCCGATAGCTAGCCCACATTTCTCACAAGGATTCGTCGCGAGAAGCTGAAAGCCTTGTGAATACAAAGATTACGACCAAGCCACGGCGCAAGGGTCCGACCATTCGCGGGGCCGACCTTTCGGCGTAGCAGCTGAGGCGAAGGCGGCTGGACCGAGCAATGCGGATGGCCGCCCCGCGGAAGGCCGCCCCCTCGTAATCGCATGGCTTGCCCCGTAGCAGAATTCCTTGTGAGAAATGCGGGCTAGTTCAGCGTGGTTGTTTCACTTGGGTGCTGCTTTGTTGTTGCAGCCATTGGATCAGGGCTTCGCGGCGGCCGATATCGACAGGGTGGGCGTCGTTGAGTAAGGTGGCGAAGGGTGGGCTGTGCTGCCGGCGGTTGGTGGCCGTGACGATGCGATAAAAACGCTTGCCGACGGTTGTTCCCGCTTTGAAGTGGATCTTGGCTTCGGTTTCCCGGCTGAGCCGGGCGAGTTGTTCGGCATCAACAAGGGTGGTGAACAAGCGGTCTTCGCCCGGAAGTACGACAAGGAGATGGGCCGGGGTAATGTTGCCCGCGGGGAGGCCTGCCGCGATTTCGCCCGGGTGGAATAAGGCGGCTTCGGCCTCGGGGGCCGCCTGGAGCCATGCGGCGGCGACCCAATCCTGCAAGATGGGGTTCGCGGCGTCCAAGCCGTGTTGGGCCTGTCCGATGGTGCGGAACAGTTCGGCGTCCGCCTCGCGGCGTTTTTGTGTGACCAGTGCCGCCACGGTTGGATCGGTCAAACCCGATTGATTGGCGACCAGTTCCGCTTCGACGTGGGTTATCTCGCCGTGTACGCGGTCGACGCGCAGATCGATGCGGGCGTAATGGCGCATGAACCCGCCCGCTTCAATAATCGGCACCCCCGCCACCACCTCGTTGCGCAGGTGGTTGCAATGACCCCCCGCGACCAAGGCGATGTCCAGTGCCGCGAAGGTTTCGGCCATGGGACCCAATTGGTCCGCGCACATGTGGGCGATCACGATCACGATCTCGGCACCGTGACGACGCACCCTCGGCACCACGTCGCGTAGGGCGGTTTCGCTGTCCGCAAAGTCGAGTCCGCGCAGGCGCAACGGATGGGCCAATTGCTCTGTTTCACGGGTCGTGAGGCCGACAATACCGACTTGAACGCCGTTGACGGGCCGGATGGTGAAAGGCTGGATGAACGACGGCTGTAAGCCGTTGGGTAAGGTGACATTGGCGGAGAGCAGCGGAAAGGCCGCCTCTTCAGCGCGACGTTGCAAGGCGGGGAAGCCGAAATCCAGTTCGTGGTTGCCCAGCGCGGCGGCGTGGTAACCCATGGCATTCATGATTTCGGTCATGGCGGCGCCGCGGCTCCAGTTGGATTGCGCCGGGCCGGTCCACATATCGCCGCCGGAGAGAATCAGGAAGGGGCCGTCGGCGTGGTAACCCTCGCGTTCGCGCCACATGGCGGCGAGTCCGGCCGCGCCGTCGCCGTGTTCGTCCGCGAACATAAACCCGTGTTCGTCGTTGGTGAATAGGATGGTGAGATCGCGTACGTCGCCCGTTTCCGCGCTGCCGGCCGGCAGCGCAAGGGTGGTTAACGCAATGGGGGCACGACCGGTCTGCATTGGGAACGCCAGCCCCGTGACCAGCAAAGGTTGGTCGGCCTGAATGATCCAATAATCGCCTGTCCCCAGGCCCTCCGGCCCATGGGAAAGCACCGCCAGGTGTTTGTGGTTCGGCGCGAGGTTCGTCACCAGGGTCGTTTGGGCGACTGGGGTACCGTCGGCACGGAAATGGGTACTGGTGATGTTTGTGGGGACTGTTCCGCCGTTAATGCAAGCCAGCCCGTGGATGGCGTCGGGGTGGTAGCTGAAGATCTGCCGGCGTGCGGCGGGCGTGTTGGTGGGAATGCGTGTGACCGAACCGTCGGCACCGCGGAAAGCGGCGAACCCGACGAGGCTGGGCGAAGCCTCTAGGGTGACGTGGGTTATCGGAAGGCCGCGAAACAAGGTGGCCGCGGAGGTGGTGGTCGTGTGGTTGCCGGCCAGAGTACCGCGGATGCTGCCGAGTTCGCGGCCGTCGGCGTCAAAGCCGGTGCAGCGGTAGGATTGGGGTTCTTGACCGCGGTTGACCAACAGCAGGTGGGCTGAGAAGGCACCCGAGGTCGGAAGATGGGCGATCCGCCGGGGTTCAGCCCGCGCGGCGAAACAGGTTAATCCAATTAAAAACCAAAGCTTCCAATGCATAGACAACTCGCGGCGGGTGATGAAAGGGGCATCAGATCACGTCCGCGTGAGCCGTTGATTTTAAATGGGTTGGTTTTGCTTGAAGAAGGGGTGAGCCGTTGATGACCTGTTTACCACTGCATCATAAAGGGGATCCGCGTTGGTGGTGGGGACTGCCTTTCCACTCAGAAAGAAGCTTGAAAAGAAACGGTTTAGGTTTCGAATAGACGGGGCGGTCCGCTCGGTTGTGTTCATGAAAAACGCCAACGGGCTAGATGAAGGCGCGCCGGACGAAAATAACAAAAAGCCGCCGGCTGCGAGAATCGATAAGGTGGAAGGGCTTGGCGTTGTAGCGGGCTTATCCGAGTAACAACTTGATTAAAAGAAAGATACCGAGGAAACACAAGATGAGCCATTTCAGATGAGGATGACGACGATTGAGCAAGTCTTGGCGATGGCGAATGGTCAACACGGAAAGCGGGGCGCTCCCTTCTCGGAAAACGTCTTGGTCGAAGTCCTTGGTTTGCAGGTCGCTGATAAGCTGACGGCTTCTAAGCAGTCCCCGCGCCTGGCAAATTTGGCTGAGAAACCCAAAAACCACGACGAGCAATTCAAAGACAAAGGCACCAAAAACCAAGGACATATCAAAGAGGAAGGGGATTTGGTGCTGCAGCTCCATGTAGCGGGTCAATAAAAAGAGGGGGATACAGAAGGTGAACGCAAACATAATATGGAGCGTCGCTGGGATTGAGCAAAGATGGGCAACCGTGATGGTTTTCCGCTTTGAGCGAAGTAGGAGGAGGAGTGCAAGCCAGGTGCAAGCAAGGGTTGCCAATGCGAGGAGAACGAGGTGCAGGGTGGGGCGACCCCAGGTGATGTTGCCCCGTGGGTCGATGGAAACGGGTTCATGGTCGGGCAGCAGGGTTAACGCCGGGATCACAATCAGTGCGGCGTTAAGCAGGAGGGGCGCCGCCAGGTATTTTGGGAAACTGGGTTCGAGTTGGGGGTTGTGGTCGTTCACGTGTGCGACGAGTTCGGCCGTTCGCTGCTCGACCAGCATGCGATGGCGAAACATCACAAATATGATTAAGATAGCCCCGCCAATCATGTTGACCCACATACCGGTTCCAATGGGCTCAATCGGGTGCGTGTTGGGCTGTCCGGCGACATAAACCATCACCGCGAGATGGGTGATGATTAAACCCGCGGCCAGGCCGATCCAGATCTTTGTCCAAAGATTGTTTGGGTTTTCCCTCGTTTCCATCGGTACCAGGAAATGGTGGCCGTCGGCATTGCAATAACCTGGCAACAACAGCCAAAATTTTTGACTGATGGAAACCAAGATATAAATGGCCAGTATTCCGTTTGTCATGGGCGCACCTCCCTCAAAATCGGCCGATAACGACATCAAACCATGTGAATAACCGATACGGCGCCGGCCGGCGTCTTGAAGGGAAAACCTTGGTCGCAAAACGATGCAGGGTTCAACCGAACATTTGGCTGAGGAACACCAGACTGAGGGTTCCGAGCAGGAGCAACCATTTGAAATGGGGGTGATGGAAATTGGCGGATTCGCCGCGGCCGAATCGCGTGACAAAGGATAAGGGATCGCTGCTTTTGTTGTAGGTACCCGCCAAAACATCCTCGGGAGAAATTGCCGCGATCAGATTGTATTGGTTCAGTGTGGTTTTTGACAGGCAAATTTGGGTAAGGAAACCCCACACCAAAAGCGGCAATTCAAAAACGAAGGCGAGGAAAAGGGTGGCCATGGTGGCGATAAAGGGGATGCTGGTTTGAAGATCGCTGTAGGCGGAAAGCGAAAGCAGGGCGATGCACACCAAGAAGCTGTGCAAGAGGTGTAGGGTCGCGGGCACCGAGCACAGGTGGGTGACGGTCAGCGTTTGCCGTTTTGAGCGAAATAACAGCAGGAGAAAACCCCAGGTTAGTGTCAGCGCGGTGATGGAAATCAGCATGTGTTGCCAGGTGGGGGCGCCCCAGGTGATTGCGCCGTTTGGGTCGATTGAAAGCGGGATGCGGTCGGGTAACACCGTGAACGCGGCGATGAGGAGGAGGGCCGCGTTAAAAATTAGCGGGGCGAACAGGCTCGGGGGGAAGCTGACTTCCAGTCGCGGGTTGAGCGCGCCTACCATGTCGGCAAGTTGTTCGTGGTTTTGGCGAAGCAACGCGCGGTGACGCCACGGCACCAAAGCAAACAGCAGGCCGCCGCCGATGAAATTAACCCATAAAGCGGTACTCAGTGGTTGGATGGGGTGAACCCCTGGCTGTCGGCCGACGAACCAAAGGATGCCGAGGTGGGCAAGGGTTAGGCCGACTGCCAGAACCACCCAAACGCTTGGCCTGCGGTCGGGCCGCGACCCGGTGGGTTGGTCGGGTACCAAAAACCGGTGGCCGTCGAAATGGATGTAACCAGGCGTGAAGAACCAGGCTTTTTGGCAGACGGAAACCAGCAAATAAATCGTCAACCAATCGTTGTGCATGGTTCGGCCTCCTCTTCGTCCTTTCGGCCGAAGAGCGAAGGGTGTCAAGCGTGGGTAGGCGGGAGAAATGACAAAAACCCCTCATCCGCCGCGGCGGTGAGGGGTTCTTTTGCATTCGTTGTGTGGCCGGCTTAGACGGGCTGGAACATTTCGGCTTCGAAGAGGCCTTCGAAGAGTACGGAGCTGAGGTAACGTTCGCCGTTGCTGGGCACGATGACGACCACGCGATGACCCATGCCGGTGCCTTTTTCCACTGCGACTTCTTGAGCGACGCGGAAGGCGGCGGCCACGTTGGCGCCGGAGCTGATGCCGGCGAAGATGCCGTGTTTGGTAGCCAATTCACGGGAGGTGGCGACGGCGTCTTCAAGGCTGGATTGCTGAACGCTGTCGATGATGTTGGTGTCGAGAATGGAAGGCACGAAACCCGCGCCGATCCCTTGAATTTTGTGTGGGCCGGGGCCACCGCCGCTGAGCACGGGCGAACCGTCGGGTTCCACGGCAACCAACTTGATGCCGGCAATTTTTTCTTTGAGGTACGCGCCGGTACCCGCGAGGGTGCCGCCGGTGCCGACGCCGACCACGAGGGCGTCGAGTTGACCATCGGTGTCGGCTTCAATTTCAGGACCGGTGGTTTCGTAGTGAATTTGTGCGTTGGCTTGGTTGTCGAATTGCAGGGTTTGGAAGCCGCCTTGCTCTTCGGCGATGTCCTTGGCTTTTGCGATGGCGCCTTTCATACCTTCCTTCCCCGGGGTCAGCACGAGTTCGGCACCGTAGCCTTTCAAAATTTTGCGGCGCTCCATGGACATGGAGTCAGGCATGGTCAGAATCAGGCGGTAACCGCGTGCGGCCGCGATCATGGCCAGGCCGATGCCGGTATTACCGCTGGTTGCTTCAACGATCAAACCGCCAGGTTCCAGGTCGCCCGAACGTTCCGCGGCGCGAATGACCCCGAGGGCGAGACGGTCTTTGACGCTGCCGCCGGGATTTTGGTATTCGAGTTTAACCACTACTTCGGCTTGTTGTTCGGTGGCGTCGGCAATTTTGACCAACGGCGTTTTTCCGATCAAGTCCACCACTGAGTTGTAAATCATAAAAGAAACCTCTCGTTGTTTTGATGAAGCTCCCCCAGCTAACATTCAAGCGCACCTTTCTATTCCTGAGAAGGGCAAACAAGGGCGGGCGGCAAAAAAAATGGGGGTCGGTTGCCGGCGCGGGGAATAAACAGCGAACGGACGGGGTGTGGTTGTGAGCAACCCCGCCGCACTGATCAGCGGCGGGGTTGTGGCCGGTTACTGTTCTTTATGGTAGGGGATCGCGCTGATTTTGCTCAGTTTCTCCCATTTGTGGTGCGATTGAACCTTGCGCCAGGTACCCGAGTGGGAGCGGATCACCAGCGAGGTGGTGGTGGCGCCGGTGCGGGTGTAATTGACACCGCCCAGGAAGGAACCGTGGGTGATGCCGGTGGCGGCGAAGAAGGTGTCCTGGTTGGAAACCAACTCGGAGTGGGTCAGTTTATGGGAGAGGTCGTAACCCGCCTCCAGGACGCGTTTGCGTTCATCGTCGGATTGAGGGGCGAGGCGGCCTTGCATTTCGCCACCGAGGCCCAGTACGGCACAGGCGGTGATAACACCCTCGGGCGTGCCGCCGATACCCATGACCGCGTCAACGCCGGTGTCGGGCAGGGCCGACATCAAGGCGGGTGCCACGTCGCCGTCACTGATCAGGCGAATGCGGGCGCCGGCTTCGCGCAACTCGCGGATTTTACCTTCGTTACGGGTACGCTCGAGCAGGACCACGGTGACTTCCTGAACGCTGATGCCCTTGGCTTTGGCGATGGCTTCCAGATTGTCTTTGACCGGTGCGTCCAGGTCGACCTTGCCGGCGGCCTCGGGGCCGACGACCAGTTTATCCATGTAAAAAGCGGGGCCGGGATTCCACATGGCGCCGCGTGGGGCGACCGCGATAACCGCGATGCTGTTGGGCAGACCTTTGGCCAGCAGATTGGTGCCTTCGACCGGATCGACGGCGACGTCGCAAGGGGCGCCGTTGCCGCTGCCGACCATTTCACCGTTGTAAAGCATGGGTGCCTCGTCTTTTTCGCCTTCACCGATGACGATCATGCCGTCCATCTCCACGGTGCCGAGCATCAAACGCATGGCGTCGACGGCGGCGCCGTCCCCGGATTCTTTTTGGCCGCGGCCCACCCAACGGGCGGCGCCCAGGGCGGCGGCTTCGGTAACCCGCAGCAGTTCAAGTCCCAAATTTCGATCTGGTTTCATAGGCATGATTCACCTTCCTCATGTAATAGCGCGCGTGGCCGGCTGACGGCGGCTCGCGCTTGGGGCGTGCAGGTCCCCACGTGCCGGCGGGTGCGGCGGCGGACCCAAAGGGCGGGTCGAGACGCCGGCGCACGGTCCGAATTTAAGGCGCTCCGGGCGAGGCGGCGGTCCGGCGGGAAAAGCCGCGTCGGGGTGCCGTGCCCGGAAGGTCGCAACCTTCGGAAATTGCTTGTGTCGCCAAAGTATACCCAATCAGGCCGGCCGTGACGATGAGAACCGCGCTAGACAGTGAGGGTGCCGGGGTTGAGGTGGGTTCCGAACGGGGAGGGCGTCGCCCCTGGGTGGCGATTCGGCTGCTGTCTGAATCGTTTGGCAATCGGGAAAACGACGAACACCAAGCCTCGATTGGTGTTCGCCGCATTTAATGCTTGTTTAACTAAATGAAAAGCTTAATTCTGCTTAGAAGGGTTGGCCGAGGTTGACGGGAATGGCGTAGCGGCCGTAGCGATCCGCGTCGGAAACGCCGAAAAACGCGTGGGCCACCAAACCGACGGCATTGTCGTCGGAGCTGATGTTGTTCCACTCGATGACCGCGTAGCCGTAATCCCAGGTGCTTTTGTGAACGGATACCAGGGCTGTTTCACCGGCTTCAATCCGCGTGTCCGAATTGGCCCAGTTGGTGTAGGTTAAATCCGTGGAACCAATCACGGTGCCGGTATTGCTGTAGAAGGTGACGGTGACCTCCAGGTCGTTGCCGGTAATGTTGGAAATGGTGATGGTGGACCGCTGCCCGTTTGAATCATAAGAGGTCCAATGGGGGACAATGGCTTTACCCGAGCCGGCTTGCAGGAAACCGGAAACCAAAAGCGCGAAAATAACGGACAATTTTTTCATGTGACAACTCCACTTTTTTCAAATCTTGCAGTCTCTGTGACCACGGGATTGAATCTAGGTTTTTGTGTTTTTGAAAAAAATAGGGCTGATTCGTTTTTGTCGTTCAGGGGAACGGGGCAGGATGGACCGCGTCTTCTGAGGTTCCGCGGGCCGGTTCCTCATGTTCCGTCGCCCCAAAATCGGCCGGTTCGCTTGCGGTTTTTCGGATTAGGACTTGTTCTAGGTGATAGCGCTAACATAAACTGGTTGTGATTTCCTTTTTAATGAACCCATCGCGCAACTTCACCCCTGTTCGCCCTGCTTATCTTGCCGGTAGCCGGGCCGGGGTGGATGGGTTGCCTCATTTGTTTGACCTTGCCGGGTTTCGGTCGGTGGATCGGGAACCGCCCGCGCCGAGTGTCCTTTCCCTCTAACCCGCATTTCTCACAAGGAATTCTGCTACGGGGCAAGCCATGCGATTACGAGGGGGCGGCCATCCGCATTACTCGGTCGAGCCGCCTTCGCCTCAGCTGCTACGCCGAGTGGTCGGACCCCTGTGTCGTCTCTTGGTCGTAATCTTCGTACTCACAAGGCTTTCAGCTTCTCGCGACGAATCCTTGTGAGAAATGCGGGCTAAACCAAGCCGACCACGGGGGTCGGCGCGTTTCGGAACACGCGCCTGCCGCTGCCGCTCGTGTGTGGTTTGGTCGCTGTTTCGCCGGTCCTTTGCGACTTGGTCCGGCGCACCTTGGGTTTCATTTTCCGATTGGGGTTTCTTGCCGCCGTTTTGACCGGGAGCCGTCCGCCCGGCCGAACGGACCGCCCCAAGCTGCCGTTTCCCCCCACGGACGTTTCAATCTTTGCTTGCCGTAAAATGAGGAATCGACCATGAGAAACATCACGCCCGCTCCCGCGCGGGAAGGCTACCGCTTTGTCCGGCGCCTCCTGCCCTTTGCCTGTTTTTACCTGCTGCTGACAACCACCGCCCTCGCTCAATACGGGATTCGCGCCACCGGACCCGACTCCGGCATCCTTTATTTTGAAGACCAGGGCTGGACCGGCTCCTGGAACTACCTTTGCCTCGGTGATAACTGTGTGTTCGGCAAAAAAGTGGACGGCTTTTTCGAACGTGCCGTCAACAACCTGCAACCCGGAATGACGTACCAAATTCAAATCAAAGTGCAAGACAACGCGACCGGCCAATACATTTCGCCTATGCACAGCGTTGTTTTTTCCGACGACGGCGGTGGGAACCAGGCCCCAAGCGTCCAGATCCAATTACAACAACCCCTGCCCGCCGCCGGTGAGGCACTCGCCGTGGCGGTGGACGCGGCCGATGCCGACGGTTTGGTGGCCGAGGTTCGTTTGGTGATGACCGAACCCGATGGTCGCGAGGTCAGCCTGCCCACCCGCACCGCGCCACCCTATACCTGGGTGATCCGAGAAACCACGGCCGGGACGTACCAGTTTCGCGCCACCGCCGTCGATAACGAGGAAGCAAGCGCCGAGGACGCCGCCGCGGCCACGCTCAACGCGCCCGGCAACCAGCCGCCCAGGGTGCGTTTGGTTTCCCTGGATGGCGCATTTGAGGTCAACGGGGAAGTGGTGTTGACGGTTGACGCTTCAGACGCGGACGGTTTGGTCACACGCATCGAACTTTTTGTTCGTGAGCCTGGCAAAGACGAGGTTTCCGCCGGTTTCCTGAGCCAAGCCCCCTACAGCTGGACGCTTGGCCCATTGGTCGCCGGTCGCACCGATTGGCGCGTGGCCGCGACCGACGACCTCGGCGGGCAAGGTACGCTGAGCGACAGCTTTACCGTTGAAGGGGACACCTCCGGCGGCGACCTGTTCGGCGTGGCCGCGGTTGGTGCCGACAGCGCCGTGATTTGGTTTGCCGCGCAACCCGAATGGCCGACTCAGGGCACCTTCTACAACTGCAAAAATTTGGAACAAGATTGTTACCCCGCCGCGTTGCGCAACGGTCGTTGGGAACGGCTGCACGGCAACCTTCAAACCGGCGCGACCTACACCGCCCAACTCAAAATCCCCGGCTACGCGGCCGAGGCCTTCCCGCAATACAGCTACACCTGGACCGGGGATGATACAGGAGGCAACACCGGCGGTGACTCTGGCGGCGACTCCGGCGGCGACTCCGGCGACGGCGGTGACTCTGGTGACGGTGGTGACGGAGATCCCAATTTCGCCCACCTCGACTGGACCGCCAACTCGCTGACCGGTGGCCGCGTCGGCCCCACGCCGCGACCCAATCCGCCCACGGCGCTGCGTACCCCGATGAGCGGTGCATCCCCCACGGAATACGGGTTCGCCTTCGACCTGGAAGGCAATCAGTTAACCTGGCGCTGGGGACCGGGCATCCAAAAAGCCGAGGGTGATGCGAGCCTGGAAATGGTCGTTTCCACCGACAACAACATGACCTTTCAGCGCGTTCCAGTTACCGGGGGCCGCGCAACCGTACCGGTTTCCGGTGAGTTCACCTACTTCTTCCGTTACCAACACGTGACCCATTCGCTGAACAACAATCCGGCCCACCGCTGGATCTACACCGGTTTGTTCACCACCGCCGGCGCCAAGGTCGACGTCACCAATTACCCCGCCTTCACCGACGGCTCCGCGAACTGGATGCGCTTCCGCCACCCCGTTTCTCACGACGGCACCACCGCCGCCGTGCTCGACGCGCAACACAACAACGACTTGCTGCGCAACCTCGACCGCTACAACATCTGGGTCGACGATTTGCCTGGCAATGTGCAGCTTGGCTTCGATATCGACGGCAGCGTGTTGCGGGTTGAATCCATGCGAAACACCGCCGGCGGTCCCAACGGTCAGCAGTTTTTTGCCGTCACCCAGAATCCCGGTTTCGGCAATGCCTTCAGCTACGGTCAGGTGATCCAGTTTGAGGTCACCGCCATTGCCGGCAAAACCGGGGCGCAAACCTACAACGACTTCTCTTATTACACCGTTGGTTTGGGTTGGGGGAACTACGGCGATCCCCGACTCAATCCCGCCGGCAAAGCCTCGACCACCATGGTCCTGTCCGACAACGGCACCTATTCAAACCTGGAATACAACGCGATTTTCACCCAGCCCTTCACCACCATCCACACCGAGGATCAGGTCGACGATTTCATCCTCGGTCACCATTTGTTCCACGGCATCGATCCCAACCAACAGGGTTCCACAACCTTCGATGCCGTAAAAATGTAAGCCTACCAACGAGCAGGCAAAAACGCGCCCTCGCTTCGGTTAAGCTAGAACCACGAGCCAACGCTAGATTAGGTTGAAGGTCTCGTGCTCATTGGCAAATGCATAGGGAAGCTGAAAGCCGCGGCCGTTGCGGATTCGCATAATCGTTTCCGACAGATACTTCTTCGGGTCGACACCGCATAAAGTGCAGGATACGC
>NZ_JAFREP010000013.1 GCF_017377855.1 Acanthopleuribacter pedis
TCACTCCAGATCTGCCTCCTTCAGCTTTTTTCCGATATGCCAAAGAAAGCAGATTTTCGGTTAGCGTGGGTCCCTTTTCGTTTGTCGTTACCCCTTTTGGTGGGTCCCTTTTAGCTTAGCGTTACCACCTTCCGTACCGCGGTCAACCTCCAAAAAGAAGAGCTTTTGCACCCCTTCAAAAGAACCCTTGCCCTTGAGGATAAAGAGGCCGTCAGGATAAACGACAAAGCTTTGCCGGGAAATAGGGTGCTGGAGTTCATGCCACAGCTTGTAGCGTTTGTGACCCGTGGCATTCTGGAGGTGCGACTTCACTTCAAAATCCGCCACAAAACGGCCGAGTTCAATGCGTTCATGGCCAGAAAGGGCAATCTCCAGATACATGCGAAATTCGCTCAATTCCAGAGCGTGGGAAAGGAATTGATACCGAACCTTGCCGGACTTGCCGTACACCTTCACTTCCTCATCTGGAAAATGCTGAGCAATCAACTCAGCACCGGATTTTTCCAAAAAGTAGGCCGTATCCGGTTGACCAGCACCGGGAGCCACAAACGGATTAATGCGTCCCAAAAAGCCATTGTGAAACAGGTATTTCAGCCGCTTTCGAGTGCTCTGAATACTCCGGTTCTCAGGAAAGACCAAACGTTTGATCTGATTGGTACGCAGGTAGCGGTAGCGATTGACCACCTTCAGAATCTCCAAATCCCGTTCCTGCAAACGGAAGTTCACATTTTGCTGGCGGGTCATGATGGGAGTGTAGGGGCGTTTTGGTGTTTCAAGTTCATTATTGGGGGACATCTGGATACCTTTGGTGCAGGTGAAGGAACTAACTACCTTCAACCGGGATATCTTTTAAGATCAGCTTTTCACTAGTTCCTTTTATCACAAAAGGTATATCAATTCTCGCGACAAAGTTTGGCCTACTCTTTACCTGTTCAAATATATAGCGAATACGCGTGTCTATATCTTTTACAAGTGTGTGGGCGATTTGGTTTTTATATTTGTTGCGTGTATTTCCTGCATATAGGTTTCCTCTCAGTACATTCCAAGAATTTCCGTTTGAATCATGCAGAACTGGGTGCAAGAAGGTAACCTTTTGATCTTCCTTTGAGCGTATGATAATATCGACAATTAGTTTCTCGCTATTGTATCGAGCCGACTTCATCCATACAAAAGTGTCACCTACAGAGTTTGCTCTTTCGTTTATGGGTGGAACTTTAATTTTTCCACCTGGATTTGAGCTTTTCGCTACTTCAATCTGTTCTTTGAGAAGTTCAACTTCAGACCGTAGGGTTTCGATCTCGCTTACAAGGGTCATGAGATCAGCAGCCCGCAATTCTTCACCTTCTTTGAATACTGGCAAGTCTTGAGCGTAAGCCGTTGATAAACATAGCAATATCACAATCACATATTTCATTTTTTCACCTTTCACTTGAGTACAGACCCGTTTCCGATTTTATCTCCGACCCTCATAATTGTAGGATCATTCTGTTGATTTTGGGGTTTATTTTCGGCTGGGATCTTATGTTTTTCATTTTCGGTATGATGATCTGGTGGCAACTTCTTCGCACTTGCCACTTGAGAGCCTTCTCGTCTTAAAAATTCCTTCTCTTCGAGATCTTCTTGTCTTTCTAGAGTGAGATAGTGGGACAAATCTTGTGGCTTTTTCCAGAAAATGCTGGTGTAGAAAGTTGCGCCAAAAGCTAAACTTAACAAGACTGTGCCCCAGAGCAAGAAAATACTCGGGTACTTGATCCAGCCATTATCAGAACTGGCCATAAAGGAAAAAACAAGAAGGAGAATCATAAAGAAGAACATTGTCAGAGTGCCAAAAAACAATCCGCTGAGCTTTAGATTTGATATTCCAACAATAAACATTAAGCCCGAAGCTACCCCCACAACTCCCAGGGCATATTTGACAGAGGGGACGGCTTTTGTAGCCTTTGTGATGGTTTTTAGCAAAAAACCTGAATCGTTTTCGTTGATTTCCATCAAATGAAACTCCTGTTTATCTCTTGTGTTATAAGTGATTATTTTGCTTTGATGATAAAGTTGACAACGAGATATGGCTGCATATTGTTATGGGGCTCGCCTTGGCCATTTAATGTATTTTGTAATCCACCAGCCAGCCCCGATGGAACATCTTTATAGTCACCCCAACCGATTCCCGGTTTTCCCCCTATTTGATGATTAATTCTTCCTGCCGTTCGAATTTCATGATCATGCTTTGGCATTTCAGCAGCAGTTAGAGTATGCTTCTCTTTTCCCAAGCTTTCACCAATGGTTCGTTGGGACAGACCTTCGCCCTTCCCTGATCCCAATGGAACCCTGCCTTGCAAATCGGGCAAAAGAGGCTGTCCTGCTAGATTGGTTCCAAAATTTGTTCTGACTTCATCTCTTAGTTTCTTAAATTCCTCTCCAGGAGGAACAGCTTCACCGTTGCATAATAACCAGCCTGTTGGCGGATCACTTCCCGAATATGCGATTATTGTTCCTATTGGCAATGCACTTAGCTGAAGATTATTTATTTCGTTTTCTATGACATCTGTTCGACTTGTCAATACCCCGAATAGCTTTTGATCAACCAAGCTGGTAGCAAACACCTCAAGGCTATCAACTCTTCTTACTAATGGGGTGATGCTAGAGGTGTTTTTTTTAAGGGAAGCAATTTCGGTTCTTAATCTTTCTAGCTCTGCAACTAATGAGTCTAAGTCCTTCTCAGTTAGTTCCTCACCTTTCTTGAAATCTGGTAACTCAGGTAATTCTTGCCCAAGACAAAACAGATTCGTTAACAAGTAAAAAATTATAACAAAACATGGCTTCACATTGCTCTCCCTTTTTTTTGTTGTTTTTGACAGGAAATTTTGATCACTTAGCCTTTATAATAAAATTGAGAACAAGCGATGGTTGCATGTTGTTATGTGGCTCAGACCCTCCTGCTGGGTTAATGGTAATATTGGAAGCTACTTCATTTGTAGCCACCGGAGTACCATTTCTTCCAAAAGCTGCTCCTCCTCCACCTGAGTATCGTTTATCTCCAAATGCTATCCCAATTGAGTGGTGGGAATGTGGAGCAGCTGTGGCGGAATGATCATGTGAAGGAATTTCAGGCAATGTAAGTGTGTGTTTTTCTTGACCAATGGATTGAGCTAAAGTTCTTGGAGAAAGGTTGCTTCCTCTTCCCGCACCAACAGGAACTCGCCCTCGAAGATCGGGAATTCGAAAGTAATCCTCTCCTTCTGAGCCAAAAGTACTACCTAATATTTCATGAAGTTTTGTATAGTCACTATTTAGGAGTTTTCTGCCATCACATAGCTTCCAATTCTCTGGCGGAGGCACTGAACTTGCGTAAAGGATTATTGAACCTATAGGATAGGTTAAATCACTGAACTTGGAATCATCCAGATCTTTAATCTTTTCATCGATCACCGTCACAACTCTCGCATCAACCATATTGTTTATTTTTGATTCAAAGGAATCAATGACAAGGTTGCTGACAAAAGCTCTTGTTTCACTGGATTCAATGCTCTCCTGGATTTTTTGTTTTGTGTAAAATTCCGCAAGCTCTAAAGCCTTCGAATCTAACTCTTTGAAAACTTCAGATTCTAGATTTTTCCTGATCTCATTAACAGTCACGGTTTTTGAGAACGAACTTGCGAAATATATTGATACCAATGCTGTGATTACCATTCCAAATACGTAGATTGCTAAAACATTCAGTGTTGTGAGGTTTTTCATTTTTTCTTTCCTTCTCTAGAGATAATGTTTTTTATCCATCCAGAAGTTGTTGCAATGTTATCTGGTATCATTTTTGCCATTTCGATTGTAGCCGTCGTCTCTCCTTTCTTTAACACGAAATTTCGTTCTGTTCTGGCAAGCTCATCAAGAATCACTCTAGCATTGTGAGAAACGCCCTGATTGGCCAAGGTAACGGCAATCATCTTTGATTCAATATTTGTTAATTCATTTTGGAAATATTTTATTTCGCTAATTGAATTTTTATAAAGCGATAAGAAGAAAAATCCAACCGACTGTATTATTAATGACATCGCAAGCTTTGGGGCGAAGTTTTCGAAAACAAAATTATCCCTTAATACATCCACCGAAAGCAATAGAACTCCGATTATTGAAATACTCATGCCGAGAATCAAGTTCGCATAACCTTGATTTTTCAAGTTCTGGATCGCGCTCTTTAACCTTTTTCTTGAAAGCTCTATCTTTGAATAAACTTCACAGAACTCAATGTAATTGTCAATATTTTTTTTGAGAGTCAGTTCTTTGAGCTTCTCCTTGTCGATTAGGTCTTTAATGTTTTCTGCAAGCTGGCCAAAAGGCAATAGCTCTTCGGTTCCCTCATCTTTATTACTAAACCTTAAGAATAAATACAAATCTCGTATCGAAATGCAACTTAAGACTATCACCGGAGCGGTTCTTGATATTAAATCTAATATTGGATTGCTTGACTCTGCAAAGACAAGCCTCACTAATACAGCGATTATCGTCAATAATACTGAGGCAAAATAAAGCCACTTTTCCATGTAATCTCCTGAGGGTTTCGAACTCGGTTCCGGAAGCTCTAACGCTTCTACTCATTAAACAACCCCTCCCCATCACTCAACGTCTTCACATCCTCACCCTTTTCCAGCAACAACGGCTTCTCATCAAAGCGCAATGGCTCACCAAAAAACTCCGTCTGCCGTTGTTCGTATTCCTGCCTCACCTCGGTTACCGGGGTGTAATAGTCCGCATTAGCCGTGGAGAGCTTTTCTTGGAATGCTGCCAAACGCCGTGGAGAAGTGCGCTCACTAAAAACCACCGGCCGGACAAACTCAATTTGTGTTTGCACCGGAGCCTGCTTTCCAATCTTGATAAAGGCCTGTCCGGTTTCCTGATTTTTCATGGCGGCTAATTCCATGTAGAGCAATTCGTCTTTGCTCCAAAAGGTACGGGACGAAAGTTCTTGGTACTCCACCGGCTTTAAAAACGGCACGGTACTGCGTGATTCCCCAGTACTGGTGGTTCTGGTGGAACCTTCCGTAGAGGTTTGAGAGGTTCCCATGGTTTCGGTGGTGCTGGTGCCTTCACTGGTACTGCGACTCGTGCCGGTGGATTCCGACCAATTTTGTGATTCGGATTCGCTCTGCGAAGACGATTCAGAATGTGATTCCGAAGAACTGCGGCTCTCAGATTCCGTTTCTGTGGTGCTGGTCGATTGCGACCGTCCCTGCTGAGAACTGGTGCTACTGCTCTGGCTTTGGGAAGCGCTGCGCGATTGAGTCTTTGTGTGTGATGACCCCTGCGCGTCAGAACGACTTTGGGTTTCCCCCTGGCTCTGGGATGAATTCCACGTACTGCCTTGAGACGATCCCTGAGAAACAGATGAACTTTCTGACGTTCCTGACCCCTTGTTCTGAGAAAAAGAACTGCCCTGAGAACGGCTTCGTGAAGTCACCCCGTCCACCGTTGCATTCCGTGTCTTGCCAGAGCTAGAGCTATGAGAAGTGCCGGTTTGTTGGGATCTTCCGTGGGATTGAGAGCGCTGCTCAGAAGTAGACCGGCTCCCACCTTCTGAATGAGATTGACTGCGCGAGGTTGAGATTCCCTCGGTACGACTACGGGATTCTCCTTCAGCCAGTGATTGCCCTTCTGTTGTTGTCGTCCCCGTGGTGGTACTGGTGCTTTCTCCCCAAGATTGGCCTTCAGTCTGGCCAACACTGCTGGAAGTACCAAGAGTGGTGCCTTCGGTTGTGGTCGTGCCCTGAGACATCGTTGATCCCGTGGTGACTGACCCCCCGGATGAGCTAGAGGCCGTTGTTCCCTCAGTCCTGGTCGTTGAACGAGAATGCCCCGTGCTTTGGGATGTCCCGCGAGCAATACTGGATGATTCCGCCACAGACGTACCCGTGGAAGTGCCCCGCACCACGCGGGTTTCTTCCACATGACGGACCTTGGTAGAAAAGGTCTGGTCTTTGATCTTTTTGAGATTCACAAACCCCGTGGAAAGCTCATCCGTCATGATCTGGGCGTCATATTTGCTGAGTCCGCCAAACACCACCTTGTTTTTGCAGTTGGTCAACACCGACGCAAACAAGTACTCATCATCTTCCTTGAGCTGCGCCAGATGTTGGTGGGCCAGAATCAGAAACAGTTGAAACTTGCGGCACTCCTCTAACGCTCGGGCAATATCTCGCGTAATAAAATTAGCAAATTCATCCACATACAAGTAAAAGGGCTTTATATGACGATCATGAGGATTGCGCAGCTTGGCCACCCGGAAAAACTCATTGACCAGCATGATGCCCAGCAATTTGGTGTTCTCATAACTAATACGTTCCCGGCCATTGAGATTCACCAAGAGGATTTTGCCCTCGGCCATAATCTTGCCCAGATCCAGCGTATGCACCTTTTGCCCAATCACATTACGGATCGCTTCATTGCGCAAAAACTTTCGCAGACGATTGGCTGCACCCTCAATCAGCATTTGCTTTTGGGTATTGGTGGACGTGTGAAACATGTCCCAATCGTCGAGAATGACATCATTGGTGACCTGTTTGAGCAGTCGCTGCCGTTGTGGAATGGAACGCTTGCTAATACTCAGCAGTGGTGCTGTTTCGACCAAGGTCAAATCATTGACAATGATGGTGTAAAAGATATTCTCCAGCCACTTCGTAATGCGAGGAGTTTTGTCGGTGTTGTCCTGTCCCCACGCCTTTAAACACGCGGAAATGAGCATATCGAGGATGTAG
Source organism: Acanthopleuribacter pedis (assembly GCF_017377855.1). Classification (GTDB taxonomy): domain Bacteria; phylum Acidobacteriota; class Holophagae; order Acanthopleuribacterales; family Acanthopleuribacteraceae; genus Acanthopleuribacter; species Acanthopleuribacter pedis. Next base: position 6,744 of record NZ_JAFREP010000013.1, read on the forward strand.
TCCATGTTTTGCTTGGCATTCGGAGGAATAGGATTAAACCCCACGATGTGATCGGCTTCTTGTGCCGGATCAAAACAGACAAACCGATCCGCCAAATGGGCATTTTTATGCGAGGCATACAGCAGCACTTCTTCATACAGTGACCCATGAGGGTCCAGCAAACAGAACCCGGCTTGGCGATTACGCATATCCTGACGCATCATCAGTTCCAAGAACTTCGATTTCCCCGTGCCCGTCGACCCGATGATGTGGGTGTGATTGGTGCGATCCTGCTTTCTGAGCACCACTTCCGGCGACTGCTCCGGAAAAGCCACCGTCTTTCCCAATGCATTTTGCACCGAGGACGACCGAAAATACTGCGACAACGAGGTCTCTTCACGAGAACGGACTCCTGACCCCTTCAAACGCCGTAACGGAGGGACAGAGGCGACTTTTCGGTTGGTCATAACGCGTCCCTACCCCACACCCTCAAGCTCCTGAATATCCTTATCCCGCAACCGAATCCAGTACTCCACCTTCATCAGTTGCTCTTCATCATCTAAAAGGCCGTCCTGCTTTACTTTGCGAATTTTTTCCCCATATAAGTCCATAATCGTTTCGATTTGGTTGATGCGTTGCACATCCGGGGTCACTTCCTCCAAGCGTTCCAGTGAAATCAATCCATTGCGCTCAAAACTTTTTTTCAGATTGAGGTACAGCTCGAGCAGGCCGGTGTGGTTTTTTCCCTGAAACTCGGCCTCGGTAACCTGCTCCAGTTTTTGGGCAAAGAAGGCCAAGAACTTCTCCAACGGCAACTGGGCAAACTCCTGCAACCGTTCAAAAAGTGCTCGTTCCGCCTGCGCCTTCTGCAAGGTGATTTCCTGTTCTTTTTCCGCCATACGTTGGGAATGGGCTTGTTTTTCCAAAAGCCGTTGCTGCTCTTTGGCCGATTTTTCTCGGGCCGTCGATAAACGCAATTCCTCCAACCGTAACTGCCGATCTTGCAATTGCAGGTGGTGTTGTTCCTGCTTGGCATCCTCATCTCGACCGGTTTCGTAGACCTCATGGAGCATGGCAATTTCCTGCTCCAGCTCGAGCACTCGTTCTTGCAGATGCCGAATCTCCTCCACATCCTTCAGTGAACGGTCATTCCCTTGAGTAGCCGCTTCCAGGAGCGTGAGCTGTTGTCGTAACTCCCGCACTTCTGATTCCTTTTCTTCATACGAAGACTCGGAATGACTTTGCAGCAGCCGCATTTGGGACTGAGAATTGCGCATTCGCACCATCCCAAAGGCGCAAAACCCCAGCAGGCACAGCAGTGACACCCCACCTGCCGATGACCAGGTCTGATAGTCACTTAGTCGCCCGTTGGACACGTCTAGTTGAAGTTCCAGATCACGCAGTTGGCCATCCTTCTCCTGAATGCTGAACTGCGCTGATTTCAGTTCCTCTTGAGCCTGTGACAATTCCTCTTTGGCCTGACGCATTTGGGCAAAATAGGTCTCCACATTACGATAAAAATCAGCGGCATCCTTTTGGGAACTTTGCGTGCGGGAAGATTGGTGCTGCTGGAACTTGGCAAATTCGCGCTTAAAATCCTGCTCAATGGCCCGAAAATACTCCTTGAGTGTCAATGGCGTGGTGCGTTCCCGCTTCAATTGGACCTTTTGATCGGCAATCGTTTGTTGCAGACGGCGTTTTTGGCGTTGGAGTTGCTGGGTTTGTTGCTGTGCTTGCGTCAGATCAGTACGAGCCGTATCAAGTTCTTTTTGCAGGGTTCCCACCGAGGTATGTGCCTGGGAAAGCTCCGTTTTCAGCTTGAGGGCTTCTTTTTTCCGGTCAAATTCTCGATGATGCAGGAGAGAAAGGGGATCAATATTCCAGAATTCAATGGAGCCGTCATGGGTGGTCCGCTGTCGTCCTCCACGAAGATCAAAAGGAGCAAACGCTAGCGGCGGAAACACCAACTGCACCTGAGCCGTTTCTCCCATTTTGAGCTTGTGAAAAAATGATTTGGTGGCGCGGTCATATGGCAACGAAGACACCACATCAACCACCCGAATCTTTTCCCCCTGCTGGTAGGCGTAACAGGGTGTTCTTCCTTTGGGATGATCGAAACGCACCTCTGCCCAGGGGAGATTGAGGTTTTCTATTTCGATGTTGCAGACGGTCGCATCACGCAAAAACACCACCGAGTGCAACACGGCCTTGAGGTCGCCATTACGCAGTTCCAGCACCTTCTTGACCGGAATTCGTAAGCCTTGTTCTTCCGCTAATGCCGGACATCCGAGAGCCACCAAAATCACGAGCACCACATACCGATACATCATCAGTTCCCCATGCTATATGCGAGTGCACCTCTCGCAAGATGAACGCGGGAGACCAGAAACCGGCTCATTCGGCGAGAAACACTCAATTTTGCTCAAGAACGAAAGGAATACTACGTACTTACCATGCACTTGCACCAAAACTCCAGGAGAAACCGGCGTTTTCTGTGATTCTACTCATCGTGCTAAAGTTATTTGATTTAGGGTTCTTTCTTATAGGTGATTTGAAAAGAATTTAACAATCACAACATAACAAGTTTTTTTCTCGACTACCGTCAGATAAACAGAGAAAAACCCACGACTCATAACGAGAACGTGGGCTTTATGAGTTTCACGACATCCGGTACTGGTCGGTCTTCTACGCACCAAGGAGAAGACGAAGCAGGTGGAGCGGACTTTTGATGATTTCCAGAATGATGAGCCACAACGTTTTCAGCAGCACCCAGACCAAGGTGATCACGCCACTTACCAGCAGCGCCAACACCAGGCCCAGCAAAGTGCGGAAAATGAAATGTAAACATCGCTCTGCGCCAATTTTTTTCCAGGCCAGCCAGAAAAAAGAGGAAGTTTTGAAGACCTCCTTGGCAACAAACCCGAGAGCCGCCTGCACATGTGGTAATTGCTTCATAGGAAAAGGGAAAAAAGACAAAAATGTCCTTGTTTGTTCTCACCTCGTGAGCCTCAAACCAAGAACAGCAGAAAAAACCAGCTTTTACTTCTTATGAAAAGAAGCAACAGCACGTGTTTTCCTCCACTTGATCTTTCACCCTAGGCGGTCTCAAGGCCCCGTGCAACAAAAATTTGGAGCTGCCCAACCCTCGAAAAAATCCTGTTGCCAGGGAGCCGGGACGCCCTGATTTCCTTGGAGTCAGGGTTTGGTGGGCAGCCTATTTATCGACTCCCTTTCGCTGTAAGCACTTCAAATAAATATACTTACAAGGCTTTGGTGAAAAATATCAGGATCGAATACCTATATTTTCCGAAAATGCCGGCAAAATACACCCCAAAATACGGGGCAAGATATACCTGTCCATCCACAATTTTTTTTCGGCATTAAAAAGCACTTGAAATCCGCCCACCACCCAGCGCATATTCATCAATACGGAAACAGGAACAGCGCATCTTCCCGCTTCAGCATGATCTGAAGAGAAGCCGCGTTTTCCTCCACACGTTTGAAGTCTGCATGCTCTTTTAGCACACGGACGAGAAACACGTTTTTGACATTCCCAAAAACGCTCCCGGCTCATTCCGACCAAAAACAGATGTCGCAAAACTCAAAAGGTCATCTCTCACCAGGGATGACCTTTCCTTCTTTCTGGAGCCGGAACATGACCCATCACACCAACTACGTCCTCAAAAACATCCTCGTTACCGCCATCCTGCAAGCCAAACTGCTCAGTTCAGCCCAGGAAATCGATACCCTCATCACCGCCACGCTGGAGCAATTTCAGCGCGCATCAACCGCCCAAGACCAACTGCTCACCGAGCAAGAAGTAGCTTCTCGCTGGCAGTTCCTGGATGAACGCAAACTCCGCAACATGCGCTACCTCAACAAAGGCCCCACCTATTACAAATTCGGGAAAGGGAGAAACGGACGAATTTACTACAAACCCTCTGATATCGAAGCCTGGATCACGGAGCACGAGCACCTCGAACCATTTTTGCAGCAGACTATCGCCGATTCAATCCACCAGACACTCAGCAAAGTACGCCAATGAAGAGATGTTACTCAAATTTGCGGAAGGACTCCTTCTTCACGAAGGAGTCCTTCCGCAAATGTAAAACTCGCCCACTTTATGTAAGAGTTTGGTAAAGACTAAAAATGTCGGGAGGGAGTCGGAAAGCAATCGAGTTCAAACAGTAAGTCTCAATTTATCAGTCACCTAGGATGTGTTTGGCAAACCCTGAATGGGCCGGCATCGAAAATGTTTCGTTTTGCCATCCCCGTGGGGGTCATCCGGGCGCCGAAATTATTGCGGCACAGATCAAGCGAACATGTCGGTTTTTTGTTGTGAGGCCGGCGCCTTCAGCGCCCTACACGACGGGAACTCCAAGGGACCCATGGTAAACGGTTGTTCCACAACCGTTTACCATGGGCTGAAATCCGTAAGGCACACAACGCCGCGGGAAGCGCCGTTGGAAGCCTAACCAGTCGATGTTCGCCTCCGGCTCACGTTTTCAATCAGTGGTGGACCACACATTTGGGTGTGCGACCCCATTGGGGTTCGCCGGATCAGAGCCCGAACAAACATTCCACCACACACGCATATCAACCGGTTGGGGTTCGCCGGATCAGAGCCCGGACAAACATTCCACCACACACGTATATCAACCGGTTGGGGTTCGCCGGATCAGAGCCCGGAAAAACATTCCACCACACGCATATCAACCGGTTGGGATTCGCCGGATCAACACCCACACGCGAATTTCACCGTGGGCTTCCCCGGCTAATACCCGCTTACTCGAAGGTACCTTCCGAGAAGCTAATCGAAAACAAGGTGCACCAAATGCTGATCGAATCGAAATCATCCAAGGTTACGCCGGCGGGCAGTTCAAATTCCAGGGTGTCGTTGTTGTAAACCTGGCCACTGATGGTGCCGCTGATAATGGGACCGGCGGCAAAATTGTTGCCCTGCCCCAGGTAAACCCGCACGTCGGGACCACCGCCGTTGTAGCTGAAATTTTCCAGGCGGATCAAACGCTCACCCGCGATCACCGCACGCCCGCTAATCCCATAGGTCGGGCTTTCGCGCAATTCGGCGACGCGGCCGATGCGGTTGTCCACCGCGGCGTTCACCGTCACTTGAACCGTATAAACCGCGCTTTCGCTGGTCCCGTCAAAACAGGTCACCGGTACGTCGAGCATCCCCACAAAACCCTCGGCCGGGGTGATGGTGGTGCCGTCGAGGGTGTAGTTGGCACCGCCCGCCACGCGCAATTCAAAATCCTCGGGGCCGTTGTCGGGATCCACAATGGTCAGCTGCTCAAGGCTGAGCGTGAGGCTTTCACCCGCGGTAACCGCCAAGGGTTCCTGACCGGTAATGGCGGGCGCTTGGTTGTCGCTTTCCTGCAAGCGCACCAAACCCACCGCCGCGGTCTCCCAAAAGAACCGCGCGCCTTCTCCAACCGTGCTGAAACGCAGCGCGGTTAACGCTAACGGACCATCGGCGAAGACCTCGAAGAAACTATCCGCGTCAGCCGTAAAATCGCTGTTAAACAGATACAGCCCCTTGCCCTTGGCGGCCAGGTCCGCGGCGCGCGCCCGCGCGATTTCGCTGCCGTCAAAACCAACCTGACGCACCCACACCTGCTGCTGTTGGTTGTCCATATTCACCACGGCCAAACCGTCAATCGCATCACCCAGCGTGGCCGGGTAAATGCGCCAGCGAAACGCCTGGCGACTGCTCGTTCCGACATGGGCGGCGCTGTTGCCACCGGCGGCTGCTTGGTAGGAAACGGTCACTTCAATGGGGGTTTCGTTGTTCACAACGAAGTGGGACAACACGGCACCAGGCGCCAAATCGCCGGGTGCCTCAACCCGGGTTTCACCGGGCTCGAGGTCGCGACGCACGGTGTCAATCAGCGTACCGTCATTGGTAAAAAGCATTAATTCAATGAATTGCGCGGTTTCACTGTTGTTGACCAACAGGAACCGAGTTTCGAAATCGCCACCCTCCGGGGTGACGTGGGGGACCATGCGCGTTTGCGCGAAGGAGGACACCAAAAGACTCAGGAACAAAGCAGTTAAAAATGAACGAAACATCACATAACCTCTTTTTGGCAAAAATCTGGGGAGGAACGATCCAAAACGGGAGGACGGTAGAACATTAAAAGGACACAACCAAAGCCCATTGGTTGTTGAACCCGTCGGCGGTGTTTTTGCCGTCGAGGGTATCGGTGAAGGTGTATTCCAAGAACCAATTTTTGTGAATCGAGACCCCGGCGGTGAGCTCGACCCGTGTTAAATCGAAACTGGGATTAATCAGCGGGTTACCGAAATTGGTGCCGCCGTCGATGTCATCCACGGCACGAATCACATCCAGCTTGGTGCGCGCGTAAAACCGCTTGTAACGCCAGCCGAACTCGCCAAGGAACCGGACTTCATCGGATGGGTCCTCGGTACGGAAGCGGTACGCCAATTCGGCACCGGCATAAAAACCTTTGCCCAAACCCCGCCCGTAAAGGCCGCGTACCTCGTAATCCTCTTGGCCGTTGCCGAGCGGAATATCGTCGTCCTCGTCGTAGAGGTAAGGTAATTTGGCGGTGAACGCGACGGCCCAGACATTGGGGCCCTCGGTCAGTTGGTAACGCACGCCCAGCTCAAAATCGGTGAAGTCTTTGTTGCCGGCGCTAATTTCGAAAAAAGCGTTTTTCAACGATTGTTCGATGTCTTTGTGGGTGAAGCTGCCGAAAACAGCCAGCTTAGAGGTCAGGCCGTGCTCAAAGTACAGCGACAGGTTTTCATCGCGAAACTTGGCGTACTGGTCGGGAAAATCTTCGAATGGATCAATGGAATCGCCGGCGGCGTTAAAATTGGCATCCGATTTAAACAGGTTGGCGGAAAACTTTAGGTAGGTCTTGCCCTTGTCCGGGGTCCAAGCACCGGCCTGAAGCGGAACACCTACGGCCACAAAAACGGCGGTCAACACGGCCAACCGGCAAACGGCCCGCCCAATGGGGGCGCGCACGGAATGGATGAGCATGAAGCTGCCTCCTCGGTGAATTAAAAAAATGCGCAAACAACAGGCATAAAGCCATCAAAACCAAAACTTAAGCGAGGTTTCGAGGATCATGCGACGCGCGTCGTACGCGGCGAAGAGGTCTTGGCCAAGACTCACCCTGAAGGACAGCAAAATCCGGTTCACTATTCCCATTTGGGCCATTTTTTTCAGATCCGCCGGCCAATGTGAAACAGATCACGGGATTCGGGGTCAAACGCCGTGAGAAGCTTCCGCATTTGCGCCTCACTGAAAACATGCGTTCCCACTGAGAATCGGTAATAATGTGTAAAATAGGGGCTATCCCCTAAGATCTTCAATCAGACTCGGTTTTAAGCAATCGCCGTCATTCAAAACCGCCTCGGAGCACCCCGTGTTTCATTCACCCAAAACCAACCCATCCAATGGTCAACCGACCGTGTGCCAACATACGGCAAAGGGTTGGTGAATGATGGGCGGTCGGCGGTTGACGGGTTTGTTGCCCCTGCTCCTTTGGGGATTGATCCATGCGACGCCCCCGAAGCAGGCGCCCGTGCTCAGGTTCACCGCCCTTCAGGAAAAAGACGGCTTGTCCTTCGGCACGGTGAACACCATTCTCCAGGACGACCAGGGCTTTTTATGGATCGGCACGGACGACGGGCTCAACCGCTACGACGGCGTCGGCTTCCGCATCTATAAATACGAACCCAATCAGCCCGGCTCCCTTTCCGACAGCTTCGTCCAATCCCTTTTCCAAACCAAAGCGGGCACCTTGTGGATCGGCACCTCGGGCGGCGGTTTGTGCCGTTACCTTCCCGAGCGAGACGCCTTCGAACGCTTCCAGTTTGATCCGCGTCGCAACCAAAGCCTGCCCAACGACTACATTAGCGCGATGACCGAGGACAAGGCGGGCAACCTATGGATCGCGACCATCGGTGGCGGCCTCGCCGTTTTTGATCCGGCGGCCAAAGATTTTGTGCGCGTGCAAGTGGACCACAATCAGCAAAACGGCCTCTTTAGCAACGAAATATGGGCGCTCGCGTTCGATGCCGAGGGCCATTTGTGGATCGCCACCTATGACGGCATCGGCATCGCACCTTTTGCGGAAATGGACGCGGCCCGCACCGGTCGTCTCTTTTTCCACCATCTCACCCGCGAAAACAGTGCCCTCAGCGATAACCGCGTGCGCTGCCTCACACCCGACCCGTCCGGCGCGATGTTGATCGGCACCTTTGAAGGCGGGCTTAACGAGGTGATCCCTCGCGCGATTTCCCGTGACGCGGTCACCCTCGATTTTCACGTGCACCGCGGCGAGGCGCGCCCTTTTTCCCTGGACACCGAAAGCATTCGCGCGATTTTGCCTGAAACGGCGCACCGCGCTTGGATCGCCACCGACGGCGGCGGCTTGTACCTGTGGCACCGCCCGGAAAATCACTTCTTTCGCTATCAGCAGGATCGCACCCGCGCCCATACCATCAGTTCCAACCGCGCCTTGACCTTGGCCCGCGACCGATCCGGCCTGATTTGGATTGGCACAGCCAACGGCGGCATCAACCGGCTCGACCTGAAGAAAAGCCAATTCGCCCATTTGGGCCAAGAAACCGAGCAAACCCTCGGTCTGAGTGATCCCTTTGTAAACGCCGTTCTCCACGATGCCCGCAAACGTTTGTGGGTGGGCACCAACAAAGGCCTTAATGTGTTTACGCCGCGCTCGCCGGATTTCCGAAACGCCGACCTGAGCGAGGTTACCCGGCTCGGTCGGCGCGGTGGCGAAAACACCCCGAACCTGAGCCACGACAGCATTCGCGCCCTCGCCGAGGATGCGAGCGGCGCGGTTTGGGTCGGCACCTGGGGCGGCGGCCTCAACCGGGTTTCCCCCGATTTGACCGAGGTCACCACCTTTCGCTACCGCGCCCAGGAGCCCGCCACCCTCAGCAACAACTACATTCGCGATCTATGGCTGGATCGCGACGGGACAACCCTGTGGATCGCGACCTCCAACGGGCTCAACCGGCTCGATATCAAAACCACCGCCATCCAGCGCTTTAAGTTTGAACTCAAGGATTTAAATGGGTTTGGTCTCAACCGGATCGCCTCGATTTACCAAGCAAAAAACGGCCGTTTTTGGTTGGGTGGTGACGGTGGTCTGGTCGCTTACGACCCTGAAAACGGAAAACACGAGGTCTTTCGTCACGATCCGTTGAAACAAGGTTCGCTCAGCAACAACCGCGTGCGCCCCATTCTCGCGCGCGGCGAGGATGAACTCTGGATCGGCACCGCGGGCGGCGGCCTCAACCGTTTCGTACCAAGCAGCAAAACCTTTACCACCTACCGCGCCGAGGATGGTTTGGCCGGCGATACGGTCAAGGCCTTGTTGCTTCAAGACAGCAACAGCTTGTGGATCAGCACCAGCGGCGGTTTGTCCCTGTTCCATATTGGGGCAGAACGTTTTACCAACTTCACCACCCGCGAGGGCTTGGTCGACAATCAGTTTAACGACCTCGCCGCCACCCGCGCCCACGACGGCACCTTTTTCTTTGGCGCCGGCGAGGGGGTTACCTATTTTCATCCCGAGCATCTGCAATTCAATGATCAAGTGCCCAATATCGCCGTCACCAACATCCTTTTGGACGGCAACCCGCTGGGTTTTTCCATCACGGGGAAACGCCGAAAACCCTTGATTGTCCCGCCCCACACCAAGTCGTTCTCCTTTGAATTCGCCGTCTTGGATTACACCGAACCCGACCAAAACACCTATGCCTATATGCTGGAAGGTTATGAGGACGATTGGATTCATTTGGCCGCCCAACCGCGCATCAACTACACCAACATCGACCCCGGCGAATACGTGTTTCGCGTTAAAGGTGCCAACAACCACGGGCTCTGGAATGAAACCGGCAGCGCCATTCGCCTACAGGTCTTGGCCCCCTGGTGGCGTTCCACCCCGGCCCTGTTCGGCTGGGCCGTGGTTTCATTCAGCACGCTTTTTTTGATCTACACCACCTTGAGTCGGCGCCGCGAGCTCATTCACCAAAATGCGCTCAACCAGGCCGCGACCGAATTGGAACGGGAACAACGCGTGGCGGAACGTTTGCGCCAACTGGACAAGCTCAAGGATTCGTTTCTGGCCAACACCTCCCATGAGTTGCGCACCCCGCTCAACGGCATCATGGGCATCGTCGAATCGCTCATTGAAGGGGTAACCGGTGAGCTACCACCCAAAACCAAAGCCAACCTCTCCATGGTGCTCAACAGCGCCAAACGTTTGTCGAATTTGGTCAACGACATCCTCGATTACTCCAAGCTCAAAGAACGCACCATTGAGCTGAATATGAAACCGGTGGATCTCCGTCCCGTGGCCGAGGTGGTCCTGCTGCTCAATCGGCCGATGGCGGCGAAAAAGGGGCTGGTCCTGCTCAACCAAATCCCGGCGGATTCCCCCCTTATCCTCGCCGACGAGGACCGCCTCCAACAGGTGCTGCACAATTTAATCGACAACGCGGTTAAGTACACGGAAGCCGGCAACATCAAGGTATCGCTGGAGATACGAGAACACAACGTCCAGGTGACGGTAAAAGACACCGGGGTCGGCATGACACGCGAACAACAATCGCGCATTTTCGCCTCATTCGAACAAGGCGATCAATCGATTGAACGCATCCACGGGGGCACCGGGCTGGGTCTCGCCATCACCAAACAACTGGTCAAGCTGCATGGCGGGGTGATTTGGGCGGAAAGCCAAGAAGGCCGTGGTTCGTCCTTTCACTTCACCATGCCGCAAGCAGACGTGGAACGGTTTGAGCCGGCGCCGACCATCGAACGCGCACCGGGTGATTCCTTTAATCCGCGCTTGGAACTGAACGACCATCTGGTTACCCCCGTCGAAACCATGGACGGCCAAGCCTTCACCATCTTGGTCGTCGATGATGAACCCGTTAACTTGCAGGTGTTGGTCAACCTGCTCACGCTTAGCAAGTACAACATCGTCCAAGCGGCCGACGGTGAAGAAGCCTTGGCGTTGTTGTTTGGCGACGAACACACCTTTGATTTGGCCATTATCGACGTCATGATGCCGCGCCTCTCCGGTTACGAGGTGTGCATGCGCATCCGCGAGCGCTGGTCGGACCGCGAGCTCCCCGTGGTGCTCTTGACCGCGCGCAACCAAGTCGCCGACATGGCGATGGGTTTTGAAGCCGGTGCCAACGATTATCTGACCAAACCCGTCTCCAAGGAGACCCTGCTCCCCCGCATTGAAACCCATTTAAAAATCAAAGACATGGGCCGCGATCTAAGCCAGGCGCGGGAAGAGGCGCAGGCGGGGGCTTTTGCGAAGGAGTCGGCGATTTTTGCGACCTCGATTCTGCACAATATCGGCAACGTGCTCAACAGCCTCAAGGTTTCCACCCAGCAAACCCAGCACAAGCTGGCGAACTCCAAGGTCCACCGCCTCAAACTCGCCGGCGCCATGCTGGCCGAGAAAGAGGCCCAACTCTTGGAATTCCTGCGTGACGATCCCAAGGGTCGCATGTTACCCAACTACTTTATGGGCATCGGCAGCATTCTCGCGGACGAGAATCACTTTTTAACCAAGCAGTTAGACGACATTAATAAAAAGACTGAACTCATGCAGGAGATTATCGAAATTCAGCAACGCCACGCCAAGGCGGACCGCCAAGGTCTGGAGTCTTTTAACCTTCAGGAAGTGGTCGGTGAGTGCCTGCGTTTTATGGGCAACTCCTTCGACAGCCGCAACATTATCCTCAAACGACGCGACCGGGCGGACGCGCCCTTACCCGTCAAAGCGCAACGCGTTCACAGTTTACAGATCGTCATGAACTTGCTGAAAAACGCGATGGAAGCCATGGAGCAAACGTCCTCGGTACAGCGCGAGATTGAAATCGATTCCGGCCACAACGAGGACGGAAAAATGTGGCTGTCGGTCCGAGACACGGGCGTGGGCATCACCGAGGAGCAGATGCGCAAGTTGTTCGCACACGGCTACACCACCAAAAAAACCGGGCACGGGTTTGGGCTGCACTATTGCCGTGACGTCATGGCGTCGATGGGCGGCGATATCCGCGTCGAGAGCGCGGGTCACCAACAAGGCGCTTGCTTCACCTTGTACTTCTCCCCCTGCCCCAAGGGTTTAACCCGCATTGCTCACAAGGATTCGTAGCGAGAAGCTGAAAGCCTTGTGAGCAATGCGGGTTTAGAAACCCACCAAAAAAACCGCCCCGGGGCCGTGGCCTCCGAGGCGGTTTCGCGTTCCTAGAACTTATCCGGGCTTAACCCAGCAAAGCCTCCATAAAGATACCGGGCAATTTAAAGACCGAGGGTGAGGCCTCGAAATCCGTCAATTTCTTGCCGAGGTAATGGCTGGTTTTGTGGGTCACGAACCAGGGCGGTTTCGGCCAAGGCTTGAAGGGGCCCCGCACCACACTTTTCTCGGGTTGGTCGAACATAAAGCCGTTGTGAACCACGTCCAAGCCAGACTGGATATCGTAGATATCGTGACCCGGGAAGGCACCCCAGGTGGTACAACCCATGGCGTAACACACCGCCGCCCAGTGGTTGATCGACACCGTGCCGTAACGCAAATCCGCCACCATGGTATCAATCGCCTCTTTGACGTTGCGGTCCCGCTCCAAGGAGGGATGGACCAGCATGGTGCAGTTCAGCGTGCCCCAAAGGGTGTTGTTGGCGAAATCGGTCACCTGGTGAATAAAATCAACCGTATCGCTCGCGGCCAAGGTCGTCTCGGAGAACACGCTGCAAAAGGCCTCGGTCGTAAAACAAATGTCGTCTTTGTTTTCCGAGGATACGTTGGGCACCAGGGTCCAAGGCAGCTTGGTCTCCGTCCGTTCGCCGATCTGAATCGCATTGGGATGCGCGGCCAAAAAGGCGTCGAAACGATTCTGGGCGCCGGGATAATACGCGTCGCGCTGCGGCAACTTTTTAAATTCGGCCTGAATCGCGTTGAGCAAGGCCTCGCGATGGGGCCACCCTTCCTGCATCACCAAAACCCGTGACGCGTTGCAGTTAAAGCCGCCGTTGTTGGCCAGCGAGGAGGCGATATTGGCCGCTTGGAAGGCCACATCCGACGCGCTCCAATCACCTGGCAAAATAATCACGGGGCTGACGTTGCCCAATTCGCTGGTGATGGGTTTGTCCAGGAAGGGCTCGCGTTTGGCTTTGCGTTCCGCGACCTCTTTACCGAAAATAATGGCGTCGTGGGTTTTGTCGGAACCGGTAATGTGGATCTCACCGACCGCGGGATGGTTGCAGAGATAGGCCCCTACCTCGGCACCGCCGTAAACAATTTGCAGGAAACCGCGCTTAATCAGGGTGGCAAACGCCTTTTCGAAAAAGGGTCCAAGGTAGGCGTTGACGGGGTGCATTTTAAGAATGCACACCTTGCGTTCAACGAACATCTTATAGACGACGTCCATCGGGCCGATCGAAGAAACGTTGCCGGCACCCAACACCAAACAGATGCGGCCCTCGTGGCGCTTCTCTTTATAAAAGGCGCCAATCGTTTGCTGCACCGCGTCAGGCTTCACCTCGGGTTTCATCCAAATCTCGGCGCTGGTACCCATAAAAAAGAGCTGATCGTAGGTATCGGTTGGGAAAACGCGCACGCGCGCTTGGCCGTTGGGCAAGGTTTCGACGGGTCCCGGCAAACGAACATCGCCGCCTTTTTGCAGATCGGCGAGGGTTTGGCGAAACAAACGGATATTCCGCAGGACGGCATAAGGGCCGCCCAGCCATTCTTCACCGGCAGTGGCGGCGCGCGGCGCAATGCCTTTGGCGGCAATGGCGGCATTCACCCAATCGGCGGCGACGGCGCGAACGCCCTCGGCTAAATCATCAAGAATGGCGACCGCGTCAACGAGCGGCAACGCGCTCCACGGTTGTTTGTTGCGCTGCAGCAAAGCAACGGCGGAATCGAGTTGGGTTTGCTCGGTGTCTGGTGCAGCGTGTGTGGCCTGCGCCGGTGGCGCGGTCATGGTGGTCATGGCAAAAAGCCCCCTGGTACAACGGTAGACGAGCGAAAAGCTCGCGGGCGATAAACGTGACAATCATTCATGAATTAAGGACACCATCTTACCATAAAGCGGCAAAAGATGGGTTGTATATGTCGGGACGCGGCACGGTGTCCTCATGCCTAAGAAGCGCGATAACTCGCGGGGATTTTCGCTAAACCTCTGGACTACAACGACCTGTGAAAATGCTCGACCGCACCCCCTGGATGCGGTCGAGCGCGACCCCGGTCCGCTTTTTCCAAACCATTTCGCTCCAGATTTTTAGCAAAAATCCCCTCGCTTCAGCGCCTCTTAGGTCGTAATAAATAGACGTCAGGCCTTGGCACCAGGGGATGACGCAAAGATAACCGAGGTGCGGCATAGGCTTTTGCCGCGGTGCGAAAAAAAGAGGCCGACAGATCTTCTGTTTCGCGATAATATGGTGAGATTGTTGTGTTTTTTGGTTTTTTGACACAGCGCGTCAAAAAACTGCTTGCACGTCATGCCGCGGCGCGTTATATTAGCTTTGCCGCTCATGACGCAATGCGGCTAAGCGAAACACAATATCTCTTAAGGAGGACATATGACAAGGCTCATTAAACGCTATGGCAGCCGGAAGTTATACGACACCAAAGAGAGCCGTTACGTTTCCTTGGAAGATATTGCCAAATGGGTTCGCGAAGGTGAAGTCATTCAGGTCGTCGACAACGCCTCTTCCGAAGACGTAACGGTTCAAACTTTGACCCAAGTCATTTCAGAAGAAGGACGAAAAGGCGGCTCCGCGTTACCAAGCGATTTGCTCCACGACCTTATCCGGGTTGGCGGTTCCGCGGTGACTGATCGCGTGAAAAAGATCCAAACCGGGGTCGATACTTTTTTCCGAAATTCAATCGATCGTTTGGTACCCGTTTCCAAGGTGCGTGAAGAGATGGTTTCTCTGCGCAACCGTCTGGACGAGCTCGAAACGGCCATTACGGCCGCTGAAGCACACACCCAGGCAACGCCCGCTGTAGAGGAAGCCGAGGCCCCCAAGGCCGAGGAAGCCCCCGCGGCGAAAGCCCCCGCTAAAAAGAAAACGACGCGTTCCACCACGAAAAAAGCCGCCGCCGCCAAAAGCGACGAGACGACTGAAGCCGCAAAGCCGAAGCGGACCACACGCCGGTCCACCAGCAAAGCTTCTAGCGGTACCCGCAGAACGCGAAGCTCAACCACCAAAACTGACGAGCCCGGCGCTCAGGAATCCTGATCCGGCTCAAATATAGAGCGTCGACCATCACAAAAAACCACGACGCAAAGGAGCATCACCATGCAAGCAATTTTCCAATTGGGTAACACCGCAATGTCAACCGGTCGTACTGTTTACCTCGCCGGTTTGGGCGTCGCCGCCACCGTTACTTCCGAGTACAAAAAAGTATTCGACCAAATGGTTGAAAAAGGTAAAGAAACCAAAGATCCCGCTGAAACCGTCGCAGAGAAAGTCAACGGCCAAGGCGTTGTATCTCGCATCAAAGACATGGGCGACCAAGTCGGCAACAAGGTTCAAGACAGCGTTTCCTACACCTTTAGCCGCATGGGCATCCCTACCCGTCAAGAAATCCAAGACCTGACCCGCTCTGTTGAGCAACTGACCGAAAAAGTTCAAGCGCTCCAGGCTTAAGCAAACACCGTCATGGGCGCCGTTTCGCAAGAATCGGCGCCCCGACCCCGACCCGCGGCGGCCTAAGCCGGCCCGGGTCGACACCGACTCATAGGGGGGACATTATGAGTATCAAAGATCGCGCAGAAAATCTCCAAGCCGACGTCCGTGACTCGGCACAAAAAATCTGGCTCGCCGGCTTGGGCGCCATGACCATGGCCGGTGAAGAAGGCAACAAACTGTTCCGCCAATTGGTAGAACGCGGCGAAGAATTCGAACGCGGCCAAACCGGCACCACGGGTGCACCCGTTGATGCGGTAAAAAACCGCCTCGGCGATGCACGCGACCGCGTCGAAGATGTTTGGGCCCGTTTCGAAAACAATTTCAGCGAACGGTTCACCTCCTTGTTCCAAAAAGTGGGTGTTCCTACCCGCGATGAAATTTCCGACCTGTCCGAGCGCGTTGACCAGTTGATGGACGCCATTAACAAAATGAACGCCGCCTCCGCATCCGCCAACCCACCCGCCGTTGTGCCCACCACCACGCCCGTCGTGGCACCCGCGGCCGACGACGCCAAGGAAGATGCTTAATCGCATCACCTGGACGGCGCGGTTCCCCACGGAAACCGTGCCGTCACGACCCGGCCGCCACGGCCGTGGCTGACGGGTCAAACACAAAAGGGGTGACGGTAAGCCAAAACGAGGAGGTTGACCCATGGGAGAAGTCGCGAGCGAAAAATCGACCATCGGCCTCGCCATGGCCGGCGGCGCGCCGGAAGGTGCCGTTTACGAGATCGGCGTCTTACGCGCCCTCGACGATGCGATTGAAGGTTTGGATTTCAACAACTTATGCGCCTACGTCGGCATTTCCGCCGGCGCATTCATCAACGCCAGCCTGGTCAACAAAGTAACCACCGCCCAGCTTGTCCGCGCCCTCCTCAACATCGACCCCAACGAACAACCTTTTGATCCCGGCATGTTCCTGTCACCGGCCTTCAGCCAGTACCTCAAATCGGGTTTGATGGTGCCGCGTCTGCTCATGGAAGCGGCCCGAGATTACCTGATCTACAAAGAAGATCACACCATCGTGAAGTCGCTGACCCGCTTGAGTCGCGCTTTGCCGGTGGGGCTCTTTGACAACGAACCGCTGAGACGTTACCTGGAACGCGTGTTCAACCGCCCGGAGCGCACCGACGATTTCCGCAAGCTGGACAACAAGCTGTTTGTGGTAGCGGTCGAACTGGACACCGGCCAAGCGGTGGTGTTTGGCCAACCGGGAAAGGACCACGTGCCCATTTCCCGTGCCGTCCAGGCCAGCACCGCGCTGCCGGGCTTGTATCCGCCCGTCAAAATCGACGGCAAAAATTACGTGGACGGCGTGTTGCGCCGCACCCTGCACGCCTCGACCGTGCTGGATGAAGGCGCCAAGTTGGTGATCTGCATCAACCCGATTGTCCCGGTCGACACCGGTCGCGCCGTGGAAGAAGGGTTCCTGCGCGAGCCCAACCTGACGGAACGCGGCATGCCCTCGATCCTGTCACAAACCTTCCGTACCTTGATTTACTCGCGCATGAAAGTCGGTTTCCGTCGCTACGACAAACACTACGAGGACACGGACCTGGTCTTGTTCGAGCCCAGCCCCGACGATTACCGCATGTTTTTTACCAACATTTTCAGTTTCGCCAAACGGAAAGTGGTCGCGGAGCACGCCTACACCAATACGATTCGTGACTTGGCCAACCGCGCGGACGAGTTAACCCCGATTTTCGAAAAACACGGTCTCAAATTGCGCCACGAGGTGATTTTCCATCCCGAGCCCAACCTGTGGCGCAGCGTCGGCGTGGCCGACCCCACCACAAAGAAAAAGACCCGTCGCCGTCACCGTGTGACCAACAACCTGAATGACGCCTTGGCCCACCTGGAAGCGGTGATCGCCGCCAAAAAAGCCGCGCGCGCGACGCAAGAGGCACAGGCAAAGCAGCAAGAACAGCAGGAACAAACAGAACAACCCGTCGGCTAAATTTCCCCCGCCCCCATTCCCCCACCAACAGGCCCACCTTAGCCGGCGGCCCCGATTTCGCGTCCTTTGGAAACAGGACCCTTCGGGTTGTCGGGACCCCCCTCCCGGCAGCCCTTTTTTTGACCGATTTCGCGTCCTTTGGAAACAGGACCCTTCGGGTTGTCGGGACCCCCCTCCCGACAGCCCTTTTTTTCACAAGTTTCGCGTCCTTTGGAAACAGGACCCTTGGTCGCCGGCTCCTTCCCCGGCGGCCTTTTTTTCGTTTGGGTGTGCGTTACACTTTTCCCGGTTTTCTTCCACACCAAAACGAACCAATGCTCCAAAACCCGGCCCTTTATATCTCACACTAATTCGCCACAAAAACAAAATTAGTCTTGAAGTTCCCAATTCAAATCATTATCCAATTCACTCTCTTTGACAAATAGTTCAGTAGCCTTTAAAACATTTTCGAGCTTGATGCCAAGTTTTTTACTGTAAGAACCTTCTTGACCACCAGCAACCAAGGCAATTTCTCCACCTTCATGCCAAGGGTCTGTTAAATAATACATAGCCCCATCTAAAGAAGCATTGCAGATGTATAGATTTTTGTTTCCACCTCCAATCATTAAAAAGTTTTCGTCATCACGACTCAAGACAACAACCGTTTTATTATCCCCGTTTAGTCTTTTGACAGCATCTAGACATTGTTCAATTTTTTCACAAGGATACGTCGTATCATATGACAAGATTCCTTGCCAATCATCTTCGTGAATTTCTTTGACAAACATAGCACCACCCTAATACCTTCTTTATTCTCGCCGCCACGTCTACTTTCGCAAAAAAGACCTTTTTCTCTCAACCCAAACGATTCCACCATCAGGCTTCTTGTGGTTATCAGGTGAGCTTAAAACTTACAATCCTTCAGGAGAGAGAAAAACCAATACCTCTCGCGCAGGCGAAGCTAACAGTCCTGCGTCCTATTCTTTTTTTGGAACAATGGCCTGTTGAATTCATGCCGTATCTTCACTAGACTCGCAAGGAATTTCGTAACCTTTGTCCTTCAAGAATTCATAAAAATAAGCATAAAAACTTCTAAAAGCTCTTCTCTCATCATTGCCCTCCATAAAAAGAATGATATCTGCCCACGAATGGCTTGTCTTAATTGAATGTCTTTTTGCAATGTACTCTTGAAAACCAGCGATAGACTCAATCGGTTTCGGCTTATCGTTTGTTATGCCAAGTAGGTAGCCACGAAAGAAGGCCATCATCAGCGAGATCGATTCCCTGCCAAGATAGAACCCTGGCTTTCTCTCGATTTTAAAAAGTATCTCAATTTCTTTTTCAATGGTTTTTGCCACAACTAACTCCAAACGATTCTTTATTACTTCTCGAGGTACACTCCATTCATAATCATGCATTTTGATCGGGTTTCTTCTGGAACACTATAGCTATAAAGCGGGAAGAGCTGTCATTTTCAATTCTTCCTGCGGAGTAAGCTCAGAATCTTTTCTAAATACTTCAGCCGGTGTCACACCCTCTCGCTTCAGAAAGTAAAGAGATCCCTCTGGTTGTCCCTCTTCGCTTTCCATATTATGGATAACAAAAAGAAGTTCATAAGTACCTGTTTCAATACCGTACACTTCAGAACTGATGACACCGCCGATTTCAACTTGGTTTTCCTGGATAATAAAAGGAACAGAAATTCCTCTTATATACTCTCCGTTTTCGCGATCAAAAGAACTATTAATCTCTATATTAAAGTCCCAGTAACCGGACAGGGGAACAGAAAAAGATACTGATCCTGGACGCCAAGCAAACCCCTGTTTTACATGGATGTCATCCCAATCATTAAATGGGTCGTTTAAGCCTGGATCAAAAACACAAACCTGACCGTAATCTGCGCAAATCTCTATCTTCAAAAAAGTCTCCTGCTAAGTCATTTCTTCGGTTTCGGTTCAACTACAATTCTCACATTGGAACCATCTTTTGTTCCACGCAGCTGATTTCCTATTTGAGCACCTCCTCTTTTGTTATCTCCAGACGGTACCAACCTTACACTAGCACCTCTTCCACCTTCCTGGCACATGGCGGGAGCCCCATGTGCCAATGAACACGAAACGTTCAACCTGATTTGGCGTTGGCTCGTGATTCTAACTTAGCAGATGCGAAAGCGCCTTTTTGCCTGCTCGCCTGCAGGCTTACGGTTCTGCACGCTGTCGTAGCTTTTTTGGGCTTTGGGAAAATTGCCAGTTTACACTTCTTAACAGAGACGTTTACAACATGATCAAATGATAAATCTCCCTCTGCTCTATTGCTTCCGAGGCAACGACAGTTCACTTAGGACTAAAATAATGGAAGAAGAGGTGTGAAGTAACTATAAAGGCAAAGAAAGAAGCTAGACGCGGGGCTAAAAGCCCCGCGTCTGCGCCTGGGCGGTCTGCTGGGCACTCGTCTTGGTTCCGTTGAATTTATCGTCAAGTCGTGGTTATGCAACAAGGATTCGGCGCACCGTTTTCGACGTTGCCGGCAAGATCGTTAGAACGGGGCGACGCGCCATTTTGAAACTGACGTCCCCAACAATGGAACGCCTCAAGACCTTTGACTTGTGGCGCTTAAGTGGAGTTCCACCATCGAGCTAACTTAAGAAAACAGCGAGACGCGTGAAGCGCCTAGGCCTGAGTGCGCCTTTTTTCTGCAAAAGTCGTCACGCAGACGTCTTCAGAACGTCTACATTGGCCACTGAGCTAGGTAGGAAGCAGTGGCAATCCCTGAAAGAAGAAAAAAGAGCGTGCCGAAAATGGCCAAAGGAACCCAATTCAAATAATTCGAGTAGGACGTGGACTGTTCAGGCGCTTATCGCGCCGCTTAGGTTTTAGCCCCGCATCTAACTCTTAACTTAACGGCATTGGCACTATGTGCCGCAAGTTTAATGGGGACCAAAATAACGAAAGAAGAGGTGCGAAGTAGCCATGAAGACAAAGAAAGAAGCTATAGATAACACTCGAGAAGATCTTTTATTATCAGCACAAGCAGATGATACAGCAAACACCATTAGCACACCTTCGATAATGTAGCAGAACTCATATAGAAAACCAAGCGATTTCCATACCAGGATCGATTCAGTCAAATGCATCGCTGAAAATATCGCAAAGCAGTAAACGACAGATGTTATTGTGTTAGAAATAATTGAAAAAAAAGAAAGCCAAGCAGGAATTCTTTTTCTCATGTTTTCACGGAGCATTGTTCCATTTGTCAAAGTTCCATTCACGCAAAATTCCTTTCGCTACAGTAAAATAGTGGCTAGTGTATGCCCTAGATGATCCAGGTCGCCGGTAGTTCCCTGTGGCTTTGTTATAAAATCCTGCTTGGATGATAGCACCTGCATAATTTGCATCCTGTGGATCGCTAATGTCTGAATAAACCTTTGCTATTACAGTTCTTTTGACAAGGTTTCCTTGATGAACTCTGACTTCCGTTTTTCTGCTGCTGTTCTCTGTAACAAGTTGAATGTGGTTGAATCTTGGGGTAAAACCTGTTTGAATAGCAATTATATCTCCAACTTCAGCATACTGCAACTGTATTCTATCTCCGCTCATGACCGGGTAAAACGTATCTTGATATCCTGATATATTGCCAGGGGTTAAAAAATTGCCTTTTAGATCTCTCAAAACCTTAGGGAGAGTATTTCCAAAATCCACGAGGTCAGATGCACCAGTAGTCTTTAATAAATCATTCTTGAAGGTTTTAAAGTCTGAGTATCGACTAGAGCTTGAATCATAGGTTCCGGTTCCGTTCTGAATGATTACAGGAAGTTCGTTTTTAGATGCGAATTCCAGGAGAGTACTTAAAGCAAAGTCTTCGCAGGAAAAGCAAGCGCCGGCTTTTTCTTGATCTTCCGCATACTTGACTGCAAAAGTTCGATATTTTTTAATCCAAGCTTGATCCCACTGGTTCGTGGCCGGCCATGCCTCAAGTCCACTTGGGTCCCAGAACATCACTGGATTATTTCCTACATACGAATAGGAATTCCAAAACTCCCTCAAAGGGTCGACTTGGATGAAACGGCCCGCCTCGGGTAGGTACCATCGTCCATTCATGTAGACCAGGCCGGTGCCTCGTTCTGCTTCTTGGCCCGTGAAGGTGTGGGGCTCCGGCTCTGAACTGTCGGCTACCGTTTCCTCCGCGAGGGGGATGCCGAAGGCATCGCTGTCAGAGTAAGCAACCACCAATAGGTCGCGGATTTGATCGCGGGTGAGGTTGCGGCCCGCGCTTACTTCCTGATAAGCGCCGGCTTCGCTGAGTGGGTCTTTGGTTTGCAGGTAATGTTGCCGGATTTCCTGTTGGGAGAGGACGTCGCTTCGGATCAGAATCTCATCCAGCCCCCCTTCCCAAGCATAGTCGTCATGATCCAACCAATTCCCGATGACCAAGTCTTGAGCCGGCCAAAGCGCCGGCAAATTGACCGGGTCCGGCGCGCCCAACAGTTCCCCATTTTGGTAACAGCGTACATGGGTTCCGTCAAAGGTCACCGCGAGGTGGGTCCATGTACGGGCGGGAATGCGGGAGAATCGGCTAAAGAACTGCCAGCCTTCGGCGCCGCCACCAAGTCGCAAAACGGGCAGTTTTTGGCCGTCCAGATAAAAATGAACCGGATTGTACCGAATCGAGCGTTGATTGCCGACAGCAACCAGGGTCCCGTAATCGTTGATGCCGTCATCTTCATCTGCATCGTAGAGCCACAAGCTGATCGAAAAGGCTTGGGTCATGGCCTCCACGGCGGGGTGTTCCTGGAGTTGGTAGGATTCGTTCCGGTCAAGCCATAACCCACGGCCGCCATTGCGATAAACATAGCTCGGCTCTCCCTCGAAGCCCTTTTCTTGAAGCACGCCGGTGGTTGCCAGGGTCTCGTTGCAATTAAGGTTGGCAAGCAATGCCTGATCAACCGCGGGTTCGGGCGTAGGAGCCGAGGCCGGTTCGCTTGGCTCTGGATTGGACAGCACGTTGCGATAAAGGGTCACCACCATTTTGGTACTGCCCAGGTGGTCCTTCACATAAACCGCGGTGTGTTCATTGCTCTTGTACCCGATTCGTTCTGAACCACTGAAAAGGTAGGCGCGGCGCGCGCGGCCCCAACGATCCAGTTCCATAGCGTTTTCCGTTCCACTTGGTACGAAGTAGGTTTCACGCTGGATGATGTTGTCCCGCACGATCCGGCGGTAGGTGCGCGTGCCGTTGTGGTTGTAGCGGTAAGTTCTGGTTTCGGATTGGAACGGGGCGTCTTGCTCGGCCGGGCCGGTTACCACGCGCTGCACGATTTGGGTGGGCTGGTGGGTTAATCGAGGATCGCCGTATTCCAGCTCTTGCTCCACCTCGCGCTCGCCATGGGCCGCCGTCGCGGGGCTGCGATGGATGCGGGAAATGTTGCCCAATGCGTCGTAACCAAACTGGAACAGGGTCTCGTAGGCATTCGAAGCATTGCGCACCTCAATGCCCGCCAAGCGGTTTGAACCCGCTTCAAGGGTGTGACGGAGGTCCGCGTCGTGGGGAATCGGAATATGGGGCGAGAAGACATTGCGGCGTGTTTCCGCCGCCCGGTTCCCGTTGCGGTCATATACATAGGTGTAATCCAAGCGCTCGGTGCTTTGTGGATTGCCTATTTCAGCACGCCGGTTTTGAACCGCTTGCGTGACCTGATAATTTCCGTCGTAACGGTATTCATGCCGGGTCCGGCGGCCATTGGCCCCTTCCAGGTGATACGTCTCGGACAATACGGCGATGGAACCATCGTGCATCGGAAGGATGTCGGAATTGACCGGTGCCTCGTTTGATTCACAGTCAAAACGGTTAAAACAATGGTTCTCACCAATGCGGTCGAGTTTCACGGTATAAGCCGGCTCGCCGGCGATGGTGACCTGCTGAGAAAGTAACCAATCGCGAATGTCGTAGGTAAACGAACTTTCAACGGGTGTCAGATCATCCTCGCCATAGCGAACATGGGTGATGTGGCCACTGGGTGTGAACCGCCGTGTTGCCAGCTTTAAGGTCTTGGTTGTTTCTTTCAGGTCGCTACCCCTGTCGACAAGCGGGCCCAAGAAGGTTTTGACCTTATCGTATGTTTCACGCAAGGCGTGGCGGTAGGAGACCTTTACCCGCATGCGTTCACTGAACGGGGTTAAATCATGGACTTGGACAATGCGCCCAAAGGCATCGTAGACAAAACCGGCACCCAGGTGATGGGTTTGGTTGTAGGTTGCCGTTACCAGGTCCCGCTTGTCATAGCGTTGCCACAATACCTGCGGCTCCAATACGCCGCGAAGCAACATGACATGACACAGCGGGCGCCCTTTGTCGTCGTAATAGAGACGCTCGGCACTGGATGCACCAACCACTTCCACCACTTGGCCGTTGGGCCGACCGAACGTGAACGTTTTCCCGGATTCCGGCCAAGGGTAGCTTTGTTCTAAATCGGTGAGCCTGGGCCAGAATGCTGCTTTTTCTCGTTCAGATGCGTTGCCGGCATCAGCCCAATGGGGCGATGTACCTGTCATTTCGTACTGATCGTAACGGGTTGTAACGGAACTTCCCGCCACGGCCTGGACCTGAAATTCGCTGTTCCCGGCTAAACCCGCGCCAAAATCGGGCGGCGGTTCGGTTTCACTGTCGAACCATTCCTGTAAGGCCTGCCGATCCGCGTGGCCGGCCTCCGAGCTTTTATGGATTTCCACGACCCTGGTCTCAACCACGCGACCCATGGGATCGTAAACGGTCTCGGACCAGCGCATCTTTGCTCGGTCGTTGGCATCCCGCGCCAAACGCTGCCGGCCGTGTCGGTCATAAACAAATTCGGTTTGGCCGGCATCCGGCTCCACGATGCGGATTTGGCGGCCAAGTTCATCGTGTTCGTACCGAATGCTGAGGTTCTCATAATCGGGGATGCGGGAAATGGCCCAAATCCCCTGCTCAGGTTGATACAGGGTAAGGGCTTTTGGTGGCCAGGAAGCCTTTAGCAAACCTTGATCGTCTACCTCGTCGAGGCTGACGAGATTAAGGTCGGTGCTTGATGTCAGGTTGGGATCGATGCGGTCGTAGTAATCCTTCGGTAGCCAGACACGGCTGTTATCCAATTGGATGGACGCTTTGGTGGCACCGGCGGAAGCAACCTGTACCTGGAACCCCCAATCTTCCAGCACGTTGATGGAAGGGTTGGCGATTGAGACGAGGGTCGAACCAGCCAAGTTGGTCAATGTCAGCAGCATCAGGCCGTTGGCATCAATCGCCAACACGGCGGATAATCCCGCAACATCTTGTCCGCTTGACGTTTTCTGGGCCAACGCGTTATTGCCGATTTCAAACCCGTCCAACACCAACTTGCAATGCGCCGGCCGTTCGGCGATGGGACCGGAAAAGGTGGGAACCAGTGCATGGTGGTTACGGCTGAAACGCAGCACGTCATTTGGATCCCGGGCCGGGGCGCCTGGCGGAAGGGTCGCCAGCACCCGAGAGCGGGTCGCGTCCTCTTCATAGACGGTTTCGGCATAGGGATGGGCGCGGTTTTTAATGTAATTGAACGAATCCCGCGGGACACCGTCAGCAGAACCATTCAGCCAGAAGGCTTGGCCCGCGGAAAAAGTCTGTTCGATGGTTCCCGCCGTGGCAAGCGTGCGCGCCGTTAAATCGTTCGGCGGCAATCCCTTGCTATCCCCAAATAGGGATGTTTGGTGGTACTGGTTGAGTGGAAAATCTTTGGCTGCTTTCACGACCCGGCCGAAGGCGTCGTAGGTTACCGCGCCACCGACCGAAACGTGATCGAGCCAGTCAAGTGGTGCATGGGTCGCCATGGTTCGTGTTTCTTGCGCCAGCCCCGTCAGGTCCCAGAACTGAACGTTTACGATCCGATGTCGCGGATTCTCCGGGTCAGGGTAGCTAACATTAACGATTCGGTTATGACTTTCGCTGGCGCCCCATGCGGCTTTATTTGGATGCTGATCCAAGAAGTTTTGTAGCGAATCATTGGTCGCCCAGTGTGAAGGTTGGGCGCTACCGAGCGCGCCCGGTTGGACTACACGCCGGGGCACAAACAGGATGATTTGGTAGTCTCCAAGAAGGGTGTCCATCCCGGAATGGAAGCGGACAAACCCATTTTGGATTTGGGTCCACTGGGTGATGTCATGATCCAAACTGATGGGTGCTCTGCCCTCATACGAGAACCCTTCCCAGGGCAGCAGGTGATCAGGATAGGGCACGATAAACACCTGGTGGCGTCCGCTGTCACGGCTGGGATCGTGGTTGATGGAGAGCCAGGCATAGGTGTGATCGGACAAGGGTGTAACGGGGGCTTCGGTTGGATCAACCCAATCCGAGGACTCGGCCGAAAGCACCCAGGTTTGTTGAACCGGAACGCCGGGTTTTTCGGCTTCCAGAATCATGGGTTCGGGTGCAAAAGCGCGATGTAGCGCGCGTTCTAACTCCGCCGGGAGATCTTCCTGAAGTGCGGCGAGTGGCGCCTCAAAATCGACGCCGCTGTTGTGCAATTGAGGCCATTTGAGTTGGGTCTGGCCCAGGCCGGTTTTATGAAATTGGATGCGATAGGTATCAACAGCGGCAGGATTTGAAGGCTCGAGAAAAGGTCCTGTCGGTTCAGCGCCGGCCGTATCCGGTTGGTACACAAGCTCAAACTGAACATTGAGCGTGTTGGCTTCCGCTTGCCAGAAGGTGGCGGGGATTTGGTCAAGGTGAAGTCTCGCCTGAATGTCGAGTAACCCTTCCTCTCGGCGCAGGCGCAGCGAGAGATCCTGAAGAAAGGGCACTGAGTCAATCGCAAACCGCGTTGGTGTCGCGGACCAGGCGGTCCCATCGAAGTAACCGAACCGTGCGCGCAAATGCCAAAAGAATTGGCCGTTGAGCAACTTGGCACGGCTGAGATCATCATTGACATCAAGTGTTTGGGCAAAGGTGTACTGCCGGGTATCGTCGGGAACCACCTGAAGCAGGTCCGGTGAAACGGCATGGTAGGCAAACTCGGTCAAGGCGGCATGAAACGGTGGTTCCCCGAGTTCGATCAAAAGCGGGATACCGCCGCCGTGGGCGTTATTGGTGTGTGCAAGCGAACGTGGATCGGTCGGGTCCGTGGGATTGGCGCCGTTTTGGAACAAAGCAATCTGGACATAAACAAGGGGTTGGCCGCCGGTGTTTGGCCGCGTCAGCGCTTCGCTTGTATTGAGTTGGAGTTTGTTCCACCAGGTTTGGGAGGTTTCAAAGGCGCTGGGGATGATCAGCAGGTCCACTTGGTAATTTTGATCGCCACTCACCGCGGGCCAGCTTTGACCGGTCTGCTGTAAGTAGGTTTGCAGAGGCATGTTTTCGTAAACGAAATCGCCGTCAATCGGGTTCCTGAGTTGAAGACCGATGTGCCATGGGCCGTTTTGCTGGTATTGGGCACCTGAGAACCGCACCGTTGTCGGTAATTCAAAGTCAAACATGGTGCTGGAGGTGATGCCGGTTTGATCATCCCGCAGGGTCCCGTAATGCCAGACGGGCGGTTTCGAGGCGGGCTTGAGCGCAATCGAGCCCACGGGCGTGGGATCACGCTGTATTTCGGGACAAATCGGTTGCTGCACGCTGGGATCAAATTCAATGGTCACCTCGGCACGACTCAGGTTAACCACGCGGCCGGTTAAGTTATCCCGAACTTGAAAATCCTTGATGGTGATTGGATAGGGCGCGGTAAATACAGCAGGAGGAAGGTTTGGATCATCACAGCCACGCAGTGTTTCGGGGTCTGAAATGGTGAATTGGGCCACCTGGCTGGACGAACGTCTCGATTGCCCCAATGAATTGGTGTACGCGACGTTGAACAGGACTTGGGCATCGTCCAATGCTGTCGCTTCATTTTGCGAGGTTTCAGGATTGAAAACCCAGCGCATCGGCGCCCCTGAACGCACCACGAACTGGTGTGGCATAGGCCGCGTTCCGGTATAGCTCGTGGTGATGGCCGCGTTGTGGTCTCCATAAACAGAAGCAGAAGCCTTTTCCTCAAAGGGACCGTTATTGCTTCTGCCGCCAAAGGCGAGCAAGAAGCGGACATCGTCGATTTTGCGAACCGCGGCAATGTCTTGAACCAGTTGCTGCTTGAGGCCGAATGAATCGTACGCTTCAAAAACGATCCGGTAGGAATGGTTTTCATCGAAGGATTCATCAAAAACCAGCCGGTCCACATCATGTCGCACTTCGACCAGCTCATTGCCTTGCTCGGTACGGCGATAAATTTTAAAGCTTCCGTGTACCGCCGGCGGAAGGGTTTCCTGGTCCCGCCAAGCATGTTGCCAGACTGCATCCGGTACCCATACATCGCCAAAGTTGACGGCAACCTGACCGGGAAACTCGCGATGGTATACAAAGGGTTTGGGTGTTCCTTCCACCTGCCATTTGAAGCGCTGGAGGCGAAACACGGGGGTGAGACGAAAATGGACCGGGATGCTCGTTTCATGAATGGTGGACGGACTGGGTGGGTTAAAAATCGGCTTTATCTTGGTTCCGCCAAAAGAGAGTTCGAATTTGAGTGGTAATGAATAGGGCGAAGCCATGCGGACCAAATTATCGGCGGGAAGGGTTCCGTTCTCGGTGGAAACAAAGAACGCGCAGAGGCGATAAGGATCGTCGGACGGGCGCGGTGTCATGGAGCTAGGGTGAACCGCCCAGGGTTCGGTGGTCTCGTTCGTCAGCAGCGCACCGATATCGTCATTTATTTTTTGCCGCGCATTTGGACCGGCCAAATCGGACAGAGGTATTCCGGCGCTGGTACGCACAATTTCATAGCCGTCTCCCCTGGATTCGTACAAACGAAACACGAGCCGTAATCCCGACATGTCCGGGAGCGGTTGGGCGGCGCGGGATACGACCTCGGTAAAGAAGGGGATCGGGTTAAATTGCCCGTTGTTGATGACGATGCCGGTGACGGGTGGTTCTCCGTCAACAGGGACACCACGAGACGCGGTTCGTTCCTGAAGACGTAACTCAAGATCGGTGAGTCGGTTGCTGTATTCCGCGCTCGGCCGAACATTCAAAATGGGCTGGTAGGGCCGGGTTTCGGGCGGATCTTCCGAGGGAATGCCGTTGTCGTAAGTGACGGTTGCGAGGGTCACCACCTCGGACCGTGAATGCTGATTCCCGGTTGCCAAAACCAGGTCGTACCTGGCGTGTGGGATCATGGGCTCGGATAAATTTAGCGCTACCTGAACCAAGCTTCCGGTGGCTTTAAAGGGAATACGACGCCAATTTGGGGTCAGCCATTCGCCTTTCCAACTGCGAAGGCCGAAATAGTAATCGTTCTGGGATTGGGCACCTGGACCGGGCTCAAAAACCAATAGGTCCAGCGTTTCACGTGTGCTCACGACATGGAAGGGAATGGCTTCGTTCGTCGTCGCAATGGTGGGTCCGTCACTTGCGCCACGATATAAAGTGGCCCCGGTTAACGAGATGTTACTTGCCAAAGCGGGAACATCGGCGATGATGGTCGCGGACGCGGCTTGCAAACTGTGCTGATCCGACGCACCATTCTGACGAAGCCGGTACACCAAAATCCGATAGGCTGCCCATGGTTCAATGCCATTCAAGAGTGGGTCCGAGTTGGCGGCGGTCAAGAGGGTGCCGCGAATCGGGCGATCCCACCAGTTAGGGTCGAGCCAGGTGCCGTCAGATACTTTTTGGATACCAACCTTGTAGTCGTAGGTGACGGAACCACTTGCGGCACCGGGATCGGTCCACTTAATGCGGATACGATCCGAATTTAAAACCAAGTCTTCTTCAACCAGCGTGGTCGGTTCGGGTGGTGCCAACTGGAGCTGGAGAATTGCTGTCGCGGACGGCGGCGCCGTTTCATTGGCGTGGTAGCGGACCTGAACCTGGTAGGTTCCCGTACTGCCGTCCCAAAAATCGTTGCCCGATGCTTCCAGCTCCAACAAGACCCGCGAAGGTTCTCCCTCGCGCATGCGGTAATGGGTACTTTGGTTTTCAAAAGGGACGAAGGCGATTTGTTGCTGCCATTGGCTTCCGTTCCAATACTGGGAAAGTCCTTGCTCAACGCAGCTCCAAGAAAAAGAAAAGTCGGTGAGCGATACCTGTTCGGCGCCGGGCATCACCACATCCAGCGGAAGGGTGAGTTGCCCGCTCGCCGAGGGCGAAAGGGGTTCGGTTCCCAATGGGACACGTACGAGGGGTGGGCTGGTCACGTTGACAAAGGAGAGCGAAACCGCGTTGCTCCACACGGAGAAGTCTTGCGCCGGCCCTACCATAAACAGCACCTTTTGCTCTTTGGCGCTTTGCCAAAAGGCGTCGGTAAAAACCTCGGGTTGGAATCGAAGCTGGTGTGTATCCACCCGCCGCTGTTGCCAACCTGTTTCACCGGGCGAAGCTTGTTCTAGCGGTCCGGGGGTTACCACCGCGGCTTCCCAAAATGGTGCCTGGTAAACGATGCCGAGCTGATTGGGGTAGACCGCTCTCAAAAATTGTTCGCTCCACCAACGATCTTGGCCCCAAACCTGATCCGGGCTATCGGCTTGGCGCATGCGGAAACTGGTTTCGCCAATCGCATCGTCGTAGCGGGTGACTTGGAAGGTCAGAGAAACCGGCTCTTTGGAATAGGTGTTAATGCGTACCGGCGCCTGATTACTCGGGGAAAGAACGACGGCAGGGTCGGCGCCGAAAACAAAAGAAAACAAGAGGAAACCAATCAGAGAACATACGTGTTTCATAAGAAAATACCTTCACAAATACATAGCTAGCCGTTAGTAGGTGGGGAGAAACTATTTCTAGGGGCGAAGGGCGGAACCCGACCCAGAACGGGGGCGAGCCCCGCTCCGGTCAACACGAAGAATTGCGGGAAGTCATCAAGGTGGCGGCGGGCCCTCACTCAATCGTTGGTGCTCAATTCGCAAATGCTCCGTTGCCAAATCACCGTCGGTATCATAGGTGCGCCACAATTGCCCCTTGGCATTGAATTGGTAACGCACGGTCGAACCGTACCCATCGGTAATCGATTCAACGTGGTGGTACAGCGGGTCATAGCTGTAGTGATTGAGGACGGCCTCGGCAAAGCGATCATTCGCCGCCGGATAAAGGGCGACCGCATCGATCAGCGTGGACGGCGACCCGAGTTGGATATGGTCGACTTGGTCGTTGGTGAGGCGGATGACCACATACAGCCATCCCCGTGGTTTTTGTTCGACGTGGACCTTCCCGTCCTGCTGTCGGCCGGCTTGCAAAGTGAGCAGGACCGGCGAGCCCGAGGTGGTTATTGTCAAAGATTGATCGCCGGAAGGCTTACAGTAAAAACTCAAGTAATAGGGTCGCTCAGGCGCTTTGACAAAACCATCAAGCAGCAAACGAAGCGATCCTGTTGCCGCGTGACGGCCCGTATAGGCGCTGTCAAATTGGGCCATAAATGTCTCGGCGGTTTTGGTATCGGGGGCAATGGTCGGCGGGGTATTCAGGGTGTATCCCGCCACCTTTATGTGTCCCGGCGGGTATGAATCGGTTCCCGCTACAGCCGAACCATATTCAAAGTCTTCAAAAAAGATCTGTTCGTGTTTGGCATTGACTGCTTTTGCAATCACGCGCCGGCTGCTGGGTTCGTAAATCAGACTGTGGTAATTCCCCAGACGGTCCCGGGTTTCAATCGCGTTTCCTTGTGGGTCGAAACGCGTAACCTGGCCCTCGGACTCCCACCTTCCGCCGCCGGTAAGCCGGTAGCTATCTTGCCAAGTGATTCCGGTTTCATTAGGCAGGGGCAGTTTTTGAAGAACTTGGGCCGGGGAACGCGAAAGGTTGGGTTGGTATTGGAACGCGGCGGATTGGAGCCAACGTCCGGCTGTCCCCTGATCAAAACTTGTCCAGGTCCAGCCGGTTACCTGGGCGTTCAATGCCTGGGTCGGCAGCCCCTCTAGCTTGGCGAGCCAGGGGGTTTCGGGGTCGGCCGTTAGGTCTTGGTCCGACAAGAAGGACATGGAAAACCCCGGCTGGGTCAGCATGTTCTTTGTCTTCATACCGTCCTGCTCATTCTCCGCGTCCCAAATCTCGTGGGCGGGAATTTGCCAGGAATACAGATAGCGATACCCACCTTGCGGCGACATCACTTTTTGAACACCAATTGATTCGTGGCCGGTGGAATAGTCGAGCGCCAAGACTTGCGATTCACGCACGGCAATTTGTTCCGTGTCCCCGACCCGTTCGAATACTTCTTGGGTTGTCGCCACGCGCCGATAGGTGTTCCAAATTTCGTCTTGAAAAATGGCGTTCACTTGGTATTGATACCCTTCACCATCGAGCCGCCCGATTGCCAGGCCAAAGTTTTTGTCGAGGTAGGCGCCTTGAATCCTGGGGTTCAAACCAGGGTCCGATTCATAGCGCGCGGACAGTTGTTTTTCCTGTATCCGCCCCGTTGCATCGCGATAAAACCTTTTCACCGGGAGCGAGGGGTGATCCGCTTCGTAAGCGCCCTGATAGCGATGTTGTGTCCGGCTAACGGGACGATTCTGACTATCGAGAACGGTTTTCGCCGCGACCTGCCCAATAAGATCGCCGTTGTGAGATACCCGATTTCGAATTTGTGCCGACAAGGTAAACGAGAGCAACTTGTCCCAGTTCATGGGTATGGCTTCCCACCCATGAGGTTCGTTCCCACGGGGATGGAAGCGGAAGAGATGGGTTTCGGGGTCGTCGAGCACCCAATTGATGAACTTGGGGCGCACGATGTCCGGGTCGTATCGCTTCACCGATTGGGTGAATGAATGGTGGATGATGCGCGGTTCGTTGGCGGTAAGAAGACGGTAATGCGTCGCACCGTTCACCTGCCCCGGTTTCACCACGCGGGTTGTAACCGACCCATAATGGACATCGGCTCCCGGGGTAGTGAGGCTAGGCAACGCCTCACCGCGCACGATTCGCTGGTCACCACCGATGCCGTGGATGTATTTAGGGGGGTCGGCAAAAATCACACCGCTTTCCACACCGGTTCGCGGTTCCTCATAGGTGTATTTGAGCGTGGTTTTGGCACGTTCACCAAACCATTGACTGTGCTGAGACGGTTCGCTATGGATGGCCGCCACCCGTAAACCGCCGCCCAATTCACCTAAGCTGGTGGGCGTGTTTGTTGCCGCATCAAACGGATTCTGGAAGTTGGTGGCCATGGGAACAGCGTATTGCCGTTGTTGGTCATCCTCGACCATTCGACCGGGAATCTCATGGATTTCCAATTGAATAAGGTTCCCAGAGCGGTGATCCATCTCGTGCCAGATCCAGTTGGCCAAATCCTTGACGGCTGGATGAAGGGCAATCCCGGTGCCGGGTTCGTCCGCGTTTACCGCTACCGGCAGTGACCATGATTGCGTGTCCTGTTGCCGTGTTGGGACAACGAATCGATGGCGATTCGCATCAACGGCGCCGTTGGGGTCACAATTGCCATTTTGATCCAATTTAGCGCAACGGGTCCGAGACGTGCCCGTGGCAAAAACAGCCACCTGCTCAGGCCAGGCATTTGCGCCGGAAAAGGACCAGGTCATTTGCGCCAAGGACGCCAAAATGTGTTCAACCCCAAGTGGTTTCCCATTTTCGCTAAATCGGATGCTTCCCGGTGTCAGGTGGTGCCAGGTAACCAGGGGTGTCGCGGCATTCTGTCCCGCACCATGGGGAAACGCTCGGTTAAGGGCCGCCCGATCTTGAACCCATGAGTAGCGGTCCGATTCGTATTCGATTCTGATTTTGGTACCCACGGGTGTAATGATCGCGGCCAGACTGTCCGCGGCTTGAGCAGGCACTTGACTTAAGCCTTGTGATGCAAAGGTATTTGGATCCACGCGGGTGACCGTTTGCGTGCTGAGCTGAGAAGGAAATCCCCAGGGATCTTTGGCATAATAGCCGCGGTTTAATGAGGTTTCAGGGCGGGTGTAGTATTCAAATTGGTAGCTGTTGCCCATGGCAAGATCGCTGTAAGCCGCATGGAAGGATACTTCTTTGAGGGTTAGTTTCGCCTTTCTGGGGTTGGCTTGCTGACCTGCATCACCGGCTTGATCCGTATCGGTCGCATGATCACGCAAGACATTGGCATAGCCTGGGGCCAAGTCATAGCCATAATGAAACCGGGTTTTGCTCAGATGTTTGTTGTGAAGATCCGTGTCAAAGAATGCGTTCACGTCATAGGTCGACAACCGATCCGGTCGACGCCCCACGAAAAAATCGTCGGTCGATGCGTCCCGGCGAAAAACACGGACGGCGTCTAACGCGACCGACCCATTCGTGTGCTTCGGCGTAACCGTAATCGATGCGAAAGGGCCTCTGCGCGGATCTTTGTGGATATCATCGATGGATACCAGTCCCAGGTTTAACTGAAACACCTCGTAATGGCCGTAGTTCCAGCTACCAAGGTAGGTCATTCCGGCGGGCCACCCGTAGGTTGGGTTCCCAGGTTGAAGAAAAGGATTCACGGACTGAATTTGAATCGGAACCGGCTGACCCGTTTCAGCACCAAGTTTGGCAACGGTTCCCGGTGGGAACAAGACCAATAAATGCGCGCGATCTCGCTGATCAGCCGGTAAAGAACGACCGAAATGCGCCATAAATCGGCCGTGGTCCGGGTGCGCATTGGCACCAGACATCACAGAAGGTGCGGTGTTAAAGTGGAGGCCTTGGCGGTAAACAATTTGGTGCGCGTGAAGGTTGGCAGGTGGTTTGGCGAACTGGTTATCCAGCCGCTGGTGATTGTGGTCAAACACCGCCAGGTGGGTGCGCGTTTTGGCATAGAGCAGATGGTAAAAATCCTTGACCCCGGAACCGCGTTCCCGGGTGAACTTGTCATCCGCGGCAGAACGTCCAATCAGCGCAAAGGGCTGCTCATCGCCTTCCCCGTAGGGTGTTTGCCATCGGTACGAGGGGTTGGTCAGGGCGTAATGAAAGGTAACGTATTCTCCAAAATCTTCAGGTCCATAATGGCCGGTGGGTTCGTTATCAACGAAATCCGGGCTGGTTACCGCCGCCAAGTGCCAGGAATAGGCATAGGGATCGCCACGGTATTCTCTATGAGTCGCGGCATCCGTTCCATCGGTCGGATGGTGTACCCGCTGGGATTCGCGTAATTCGCTATGGTTCATGGGCCGCGCGCCCGCGGTTACCAAGCCGGACGCATCCACCAACAAACCGAAGGTATAGGTGATCCCATCGGCTTTGGTAACAATGATCCTGGCAATACGACCCGCTTCATCCAGCTCATAGCGAATGCGTTGGCTCCGATGCTCGATGTTGGGGGTCTTGTGTTTGACGTCACCGGCGCGGATGTTTGCCTCATCTAAGCGATCATTCTGGAGCGCCTGATTTCCGATCTCGCCGAAAAAGTGGTGGTCTACCTGAAGCGCTGGATCGTTGAGCATGACCATATTGTCTTGATTCTGCGTTTCTTCGGTGGTCCAAGCCGATTTTTTGAAGAACGAATTGAGTTCAGCGTCCCATTCGACGATCCCGGCTTCCATCAGCCGGTACAGGTTTCGGTAACCGTGGAAGTACCATTCCCCTTCAATATCACGACCGGTCACTCGGGTGGCCATGCTGCTCTGGGCAAAGCCCAAAAAGCCGCGCTGCTTCTTAACGGGTCGCGCCAAACCGGAGAGGCCTTGGGCGGCAACAGAATATCCGTCGTAACTTATGGATGTGTAATCGGAAAGAAAAGCATCATTGGCATGAACGCTTTCCCGCGTATCATCATCGGAAGAAACAAATGAATAGGCACCAGATAGGTTCTGATTGTAACTATCCAGCGATACGCTAATGTGTTTGAGTTCTTCGTTTTCACCGATGCGGATCTTCCTTTGATAGGTTGTATCCATTTCGAAATGAGAAGCACGTTCTTGATAGGTGTTTCTAAAACCCTCGGCCTCCTCACTGCCCAGGTGATCGCCAGTTGCATTAGATGTCAGATCAAGTTTGCGTCGCACGGTTTCCGGGTCTTCACTATTTAAGGGCCATGATTCACCGATGTGTTCGAAGTGTAGGGAACCCCATGATTCACTGTAACTCAGGATGCGACCCCCGCTGGATCTCCCAAAACCAAAATTAAAGCCTTGCATGCCTACCGATGCATAATTTGAGGAAGAGTAGACCTGGCCGGAAATAACAGAATCAGACTTGGTTCGGGAAAGGAAGCCATGATTCATGCTGACATCGCCACCACTGCTGATCGAGATACCGGTGCTGAGTCCCGCGTTGCCGCCCTTGGTAAGCCCGATGCCACCGTTCGAGTTAATGGAAAATCCATTTCGTCCACCCGATCCCGAATGACTGATACCAACGGACCCTGACACGCTGTTGCGGTTGTGAAAACTGAGCGAAGGCGAGCCGGTTGAGCTATGTCCACGCTTATTCTCACCTGAAAACGAATACCCTACCTCACCGCCAAAGCCACCGTGATTATCCCAGTTGACGCCAATGTTGAACCCTTCATAACCGAAGCCGACCCCGTAGGTATACACCGATGGAAGCGGGGTTTCGGTAACCTTCAACGCGCCAAAGTCATCATCGGGTACCGAGCGAACAAAACGAGACACGGTGCCGGGGTGAAGGTTCCAACCAAGACCGACCCAGGTCGCTTCCTGGCCATGCTTGATTCCCGCTTGGTAGCTGAGGGCAATGGGGTAGCTTCCGCCGGGCGCCCCAGGGATCATAACAGCGGGGAGAGAATACCCGAAATCACCGCTGGAGAGCTGAACCAAGTCGGAAATATCAACGGGTTTAAATTGAGTCACTTCAGGAGCCGTTGCCCCTGTCGTTTGCGCAAATAGAGGAACAGCCACCCACAGAAAGAGCAGGCAAGAAAACCGCTTAACCATTAATTACTCCAATAACTTAAGGCCGCCGTACCCGGGGTCGGGGTCGGGGCTGAAAAAAGAAATTAAAAAAGAATGAGACAAACTCAAATAGAAACAGGTAGTTGGATAGGGACAAAGCCCGAAGGCCAAAATAACAAAGTCAAGACATCACCGTTTGATGTTAATTTTTTTGGTGCTCACTGTAAAGGGCCGCGAATACAAAAACAGAAAAAGTCGCATACAACCATCAGCGAATAAAAGAGATCAGCCCAACACCCTTTTTAAACCTAAGGGGCGCTTCTGTGCGAAAATCAACCAGCAAAAGTTAGATACAGTAGTCACTACACAACTACAAGATAACAATACCGTGTTTAAACCTTAAAACCACGGCCAAGCCGGGCCGCGGTTTTTTATGATTCTGGTTGGTGTTCCGCGTACCGGGCTTTGATTTTAAGTACTTTGTCCAACACCTGGTGGAATACGGCCAACAGTTTTGGGTCGAAATGGCGCCCCGACCCTTGGTTCATGTAATTCAGGGTTTCCTCTACCGACCAGGCTTTTTTGTAGGGGCGTGCCGTGGTGAGCGCGTCGAAAACGTCGGCCACCGCGATGATGCGGGCCGATAGCGGGATGGCTTCGCCTTTGAGGCCCCGGGGGTATCCCGAGCCGTCCCATTTTTCGTGGTGACCCAGGGCGATTTCTCGCGAGGTCTTGATGATGTCCGACGGGTGATCGCCGATGATTTCCGCGCCGAATTCAGGATGCTGTTTCATAATACGCCACTCTTCCGCGTCCAACTTGCCTGGCTTCAACAAGATACGGTCCGGGATGCCGATTTTACCGATGTCGTGCATCGGCGCGGCGTTGAATATGAGGTCGGCCCAGTCGCGGTTGTCGCTCAACGCCTCCGCGATCAGCCGTGAATAATGGCTCATGCGAATGACGTGTGGCCCGGTTTCGTTGTCTTTGTATTCCGCGGCCCGGCCCAACCTTTGGATAATCTGCAGCCGCGTTTCGCTGAGCTCCGCCGTTCGTTCGCGGACCTTTTGGGCCAAGGCCAGGTTTTGATCGTAGAGGGCCAGATGGGTGCGAATTCGCGCCAGCACAATCGCGGGGCGAATCGGCTTGGTCAAATAATCGACGGCACCCAGCCGCAAGCCCTGCTGCTCGTCCTCGTCTTGGTTTTTGGCGGTTACAAAAATCACGGGAATGTCCGCGGTGGCCGGGTTCTGTTTCAAGCGGCGGCACACCGCGTAGCCGTCCATTCCCGGCATCATAATGTCCAACAAAATCAAAACCGGTTTGGGTTCTTTGGCGGCGATGACCAGCGCCCGCTCCCCGTTTAAGGCGGCCTTGACCTTGAAGGTATCGCTCAAAATACCGCTCAACACATCGATGTTCTCTGGTGCATCGTCCACCACCAAAATGGTTTTTCTGTTTTCGCCGACCATCTCACCCACCTATCCCAATACCTCTGTCAAGGTTGCCAACAAACGCGCCCGGTCAATCGGCTTGCCCAAAAAAGCGACCGCCCCCAGCGCCGCCGCCTTCTCGCGCTCGACCTCGGTCACGGTTCCCGAGAGGAACACCACCGGAATGCCTCGCGTCGTCTCTGATTGTTTCAGGGCTTCACAGACTTGAAATCCATCCATCCCCGGCATCACCACGTCCAACACGATCATGTCGGGCGGCGGGATTTTGTTGGCGATCTTTAGCGCTTTTTCCCCGTGCGTCGCCGCTTTGACTTTGTAGGCACGCGACAAAACAGCACTCAATAACTGAATGTTGTCCGGCGCATCGTCCACCACGAGAATGGTTTTTTTGGTCATGCCACCCTACTCCCCGTTGCCTTGCAGCCGCGCCAAATGCACCAAGGCGGATTCGAAATCGTAGGCGTTCACGGTTTTTGTTAGCTGCTCAAGCATGGCGCGGTCCAATCCCGAATTCGGAATTTCCGCCAGCGCCTCGATCACCCGCGTGGCCTCGGTATCATCGTCTTCTAAGAAGCCGCGTAACTGTTCCAACAAGCGATCCACCCGCGAACGCGCCACGGCGGGACCAGGCTCCGGCTCAAAGGTGTTTGCCACCCAGGATCGAAGGCCCGCGATCACGGGATCCAATTGCTGCACCACCGCCTCGGTCAAACCCGGCAAGGGCGCATGCTCACCCTTCTCGCTCGATCCCGCTTCCAGCCGACCCGCGACCTTGGCCAAGGCCGTTGCGCCAATGTGACCCGCCGCGCCCTTGAGTGTATGGGCCAGCCGCATCAATTGTCGGCGGTCGTCCGCGGCCAAGGCACCCAAGGCCTCGGTCTCAAATTGTTGATGCTGTTCCAGGAAACGCTGTAACAGTTTGCGGAACAGTTTGACCCGTCCGCCGGCAATCTCCAAACCCACGTGTTGATCAATTCCCGGCAAGTCAGGCACTGGCTCAGAGCCTGGCTCGTCAAGAAAAGGAAGAAAGCCGGAGTCTATGGGATTCAGGGGTTTAATCCACTTTGCCATGGTGATGAACAGTTCGTTGACGTTAATGGGTTTGGCAATGTGATCGTTCATCCCGGCATCCAGCGCCTTTTCCCGATCTCCGGCCATGGCGTTGGCGGTCACGGCCAAAATCGGCAAATCGGCAAATTGGCTTTCCCGACGCAAACGGCGCGTGGTTTCAAAACCGTCCATCACCGGCATTTGGCAATCCATCAACACCCCGTCAAAGCGACCCTTGGCCAGAATCGCCAAGGCCTCGCGACCGTCGTTGGCCACTTCCACCATCACCCCGTTCATGGTGAGCAGGTCCAGCGCCAATTCCTGATTCACGGCGTTGTCTTCCACCAACAACACTTTGGCGCCGCGTAACTGCCGCATGGCCTCGTCCTTCACCTGGTGCCTTTTGCCGGGGCCATGTTCCCGCGCGGCATCTTTTCCGATGGCTACCATCACCGAATCCAACAAGGTCGAGGCGGTGACGGGTTTGGTCAAAAACGCCTGAATCGCCACATCACCGGCGGATTTATGCGCTTCCTCACGACCGTAGGCGGTCACCATGATCACGGTGGGCGTTTTGGTCAAGCCCTCGTTGGCCTGGATCGCCCGGGTGGTTTCAATCCCATCCATGCCCGGCATTTTCCAATCCATCAGCACCAATTGATAAGGATCGGTTTCGTGGTTTTGCTCCAAAAGGGCGATGGCGTCGCTTCCCGCGTGGACGCTGTCCACCCGCATCCCCAGACCGCGTAGCATGGTACTGAAAATCTCGTTGGCGCTGCTATTGTCGTCCACCACCAACACCCGCATATTGCTCAATTCGCTCGCCGCGGCACGCTGCTCGGCCGAATGCAGGCCCTGAACACCAAAGGTTACGGAAAAATGAAAGGTGCTACCGCGACCCAGTTCGCTTTCT
Source organism: Acanthopleuribacter pedis (assembly GCF_017377855.1). Classification (GTDB taxonomy): domain Bacteria; phylum Acidobacteriota; class Holophagae; order Acanthopleuribacterales; family Acanthopleuribacteraceae; genus Acanthopleuribacter; species Acanthopleuribacter pedis. The sequence goes on from NZ_JAFREP010000013.1 coordinate 46,644, forward strand.
ACCCAAATGTCACCGCCCATCAGCCGCGTCAGGTTTTTGGAAATGGCGAGACCCAGGCCGGTGCCGCCATACTTGCGGGTGGTGGACGTATCGACCTGGGTAAAGGATTGAAATAACCGCGCCTTGTCCGATTCGCGCATGCCGATGCCGGTATCCTGCACGCTGAAATGCAGCTTCACGCCGGTCTCGGTGTGTTCAACGACCGCCACCCGAATCACAATCTCACCAGATTCGGTGAACTTGACCGCGTTGTTGCCCAGGTTAATGAGAATTTGGCCGAGCCGCAGGGGATCGCCGATGAGCGCGGTAGGCAGTTCCGGGGGCAGGTCGAACAAAAGTTCCAACGCCTTGGCCTCCGCCTTTAACCCGACAATGTTGGCCAAATTATCGAACACATCTTCGAGCTGAAACGGAATCTGCTCCAGGTCCAATTTGCCGGCTTCAATTTTAGAGAAATCGAGAATGTCGTTAATGATGCCCAACAAACTCACGGCGGAACGATGCACCTTTTGAATGTAGTTCTGTTGGCGCCGATTGAGCTCGGTTTGCAGGGTGAGGTGCGACATGCCGATGATCGCATTCATCGGGGTACGAATTTCGTGGGACATGTTGGCCAGAAAATCGGATTTGGCGCGGGCGGCTTCCTCGGCGAGCTGTTTGGCCTGTTCTAATTCGCGCGTACGATCCGCGACTTTTTGCTCCAACTGTTTTTGGTGATCGGCTAATTCGCGGCGCGCGGCCTCGGCGTCCTCGGCCAAACTCATCGCCGCCGCCTTTTGCTTGGCCAGGGATTCGCCTTGACGGGTCGCCTTGGATTCAGCCAATTTGCTGCGCTGTTGCTCCATCGCAAAGGAGGCGACCAAGCGCGCGAACATGGCCAGAAACTCCAGAATGATCGGCAGTTGGGTGCGGGGAATGACGGGCGGTGCCCCCTCGTCCGCGGCGGGAAGCGTCGCGGAACCCGTCGCCTGCTCGCGCGGTGTTAAGCGGAACTGCCCAATCAACACATCCGCCACATGGGTGGCATCAATCCAAATCGGGGCACGACATTCCACCAGGCCGTTTTTGCAACGGCTAAAGGTCATTTCTCGACCGTCACTTAAACGCAGGACGGGTTCGTGAGGATCGCGTTTGCAGCCGGAACAAGCGCGACTCCCCTGCTGTCGGTTTTCATCGCAACCCCGACCCCGCCGTGAGGAAAGCAACAGGTCGCCCTGAAGGTTGGTGATCACCATCGGCGCGCCGACGGTTTCGGCAAAGGTGAGGAACAGTTGCTGGATTTGTGGCTCTTGAACCAGGGCGCGAATGGGGTGTTTGATGGTAGGTTCCGGCGCATCGGTCGGCAGCGAAACCGGCACCACGTCGGCTTGAAACGACTCCTCGGTGCCGGGATCCGCGTAGACCGCGGCCCCGCCCGAAGCGCGGACAGCTTCGTTCACCTCACGCTTCAGTTCCATAATGCGGTGCTCACGCGCCAAGGCGAGGCGGTTAAAACGCTCGATTTCGCTCATTTTCTCCCGCAGCAACGCGCTCTCGCGCACCGCTTGCTCGGCCCGTTTGAATTCGGTGACATCGTAAAACCATCCCAAAACCGCGGGTGCGTCCTGGTATTCCATTTCGACGTAGGTGGCCAAAACGGCGCGGGTCCCACCGGCGCCGTCGGGAAAAGGCATTTCGATGTCGCGAACCACCCCGGCCTCGGCCAGACCGGCCAGAATTTGGGGTTGCGGGCAGCCGAGCATGGTGCCCGCGTCAACCGACGCCGCGCGCAGATCCGGGTTGAGTTCCTTCATGCGTTCGTTCATAAACACCATGACATCGTTTTGGGCGATGCCGACCCCGACCGGACTGTTGTCGAGCAACCTTTGGAATTGTTCCTTTTCCCGCAGCAGTTCATTCTCGGCGGCTTTGCGGTCACTGATATCGATCACGGTACCAACCAGGGAACTGGGCGCCCCGTCGTCGCCGTAAACGGCCTTCCCCCGCTCATAGACATCGTGAACGGTGCCGGCCCGATCAACGATGCGGTATTCGACGGTATAGCTCTGATGCAGGCGCACCGCCGCCTCAATCACGTCCTCCACATGCTGCACATCCTCGGGGTGAATCAAACTGGCAAAGGTTCGCACCTCGCTATGGATGAAATCCGACATGGGGTAACCGGACAAGGTTTCGATTTCTTCGCTAATAAACAGCATGGTCCAATCGCGATCCATCAGGCACTGGTAGACGGTGCCGGGAATCGAAGCCACCAGCGTGCGGAACTGTTTCTCGCTCGCGGCAAGGCGTGCGGCCGCGTCTTTGCGGTCGCTCAGGTCGTCCAGCACCGCAAAAAGGGCGGGCCCGTCGGCCGTGGTCACCGCGGTGAGTTTGACTTCAACCGGAAAGTGCGTGCCGTCCAACCTGCGATGGGTCCACTCGAAGCGATGAAAGCCTTTTTCCCGCGCGAGAGCGGCCATTTCCGCGGCCTTGCGATCCGAAGGACGCCCGTCCGGTTGCAATTCGGGCGAAACCTCGGCCGGCATTTTGCCAATCAATTCGCGCTTGTCGCGAACGCCGTACATCGACAGGGTGGCATCGTTACAATCCACCACACCCTTGTCGGAAAGGAGCATATAAGCGTCGGTGGACTGGTCGAGTAACTCTTTGAAATGACGGGTGCCGGTTTTAAGCGAGCCCTCGGCGTTCGGCCCGGTGATCAAGGCGGCGCGACGTTTTAGCAGCCAAAGGGCGAGTCCCGCCAAGCCAAGGCTCAGCAAAAACAAAAAAGCCGAAACCCAAAGCAGCAGGGACCCCGAATCCACCGACGCCCCCGGGGTTTGCAAAGCAAGGGAAAAGACATCTGCCCAATCCCGCGCTTCCCGAGTCGGCGTCAGAAAAACAAGGAGCGCCAAACACGCGACGATCACCTCAATCACAACACGGGGAATCGCCCCTAAAAACGGCCGGGTGGTCATTATCGCGCGACCTCCTCAAGTCCCACGGGTCACCGGGGCGCGACACGGAAAAAACCCAAGAAGCGGGTTTCTCAAGTCAGACCACTCGGGAGCGTGGAAAGGAACACGCTCACGCGGTCGAAGAACTCAGGTCTTGTAAATTACTGTAACCATGAATATAACCAATTAGTTGGTAATTTGCACGCCAAGTCCACATTTCTCACAAGGAATTCTGCACCAAAACTGACCCCCTTGCGATCACGAGAGGGCGGCCTCCCGCCTCATTTGATCGGGCCGACGCTTGGTCGTGGTTTTGGTCGTAATCTTTGTACGCGCAAGGCTTACGCCGCGAATCCCAATGAGAAGCGCGGGCCAAGGTCGCGCCGGCCCTTATGAACCCCTCGCAAAAACGGAGGCTGTTAGCCCTCGGACGTGCTTTCGACACCATAGCGTTTATGCAATTCGGCACGTTTTTGATCCTGACCCAGGGTTTCATAACACTCGGCCAATAAATGGTAAGCGGGGTAAAAATTCCCGCATTGCGTCAGGGCGGTTTCCAAGGGTTCAACCGCGGCCTGGGCCTGTCCTTTTTCCATCATGGCGCGTCCTTGGTTGTAGTAAACACCGGCCGCCAAAGGCAAGGATCGGGTCAAACGCTGGTAATAGGCGACGGCTTCATCGAGTTTGTCCGATTTCACCAAGCCGTTGGCTTTCTCCAGGCCCATAAAGTCGGAACGATCAAATTCGATGGCGCGCACGCTGCGAAAATACTGGTACAGCGCATTGGGTAACCCGATCAAAAACAACAAATTAGCAAGCACCATCCAGCCGGCTTTTTTGCGCATACAGGTCGAACAGGCGCTCCATTCCTCGGATTGGTAACCCCAAAGAACGAACAAAAAATAAAAATAAAAAACGGTTCGCGGAAAAACACGCCCATAGTAGCCGCATTGATCGCACAGGCAGAAATCGCCTTCCCCGTCGGGCGCACGATGTTCGGGGCTAAAGAGCCGATCACAATAGCCACAGGCGGTTTGTTCGCCGGCCGGTACCTCGCTGAGGTTCACCGTCGCGCGACAGTGGGGGCAGCGGGCGAAGCGAAATAAGGCCCCCTTCCCCGCCTCTTCCAGTTGGGCGCGGTGGTTTTTGGCCTGACGCGCCGAGGCCAGCGCATTGAGTGCCTTGACCAAATCCGCCGCGGCACCCTTGGTAACCGACAAACCAACGTGGGTGCGTCCTTCGCCGCCCCCGTAGAGTTCCATCAAGATGAAGCGCCGGTTATGAAGGGTGGCACGCTGAACGGCTTCCACCGGAAGGTTTTCCTCACCGAGTACCAACCCCTCGGGTGACAACGCGCCGGCTTTGCTCAAAAACGAATCCTCGTTGCCATCGCTATCGAGGAATTTAAACTTAAAGGTCATGGCTTCCGTCATGGACAACCCCATCCCGTAAAAACAATTAAAAAAACGGCGGTGCCGCCGCCAAAGTCAGGCCACACCACACCAAAGGTAAAACATGGAAAACCCGGCTATTTTAACACCCGGTCTCCCATCCGACGAAGCACGGCTCAAAAACGCGACGAAAAGCCTTGGTGGCGCTGGAAATGCGCATTTTCGGGAGCCGACACGCCCGCGAGTCAACGCGTCTCAAATAAATCCACCTAATTGAGACTCAAACTCAAAAGCACTGGTTTTATTGAGATTAGCACGAACTCTTCTTGACCCAAATCGTCGTTCCGCCTAGACTGGGAGGGTCTTCACCAGGGTGTTTTTCGCACAACACAAAGATTAACGCGACACAAATTAATGCAGCACCCCGGTTTCCTGAACTCGCTTAACCGACGATTGCCGCGGCCTCGCAACCGATGGCCTCCATCGAACCACGGCGTCGTCGTTCCGACCTCGGGTCGCATCCTTTTTTCGACCCAACGGCGAACCCACCCGACAGGGCCTCGCCGCTGCAAAACCACAAGGAGAATCACCATGAAAGGTAGCCCAAAGGTTATCGAAGTCCTTAACAAGACGCTCTGTTTAGAATTGACCGGCATCAACCAATACTTCATCCATTCAAAAATGTGCAAAGACTGGGGCTACCACGCGCTTGCCAAACACGCATGGGATGAGTCCATTGAAGAAATGAAACACGCGGACAAGGTCATCGAACGCATTCTGTTTTTGGAAGGCAAACCCGACATGAGCACCTACGATGTCATTCGCATCGGTGGCACGGTTCGCGAGCAAATGGCCAACGACCTGAAACTCGAGCACAACGCGGTAAACAACCTGCGCAACGGCATTAAAATTTGTCTGAAAGAGGAAGACCACGTGACCCGTGAGTTGCTGGAACACATCCTCTGCGACGAGGAAGAACATATCGACTGGCTCGAAACCCAGCTCAACCTCATCGAGGAAGTGAGCTACGAGAACTACCTGGCCAAACAAATGGGCGGTCACCACGACCACCACGGTTAAACCAGAATCCCGTTCAAATAAAAAAGGAGAGGTGCCCGCCTCTCCTTTTTTATTGTGCCCGCATTTCTCACAAGGAATTCTGCTACGGGGCAACCCATGTGATTACAAGGGGGCGGCCTTCCGCGGGGCGGCCATCGCGGGGCGGCCATCCGCCTTACTCGGTCGAGCCGTCTTCGCCTCAGCTGCTACGCCGAATGGTCGGACCCCTGTGCCGTCTCTCGGTCGTAATCTTCGTACTCACAAGGCTTTCAGCTTCTCGCGACGAATCCTTGTGAGAAATGCGGGTTAGGGATCCCCGGCCGCTCCTGCCGACAACCCACGTTCCCGTTGATCCAAACGTTTTTGCCAGGCCTCGCCCGCGTAGATCTCGGCAAGGCCGGCACGGGTTTCCTGAATCACGCGCCGATTCCCCTCCGGGTTTTCACCCATCTTTAATGCGATACAAGCCGCCAAATGGGTTGCCGCCCGCGTCGCCCCATGCTGCTCGCCGTAATGCTCCCGATAGATTTTTAGCCCGGCGCTCGCCGAGGCCGCCGCCTCCGGGAGCCGGTCGGTTTCATAAAATACTTCGGCCAAGCCCAGTTGGGCCCGCGCGGTGGCGACATGGTGCGAACCGAAGTGTTTCATGAGCACGCTCACGGCTTGTCGGTACGCGTTTTCCGCCTGGGTGGTCTCCCCTTGCGCTAACGCCGCGACGGCCTCAATTAGAAACACGCGTGAAAACAGGTAATGGTCTTGGGAGAGACTGCGCTCCCAAATTTGGACAATGCGCGCCCGATGGCGCGCAACGGCTTCATAGTCTTCGCGCGCCAACGCCAATTCGGCGTGACCGCAAAGGTTTTCGGCCTGAATGGGATGGTGCGGACTGAACAAACGACGGCTGATATTCAGGGCGTGGTCCAGATGGATTTGGGCGCTGTCCAAACGGCCCTGGCTCAAGTAAAGCCGCGCCAAGTCCTGATTGAGCAAGCCGTTGAGTGGATGGTTGTAACGACCGTGCAAGGCTTTGAGGGTTGCCAGCCAACCGGTTTCGGCGGCTTCGTCATTACCACCCAGTGCGCTGAGAACCGCCGCCGCATATTGCTGTTCCGCGCGTCTTTCGGCACCGCCGCCTTCAGACAACAGGGCGAACCAGTGGGAAGCGGCCTGAACATCACCGGCCGCGATTGCGTTTTTGCCAAGGTGGAACACCACCTCTTGAACCGCGGGGTCGGATTCATCGTGAAAGGCGCGCCGAACAGCCAAGGCTTCCTCGAGTAAGGGTTTCACGGTTTCCGGGTTGGCCCGCCAATGTTGGGTCCGCGCCAACTCAACCAAAATAGCGCCGACTTGACGGCTGTTGGAGCCGTAACTCAGCCGCGCGTCGGTCAGCGCTTTTTCGAAATGCGGGATCGCCTCGTCAAAGAGGCCGAGCCCGTGATAGGCGCGGCCCATCGACAGCATCAAGCGCGAGCGCACCGCGGGATTGGTTCCGTCGTCGCCGTCAATTTGACGGGTACTCTGTTCCAGCAAATCCTTGGCGGTGATGGTTTCCCCCTTGGATTGGTCGGGATCGTTCACCGCAAAAATATCGGCGAGGAACCGAAGGGCCTGATCCGCGGTATCCCGTTCTCGCTGAGCCTCGCGCTGCATGTGATCGGTATAAACGGCGGCGCTGCCAATCATGGCAAAAAAGACGGTGGCAAAAAGGATGGTCCAGCGGTTGCGCCGCAGGTACTTGCCCAAAACATAGGCAAACCCGGCGCGACGCGCGATCACGGGCAGCCCCTTGAAGTAACGGTGGATATCGTGCATCAGTTGGTCGACCGAACGGTAGCGCTGATTGGGTTCGGCAGCCAGGGCTTTAAGGACAATGTTGTCGATATCGCGATGGACCGGTTCGGTCACGGGCGCCTGCTGCCCCGCGTTGTTCAGCGTGTTGTCCATGACGCGGGAACGGATACGGGCCGAGGGTCGATCCGGCGGACTTGCACTGATCTGGCGCGCCGCAAAAAAAGGATCGCGCCCATGAAAATGGTGGGGGCGGCTGCCGGTTATTAATTGGTAGAGGATCACACCGAGGGAGTAAATGTCACAGGGGGTGCCCAGGGGCTCGCCGCGCAGTTGTTCCGGGGCCGCGTATTCCACGGTCAGCATGCGTTCATTGAGGATGGTGGCGGTGCGCGGGGTACCGGTGGTGGGATCGAGCAAGCCGGAGATCCCAAAATCGAGCATTTTGGGCAAACCCTCGGCGGTCACCAAAATGTTGGCGGGTTTAAGGTCGCGGTGAATCACGAGGTTCTGGTGCGCAAACCGCACGGCCTCGCACACCTGCAAAAAACACCGCAGCCGTTCCACCAACGAGAGTTGGTGGTTGGCGCAGTATTGGTCGATGGGTTGGCCGTCGACGTATTCCATCACAAAATAAGGCAGGCCGTCGTCCGTGCTGCCCGCGTCAAAGAGTTGCGCGATGTGGGGATGGTTCAGTGCCGCCAGAATTTGGCGCTCTTTGAAAAAACGCTTGAGCACATGATCGCTGTCCATGCCGCGCTTCAGCAGTTTGACGGCAACGTTCATGGGTGTTTCGTCACAACGCTCGGCCAAATACACAATACCCACGCCGCCTTGGCCGATTTCCTCAAGCAACCGGTAAGGCCCGATTTGGGTTTGGGGTTTCGGGGCACCCAGCACCTCACGCGAATTGGTTTCGACCTGCTCGGCGCTTTCCAACAGCGCCTCAACAGCGGTGGCAAGCTCGGCGTCTTTGGCACGATGGGTATCGAGGAAGGGTGCACGGGCATGGGCGGGCAACGCCAGTGCTTCCTTGTAAACGCCGTGTATCCGACGCATCCGTTCGATATCGGGTTCCATCGCCAAACCTTCGCCCATTGATCGGGAGGCCGCCAAACGGCAGTCCCGCTTTCATTATCGGCACAGGATGGGATTCTCGCCACCTTTCCAAGGGTCGATCTTTGAATTTGGCTAAGACAGCCGAAACCAAGCCGAGACGTATCGGTGGTAACGGGAACCCATCCAGCCGGATTCCCGGCCGGCGCGAACCGGCAAAAAGTGCGGGGTTCAGCCTTTTGTTACGTTTTGTTACAGCGTGTAAGAAGCGATGGATACTGCCTTCGAGCAGCTTTTTGGTTGGATCTTACAGCGAATCAGCAGTCATTTTGACGCTCCGTAGCCCTTGTCACGCCTGGTTTTTTCCACCTCGGCGACCTCCGCACTCTCCACATTTCCCACACATTGTCATGTCACATTTGGCTTGTCTGATCGCGGGCTTCAGGAACCAACACGGCGATCAACCCTTCATTTAATAAAACCTAAGAAACGCGATAACTCGCGGTGGTTTAGACTAAACCTCTGGGCTACAACGGCCTGTGAAAATGCTCACCGCACCCAGCGGGTGCGCGTCGTGCGCGACCCCGGTCCGCTTTTCCCATGCCATTTCGCTCCAGATCTTTAGCCCAACCCCCTCGCTCTTATAGCGCCTCTTAGGTAAAAGAGCCGCGCGACCTTTCACACCGAACGTGTTGGGTCAGCCGTCCATCGTTTGTCGTTTGTTGCTTCAAGTTTAATGCTTTTCATTTAAGACGCGATGGTTCGGCCGTTATTCAATGCCGAGCAACCCGCCTTGGTTTTTCGAAAACGAACGGCTGCGAACCCGCCTTTCCGCGAAGAAAGGTGGGCATGTCCACCAACCTCATGTGGCCGCCGGCCACCCATTAATGCGCGCGACCCGTTCGCCTTCGGCATCTCTCTCCCGCGATGCCGAGGCTGTCTTCATTCTCCCCGACGGGTTCGCGCCATGCTTGCAATCATTTTTTTGTTTCCTGAATGACGCCCCGTGGACGGATGTCCTCCCCGGTGTTGTCGCGGATCCCTGCCGCGACGACCTCGCGATATCCCTCCGCCCACGTGGGCCTTTTAGGAGACCCTCTCTCAAAGGAGTCTGTCATGAATTGGAAAACCTCTCTGCTGACGGCCTGTTCCTGCGTCGGCCTCAGCCTCTCCGCGTTGAGCCCCGTACTGGCCCAAGACGGTCCCCGTGGTGACCGCCGCGGCGACGGCAACCGCGTCTCCCCCGTTCGCCAAATCGAACGCGGCGCCCGTCCCGAACCGGGCACCGGCCTGCGCCCCGCCGAATCCTTCCGCGCCTACGACGGCAGCGGCAACAACCGCACCATGCCGCTGATGGGCGCGGCCGGGATTCATCTGTTCCGGCTGATGCCCGCGGCGTACAGCGACGGCATCGCCAAAATGGCGGGCGAGAATCGACCCAACGTTCGTGCCGTCAGCAACGCGGTTTGTTCCCAAACCGCCGGCATCCCCAACCGGGTCGGCGCCACCGACTTTTTGTGGCAGTGGGGCCAATTTTTGGATCACGACATCGATTTGACGGACGGCACCAACCCACCCGAACCCGAACCGATTGCGATCCCCAGCGGCGATCCGTTTTTCGATCCCACCGCGAGCGGTACGGCCGAAATGTCGTTTAACCGTTCCCTCTACGACAAAACCACGGGCGAAACAGCCGAGAATCCGCGCCAACAAGTCAATGAAATCACGGCGTGGATCGATGCCTCCAACGTGTACGGTTCCGATGAGGAACGGGCCCACGCGTTGCGCACCAACGACGGCACCGGCAAGTTAAAAACCAGCGCGGGCAACCTGTTACCCTTTAACACGGACGGCATCGAAAACGCGGGCGGCGCCAACCCGGCCCTGTTCCTGGCCGGCGACGTGCGCGCCAACGAACAAGCGGGTTTGGCGGCGATGCACACCTTGTTTGTGCGCGAACACAACCGCTTGGCGGAACAATTCGCGGCCCGCAATCCCGAATGGGACGGCGAGCAAATCTACCAAAAGGCACGGCAAATCGTCGGCGCCCAGATGCAGGTCATCACCTATCGCGAATTTTTGCCGACCCTGCTGGGCGAACACGGTCCCCGTCGCTACCAGGGTTACCGTGAAAACGTCAACGCGGCGATTGCCAACAGTTTCAGCACGGCCGCTTACCGTTTTGGCCACAGTGCTTTAAACGCGACCATCCTGCGCCTCAACGCCGACGGTACCCCGGTCGCCGAGGGCCATTTGCCGCTGCGCAACGCCTTCTTTAACCCCAGCCGCTTGACCGAGGAAGGCGGTATTGAACCCATCATGCGCGGTTTGGCCGCCCAGGCCTGCCAAAACATCGATCCCTTCATCATCGACGACGTGCGCAACTTTTTGTTCGGCCCCCCCGGTTCCGGTGGTTTCGACCTCGCCAGCTTGAACCTGCAACGGGGTCGTGACCACGGCCTGCCTTCCTACAACGCGGCCCGTATCGGCATGGGTCTGCCGCCGGCGCGGAACTTTGCCGATATCTCCAGCGACGCGGTGGTCCAAAACCGCTTGGCGACGGCCTACGAGAACGTGGACCAGATCGACCTCTGGATCGGCGGTCTGTCCGAGGACCATCTGCCGGGGGCAATGGTGGGCGAACTGATCGCAACCATCCTGCGCGATCAGTTTGAGGCGCTGCGCGACGGCGACCGCTATTGGTACGCCCGCATCCTCAATGATCGTGAACGCGATGAAGTGGAACGCACCCGCTTGTCAGACATCATCCGCCGTAACAGCACGGTTGCGGCCGAGCTGCAACGCAATGTCTTCCGTATGGCCGATGCCGGCGGTGACGGCGGCGACGGCAATGACGGCGGTGGTCGTCCCGGCGGCGGCGACGGCAATGACGGTGGTGGTCGTCCCGGCGGCGGCGGCAATGGTGGTCCCGGCGGCGGCGGTCGCGGCGGCCGCTAAACCACGCGAACCCCGACCAACCTAAAAGGCAAAAGGCCGCGTCCTAAGGGACGCGGCCTTTTTTTATGGTTTCTCGTTTTCGTCGTCGAAGGCGGGCCAAACACGCTCGCCGTTGGGCGGATACAGCGGATGAAAAATCGACTGGCCCCCATCGATGCGCAGGGTGGCACCGGTGATGTAGGCCGCCGCCGGTGATGCCAAGAACACCAGGGCCGCGGCAACCTCGGCCTCGGTCCCCATGCGCGCGGCCTGGTTCTGTTTACCCGCTTCCTCAATCATCGGCCGCACCGCGGGATCGTAGGTCTCCAAACCCGAGGTGCGAATGATGCCGGGTGCAACGGCATTGACGCGCACCCCGTGGCGACCCCATTCATTGGCCAAAGTTTTGGTGAGGTTATCAACGGCGGCGCGCGCGGCGCCGGTATGAGCCATCATCGGGAAACCCTGCCACATGTCGGCAATCACGTTCACAACGGCACCGCCTTTTTTGCGAAAGTGTTTGTTAAACGCGGCCTGCATGACGTTAAAGGTACCGGTCAGGTTGGTATCGATGACCGCCTGCCAGCCCTTGGCGCTGATGGTTTCCGCCGGGGCTGGAAACTGACCGCCGGCATTGTTGATGAGGATGTCGAGCTTACCGGCTTGATCCGAAACCGTTTGCATCAATTCGACGACGGCGTCGCGGTCGCGGATATCACAAACGACACTTTCGACGCGGCCCCCTTCGCCATGAATGGCTTTAACGGCGCGGTCCAGCTTCTCCTGGGTCCGGCCACAGATAAATACGGTCGCGCCCAAGGCGGCAAATTCACGGGCGGCGCGCAGGCCGAGACCGGAGCCCCCCCCGGTCACCAATACATTTTTGTCTTTAAAGAGTGCAGGACTAAAAATCGAGTTCAATGCAGACATTGTCCTTCCTTATTCATTTGGGTGAAAACGGTTTGATCCGTTCAGTTAACCCGCATTTCTCACATGGAATTCGGCTTCGTAGCAAAATTCCATGTGAGAAATGCGGGTGAAGCAAAAAACGGTGGTTACTCCCCGCCCCCCTGCTCGTCAAAACTTTTGGTCATCACCTTGTCGTTCACAAAATTAATCGCCACGGACCGTTCGCCGTCGCGCCATACCGCGTTGGCCCCGGAAATCACACCCAAGTCCCCTTGTTTGAGGTCGGTCGGCTCACCGAGGATGGCGATGGTTTCTTCCATCGTCATGCCTTTCTTCACCTTGGCGAAGTTCTCAGCATTGATTTTGCTCCCGCAGGCCAAACACGCCAAGGCAAGCAGAAACACGGTACCCGCTTTGATCCATCTTTCAAACACGATCACGCTCCTGTGGTTCTTTTCAATGCCGCTTAGCATACAGGAATCGCGTGGTTGAGAACAGGTTTGGCGCGGGGGTCGGCCAAACCCGGTCATGAGGAAAAACGGGGAAAGCCGACGCGGCGCGATTAGCCGCCGAGGATTGGTGCACGCTTCTCATTAACAAAGGCCGGCAAAATTGCGCACCGCTGCCGGCCTCTACCTTTAACTAAGTTTCCTCAACCACACCCTGTCATTTTGGATCTGATCCAAGGATCACTTATAGCCTTCCCCCACGTTCACTTAAGTATCTTTCCCAGGATATTTTTGGGAATAATCCAGGTATTCCCCTTTGATTTTTTGATTTCTTCCTCCGGCGCTTCACCTGTTAGTATTCCTTGAACCTGGGCACCGGATAATCGCTCGGTTCCCACATCGCCGGGGTTTAATATGTCCCTTAGCTGGCCATGACTGAGTCTCTCGGTTCGAATTTCTTTGGGGAAACCATTGTCAATGGAAAGTGTATCGGAACCCATTCGTTGGGTAGGCTGCTCATGCGCGCCTTTGGCGTCATCTTCATTCAGTACTTCTTGATGCCCCAACCGCAGCATGTTGTTGATTTCGTCTCGGGTCAGGCGCCCGGAAAAAGTGCGGTTCTCCTCCAAAACCTTGGCGGAACCGGCGACACCGCCGCCGGCCATGCCGTACTTAGTAACATACTGAGAAAAGGAAAGTTCTTTTAGCTTGGCAACGATCTTGGGAAACGCCCGCAAGCGTTTATCCTCGTCCGTGGTGAAGATGTTTTTGAGCAGGCGCTGCACTTCTCGAGGAAGGTTGTCGCTGTCCTTCAAAATGGCCTGATGGTGGAAACCCGGCGCGGTTTGAGCGGTTCGTTTTTTCCCTACCAACATCGTCCAGAACAACAAGCCGAAATCATAGATATCCGCGTCCAGGCAGGTTTGGTCCAAGCCGGCCCTACCGAAGCCGAGCAGCTTGACCTGATGATCTTTAGGTAGCAAAACCTTGCGTGAAGAAAGGGCACCGTGGGCAATGCCGTTTTCGTGGAGATAAGCCAAACTCTCGGCGATTTGATAAGCCACCTCAATGCCGCGATCCGCGGGTAACGGCTCAGATTCAATACAGGCATCCAACCGGTCGGCCGGGATATATTCCCGAACGATAATGTGCGCACCTTCCTGAGGCAAAATCGTAAAAATCGCGGGCAAGGATTTGTGGAAAAGATCAAGCACGGGATAAGCTTCAGAAAGGTTCTCGGGAAAATCGCCGACCATCCACTTGAGCACACATTTTTTTCCGATGCAGGGTTCCTCGGCCAGGAAGCTGCGATTCACGGCGGCTTCATCTGATAAGACGGCCTTCACACGGTAGGTTTGCTGGTAAGGATAAAGCTTGGGGTTCAAATCATTTGAAGGTTTCTTTGTCATCGAAAACCACCCGGAAGATGCGGCTCTTGCTCGTTCAGCATTTTTGTGAAGGTCAATTTTTAAGACGAATTGTAACACCTACGCGAAAACAAAGAAACACATACTAAAACGTGACAATCTTCGAAACTATATATCGATCACACAAAAGCAAGTTACTGCATAATTTTATATATACCTGCCTTCAAACAACCTGCACCTTGTTCATCCTCATCCCAGGCAGCGGCACCACGCCCCCGCAGCGGCGTTGGGCCGGCGGTTAAAAAAAAGGGCCTTGTTCCCGTAACCCCTTGTCATGGCATTAGAAACCGGTAGCCGTCGGCTAAGATTGGTGGTTGTTTTCGAAAAAGTCGAAATCGATGCTAATCGCGGTTGCGAAAATCACCGCCCGTTGGGCCGGCGTCCAGTTCGTTTCGCCAAAATCGATCAGGAAATTGTCGGCGTCGGTGAAGGCTTCCTTGAGCAGGCCGCCCCATTTTTTCGAGATCATGCCGACCTTGCGGTCCTCGGCGTCGTAAATGTGGAAGGTCCAAATGCGCAGCAAAGGGCTGCGAATAATCGCAAACACATGACCGTGTTCGTCGATCAGGTCGTAGCGTCGGTTGAGAATACCGAGCCGACGCTGGACTTCGCCCAGCTCCGTACCGCGCGGCGTCATGACCTTGAGATGGGAAAAGAAAAAGAAGAAGGCACGGCGCAATTCGAGAACTTGCGTGTTGCCGGTGACCACGGCCACATCCAGTGGGCGGTGCGAGCCGAGGAACAGCCGCGACAAGGTGCGCATGAAGCTGACGTTAAGTTCCTCGATATAGCCGATTTGGCGGCTCCCGGGGGCTTGAATATGGTAGGTGTTGGTCTGCTCCCAATTGAGGAGGATTTCCCACCAATGGCGGGCGTGTTGTTGGATAAACAAATGGTCGTGTTGGCCAACCACATAATGCAAGGCCGGATCGTAAGCATCCCAGTCATGATTTTCCCGGGTGACCGGCGCGGCCTTGGGGCGTTCGCCGCGGCCCGCGAGTTTGCTGAACACCACGCCGCAGGCGGGGCAGTCAAGCGCACCATTTTCGGTCGTAAAACCACATTTTGGACAATCCATGGTTCCTCCAAAGGACAGCCACCCCCCTTAATCGAGGATAACCGGCGTTCCCATTCAATAATATGAACGGGAAAAAGAGCGGTGAAGGGCGTCACAAAGGGTCAGGGGGCGAACAATCGCGTGGCAAGAAACACGGCGGGATGCTGTACCTCAAGCGGCAACCCGCGTTGGGCGGCGCCGTGACGAAGCTGGAACAAACAGCCGGGATTTCCGGTTAGCAAGACGGCACGGCCGCCCTGGGATTTGAGGCTTCGTTCCAGATCGTCGAGTTTTGCGGCCAAGACTTGGTCGGCCACCTCGCCCTGTTGAAGGTTGAAAATGCCGGCCGCGCCACAGCAGTAACCGGCCTGGGACGGTTCGATGAGGGTGACGCCGGGAAGCCTGCTCAGCAGCGAAACCACGCCTTGGTGGTCCCTTTGGGCGTGCATCAAATGACAGGGATGATCTACCAGCGCGGTCACGGGCTCGCGCCGCCATTCGTTGCAATTGACCAGTTCGGATTCGGCCAGAAACGCGGTCACATCACGGATTTTGTCTTCAAAGGCATGCCAGTCCAGATCGCAGCCCGGCGCATCGCGATCCTCAAACAAAGCGCTGTACTCTTTCAGTTGGGCACCACAACCGGCGGAATTCACAATCACGGCATGCAGGGCTTTGTCGGCGAAAGCGGCGGCATTGCGTAGCGCCCATTGCCGCGGTTTGTCGCGAATGCCGGCGTGTACCGTCAGTGCACCGCAACAGGTTTGCGCGCGCGGAACCACCACCTCGTAACCGGCGGCGCGCAACAGCATTAGGGTTGCCTTGTGAACCTCGGTCTCGGCCGTGTCCATCACACAGCCGGTGAACAACGCCACTCGTTGCAGTGGATTGCGGATAACCAACGGCGCAAAAATTCGGTCGGCGTTTTGGTGTTTAAAAGAAACCCCGTCGAATTGGGGCATGACGTCCAGGGCGCGTCTGACGAATCCCGGCATCAGCCCACGCAGCCATTTTGCCCGCAACAGGCCCAACCGGTCGGCCAAACGCGTGGCTTTGCTCATCAGCAACAGACGGCGGTCGGCCGCGACCAAATGACGCAACGGCCAATCGCGCAAGCTACGCTGCCAAAAGTTCGGTTTCACCTCACGCCGCATGGCGGCGCGGGTTTTCTCCAGCAAGGAACCGTAAGGCACCCCCGAGGGACAGGCGGTTTCACAGGCCCGACAATCGAGACAGCGGTTAAGCGGTTCGGCCACGGCGGCGTCCGGCGCCAGCTCCCCTTCCCACATGGCGCGCATCAGGTACAAGCGTCCACGCGGCGAATCCTGTTCGACGCCGAGCGCCCGGTAGGTGGGACAGGCGTCCAAACACAAGCCGCAATGCACGCACTTGAGAATGTCGTCAAAGGGAAAGTCGCGGTAGAAGTCGGAGATGGGTTCGGTCATGGGAACCTGCAGTGCTTTTTCCTGCATCTTAACGTAAATCGACGGGTCCGTGTTGGAAGCAATCGCGCAACCCCTTGCACGTACATAGGTTCGACGGCGAAAACACATCAATTCACAATTTTTTCGAAAAAAAATGGCGGACTTTTTCACCGAAAAGGTATAGAAGTGTAAAGGACGACATTGTGACCCTCATCACACCGAATTATCCGGCATTGAATGAGTGTTTCCGTCGTCTTTTCCATGCATTCGGTCCCACCGGCGGGTTCGTTGCCCGCCAAAAGTGAATGAGCCACGGGACCATTCGAGCCTCTGAGTCAGGCGCGCTTCACCCAAAGACTCAATCTTATACACCTGGAGTACCAGTAGTTATGAAAATGCGATCACTTTTTATCGCGCTGTTGTTTTTGGCCGCAGGCCAATTGGTCTCAGCCCAAGAAAATCCGTTCACCGCACACAACGACGAATACACGACTTCTTGGGATAACATCCTCTCCGTTCCCGCTCCCGGCTTGCTCGTCAACGATGAGTTCGACAGCAGCCAAAACTTCACCGCCCATCTCGCGATTGAACCCACGATTGGTACGGTCGTGGTTGACGCGGACGGTGGTTTCACCTTCACCCCGGCCCCGGACGCCGCGGGCCCCATCACCTTCGTTTACGGTCTCCGCGCCGTGAACGGCAACGAAAGTTACGCGGTCGTCACGGTTGAGGTTACCGAGGGCAACAAAGCGCCCCTCGCGATTGACGACTACTACAGCACGCTGAACACCCGTCGCCTGGAAGTTCCCGCGCCCGGCGTCCTGGCCAACGACCTGGACATGGAAGGCGACCAACTCACCGCCGAACTGCTCGGCGGCCCCAGCACCGGCATCATGGTCATGCAGGAAGACGGCAGCTTCTGGTACGCGCCGCACCCCAACTACTCCGGTCGTTACAACATCCGCTACCGCGTCACCGACGAACACGGCGCTACCTCCGAGGGTTACATCCGCTTGACCTCCATCAGCTCGGCGGCCCCGGTTGCCGTTCCCGACGAATACGAGGTTCAAGCCGGTCAAATGACCCCGCTGCATGTTGTTGGAAACGATTACGATCCCAACAACAACCCCCTGTACCTCGACCGTGCCACCCAACCCAGCATTGGCTCCCTGGTAACGGATCACCGCGGTTACGCTCTGTTCACCGCCGGCCCCGAAGAGCGCGGCACCACCCAGTTCTCCTACACCATCAGCGACGGCGTGCTTGAGTCAACTACCACGGTGACCCTTCACATCGTAGGCGACAACGAGGCACCGGTTGTTCAAAACGAAACCGCCCATGTTCCCCTCGAGCGCGTCATCAACCCGTACAACGTTTTGGCCAACGACATCGACCCCGACGGCGACGAACTCACCGTGTCTCGCTTTACCGTCGACCAAAGCGATTACCTCAACATCTGGCTCAACGACGACAACCAAACCTTTGGTTTCCAAGTGTTCCGTCCCGGTACCTACACGGTTAACTACTGGGTAACCGACGGTTCCATTGAGGTTCCCGGCGTGTTGACCATCACCGTTGACGGCCCCACCGAGAACATCGCCCGTGACGACTATTACCGCTTCCCCATCGGCACCAGCCTCACCCTGAACACCTTCGCCAACGACGTGTACTTCGAGCACGACCGCAACACGGCGCCCGAGCACACTTCGGCCATCCCCGGAATGCTGACCTACCACGACGGCAACTTCCACTACTTTGCTTCTGCTCCGGTAACCGGCCAGTTCCAATTCACTTACACCCTGCCTGGCGGCTCCACCGCCACGGTTACCCTGGACATTTTCGAACCTTAATTCGCTTCAGTGACCAACATGGAAAGCGGCTCCCCCGGGGGCCGCTTTTTTGCGTTTAGCCCGCCATAGCCCGCATTAGCCCGCGAACGCGAAATACAGGATGGTGCCGCCCCAGGCCATACCCAGCAGGTAGGGCGCGGCAATGGCGGGCAAGTAGTAACGGCGCTGCCCCAGACAGTTGAGAAACACGGCGATGCCAAAAAGCATATCCGCGATCAGCATGTGGCCCAACCCCATCAACAACGAATTGCGGAACGAGATGAATTCCAACAGCAACACAAGGCCTGGAAAAACCCCCGTCAGCACGTGGTAGTCGGTTAATTGGTAGGCCAACACCAAAAGCCAGAGGTTGCGCAACAGGGTCACAATCCCAATCCCCACGAACCCGTAGATCACAAATGATCCCAGCCAAGCGACCCGGTTTTTGGCGCGGTCGAGGCGGTATTGAAAATCACGACCAAAATCGGGGTACCAACTGTCCGAGGGCAAAATGAACATATCACGCGCCTCGAGCATGTCGATGATGTTGCCTTCTTTGCCCTTTATTTTCTGCCGCCCCGTTTGGTGACGGCCGGGCGTGCGATCAATCATTTGGTTGATCTCTTCCATCGATTCTTTGAGGTTGCCTTTCTCGCGATGGGCGCTGATTTCATCATTTATGGCCGAACCGGTCGATTTGAACTTTTCTTGGGCGCGAATGCCGGCGCTGCCCGGATCGGTGAGTTCGAGTGCCTTGGCCTGCAATTTACCGATGTCGATGCTGACCTTTTGCGATTGTTCCAGGTCCACCGCGCTGTGCGGCAACATCATCTCGCGACCGTCGTCACGGGTAAAACTCACCCCGTGTTCGCTCACCTGGTAGTCGCCTTTGATTTTGATCTGACTGCCGTCGCGGAGGAACAACGTCTGGGTTTCATCGCCCTGCCAAGCGGAAAGCGGCAACAGGAACACCGCCAAAAACCCGATCCGAAAAACCTTCATGTCGCCCTCCTAGCGCCGCCACGCTGTGACCACCAAGTCCAGGGAAGCGGTCGCTATCATCTTAGTTTCTAAACGGCGCGGAGGAAAGCCGGGCCGCGCGAAAGAGCGCGGCGAAAACCGCACATGTGACCGAGATCCCCAGCCGCTTGCAAAAAGCGGGGTTAACCACCGTGAAAGTGGCTCGGCAGGCAACCACATGGGTCAAAAGATGCTTTGAGCTTTTGGTGAAGCACGGCCTCGGGCGTCTTCGCCGGCAGCCGTCGGATTGCGCAATCGGGGGGCGCTTGCTCCAAAACCCAAGACACCCCGGCCTCGGGTTCATTGGCGGACAGGACGCTTGGGTTGGCGACAAAGCGGTGAATATCGGCACCGATGGGATGAATCACCTGGCAATCTTGGCGGTAGTTTTCCTGTTGCAGAAGCACGGAAGTGGCCAGGCGGCCGTATGCGTGAACAGGCGCCGCGCCGGTGAGTCCGGCGAGCGCGGGACCATCGGCCAGCCGGTGAAACAGGGATTCATCGGGAGACTGTTCCGGGGCTGACCAAGCCGCGCCGGTGGTTTCTTCCAAAGAAACCTTCAGGCTGCGCCGTCTGGCTGTGCCGCCGGAAATGCCGACCCCGAGCCGGACGGTACCGGCGGCGAGGCGAACTTGCGCCCAATCCAGCGGGATGTGCGCCTTGATCAGGGCCGCCACCGCCCGCGGCCAGGCTTCGGCGGGTCCGCGAAAAAGTAAGGCTTCCGGCTGGTGGGGCAAGGGCATGAGTTTGAAATTTACCGAGAGCAAGACGGCCAACTCGCCGCGGTTGCCGACCATAAAGCGGGCTAAATCGTACCCGGTCACATTTTTAACGACGCGGCCGCCAACCTCAATCAAACGGCCGTCGACCGTGGCGTAGGTCATGCCGATCACCCAATCGCGCACCCCGCCGCGATACAAACGCTCGGGGCCGAAACGGTTTTTGGCGACCAGGGACCCCACGGTGTCGTCGTCGAACCAGGGATTGACGGGAAGACCCATGCCCTCGGCAGCGAGTTCTTTCTGAAGGGCAAGGTGTTTTTTGCCGACGCCGACACCGACGACCATGTCGTCGGGATCAAAAAACAAGGTTTGGTTGAAGGCGGACAAATCGAGTTGCAACGCGGCGGGATCGGGATGGGGATCCCCTTGGCCGGCAATCCAAAAGGGCCGTTTGGCCGCGTAACCCGCGCGCAACCAAGCCAAAAGCGACCCCGTATCGGCGGGTGCGAAAACCCGGGCGTCACTCATACTTGGATCCCGCTTTTGGCGCGCAAGGCGGCGACGCTTTTGATATCGCCGCATTTGCCCGGTTCCGGCAACATTTTGCCGGGGTTGAGGCGAGCGTTCGGGTTAAAAACGGCACGTACCTCGGCCATATGATCGAGCGTGGTCGATGAGTAAACACGATCCATGAGGCTGTTTTTCTCCAGGCCGATGCCGTGCTCCCCGGACAAGGTACCGCCCTCGGCCAAACAGAGTTCGAGGATGCGGCGGCCGACCTCGTGGGTGGCGGCGACTTGGTCGGGATCGTGGGCGTCGTAAAGGATGAGCGGGTGCAGGTTGCCGTCCCCGGCGTGGAAGACGTTGGCAATGGTTAACCCGTGGTCGCGGCCGATTTGGTTGACGCGCGCCAGCACGCGCGGCAAAGCACCACGGGGGATCACACCGTCCTGGGTGTAGAAACTGGGGGACAAAGCACCGATGGCGCCGAAGGCTTCCTTGCGCGCGCGCCAGATACGGGCGCGCGCCGCCTCGTCCTCGGCCACGCGGATCTCGTGGGTACCGACCTGGCCCAAGATACGGCGAACCGCGGCCAGCTCGTCGGTAATCCCCGCTTCGATATCTTCCAGTTCAATAATCAGCACGGCCTCGGCATCGGTAGGGAAACCGGCCGAGATGGTTTGTTCGATGGCGCGAATGACGGTGTTGTCGATCATCTCCAGCGCGGCGGGCACGATGCCGGCGCGGATGATCGCTGAAACGGCCTCGCAGGCCTGTTGCACATCGTTGAACACGGCCAACAGGGTTTGCACCGCGGGCGGCAGCGGCGTCAGGCGACAGATTATGTTGGTGACGATGCACAGGGTGCCCTCGCTACCGATCAGGAGCGCGAGCAGGTCGGCGCCGGGCGAAGCCCAACTTTCGCCGCCAACGCGGTGTGCCGAACCGTCGGGCAACACCACGTCCAAGGCGAGAATGTGGTTTACGGTGACACCGTATTTGAGGGTGTGCGGCCCGCCGGAATTTTCGGCGACATTGCCACCGACAGAACAGGCTTTTTGCGAGCTGGGATCGGGCACAAAATAGAGGCCGTGGGCTCGGGCGGCATGGGAAACCTGAATATTCACCACGCCGGGACCGACCTCAATGGTGCGGTCGATTTCGTTAACCGGCCCGATGCGGTTGAGGCGAACCAACTCAATAATAACCGCGCCGGTGGTGGGCACGGCGCCGCCGGAAAGTCCGGTTCCGGCACCGCGCGGAAGAAAGGAAACCCCGGCGGCGTGCAGCAACTTAACCACACCGACAACCTGATCGTGGTCGCCGGGAAAAACCACCCCGGCCGGTAAGCTGGGATGGAGGGTTAAGCCGTCGCAGCGGTAACTGAAGCGCGTGACCTGATCGTCACGCACCCAATCCGCCCCCAAGAGGGCGACCAGTTGCCGCCGCAACGCGGGTTCGAGACTCATGCACCGACCTTCGCGGCGGCGGCGAGGCCGGCGCCGGGCTGAATCGCGGCACCTTGTTGCACCAGAATCGATTCCAACGCGGCCAAGAACGTGACCACATTTTCACGACGCGATGCGTGGCCCATCAAGCCGACACGCCAAACTTTGCCTTTTAAGTCACCCAAACCACCGCCGATTTCGATGTTGTAGTCGTTCAACAAGGCGCGACGCACGGCGGCGTCGTCGACGCCGTCGGGGATAACCACGGTATTGAGTTGGGGCAGGCGGTAGTCGGCGGGGACCAACATCGACAGGCCCATCGCTTCCACGCCGGCGACGAGCATCTCGCCGTGGTGTTGGTGGCGGGCGAATACGGCGTCGAGCCCTTCCTCCAACACGATCAGCAACGCCTCGCGCAGGCCGTACAACATATTAATCGGTGCGGTGTGGTGGTAGGCGCGTTCGCCACCCCAGTAATTGAGCAGCATCGAGACGTCGAGGTACCAGGAAACCACCTTGGACTTGCGATTTTTGAGAGCCTGCACGGCGCGCTCGGAAAAACTGACCGGCGCCAGTCCCGGCGGGCAACTCAAACATTTTTGGGTGCCGGAGTAGGCCAGGTCCACGCCCCATTCGTCGAGCTTGACCGGGGTCCCGCCGAGCGAGGTCACACAATCGGCCAGTAAAAGCGCGTCGACCTCGTGGGCGATTTCAGCAATTTCGGGCAGCGATTGACACACGCCGGTGGAGGTTTCCGCGTGCACGACGCCCACCAGTTTGGTGGGTTTGCCGGCCACGGCCTCGCGAATCGCCTCGGGCTCGAACTTTTGACCGAAAGGAACTTGGATCTTTACCACATCGGCACCGAGTCGGTCGGCAATATCGGCCATCCGGCCGCCGAACACGCCGTTTTGGGCGATGACCACGCGGTCGCCGGGTTCGATCACATTCACCATACAGCACTCCATGCCGGCGGAACCGGTGCCGGACACGGGGAAGGTGAGCGCGTTTTTGGTTTGGAAAAGCTGCTGCAACAAGCCTTGGATTTGGTCCATCATTTGGATAAAGGCGGGGTCGAGGTGACCGATGGTGGGTGCGGCCATGGCTTGCAAGACACGCGGATGAATGTCGCTGGGGCCGGGACCCATGAGGGTGCGGACGGGTGGATCGAGCTGAGGGTAATCCTGACGAAAGCTTTGATTTTCGGGCATGGGGGAAACTCCTGTGGATCTGGAAAAACGCGTGGATCGACGCGCCCATTTTGTCTAACCGCGGCAAAAACCAAATTGAGGTAGAACGACCTTGCCGGGCAAGGCGAGGTGCCCTCGACGCCGAAACGCGGGGCCGGCACGCGCGGTTTGATTGATGATCCCCATACTACCGAAAAAGGAGGCGGGGTGTGGATGATTTTTGGCGAAAGAGTTGGTGGAAGGGGCCTTGCCTCCCGGTTCAACGCCGCGAATTTCACGGACGATGGGGAAAACAGTCACTCAAATTGGCTCCCCGCCGGGGCGGCCCATGGCCGGATAATGTCCGAGCGGGAAAGCGAAACCGAACGGACGGGTGATCGGAAAACAGGGCAAATGCCGCATTTCGTCAGGCGCGGCCGGCGCCTTGGCGGGTCAAAACCGACGCCTTTTTCATTTCGCCCCTTGATGTAAAACGTTATAATTGCGGGCTCAAGCTGCATTTCTCACCAGAATGCGTCGCGAAGCGGTGAAATCGTTGCGAGGACAAAGGTTCCGACCAAGGGTAAACGCGGGGGGCCGGCCCTTCGGTGTGGCGACGCCACGTCGAGGCTGCCCAACGGTGAACCCGAGAAAGCGAAGTCATCGCAGCGATTTCACCGCTTTATGCAGAACTTCGGGTGAGAAATGCAGCTTAGCTAGCGTCAGCCTAACAAACCGATCCCTTCACCCTTGAAGGTCGCGTTGGGTTTGCGTCATCCGGCCGTGCCGGCTTTCTGGTGAAGTCCGATTATTGGTTCAAGATTGCGGAGGTACCCACACATGGCGGAACAAGAACGCCCGCTCGTTGATCGCATATGGGAAATGACGAAGGACCTGTCAGTCAAGGTCTCGCGCAAGGCCGAAAAGGTCTCGCGCAAGGCTGAGAAACTTCTTAAAATCAACACATTACGCGCCGAAATCGGCTCCATCCGCCGTCGCATCAACAACAAACACAAAGAACTGGGTCGCTTTTTTTACGAATCGGTCAAATCGGGCGCGCTGGACGAGGAAATCGACAAAACAACCTTTCAGGACTTTTTTGACGACCTGGGTCAGCTTGAAGCGGAAATCGTCGAGCGTGAGCAGCGCATTGAGGCACTGGAACAACAGATGCGCGAAGAGGCGGAAGAGAAGCCGGTAGAAGAAAAAGAAGCGGTGCCCGAGGCCTCCACCGATCCAGCCGACGGGGAAGCCGAGGCCAAAACCGAGACGGACGGGGACGCGAACGCGGACAAGGCGGAATCGGCGAACGGCGCGGAAAAGCCTGAAGAAAAATCCGCCGACGCCGAAGATGGAGATAAGGGCGAAGCGGAGAAGGCCGAGGATGCCGACACCAAAAAGGAACCCAATGCTTAACGGTTAGAGGAAGAGCACCATGTACCAAAATCAGCGCAATGCACCCCGGATCCCCTGTGACGGTGACGGCTACCTCGTTTTGGGTGATGAACGTCCGGCCACGGAAGTCGGCAACATCAGCAAAGGCGGCGCCTGCCTGCTGGTCCCGTTTGATACCTGGGTATTGATGGAGGAGTTGGACGTGATCGACGGCGGCGTGACCATCGACAACAGCGCGTTCACCTTTACGGGCCGTATTTGCTGGAGTTTGGTGGAAAACAACCGCGTGCGTTTTGGTTTGGAATTCATTCGCTCCGACAGAGACATCATCGAGAAAGTGCTGGAAAACCTCAGCTTGATGGTCGAGGAACCCGAGGACAACAGTTTTAACCTTTGAGCGCCGCCAAGCATCGACCACCTGATCCCAAACCAACAGCCGCCCGGCCCCTTGCCTGGGCGGTTTTGTTGTTTCCGGCCCTTTGCGCGGCGGGCATTTGGCTCAGCTGGGGCTGGGAGCTATTGGGTTTGTACACGGCCTCGTTGGTGGCGGCGACGCTGCTGCCGGCCCAGTCGGAAATGGTGCTGGTCGGTTTGCACGTAAGCGGCCGGTTCCATCCCGCGCTCTTGGTAGCGGTGGCGACCTTCGGCAACGTGCTGGGCGCCTGCATCAACTGGCTACTCGGCCGTTATTTGCTTCATTTCCAAGATCGGCGTTGGTTCCCGGTGAAGCAGCAAGCGTTGGAACGCGCCACCCGACACTACAACCGCTATGGCCTGTGGTCGCTGATGTTGGCCTGGGCGCCGATTATCGGTGATCCACTGACGGTGGTTGCCGGTTTCCTGCGTACCCCGTTTTGGTTGTTCACCCTGCTGGTATTGATCGGCAAGGGCGGCCGCTACGCGCTGCTGGTGGGTTTGTTTTAATCGCCCGGCTGCAAAAGGCCGCCGCAAAAGCGCGACAGCCCGAAGGCAAAGCCGGCCGCGTGTTTAATAAGCGATGCCGACGCGGCGGTAGACGAAGTGCATCAGCCAGGCCGGGCCGATGAGCAGGAATTGCAGATCTTGGAAAAAGGACGGTTTTTTGCCTTCAATTTGGTGGCCGATAAACTGGCCGATCCAGGCAGCGACGAAAATCGCCAGCGATACCCAGAACAACGGCAACCCCGCTTGCATAATGGCGAAATTACCGCCGAGCACGACGACAATCACGGGGATAAACCCCAAAAAGATGGTTTTCGACAGAACGAAGTAGTAACCGAGCGCGAAAAGCAGGAACAGGGTAGCCCAGTTAAAAAAAGGATCGAGGGCGGCGGGTAAAATGCCCGCGAAGTAACCGTGTGGTATGGACCACAACAGGCCGGCCAAGCTAAACACAATCAGGGGCACGCAGACCCAGTGAATGGTTTTGTTGGTTGGATTTTGGTGGCTTTCCCCATATTCTTCCAACCAGTGATCGATGGATTTCATTTGATCCTCCCGAATCGCCGCAACCGCGTCACCACCAAACCCACCTCGCGCAAGCGGGGCGCGATGGGTTCACCAAACCCGCGTTGCTTGCCTGGCGGCCCTGAGAAGGATCCCCCGGCGAGAAAAACGGGCGAGGACTCGGTCAAACCCGCGGTGGTTTCGACAGACCGAAAAACGGCGCCGTGACGTTCGGCGAAAATTCAAAGCAACAGTGTGGAGCACGTTAATGCTAGCTTACCTCGCGGGACTTTCCCCTGTCAAAACCGCCTTATGGTGTTACCTCATTTGGTACCTAAACGTGCTCAGCCTCTATTTCGATCCCAGTCCCCAAACCTGGATCACGGCACTGGGCATCGCGGCCATTGTCGGCACGGCCAACAACCTCAATGCGCTCAGCGGTCGGCAAAACGGGCAAGGCTTCGATCCCTGGATGGGCCTGCGTTTTTTCTTGGCCCCGTTTTGCGTGGCCAGTTTCGCGGCCATGGTGAAAGGGCGCGGTTTTATTCTGGTATTCCCACCGACGCTTGCCGAAAACCTGCGTGGCCTGATCGGCTGTCTGCTGTTTGTCGCACTCGCCCTCGCCGCGCGCCGTTTCCACCCGGCGGAAAGCTAGCCCCTATTTCTCACAAGGTTTAGACCTAAGAAGCGCGATAACTCGCGGTGATTTTAGCTAAACCTCTGGGCTGCAACGGTCTGTGAAAATGCTCACCGCACCCAATGGGTGCGCTTCCGCATTTCCCAAACCATTTCGCTCCAGATCTTTAGCCAAAATCCCTCGCTCTTATCGCGCTTCTTAGGTTAGAGTTTCTCGCAACGAATCCGCGGAAGAAATGCGGACTAGCCCAACCGCAACAAAGCCGATGCGGGGCATCGGCTTTGCTCGGTGAAAAGGGTTGATTTGGTTGAACCGAAAGGGTGCGATTGCATTCATCCGCATCGCACGCTTTGGTTTTAAGCGAAGGCGGGCTCGGTATCCCAACCATTGGGGCGGCCGGGATTGGGTCGCGGAATGGGTCGGCGATGGGTGAATACGGGTTCGGTTTCGGTCAAGCGCGCGACACGGTGTACGTAATCGCGCAGCATGTCGGCGCGCTCCCATTCACCACATTCGTCAACGCCCCAGGCGATGAAAGGCGCCAGCACGTCAAAACCGGCACGGTACAAAACGTCTTCCTGCAAGGGTCGCAACATGCAGGAGACCTCGCGTTCACGACCGCCGAAAAGCGGCTCTTGGCTAGGGGTGGTAAACACCAACATCGCACGTTTGCGAATGCGGCGTGATTCGCCCCGATGACGACACCATTCACCAACGCGGCAGCGGAATTGGCGCAAGGTGGGGGGCGAAAGGAACCACCAGAGTGGGAATTGGAACAGGACCACATCGGCCCAGTCGAACGGATCTACTTGGTTGACTGTTTGTTGCAAGGGATGGCGCAACGTGCGTTCGGAATGAAATGCCTGACGCAAGGGTTGCTGGTTAAAGGGTTCGGTTTCCAACAAACCGGGAACAAAGCCGCGACGGGGGGGACCCACCATCGCTTCGTCGTGGAAGCTGACGACATGAACTTCATGGCCCTGACTGGTCAATAAATCAAGCGCGGTATCTTTCATGCGCTCACTAAATGCAGGCGACTCATGAGGTTCAATAACCATCAATACATTCATGGACACAACTCCATTTAGCTCCGGCCCAAAGACCGAAGGTTTCGGAACTCTCCTCATCAGTTTAGGTCGTGAAAAGGCGGTAGCATCACCTTGAAAAGAACAGCCGCGAGGCAAGAGCTCGCGAAACGCGGGGAGATCGGTGTGGGTGGGTCGTACAAGACCGGCAATCTTCTCTTGGACTTCACCGAAGGCGCGGATCGACTTTTCCAGAACGAAAGGGATCTTCGTTCAACAATGGCGCGGAAAAAAAACCAGCCGTATTTTGGGGGATAAAACCCCGGCGGCCCGCGATCAAGGAAAGGAAAAGCGACCTAATAGGACTAGGTCGGAGCGACCAATCGGAGAAGAAAATTTAACCACAAATAGAGACTGCCAGAAAATTCGTAGGCACACCGTAAGGGATGTCACACCACCCCCGGACGAGTCATTGAGCAAAAGAAACGCGTGCAACGTAAAAACTTTGTACCACAAAAATGATCAACCCGCCATAGCAGCTTGAAGGATCGCGCCCGCGATGATCCGGAAAATTTCAGCCAAAAGGAGCACAAAGGGAACCCAGAGGGTCACGGCCAGCGCATTGATGCCGAGGAAACGCGCGCGAGACATGCCACTTTGGCCGATGATCCCGTTGGCCAAGGTGCGCAGTCCGATCTGGAACCGCAGCACGAACACAAAGAAGCTTGGATAACGTTCCATCCATCCAAAAATTTTTCCCGCCCTTTTTTCCAGAGCAGGCCAACGTTCCCGTAAGCTTTTCCCATGGCGACGCCCGCATTCAAAAGCGAATGCGTCGTAGAGAAAGGTGCCCAGCCAGGCCAAGCCGGCAATGCTTGCCCAGTTGAGTTGCAAGGTTTCACGAAACCACACAATGGCAACCAGGCTGATTTCACCCTCAAAAAACGAGCCGAGAAAAACCAGCAACAAACCCATCATCAAGGCCTTTCACCTCCGCGAACATGCAGCAACTCATCATAACGAGGGGAACCCCCTCCTTGCCAGCCTGATCACCGGAATCTTTGCCAAGCAACGCTTGGTTAGGGAGAATGGACCAACGAAGCAATCGAGCGAGGCACCCGGCGATGTTTGGTACCGCACGTTGCAGCCCAATTGATTGCGGACTTTGCCCGCGCGGTTCTTTTAAGTCGGGCTTCGACAGCGACAAAAAAGTGGGTCTTGCCGATGTCGTCACGCTTTGTTTTTGATTACAATAAGGTTTCGTGCTTGCTCGTATTCTATTTCATTCACGCCATTGAGCGAACGAGCAAGCAGACGAACATGGAACATCACCGACCACACACCCGCTCCGCGCGCCGTTCAGGTGCGATTCACCGACACCAACAGGACGCTTCATGGAACATTACATCGCCCGGCAACCGATTTTCGACCGTCACCAAAAGGTTTATGCATACGAATTACTGTTCCGCAGCGGGCTTGCCAATTATTTCGACGGGAGCAATCAGGACAAGGCCGCCAGCAGTGTCATCGCCGACAGCACGATTCTGTTTGGCTTCGATACCTTGACCAGCGGCAAACGCGCCTTCCTCAACATGACCAAGGACACCTTGATCAATTACGCGCAGCTCCTCCCCAAAAACCATAGCGTTTTGGAAATCTTGGAAACGGTCGACCCCGACGACGAGGTGGTTGCCACGGTTAAAAGACTGAAAAACCAAGGCTTTACCATCGCGCTCGACGATTTCATTTACAACGAGCGCTGGGAACCGCTGGTGAAATTGGCCGACATCATTAAAATCGATTTCCTTGCAACCACGGTGGCGGAGCGCCAATCGATGGTGACCCGCCTGAAAGCCCAGGACAAAATGCTGCTGGCTGAGAAGGTCGAGACCCAGGAGGAGCATCAGCAGGCCTTCGACATGGGCTTTGATTTCTTCCAGGGCTACTTTTTTGAAAAACCGGTTATCCTCACCAAACGCGGCATGGCGGGCAACAAAATCACCAACCTTCAGATCCTCCAACAGATTAATAAGCCGGGGATGGATTACCGCGAAATTGAAGAGATCATCAAAAAAGATCTGACGCTTTCTTATAAGTTGATGCACTACATCAACTCGGCCTTCTTCGGTTTGCAAACGGAGATTCGTTCGATCAAACACGCCTTGGTGTTGATGGGCGAGCGCGAGATTCGCAAATGGGCTACCTTGTTGGCGCTGAGCACGATGAGCGAAGAGAAGCCGCTGGAGTTGATGAAAACCGCGGCCACCCGTGCGCGCATGTGTGAATTGATCGCGCGCAAAATCGGGCAGGGCGACAAAAGCGCGGACTACTTTCTGATGGGTTTGTTCTCGATCATCGACGCCATCATGGACCGCAACTTGGCGGAAATTCTCAAGGACATTCCTCTGGCCCGCGACATTAAAAACGCGTTGATGCGGATCGCGCGTAACCCGTTCCGCATGGCCTTGGAAATCACGCTAAATTACGAACGCGGCATTTTTAAAGACATTCCGCGCTGGGCGGCCCGGCTGAAGTTACCGGAGAAAGACATCCCCGAGATTTACATGGAAGCGGTGAAATGGGCCCAGGAGATGCAGGCCCAGTAACCTAGGGTCGATCAAAGGTTCACAATGCGCGGCCGAGCACCGTTTCGGTGATCGCCATGCGTGGCCGGGCCCCGATCCGGTGAGCACCATGCCAGGCCGCGCCCCGATCCGATCATCACCATGCGTGGCCGCGCCCCGATTCGGTGATCACCATGCGTGGCCGCGCCCCGATCCGATCATCACCATGCGTGGCCGCGCCCCGATCCGATCATCACCATGCATGGCCGGGCCCCGATCCGGCGCCCCCCAACGGGGCGCGCACACCGCAATGCGGGGACCATAACTAATTTAAACCGTGAGCCGGAGGCGAACAACCGCTGGTTACGTTGAAAACGTAATGAGATTTCAGCCTGGGGTAAAGGGTTGTAGAACAACCCTTTACCCTAGGTCCCCGGGGGTTCCCGAAAAGCAGGCGCTGAAGGCGCCGGCACCCCCATCCCAATCCCAACCCCCACCCAAAACAAAAACCCCGCCTTGCGACGGGGTTTTCGTGTTTATGGGGCAAGGTCGTTTTAGTTTTGGCGCAGGGTGTAAGGTTTTAGCGTGATGCGCGCGTTGCCGCTCGCCCCGTTCCAATCGGTGTAAGCGCGGTTCTTTTCGATGGTGTAGTAAACGTCGAGGTAATCGTCGTCGTTGGTGAACCAACTCGCGGGCATGGCGCGAATGATCTCACCGGCGAGATCAACCAAACCCGCGTACGGCGCGGTCTCCGGGAAGGTCGCCATCACGCGGGCTACGGCGCTCACCAACAAGGCGGCCAATTCCTGGTAGTTGGTGTTGTCGTCTTGTTCCATCAAAACAATGTTGGCGGCTTGGTAACGGTACTGGTCCCAAAAAATCAGAATTTGGTTGGGATAGTAGTTTTTTTCGTCGTCGTCGAGGTACGGCATTCCGGTGGCGGTAATGTTGGCTTTCATCTCGGAAGGATGCACACCGTTCACAATGGCGTAAACCTCGGCATCACCGGAAATCCACGGCTCTTGGTCGTCCTCCAAGCGGATTTTATCGAGTTTGTGGGTGGCGACGTCGGCCTTACGCGCGGCGTCCCGGCGAGCCGTCGGTTGTTGTACCCCCGCGGCTTGGAAGGCGTCGTTGAGCAGCGCCAGTCCGGCTTGCAGATCGGCCTTGGCGTCGAGGCCGACAATCAAAACGGGTTCTTGGGGCGCAACCGCCGCATCCAACAGGCGGGCGTTGCCGTTTTGGTCAAAAGCCTCAATCGCGGTCCATGTTTGATCGTCGCCGCTTGGTTCAAAGGCGACCAGCGCGGGCGCGTTGTTTTTGAGCGACAACCCCTCGGGCAAATACAAACGCACTTGCAACAGCTCGGCGACGTAACTGGAGGTGCCTTTGGCGTTGCGGATTTGCAGGTCGAGTTGGTCGACGTAGGTCGCCAATTCGGCGGCGCGTTTGCCGGGGAACACCTGGGCGTAATCATGGGCAAGGGTCACCAAAGCCTGGGCGTCGCCGTCATGTTCGATACGGCTCTGAACAAAATCGCGAAAAGCTTCATTTTTTAAGGCGTTGGCCACACGGAACGCCAACTCGCGTTTGTGACGGTCGAGCTCTTGTAACTGAAAAGCGTGCACACTTAAGGTCGGGTCGTGGTGGGTGGGAACCGGGTGGGAAGCTTGGGCAAGCGCGGGAACGAGCATGAAAACAGAACACAAAAGGACGAGCAATAAGCGAAGCATCGATCTCTCCTAGAGAATATGAATGGGATCTGCTCGAGGAACGAAGAAAATTACGTTATTCATGAAAATAGGCTAAGCGAATGAACAGGCGCTCATTTTAACGAGCCCGAAAAACCTGTCAAGAATCGGTCACCATTACGTAACAAAAAAGTAAATTCCATCACATTCACCACAACTTCACCGTTGCCTCGCCCGCTGTTCACCCCATTTCCCCAGGGACTTACCAAACGCGCACACAATGGTTCAGTTCATCACAAAGCAACATCAACGGGTTTTACGGCGAACCGATGGCGACACACGCCTCGCCAAAGGGGTAATTAGGATCATCAGGTAAATACACACTTCTTGAATTTTTGCCGCCATGCTTTCTCGTGACCGAGATGGTGCCGCACCAAGACAAGGGGCGAACCGGCACACAGCACGACCCGGCTTCCATTCGCGTTTGCTTGCGCCGCTTATGCCATTCTAAAAAAACAGGATAGACACCTTCTTCGCCCCTTGGCGGCAGACGGGCTTTCCCGCCACAAAGCGACGGGCGCGTCACGCCCCGCCGGCCCGCCTTTTTCCCATCACTTTTCCCGCTTAAACAGGGGCTTTTTGAGGTTTCCAAGTCATTTCCGAACCGCTATGATCTGCTGTGATGAGCCACCCAACACCCCACGCCAAACCCACACGCATTTACGACCCCCGCAATGATTCCCCGGCATGCCCTTTTTCGGGTCTGCTCGGCATTGATGCCTGTTGGGTATTGGCGACCACGCTACCCTGTCCCGCCCACGCGTGTCGTTGCGCGAGACATATGTAAGGATGAAGCAAATGACAGAAGGAAACGGATTCAGTTGTTACATTATTGGTCAAAACCGACTTTTGACTGAGTGCGCAGAGATCCTCATCAAGAAAGGGCACCAGATTCGCGGCATCATTTCCGCGACGGACGCCATTATCGGCTGGGCCCAACACCACGATATCCCCGTACTCGATCCGAAATCCGACTACGGCAAAACGCTGGCCGAAGACCCTTACGATTATTTTTTCAGCATTACCCATTTATCGATGTTGCCGGACGAAATTCTGCAAACACCTCAAAAAGCCGCGATTAACTTCCACGACGGCCCCCTGCCCGACTACGCGGGTTTGAACACGCCGGCCTGGGCGCTGCTCAACGGCGAAGAACGCTACGGCATCACCTGGCACTTGATCACGAGCGGTGTCGATACCGGCGACATTCTCAAACAACAACTCTTTGACGTGGTCCCCCGCGAAACCTCGCTTTCGATCAACACCAAGTGTTTCGAAGCGGCCATGGAGAGTTTTGGCGAGCTGGTCGACGAATTAACCGACGACCGGACGACCGCCACACCCCAAGACCCCACCGGTCGCAAGGAATTTCGACGCTCCGACCGGCCGCCTTTGGCCTGTTACATCGATTGGAACCAAGAAGGCCAAGCCATCGAGAATTTCGTGCGCGCCCTGTTTTTCGGCCCCTACGAAAACCCGCTGGGTAGCCCCAAAATCGCCAAGGACGGCAAGGTCTTTATGGTGACCCGCGCTCGCACCGGCGAGGAGGACGCCGACGAGGATCCCGGCACCATTGCTTCCATCAGCGACGACCGTATCGACGTTTGCGCCGAGGATGTGGTCGTCAGCTTGATGGGCTTCACCCGCCATTGCGGCCAGGAAGTTCCTGTCAGCCAAGTGGTTGAAGAACTCGGCCTGGATGAGGGCGATCAACTGACCGTCTTTGAAGGTGATCAAGGTCAAGCGCTGACCGATTTGGCCGCCAAACTGGCCAAAGCGGAACCGGCCCAGGTTCGCCGTCTCTCCCGCTTGGAACCCATTGAAATCCCTTACGCCACCACGGAAAAAGCCGGCGAAGAGGCCGACCTCGGCCAAGCACCGATTGCAGTGCCCACCTCATTCCGCGACCGTTTCGGCAGCGAAGGTTTGAGTGACGCCCTGGTGGCCGCCTGTGCCGCCTACCTGTCGCGCATCGGCGGCAAGGACCGTTTCCACGTGGCGTTCAGCGATCCCGGCTTGGCCGCGGAACATGCGCTGGATCCCAAGGTAATCGCACCACGCACCACGTTGTTGCTCAAGTTCGCACCCAATCAAGGTTTTGCCGAAGCCCTGTCAACGACCCAAAAAGAACTGGCGCGCGGGCGCAAGCGCGGCTCCTGGCTGAACGACATCATGGGCCGTTATCCCGAGGTGCATCAGCAACCCGGTTTGGTGAGCGGCAAACTCTTGCCGGTTGCCATTGAAATCGGCGCGACGGGCCAATCGGTTCCCGCACCCGGCACCCAGCTCACCTTCAGCATTACGCCGGACGGCGACGCCTGTACCTGCATCTACGACCGCAACCTGTTGTCCTCCAACGCGGTCGACATGTTGCAACGCCAATTCGCCCACTTCCTCGACAATGCCGCCGCCGACGCGGATCGCGCCTTGGCCGAACTGGACATTCTCAGCGGGGACGAGCGCCGCCAAATCCTCGAGACCTTCAACCAAACCGGTCACGATTTCGACCGTTCGCCCTGCATCCACACCTTGTTTGAGGCCCAGGTCGCCAAAACGCCGGACGACATCGCGGTGGTGTTTGAAGCGGAAGAAGTCAGCTATGCCGAACTGAACCAGCGCGCCAACCAACTGGCGCATTTCCTGATCGAGCGTGGCATCGGCCCCGACACCTTGGTGGGCATCAGCGTGTCCCGCTCGGTGGATTTGATCGTGGCCATCATGGGTACGCTCAAAGCGGGCGGCGCCTACGTGCCGCTGGATCCCGACTACCCGTCGGACCGCCTGGCCTACATGATCGAAGATGCCAAGATCAAACTGTTGATTACCCAGGACCATTTGGTCGACGTGTTGCCCGAACACCGCGTGCCCACCACGCGCATCGACGCGGATTGGCCGATCATCAGCCAAAGTTCAGGGGAAAACCCCGATTCCGGCGTGACCCCGGCCCACATGTCTTATGTGATTTACACCTCGGGTTCGACCGGTAAACCCAAAGGCGTGATGGTCGAACACCGCAACGTGGTGAACTTCTTCGAGGGCATGGACGACCGCATTCCTCACGAAGGCGGCGGCACCTGGCTGGCGGTGACGAGTTTGTCGTTCGACATCTCGGTACTGGAACTTTTCTGGACCTTGGCGCGTGGCTTCAAGCTGGTGGTTTTCCTCGACCGCACCCGCAACGCGGCACCGGTTTCCGCCAAAATCGCGGGCAAAGGGATGGAGTTCGGCCTGTTCTACTGGGGCAACGACGACGGTCCCGGTCGCCAGAAGTACCACCTCCTGTTGGAAGGCGCCAAGTTCGCCGACACCAACGGGTTCCAATCGGTTTGGACCCCGGAACGCCACTTCCACGCCTTCGGCGGCCCCTACCCCAACCCCTCGGTGACGGGCGCCGCGGTGGCCGCGGTCACCAAACGCATCAGCGTGCGCTCCGGTAGCTGCGTTTTGCCACTGCACAACCCAATCCGGGTAGCGGAGGAATGGGCGGTGATTGACAACCTGTCCGAGGGGCGCGCCGCCTTGGCCGTCGCCTCCGGCTGGCAGCCCGACGACTTCATCCTGCAACCACAGAACTACGAAAACTTTAAAGCCAAGATGTTCGACAGCATCGAGACGTTGAAACAACTGTGGCGTGGCGAAACCGTGGCCTTTCCCGGTGTACTCGGAAAAGACGTGGAAATCGTCACCCAACCACGCCCGGTTCAGAAGGAATTGCCGATTTGGATCACGACCGCCGGCAACCCCGACACCTACCGGCGCGCGGCGCGGATCGGCGCCAACATCCTGACCCACTTGTTGGGCCAAAGCGTGGAAGAAGTCGCAGAAAAAATCAGAATCTACCGCGACGAACTCAAAGCCTGTGGCCGCGACCCCAAGTCCGGCAAGGTGACGCTGATGCTGCACACCTTCGTCGGCGACGACAACGACGTGGTGTTTGAGAAAGTACGCGCGCCGATGAAGGAGTACCTGGGTAGCTCGGTGAGCCTGGTGAAAAACTACGCCTGGGCGTTCCCCGCGTTCAAACGGCCGGAAGGCGAGGAAAACAAGGGCCTGGACGACATCGATCTGGGCGGCCTCGACGACGCGGAAATGGACGGCGTGCTTGAGTTCGCCTTTGAACGTTACTTCGAAACCAGCGGCCTGTTCGGTACCGTGGATCGCTGTATCGATATGGTCAACAAACTCAAAGAGATCGGCGTTGATGAAATTGCGGCGCTGATCGATTTCGGCATTCCCACCGAGGACGTGCTGGCCAGCTTGCCCTTGCTCAAAGAAGTGCGCGAGCGCAGCAACGAAACCATCGGCAGCGACGGCGCGGACTACTCGCTGGCGGCGCAGATCAGCCGCCACAAAGTGACCCACATGCAGTGTACGCCGTCCATGGCGCGCATGATGTTGATGAACGACGAGGCCCGCGAGGCCATCGGTGGTTTGCAGCACATGATGGTCGGCGGCGAGGCCTTCCCTCCGGCGCTGGCCGAGGATTTGACCAGCCTGGTACAAAACTCGGTGACCAACATGTACGGTCCCACCGAAACCACGATTTGGTCCTCGACACAACAGGTCGCGGCGAACATGGACAGCATCCCCATCGGGAAACCCCTCGCCAATACCCAGTTGTACGTGCTCGATATTCACGGGCAACCGGTTCCGGCCGGGGTTCCCGGCGAGCTGTTCATCGGCGGCGAAGGCGTGGTTCGCGGTTACCTGGACCGTCCCGAACTGACGGCGGAACGTTTTGTCAAAAACCCCTTCGTGGCCGATGCCGATGCGCGCATGTACCGCACCGGCGACTTGGCCAAGTGGCGTGAAGACGGCGTAATGGCGTTCATCGGCCGCGTCGACCACCAGGTCAAAATCCGCGGCTACCGCATTGAATTGGGCGAAATCGAAGCGGTGCTCAACAGCCACGACGGCGTGGTTGAGGGCGTGGTCATCGCCCGCGAGGACAATCCGGGCGACCAACGTCTGGTGGCTTACTACACCAGTCACGAACCCGCACCGGACGAGGAAACCTTGCGCGACCTGATGCGTTCGAAGTTGCCGGATTACATGGTCCCTTCGAACTTCGTCGAAATGGACGCCTTGCCCCATACACCCAACAAAAAGATCGACCGCAAGGCGCTGCCCGCGCCGGAAGCGCTGGTCAAAAAATCCCAGGCCGAATTTGTGGCGCCGGAAAGCGAACTGGAATCCCAAATCGCCGAGATCTGGCAGGAAACGCTGAACGTCGATCAAGTCGGCGTTGAAGACAACTTCTTCGACATCGGCGGGCACTCGCTGTTGGTGGTGCGCATGCACCGCACCATGCGTGAGCGCTTGAGCGACCACACCATCGCGCTGACCGACCTGTACCGCTTCCCAACGATCAAAGCGTTGGTCAACTTCCTCAACAGCGACGGCGTTTCGGAAAACGTGGCCAAATCGGCCGACCGCGCCGCCCGTCGCCGCGAGCGAATGCAGCAACGTCGCCGCCGCCGTCGTTAAGACACGGCCGACCCAAAATCTAAAAAGCGGCGCGGGCCGAAACCCGCGCCGCTTTTTTTGTTTATGAAACGCGTTGGATTAAATCGAGATCAAGAGACGCGTTTTACCTCGCGGATCACACCGCCTTTGTCGCCGTGGCCTTTCCAAGAAGTCATGCTGGTTGAAGCGCCGAGAAAATCGCCGAGCATATCGGACATGAAACCGGGCAGAACCCCTTTGAGGAACGGAACGAACTTCACCAGGAAGGGTTCGAGGACCATGCTGTTGTCTTCTTTGACGGCTTGCAGCACTTTATCGGCCAGGGTTTCGGGCGTCAGGAACGGCGTCAGCAATGGGGCTTTCACACCCTCGAACATACCGGTTTTCACGTAACTCGGGCAAACCGTGGTGACCTTCACGTGGTCGTAACCCATGTGTTTGAGCTCCAGGCGAACCGATTCAGACAGACCGATGACGGACCATTTGGAGGACGCGTAGGTGGTTCCGTAGGGCAGGGCAACAAACCCGGAGGCACTGGCCAGGTTCACGATGTGCGCACCTTCGAGCTTGAGCATTTGCGGTAAGAAGGCGTGAATCATGGCAGCCACGCCGATGGTGTTCACTTTATAAGTGAGCTCGTGTTTTTTCATGTCGACATCGAGGAAGGGACCGCCAAACACGACACCGGCGTTGTTGACCAACACATGGACGGGGCCGGCTTCTTTGACGATTTGATCGCGTACTTCCAAAATTTCGTCGTGATCGGTGACGTCCAAAACGAAGGTTGCGACCTCAATCCCCAATGAGCGCAATGCTTCGCCGGCTTCTTCCAGCTTCATGCGGTTAACGTCGGTTAGCACCAAATGGGCGCCTTCCTGACCCAAACGTTTGGCGATTTGAAAACCAATCCCCTGCGCGGCGCCGGTAACAAGCGCCTGTTTTCCCTGTAAATGCCTCATAAGTATCCCCTTTTGTTTGATGCCGACGCGAGACGTCGTGCAGGGATCCAGGCCGAGTTCATTCACAAAAGCATAGACGCGTGGCGGCAAACCGCCGTAAGTCGCGAAGGCGGCACGACGCTGCCGCGGGCGTGAGAGGATGGCGCGGCAATGTGCTCGTGGGAGGCGCGCCACCGGATCAGCACCGGCGTCAGGGAACCCAGTCAAGGATCTTCACTGTATCTTAATGCCCTTGCCGTAACGCGGCAAGTGCTTCGGGGCGCTGTTTTCTTAAAACAGGCGATAAATCTAATAAAACCAAGCTTGCCTCGTTGCGACTTTTTTTTCTGCCACCACGCGTCATTACCGGCGCTTCATGAACAAGGGTGCCCAAGGCGTGTCACAAAATGACGCCGCATTTTTTCGCGTATCCGCAAATTCACGCCGCTCGCTTTGAAGTCACCCCCAAAAAAGGCACCGAGAAAATTGCCGCCATTCAGGCCAAGATCATTACCGCCAACGGCTTGGCCCCAAATTGCGGCAACCCCAAGGTGAATCGGGAAAAACCCGGCTTGCGGCGTCCGACACAAAACAGCTAAAATTCGCGTGATTCACCCCCCGTTGCGAAGCTTTCACTACCAGCGCCCCACAGGGTTTGGCGCCCTTCGCACCTTTGGGTCGGTGACCCTTGATTGGCCCCTTTGATCCATGCTCCGCTCAGGTTGCCCCCTTTTTTGCGAAATCAACCGAAACCAATGTGTACATGAAACGAGGTCCGAACCATGACAGAACGTGACAACGACGAACGAGACGATCAGGATGCCGGCGGTGAAAATGATATTGCCATTGTGGGTATGGCCTGCCGCTATCCGGGCGCACGCAATATCCATGAGTACTGGCACAACTTAAGTCACGGCATTGAATCGATTCTGCCTCTGAGCGACGAGCAATTGCTGGCCGAGGGCGTTTCGCCCGAAACCCTGAAAATGGCGAATTACGTCAAAGCCTGCGCCGTCCTCCAGGACTTTGAACATTTTGACGCCGAGTTCTTCGGTTTCAGCCCGAAAGAAGCGGCCATCATGGACCCGCAGCACCGCAATTTCCTCGAATGCGCCTGGGAGGCGCTGGAAGACGCGACCCACATGCCCGAGGATTTTGACGGGCAAATCGGTGTCTACGCCGGTTGCGGCATGGGCAGCTATTTCATGTTTAACCTGTTGACCAACCCCGATTTGGTCGACAACGTCGGCATGTTCCTCTTGCGTCACACGGGCAACGACAAGGATTTCCTCGCGACACGGGTTTCCTACTGCTTTAACTTAACCGGACCCAGCATTAACGTCCAAACCGCCTGCTCAACCTCGCTGGTCGCGATGCACAGCGCTTGCCAGGCCTTGCTCAGCGGTGAATGTGACATGGCGCTGGCGGGCGGCGTGACCATCGATATGCCCCACCGCCGCGGTTACCACTATAAAGAAAACGAAATCTTGTCGCCCGACGGTCACTGTCGCGCCTTCGACCACCGTTCCAAAGGGACCGTGTTCGGCAGCGGCGCCGGCGTGGTCGTGCTGCGCCGCCTAGACGACGCCCTCGACGACGGCGACCACATTTATGCGGTAATCAAAGGTTCGGCAATTAACAACGATGGATCCTCGAAGGTGGGTTACCTTGCCCCCAGCGTCGACGGTCAAGCCGCGGCAATTGCCGAGGCCCTCGCGGTTTCCAACCTCGGCGCCGAGGCGGTCTCCTACATCGAATGCCACGGAACCGGCACACCAATGGGCGATCCGATTGAAGTCTCCGCGATGACGCAAGCCTTTCGCACCTCCACCAAAAAGAAGGGTTTCTGCGGCATCGGCTCCGTTAAAACCAACATCGGCCACCTGGACACGGCCGCGGGCGTCGCCAGCTTGCACAAAGTCTGTCTAGCCCTGCAAAACAAACAGCTCCCCCCCAGCCTGAACTGGGAAGCACCCAACCCCGAAATCGATTTTGACAACAGCCCGTTTTACGTCAACCACCAGCTTCAAGACTGGAAAGAAAGTGACGAACCACGCCGTGCGGGCATCAATTCCCTGGGTGT
The DNA here is from genome assembly GCF_017377855.1 of Acanthopleuribacter pedis. GTDB lineage: Bacteria > Acidobacteriota > Holophagae > Acanthopleuribacterales > Acanthopleuribacteraceae > Acanthopleuribacter > Acanthopleuribacter pedis. Next base: position 87,053 of record NZ_JAFREP010000013.1, read on the forward strand.
CGGCGGCACCAACGCCTTCGCCATCGTGGAAGAAGCACCGGAACTGGATCCCGCCGACGATTTCGAAGCGCCCTTTTACCTGTTGCCCTGGTCGGCGCGCAACAAAAGCGCGGTCGACGATTGGGGCAAGCGCCTCGCGGCTTGGCTGCGCGACAACCCGGAAACGGACCTCGCCGACGTGGGTTACACACTCGCCGCGGGCCGTAAAAAGTTCGATGTTCGCCGCGTGGTGGCGGTAAAAGATGTTGAAGACGCGATTCAGGTCTTGGAATCGGGCGATACACGCCGCATCTTTACCCACACCGCCGAGTCCGGCACGCCGTCACCGGTGTTCATGTACGCGGGCGGCGGCTGTCAATATCCCCGCATGGCGCGCGACCTGTACGACGCCGAACCCGTCGTCAAAAAACACATCGACCGCGGCCTGAAGCTGCTGGCCAAGTTGGACGGCGTTGATTGGGATCCCCACGATGTCTTTTTCGCGGACCAGGAACGCGACGACGAGATCGACGCGTTACACCAACGTCCCGCGGTCCAACTGCCCCTGATTTTCATCGTACAGTACGCGCTCACACAATATTGGATGGACCAGGGCATCGAACCCAAGGCGCTGATTGGTCACAGCCTCGGCGAAAACACCGCCGCTTGTGTGGCCGGTGTCTTTTCCTTTAAAGATGCGCTCGGTTTGGTCACGCTGCGTGGTCAGTTGTTTGAAACCGTGCCACGCGGCGGCATGATCAGCGTCGGTTTGGCACCGGAACCGCTCAAGGAACTGATGCCGGATACCCTCGACTTGGCGACCATCAACAGTCCCGAATTCTGCGTGGTCAGCGGTCCCGCCGCCGAGTTGGAAGCCTTCCTCAAGGAACTGGAAGGGAAAGAAATCGAAGCGCGTCGCGTGCCCATCGACATCGCGGCCCACTCGCGCATGCTGGAGAACATCCTCAAGCCCTTCGGCGATTACCTGCGTTCCATCAAACTCAACGCACCGAAACTGCCGTTTATTTCCAACCGCAGCGGTACTTGGATCACCGACGAACAAGCAAAAGATCCCGAATACTGGGTCAGCCACCTGCGCGGCACCGTTCACTTTGCCGACGGGGTAACCACCCTGTTGGAAGAAAAAGGACGCGTCTTCCTGGAGGTCGGCCCCGGCCGTACCTTGGTCTCGCTGGTCAAGCAGCATTCCGGGATTTCACCCCAACACAATGTGTTGCATACCTTGCGCCACCCCCGCGATCAAGCCGACGATCGCGCCTTCCTGCTCGCCGCACGCGGTCGCCTGTGGGCCTCCGGTTTGGACATCGACCTCAAGGAACGCTACGGCGACAGTTTCCGCCACCGCCTCTCGTTACCGACCTACGCGTTCCGCCACGCCCGTTACTTTATCGAGCCGGGCAAGATCAAATTGGCCGAGGACGATGCAAGCAAACGTCTGTTTAAGATGAAGCGCCAAGAAGATTGGTACTACCAACCGGTTTGGAAGAAACGCCAGCCGGTACCGCCGATGGAAGAAGAAACCCATACCTGGCTGGTTTTCCGCGACGATGCGGGTTTCGGCGACCGCTTGTGTGAAACCTTGCGCCAACGCGGGCACGAGGTGATCGTGGTCATGGAGGGCGATACCTTCCACAAAATGGACGATCACAAGTACCTGCTGGCGCCGGAACACGGCCAACGCGAATACGAGGAACTGCTGCGTGATTTGGTAAACCACGGCCGTCGTCCCACGCGGATCGCCCATTGCTGGCTGCTAACCGGTGAGGAGACCTACCGTCCTGGATCCAGTTTCTTCCACCGCAACCAGGAACGCGGTTTCTACAGCTTGTTCTTCCTTGCCAAAGCCATGAGCAGCGAAGGCATGACCGGGCCGATGCACCTGGTCGCGTTCACCAACGGCATGTGTCAGGTACAGGGTGAAGCCTTACCCTATCCTGAAAAATCAACCCTGCTCGGTCCCATCAAGGTCATCCCCCATGAATTTCCCGAGGTGACCTGCTCGGTGGTCGATATCGAGTTGCCGCAAGTCCAGCAGATGAGTTTTGGGCGCAAGCGGCCGATTGAGCCGGCCGACCTCGACCGCTTGGGCGAGTTACTCACCGATGAGTTGCTCTCCGAGCCGAGCAACCACGTGTGCGCCTACCGCGGCGGCATGCGCTGGGAGCAGCGTTATGAGGCCAACCAACCACAAAAACTACGCGGCATTGAAGATCGCATCAAAGAAAACGGGGTTTACCTGATCACGGGTGGTCTTGGCGGCCTGGGCCTGGTTTTTGCGGAGTATCTGGCCAACCGCGCCAAGGCCAAGCTGGTCCTGATGAGCCGCACGCCGCTGCCACCCCGCGAGGCGTGGGCCGAATGGCTGGAACGCACGCCGGCCTACCACCGCACCCACCAGCGCATCCTAAAAGTACAGCACTTGGAGCGATTGGGTGCCGAGGTTGAAATCGGCGTGGCGGATGTTACCGACATCGACGCCATGGAAACGGTTCTGCAAAACGCGGAAAAACGCTTTGGCCGTATTAACGGCGTCTTGCACACGGCAGGTGTCTTAAAAGACGACCTGATCCCCATGAAAGATCAATACAGCATTGAGGACGTGTTCACCCCAAAGATTCACGGTACCTTGATGCTGGACCAACTGTTTGCCGATCATCCGCTTGATTTCATGGTTTTGTTCTCCTCGACGTCAAGCGCGGTGGCGCCGGCCGGTCAGATCGACTACGTCGCGGCCAACGCCTTCCTCAACACCTACGCCCAATCGCGCCAACATTTGGAGCAGCGCAACACGGTTTCGGTGAACTGGGGGATCTGGAACGAGGTCGGTATGGCGATGGACAGCGCCAACCGCATGGCCGGCCAGGACGACGGCAACCAAGATATCGCGCCGTGTAAGCACCCCCTGTTCGAGACCCGTGCAACGGACGAACGCGGGCTTACCACAATTACAGCAACCTACAGCAACAAGAAACAGTGGGTCCTCGACCAGCACCGTACGCTTAGCGGGCATGCGATTCTGGTCGGTACCGCCTATCTGGAAATGGCGCGCGCGGCCCTGGTGGAACGTGGGGAAACACGCCGTTACGAAATCAACGATCTCTACTTCTTCCGGCCGTTTTATGTACCGGACGACGAGGACAAAGACATGCGTCTGCGGCTCAACCCGGAGGAAGATGAGTTCGCGCTGGACATTCAGAGTAAGCGGGTGTTTGACGACGGTCGCGTGGGTTGGGAAACCCACATGCAAGCGCGTTTGATCCCACACAATCCCCAAAAACAGCAGCCGGTTGACATCAAAGGTTTGCGCGAGCGCTGCAACCTCGATCACGAGGCAGACGAAAACGGAATCCGTACGGGGCAGGAACGCTTCATGAACTTCGGTCCGCGCTGGCGCGTCTTGCAGGAAGCCTGGTTCGGCGAAAATGAAGCCTTGGGCCGGTTGGAACTGCCCAAGGCATTCGCCGAAGAACAGGCCGATTACCAACAGCACCCGGCGCTGCTCGACTTGGCGACGGGTTTTGCCATGAACTTGATCGAAGGTTATAAGGGCACCCATCAGTTGTGGGTTCCGGTGAACTACCGCAGCGTGCGGTTCTTCGGGCCGCTTCCACGCAAGATCTACAGTTGGGTTCGCAACCACGGCATCAACAAGGCCGAACACGAAACGGCGACTTTCGACATCACGCTCTGCGATGAAGACGGCAAGGTACTGTTTATCGCCGAGGCCTTCAGCATTAAACGCCTGGAAGGTGGTCCCGATTTCGCGGTTGCCAAGCCGCCCTCTTCCTCCGAATTGGAATTCGAATCGCAAACCGACGACGAAGGCCAACGCCAGCTTTCACCCGCCGAGAAGCTGTTCCGCCACAACTTGAGCCAAGGTATTCTCCCCGAGGAAGGCACCAACGCCTTGGGTCATATTTTGGCGGCGGAACCCACCGCGCAGGTGATCTTCAGTTCGCTGGACTTGCTCCAGCTCATTGATCAAACCGCGGTGGCGGCCTTGCAGCAGGAAGAAGAAGACGAAGGCGCCAAGTTCGAGCGTCCCGAGCTTGACAGCGAGTTTGTAGCGCCGCGCGACGACATCGAAAAAACGCTTGCCGGGATTTGGGCCGAATTGCTCGGGGTCCAAGACATCGGCATCAAGGACAGCTTCTTCGATTTGGGTGGTCACTCGCTGATCGCGGTTCGCCTGTTCGCCAAAATCAAGAAGGCGTACCAGGTGGAGTACCCCATCTCGGTTCTGTTTGAAGCGCCCACGATTGAGGCCTGTGCCGACTTGATTCGCGAGGTGGTCGGCGATGCCGATGCCGCGAGCGAGGAAGGCGAGGAGAAACCAGCCGAAGCCGCCGCCAAGAAACGCCGCTACAAGCACCTGGTCGCCATGCACCAGGGTCGCGGCGGCACGCGCACCCCATTTTTCTTGGTTGCCGGGATGTTCGGCAACGTCTTGAACCTGCGCCAGCTGGCACACCTGATCGGCGTGGATCGCAAGTTCTTCGGGCTCCAGGCACGTGGGCTGTACGGTGACGACAAGCCCCACGAGACCTTCGAAGAGATGGCACGCGATTACCTGGAGGAAATCCGAACGGTTCAGCCTCACGGTCCTTACATGTTGGGCGGCTTCTCGGGCGGCGGCATTACCGCCTACGAAATGGCGCAGCAGCTTAGGGCCGAGGGCGAGGACGTCAGTTTGCTGGTGATGTTGGATACCCCAATCCCACAACGCCCGCACCTTTCGAAGATTGACCGCGGCAAGATCCACCTGCTCAACTTCCAACGGCAGGGTTTTTCGTATATGAAGGAATGGGCTGAGGCCCGTTACGCGTGGGAAGTGAAGAAACGGGAGAAAGCCGACCAAGAAACGGAAGAACCGGTTGTGGAAGAACCGCAAAGCGAAGTTTCCTTCCAGAGCCAGGAGATCGAAGCAGCCTTCTACCGCGCCTTGGATCGCTACGACCTGAAGAACTACGACGGAACGGTAAAACTGTTCCGGCCCAAGTTGGACAAGCACTACAAGGTCGGTAGCGAGCGATTTGTGAGTAGCGAATACGAGTATGTCTACGAGGACAACCAGTGGACGCCGTTCGTGAAGCAGCTTGATGTCTTCCAGGTTCCGGGTAACCACGACAGCATGGTGCTGGAACCGGCGGTGCGCATTATGGCCAACAAGCTGCGTCGTTGCATCGACGAAGCCGAGGGCCGAACCACCTACTAACCCTGATATTCACCATCCTTTCGAAAGGCCCTCGCATCCACGGGGGCCTTTTTTAATCGGTGCGACCGGCCGTGTCGGGGGAAAAGCCGGGGTTCAACAACCAATACCTCACGGTGGTCCCATCCATTTCTCACATGCCCTCGCTATGATTTAAAGTTACCAACACACCTTATGTCAGTATGATTAGAAATGACAACATAGCTATTCATAATTTCACCAGAATATATAAAATCGCCACGATCTCTTTCTCGCATATTATCGACAAGCGCGTCATAAAACGCTGACAGGGCCTTCACCCCCGCTTCACAGCTCAAGCTTATGCTCAATGGGGAGATCAGGTTTCCCAAGGGTTTATCCCCAAAAGAACCTGCGTTCTCGATCCCTTCCGTGAGATGGAACCATGAATGCAATTGCGGTAGCGCTACAAAAGTTGGTCACCTTCCAAACGTCTGATTCTTTTTCAATGGATACCCATCCACCCGCCACGCGGGTCATCGACCGAGAACCGGTTGCACAGCAAGGCGAAGAACCCCACGAAAAGAAACGCTATCGCACCATTTGGATTTCGGACATCCACCTTGGCACACCCGGTTGCAAGGCCGAATATTTACTCGATTTTCTGCGTTGGAATGAATCGGACACCCTGTTTTTGGTCGGTGACATCATCGACGGTTGGAAGCTAAAAAAGTCGTGGTACTGGCACCAAACCCACAACGATGTGGTCCAGAAGATTTTGCGCAAAGCGCGCAAGGGTACCCAAGTCATTTACGTTCCCGGTAACCACGACGAGTTTGCGCGCGAATACACCAGCCTCAAATTTGGCGAGGTGGCGGTCGAGCGCCAGTATGTCCACACCTTGGCCGACGGCCGCCGTTTCCTGGTGCTGCACGGTGATGAGTTCGACGGTGTGGTCAAGTACGCCAAATGGCTGGCACTGCTCGGCGACTGGGCCTACACCTTGGCCCTCGACCTCAACACGGTGTTCAACCGGCTTCGGGCCTGGTTGGGTCTCCCCTACTGGTCCCTCAGTGCCTATCTGAAGCATCGCGTTAAAAACGCGGTCGCTTTTATCGCGCAATTCGAGGAAGCCGTCGCCTCGGAAGCCAAGAAGCAAGGGGTCGACGGTGTGGTTTGCGGCCACATCCACCATCCCGAAATCCGTGATATCGACGGCGTGCTCTACTGCAACGACGGTGACTGGGTCGAAAGTTGCTCCGCGCTGGTCGAGGACGACCAAGGCAACCTGAGCATTGTCACCTGGACGCAAATCGACCACCAGCACAACCAAAAGAAAAAAGAAGAGGTCGCCGTTTCGGTCTAACCCACTCTTTTCACAAGATATTCAGCGGCAAAACGGAGAAAAAAGGGCCTGGCCATTTAACATTGCCCGCCCCAAAACTTTTTTAAAATCGGGCACGTTCGAAGCAAGGACATCATGCTCATGTCCCGAGAAATACCGAATACCAAGGTGCCTCCCGGCAGAGAACCATTCACATTATTCTTTTAGGAATTGACGCTCAACCAGCCTGCGGTACAAGCCCGCTTCTTTCTCCATGAGTTCCTCGTGGCTTCCCGTTTCACGAATAGACCCATCCTCCAAAACCACGACACGATCCGCATCGCGAACGGTAGAAAGGCGGTGGGCAATAATCAGCGTTGTTCGGCCCTTCATCAAACGTTCCAAGGCCTGCTTGACCAAAAACTCACTTTCGGCGTCAAGGGCACTGGTCGCCTCGTCAAAAATCAACATTTTCGGGTTCTTAAGGAGCGCACGCGCGATGGCAACCCGTTGTTTTTGCCCGCCACTCAAACGAACCCCGCGCTCACCAACCTCCGTACCGTAACCCTCCGGGAATTTGGTAATGAATTCATGGGCATTGGCCATCTGGGCCGCGTGTTCCACCGCCGCTTGGTCGCTTTGACCGACCCCGTAAGCGATGTTTTCAGCCACGGAACGCGAAAACAGAACCGGTTCCTGAGGAACAATGCCGATTTGGGAACGCAACCAACTGGGGTCACATTCCCGTAAATCACGGTTGTCCAGTAGAATACGGCCCGCGCTCACATCGTAAAAACGCGGAACCAAAGAAGCAATGGTTGATTTGCCGCTCCCCGAGGGCCCTACCAACGCGATCACTTCCCCAGGCCGCACTTCGAGGTTGATATCGCGCAGCGCGGCCACATCCGGTCGGGTTGGATAAGAAAAATGAACCTGCTCAAAGCGCACCCCGCCTTTTAGGTCCGCGATTTCGGCGCCCTGGTCCAAGGGCATGGCCGGGTTTCGATCCAAAATCTCGAAAATCCGTTCCGCGGCGCCCGAAGCACGCATGAAATCAGCCCAAAGACCGGCAAGCGAGGCCAACGAAACCGCCACAATCAGGGTGTACAACAGGAAAGAGGTCAAATCACCCACCGTCATTTCACCGCGATCCACCAGCATGGCTCCGAACCAAAGTACCAAGGACGTTACCCCGTAAGCGGCGAACGAGATCACGGCTTGAAAGAGCGACATCGTCCGTGTCCGCGTACGCATGGCACGAAACGCCTCAAAAACGCCGGCCCCGTAGCGTTCACCCTCGACCTTTTCACGGGCAAAAGCCCGAACGGTGCGAATCCCGGACAAGGTTTCCTCGGCAATTTCGCCCGCCTTGGCCAAGGCATCCTGGACCTTCACACTGAGTTTGCGAATCTGCCGGCCGAAGAACACGCCGCCGATGGATACCGGCGGCACCACCAACAACATAACAATCGTTAATTTCCAGGAGGTAATCGCCAACAAAACGATGCCGCCCAGCGCACTGGCCAAACCACGCAATCCCATGGACACATTAACACTCACCGTGTTTTGTAACACGGTGGTATCCGACGCCAATCGACTCATGAGTTCACCGGTTTTTCGCTCGTCAAAGAAACCTATTTCTTGGGCCAACAAACGTTGGTAGGTGCGTTCCTGCAGCTCGGTCACGATTCGGTAACCGACGATGGTAAATAGGTAATGACGAAACCCAACCGCCACGGCCTGTAGCGCAAAAACACCCGCCAACACGAACACGGCTTGGTTTACCGCCCCCATCCCTTCCGCCATGGAACGGTCCACCATGGTCGCGATAACCTTGGGATAGTAGAGTCCGAGGCTGCTACCCACGGCGAGGCAAGCCGTTGCCGCGAGCAAGACGCGCCAGTGGGGTCGCGCCAAAGCGAACATTTTCGAATAGGCTTCTTTGAAACTCAGGGTTTGCGTTTTTGGGGCGACATTATTTTGATCTTCTGTCATAAAGGTCTCGCTTATGAATTGAGTGAACGTCTTACCGATGAATGTTCTGATATCCCTGGTTCGAACCGAAAAAGCAGCTAACGATACGTGCTCTCCGCACCTTCCTCGCCATCACCGCGGGCAAAACGCCAAATGCAAGCAAAGGCTGCGTTTGGCCGTCTCCGATTGAGGCCAAGCTTAACACCCCCAGGGAAACGGAACAGGCACGATTCAGAATTCCAACCGAAAAGAACCGACCTCCGCTTCCCATCACCACGATCCAAACTGGAGCAAAACCATGAACGTTGTTTTTGTGAACCCGGACCATCCCGAACAACCGCTAACCCTAACGGAGCAACCCGACCCGCGGCCAGGACCGACCCAAATCGTTGTTGATGTAAAAGCAGCCGGGGTGAATCGTGCCGACCTTTTGCAAAGGCGCGGTCTTTATCCCCCACCCCCGGACGAATCCGACATTCTTGGATTGGAAATTGCCGGGGACGTTTTGGCCGTCGGCGAAAAAGTCCATGATTTCAGAATTGGCGAGCGGGTTTTTGGTTTGGTTGCCGGCGGTGGTTACGCCGAGCAATGTTTGCTGGACCACCGTTTGGCCCACCGAATTCCCGATGATCGCTCCTACGTGTGGGCGGCGGCCCTGTGTGAAATCGGTTATACCGCCAACGAGAATCTGTTCCACCACGGTCGTTTACAGACGGGCGAATCGGTTCTGATCCATGCCGGCGCAAGTGGGGTCGGGTCGGCGGCCGTCCGCATGGCAGCCTTGCGAGATTGCCGGGTGCTGACCACGACCAGTACCGAAACCAAACAAGCCTTTTGCCGAACCTTGGGCGCGGAAACCGTGATTCCCTACAAGACCCGATCCTTTGTGGAGGTGGTCCGCGCCGCGGGGGGTGTTGACGTGATCCTTGATTTCGTTGGCGCCGCCTACCTCTCGGATAACCTCAAATCGCTGAAACAAGGCGGGCGTTTGGTCGTGGTCGGCTTATTGGGTGGGCGCAAAGGGGAACTCGACCTATCTCTGGTTTTACGCAAAAACCTCAGCATAACCGGCTCAGTGCTTCGGGCCCGAACCCTGGCGGAGAAGATCGCGGTCAAAGGGCGGTTTTGTGCCGGTTGGCAAGAGGCAATCGACAATGACGACTTCCGCCCTCACGTTTTCCAGACCTTTCCCTTATCACAAGCAGAAGCAGCCCATGCGTGCATGCGCGACAACCAACATCACGGCAAAATCGTACTGACCCGTGACGAATCACCACCTTCACCCCAAGCGCCGGACCGAAACTGAACGCTTGCGAGAACAAAACGGCCCCAACGGCTTGAACGGAACAGTCATCCCGAACAGCAGTGTCATACCAGGCGTCAAGCCACGCTTGACGCCGGCGTGGCGAAAAACGCGTGAGCGCCTTGGCCGACCCGGGTTCTCGCGCACGACCACCGTTTTCAGTTGATCGCTCTTCCAAGCCGCACTTGAGACCGGGGGTTAACCCACATTTCTCACAAGGAATTCTGCCGCGAGGCAACCCATGCGATTACGAGGGTTTTCCTTCCGCGGGGCGGCCATCCGCCTTCGCCTCAGCTGCTACGCCGATAGGTCGGACCCGCGAATGGTCGGCCCCCTGTGCCGTTTCTCAGTCGTAACCATTGTACTCACAGGGATTTCAAAGCCTCGCAACGAATCCTTGCGAGAACGGCGGGCTAGGCTCAGCCGTGCTTCGACGAAGTTAACGGGGTAATCAGAAGGGCTTCAATCTCGCGGCAGAACCCTTCTGAGAACCGCGGTCAAGGTCGCCCCCTACAGGAAACTTCGTCCACACGGCAGCTTGTGCGCCTGGCAATGGTGATGGGTGAAGGATGCAGCCGAAGCCGTCAAACCACCACTTACCGTTCGAACAAGGTCCCCTCGTCCATATCCTCGAGCGGCCACATAAAAGAAGGTGGGTCTATTTCAACCTGCTCCAGGAATGAGAAGTGTTCGGGCACGGAATTCATGACCGGCCGAAGGCGCTTCTTTTTCCGTGGTTTTTTGTCCACGGAAACGGGGAGATGGATCTGGGGTCTTTGGAAGCATTGCATGACATTCCTCCTCATGCAGTGGGACGTGGAAACCAAATCGGTCTCCAAGGTTGAAGAACGATTTGGGTTTAACCAACGGCGGGTGAGGAACCTTGTAGACTGAAGACATCTTGCTCGCAATCGAAGCGCCGATAGGCAATCGCTTCCAGAAGATGTTCATGCTGAATGTCGTCAAAGCCCCCAAGGTCGGCAATGGTGCGTGCCACTCGCAGAACCTTGGCGTAACCCCGGGTGGTAAAACCCAAGGCTTCCAAGCGCTGTTCCAACATTTCAGCCACGGCAACCGGAACGCGACAGAAGCGGCACAGTTCCGCCGGGCTCATGTTGCCGTTGGTGGTGGTAGCACAACCGAAACGCTTCATTTGCCGTCGTCGCGCCGCAACCACCCGTTTTCGGATGACTTTGCTGGATTCGGAGGGCGGCAGGCGCCGAATCTCTCGAATGGGTAGGGATTGAACCTCGATTTGAAGATCGATGCGATCCATGAGTGGACCGGACAAGCGGTGACGGTAGGTTTTCACCTTGTCCGGGGTACAAACACAGCGGCGACGCGGGTCTCCTTTCCATCCACAGGGGCAGGCGTTCATCGCGGCCACCAGCATAAAATCGGCCGGATAGGTCATGCGATGGGCGGCCCGACTGATGGTCACAATCCCGTCTTCCAGGGGTTGGCGCAGCGTTTCCAGAACGGGACGCGGAAATTCCGGCAGTTCATCCAGAAACAGCACACCGCGATGGGCCAAGGTCACCTCACCGGCTTTCGCCTTGGGCCCGCCGCCAATGACGGCCGGTGGGGAAGCGGTATGGTGGGGCGCCCGAAAGGGGCGACGCAACAAAGCGCCTTGAAAACCTTCCTCTTTAGAAGATCCATGAATGCGAGTAACCTCCAGCATTTCGGTTTCACTCATGGGCGGTAAAATGGAAGGCACCCGTTTACTCAGCATGGACTTCCCGGAACCCGGCGGCCCATAAAAAAGAAGGTTATGGGCACCGGCCGCGGCGATTTCCAAGGCCCGTTTGGCCAGGGTTTGGCCTTTGACATCGGCAAGATCGAGACAGGCCGACTGTTGGTTGGGCGCGGGCGCGGCCGCCACGCTGGGTTTGATGGTATCTCGACCGCGAAGGAACCGAACCAAGCTCGGTAAATCCTCCACTTCCAGCACATCGAGTTCACGGATCAAGGCCGCCTCGGGTCCGTTACCGATGGGCACAAACAGACGCCGCCCACCCCGCTGTCGGGCACACTCACCCACGGAAAGAACCGACCGTAGGGGTCGCAGCCGTCCATCAAGCGCCAACTCGCCGACAAACCAGCAGCATGCCACGGCATCGCTTGGAATGACACCCATGGCAACCAGAATGCCGACGGCCATCGGCAGGTCGTAGGCCGTACCTTCTTTGCGAAGATCGGCAGGCGACAGGTTAATGACAATTTCATTGTTGTGAAGCGCAAAACCGCTGTTATTGATGGCAGGAATAAGGCGGTCTTTCGATTCACGGGTTGCAGCGTCGGGCAAACCGACGATGCTTACTTTAAGCGCGCCCTTGCGGACGTCTACTTCAACACAAATAGGTACTGCCTGAACGCCGTGGGGCGCCGCACTGGCAACATGACTGATCATTTGTCCTCCTCGGGTAGAGGAGAACTCGGTGGTTTGGTAACGACAATCTACCATGGTTTTTTAGGGCGTCAAAAAGTTTTTATGTAAAAAAATCATTCCAGCAAACCCTGGCAGATCAACGCTTTAGAACAAAGTTCATTCGAAAGGGGTTAGCGCTAAGGTGAGCGATTCTTGGCGGCGCGCTCAGGCATCCTGCAGAAACAATGCACGCCGTCGGTTCCAAGTAGGCGTCGTGCGCGAACCCGGTCCGCTTTTCCCAACAGATTTCGCTCCCGACCCGGGCGCGTCCTGCGCCGAACCTTTCGCGATTGCATCCACCCGTATCGCGCGCTTTCGGTTAGAGAAGATGTGACTGGGTTTGGGTGCAGACAGGTTGGACGGCCTGGTGTCGTCTGTTTCGAATCCGCCGAAGCAACACTTTCCTTTTGAATCGGCCTCTTGTATGCTATTGCGCTTGAGCCGCGGGCGAGCTCGCTTACCCGCAACACCTATTGTTCGTTTTCGGAGCCCACCGTGTCAGATGTATTTCTTCCCAAGGATCAGCGTGTCAGTCGTGAGTTGGTCCTTGAACAGCAGCAAGCGCCCCTGAATCTCAAGGATCTCTTCGGCAACGAGAACCCGGTCGAATTAGAGATTGGGATCGGCAAAGGTCTGTTCATCACGCGTTCCGGGGTTAACCATCCCGATACCAACTGGATCGGCATCGAAATTCGCCGCAAGTATCTCAATATGGCACGAGAGCGCGTGGAAAAACGGCCGCTTGGCAATGTTCGCCTGATTTGTGGCGAAGCGCTTGGTTTTCTCGAAGAATACCTCCCCGACAACAGCCTCTCGGTGATTCACGTTTATTATCCAGACCCGTGGCCAAAGAAACGCCACCACAAGCGACGTTTGTTCGGTGAGGCGTTTATGGCGCAAGTCCACCGCGTACTCAAGCCGGGCGGACATTTGCTAATCGCCACGGATCACTTGGGTTACTGGGAACACATTCAAGAAGTGCTGCAAGCACAAACCTACCTGGACCCGGCCGAACGGCTTCCCGAGGACCCGGATGGCGCAACCGGTTTAACCAACTTCGCGATTAAGTATCAAGCAGAGGGTCGCCAAAGTTACCGCACGGGGTATCGCAAACCCGAGGCCTGATCCATTGCCCCAGAAAAGGACCCGTCATGCAGGTGTTTGAAGCAGAATTTGCCAAAGATCGCCAAAAATTCTCCGCCGCCCATTTCACGATCTTCGAGGACGGCTCGGTTGAGCGCCTTCACGGACATAACTATCGTGTGAAGGTCACCTTTACCGCGGCGCTGGGTGAGCTGGGTCTGATGTTCCCCTTTCATCAAGCAAAAGCTCTGATCAAAGCGCTGTGCGACGCTTGGGACGAACGGGTGATCGTACCAACGGCCTGTCCCTGGCTCGACGTGGACCAATCCCAAAAAGGCCAAGTCGGGCTCCATTTGAAAACCCCACGCGTGGAAAAGGTTTACAGTTTCCCGCTGGAGGACACGCTCCTGCTGCCCATCAACAATGTGAGCTGTGAAAACCTGGTCGCGGTTTTTGCCGAAGCTTTGGCGCGGCGATGCGAAGAAGACGAACTCAACTACCAAAGCATGACGGTCGCCATCGGTGAAAGCGACGGCCAAGATATTCGCATGACGCTGCAGAAGCCGGCAGCGACGAAGTAATCAAACAAGGTCAGGGCACCGCCATGGGCCCCCGCACAACCAAAAAATCAGGACCTCGGGATCGCTAACTAAAAATGTGCGCCTCCTGGAGGCGAAGATGAGACCGGCCACTTGTCGAACAGCCTTGATCGCGATAAGATGCGGTTACACCACTTCTCAGATTCCTGTTCACTCGATCCATGGGAGAAGGCAACGCTACCGAATCGTTCTGATCTCGGTAGGTCACCCCTAACTCCGGCGACGCGCGAAACATTCAGCACGCATTTGTTCAGAAGGAGAACGGCCCGATGGATGCTGAGATGAAACGGCGAATAGAGCGGCTTGAATTTCTCCATAAAGTCGCAATCGAACTTTCTGCTGAAAAAGACATGGACCGCTTGGTCGAAATCATTCTGGATAAAGCCAAACACCTCTGTAACGCCGACGCGGGTACCCTTTACCTGCGAACGGACGACGACCATTTACGCTTTGCGATCATGCGTACCAAAAGTCTTCAAATCGAGTTAGGTGGAACCACGGGGAAACGCATCAACCTGCCGCCACTGCCCCTTTACGACGTCACCACGGGCAAGCCGAACCACCACAACATCGCCACCTATTCGGCGCTCGAAACCAAGTCCATAAACATTCCCAACGCCTACAGCCACCAAGGCTTCGATTTTTCCGGCACCAAATCATTTGATTTACGCAACGGCTACCGTTCTACCTCGTTTCTGTGCATCCCCCTGGTCAATTACCAAAGCCGGGTGGTCGGCGTATTACAACTGATCAACGCCATGGATCCCCAAACCCATGCGGTGATCCCTTTTACCGACGATCTACAAGAATTCGTGGAAACCCTTGCCTACCAGGCGGCCATCGCACTCGACAACAACCTGCTCCTCCAAGAACAAAAACAGTTGATGGAAAGTTTCATCAAGCTGCTGGCGGCGGCAATCGACGCCAAGTCACCCTATACGGGCGGCCACTGTGAGCGGGTTCCCGTGGTCACGGAATTGCTCGCCAAGGCGGCCTGTGAATGCAGCGAGGGACCCCTCGCCGACTTTGACATGGATGACGCCGATTGGTACGAGTTGCGGATCGCGGCCTGGATGCACGACTGCGGAAAAGTCACCACCCCGGTCCACATCATGGATAAAGCAACCAAACTTGAAACCATCTATGACCGCATCACCTTGGTCCAATCTCGCTTTGAAATCCTCAAACGCGATCGTGAGATTGAGATGTTGCGCGCGGTGATGCAGGAACCGGATCGGCGCGCGGAGCTGGAAGAAGGTTACCAAGCTGAAATCGCCCAACTCGATGAAGAGTTCGCATTTCTCAAAAACGCCAACACGGGTGGCGAGTATCTGGCCCCAGAAGTGCAACAACGCATCCGCGAAATCGGCATGCGCCGCTACCACGAAAACGGCGCCGAACGCTTCCTGTTAAGCGAGGAAGAAATCGCCAACCTAAGCATTGCCAAGGGCACACTCACACCGGAAGAACGCATCATCATCAACGGTCACATGGTGCAAACGATCAAAATGCTGGAAGCACTCCCCTGGCCGCGCAACCTCAGCCGTGTCCCCGAAATCGCGGGCGGACACCACGAGAAAATGGACGGCACGGGTTACCCCAAGGGCCTCTTCGCGGGCGACATGTCCACCCCCGCCCGCATTATGGCGATTGCGGATGTCTTCGAAGCCCTCACCGCCCAAGACCGCCCCTACAAAAAAGGTAAAACCCTGTCGGAAACCATGCGCATTATGGGTTTCATGAAACAGGACAACCACCTCGACCCCGACCTGCTCGACTTGTTCGTGCGCAGCGGTGTCTACCGCGTCTACGGCGAGAAGTTCCTGCCCGAGGAACTCATCGACCACGTGGACGAGGAAGCCTTATTGGCCATGAAACCCAAACCCTTTGAGGTACCGGCCAAAGAAGAACGGGACAAACGTTGGCGCGATTTCCTACCACACTACCGGTTTTAGACACGCCACGGACACCTCGCCCCCTGGTTTGCAAACAAGCGGAACAAGAGACAGAACGCACCAGCGTTAACCCAAAACGTGATCCCCTTCCCTTTTCAGTTGGCACGATGAATCGATGGGATGCGAGCAACAAGACGGCGCAACGCAAAGCGTGCAGAATAAGCTGAAGGAACCGAACCGACCAGCCGACACAAGAGGTTCTACCACGGAACAAAAACGGACGAGCATGCGCGGCAAAGCGTGGGCACGCGGGCGTCCCCTTGGTATTTCCCCACCTTATACCCTCGCGAAGGCAAGGCTTACCCAAATTCAAGCTTCATCATTTATTAACGCACGCACCTCTGCTTTGAGGCGCGTGCAACATTCGGGTTAACGATCACTTGGCTCGGTCGCCGCCGTGGTTGGCGGGAGCGATGTTTTGGGTTGGGATTTGGTCTTTGCCGACGCCTCGGTACAGCCGGCCAGGGGAACCAGGTCCAGGACGGTCACGGAGGCGTTCCAATTGGGCAAGGCCGCGAAGAAGGCGGGTGATTGGGTGCATCGCTGTTGGCTGATGGTAAAGGTCAGGGTTTCGTCGGCATTGGTCACGGTGATGGTGCCGGTCCGAGCGGTGGTTCCATCGAGCACGGCCACGGCAAAGGTTACCGAGCCGGCGCCAACCCCGGTCTGCCCGGCGGTGATGGTAATCCAATCGTCTTGGGTGGTCGCGGTCCAAGCGCAAGTGGTGAGGTTGGTCTGAATCTCAAAGCCACCGTTACCACCGTCCTCGAAGAAGCCGGCACTGGTCGCGCTCAGGGTCAAATCACAAGGGGTACGCCCCGCCTGCACGATGGTGAAGGTTTGGTCGGCCACGGAAATGGCACCGGTACGCGAGGCGATATCGGTGTTTTCGGCAACAGCATAGGTCACGCCGCCATTTCCGGTTCCACTCTGACCCGAGGAGATGGTGATCCAACTATCTTGGGTTGTCGCGGTCCAAGCGCAATCCACCTTGTTGGTTTGAACCTCAAAACCGGCGGTGGTTCCGTCGGCAGGCGCGGTGGCCGAAGCAGGCGTTAAGGTATAAGCACATGGCACCACCCCATCCTGGTTCACGGTGAAGAATTGATTGCCGACTTGAATGTTGCCGATCCGGGCTTGGGTACTTGTATTTTCCGCCACGGTGTATCCGACGGTGCCGTCACCGGTACCGGATTGGCCCTGGGTGATGGTGATCCAGTCGAATTGTGTCGTCGTTTGCCACGTACAAATGTCGAGATTGGTTCCGACCTCAATGGTACCGGTGCCACCGTCCACGGTGAAATCAGCGGAACGGGTGGCCAAAGTAATGGCACAGGTGGTCGCGGCTTGTTGGATGGAGAAGGTTTGGTCGGCGGCCAAAATGGTACCGCTCCGCGCCTCTAAGCTGTTGTTGGCGGCGACGGTGAAGGCGATTTCGCCGTTCCCGGTCCCAGAGGAACCCGCGGTGATGGTGATCCAATCGAATTGGGTACTCGCGGTCCAGGTACAGGTGTCAACGCTGGGGAAAATGAAGAAACTGCCGCTTCCGCCGGCATCGCTGAAACCGGCGGCCCCAATCGGCAAGGAATAGGTACAAGAGGCCCCGCCCTGTTGGAGGGTGAAGGTTTGACCGCCGGCCAAAATGGTACCGGTTCGCGCGGAGGTGCCGGGGTTGGCAGCCGCGCTGAAAACAACGGACCCGTTACCCGACCCACTTGCACCGGCGGTAATGGTGATCCATGGATCCTGGCTGACGGCGGTCCAAGAACACTCGGCCCCATTGGTCGTAATATCAAAACCACCGCTACCGCCGCCGGCGCCGATGGAGGTACCGGTGGTGCTCAGGGCGAAGCTACAGGTAAACGCTGCTTGCGTCACGGCAAAGGTTTGCCCGCCGGCGACAATTACACCGCTACGCGCGCCACCGGGATTCGGCGAAACAGAGAAAGAAACGCTGCCGTTTCCGGTGCCGGCGGCCCCACCGGTGATGCTGATCCATGGGTCTTGGGTCACCGCGCTCCAGGCACAATCCTGCAGATTGGTGGTGATGTTAAAGGAGCCGGTGCCACCGGTGTCGGCAAAAGAGGCGGAGCTCGCGCTTAGGGTGTAGCTACAGGCGGCGCCGGTTTGGTTAACGGTAAAGGTTTGATCGGCGATTTGGATGGTCCCGGAACGGGTCGCGCCGGTATTCACGGCCACGGTGAAGGCAACGGTTCCGTCCCCGGTTCCGCTTAACCCGGAGGTAATGGTAATCCAAGCATCTTGGGTACTCGCGGTCCAAGAACAGGTCTGTACGTTGGTACTGACATTCACCGAGCCGTTGCCACCCTGATCATCAAGGGAAAGCGAACTGCTGCTCAAACTGTAGGTACAATCCAGGCCGCTTTGTTGGATGCTAAAAATCAGACCGCCGGCGGTGATGCTGGTCGAACGCGTCGCGGTGGTGGTATTTGCAGCGACGGTAAAGGCGATAGAACCGTCGCCGGTGCCACTCGCACCCGAGGTAATGGTGACCCAACTATCCGCGGCACTCGCACTCCAAGTACAACTCTGAATATTGGCACTCAGGTTGAAAGAGCCACTGCCACCCTGACCGTCAAAACTTCCCGAGCTACTGCTCAAACTGAATTGGCAGGTTCCGGCGGCTTGACTAATGGAATAGGTTTGCCCGCCGGCAATGATGGTACCGGATCGTTGCGAGGTGGTGGTATTCGCGGAAACGGTATAGGCCACGGTCCCGTCACCGGTCCCACTGGTTCCGGCGGTGATGGTAATCCAATTGTCTTTGGTCGTCGCGCTCCAGGTGCAGGTCTGAACATTGGCCGTGATCGTGAAGCTGCCGCTACCACCCGCTTCCTCGTATGCGGCGGAAGAGGCGCTCAGGGTAAAGGCACAGGTCACACCCGATTGACTTACACTGAACGTTTGGTCGCCGACTTGGATGGTCCCGCTCCGCGATGCGGTGGTGGTATTCGCGGCAACGGTGTAACTCACGGTCCCGTCACCGGTCCCACTCGAGCCGGCGGTGATGGTAATCCAAGGATCACCAGTCGTGGCGGTCCATGTGCAGGTTTGACCATTGGTCGTTACGTTAAAGGACCCGCCACCACCGGTATCGTCGTAAGCAGCGGAGCCGCTGCTTAAACTGTAGGAACAAGACAGGCCGGACTGATTGACGGTGAAGGTTTGCGCGCCTGCGGAGATGACGCCGTTCCTGGCGGAGGTACCGGTGTTGGCGGCCACGCTGAAGCTGACGGTCCCGTCACCGGTCCCACTCGAGCCGGCGGTGATGGTAATCCAATCATCTTGGGTGGTTGCGGTCCAGGAACAACTTGCGCCGTTGGCCTGAACGTTAAAGCTATCGGTTCCACCGTCGGTGGTAAACGAAGCCGAACTCGCGCTGAGGGTAAAGGCACAAGGTGCTCCCGATTGTTGGATGGTGTAAACCTGATCCTGAACCTGAATGGTTCCGGTACGGCTATCCGTGGACGTATTGGCGGCCACGGTGTAACTAATGGTCCCGTCACCGGTCCCACTCGTGGCACTGGTCAGCGTGATCCACTTGAACTGAGTGGTCGCGGACCAACTACAGGTCTGCACATTGGTGGTGACATTAAAGGATCCGTTGCCACCGGCATCGTCGAATGAATTCGAAGACGCACTTAAGCTGTACGAACAGTTCACCCCGCTCTGGGAAATGCTGTAGGTTTGGTCCCCAACGGTTAGGGTCGCGCTTCGCGATGAGGTCGTGGTGTTGGCGGCCACGGAATAGCTGACCGAACCATCCCCGGTTCCGCTCGAACCCGCGGTGACGGTCACCCAACTTTCGGAAGCGACGGCGGTCCAGGTACAGGTTTGCACGTTGGTAGTCACGTTAAACGAGCCGGTCCCGCCGGTATCGTCAAAGGAATTGGAACCCGCGCTCAGCGTGTAAGTACAAGCAACGCCGGTTTGGCTAATGCTGTAGGTTTCGCCACCGGCGGTGATGGTGGCGTTGCGGGTTTCGGTACCGGTGTTGGCGGCCACGGAATAACTCACGCTGCCGTCACCGGTTCCACTCGAACCCGCGGTGATGGTCACCCAACTTTCAGAAGAGACGGCGGTCCAGGTGCAGGTCTGCACGTTGGTGGTCAGGTTAAACGAGCCGGTCCCACCGGCACTGTCAAATGCGTTGGAACTTGCGCTCAAGGCATAAGTACAGGTAACGCCGGTCTGGCTGATGCTGTAGGTTTGGTCACCGACGGTGATGGTGGCGTTCCGTGTCTCGGAGCCGGTGTTGGCGGCCACGGAATAACTCACGCTGCCGTCGCCGGTCCCACTCGAGCCGGCGGTAATGGTCACCCAACTTTCCGAGGCAACGGCGGTCCAAGTACAGGTCTGAACATTGGTGGTCACGTTAAACGAGCCGGTCCCACCGGCGTTGTCGAAGGAATTGGAACTCGCACTCAGGCTGTAGGTACAGGCTGCGTCTTGTGAAATGGTAAACACCTCGGAACCCATGGTGATGGTTCCAGAACGGGTGCTAGCGGCGGTATTTTCAGCGACGGTGAATTGGACCGTGCCGTTACCGGTCCCGCTTGCGCCGGAGGTAACGGTAATCCAAGAATCAGAAGCCACCGCGGTCCAGGAACAGGCACCGTCGGCGGTCACACTGACACTGCTCGACGTTCCGGCGGCGGCAACCTGAAGGCTGCTACTCGAGAGCGACAAACCGTCGATGGGTAAACGCCAAGCGCCCCGGCCATGGGTAAAAGCAAACAAGTTGAGTTGACAATCGGTCTGCTGGAAGGCCAACCATTCGGTAACCACATTGGCGTAACCGGTGTTTTCCTGAGCCCAACTCGTACCCGTATTGGTGCTTACGTAAACGCCCAAATCGGTTCCCAAATACAAACGGGTACTGTCGGTGGGATGGACGGCAATTGAATGAACCGGAATATCCGGTAAGTTGTTGTCGATACTGGTCCAGGAAGCGCCGCCGTCGGTGCTGCGGTACACGTGATCCACACCGAAGGTTGAATAAGTGCAGTACGCGATATCGGCATCCTGGGGATCAAAGGCCACGGAGGAAACATAACCGGAATTGGGTCGCGTCTCGGTCCAAGTGGTGGAAGAGGTCGCGGTGGTGGCGCTGGTGGTGCGCCGGATATAACCGTTGTCGGTCCCGGCCAAAACAAGGTCGGAGTTACCCGGTGCCACGGCAATGGCGCTTCCGGTACTCGGCAAGCCGGTAGTATCGTTGCTGGCTTGGGTCCAACTGCCGGCGGCATCATCGGTCCGCCACAATTCTCCGCCGCTGGTCCACAAGCGATCCGGGTCATTGGGGTCCATGACGAAGGGGTTAATGAACTGACCTGAATCGCTAATGCCACTGACGGCGGAACTGAAACTCGAGCCGCCGTTGGTCGATTTGCGAATGGAAATGCCGGTGGTCTCCACGTACAAAATATTGGTGTCGTTCGGGTTAATCGCAACATAACCGCCATCACCGCCAAACAGCTCTACCCAGCTATTTAAGCCGGAGGTATCGTCTCCCCGTAGGGTCCCATTGTCTTGGGTGCCGCCGAAGTAGGTGTCGCCGGAAGGATAGGGCAAACCGTGGTAGAACTGAGTAACCCCGTAACTGTTGTTCAAATTGGTGAATACGACACTGAAGGTTCCAGAGGCGGAGCAAGCGGCGCTGGTGCCAATGGTGGCCACGGCGGCACGGGCGTTGTCGGTACGGAAGACGCCACCGTCATTGGTGATGTACAGGGTCTGATTGGTGGTCCCGTTGTAATCGGGATGGAAAAAGAAGCCGTGTTGGTCGGCATGGACGTACATTGAAGCGGTATCGTTTACGGCCCAGTGGGAGGCCATGCCCCAACTGGCGCCGCCGTCGTCGGAACGAAAGGTATCGATACCGCCGGCCCAAACGATATCCTCGTCAAGCGGATCCACGGCGATGATGTTGTCGTACCAGCCCTGGCTAAGAATCGAGGCGGAACACAGAAAACTCAGCGGGTTCGATAGCAACAAGTCGGCCCCGTCGATGGGACTCACCGAACGGTGTCGATCCGACCAACTGGTGCCGCCGTCGGTTGAGCGAATGACGGCCAACAAACCGTAGGTAAACCCCGAAATACCCCCGCCGTTGCGGTTGGAAGCCAGCAAATAGACGACATCCTGGTTGGAAGGGGCGATGGCAATCGAGGTGCGGCCCATGTCGGTTTCGGTGTAAACGGACGTAAAGGTAGTGGTATTGGCGGCGTCTGAGTTGCGGTAAATGGTTGCCTGGGTAAAGGTGCCCACGGAAGCAAACAGCACATCGGTGGCTTGGTCGGAGCGAATGGCAAGGTCCAAACAGCCCCCGGTCACACCGGCGGTATAAATTTGGGTCCAGTTGGTGCCGCCGTTGGTAGTGCGAAAAATCCCGGTCCGGGTCGCGGCGTAAGCCACATTGGCGACGGTCGTGCTGTAAACAATGTCATTTACATAGTAGAAGTCGGAGGTGGCGGTATTGGCGAGATAGGCCCAGGTAAGGCCGCCGTCGGTTGATTTAAAGATGCCGGCGCCACGCACGGCGTCGATGTTAAAAAAACCTTCACCGGTACCGGCCAAAATGGTGTCGGAATCGTTGGGATCCATGGCCATGCTGGTGACGGCCAGGTTCGCCAACATATCACCGGTGGCGGTCCAATTGGCGCCGCCGTCGGTGGTTCGCCAGGTCCCCCCGGAGACGCCGCCCGCGACCATCAGGTCGGGATTGGTCGGGTTGATGACCATGGCGCGGGTCCGACCCCCAATATTGCCCGGCCCCAATTGCGACCAACTCGCGGCCCCACCGAACCGGGTCGCTTCCTCGGGATCAAGATAGGTATCGAAGCGGGAACTGAACAGCGGCAGCGCGTCACTTTCCGCTTGCCCCGCCGACAAACGCTGGTGGTAGGTCAATTGATTGTCGCCGGCGGGCATGCGCTTGCGCTGGAAGAACGCGGCGGCCTCGGCAGGCTGATCGTAGGGGTTTTTGCCTTTATCTTTTAAAAACGCGTCGGCGCGCATGGGTTCGCCGGTGGACGTGCTTGACGCCGGTGGGGGTTTCAGCCAAAAACCGGAGAATGAAATAAGTCCGACGAAAACCAAACCTAAGGCAATACGTGCATTTTTCATGGCCGGGCAACCTCCCCCAACGGCAACTTAACCTCAGCCGGCACGGCTCCTCAATTATTGGCGCGGTTCCATGTGGTCTCGGTTCCCGTGGGCCCACCCCAAAAAACAAGGGGCTTCCAACAGGGTTTCGACCTCCGCAACCAACCGCGATAAGCCGGGCGGGTAATGAGGTTCAAGCAAAGAAACATATCGAATTCAAGGCGAAGGTTCACGGCCGCCGCCCGCATATCGATAGTTGGTT
Organism: Acanthopleuribacter pedis; assembly: GCF_017377855.1. Classification (GTDB taxonomy): domain Bacteria; phylum Acidobacteriota; class Holophagae; order Acanthopleuribacterales; family Acanthopleuribacteraceae; genus Acanthopleuribacter; species Acanthopleuribacter pedis. The sequence goes on from NZ_JAFREP010000013.1 coordinate 110,282, forward strand.
TGTGATGGTTATGATGCATTCATTTTAGTTGTTCGCCCGAGGCTTCGCCAGGCAAAGTATTTGCCGTACCCTTTTTTTTACACTCACCCATTCACAAAGAAAGACAAAAAGCCGAGCTAAAGACTGCCATGCTACCGGCGTTTGGCTGTGCAAAAACAATCATTAATCGACAGGTGGTTTCGCAAAAACCGCGCAACCGGACAAGGCAACGAGGTCAAGCACGGTCGCGTTGGTGTGCCAGACGGGAAGCGCCGCGAAAAAGGCATCGGATTGAAAACAGCCTTGTTGTGACACGGTAAAGATCTTGGTTTCAATGGCATTTGAAAGGGTCACCACCCCCACGCGACTGGGTTCACCCGCCGCCAAATCCGCCACGGTGAAATCGACGCGGGTGCTCCCTCTTCCCGAAAGGTCGGCATTCAAGGTTATCCAGTCGGCCTCGGTACTCAGGGTCCAAGTACAGTTGGCGAAAGTGGTTAGGTTAAAGCTACCCGCCGTGCCGTTAGCGGAGAGATCCAGGCGCAGGGGCGACAGGGTTACTCCCTCCAAGAGCAGGCGCCACACGCCACGACCATGGGTAAACGCAAACAGCATCAAGCCGCAATCGTTTGCCGCGAAGGTTAGCCATTCGGTCACCACATTGGCGTAGCCGGTGTGTTCCCGAAACCAGGAAGCCCCTTGGTCGGTGCTAACAAAAACGCCTAAATCAGTGCCCAGGTACAGTCGGTTGCTGTCGGAAGGGTGAACGGCAATCACATGGACGGGCATGTCAGGCAGATTGTTGTCAATCGGCGTCCAGGTTTGCCCGGCATCGCGGCTCATAAAGACGTGGGGTCCCCCGAAGGTGGCGTAAGTCGCATAAACCAAAAGGGTATTGCTGGGATCAAAGGCGACGGAAGAAACATAGGCGGCGCGGGGTTGGCCCTCCTGCCAAACCGTGGTTTCGTCGGCGATGGTCGCCGCGGTGGTGCGGCGAATGAAACCGTCTTCCGTGCCCGCGATGACCCAGTCGGAATTGCCGGCCGCCGCGGCCAAGGCGCTCACGCGACCCCGGCTTTCATCTAATTGGGTCGAGGCCTGTTGCCACGAAACGGCGGCGTTATCGGTTCGCCAAAGGGCACGGCCGCTGGTCCACAATCGTTCGGGGTTGTTGGGGTCCATCAACACGGGATTGATAAACATCCCAACATCCTCGATCCCGGAAGTCGCGCGAACAAAAGACATGCCGCCGTCGATGGATTTGTGAATCGAAATACCGGTTGTTTCCACGTAGAGGGTATCGGGGTCGTCGGGGTGCATGGCCACATAACCGCCGTCTCCCCCAAAGACTTGCGCCCAAGCATTCGCACCCCCGGCATCATCGCCGCGCAAGGTTCCGTTATCCTGGGTTCCACCGAGGTAACGGGTTCCATCAGGGTAAGGCATGCCGTGGTAAAACTGGGTCACGCCGTATTGATGATTAAGGTTCTGAAACACGACTTCGAACGTACCCAGCGCCTGACAAGCGGCGGATTCATCCACAACGGCCACCTCGGCACGCGCGTTATCGGTGCGAAAGATGCCGCCGTCGTTGGTAATGAACAGGGTTTGGTTATCGCTTCCGTTGTAATCGGGGTGAAAAAAGAAACCGTGTTGGTCGGCATGGACGTAGTTGGGTTGATCGCGCGACAAAGCCCAGTGGGAAGCCATTCCCCAGGTGATGCCGCCGTCGTCGGAGCGAAAGGTATCGATGCCGCCAACCCACAAGATGTTTTCATCAACGGGGTCGACGGCGACCACATTGTCGTACCAGCCTTGACTCAAAAACAAACCTTCGCAAGCAGCCAAAGGATTGGAAAGCAACAGATCAGCCCCTTCTATCGGCGCCTCGGCGCGATGACGCGCGGTAAAGGAATCCCCGCCGTCCGTGGAGCGAAACACGGCAAGTAAACCATCTTGGAAGCGGTCGGCGCCGGCGCCGGTTAGGTTCGCGGCCAGTAAATAAATCACGGACTGATTGGACGGGGCGACGGCAATCGAGGTACGCCCCATGTCGGGTTCACTGTAAACGGCCTGAAAAGTCCCGGATCCGCCGGCATCCTGATTGCGGTATACAGTGGCGGTGGTTCTGTTCCCCACGGATACGAACAGCACGTCCGCGGCTAAATCGGTACGGATGGCCAAATCGAGGCAGCCCCCGTCGGTATGGGTTGAGAAGATGCCTTCCCAGGTCGCACCACCGTCCAAGGTACGGAAGACCCCGGTGCGTGTCGCGGCATAGGCAACACCGTTTTCGCGGGCGCTGTACACCAAATCGTTGACATAATAAAAATCGGCGTTGTCTGTCGCCCCGAGATGGGTCCAATTGAGCCCGCCGTCGGTCGATTTGAAGATCCCGGCGCCCCGAACACTATCCGAATTAAAAAAGCCCTCACCGGTCCCCGCCAAAATGACATTGGGGTTATGGGGATCCATGGCCAAACTGCAAACGGCGAGATTGGCGAGTTGATCACCCGTCGGCGTCCAACGTCCCCCAGCGTTGAGCGAAAGCCAGGTCCCGCCGGCAACACCGCCGGCCACCATGTGATCGGGATTGGTGGGATTGATCACCAGGGCACGGGTTCGCCCCCCGATATTGCCCGGCCCCAAACTTTGCCAGGACGGATCGTTCTCATCCCTCGTTTGCGAGCCGGGAAGGGCGCGATCCAAACGCGAACTAAAAGTGGGTTGGCGGAGGCTCGCGGCAAGCGCCTCACGGAAACGCTGAAAATAGGAAGGGCCACCGTTAGCGGGCATGCGTTTTTGATAAAAAAAAGCAACGGCCTCGGCAGGTTGATCAAAGGGCTTGGGTTGGGTTTTCGGGCTCTTTAAAGGAACGCCGGGTGGGGCCGCTTGGGTAACTTGGTTGACCGGCCGGATCAGGAAAAACGGAAGCAGCCCCATCAGAATCAAGAGGTAAAGAAAAACCTTTTTCATGAGCGAGCGACCTCCCAACCGGTCCAATGGCGAATACCAACCCGTTTTCGTGCGAAGAACGCCGCCCCTTGGGGAAAGCGGAAGCACGCGGTCATCAAGCCGGCGCCAAAGGGTTGGTGACATTTGTGGGCGAACCATCCAGCCCGACACGAGCACAGGGAACCACCAAACCCAACAGGTAGGCTTTAGCCCACTCAATCAAGGAGACATGCTTATCCCTTTCGGCACGAATCGATAGGATCTTCAACGATTTCGAAAAGGACACGTGGGGTTCCCGCCAAAACATGGTGACGCGTAACAGGCTAAGCCCCGCGGGTGATCCGACTAAAAAATCTGAAAGGAACGCACCCCTAAACCCAGGCGCCGAATAGAAAAAGGGCGTTGCCGCGCGGTGCAGCAACGCCCTTGGCAGGCACATTAGCGGTTAGACCTGGGTTTAGCGATCACCAGGCGTTGGCGCGGTCTCACCGAGAGAAGGCTGAGAGGTCGCCTTATTCGCGGGTGGTTGCGCTTCATTGGTACAACCGGCGAGTGGAACCAAGGTCAACACGTTGTTCGCGGGCCAGCCGGCCAAGCTGCTCGTGAAGGTTTCGCTTGGTACACAGGCACCCTGCGAAACGGTGAAGGTCAAGGTTTCATCGCTGTTGAAGACGGTAATGGTCGCGCGGCGGAAGCCCTCGGTCACGGCCTGAGCGGTGAAAGAAACACTGCCGTTGCCGGCGCCGTTCTGACCTTGGGTGATCAGGATCCAAGGATCTGAAGCGGTCGCGGTCCAACCACAATCCGTCAAGTTAGTGGTGATGTCGAAGCCTGCTTGGCCACCGGATGCATTGAGCACGACGGCGTCTGAACTCAAGGTGAGATCACAAGCGGAAGCGGCATCTTGTTCAACGGTGAAAATCTGGTCACCGACCTGAATCACACCGGTCCGCGCGGCACTCGTGGTGTTGGGCGCCACGGTGTAGGTGACGGAACCGTCACCCGTACCCGTGGCGTTTACGGGCAGACTGATCCAGTTGAACTGGGTGGTTGCCGTCCAATCACAGGTTTGCGCATTGGTGGTCACGGAGAAGGTGCCGGAACCACCGGTCGAGGTGAAGGTCTCAGTCACCGGATCAAGCGTGTAGGTACAAGCCACGCCGGCTGCTTGGGTCACGGTGAACACTTGGTCGGCGACCTGGATGGTGCCAACCCGTGAGGTCGTGGCGGTGTTGGCCGCAACGCTGAAGGCCACGTCGGCGGTGCCGGTGCCGGTGGCACCCGAGGTGATGGTAATCCAAGCGGATTGGGTGGTCGCCGTCCAGGTACAGGCGTCTTGGCTTGAGGTAACGGTAAAGGTTCCCTCACCCGCATCAGCGGTGAAAGAAGCACTTTCCTCGCTCAAGGTGTAGGTACAACCGGCACCCGCGGCCTGTTGCACAACAAAAGCTTGGTCGTCGACGCGGATGACGCCGAAACGCGCGGTCGCTTCAATGTTGGCGGCAACGGTGAAGCTTACAGAACCCGCGCCACTGCCGGAACCAACGCCGATGGTGATCCAAGAATCATCCGTCGTCGCGGTCCAGGAACAGGAATCGGGGCTGGTGGCCACGGTGAAGGACCCTTCGCCGCCCATCGCATCAAACGAGCCGGAAGAAGTACCCAAGGTGAAGGTACAAGGAATGGCGGCCGCCTGGTTAACCGTGAAGGTTTGATCTTCAACGGTGATGGTGCCGGTACGCGCCAAGAAGGTGGTGTTCTCGCGAACGCCGACGCCCACGGTGCCGGAACCGGTACCCAGAGCGCCTTCGATCACAAAGAGCCAGTTGTCGTTGCTCACCGCGGCGTAAGAACAGGTGCCGGGCGTCGCGGTAACGTCAAAGGTACTCTGAGACACGGCGGCGGGGAAGGAAACGAAAGCCGCACTCAATTCAAAGGTACAGGTCTCGTCACCCGCCTGCTCAATGGTGAAGGAACGGGTCCCAACGCGAATGATGCCGGTCCGAGCCGAAGCACCGGTGTTGGGTGCAACACTGAACTCAACGGTACCGTTGCTGGTGCCGGTGTCACCGGCGGTGATGCGAATCCAGTCGTCATCGGTGGAAGCCGACCATTCGCAGTTCGCCAACGCGGTCACATCGAAGCTACCAGTGTCGCCGCCGAGCGGTACGGTGGTGCCGGGTGCGGAAAGCGTGATGCTGCTCAACGGCAGACGCCATGCACCACGACCGTGGGTAAAGGCGTACAAAATGACGCGGCAATCGTCTTCGATGAACTGGAGCCATTCGGTCACCACGTTGGCATAACCGGTGTTCTCCGCGCTCCAACTCATACCGCTGTTGGTGCTGACATACACACCCAAATCGGTACCGATGTAGATGCGGTTGCTGTCAGCCGGGTGAACGGCCACGCTGTGAACGGGAATGTCAGGTAAACCGTTGTCAATGTTGGTCCAAGATTGGCCGCTGTCGGTACTGCGCCAAACGTGGCCGATACCAAAGGTGGAATAGGTCGCGTAGGCAATGTTGGTATCCTGAGGATCAAAGGCCACGGAGGAGACATTGCCACGAACCGGCCAGCTTGCACCCCAGTTGGTATCCGCGGTTGCGGTCGTGCCCTCGGTGGTGCGACGGATGATACCCAGCGTGGTACCCGCCAGAACCAGATCGGAATTGCCGGGCGCAACGGCCCAGGCACTGTGGTTAATACCGAAACTTGGACCGGCTTGAACCCAGTTGCCGGCCGCGTCATCGGTACGCCACGGGAAGGTCCCGCCCGTCCAAAGGCGATTGGGGTCGTTGGGATCCATCAGATAAGGGTTGATAAACAAACCCTGATCAGCGATGCCGCTGGTCGCGCCCGCGAAGTTGAGGCCGCCGTCGATGGATTTGCGAATGGAGATGCCGGTGGTGGCAACATACATGGTGAAGGTGTTGGTGGGATCGTAGGCAACGTAACCACCGTCACCACCAAAGATTTCGATCCAAGCTTCAGCGCCGGCACGGTCTGAACTCAACAAGGTTCCGTTGTCCTGGGTGCCGCCAAAGTAAGCGGTACCACTGGGGAAAGGAAGGCCGTGGTAAAACTGGGTTACACCGTAGTTGTTGTTGAGGGATTTCCAGACCATACCGATTTCATTGTTCGAGCTACAAACGTTAGCCGCGGTTACCGGCGCAACAGGCGCGCGAGCATCCTCGGTGCTGTAGATACCACCGTCACCCACAACGTACATTTTGCGGTTGGTGGTGCCGTTGTAATCGGGATGGTAAAAAACGTTGTGCAAGTCGGCGTGGGTATATTCAGGGAAGGTTGGGTTTAACCACCACAGGGAACCGATGCCCCAGGTGCGACCGCCGTCATCCGAACGGAAGGTATCGATACCACCCGTCCAAACAATGTCGGGATCAATGGGATCGACGCGAATAAACTGGTCGTAAAAACCTTGGCTGGAAATACTGGTGCCGCCAAAACACACGAAGGACGGTGAGTTGGTCAGAATCAGATCAGCGCCCTCGAGGGGCAACTCGGTACGATGGACATCGGCCCAAGTATCGCCGCCGTCCTCCGAACGCATGATGCCCAGCAAGCCGTGGGTAAACGCCGAGCTAATCGGTTGACCGGTGGACGTCGACATCAACAGGTAAACAATGTCCTGGTTGGAAGGGGCAACCGAAACAGAAGAACGCGCCATGTTGGCTTCGGTGTAAACAATGTTGAACACACCTTCACCCGCGGCGTCGTCGTTGCGAACCAATACCGATTGGGTCAGGGTCCCAATGGTCGCGAACAAAACGTCGTTGGTGGTCTGATCGGTACGGATCTCGAGGTCCATGGCACCGTTAAACGCCGCCGCGGAAACCATCAGCGTCCAGGTGTCGCCACCGTCGGCCGAACGGAAAATACCGGTACGGGTCGCGGCATAGAAGGTGTCCGCTTGAACAACCGACGCCACGATGTCTTGAACGTAGAAGAAATCTTCGCCGGTGGTTGCGTCGAGACGCACCCAAGTCATCCCGCCGTCGGTTGATTTAAAAATCCCACCACCACGCACGGCACCACCGCTGAAGAAACCTTCACCGGTACCGGCCAGAATGGTCATGGGATCATTGCGATCCATCGCCATGCTGCAAACGGCAATGGACGCCAAGTTGTCGCCCGTGGCTGTCCAGGACTCACCGCCGTTCATGGTGACCCACATGCCGCCGGCAACACCGCCGGAAACCATATGGTCGGGGTTGTCGGGGTTAATCACCATCGCACGGGTACGACCGCCGATGTTACCGGGCCCTAAACTTTCCCAAGAAGCGACCCCACTTCGGACAACTTCGTCACGGCCCATTTCACGGCCCAAACGGGAGCTGTACAGCGGCAGGTTTTCGCTTTGCGCTTTCGCCTCAAACCAGAGATTCCCGTAGGAACGGGTCTCGCCTTCAGGGATCCGCTTGCTTTTAAAAAATGCCGCGGCCTCGTCCGGCTTGTCGTAAGGTTTGGCCTTTTTGTTTGCGAACTCATCCGGGATAACCATCTCCGGGGTACCTGGGCTCTGGTTCAAATACCAAAGCCCGGTTAAGGACATTAGTCCCGCTAAAACGAACACAAGAGAAACAGAAGCTTTTTTCATTGCCGAGCGACCTCCCCTGGCAAAAACGATGAAATGGAATAGGCATATACAGAAACGCGGCCGAAGAAACGCACATAGTCCGGTGAAAACGATAGGCCATGGTGCCGCGTGACATCTCTGAGAAGTGTTGCCCTATTGTAGTCCCATCCCAGGGTTCCCGCCCAGGTCCAATCGGATTTTTTTTTACTTTTTTTTGACATTCACAGGCGACCCGTTCCGAGATTTCCATCCACAAAGGAAGCACCTCAAGCGGGGAAAATTCCCCTACAACGGCCACCAAAAAAATTCGCTGCAACGGGCCCGCAACCGGGCCGCCATTAAGGCGAAACCCTTTCCCAAAGCATCCGCCGCCTCAATAGTTCAGCTCCCCAACTCTTTTACCAAACCAATAAAATCAACACAGAACAAACCGCATAACAAAAAGAACGCGCCGGCACCTCGCAAAAAAGACGAACCGCGCGTACAGGCGTTACAGCCCGCGCCAGAGGCAGCACAAGCGAGGCTTCCTGTCATGGGCGCTATCCCATGAAAAAGCCACGTGGTACAAAACCAACCGGGTCCTTAACCCGCATTGCTTACAAGGATTCGTCGCGAGCGCTGAAAGCCTTGTGCGCACGAAGATAACGACCGAGCCACGGCACAGGGGTCCGACCTTTCGGGGTCCGACCATTCGGGGTCCGACCTTTCGGGGTCCGACCATTCGGGGTCCGACCTTTCGCGGGGCCGGCCATTCGGCGTAGCAGCTGAGGCGAAGGTGGCTCGACCGAGTAACGCGGTCGGCCGCCCCGCGGAAGGCAAACCCGCGTCATCGCATGGGTTGCCCCGTGGCAGAATTCCTTGTAAGCAATGCGGGTTATCCGAGCGGCAACACCACCGTCGCCGTCGTGCCTTCGCCCGGCGTGCTGCGAATCGTCAAGGCGCCGCTGTGTACTTCTGCAATTCGTTTACACAGGTGCAAACCCAAACCGTCATCCTCTTGGGGTTCGCTTTGGTGGTACGGGGTCACATGGCTGAAATCATCCTCATGCATGCCTTCCCCTTCGTCAGAGACGCACACCAAGTAGGCGCTACCGGAAACACGACCTTTGACCACCACATCCGACTTCGGGTTGGAATAAGCGAGCGCGTTTTCGAGAAGCTCGTTTAATAAAATTTTAAATTCGTCAAAAGAGATACAAACCGTGGCAAGGTTCAAATCAAAGCGAACGTGGGCACAACGGTTAAAGCGGGCGATTAAGTGACTCAACACCTTAACCACGGCGGGTTGCCAAATGGCACACCGCTTGGCCTGCATTTCATTGAGGGTGGCCGGGTCCCGCAATGCCTTATCCAGGCGGGCAAACAAGGTTTCTTTTTCCTCACGGGAAATGGGCGCAAGGGGTGGTTCCGGCACCAAAACGGCGTCTCCGAGGAAGTTAGGGCAAGGCACAATTTCCGCGCAACCTTGGGCTTGCACGGCGTCGGCACAAATACCCGTCGTCCAATCCGTCGATTCTTGAGGTGCTGCGTTGCCTTGCGTCATAGTGTCTATCCTCCAAGGATGGGTTCTTCAGGGGCAATCGGGCCGACGAGTCGTTTGCAAGGATGAACCTTGCCTCATTACCAGGCGCCTTCAGCTCTTTCCTCGTGGTTTCCGGGAAAAAAGAGCGCGTCGCAAGCTCCGCTTGGGTTAGGCGCGCGACAAACACGACGCTTGGCTGGTCGGTTCTCGGAAGGGCAGCCCGCGTTTCTCACCGGAAGTGCAATTACGGGGTGGTGTGAGGGGATCGTCCACCGGGTCCGCCAATCCGATCATCGGCGTTGCCGCCGAGATGAGGAGAGATCACCATGTAAAGACGATTCAGGAATTCAAAAGGGACAAAGGTGCAAGAAACCACAAGGTTTCGATGGAATGAGAAGCAAAGACATCGAAGGGAGATCGGCTTCCAGCAACCCCGCTCGTTCGTAAAAAGAAGTGCCAAATGGCGTAGCGGGGTGACACAGTTGCGTCCAGAGCGAACATCGGCAGAAACACCGACGGCGACTTAAGCACCTTACCGAGGCAAGGCTCGGTCTTCTCACGAGAAGAAAACCGAGGTTAGTGTAGCCTGTTCACTACAGATTTGCACTCACATATTTACCAAAATAACTCGATAAGTAGTATTTTTTACATATTTTTGACGTAAATTCTGCCCACCAAGACAAAGCCGGTCAAAAGTTATCACGATGCAACCAAGGACAAAAACACCCCTACGCCAAACCCTGCCTTTTCTCAAAATGACTAAAGTAGAAACAATCTACATCCAAGGGGTTACCTCTAATTCACCGAAACGGGAAAAACCATTGGCTCCCATACAGCCCATTCCACGGCCCCCCGATAGCCACCCCCAAAACCACACAAATCCCCACGTTCGAAAAAGCAAAATTCACAACAGAATACAACCGAACAAACTTTTACACTAGCCCAATTAACCGCCAACACCATCGCGAAACCAAAATTCACAATCAAGCGTTTTTGCGCCGTTTTCGAAAAACCAGAGACGTAGCCTAAAACTTAGGAACGCGGATAAGCCAACCACTGTTGCGCGGTCGTCCGCTCAAACAACAACAAGGCCTGACACTTGGGGCATCGTGCGCGGGCATGCTTGCTTTGGTCTTGCGGTAAACGCGCCTTTTGACCACATACAAAACAACAGGCCACCTCACCCCCGTCAGGATGAAACAAACCCGCGGGCTCGCCTTGTTTCCCATAGAGCTTGCCCATGGCACCTTGGTTCTGAATGGCTTGGTAAGCCTGTTTGATTTGATGAAACCGTTCGGCGGCGAGGGCCTGTAACTCGGGCGAGGCATTTTGGTTGCGGTCCGGGTGATAGGCAATACTTTTCTCGCGGAAAGCGGTTTTCACTTGCTTGGCGTCGGCATCGCTGGGAAGCCCGAGAATTTTATAGGGTGTTTCGCCGATTTGCCGGTAGTAAGGCTGGCGACACAATTGAAATTCTTCCGGCGTCGCGCCCATGCGGTCGGCAAAGGCCTGAATACACTGCAAACGGGCCTCGGTAAGTCGATGCTCCCGGGCCGCGACCCGCCAGGCAATCATGAGCAAGGACAAACGCAACTCGGGCCGCTCGCGCGCTGTCTCAAAAAGCCGCGAGGATACCCGCGTATGGCCCTGAACCCCACCCACCAGGGTAGCGACCGCCTGCCGGGGTACTTTCGGCGCCATTGAGGCACAAATATCCACGATCAGCGCCTGCTCGGCCTCACTCATGGGCCCGCCTGATCGGGCGACCTGAGACAAATAAGCGGCCACGCCTTCAAGCTCGACGGCGCCTTCCTCGCGGTCATCCTCTGCCATGTAGGAATCAATGCGGTGACCAACCAAGGTTCCCAAAGCGGCCCCTAGCGGACCCCATGCCGTACCAACGGCGGCACCAAAGACTTTCCAAGCCCAACCCATAGGCACTTGCCTCGCACACTCATCGCGGTACTTGGTGAGGAAACCGCGGAATCAAAGGGATAAAAACACAAAACGCCGTGAGCATAAGGATGTCTCACGGCGTTTTAACGACGACCAGGCTTAAATGCCGGTCATTTGTTTACCACACGTTGGCGGGGCGAGGCTGGCGTTCGCGAGCTTCGTTGACGTTCAAGTTACGACCGTCGAACTCCATGCCGTTCATTTGTTCGATGGCGTTCAACGCATCGTCACGGTTGGCGTAGCTGGCGAAAGCAAAACCACGGGAGCGGCCGGTTTCACGGTCAGTGATCAGGCGAACCTGCTCAACTTCACCGTATTGCTCACAGAGTTCGCGGATCGCGTCCTCTTTGGTTCCCCAGCTAAGGTTACCGATAAAAATCTTCATCATGAAATACTTCTCCAAAACAAGCTTGCGACACAGGAAGCATGGACAGCGGCTTCTCAATGCCTGGTGATTATGGGGCTACGGACTTAGGGGATAACAATGCTCCCGGATTCACAAGTGACGGTTAGGTCACCCCGGTTTCGCCTTATCCTGCGAGCCACATGTTTACCTAGTTTTGGAAAAATGGACTTATGCTTCTGATTGTCAGGGACAATGAGATACTGCAGATAACGGGAACTGGGAACCATTTACTGAAAACCTTTCCAGTAATTTTTGGTAGAAGGCATGGACGCGATGCTGAAGCGTTTCTGCAATCGTTCAGGAAGCCTGGGCTTCCGCCAAATTAACACAAAGGCGGCTCTAACAAGAACCGTATCGCGAAATCTACCAAAGTAAAGTGGGCGAAAAACGACGTTGTCGCGCCAACTTTCGTGCTCATTAAAACTGAGTTCGGGTGTCATGTCCAGCTAAATCGTGTGAAAATTCTGTCAATGAGGTGTGGAAAACCCATGGAGCGGAACCGCCGACACCCAAGCGATCCGCCTGGATCGCCCCATTAGGGCCTCTTCCGAAAAAGGCGCTTCTCGGCCGCGGTGGTTCTTGCTAGGCTTTGTGACGCATGGAAACGGGGCGACCAGGACGACGCACAGGCGCAAAAGAGGCCCCCCACACCATGGTTTTTCACTCCGGTCCGGGCGCGTTTGTAGAGCACACAAACCACAAGGTAACAACACCTTACACCCAAGACGCACCTGCCGTCGCGAATGTTCCGACCGCGCCTCGGCCGCTTACATACAAGGAAGGAACGAAATGGGTGAACTCCTCAAATCGGCATTGGGTCAATTCCGCATCGTGAGCCTTGCCGAGGGCACGTCCTACATAATCCTGCTGTTCATCGCCATGCCGCTCAAGTACATGGCGGATATGCCCGGCGCGGTGAGCATCGTGGGACGGATACACGGCTTCTTATTTATTGTTTTTATGATTGCCTTATTGCGTGTTTGGGTCGAGGCCGACTGGAAGATGGGCCGTGCCCTGCTGGCTTTTGTTGCATCGATTGTTCCCTTCGGCGCATTCCTTTTCGAGGTCTCCCTCAAAAAAGAATGGCACCAAACATACGGAGAATCCACCTAACCCGCATTTCTCACGAGGAATTCTGCCGCGGGGCAACCCGTGCAATTACGAGAGGGCGGCATTCCGACTTACTCGGTTGAGCCGCCTTCGCCTCAGCTGCTACGCCGACCGATCGGGGTCCGAAAGGTCGGCCCCGCGAAAGGTCGGCCCCCTGTGCCGTGGCTTGGTCGCCATCTTCGTACACACAAGGCGTTCAGCTTCTCGCCACGAAACCTTCTGAGAAATGCGCGCTAAGCTTGGCAGAACCCACGAACCAACAAATGGGATCACCGAACGTGATTCAGACCACAAGCGTGGGTGATCACCCGCGACCTCCACGTTTTCTCCAAATTTGAACCCTATCTTGAGAAACAGTTCGACCAAAGACGCGGCCACGGGCACCAACGATCCGCGGCCGTGGAGAAGCACCAACCAATCACGTCACCCCAAAGATTCCCGCCACCGCGCGTTGCGACACGCCCGGCGGCTTTACGGACAGCCCAAGAAATACCAGGCCGGATTGATCTTTTTTTTCTTATTTTTCGCCTGGAAAGGATAACAAGCACTGCTACAATGCAGTCTTTGTCAACCAAATTGTCCTGAAATATTCCTGTCGCGCGCCCCGCACACCCCTTTTCCGGGGTTGATATCCTGGCGGCACGCGCCCTCCCCCTCCTGTTTCCCAACCGCGAATGCGCGGTCATTTCCCTCTAAAGAAGCGGGCCCACCCCTCCCTGGGACAAGCTTAGCCATGTGCCGACGTAAGAAGCCGGCCGCCAAGCTTGTCTCACGCCCGCTCAAGGAGTTCCAGAATGAAGCCCCAAGCCTCCCCCAAAAAAGGCCCCTTTCCCGTCGTCGGTGATTTTGATTGTCGGCTTTTTGATCACCTCAAACGCCTCTACCGCGAGGTCAAACGCGGCGCCCGCCTCGACGAACTCGTGCGCGGCCTCGACAACCCTTGGCTGCGCCAGGCGCACCGGGACGGCCTGCTCACCGAAGCGGGCTTGCGCGGTTTCTTCGAAGATCGCTCCCAAGGGTATTGACCCGCATTTCTCACAAGGAATTCTGCGACGGAACAACCCATGCGATTAGGGGTTTGCCTTCCGCGGGGCGGCGGTCCGCGTTACTCCGTCGAGCCGCCTTCGCCTCAGCTGCTACGCCGAATGGTCGGACCCCGAATGGTCGGACCCCGAATGGTCGGACCCCGAATGGTCGGACCCCGAAGGGTCGGACCCCTGTGCCGTGGCTTGGTCGCCATCTTCGTACGCACAAGGCTATCTGCTTTTCGCGGCAAATCCTTGTAAGCAATGCGGGTTTGCCCCAAGGAGATCCCCCGGCCCGGGCGGGCATCCCGGCCCGCGTTTCCATGCCCCAATCATGCCGCCTGTTCTTTTGACGACAATTCAGCCGTGAAAAGACGAGCCACTCTCCACTTTATGCACACAGGTCGTTTACCCAGGCAACCCGGAACGGCACGCGTTTTTATTTTTCTCAATCATTTTTTTCGACTGACGTGACAGCGCGTCATCTAGACCTATAAAACTATACTATTCAACACCTTAGATAATCGCCCCCACCGGCGCAATCCGGTCGACTCAAATCACATTTTGGTAAATTTACCTAGGGGACGCTTGACAGTTATTTTCTCGCGGATGCTAGAATCGCCTTAGTTAAGCATGATGAATCATTCATATGCCATGCGACCAAAGTACATTAATTGCTATGGTACCGTCCCCGGAACATGCTCCATGTTCCACGAGCCACCACTTCATAAATAACATGCCACACCACGCCGTCACACCACGCCACGCACCGCGTGAACCGTCTCCCGAAATCATTTTCGCCGCGGCGGCTCAATCGGTAATCGTGCGGCCTGGATCCGCCACAAAACACAGATAACCAAGAAGTTATCCAGCTATCCATACAAGGGACAACCGATTTTCCGCCAGTCTTCTATTACTATGAAAATCGGCTTCGTCCTCTCGTTCCATTCACAACGTTTATGTCGCCACCTTCGCCGACATCCGTTCTATTTCATGCATCTTTCATTTCATCGCATCGGTGAGCCTGTTTTCACCGGCCTATTTTTATGAATCGTCCCGATCAGGGCGCGACCCGTCGCGTCCATTGCCGAGACCTGCCTGCCGATTAGGCGCATTCTGCCTCAACACAGAGTCCTAATGTTTTGAATGGGTCTGCCATTCTCACCCAAAAAGAGGTTTAAGATGAGTCACCACTGGAAATTGTTAATCTGCTTCTCATTACTGCTATGCGCGACACAACCAATTCTTGCCCAAAACGACGACGCCGCCTGCCAACCCTGCGATCTCGGCGACGTTCTGGGCCTCAACCGCTCCGGCGAATGGAATGTTTATCCTTCCATCCAAAAAGCCCTGCTGGCCGTTTCCTACGAAGACCTGCAACGCGTGATTGTGTGCCCGGGATTTTATGAAGAAGTCCCGGTCATGGCCCACTTCAGCGACCTTATCTTCGAAGCCTGCGGCGCGGTCACCATTCAAGGTTTAACCCTGAAGGACGTCAGCAACGTGGTTATCAACGGGTTCACCGTGGATGCCGAGGGTTACTGGCAAGGCATCGGCCTCGGCTTCGGCTCGAGCTACGAAAACGACAACATCCTGATTCGCAACTGCCACATCATGAATTCCGGCGGCGCCGGCATCCAATTGCGTCCCTGGAACCAGCAAGTCATTATCGACGGCTGCACCTTCACCAACAACGTTCACGGTGTGAGCAGCATTCTGTTCGGCGGTCCCTACCTCATTCAAAACAGCACCTTTGTCGCCAACAGCATCGGTGCCGCCATGAGCCCCGAATCCCGGGTTACCTTTGACACCAACAGCTTCTACAACCACGAGTATTTCGGTATCACGCGCGGTCGTAGCTGGGCGGGTGTTAACTACAGCCACTGGATCACCCTCATCAACAACCAATTCGAAGAAAACGGCGGTTATGATGTGCCCGGCACCCACGACGCCAACCTGGGCAACATCCACTTGATCATCGACGAAACCGACCAACAGGAAGGTTACGCCCCGTAACGGCATAGCTTCAAACGACCGTCCCAAACAAGAAAAGGCGCCCATGAACGGGCGCCTTTTTTATTTGGGACAGTTGATGCTTTAGTCGAACTGAATCGAAAGCGTTACATCGGTGTAGGCACGGTAACCGTATTGCATCAAGATGTAGGTTTTGCCGGCGGCATTCTCAACGCTCAAGGCATCGGAACTGCCGCTGTTGGCGGAAACTGCATCATAGGATTGCAAGGTCGGCTCGCGGCCCTCGGCAAGGTACAGATCGCAATCGCCGTTGGGTCCGTTGACACTGATCTGCAGACGGTTCGCATTGGCGGGTGCCACAATACGGAAGTAGCGCGCGGCGTTGTTTGAGCCCCACAGACCGGAAACCGTACCGGCCTGACGCACGGTATAGGTGGGGGACGAATTCACCCCGAACATCAAGCCGTCAAAACCCGTGTAAGCGTGCAGCATCACGTAGACGGTTTGGCCGGCAACACCGCTGAGGTCGATGACCTCGCGGTTACCCGACTCCCAAGACCGGAACTGGAAGTCGGTCCGTGAAGGCGCCTCACCAAGCTTAACGTAGAGGTCGGCATCACCACTGCCACCCATGGCCACCAAACGAAGGGCGTTCACATCGGCGGGAACCGCGACACGTAACACCATTTCGCCACCGGTGCTTTCGGTCAAACCGAACAGGGTGGAGTCGACAGCCACACTGGGAACACCTTGGTTTTCAACGATTTCAATGACGGCCTCACGGGTTGCAACGCCGCCTTTTCCATCGTTAACAGCCACATTCACGGTGTAGGAACCCGGCGCGGCGTACGTATGCGCGGCAACGGTTCCTTCAAGCGTGGTCCCATCACCCATGGTCCAGGTGGTGGACAAGCTATCGCCGTCGGCATCCTCGGCAGCCACGCTGAACTCGGTCACCTCACCGACAAAACCCTGCTCGGGAACGGTCAGCGCGGTAATGACAGGCACGCGGTTCACCGCGGGTTGGATCAGAATGGTCCCGCGTTCCTCGGCACGACCACCACGACCGTCTTCCACGGTAACGGTCACAAAGAAGGAGCCGTCGCTTGCGTAGGTGTGGTTCACGGGGTTACCGGTCGCGCTGTTGCCGTCACCCAAGTCCCAGGTGTAGGTCAAGGTGTCGCCGTCCGCATCCGTCGCATTGACGTTCAGCGTCGCCGCTTCGCCAACGGTACCAAAACGCGGCAGCACCAAGCTGCTGATGACGGGTACGCGGTTTTCAGACTCAGTGATGTTCAGGGTCGCGGTGCGGTAGTCACGGCCGCCCTTGGTATCACGTACTTCAAGGTTGACGATAAACTGACCCACGCGCTCATAACTAAAGGAAACGGAGGGGCCTTCAGCTTGGCGTCCGTCACCGCTGGTCCACAGGATTTGCAGGGCGTCCCCGTCGGCATCCGTGACATTGGCGGTGAACGTTAATGTTTCACCAACTTTACCAGTCGTCGGAACCGACCAGTCTTCGATGACCGGCGCTTGGTTGTCCAAACGGGTCCCGCTCACCTGCAAGCTGGTGCCGCGCACATCCTCATAGCCGTAGAGACCAATCAGGTACTTCTTGCCGGCGGTGTTGCTCAAGCTGATCCGCTCTTCACCGGTTGAACCTTCCGACTTGGCGTCGTTGCGATCCGTGGTCGGCAGGTAACCCTCGGCAACGTACAAGTCGAGATCACCTTCGCCGCGGTTGGTTTCAAACACCAAATCGCCGTAATCTTGGGCGTCCACGAAGAAGTAGCGGTAGCTACCGCGTTCCACGTCAAGACGATCCCGCGTCTGGCCGGGGAAGATGTACTCCGCCATTTCCGTTTTCACGGTGAAGTCGAGGCCGGTCACGGCACGGTCCGCGACCAACAACACGTAGTAGTTTTGTTGACCGGGAACACCGACATCAATGGTTTTTTCGTCACGGTTTAGAACACCGGCCATGTCGTAATCGCCGGTGGTGGGAATCGCACCCGCCTTGAGGTACAGGCTCACATTGGCGGCGTCGTTTACAGCTGCAAATTGCAAACTGGTCCAGTTATCAACCGGCTCTACTTTGTACAGACGGGTTTCACCGGCGTCCAAAGCGATCGCCTCACGGGTTTCGTTGTGCCACAAACGTTCTGAGCCGTCGTTATCCAGAACATCGACCAGCACTTCTTGAGAAGCCCAGCCGCGATTCCGGCCGTCGTTCACGTTCAACCAGACCCGTTGGCGGCCTGACTGATTAAAGGTGAATTGAACGGTTTGCCCCACGACACCGCGGCCCGGTCCAAAACCCGAACGCCAGGTGTACTCAAGGGTGTCACCGTCGGGATCAACGGCCGTCGCCGACAGGGTCACCTGTTGGCCAATCAAAGGTCTTTGGGGATCCACGCTGACGGAAGTGATTTGCGGGGTTTGGTTGGGTTCACCCGAGGCGGTCACGGTTGTGGTCAACTCGGAGGAAGCACCCAAGGTATTGGTTGCGATCACCCGCACGTTGTAGGTGCCGGCACGCTCAAAGGTATGGAAAAGCGATTCACCGACGAACTGCAAATCGTCGCCGACGGTCCAGCGGTAGGTAAGTTCCAAACCATTGGGATCGTTAGCAATAACCCGTGCTTCAAATTGTGAATCAACCTGAACCTCGGCAGGCATCTCGATGCGCTCAATGACGGGAGCAATCGGAGAATTGTCGTCAATCACCTGCACATCGTCAATCGCACAGCGGTTGTTGTTCATTTGGCTCACGGAACCACGCAGCATCAAGCGCACTTGTTTGCCGCGAAATTCGGAGAGTTCGATGATGTGTTTTTTCCAGCTATTGGCAGCCCAGCGCGCTTGCGCCTTGGCGCCGACACCGCGGTGCCAGATCCCGTCGGCAAACACATCCACGCTGATTTCGGTCGTGACCGCGCCACGCAGGTAATGCATGAAGGTCAAACGTGGGTTGGCCATGCCGCTCAAATCGATACAAGGCGACATCAAGGCCGCGTCCATTCCGCCGGCACGGGTGACATCGGGCAGGTACAGGAAGGTGCCGTCACCGCCGGCGTCGCTCTCGGGACCGGTCCAAGTACCGGAACCATCGCTGATAACCTGAGTAGCGGGCAACCAGTCGGCTTTGTCATCGCGCTGGTTAATCCACTGACCCAACTGAATGCCGGCATCACTTTCGGTCAAACCATTGAAGTCATCGGCAAAGGCACCGCTAACAGGAAGACCTGGCACACCCACATAGTCTTCGGCGATTTTTTCAGCACTACCAAAAGCATTGCTCACGCGCAGCGTCACATCGTAAACGCCAGGCTCGCTGTAGGTTACAACAGGCTCTGCATCGGTAGAGGAAGCCGGAGAACCGCCGGGGAACAGCCACGTACGGTTGGTGGGCAAACCGGTTGAAAGGTCGCGGTAACGCACAACCATCCCGTCGCAGTTGGGTTCTTGGCGGGTTACGAATTCAGCCAAGGGGGCTTCTTTGCTCGCGGAGAAAAGTTCGCTGTCCCACATACCGCGTGAGAAGGTGGCAACACGCAAACGTTTGGCCGCGTATTGGATTTCCATTTCGTTTATGATGACGGGCGGCATGCCCTGGTTAAAGGCGATCCAATCATCGAAACCGGGCTCACGGTAGTAAACACCCAAGTCGGTACCGACATAGATCCGTTCGTCGCCACCCACATCTTGCACCAAGCAGTTGGCCTTCACTTGCGGCAAGGTGCCGGTGATGTTGGTCCAAGTGGCGCCGGCGTCGTCGGAGCGGAAGACGCGGCCGTCAACGGTTGCCGGGCTGGGGCGCACCACAATCCAGAGTTTGCGTGGATCGGCGTGGTCGGCCAACAGGTTGTGGATCGCATAACGGGTATCACCGGCCGGCGCAAAACGAATGGTGGACCAGGTCGCACCGCCGTCCGCGCTGCGGAAGAATTGGTCGGAACCACTGCTACCCGCGTAAAGAACCTGGTTATCGGCGGACGAAACCACCACATATTCCAGGTAACCGGCGCGGAGATCGCTGATTTTGGTCCAGGTATCGCCACGGTCGGTAGACTTGTAAACGTCGGAATAACCGGCGTACATCACGCCTTCCTGGCTGGGATCCAAAACGTACGGGGTAACCCAAGGACCGCGCAGGGAGGCACCGCTGTCTTCACGGGGTGTGATCGAACGACCGCTGCCGGTCGCCAGATCACGACGGTAAAGTGGGCCGTTTTGGGTACTGAAATAGACAATCGAATCCACGAAGGGATCGACGGCGCATTCCATACCGTCGGCGCCGTTAATTTTCTTCCAGCCGGCGCTGTCGTGCAAGCTGGTCCCGTTATCTTGAGAACCACCCAGGAAGTGAGATACGTCTTTTTGACTGGTACCCAAACGGTAAAACTGCATGATGTTCAGGCTATCGTTGAGGTGGTTGAAGGTCTCGCCGGCATCGTCGCTGCGATAGACACCACCGTCACAACCCACGTACAAAACGCCGTGGTGGATACCCATGTAATGAATGTCGTCGTGAACATAACGCGGGTTGGATTCGGAAGTTCCGAGATAAAGCCAGTCGGAACCACCGTTCACCGATTTCCAAATTTTGATGCCGCCGACGTAAATCACATCGGCATCTTGCGGATCGACGGTAATCGCCTGATCGTACCAGGCTTGCCCGTCATTGCCGCCGTTGAAGCGGGCGAACAGATTCGGTTTGTCGGCCATGAGTTGGTAGGTTGAACCGGCGTCGTCAGAGCGGTAAAAACCCTTGAGGCTGTTGCCGTTACTCACCAAGGCATAAACGCGCTCGGGATCGGCGGGGCTGACGGCGATGGAGGAACGACCGCCGGAAAGGGCGACTTGCTCGGACCAGTTCAAGCCGCCGTCGGTGGAACGCCACAGGGCGGCAGACATGGTAATGCCGTACATAACGTTGGGGTCATTGGGCTTAACCGCGATATCGCGGAAATAAGGATTGCCGCGGTCGGCGGGAAATGCGGCTTGCCAAGAAGCACCCGCGTCCAGCGTTTTGTAAAGGCCGCGGTTGGTGGCAACCCAGATAATGTCGTGGTTGTCGCGATGCATTTCGATGTCGTACATCATGGTCACGCCGTCGAGGACGGTGCGGTTCCAAGTCAAACCACCGTCCTCGGACTTGAGCATACCGACACTTTGGGTGTTGGAACTGTTGGGATCACCGGTAATCGCGTGAACCACGCGGGTATCGCGAGGATCAATGACCAAACCATTGCTGCCGAAGGTGGGCATCCCGGCGGTCATCGGTAACCAAACTTGGCCGCCGTCGGTGGTTTTCCAAATGCCTGCGGCGGGGGTGCAGAGGTACAGCGTTTGAGGATCGACAGGGTCGGCGAACACACCGTTCACCCGACCGATATCTTTGCCGTTTGGACCGCCGACAGGGCCGAGGGAAACCCAGTTACCCTCAAAGTCGGCGCGTTTCATGTGCTTGCGACGGGCCTCGGAATTCAGCCAGGCCTGCCATAATTCGGCCGTGTGGTTGAAACGACCGTCCTCGGACAAACGCTGCTCGGCGAAATACCGCCAACGCTCGAATTGTTTGTGGCCGGGACGACGCCCTTCCGTGGGTCGTTTTGACCAGTAGCCGTCAAAGGCCGCTTTAATTTCTTCGTAACGCACATCGGCGTCAGACATCATGGTTTGCCAATCGCCCGCGATGGTAGAGACCGACAGGGTGGCTATCAACAATAATTGCAACGTGAATTTCATCAATGATCATCCCTTCTGAGTGACATAGGACGCCCACCGCCGACCGGGATCGTCAAAACGGTTCCCGGTCGTCATGCACCAGACACGGTGGGCAAATCTCATCTCAACCCCCGTCGCACGGGTCGGAACACACCGATCCCTTTGCCGCCGGAAGCAATCCGATCCAAGCTCAAGTGACGGGATACCGCGGAGGGGGTATGGATGAGATAGGGTTGAAGTGAATAGAAAATCCGCGACCCGCTATAGGGGAAGCCGCCACCAGATCGTACGGAAACCAGATGTTTCAAGCGCATCAAACGAATACGAAGGTGGCGCAGCGTCGCGGAAAAGAAATGCGGTAACCGACATTTCCACGGGGCGGCTTAGTGCGGGAATAATGCCGAAAGCGAAAGCACGAGGCTAAAATCAACCATATCAGGGACCCACGTCACAGACAAACCGAGCCGGTGCACCGTGGGTAGAGAAAAGCCACGCAAAAAAACGAGTTTTGTTCAAATACAAAAAGTTAAAACTCAACTTCTTGGTTAACACAAAGTCAGTGCCAAGTGGTCTAACCAGACACACGCAACGACCCACCCGCTGAAATCATTAATATACAAGCTTTATATAGACACCGGCGTCAACTTCACGAACCGAACCCGCGTCATAAGCCCCAAGGCATTAGCTCAACCGCGACCAACCTCTCACCAACAAATCGAGAAAACATCAATTTAATGCGACATAGTTGATCATATCGAACCATAAAACACAAAAACCCCGCTCGCATGGAACGGGGTTTTTGCTGCTTGTTTTGGTGAAACCGAGGTTTTAGTCTTCTTCTTCCTCTTGAATCTCTTTGAGCATGGAACTCATCGCCGATTCGTAACACTGAGGGCAAACACTGTGGCTGACGTTGGCCACCGTGTGGCCTTGCAGGTATTCGTCAACACGCTGCCAGTAGTTGTCGTCGTCGCGAATTTTATGGCAGTACATGCACATCGGCAAAATACCCTGCAACACCTGGATCTCGTCCATGGCCTTTTGCAGTTCGACCACCTTGCGGTTCAGTTCCTTGGTACGCTCTTCAACCGCGCGTTCCAAATCTTCCACGTACCGACGCGCCCGCAGGCCCAGGTTCCACTTTTTGGTAAGCGCTAAAGCCATCTGCTTCACGGAAATCACATCGAAGGGCTTGCGCAAAAACATCAACTGATCGGTGGTCCCCACCTTGGCGAGGATCTTTTCCCAAGAGTAATCGGAGTAAGCGGTACAAATGACCATCTCGAGGTGGGGCCAACGCTCCCAAATGCGCTTAATCGTTTCAATCCCGTCCCAACCGGGCGGCATGCGCACATCCATAAACACCAAGGCAAACGGCTTGTCGTCCGCCTCCGCCTTCTCGACCAACCGAAACGCTTCTTCACCTTGATAGGCATGGGTCAGTTCGTAATAAGCGGGGTCGGGAGAACTGGTGGAAAGATCCTGGCCGGCCAAATCACCGAACAACCCTTTCTCAAGGTCGTCAAAGGAATCCAACTCTTCCGGCTGACTGGGAAGAATTTTGGTGAAATCCTCGTGAATGGCGGCATTATCGTCAACGATCAAAATGCGACGATTGCTTTCCTCTTCGGCGTTCTGTTGTTGCTCTTCAGCAACCTTGGTGTTTTGCATCAGAGTCCCCTTCCTTTCCAAATCCAAATCAACCTACCTCTCTCACGATGCGCTCCGCCGGGAACATGTTCCCAACCATGCAACGCGTTGGTTCCGCATCCCACGGGACCTGTTCCGCCTTGGTGTTACCGCGTTCACAAATCGCCACAACCACCACCTCAAATCAACGGAACGACGCCGCGTTGCCACCGCCGCCAAAAGCAGTGCACCCTGCCCAGCCGGGTTCTTGTTCGTGTTTCAATCGATCAACAGCCATAAAGAGACATGCACCCGATATTATACCCGAACTTGATCCAAACCAAGGGCGAACTTGCACCAATCCCGCGGCCGGCGCGGTCATCTCCGCCGAACCCGAGGTCGACGTTTTTTTCCAGGTAAGCATCTGGATTGGTTCACCTTTAAGTGTGTTTCCCAAGCATAAGGGAGACCACTTCCGTATTCTTGCATGTTTTCCAAAGAAAACAGTGCCGTTCCCCACGCCGCCCGGGCACACCCGGCGCGTTGCATTCACGATTAACGGGCCTGACGGCATCAATCGTTTTAACCGCTAAGCTTATCGTCATTTTGGAACCGTCACTTTACGTTTGTGTCTCAGTCCACCGACGTCGATCCCCGGTCGACACCAGAACCCGACACCGCATCCCGATCAGGGCCGGTCCACCGGAACCCGCAAACTACGCCCATCAAACACTGATAATTCGGTCAAGTGCGGGATTTACTTTAATTACGCTTTCAACGGAAAGCCGCCATGCGCCATACACGCCGGCTAACCCGTGTAAAACCCGTGGCAAATCCCGCCAAATGCGCCGGCAAGCGCCCCCGCCCCACCACGCATAAATTCGCCACCCAGCCTTCATTGCCTGAGGCCGCAAGGTCTCTTACAGGCGGACCAACGCCTCAATCGTCACGGATACCGCACCCATCTCATCACAAACGGTACCCTGTACGAGGTAAGCATGGGCGCGGTCCAGCAAGGGCGCGTATTGGGCGTAAGCACGCGGAAACAACACGGTTTCAAATACGTCGCTCTCATCCTCAAAGGTTAGAAAACTCATGGCCTCGTCCTCTTTGGTTGTTACCGTTTTGCCCGTAATCAACCAACCGGCCAAACACACCTTGCGCCCCACGTATCCCGCGATATCGGCCGCGCGGATACGCGCCACCTTGGCAAGCACTTCTTTATATAGATGGAGCGGATGGAGCGACACCAAAAACCCAAGTAACCGACGCTCCAACGCCAGCTTGGTGGCCGCCGGATAATCTTCCATTTCCGGCAACTCCTCGGCGCGCACCGGCGCATCCCACAAGTCCTCGTGCTGACGCTGATGGCAGGCAAACCAGTGCAAGGCGCGCCAGATCAGCGTCGGTCGGTTGCGTTCCGGCTCCAAGACATCAAAGCAACCGGCCAGGATCAGACGTTTGCACGCCTCCAACGGCGGACGTACCCGCTGTAAAAAGTCGTTCAAGTCCACATAAGGACCGTCCTGACGGACGGCGACAATCCGTTCGCGCAAGGCTTGCGGGATACCTTTGATTTGCATGAACCCGATGCGAATCGTACCGCGGTATCCGTGGTACGCCACCCGACTGCCGTTGATTTCCGGCGGCACCACGGTCAGCCCTAAACGACGCGCGTGGGACAGATACGCGTACGCGGAGTAGAACCCGCCCTGATTGGAAATCACGGCCGCCATGAATTCGGCCGGATAATGGAACTTCAGAAATGCGGACTTGAAACTCACCATCGCGTACGACGCCGAGTGCGGTTTGCAAAAGGAGTAACCGGCAAACGACATCATCATCTGCCAAATCGTATCGGCCCGCGCCTGATCCAAACCGTGCTTGATACAACCGGCGACAAACTTCTCACGGTAATCGGCCAACACCTTCTGCTTGTGTTTTTTGCTGATGATCTTGCGCAATACGTCGCCTTCCGCGGCGCTAAAACCGGCCACGGCCATCGCGGTCCGCGTCACATCCTCCTGGTAGATCATCAAACCGTGGCTCTCATCAAGCGTCGCCTCAAAATCGGGATGGATCGGCCGCCAGTTGGGCTTGCGGTCGGGCCGTCGCCGGCCCTGCTCATCGCACATCCAGCGGTGCCGCTTGATCCATTCGCCGGTCACCTTGTTGGCGGCGGGTCGGATAATAGAGGAAACGGCCACCAAGGTCTCAAAATCGCCCATGCGCACTTTTTGTAACAGTTGCCGGGTCGCCGGGGACTCGACGTAGAAACAACCCATGGTGTTGCCGGACCGGATCAGTTCACTGGTTCGCGGATCGTCAACGGGATTCAGCGAGGCATAGTCCATGTCCACGCGATAGTTCTCACGGACGGACGCCAAACAATCGCGAATCACGGCCAGCGAGCGGTTCCCCAAAAAGTCGAGCTTCACAAAACCGTAGTCCTCCACGCCGTCTTTGTCCCAAGGAACCACGTCGTAGCCAATCGGCATCGGCCGCAAGGGGCAGTGATGGGTAATCGGGTCGGGCGTAATCACCACCCCACCGCAATGCACGCTAATGTGGCGCGGGACGCCCTCTAAACGCCGCGCCAACTGCACGATTTCCGGCCAAGGATCGGCCAAATCCAACGCCCTTTTTTTGTCGCGCGCGCGCTTGTGTTTGACCAGGTCATGACTCACTTTTTCAATCTCACGCGCATCCAAACCATAAACCTTGGCCAGCTCGCGCATCGCCGAACGGGGCTGCAGGCGGTTGTGGTTACACACCATCGCGATATGCTCACCGCCGTAGCGCTGCCACAAGTAATCGCGTACCCGGTCCCGCTCGTCCCACGCGAAGTCAATGTCGATATCCGGCGGATCAACGCGGCCGGGGTTGAGGAAGCGCTCGAAAAAGAGGTTGTGCTTGATCGGATCAACGTGGGTAATACCCAACGCGTAAGAAACAATACTCGCCGCCGCGCTGCCCCGACCACAGGTCAACGAGAAACGGCCGACCACGTCTTCAATGACCAAAAAACAGTTGGAGAACCCCTTGCGCCGGATCATGTCCAACTCGCGGTCCGCCCGTTCACAGATTTGCGGCGTCAGTTGCCCGTAACGCCGCATCAAGCCGGCGTAGGTCTTGTCGCGCAGGACTTTTTGATGATCATCAAAACGAGACGGCGGAAAAATCAACGCGCCGATGGTCGGCACATAGGTACAGGCCTCGAGAATCTCGTGCGTCGCCCGCAGCGCTTTTGGTTCGGTTTCGAAACGGGCGATCATCTCGTCCGCGCTCGCCAAATAACTCGCCGCCGGCATCACCGCGTCCGGGTCGAGCCGTGACAGCTTGCTGTTGGTATCAATCGCGCGCAAGACACGGTGCAAATGGTGGGCCTCGGGGGTCACGGTATATGCATGTGCATTCGCCACCAAGGGCACCCCCCACCGTTCCCGACACCGACGTGCGCCCTTCAAATCTCCTGGCCACAAGTCGGCGTAAACCTCTGCTGTTGCATGTGTTTCTTCGAGAACGGCGTCGCAGTTGGTGATGACGATTAAACCCTCGTGCAAGTCGCGCAGGGCACGCGCGGGCGACCAACGCGGGTCGCGGTAGGCCTGGGTCAACATGGTACAGAGGTTGTGGTAACCCTCCCGCGTCTTCACCAGGCAGTGTGCCCACTCACCGTTGGCAACCAACTCGCAACCAACCACCGGCCGCAAGTCGTAGTCGCGGCATACCTGCAGATGCTCTACCAAACCGTACAACCCGTTGCGGTCACTCAGGGGAAACACCTTCTGCCCGCGCGCCCGCAAGACCTTGGCCAAGCCTTCAATCGGCGCCGTCCCCCACATCAACGAGTACTGGCTATGGATGTGGATGTGCTGAAAACGCGTTCCGGCCGCCGCGCCCGTCGCCATCTAACCCACCTGACCAAACAGTTCACCGCCACGCTGAATCGCATGACGCCCAAACCGTTTGCGGATTTGATCCAAATGGGGCGACACCTGTTCCGCCCCCGCCTCGGGGAACAGCGGCAACTGGGCATGATTTTCACGGATCGCCGGACAGCTCAAACTGAGGTAACGCACCCGCAGACGCCGATCACACCAGCGCGCGTAATGGCGCAACAAAGCCTTTTGCAAACCCTGCTCCTGTCGCGTGGGATGGAAGCGGATGTGGCGACGGCGCCAAACATCATCGGTAAAACGCAAAGCGAGACGGGCCTCGCTCGTCGCCGCCGAGGCCGCCCGCAGGCGCGCGCACAAGCGTGTCACCATTTGCAGCAAGGTCGCCTTAATAACCGAATCATCGTTGGTATCCGGTTGAAAACAATACTCTTCACACAATGCATTGCGATCATGGGGCGGGGTAACCGGCCGCGGGTCCACACCAAAAGCGTGGCGGTGCAAACGCAGTCCCAGCTCGCCCGCGGCAAAACCCATGAGGTGACGCGGCAAACGCTGGATGCGCTCAATGTTCTGTAGGTTCAACTCAAACAGCAACTTACGCACCCCCTTATCCTCCCACTCCGGCAGCGCACGACTCGACAACGGCGCTAAAAAGCCAGGCTCTTCGCCGAGCGCGACGGCGCATAGGGGTTCTTTTGCTTTTTGCACCTCTTTGGCCGCGATGGTGCTCACCAACTTATTGTGGGCGATGCCGACCGTGGCGGGCAGACGCAACGCCTCTTTCAGCCGGCGGTTCAATTTCAAGGCCGCGTTGTCCCAATTCCCATACATGGCGCGCATCCCACTCATATCCAGGGCGAAATGCCCGTAACCCAAGGGCTCGACCACCGGGCTAAAATGCTGTACCAGCCGCGATACCTGCTGATGCGCGCGACGGTACACCGGCTCGTCTGGAACCCGCACGGCGACGCCGGGAAAGGTGCGCTGCACGTAACTCAAACTCATGCCTTTGCTGATGCCGAGTTGCTTGGCGTCCGGCGAGGCGGCGGTCACGGTCGCGCGACCATGTTCTGGTGCAATCACCAGCGGGCGCGCCCATAGCGCGGGATCGCGCAAGCGTTCGATTTGGGTAAGAAACGACTCAATGTCGACATGAAAAACAGTCATCACAGCCTCACGAGATGGGTTGCCTTATTTCAGGGCACACGGGGATAGAGCACGGCCGTTACCGCACGAGACGGTCGGCGTGGGAGGGGGCAGAGGCGTGGCGTCGTCATGTGGGTAGAGCACGGCCCATGGCGCGACCGAACGCACCCACTCATGATGATGTCGGAATTTGGTGTTCGATTTGGCACGTTGCACCAAACCGCACAGCAAACGCCGTTGCCACGTGGTTGATGGAGATGACGGTTCGCTATTCGCGAAACCGATAGAGGGTCGCGGCGGCAGAGGATCCTACGCCGCCGCGAAGGACCCTAAAAGCCGCGTTTCGTGAAACCGAAAGAGGCGTTATCTGTTTGTCGAGAACCGCCGGGTTTTAGTCCTTTACACCCGGGCCCGCCGTGTTGCCTTCTTCATAACGGCGGTACAGGGAGTGGACCACCCCGCGGATTTCGAAACTGTCGCCGGGGTTGGCGTACAGCGGTTGCAAGGTTGCATTGGCGGGCTGTAAGCGAATGCGGTCACCCTCGTGGTAATACCGCTTCAGCGTTGCCTCGCCGTTAATGACCGCCACCACGGTTTGCCCGTTGTAGGCGGTCGTGTCGCGACGGATGATGACAATGTCGTTGTCAAGAATCCCGTCTTCAATCATTGAGTCGCCCTGCACCTCAAGCGCGTAGGCGCGCTCAGCCGGCACCTGTCCGGCAGGCACCTCAATGTACTGTTCGGTTTCAATCGCTTCCAGCGGTTGGCCGGCGGCAATGCGCCCAAACAGCGGAACCCGTACCGCTTGCGGCGGCGGCTCCACCAATTCGATGCTCCGTCGTTTGCCGGGATCGCGCACGATCAGGTCCGCCCGCTCCAGCACCTTCAGGTTTTTCGACATCGCTTGCTGCGACATGCCGAACATCTTGCCCAACTCCTGGACCGTTGGTACCGGTTCTCCTTTTTCCAAGATCTGCTTCAGCGCTTCATAAATCGTTTTCTGCCGTTCACTTAATCGCAAAGGTTCTCCTCACAATCTTCAGACTGAATCTCTTGCGGTTTCACCACCAGTTTGCAAAGCTTCGTGGTTTCGTTAACACGCAGCAACGATTAACAACGCCCTTTTCACAACCATATTAGGTTGTAAAAAAGTTGTTGTCAACGTACACATCGGCACCGCTCGGTTGTTAAGCGCCGCGTCACCGATTAAAAACGAGCCACGTCGGGGACACCCCCCTCGTCCTACGAAAAATAACCATGAGTCACGGAAACCAGCCGATAAAGTTGCCGATAAACAACTTGGCCACACGACATCACGCGACGTCGATCCCCGTGAAATGAATATTTTAAAAAAATTCGAAAGAAAAACATGCAAAAAAAGTATGCGTTGTGGCCGGCACCGCGTTTTTCTCCGAGGATTCTTTCCGAATTTTCCCGACACCTTGCCCCGAATCAACCCTTTTTTAGGCGGGCGCCGGACCAACGCCGCCATCATCCCGAATCACCGCACCAAACACCACCGTTCCACACCGCCATGCGCTAAAATGGCCAGGCGCCCATCGCGCCGGCTTTGAACATGGAGGTGTTTTTATGGTCGTCTCCGCCGACCGGTTTTCCCCGAACCCCGAGGCCTCGGCCTTCGAACCCCAATACCTCGTGGCACTCGACGAGCTCTATCACGCCGGCTGGGCCGCCCGCAAAAAACGCCGTATCCTTCTTGTACAGGACGCAATCCGCCACTTTTGGCCCAGCGGTCACCCCACCCGCCTCATCCACATCACCGGCACCAACGGCAAAGGTTCCGTCGCCCGTTACATCGCCGCCGGTCTGCGCTTCACCGGTCACACCGGCACCTGGACCAGCCCCCATGTGTTCGACTACGCCGAACGGCTTCACATGAACGGCGAACCCGCCGCGCACGCGGATATTGCCGATATCTACCACGGCATTCTCGAGCCCTACCAACGGGAACGCATCCGCCACCGCCCCGAGGACGCCCTCACCTTCGCCGAACAAGGTATCTTGCTTGCGCTCCACCTGTTCGCCCGCCGCACCGTCGGTTGGGCCGTCATCGAGGTCGGCAACGGCGGCCGCTATACGCCGCAAATGGCACTCGACGTCACCGCCTCGCTCCTCACCAACATCGCCGAGGACCACGCCAAAACCCTCGGCGCCCACGCCTGGCAACGCGCGCTCGAAAAAGCGGGCGTGGCCCGCAAAAACAAGCCGTTTTTCACCACCGCCGTTGAACCCAACCTATCTTATGTGGTCAAAACCGCCCGGAGCGAAGGCGCCGACGTTTTTGTCGTCAACGAAGAAGATACCGCCGCCGTGCAGCAGGTCCTCACCCGCCGCGAACCCGATTTCAAACTGCGCAACCTCGCGCTCGCTTGCCGCACCATTCAACACTTTTTTCCCGGCCTCGATTTGGCCACCCTCACCGGCAACATGACCCAGCACCTCACCGCCCGCTTCGAGGAAGTCGCCCCCAACATCATCGCCGACGTCGCCCACAACGCCGATAAGATCGCCAAACTCGCCGAGCAACTCCGCGTGCGTTACCCCGGCGAAACATTCCACTTTCTCGTCGGGCTTACCCGCTGCCGCGATCCGCGCGCGGTTTTCGCCCCGATCCTGCCGCTTGCCGAACGCCTCGTGGTCACCAACGCATCTTACGCGGGCCAATCCCCCCACGAGATCGCCAAGCAACTCAGCCGGGAAACAACCAACGTAACCGTTATTGAGGAACCCGCCCAGGCCCTCGCCCACGAACGAGAAAACCTACCGGAAGGCCGCCGCCTGGTGCTCACCGGCTCCGCGTACATGATCGACCAAGCCCTCAATCAAAACCCCTACCTCAAGGTGCTTAACGCAACCTTCGGGCGGCGCAACAAAACCGATGTCTAAACCGTTGCGCTAACGCGCCGCACAGGCCCCACCGCGATCACCGCAACGAACATGGGGTACCTCCACCAGACGGCGATCCGCATCATGCACGGTTAACCCACCGCCCTCCGTCACGTACAGCGAACACCCGCGGAACCCCGTCCCACGCCCAAAAGCCACCGAGGTCGGATTCTTCAAACCGGCGGCCACCTCAACCGGCCCCGCCGCCTCTCCCGTCAGGGGAACAGCCACCACCCGGCCTTTGGCGAAATCGGTCCCGTACAACCAGCCACGCTCGCTGTCGACCACCATGTCATCGAGCCATTCGGCATCGCGCGGCTTTAATAAGTGATGCGTCCGCACACGCCGCGCCGTGGCCAGGTCGAAAACCTGAATGGCACCGGTCGCCCACTCGCCCACGTAGAGGTGTTGCTTCGCCACATCCAACGCAAGCCCATTGGCGTAAGTTAGCTTTTCAGCGAAAACATCTACCGAACCTCGTTCAATATCGACGCGATAAACAACGCCGTCTTCCGGCAAAAAGCTGCGTGCACTGGATATGTAGGCAAAACGGTCGTGGACAACCAGCCCGTTTCCGCTCGACGGCAAGCTCGCGATAATTCGGTAGATCGAAGGCAATTCGGCACGAAACGCCACCAGATAGTTGCGTGCGAGCCAACGACCTTCCCGTCGCACCACCACCGCCAACACCTCGTCGCGCGCCTCGTCGACGGCCAAACCCATCACCGCCTGAAAATCACTTTGAACCAGTTCCATGTGATAGCGATTCTCACCACCTTCAAACAGGCGCCACACTTCACCGTGCGTGCTGTCGGAAAAAAACAAGTTCCCACGGCCGTCGAAGCACTGGTTCTCCAACCAAGCAAAACCCTCGGCAACCGTTCCGTCCGCGGCAGGTGCCGTCGCACCAACCATGAGCAACCCTAGTAACAGCGTCGTCCGTACCATCGCGCGCTCTCCTACCCTTTCACAGAAACACCCGTCTCAAAACCATAACTCTCTATCTCGGGCCTCGTTACTCGCGAAAAAAGGAGCAACCACGATAAATCAAACGAACCCTTGCCCCATTCTAAGTCAATTACGCTCAAAAATTCAGCCTTTCTTTTGTTTTCATTGACGAGCAACACCTTTTCTTTCAAGAACACACTTACCTAACAAAACAACGCGGCAAGTTTTCACAATCCGCATTGCCTTTCCCTTAATTGAGATTTAATCCATAGACCTTTATGTAAAAGAGCCCGGGGAACCAAAAGGTGCACCCATTTGGCGTAAATCAACGAGGAATGAGCGGAACGCCACCTTTACTTGCACTTGGCGCAACCAAGGCCGTCCCGCATCAACCAACAGGAACACCCACCGTCGGGCGGCATCCCCCCCGTCCTCGCATCGGTGGGCCGGTCGGGCCTCAACCGGTAACCACCTCTCGTCAAAGCCCTCAACCGGGAAAATCCCTCGCCGTTCGCGCCCGGCTCAGGTAGAATTTAACCGTGTGTCTCGGCAAAGCCGGACTCTTTGCACGAACCCGCATTGCTCACCAAGCACTCAGCTAAGGAACCGAAGCAGCTTTATCTAGGCCCTCCGGTCCATGAGGATTGCGGTACCTCCTCGGCAAACCACTAAAAATAGTGCATTTAGTCTCCACCGCCCGCGTTTTGGCCACAATCCGCGTCCGGCCCTGTCACCACCGGGACGCGGTCGACGCGCGAAAAAACCGATTTTGATTCAGTCCCACGTTCAAGGACCGTTTGTGTTGAAGCTCCACGTGATTCCCAGTGAAAGCGAACCTTTTTTTCATACAATTCGCGGCACGAACTTAATTATCGGCCGTTCGCCCGCTGCTGACTTGGTCATCTCCGAACAAAGCATTTCCCGCCGCCACGCGCGCCTTTTCCTGCGCAACCAAAAGTGGTTCATTGAAGATCTCGGCAGCCACAACGGAACCGTCGTCGACGATTACCTCGTTCGCCAACCCTACGCACTTGAACCCGGCGCGGTGATCCGCCTTTCAACCACCAAAATTACCGTGGCCGAAAGCCAAGAAGAAGAAACCATTCCCAGCATTGATGACGACGACGACGATACCCATCTCGCCTCACACCGTCTGTTCAAATCGGCCTCGGAAATGCTCGACAGCGCCCCCGGCGGCAACATTCTCACCGTCGAAGGTGAAAAAGATCTGCGCAAAGCGGCGGACCGCCTCAAGCTGCTCAACGAAATCCACTCCGCGTTGTCGAAACCCATTACCCGCGAGGAACTGCTCGACCTGGTCCTCGAACGCATCTTCGGTTTGCTCAACCCGGAAGAAGGCGCGGTCTACCTCAAAGGCGACGATGACGAATTTTACCCGGCGGCGACCCGTATTATCGAAGGCGTTAACCGCACCTTTACCTTCTCACGCAGCCTGATCCGCGAGGTCACCGAAAAACGCGTGGCGGCACTGGTTGCCGACGCCGAAACGGACGAACGTTTTTCCCATTCCCACAGCCTGGTCGGCACGGGCGTTCGCTCCCTCCTGGCCGCCCCCCTGCTGGACACGGAAGGTTCTCTCGGCATGATTGTGCTGGTTTCCCGCGTGTTCGTGCGCCAGTTCTCCGAGGACGACATGGCCCTGCTGGTTTCCCTCTCGGCCATCGCCGCCCTACACCTGCGCAACATGATGCTGGTGGAAAAATCGGCGGAACAGCTGCGCCAACTCAACCGCACGCTGGAACGCAAGGTCCAGGAACGCACCCGCGAACTGCAAGCGCGTAATGAAGAATTGGCCGGCCTCGACCGCGTTGTGCGCATGACCAACCGCGAATTCGCCCCCAACCGCGTCGTGCAAACCATCCTTGAACAAGGCATGATCCTCTTCCCGCAAACGGAACGCGGCGCTTTTCTCCAATGGCAGGAGCGCCGTCAGGAATTTGTTTATGCGGCGACCACCGGTTACGAAACCGACGCCCTTGACGACCTCAGCCTCACCCGCGAGCAACTCGAAAGCGATT
Source organism: Acanthopleuribacter pedis (assembly GCF_017377855.1). GTDB lineage: Bacteria > Acidobacteriota > Holophagae > Acanthopleuribacterales > Acanthopleuribacteraceae > Acanthopleuribacter > Acanthopleuribacter pedis. The sequence goes on from NZ_JAFREP010000013.1 coordinate 144,113, forward strand.
ACCTCCATCCCCGTTGCGAGGTCCACCGAGGTATCTACCTCCACCGCCAGAGCCCGGAAGAAACCGTCTCACCCGATCCCGGCTCCACCCTCACCATGACCATCAACCACCACAATGAACTGCTCGGCTGCCTAATCCTCGACTGTTTCTCCAGCACCGACGCCTTCGGCGAAGCCGACGCCAATAAGCTGGAACGCTACCGCGAACACGCGATTTCGGCACTGGCCAAAGCACGCGGCGTACAAGAACTCCACGACAAAAACGCCGAAATCTTGCGCAAGCAGAGCCAGTTGATCATGAAAGAGAAGATGGCCTCGATTGGGACCTTGGCGGCCGGCATCGCCCACGAAATCAAGAACCCGCTCAATTTCGTCAACAACTTGTCCGAGGTCGCCGACGAATTGCTGCGCGACCTCACCGAAAAGGTCCAACAACAGCAGGACAAACTCGACCCCGAGACTTTTGAAATCATGACCGACCTGATCCACGACCTCGAGCTCAACGCCGGGGTCACGCGCGAGCAAGGCCGCAAAGCCGACCGCATCGTCACCAGCATGATGGATTTGGCCCAAACCTCCAGCAAAAGCTTCCGCAAGGTCGATTTCAACGCGCTGGTGGAAAAGTACACCCACATGGCGTACCACGGCATCAGCGGCATCGATCCCGAGAACCATCCCATCACCATCGAACACGAGCTGGACAGCAACGTCGATCAAATCGACGTCGCCCCGCAAAGTATCAGCCGCACCGTGCTGAACTTAATCACCAACAGCCTCGAATCACTGATGCAAAAGTGCCAGAACCAAGGCCCCGACTACCAAGCCCGGGTCAAGGTACAAACCCGAAGTTTGGGCGAGTACATCACCCTTTCCGTATGGGACAACGGGCTTGGCATCCCCCACGATCACCGCAACCGCATCTTCACCCCGTTTTTCACCACCAAACCGGGCGGCAAAAACATCGGCCTGGGTTTGTCGATTGCCTACGACATCGTGGTGCTGGAACACCACGGCCAATTTGAGGTGAAAACGGTGGAGGGCGAGTCCTGTGAAATGGTGCTGCGTTTCCCGCGCCGCCAACACACGACCCGCGAATAGCCGACCCCCGAAAAAACACCTTCGGTTTAATCCGCCGGCAACCCCAGATCCGTACGCAAAAGGACCCCCTCGGCCATCACACCCGCGACCCGCTGCAACGCCTCGAAATCCTCGAGCGGATTGCCCGCGACCAGCAGCAGATCGGCGCGTTTTCCCGGCGCAACCGTTCCAAGCTCGTCGGCCAAATCCAGGGCGGCCGCCGCGTCGCGGGTTGCCGCCGCCAGAATCGTTTCCCGACGCAAACCCATTTCATGCAAACGCTTCATTTCAATGAGCATGTCTCGCCCTTCAAAAATATAAGGTCCCGCGCCGGGGCTCACCAGAAAACGCACGCCTTCCCCTTCCAAAATGCGACAAATCCGCGCAAACCGACGCGCCAGGGCCTGCCGTTTCGCCAGGGCCTCAGGCCCTTTTTCGGGGTCGCGGCGGAGGGCGTCGACGCGCTCGCTAAAGTTCAGCCAGGCTTCCTTCTCGGCCGCCGCCAACGGCAACCCCGCCGTCGCCCGCGGCACGCGACCTTCCAACAAGTCGATGCGAATCTGGTACCACTGCACGGTGGGGCAAAAAAACATGTTCCGCGCCCGCATCTCCCGGGCAAAACGACGCAGGCCCGCTTCGCCCTCTTCTTCTAGCAGCCGAACCAGACCCTCGGGATGTTCAATTGACCGCTGCCGGGCTTGAAGCACGGATGCGTGGGCAACACCGCCGACCAAATGGCCCGCGACAGGCAAGCCGTGCTCGGCGGCCCGCGCGGTTAAGCGCCGATAGGTCGCATCGTCAAAACCACCGAGAATTTTGATGAAGTCGTAACCAGCGGCGGCAAACTGATCGGCCAACAGCTCGGGTGCATGGGTCGCGGCCAAACGGCGGCCAATCGCGGGTGAGGCCAAAACAAGGCGCGGCGCGGGCCATTCCCCGGCCAAGGCACGTGCCCGCCAGGACAGGTGCTCCGGGGCGCCGCGCATGGAACGGAGGGTGGTCACCCCCGCGCGCAAATAACGGGCAAAAGCCTTGCGCAACCGCGCTTCATCCCCCGGCTCGGGCAGGTGAACATGCATGTCAATGAGACCCGGCAACAGCACCTTGTCGCGCCCGTCAATCACCCGCAACCCGCGATGATCGCGGTCGGGTTGGTGCGCACCCACCTCGGTAATTCGGTTCCCCACCACGACCACATCCCGGCCGGGCAGCAGACCCGACCCGGCCACATCCAAAACGGCTACATTATTAAAGAGCACCGGCTCGTTCGCCAATACCGATGTCCACGACAGAACCAGGCTCCAAAAAATCCCACAAACCAAACGCATGCGCCATCCTCTCCAATGAAAAAAGTAACCCCGGCCGGCCCCCACAAAATAAGGGCACCGGCCGAAGCACACTTAGTGTGGCTGAGAAGCCGCCGCGAATCGCCGCGCGGCAGTCTGGAATTGATGGCAACTCGGTGTTGCTTGTGTGTGAAGTGTGTGAGGCAATCGGGCCAAGAGGCCAAAGGGCGCACGGCGGCGAGGCGTAAAACCCAGGAGCGGCAAAAACCATCACGACGTGTTCAGTGACAGAGCCGACGGTCATACCGGGGCACCCATTGTAAAAAAACAGATAAGCTACGCCACAAGGCGTCAAATTGGCCCGTTCGAAATGCGTCGGAAACCGTTTCAAAAAATCTCACACCGCCTTCAAAATTACTCGGAATATGCGAGATGGAACGGGGCGGCGCGGCGGCCTGAAAAGCAACACAATTCTCAAACCTTCTTCCGCGATGCGGCAAAGCGGACCCTATTTTTCCAGCAGGGTGCCTCGGCTTAAGAATCGTCGCGATCCTGATCTTGCTCGTCTTGAAGGGTACCGCTCAGCAACTGACTCAAAATCGCAATGATCACGCAATAAACGATAAAGCCGCCAATGAAGAGGTTTGAGAAGAGGGTCTTGTCGACCCACTGCATGAAGGTAGCAACCGCCAAAAGGACACCAAGCACAATCCAAAGACCGGTCAAGCCAAAAATTAAATTTCGAATCTGATGCGAAGCCAAGCCACATCTCCTTAACAAAAATCTAAAAAAGTGAGCCCCGACAAATCGGGTGAAAGGGCCCAAAAAGGGAAAACAAAAGCGGCAAAAAAAACGGCTAACCACCGCGTTCCCATAGGATTAATTTACCACCGCAAGCCGCGGTAACCGAGGTCAAGTTTTGTAAAAGTATGGCCGGTGCGGTGGGAGGACGCTCACATTCTTTAACATTTTTTTAACAAAACTCTCAAAAGCCTCTAACAAAGCAATGGCAACCTTTGCGGGCTTTGATGAGGGCTGATGGATCCTGAACATACATCTCATCGTATCGGAAACCGTCATACAGATTCGACGACAACTGCCTGAGAACAGGCAAACCCACAAATGCGAGGCTGTTATCCAAAGAGCAAGCATTTCGACTTATTCCGAACAACTAGGGATCCATGTGCCGAACAGGCAGCATTGCCGCGGCCCTCGGATATCGGGGAGTGGTTCACTTGCCAGGAACCAACCCGGACAAAAGGACGGAGAGAGCGTCCAGCAGGATCATTCTCTCTGCCAAACGATGGAGAACGAGTTTGTCCCTAAAATCTGACCAACCTAAGCTCAAGCTTGGAGGGGAAGCAATGAAGTATTTCAAATCTATGATGTGCATGCTGTGCATCACGTGGGCGTCCTTGGCCATGGCACAAGGTGTAACGACCGCAAACTTGACGGGTGTCGTCGTCGACCCCAGCGATCAACCTCTGCCTGGCGCCGTTATCAACGGTGTTCACGAACCCACGGGCACGCGTTACAGCGCGGTAAGTCGCGCGGATGGTCGTTTTGACCTTCGTAACGTACGCGTCGGCGGCCCCTACACGATTACCGCGAGCATGCCGGGTTTCAAAACCCAGCAGCAGAACAACCTCTACCTTAAGTTGGGCGACACCCAAAGTTTGAACTTCAAAATGACGGTTGACGCAATCGAGGAAACCTTGGTTGTTGTGGCTGAAACCAATGCCTTGATCAACGCCGGTCGCCAAGGTTCCGAGAGTAGCGTTTCTCAGGAATCCATCGAAAAATTACCCACCGTAAACCGCACCATCACGGATTACACCCGCACCAACCCTTACTTCCAGGACTTCGACAGTGACGGCGGCGCCAGCACCTTCTCGGTAGCCGGCCGCAACAACCGTTACAACAGCATCCTGATCGACGGCGCCGTTAACAACGACTTGTTTGGTTTGACCGCATCCGGCACCCCCGGCGGCCAGGCTGAAGCACCCCCCGTTTCCTTGGAAGCAATCCAAGAGATCCAACTGCTGGTTTCTCCCTATGACGTCCGTCAGGGTGGTTTCTCCGGCGGCGGCGTGAACGCCATCACCAAGTCCGGCACCAACGATTTTTCCGGTAGTGTGTTCCACTACTCCAAAACCGACAGCCAATTCGGTGAATTCATCGGCGACGACGGCGACCCTGTTGAACTGGGCGACTTTGAAGAAACCCAAACCGGTTTCAGCATCGGCGGCCCCATCGTTAAAGACAAAATCTTTTTCTTTGCATCAGCCGAATCACGCCGTCGTGATGTACCCACCGGTTTTGAAATTCGCGCCGACAACGCGTCCGGCAGCGGTCAGAACTTCGGTTTCTTCGCTGAAGCCCAAGAATTCATCGAAATCTTGAACGGCTACGGCTACGACCCAGGCGGCTTGAATGAAGTCACCCGCAACACCGACAACGACACCATCTTTGTTCGTTTCGACTTCAACATCGGTGACGCCCACCAGTTGACCCTGCGCCACAACTACGTCGACGCCGAAAACCTGATCCTGAACCCCGATGCCTTCGCCTACAACTTCCCCGGCAACGCCCAGCTCTTCCCCAACGAAACCAACTCAACCGTGTTGCAGTTGAACAGTTCCTTGGGTGAGTTCTACAACGAATTCCGCGTTAGCTACCAAACCATCAAAGACCGTCGTACCGGTCAAGGCCAACCTTTCCCTTGGGTTGAGATCGAGAACATCGATCCCAACAATGTCTTCCCCAACGATGAGTTCAGGGGCCGGATCGGCGACGAGTTCGAAGCGGGCACTGAGCGTTTCTCGACCGCCAACTCTTTGGACCAATCCATCATCGAGATCACCAACGATTTGACCTTCTTCCGTGGCGCGCACACGATCACCATCGGGACGCACAACGAGCTGTTCGATTTCGACAACCTCTTCATCCGCGAGAACTTCGGCGCCTACCAATTCGACACCCTCGAAGATTTCCGCAACGGTTGGGCGCGTCAGTACGACTACAGCTTCTCAGCCACCGACGATCCCAAACAGTCCGCCAAGTTTGACGCCCAACAATTGGGTTTCTACGTGGGCGACCAGTGGACCGTCAACCCCACGTTGACCGTCACCATGGGCCTGCGTGTCGACATTCCCTTGTTCCCGGATGAACCCACCCGCAACCCCGTCCTCGATACCTTCTCTTGGTACCGCGACAACCCCATCGAAAACCCCAACGCGCAGCTGGAAACCGGCGGCCTGAGCACCACCAACACGCCTGACGGCAACATGCTGTGGTCACCCCGTGTGGGTTTCAACTGGGACATCACCGGCGACGGCACCCAGCAGTTGCGCGGCGGCGCCGGCGTATTCTCCGGTCGTACCCCTTACGTTTGGTTGTCCAACCAGTACGCCAACACCGGCATCGAGTTCACTCGGATTCGCGCAACGATTGACGGCGATGCTTCCAGGGACAACCACATTCCCTTTAATCCCGACCCCAACAACCAACCCGAATTCATTCCAGACGTAGATATCGACACCAACGAAATCGACGTCATCGATCCCGACTTCAAGTTGCCCCAGGTGTTCCGCGGTAACTTGGCTTACGATCACGACCTCGGTTTCTGGGGTATTGTAGCCAGCGCGGAAGTCATCTTCTCTCAGAATATGAACGAAATTCTGTACCAGAACTTGAACATCATTCCTCAGCGCAACGCCGACGGCAGCATCGCAACCGCATTCGACGGGCGCCCCCTCTGGGAAAGCCAGGACAACGACCTGAGCGACGTGATCTACCTGACCAACACCAGCGAAGGTGATTCCGTTTCCTTCAACGTCAAGTTGGAGCGTCCTTGGCGCGACGGGTTCCAATGGTTCGTCAGCTACCTGCACAACTCTTCCGATTCCGTCAACGACGGCACCAGCAGCCAAGCCTTCTCCAACTGGCGCTTCGTACCCAACTCGGGCGATCCCAACAACCCCGAAACCGCCGCCTCTCGTTTCGGCATCGAAGATCGTTTCAGCGCTTCTGTTGCTTACGACTTCAAATTCGCCGACAACTACACCTTGACCGTGTCTGGTTTCTACAATGCCCAATCCGGTCGTCCCTTCTCCTATATCTTCAACGGCGACGTCAACGGCGACGGCCAACGCAGCAACGACCTGTTGTACGTGCCCGCCACCATGGACGAAGTTGAGTGGCGAGGACCCCGTGAGATGAGCACCCAAGAGATCTGGGACACCTTCTCAGAGTTCGTAAACGCCGACGACGGCTTGAACTTCGGTGAAATCGCTTCCCGCAACAACAGCCGCGCACCTTGGCGCCACCAGTTGGACTTGAGCGCTTCTTTGAAAGCCAAGTTCAACCGCTACAGTGTTCAGGCTTACGTGAACCTGTTCAACATCGCCAATCTCTTGGACGACGAAGACGGCTTGGTTGAGTACGTTAGCTTCAGCACCTTCCAGTTGATCCGCTACCGCGGCACCAACAGCGAAGGTAAGCCAATCTACCAACTGAATGCCACCGAACTGGACAACCGCTTCGAGACCGACCCCCTCCGTTCGCGCTGGCAGGGTCAATTCGGTCTGCGTTTCAGCTTCTAAGCTGACGCACCCGAAACCAAGCTCATCCCGCTAACGCGGGTCTAGGGGTCGCTCCCGCACGCGCCACACTCGTTGGACGCGTTGGAGCGGCCCCTTTTTTATGGGGTGTCGCCGAGCAGGGCCTCTTTTTTATCCGGGCCTCGGCGGCAATCGCCTTCCCTCCTCCTAACAAACGCCAAGCTTGCGAATACCAATCGTCACGGAAATGATCCTCCGTTCGTCTTTTTCCTTTCTCGTGAGAAGGTCCCGGTCTAAAGTAAACACTTCCTGCTAACCTAGCTCGCGAAGTGTGCACACCAACCCATCTATGAACAACATCGCTCAACCCAACCCGACACCCAAACGACGGCGTCCCCTCGGCCAGATCCTCGTCTTTCTTCTTTTTCTGAGCGTGTGGGGTTTGTGGTTGTCCAATGAAACCGGTAAACGGGCGAATACCGACACCGCACCTGGTTCTGAACCCACGGTGACGTCCTTTTTACTGTTCCTCGATCCCGCGGCGGAAGCGGCCGGTTTTCGGCTCGAGCAGGTAACCGGCATCGTCACAGGTCACGGGCAACACCGCACCTTAGAACTCACCGGTTTGGTGCGCAACCAAAGCAAAAAAGCCGCACGCACCTTGATCTTCACCATCCAGTTTTACGATCGCTTTGACCAAGCCGTGATACAGCGAACCCTTCCCTTTTGGGACGTACCCGCCGCGGCCATGCAGCCGGGCGATCCCGCAACCTTTCACCTACAACGCCGGCTCGATCCCTTTGTGACCTATGGACGCCTCCAATTAACCGACCTGCTCACCGAACCAATACCGCCCAAAACCGAACATCAAACCCGCCGGCTAGCCGTCAAACAACACCTCGCCTTTGATTTGCGCGCGGCGACACCCTTGACCGAGGGCCCGCCACGAACCCTGGTGTCGCTCGCGGTGACCAACCACGCGGACAAGGCCGTTCAGGCCGCAAGCCTGACCCTCTCCGGCCTCGGCCGGCAAGGACGGACCCGCGCGCAAAAAACCCTAACCCTGACCACCGCCAACCTGCCCAGTGTCCTGGCCGGCGATCACCGGCTGTTACACGCGGTCCTTCATCACGAGGAACCCATCGCGGATTGGCACATCGAAGTCGTCTCCCTGGCTTACGTCCCAACCGGGCAAACAGAATAACCCTGCCCACGTGCGCCCAATCCCCCGATCTTCAGGTATTTGCCTCGCCTGACCCTTTGCGATATGCTCAGCGCATTCGTGTTCCCCCGGTGGCGCCACCCGCTTGCGTAACGACACCCCTTTCTTATGGCGCGTATCCCGGGACATGCGTCCCCCATGCCGTTTAATTCGCCCAGGAGGTCCCCTGTTGGTTTTATATTTTCGTCGTTTCCTCGCCCTAACGTTGTTGCTGTCGGGCTTCGCCACCCTACACGCGCAAACCGTGATCTACGCCGGTAAACTGATTGACGGCGTCAGCGATAAGGTTCGCGAAGAAGTCACGCTCGTCATCCAGGACGGCAAGATCGTTCGGGTCGAAAAGGGTTATATCTCCCTCAAGAAAGCCGACCGCGTCATCAATTTACGCGATTACACCCTGTTGCCCGGTTTCATCGACCTCCACACCCACCTCGACGGCGAACTCCACGAGAAGGCCTATCAGGAACGTTTTTCCATGAACCCCGCCGATGTCGCCCTGCGCGCCACCGTTTACACCAAAGCCACGCTCCAGGCCGGGTTCACCACCGTTCGCGATTTGGGCGACGCCTACAATGTCACCATTTCCCTGCGCGAGGCGATTGCCAAGGGTTGGATTGAAGGCCCGCGCATTTTTACCGCCGCCAAATCACTGGCAACCACCGGCGGCCACGCCGACCCCAGCAACGGCGTGAGCGCCGAACTGCAAGGCGATCCCGGTCCCAAGGAAGGCGTGATCAACGGCCCGGAGGACGCCCGTAAAGCCGTGCGCCAACGTTACAAAGACGGTGCCGACCTCATTAAAATCACCGCGACCGGCGGCGTCTTAAGCCTCGCCAAAAGCGGCCAAAACCCGCAATTCACCATGGAAGAACTGGAAGCGATTATTTCCACCGCGAATGATTACGGCTTCCACGTCGCCGCCCACGCCCACGGCGCCGAGGGCATTAACCGCGCGCTGCGCGCCGGTGTGCGCACCATTGAACACGGTACCTACCTCAACGAGGAAGGCATCAAACTCCTCAAGGAAAAAGAGGCCTGGCTGGTGCCCACCTTGATGGCGGGTGAAACGGTCCTGGAGATGGGTAAAGAAGAAGGCGCCTTGCCGCCGGTTGTCGCCCAAAAAGCGGTGATCGTCGGTCAATACATGCTCGACAACTTCAGTCGCGCCGTCAAAGCGGGCGTGCCCATTGCCTTCGGCACGGACTGCGGTGTCAGTCCCCACGGCCGTAACGCGCGCGAGTTCGTGCTCATGGTTCAAAACGGCATGAAACCCATGGCGGCCATCAAAGCGGCCACCTCGGTTGCCGCCGAGGTTTTGCGCCAAGACGATTTAGGCGCCTTAACCGAGGGTAAAATCGCCGACATCGTGGCCGTGAAAGGCGATCCCATTGCCGACATCGCCATTTTGCAAAACGTCGCTTTCGTCATGAAAGACGGCAAAGTCTACCGCGAAGATTTGGATTAAACGGCAGCGGCCGGCGTGGGTTCTTAGGTCTTACGCCGGCCGCGCTTCCGCCAACGCCCACACATTTCCCACGAGGCTCCGCGGCAGAATTCCTCGAGAGAAGTACGGGCTAGGGCGCCGTTCCTTTTTCAAAAACCAAGGTCGCCAAATCGGCACGACCCGCGCCGGCCAGTTCCAGCAAAGCGCCAAACGAACGTTTGTCCTGACGGGTTTTGTTCAGCGAGATGCGGCGCGCCATCGAAAACGAACCCGGTGCCGCATCAACCGCCGCTTTTACTTCCCCGAACTGGTTCGACAGAGACACCGCTTGGGGTGGTTCCACCAAACGCCAGTGTTCGGGATAGGTTAAGGACACCGTTTTTTCCATCATCAGGTCATAAGGCACCACCACGTCGGAACGCCGTTCCGCCACGTCCGTTTTCACCGACAACTCACGCAACGCACGGAACAACCCGCTGGGCCGGAACAGCACTTCTTCCGGGGTAACCACCAAGGCGTTGTCGATTTGGTAGGTCAGTTTGATCTGCAGCGGTTTTTTGTGATCCGCTAAATCCACCACCTTCACTTCGACCTGGGTCGGCGCACCGTCATTGAAGGTGATCCAGTCCCGCAACCTTGTCTCCCGTTCCTCCTCGCTCAAGTCACCCAACTCGGCCCGTGCCGAAACCGCCCGCGAACCCCTCAGTACCTTGCGTTCCGCGACCTCAACCACACCGTCTTCTCGCAGGACCAAATCCAAGCTTTCCTGCTCACCGTTTTCAGCCAAATTCCCCTCGGGGATTTTGACGATCCGCGCACGCCCGGACTGATCGGCAATCAGCGCGTGTTGGCCTTGCAGCGGTTGCGGTAAGTGATCAATCGGCATGCCCTGAATGTAGGGCAACACAAAATACAGCTTCCGCTCCAGCTTGACGCGGAGGGCTGGAAAGGTGAACTGACCGGAGGAAATGAAGTTTGTGTCGAAATGCCCGTCCGCGGCCGAGTGGATCATGAGGAACTCGCTGTTGATGCCGACATGCCGCAACATTTCCATTGTGAGCGCCGTGTTCATGAAGGGGTTGCCGCGTTTTTCAGCCAATATCTTGGCAAAATTGCCGACATCGCCGCCGGTGGGATCCACCTGCTCTTGAACATAAGTCACAATCGCGTCCAACTTGGCCGCGGGATCGTCCAAACCCTTGGTTACCTTGAGGGCAACACGCGCAACGCGACTTGAAAACGTGGCGCGGTTGCGGTGCACCCCGGCGCGCAAATCATTGCCCATGGCTTCCCAATGACGCGGCGCCTTGTAAAAGGTATCGCCTACCTTTAATTCGGTGACCATCAGCTCAGCATACAAGGCTTTTTCTTTGAACCAGGGGCTCATCGGCTCTTCAATCACCGCCGGCACATCGGTTTGCTCGTAACGCAGGATACGTTTGTTACCTGCCGAATTGTGTTGCACCTTAAAGTCTAACCGCTGATTTTCGGCGACCTCTTTCACTTTGATTTTCCACCAATCAGGATAGGCGTAAGAAAAGATCACCCGTTTACAGGGGATCGCAAATTGCAGGGGCACATCGTGGTAGAGCGGCGGATTTTTGAAAGGATTGGCGCGGAACACCTCAATCTGCTCGTCAATCACCGTCCCTTGAATCAGACCGGGGTAAGCGAACTTGTAGGTGGTTGAACCGTCGGCGTGAACCTTGGCCTGAAAGTCATCCGCCGTAAAGGTTTTGGTTTGACCGTCGGGCTGTCGCACAAAGAGATTGGCGACCTTAAAGGTATCGCCGCGTTCCAAATTAAACGAGAAGGTTCCCAGCGTTGCGTCCTTGGGATCGAGGACCAGGTAATTGCGGCGATGCAACTCGAAGTAACGCCATTTGGCGGCGTGGGGCAAAAATCCCGAGGTAATCACATGTTCCAGCGTGCGCTCGTAATTGAGCATCACGCCCGGCACCTCGCCGTATTGTTGCGTGAGTTCGGCGGCGGTTGGAGACTGCGCCGTCGCGCCGGACCCAGTTTCGCCGGGCAGGTAGGTCACGCGTTTGGATTGGCTACATTGGAGAAACATCAAACCCAACAGAAGCAGGGTCGCTGTACGGTACAGATTCAAAGGGAACTCCTCGTGAGAAATGCGGGTTAGGGTGCATCCGCAGGTTTTAAGTGGAACATTTGATTGCGGGACTGCAGATAGGTTTTGGCAAAAGCAAAAAAGTCCTGTTTTTGGCCGTCATGGACCGCGGCAAAAGGCATGCGGTAGTGGTAATGAAATTGCTTCTTAACCCCGTCTACATTGCGTGCCTCGGCCTTGAAGAAGGCGCCATCGGCCACCCCTAGGGAGGTCGGTTCTCTTGGCGCCAACTCAAAACCCGCCGCCTCGATGTTCACATCCAGGGTGACCTCGACACGGCCGCCCAGTTCCAGCGGCAGGGGGTCGGCCTCACGGGGAAAGACGTCGCGGGTCACGCTCGCCATCGGTGCCGTCGGCACATACAGCCGGGTGCGCGAGTTCACCAGGAAACGCGACAATTCAACCTGGCTGGAAAAGGTCACGCTGTCGTCGCTGACTGTCACCGTGTCAAAATGCTCAAAGGAAAGGTAAACGAAGTGAACACCAACCAAGGCACTGAGGACGTTCTCGCGTTGCAAACCCGTGAGCGAAAGCGCGTGGTGGGCTTGGGCCAGCAGCCCCCCGCTGAAGGTGACTTGTGCCGTACCCCGAGCCGTCTCGCGATCCGCCTGGATCGTCACCGCCAAACGCGGCATACCGGCACGGCTCACCGAACGGACCATCTCTACGCCGTCCGGCCCGATGATCAAGGTGCGCCGTCCCACCGTCTTTTCATCGAGCAAACCAAAGGGCGCAAATTCATTGGTGGGATCGAAAAACCACCAATCCTCGCCCTCGCGCCACGCACAAATCACATGGTTGAACAGGCGCGCATGGACCGCCTTGGTTTCGGGTTGGACCTCGGTAGAGAGGAGCGCAAGCCGAACATCCAAACCCAATTCAGCCGCCATATCGCGAACCAGCAACGCACGATCTTTACAATCACCGTAACCTTGAGCCAACACTTGCGCGGAAGGTCGCGGAATGATCGCGCCGCGACCCAGTTCGTCGGCGACATAACGAATGTTGCCGCGCACGTAATCGTGTAAGGCGGTTAACTTGGCGCGCGGTGTCTCGGCCGCGGCCGTCAAAGCGACGGCCTTCGCCTTACCCGCCGCATCCAGACCGGGCAAGGCCGCAACTTGCGCCCCATACCAACGCCCAAAAGAATCGGCGGTGAACCCATTCAAAGGCCGACCGTCCCGACTCATTTTGGGTAGGACCATGGCAAGCGTATCGTTAAAGGAGAAGTAGGGCCGCGTTACCCTGCGCGACGGAAAGCGACAGATCCAAGTGGTTTGTGTCGCCCTGGGTCGTTTCACCGTAAATTCGGGCACCTCCCCGGGTGCATAAACCTCGAACGCGACCTGGACGTCGGCGGGGTGGTGGAAGGTCAAAATCACCTCGGCGACACCGTCTTCATTGGGAATCGTTACCCACGGCAGCATGGTGATTTCAGGAAACTTTTGGCGATACGTGGTCACCACCGTTGCACCTTTTTTAAGGTAGCGACCGGTATTGATTTCATGGATGGTGGGGCCACCCAGAAACACGTCTTCCATCTCGGGCCGATGGGTGCGGTAAGCGCCTTTAGGCAGGATCTTTTGACCAACGCGACAGCGTAGCTCGCGAACATCGGAAAAGGTGGATGCCGGTACAAAAATGCGGGCGTCTTCCAGCGTCGGTTCCCGGTGCAAGGTTTTCTTGAGGGTGACCTCGGCCGAAACACGGGGCCCCTCGGGCCCCTCGGTTTGGACCTTGTATTCGATGTGCCGGGACAGGCTGACATCGGCGCCAACCCACTGCAGCATGCCACAAAAAAGAAGCAAAGAAATCATGGTAACTCCGTCAAAACAGGCGAGGCGCCGCGCGCACCAAAAGACCCCGTTCAGCCTGCCGGTGGAACCGCGATAAGCATGCGCGGCGACCTCCTAAACAGAAACGCGCATCCAAGCGCGAAAAACGATGACAAGCCGGCGCTTTTTTCACCAACACGCGTTGCGCCTACTACCATAAGCAAGAAAAGAAGCGAAAAAGGTGTCCCGAATTTGTTTAAAGGGCCGACTTTTTCCGAGTACGGGCCGTCAAACCAAGACGACGCCCTCGCGGTGCTGGGCCAGGATGCCTGAGCCGAAGGTGTAGGTGGCGATGGGTGGGCCGCGATCTGCTTGGATCTCGGCCAAAACCGCCGCGTAACTTCGATTGGTGTCGACCAGGTAGTCGGTGCGGACACCATCCCGCGTGATCGCGATGCGGTTGCCGGCCACGTCGTGGTGGTAGTCCGCGCTGCCTTGCGCGGTCAGCGCCCGCGCCAATCGGCCCGCTCGGTCGTATTCGTAAACCACGCTGCCGTCCGAGCGAGCCTCGCGGGTTAGGTTGCCGGCGGCATCGTAGCTGTAGCGCGTGGTGCCGGTTTCGTCTTCGCTTTGTTCGAGGCGGTCGTTGACATCGTACTCGGACAGGTAAACCACGCCGTTTTTCTCGACACGGGTGCGGTTCCCGACGGCGTCGTAACGGTAACCCAGCACCAGATCGAGCCCCTCGGCCGGGGCCGAGACGATTTCCTCTACCAAACGGGAGAGCGCGTCGTAGCCGTAACCGTGGACGGCGCCGGTGTGATCGGTCAAGCGCGTTCGGTTACCACGCGGGTCGAAGCCGGCCGTGTAGCCGGCAAGCAAGGTACCGTCCGAGGACACCAAGTCCATGGCTTCGATGCGGTTCATGCGGTCGTACCCATAGCTCTGGACGTTGCCGTTGGGGTATTCGACCTGCTCGCGCAGGCCGTCGGGGGTATAACCGATGGTGAACACCTCGCCGGTCGCCGCGGTGACCCGGGACAGCCGGCCCGCCGCGTCAAAGGCGTAACCCGTGGTGCCGAACGGGGTGGTCACCCCGGTGCGGTCGCCGGCCGCGTTATAGCTGTAGGTCAGCCAGGAACCGCGTGACGCGTCGACCCACTGGAGCCGTCCGCTTGGGTCGTCGCGGTAGCTTCTCGAACCGCTCGGGCCCTCGCTGCCGGTGAGCAAACCGACGGCATTGTAGTGGAACCGGAAGGCTGTACCGTCGTCGAAACGGCGCACCACGAGGCGGTCCCTCAGGTCGTAGGTCTCGTGAAAGGTCCGGCCGTTGAAAGCCGGCTAGGTCAGGCCGCTACCCACCGCGCGGTTGGTAAAAACCACCATCCCACCATTGAAAAACACCCTCACAGGAAACACTATATCTCACCTAACACAAGTACCTCACCAACAGTTCCTATATTATTCAATAACGTACCGCACTAGAACAAAATCAAAACGAGTATCTTTACTTCAATCATAGCCTTTCGCCATTTCGCCCGCACAAAAAAGAGAGACCTACTACACTCGGCCTTTATATTCATTTTTAATATATTCAATCAGTTTTAAGAAACTTCCCTTTTGATCCACGTCGTCTCTTTGGCCTAGACAAGTTTCAATCAAAGGTTTTACACCAACTTTCTTCTCAACGGCACTTTTACCCAATACAAAGCCATCTTTAGGGTTATGCCAGCTATTGTATAAATGAATTACGCCTTGCACACCCTCTTTATTTTCCAAGCAAGCTTGGAATACCCTATAGTCTTCAAGACTCTGATCTATAAGATCCTTTGCATCAGGAAAAACATAAACTGCTATCCCTTCAAAAGATGAAAATTTCTCATAGAACTCTTCCAAAAAGAAGACTCTCTGAACTACAGCCTCCAAAGTCAATCTTTGCCCATCCTTTTTTATAACCGTTGATATATAACTATCACTTTCATTTAAGAAGACTTCCTCTTTTGGACTTCCCCACCAAAGCGCAGGTCTTTCTACAAATTCTCTCGGATCACCAAACTTAAATCCAAAAAACCTCACCCTCATCAATTCCCCTTCCTCTTACTGGCCAGATCGCTCAAAATTTCGAGTAGCAAATCATAAGCTTCTCTTGGAAACGTATCATACCCTTCTTCAACAATGAATTCTAGACCTTTGGGAACCTCCCAATCATTGTGCAATAGGACATTCCCTATATAAGCACCATCAACTACATCCCCATCGGGCTTTATAAAGACCCAATGGTTTCCACCTGGTTGACCAGGAAGCGCATTAACAACTCCAACCTTTCCATCTGAGGAAGGGCTTGTCGATAAACCAAACTTTTTGGCCGCTTTCTGCGCACACTCTACACAGCTTGCACCTGTTACTTGACCCCCAATTGAGTTACTAAAACTACCTCTAAACCCTTTAACCTTCTCTATCTTCGGCCCCATTCGAAAAAGAAAACTCATCGCAGAAAGTGCAGGCAACGATGCTGTAGAAATTAAAAACTCTCGGGACATCTCATCTTCGTTTTTCCCCAGTCCAGCATCAAGAATTTGTGTTCCCGTATTGATTTGGATGTCTTGCAAAGCATCACGGATTGAGTTGGCGGCGCTGATGTCGGCGAGGCTGAAGTAACCCGTGGGGTCGATGTTCATGACCGGGTTGGCTTCGGCGTAGAGGTATTTGTTGAGCGTTAGGGGCCGGCCGTCGCGGCCCGGCCACAGATCCATGGTCGTGAAGCGGCCCCGGCGTGGCGCCATTTGGCGTGCGCGCAGGTTGTACCAGCCGGTGTGCGCGTCGAAACGCTCGCCGCTGTAGCGGTACGGGTTGGGCGTGTCGCCCGGGCTGCTGAGTTCGGTGCCCCAGGCCTCGTAGCGGATGCGGTCCGTGATCGCCCCCGTCGCGTCACTTAGCGCCGTGACGTTGTGGTGCGGGTCGTGGTGGTGGAAGGCGGCGACGCCCTCGCGGTGCTGGGCCAGGATGCCTGAGCCGAAGGTGTAGGTGGCGATGGGTGGGCCGCGATCTGCTTGGATCTCTGCCAAAACCGCCGCGTAGCTTCTATTGGTGTCGACCAGGTAGTCGGTGCGGACACCAGCCCGCGTGATCGCGATGCGGTTGCCGGAAACGTCGTGGTGGTAGTCCGCGCTGCCTTGCGCGGTCAGCGCCCGCGCCAATCGGCCCGCTCGGTCGTATTCGTATACCACGCTGCCGTCCGGGCGGTCCTCGCGGGTTAGGTTGCCGGCGGCATCGTAGCTGTAGCGCGTGGTGCCGGTTTCGTCTTCGCTTTGTTCGAGCCGGTCGTTGACATCGTACTCGGACAGGTAAACCACGCCGTTTTTCTCGACACGGGTGCGGTTCCCGACGGCGTCGTAACGGTAACCCAGCACCAGGTCGAGCCCCTCGACCGGGGCCGAGACGGTTTCCTCTACCAAACGGGAGAGGGCGTCGTAGCCGTAACCGTGGACGGCGCCGGTGTGATCGGTCAAGCGCGTTCGGTTACCACGCGGGTCGAAACCGGCCGTATAGCCGGCAAGCATGGTACCGTCCGAGGACACCAAGTCCATGGCTTCGATGCGGTTCATGCGGTCGTACCCATAGCTCTGGACGTTGCCGTTGGGGTATTCGACCCGCTCGCGCAGGCCGTCGGGGGTATAACCGATGGTGAACACCTCGCCGGTCGCCGCGGTGACCCGGGACAGCCGGCCCGCCGCGTCAAAGGCGTAACCCGTGGTGCCGAACGGGGTGGTCACCCCGGTGCGTTCGCCGGCCGCGTTATAGCTGTAGGTCAGCCAGGTGCCGCGTGACGCGTCGACCCGCTGGAGCCGTCCGCTTGGGTCGTAGCGGTAACTTCTCGAACCGCTCGGGCCCTCGCTGCCGGTGAGCAAACCGACGGCATTGTAGTGGAACCGGAAGGCTGTACCGTCGTCGAAACGGCGCGCCACGAGGCGGTCGCTCAGGTCGTAGGTCTCGTGAAAGGTCCGGCCGTTGAAATCGCGGTGGCTCAGGCGGTTACCCACGGCGTCGTAGGTGAAGGCCTCGGCGGCGCCGTTGGGCAAGATCCGCGCGAGCACCCGACCCAAGGCATCGTAACGCCATTCGGTGGTGCGCCCCTCGGCATCGGTTTGCGCCACTTTTTGGCCGATTTCGTTGTAACGGTAGGAGGTCACGCCGCCCAATGGGTCGGTGACGCTGGTCAGTCGTTCCAGCACATCGTAACCGTAACGGGTAACCTGGCCCGCCTGGTCAATGGTGCGCACGAGCAAATCGCGCGCGTCGTAAATCCATTGCGCCTCGGTTCCGTCGGCGTGGAACACGTGGGTTTTGCGACCCTTGGCGTCGTGCCTGAAACCGATCTCGCGCCCGCTGGGCAGGATCCGCCGCGTCGGGTTACCGGCGGGATCGTATTGGGTGACGGTTGTACCACCGACCCCGTCAATCACGGCAACCTCGCGATCCAAAACGTCGTAGCGGGTTTCCCGACGGCGTCCCATCGCATCCACCACCGCGGTCTGCCGGTTCAAGGCATCGTATTCGTAGGCGGTCACCCCGCCAACAGCGTCTCGAGCGCTTACCATCCGTCCGGCGGCATCCCGTTCGAACCGCTGCACCGCACCAAAGGAATTGGTTTCACTGATGCGGTGCCCTTCCCCATCGTAGGTGTACAGGATGCGGGTCCCGTCGGGAAAAAGGCGCGCAACCTCCTGACCCAAGGGTGAATAACGAACCTGGGTTTCCCGTCCGGCGGCGTCCCGCGCCAACACCATTCGCCCGTTGGCATCGTATTCACGGCGCGACGCGTGCCCCAAGGCATCGACCCGGCTCAGCCAACGCCCCTCGCGGTCATAGCGGGTTTCGGTATGCACGGCCTCGCGTTCACCGTTGGGCAAGGTTCGGTAGCGGGTCTCGCTCAGTTGGTGACCGCGATGGTCGGTCAAATACTCGGTCACATTGCCCGCGGCATCCACGCTTTCACGCAAGCGGCCCAGGCGGCTATGGCGCTCAAAACGCACGGCACCACCCGGCCCCGTGATTTGTTTTTCCCAGCCTTCCCAGCGGATGTGGGTCTCCTGCCCCAAGGGATCCACCAGGTAAGCCAAGCGCCCGCGTTCATCGTAATCAAAATCGTAGACGAACCCACCCGGCGCCTCGTAATAGGTCACATCGCCGTTTTCGTCGTATTCGTAGGTGGTCACGCGCCCGGCTGGATCGGTTTCGGTCAGGACCCGGCCGGCCTCGTCAAAGGTCCGCTCGGTGCGACGGGCCAACTCGGTACCGACGGCCT
Organism: Acanthopleuribacter pedis; assembly: GCF_017377855.1. Lineage (GTDB taxonomy): Bacteria > Acidobacteriota > Holophagae > Acanthopleuribacterales > Acanthopleuribacteraceae > Acanthopleuribacter > Acanthopleuribacter pedis. Next base: position 162,917 of record NZ_JAFREP010000013.1, read on the forward strand.
CGTCGAACAGGGTTTCGTTGTCATTGGCGTCATAGTCGTAAAGGGTGGTGATCCCCAGCCCGTTGGTATGCTGTACCACGTTGCCGCGATCATTGTAGCTATAAACCTGTTGAACGCCGTTGCGATCCGTAACCCGCTCCTGGCGTCCCTCGATGTCGTGGTCATAGCGAATTTGACGGCCGTAGGCGTCTTCCATCGCGATTAACCGGTCGTCCCCGTCGTAGATCAACTTGGCGGGGACATCGCCATGGGCGTCCACGACCTCGATCAGGTTGTGGTTGTCGTCGTAACGGTAACGCGTGGTGTGGCCCTCGCGGTTCGTCACGGCGACCAAGTCACCGCGCGCGTCGTAGTCGTAGCGCACGCTGTGGCCCTCGGGATCGGTTGCGCGGATGATGCGCCGCTCGGCGTCGCGCTCGTAGCGAATACCCACACCGCTGCTGTGCATCACGCCCCAATAACTGTAGTCCACGCGGTTCCCTTCCAAATCGCGAATGGCGCGCAGGCCCTCGTCCTTGTGGATCAGGAATTCGATGTTGTCGGCGGTGGTCAGGCGGAAGTGCTTGGGATCCATTACCTGGAATGCGTCGTTGACCAGTTGGTAGTCGACGGTGCCGTCCTCCCCTTCAAACGGCGCCCAGTACCAGGTATTCTGGTCGAGCACTTCCAGTCGCGAGGTCGTCCCCGGCCGCGGCGTGAACACCAGTTGCATGGCGCGCGGCGGCGTGACCTCGACACACACCCGCTCGGCACTCCCGATGGGATCAAGGCTCACATCCCAGGTTTCGGTGCTTCCGTCCGGCATGGTCACGGACACGTAGTGCGCGAAAGAATCGGCCACGCAGTAATAGGGCAGCTCCAAGCCAAGGCAATAGGGATAGGGCGGATATTGAACGGCCCCTCCCGACAACACACAGAAATACTGTTTGTCCAGCTCCCAAAACAGGCCCATGGTGATGTTGACCTGTACATCGGGTTCGGCCAAACGCCAGCCGTACCCGAAATCGCCGGGGCACTTGTCACTGGAATCGTAAAGCCGGTTCAGCGAAACGGGAATCCCCTGCAAGGGCACGGCGATGTCCTGCATGCCCATCTCGAACCGGCCGGCCTTGAGGTTGCCCGCCACCACCAGGGTAACCTGGTCGCCGACGATGTTGTCGCCGGCGTCAACGGCACTCAAGCGGAGATGGTACATGCCGTTGGCCAACAGGCTGGTATCAAACACACCGGCGACGCCGCGGTCGAGTTCCTCGCGGCCCTCCGCGATGGTGCGCCAACAGGCCTCACCCACGCGGGTGATTTCCAGGGTCCAATGACTCAGGCGCGCATCCAAGACGGTGGCGACGACGTCGGTCGACGCGGTGACGGTGCCGTCGCGATCCGGCGCATGGATCGCCACCAGGGGCGCGGTGGTATCGGCGGGGTCGCGCACAAAAATCTCGGCCTCGGCCCGGCGCTCGTTGCCGACGGCATCGCGGGCAACCACGGACAGGGCCACGCGGCCGGCCACATCGGCCACCCAAACACCGGCCAGGTCGTCGAGCGGCACGATCCGGTCGGCCAAGCGCGCTTCGAGCGTGTGGATGTCGTCGCGGTCGGGGGTCACCACGCGGAAGGAGAAGGTTTCGCCAAGCGTCAGCTCGGCCTGGCTGAAGTTCAACCCGATAACAGGCGCGGTGATATCACCGGGATCCACCACCCGAAGGGTGTAGGGTTGACGGGCTTCGACGCCGTGGGCGTCGGCCACGATCAAAGTGATCTCGTGTTCGCCAAGATCGCCGGCTTGCGGTGTCCAGCTCACAATGCCACGCCAACGGTCGAGCGCCATTTCGCCGGGGCCTTGCGGCAAACTGAATTCAATGGGGTACCCATCGGGGTCTTCCACCGCGGCGTCGTAACGGTAAAGCCGTCCCACCTCGGCGGTCAAGACGGGCTCGGAGGTGAACCGCGGCGGGCGATTCCCCAGCGCTTGCACGGTCAGGGTAAAGGCTTGCTCGGTACGCGCGCCCTGGCTGTCGGTCGCGGCCAAAATCACCTCGGCAAAACCCAGGGTGTCGGGCGTCCAATTCAGCGTTTGCCCCAACAAAGCCATCCCGTCCGGGGCGGCAACCAAGGCAAAGGTCACGGCGTCGTTGTCGCGGTCGGTCACCTCGAAGGAATAAAACCAAGCCTGATCCACCGTGATGGCCAGGTTGGGTCGGCTGATGAAAACCGGCGCACGGTTCCCCAGGGGATCGGTCACGGTCAAGTCAAAACGCTGCAGATCTTCGCCGCCAAAGGCGTCTGTCACTTGCAACAGCACGGCGAACACGCCCATGGCGGTGGGCGACCATTCCAGCCGTCCCTCGTCCAAGGTCATCCCTTCCGGCCCTTCCAGCAATTGGAACTGTAGGGGATCGCCGTCGGCATCGGTCGCGATCAAGGTGTAGGCCCACGGCTGGTCTTGCGGCACGGTCGAGGTGGGTTCGGAGGTGAAACGCGGCGCGTTGTTGGGCTCCGGGGTGACCCGCAAGCTAAAGGTTTGCGCGCCCCAACCCTCGCGGCCGTCCTCGACCCGAACGGTAATGGTGTGTTCCCCGATTTGGTCCGCGTCGGGTGTCCAACTCAGGCGACCGCCGTCGGCATCGACGGTCATCCCCGCGGGCGCCTCGGTGAGCGAATAGGTCAGCGGATCGCCGTCGGCGTCCTCGGCCACGACCTGGTAGTGGTACGGCGCCCCGACCCGCGTCACCTGCAGCGGCACGGAAACGATGTGCGGCCGGCCGGTATTGGGTGGCAGGGCAACGGTCATGGTGATAATCTGGCGCGCAAACCCCGCGCGGTTGTCCTCGGCCCGCACCACGAACTGGAAGGTCCCCACGTCCACGGGTGTCCAGGTAACCCAACCGCGCGCGGACAAGTCGGCGCCGGCAGGGGCGGTTTCCAGGGTTAAGGACACGGGGTCGTCGTCTGGATCATAGGCAAAGGCCTGGTAGTAAAACGGGTTGCCCAGATAAACGGGATCGGTCGGCGGGCTTGACGCGAACACGGGCGGCCGGTTTGGCGGCGGCAGAACCTCAATGCTGAAAGCACCCCACGCTTGACCGCCGCGACCGTCGGCGACAACCACCACCACGGTAAAGGAACCCAAGCTGGTTGGGACCCAGTTCACCCAGCCAAGCTCGCTCAGGGTCAAATCGGTGGGTCCGCTTTCCAAGGAAAACACCAATGGATCACCGTCGGGGTCGACGGCGGTCAATTGAAACGCAAGGGTTTCGCCCTGAATCACCGCGAGGTCCCCGGGCAGGTTGGTCAGGGTGGGCGCGCCATTGTCCGCAACGACGCTCAAGCTGAAGCCGGCCTGTTCACCCGCCCCGTGGGGATCACGGACGGCGACGACGAAATCGAAGGCGCCCACGGCGGTTGGCGTCCAGGTAAGGAGGCCGTCGGCATCGATGCGCGCATCAGCCGGGCCGTCGGCCAAGTTAAAGGACACGGGATCGCCGTCGGGATCGGCGGCGGCGAGTTGGAATTGGTAGGGCTGGTTGATCGGCAACAGGGTGTTGCTGGGTAAATCGGTAAACACGGGCGCCTGATTGACGCGTTCGAACACCTCTAGCCGGTATTGATGGAGCACCACGCCGCCACGACGGTCGTCGACCTCAAGGGTCACGGTAAAACGGCCGGCCTGTTCGGGGTGCCAGGTGAAGAGACCCGTGTTGGAAATCGCCATGCCCGGCCGGGCCGCGAGGGCGGTGTAGAACAAGGTGTCGTTGTCGGCGTCTTCGGCGATCACTTGGTAGCGATAGGGTTCGCCGACAAAGGCCTCGGTAATCGGGGTCGAGGTCACCACGGGCGCGACGTTGTCGGGGTCGGCGAGCACGCGGTACGGAATGCTTTGGGTCGTGCGGCCGGACTGCCCCACATCGTCGGCAAACAGGGTGACGCCGCCACTGGAAATGCGAACAGCCTCGAACACCAGGGTTTGGGTCGCCTCATCGAAACGAACGTTGTCGTTGTTACCGACGGAAAACACGATGGGATCGCCGTTGGGATCCTCGGCGCGGGGCTGGTAGGTCCAGCGTTCGCCGACCATCAATTCGACCAAATCGGGAACCTCGGAGGTAAACACGGGCGACAGGTTGCGCACCCGAATGGTGAAGAACTGCCGGGCCCGGAAGCCGCGACCGTCGTGGGCCTCCACCACCACCCCGCGGTCAAACCCGCTCCGGGTGGGCACCCAACGCAAGACACCGCTGTCGGGATCAAGGTGCATGTCAGGGTCACCCTCAATCAGGGAAAAGGTGACCGCGTGACCGTTGGCGTCGGTCGCGGTCAGGGTATAGCCGTATTCGATGTTGTGGGACGCCTCGATGACGGGCTCGGAGGTAAAAACCGGGGCCACATTGCCACTGTCAACGATCTCGACGGTCCATACCTGCACGTCGTAACCGCCAAAACCGTCGTGAACCCGCAAGGCGATGGGATAGGAACCAACTAGGGCGGTGGGCAAGATTTGGACCTCGCCCAATGCGGCGTCAACGCGAAGGAACGGGGTGTTGGGATGCAGCGGGTTGCGTCCGTTCAGCAATTCAAGGGTCGGCGTCATGCCCTCGCGACCGGCAAGGGTCACGGGGTAGCGGTACAAGCTGCCCTGGGGGTGGCGCAAGCTCGGGGTGGACAGGATGGTGGGCGGCGCGGGCAAGCAGGTATCAGGCGCGGCGGAAAACCGAAGGGTTTCAAATTGGCCGGGCGCCAAAATACGCGAGCTGTAAACGACCCCGAGCAAACGCCCACCTCGGCCCGGGGTGCCTTCATAAATGGAGACGGGCACCCCGGCAGGGGCCGCGGCGCTGCCGCCGTTGCCGATGCGCGCGCGAAAGCGCAATTGCTCGGGGCAGGCACAGCTTTCTTCACGAACACGGGACACGGTGAGGTCGGGCGCGGCAGTGGGGTTGAGGCTGGGTGAAAGCTGGCCGCGATACAGGTTGGTGGCGGGGTTTTGCCAAAAAAAGTCGGGCCGGGCCGGGATGGTCCCGTCGTCGTTCACATTGGCGACGGCGTAGGCATGTTGGTTCCACATGGGCCGCGCGTTCACCCAGTTGTTGAGCAGGTCGCCGTACACAAAAACACCGAACTCGGTAATGCCCAGCTCGTCGCCGTTGCCGTTGAAGTTGTTTTGGGTGGTCACGATCTCAGCACGACCATCGCCGTCGACGTCGGCGACGACGGGATACTCGGTCAAGGTACCGGAAGGGTTCTGCACACGGAACAGCACGGACCCGGTCTCGCCGTCGAGTACGTAAAGGTGCAACTCATCGCGCATGACGACCTCGGCACGACCGTCGCCTTCAAAATCGAACACGGTCGAACCGGTATAACCGGAAGAATTATCGCGAATCGGCAACGACCATTTGAGGCTGAGGTCGCTTTCCAAGACGGCGTATTCGAAGCGCGAGGCAATGCCGATTTCGGGCTCGCCGTCATTGTCGAAGTCGGCAATGGTGGGCGGGCCACCGCCACGGAGCAAGCTGTTGAAGTACGTCCCTTTGATTTTTAGCGTACCGTCATGTTCGAAAATCGCCACTTTGCCGTTGGGGCGAGATCGCGTCGGACCATGGATCATGATTTCCGGGTAGGGATCATCGTCGAAATTTGCCACGGCGGGGAACAGACTAAAATTGGCAGTGGGATCGGCAAAATCCGCGGATACATCCCACACCAGCGAGCCGTCCAAACGCATGGCGTAGGGACCGTAAAGCACTTCCTGGGTTCCGTCCAAATCCAAATCCACGGCAATCGAGGTGTTCTGACGCTCCGGGTCGCCGGGCCCATGCACCAAAAAACGGCCCTCGTGATCGTATATATAGGTGTCGAACAGAATTTCGGGGCGGCCGTCCCCATCCAAATCGGCGAGCACAAAACTGCTGGGACTCACACCGCTGTCGGGGGCGCGCTCGGGGAGTATGTCGGAACGGGTTTTCAAGCGACCGTCATGCTCGAAGATATAAAAATAGTGCAACGCGGCACCGCCGCCCAAGGCGACGATTTCAACCAGGCCGTCACCATCTAAATCACCGGCGGCAATGTTAAAACAGCCGCGTACCACGGCCTCGGCCGGATCGGAAGCCCACAGCAACGAGCCGTCGCGACCGTCCAAGGCAAAAAGTTTGGCCTGATAAGGGCGCCCGCAATCGCCGCCGACAAAAACCACATCGGGCACATCGTTTTGGTTCACACGCCCGTCGCCGTTGTCGTCGGTCAGGTTCAACACCAGCGGCGCCATTTCCACGTTGGCGAAACGGCCGTTGTCCTCGCTATTGGTCCATTTCCAGGCGAGCTCGGGTAGGAGCAACCCGGCGGGCGGGCGGTATTCAAAGAAGGCACCGGAATGCAGGGTATTGTTGTCCTCGCGGGCTTCAGCGACCTGGCCGGCGACATCCAGATCGACATACAGAATATTGCCGTCAAACAAGGCTTCGCCCTCCAGCGGGAAGGTCAGCCAGGCCGCCTCGGCCGCATCAAGGGACGCCACTTGTTGGGTGCCGAGCAGTTCATCGCCGGAATCAAAAGATCCATTGTCGTTGTGGTCCTCGTAGAGGCGCACCTCAAAAGCCTCGGTGACCGCCTGGAGGCCGTTGTTTTCTACCTGAACGCGCAGAAAACCGGAACGGGCCAAGGTGGCATTGTCAACCACCATGCCGGATCGATCAAATCCCGCCACGCGCAAATCCACGCCCGCGACGGGAATGCCCTTGGCGATGTCCGCGCTGGTGCCGCTAGGCACGGCCACGGCGGGGGTTGGCGGAAATTCGTGGGCGTCGCCGTCGTGGGTGTGGTCCCGCGGCGTCCAACCGGAACAGGGTTGAACGGTCAGCACGGCCTGGTTATTGGATTCATCGCTTTCGTTGACGAGGCGCGCGCCGTTGGCGGCGCGATCCACCACGAAGGTATAGGCAACAGGATCCGCATCCCGCACGACATTCAGGGCAAAGGCTTGCAGGTCAAAACCGCCGCGGCCGTCCGCGACACGGGTTTGTACGTTGACGGGACCGATTGCACAGTCGCCGCCGGCAACCCAAGCAATCACGCCGGTGTCGGGGTCCTGGGTCATGCCGGCCGGTGCCGCCACAAGCACAAAATGAAGGACATCGTTGTCGGGATCCTCGGCGGTCACGGCGTAGGTATAACCGGCACCCGCGTGAACGGTCAAAACCGGTGCCGAGGTGATGCGCGGGTTTTGATTGGGCGCGGCGGCAACGGAGACCCCAAAAGATTGCGCGTCGCTTGCGCCCTCGGGATCGCTGACACGCAACACAACCTCGTGCACGCCCGCTTGGCCCGGCCCCGGGATCCAAGCAACCCGACCCGATTCAGCGACGGTCAAACCGGACGGGCCCGAAATTAAATCAAATACCAAAGGTTCGCCCTCGGGATCCTCGGCAAGCGCGGTGTAGCCATAAGCGAAGCCGACCTGGGCATCTAGCACGGGCTCGGACACAAACGCCGGCGGGCGGTTGGGAACCGGGTCACGGATCTCCAGGCGGTACGCAACGCGCGTCTGCACACAACCCACACCAACCTGAACCGACAAGGCATGGATGCCGGCAACCGGTTGTTCCCAGAAAAGCGCCCCGCGCCAAGCATCCAAGACCAAACCAACCGGTGCTTGAGCCAAAGAAAAAGCAGCGGGCAGGCCGGTCGCATGGTCCGCGCGCAAAACAACGCGATAGGCGGCGTCGGTCGTACCGACCGGCAAGCTTGCGGGCGCCAAAGTTGGTGCCGTGTCTTCCGCCAGGGGTGGCGTCGTGTCACACAAGGTCGTTTGTTCGGCGGCGGGCCGCGGATTCCCCGCGCTGTAAACCCCCGCGCAAGACTGAAAGCGGATCACACCGTTTTCGGCTTCAGCGCTGCCACGCGCATCCAGGGCGACACCTTCGAGCAACACGACTTTACCCTGGTGGGCCTGGACGGAAAGCGCGGCGCCACGGCCGGCCAAGCCGCGCGCATCCACACTGGTACGCCCCTTGGCGGCACCGTTATCGGCAAACACCACATCTTGGCCGCCGTGAAGTGCAACGGTGGTTGCTCCGTTGTGCGGGTTGGCCACATCCACGGCGAAGTCGTGCAGGTACAGGCTGCCGTCCCGACTCACCAAACTCAGCGCGCCGCCACGTTCAACCGAGCCGCCTTGTTCAACAGACAAGGTGCCGCGACTGCGTTCGGTGTCAAAACTCGGTGGGTTGTCCTTCCAGGGAAAACCCAGGCCGTAAACGGTGAGGTCGCCGCCGGCACTGATCTGCAAACGACCCGGTATCGCGGTATCGCCAGAACGGATGTGGATCCCCGAGGCGGCGGTTACGGCGGGGCCCTCCTGTTCGTAAATGGTCGCGCCGTCGATATCAATGCGACCCGCCCCGGTCATCACCGAGACCTCGCCGGCTTGGGCGCCCGCTTGGTAAGCCAATTCGATCCGCCCACCCAGGCCGATAGCACCGATGCAGGTTTGCAAGCGAAGGGTTTGGGCGACGGCGGTGCGCCCCAGGGTTCGGATACGCGACGCGGCCCCGGTTAAAATCGGACCTTGCTTGCCGATAACGGCAATACGGCTCGCGGCATCTTCGGCGGCGGCTTCCAGGTAACCGTCAACCCGAATTTCGCCGGGTGCGATTAATACAAGCTGTCCACCGCGGCGGCCCTCCAAGCGAATCCCACTGCCCTCTTGAATGTAAATCTCACAATCGCTGCGAATTTCGAGATGGGGCAAGGGTCCGGTGCCGACCACGGCGATTTCGGCCTGGTTAAACATCATCAACTTGCGCGGGCCGAGGTCCATCAACCAGCGCACATCACCGGTATCGGGATCAAGGGTCTCGCGCAGGAAGGGACGCCAGGCTTCCGGCATCTGCGCCGCCAAACCCAGCGCGGGGTCAAGGGTTACGCGCTGATCCCACAACACAGCCGGCGCACCGCAATCGGCCCCGGGCAGGCTCTCGGGTGCGTCGGCCGCCGGCAGGGGCGATCCGGCAAACAGCAAAAAAAGAACACGGGACAAGAGAAAAAGGCAATGGTTCAAAAAGTTCCTCACACCATAGACGGATTCCGTTCCGTTTGAATGACGGCGGGCGGCGGCTTACACCGCGCCACAAAACAGAAAAGGGATGGTTTTAAATAAAAAATACGTGCCAGGTAAAAAACAGAAAACCAGGTAAGAACACAAATTCGACAGACTTTATAATATCGCTGCCTGTCATTCATTTTGCACAATTCACACCGCTACAACAAGACGCTTTGTTAATTTTTATAACAAACCAAATATTTAACTCATCAAAATTACATGTCGCCAAGGTCCATTTCCAAAACCTAGCCCGCATTTCTCACAAGGAATTCTGCCGCGGGGCAAGCCATGCGATTACGAGGGGGCGGCCCTCCGCTTTACTCAATCGAGCAATACGCGACGTAGCGCTGCTACGCCGAAGGGTCGGCCCCACTCCGTTTGCGCTTGGTCGTAATCTTCGTACTCACAAGGCTTTCAGCTTCTCGCGACGAATCCTCGTGAGAAATGCGGGCTAGGCCCCGCGCAAGAAGGACTTGAATTGGGTCTTTTTTCCAGCTGGGAATCACCCGCGCGGACCGGTTCAAGATGGAACACGGGCCACACGGATGGACGGGAGGTGCCTACTGCTTGCAGAAGGCCTCGGCTTGGTCGCGTACCTGTTGGTATGTACTGAATGGGTCGAAATCGACGCGGTAGGGTTACGCGCCGTATTGGTCCCGCCAAATCCCGGCCACTTCGCCGTAGGTTCGGTATTCAATCCAACCCGCTTCGACCACCGGGGCCAAGGTGGAAAGCACCTGATTCAAACCGGCGTTGACATCGATTTCGGTTCCGCCGTCGCGCATCATGCGGTTGTCGCGCACGTGGATCGAGGCGGTGTAAAAACCGTCGGCGGACAAGCTACCGTCTTGGCGTTTCCCCACCAACTCCTGGATGAAGGCGCCGTTTTCCGCGTACACGGTCGCCCCACTCGCCTGGGTCGGTCCCAAATTGCTCACGTCGTGGGGGTAACCCTGGCCGATGTAGACGATCTCGCTGTTGGGATCGTGCGTGAAGAAGTCACCGGCGGCGCCCGGTTTCCACACACCGACGCTGAAATCATCGTACCAATGCCCACCCATCGCCGGACCCGACAAAACACCCGGCCGCCTCAGGGCTTAGGGGAAATCACGACCCGGCACATCACCCGCGCCATTGATGCCGGCCTCACGATGCCAGTCCAACAAGGACAGGAAACCGAGGTAGTCGCCACCGCATGCCACATGGCGCACACCGCCCAACACATTGGACGGCGTGATCCCCAAAGGGCCCATGATCTCGGCAACATCGGCACAATAACTGGTGTGGGCGTGGGGATCCACGCTGAAACCCAAATCCTCAACCAAATAGCGCACAATGTTTTTGTCGTTGGTGTTGCTTTGGTCAACCTGATTCTCAAAGTCCAGTATGGCTTCCAGCACCACATGATCGCTCTGCCAGTTCAAAGCAGCGCCGTGTGATGGGATCAATTGCAACCGTTCCACCAAATTATCGCGGTAACTTTGGGAAGCGGGCAAGGTACCGACCACGTTGGCCCAACGATCCTCGTTGTGCCCGTAAACGGTCACATGGACCTTATTTTTGGGTCGCGTCCGGCGGATTGAAACCAACCGAACGCGCGTTGGCGATGGCCGGCTCCAAATCACTGTTAAACACAAAACCACAACCCGCCAAGGTTCCGGTTTCGGTGTAGGCGATGAGGACCACGTCCTCGGTGACGTCCGGCAGCAACTGGGTCACCACGGTGGCAAACGGCCGAAACGGCTCGAGACCGGTTAAGGTGGTGCGGTCGGCCAACAACAAATCGCCGTTGTTGTTAAAGAAGTAAAGCGTCACATCGGCAGGGTTCTCGCTGATGTTCACAATCACGGGGGCGGCGGTGAACCCATTGGTGGTCGGCAAGTGCCCGATCATCAAGGCCTGGCCGATTTCGTCGCTGGGCGACAGATTGACCGGTACGGCCAACCCCTGGGAGGGTGAACGCCCGGAGGGGGCGTCTAGGTTGTTGGTCACCCAACCCGCGATCAGGTCACGGGTGGAGGAGGTCACGCGAATCGCCATGCCGCTCCCCTCGCCCATGTCGGGAAATAAATCGCGCACAAACGCCTTGAGCGAACCCCGTGGGTTGATGGTGGTGGAAAAGGTTCCCGCCTCGCCGTTCGCCCGCACGGCGCGAAGGGTCATTTCCGCGGGGATGTCGGTGGGATTGTTGACAAACACCAAACTTTCGAACTGACTGTTGCGCGAAACCCAGGGCAGCAATAAATCACTCTGTTCCTGGGCCCGGCAGGTCCCCGAAACCACAAACAGACACAACCACAGGTACCGCATGTCGCCTCCTCCACGTTGGAAACGCCGACCCAAAGGCCGGCTGTTTTGATCTAAAGGTGAGGCTTTATTATACGCCCGCGGCAAACCTAGCGGAAGTTCCCAACAGGCACCAACTACCGGAAACCTACTGTTCCTCCCGCGCCAAAACAATGCGTCGTGGTGCTTCGCGGGTGAAAAATTCGGCCCAAGCTTGGTAGGCCGGGGCCGAATCAGCGGGCAAAGCGGGATGCTTGGCCAAACTCTCGAGGCGGTAGCTCAAACCGTCTTTTTTGGGCACAATTTCCGCGGTTACGGTTGCAAAGTCATTGTCAAAAGCCTTTCGGCCGGCGGCGCTGAGGAGCCGCGTATTTGCCGTGAAATGAATTTCCAGCGCCTGTTTCACACGAATCGGCGCGCTTTCGTGAAACGCGGTTTGCCGCGCCGCAACGGGTGCCGGCGGTCCGACCCGCGACAGAAACCAATCTTCTAAGGCGTACACATCCCAGGATTGCCCCACGACGGACGCCGGCGCGGCATGGTACTGAACCGTAAGGGAGCGACCCTCTTGTGCAACGCTCACCTCGCCCAGCAGGAACCCGCGTTTGCCGACACCGAAACGGGCGGCGATTTCCCTTCGGTAGGCGGCCGGGGTGCTTTCGCGCCACAAGCGCTGCCAATCAGCAGCCTCGTCGCCGGCCAGCTCCAGTTTGTGAAGTACTTCGACACGGCCGTCGCCGGTCTGGCGGATATGCAGCTTCTCCTCAACCGCCGGCGAGGCGCTTGGGTTAAACGGCAAACGTCCCGCGACAACCCGCCCATCCGCTTGCCGGTGCAAGGTATCCGCCCCGGCCAAAGCCTCGGGAAGCATCTCCAGCCGCGGCTGCTTCCAATAAGGCGCGGCGTAGTACAGCTGTCCGTCCAATTCAAAACGCAAGCAGGGCATGTACTCATCGATCACAAAAACCGGCCGTGCATGCGTCCCCCGTTCCCGGGTTCGCACCAGCATGACCTCAGCTTCCAGGCCGATGCCCGCCGCCAAAGACTGAAGAATCGCCGTTTTCTGCAGGGGATGGGCATAACCGCCGGCAATGGCTTGCTCGGTGGTTTCAAACATTTGGTTGCGCACACCGCGGTCCTGAATGTCCAGGGTGACATAACGGTACAGCGCTTGTAACTTCGCCAAGGGTGTGGCTTCCCCCCGGGTCAAACGCCGTGAAAGCCGCAACAGCCCCATGCTGTTCGTGGGTCGGAAACTGTTGACGACATCGGTGTGTAAACGGAACTGCACCTGAAGATCCATCAGATCGGCGCGTTTTTCCCGCTGATCCGCCCGCCCAATGTGGATCATGCGGGTTTGTTTCACCCGTTGCGGTAAGGGCGCGGCAAAAGGTTCCCACGCCAACGCCGGAACGGATTCGCGCTCATAGGAAAACAAACGCCGCTCTCCCTTGGTGCGCTCGTCAAAAGGTTCACCGTCAAAGTGCAGCGCGATGCTTTTGGGAACGGTCACCTGCACGCTGAGCTTTTGAATCGGCACCACATCTTGGAGCAAGAACAAGGCACGAAAGGATCGCTCAGCCGACCAACGCCGCACTTTGCGGATTTCCAGCAGGCAGCCGTCGCTCAAACCTTCAATCACGGCAACCTGGCTGTTGTCGAAGCCATACCAGTCAGCACCGAGATCATCACGGGCGGGCTGGGCGGGTGGCTGATAGGTGCGTTTGTTGCCGGCACCATCGGTTACAGTCACTTCCAAGGTTTCCCCGCCCTCGTCAAAAGGAACATGGCCGAAACGCGAGACAGCCGCATCGCCGACGCGAATGCGCCAAACATCGATGCGTTCCGCGTTGGTCGAACTGTCAAAAACCGAGGTACGCTTCATGGTGAACGCAATGGACCGTTCCAACACAACATCGTCAAGTTGGACCGTCGCCGGAGGCCCGGCAACCCAAAGTAACCAGAATAAGGACCATCCCATCATGCACCACCCCCGGTTTTGACAAAGCTCAGAAAGGCTTGATTCACATGATTGATCTGGTCGAGTACCGAACCCAAGCCGGCCTCCGACAACAACAGTCGCCGCTTTTTGACATGCAGGCGGTCCCGCACACAGGTGCAATCTGGATCGCGTGAGGTACCAAAATCAAGCGTTTCGCTTTTCATCCCAGCGTGGTACGGCTCGCCGAACCGCGGCGCCAACCCCTTCCCCGCTTTAAAATGAACCTCCTGGCTCCAGCGGGGTAAATCACTTAGATGCAGATGTTTGTTGCTTAGGTCAAATTGATAGAAAAGCAGCGGGGATCGCGGGACAAGCACCACCTCACCCAAGGTATCGAGCGATTCGGTCAATGAAAAGGTGAGTCGAAGGGCATCACCCTCGCGAACCAAATCGGCTTGGGTGGGAGCCACTTGGTTCGCCAAACGTGGCGCGAGCAGTTCATCGATGAGATAACGCAAGGGTTGATCGGGAACCAGATCGCGACCACTTGCCCAAGCAGCACGCGCAACAGCGGTTTGGTTTCCTTCAAATCGAACCGAAACATCCCAGGTCACCGTAGCCGGGGTGCCCGCCATAACGGTGCCGGTCACCTCGGCGGCAACGCGATCACCCGGCGAGGTGGGCAACTGAAGCAAACGCCCCTCACCCTGGAGCAACAACGCATGGGCGCCGCGATCCATGGCGGGTAAATGATCGGCGGATAAAGCGGCCGCGGTGGGGTCGAGGTACCACCAACCTTCAGCGCGCGGCACCGCGACAATCACGTGGTTAAACAGGGTCAGGGCCGGTGCCGTTTTTTGCGGCCAAGGAAAAGGTTCGGCCGCCACCAAAACCGGGTAACTTTCGATGCCGAGCGCACCGAGCAAATCGAGGAGCAAGTAGCTTTTGTCTTTGCAATCGCCGTAACCCTGACGCAAAACGTCCCGCGGCGGCGCCGCCCGGTAATCGTGATCGCCGAGGTTAACCGCTTGGTAACGAATGCGATCCCGCACCATTGCGTAGGCCGCGCGAACCTTGGCGGTTTCATCGGCGTGTTGTTTGATTTCAGCGAGCCAGTCCTGCAAAAGCTGAAGATCCCGGTTTTCGTGGAGGTCAACCATTAACGCGGCGATCCGACCCCAGCCTGGCCCGGTTTCGGTGTTCCCGACAACCGGATGCACCCGAAAAGCATGGTTCCCGGATTCGGGCGCGGGAAGCGCCGCCAATTCGAGCGTCCAAACAGACGCACCGTCACGGCTTTCTCGGCCGGTGGTGTAACGGAGGTTTTCCGGGTTGAAGAGGGCGAAATCAAAGGTAGCCCCCGGCTTGGCTGTGACCGTCAGCCGCGTTTCTTCAACGGCAAAAGCGCTGTCAAAGGTAATCGGCGGCAGGAACATTAGGTCGGAAACGACCAGCGTGTAACGGTATTCAAAACGGGTACCGACCTTGAGACCGGGCACCAGCACGGCCCAGGTGTCGTGCGCCTCAATGCCCGCGCGGCTGTAGCTTCCCTGCTTCTGCAGGTTGGGTTTGCCGGCCGGGTCTTGGCGCGTGCCCTCGAACAGGGTTCCGGCGAAATGGTTCATGGTGACCCGAGCGCTTTCAGGAATAAAAATCTGTCCCAAGGCCATGCCCGGTTGGCTGGTAATTTCAAAGGCGCGTTCCACATGGACCAGGGGTTGGTCTCCGGTGGCATCAATCGCGACGCGATGGTACAAGACGCGATCCGCAAAAAGGGGTGTACCAAAGATAAAAACAAGGGCGAGCGGCCACACGGATCGTTTGCAAAATGGGTTCATAAAGTCCTCAAATGATGGGTTCCTTCCGTTGGAGGAAACCGATTGGCGAAAGTTGGGGTTATATATAATGTTAGGAAGCGGGCACAGATTGGGCGGCATCACGCCGATGTAAGCGCTGGTGCATCGAAGGCGACAGACCAAAGCTTTTGCTAAAGGCCCCGCGAAAGGCGGCCTCCGACTTGAAACCCACCGCCTCGGCCACGGCTTTAATCCCCATCTGTTGTTCCAGCAGGGTTTTGGCGCGCGCCAGACGGATTTTTTCCAAATACTTCGAGGGCGTTAACCCAAAGGCGGCGGTAAAGCGGCGGTAGAAACTGCGCTCCGACATGCCCATTTCCACGGCCATATCCTCCACCCGCAGCGGGCGGTGCAGGTTCGCGGCCAGCCAGGGCGGAAGCGCCGCAAAAGGATGACCCGCGCTGAGTTGATCGGCGAGTAAGGTGCTGAACTGGGACTGGTTTCCCGGTCGATGCGCGTAGACAACCAAAGCGCGGGCCACGCGACCCATCGCCGCGGGTCCGTGGTCCTCGGCAACCATGGCCAGCGCCATATCGATCCCGGTGGTAACGCCGGCCGAGGTCCAAAGATTGCCGTCAGCCACATACAAAGCCTCGGTTTCCGTTTGAACGCGCGGATGGCGACGCAGCATTTCGGCCAAACCCAGCCAGTGGGTGGTAACCCGACGACCGTCCAACAGCCCCGCCTCGGCCAGGATGAAGGCACCGGAACAAATGGACCCGAAACGCGCGACCACGGGAACCGACTCAATCAGTCGGGCCAACAGACGCCAATCACGTGCCGCCGCGACCAAGGGTTCACGGTCCCCACCGACGACAAGCAGCGTGTCGTCGGCGCGAAGGGTGATTTGCGCAAAAGCAACGGCCTGAACACCCAAGCCCGCGCCGGAGGTGACCAAGCCACCATCGACGGACACCGCCACAATCTCGTAACCGGATTGTTCAATCCGATCATTGGTATTGGCAAAAACGGAAGCCGGCCCGGACATATCGAGAATTTCGAAGCCGGGGTAGATGACAAAGAGGATGCGACGTTTGGTATTCATTGGCAGAATTATACCTAAAGACAAGAATTCCGCCAAAGATTACGCAACCGGCAACCGCATCGGCGGGACGACCCTCACCGGTCCTTCTGGATCGGTGAAGGTCCCTTCGGATTAAAACCGGTTCTGTTCAACCGGTTCGACGTTGTACGCCGCTTCCCAATCAAGAATTTGGTTGTAGAGGGGCATTAACATCGGTTCAGTCTCGGAAACCCCATAGGCTCCGCGGCTTTCGCGATATTCATCCAGGGAGTCGGCCTTGGCGACCGCGGGCGAATTGTAGCGTTTGTGGCGCATGGGAACGGCGAAGTGACCGTGCATCGCGCCGCCGGCAAAGGACAAAAAGGTCAAGGCATCGGCAATGCCTTGTCTCACCTTTTGGTTAATGCGTTTGTCGGCTTCCTTGATTTTCATGGGCGGCAGTGGTCGCGTCTCGTCCAAACTGAGCGCTTGGTTGTAGGCTTTAATGCTTTTGGTCATTTTGTCCTGATCGAAGTAGCCGTCACCAATGAGTTCGTACAAGGCCGCGGACTCACCCAAGGCAGCCAATGCCGCTTCGTAATGTGCCACGGAATCACCGCGGAATCCGCCGCGGTAGTAGTAATTGGCGGCAAGAAGAGACAGCCGCGGCCGCTCCTTTTGGTGCCGCGCGGCCTTGGCGACAAACTCAGCGGCCTTGAAATGTTGGAACTTACCCGCAAAAGTCACGGCTTGGTGAACGGCAGCCAAGGTCAAACGGTTCTTGAGATCCTGGTCCGACACAAACGGCAGTGTGTCCAAGCACTTAGAAAGTAAGCTCGGTGTTTGATGCGCCAAAGCCATGGCGGCGACAACCAGTTGATCAACCTGATCAAAGTCCTTAACTTTCAGACGCACTTCCAACAAGAGCTGGAGCGCCTCCGGCGAATCGACGTTGGCGGCCATGAGTTTTTGCTCCTGCTCGCGGCGCCAAGCCGGCGCGGCATCGCGATGTACCAAAAACCACGCACGCCAAGCGGGTAGATAGGTCGCATCCAATTCAATTGCACGGGCAAGCATCTGACGTTGTTTCTCGACAGACAGTTGGGGATTACGTCGCGCAATCATGGTCAAAAAAACCGGGTGCTCGCCAACTTTTTTCATACCGCGTTTGGCATGAATTCGCGTGGGGTAAGGATCGCTTAGTTCGGCACCTTTGACCGAGTAATAGTATGCCAAAGCCTCATAAAGATCGGGCTTCTTTCTGATTGCTTTATCCAGGAGTTTAAAACTTGCGAGTGGCAACCGCTGATCCGATTTAATCTTGGCCAGATAAAACAAAGCCTCGGGATCCGTTTTGGCCAACCCCGTCAGTGTTTCTTCCGCGTGCATGTCATAAAGCGCGGCAAGATCCGTGGACGCGGCCGTGCGTTCCCGCTCCCACCGTTCCAGGCGTTGATGGACCTGCTTCGCCTGGCCAAAAGGTAATTTGGCAGCCTTTTCCAAAAGCTCGCGGCCTTCCTTAAACGACCGCGATTTACGGGTTAATTCCGCCGTCACCAACGCCGAAGGAACAAATGCTTCGGGCGGAACGACCGCGGCGATGGCGGCGGCAAAATCATTGCCCGCCTCAGTTTCGCCGGTTGCCCACAGCGCCTCGGTAATCGCGACCAGGGTCGGTAAATGATCAGGCTGTTCACGGAATAAGCGTCGCAAATTGGCCAATTGTTGCGCGGTATCTTGGGTATTTAAGGCTTCCGCCAGCGCTTGGTTACTGAAAATAACCCCGCGCAGAAAAGGGTCCTTTTTGATGCGTTCCCGATCCTTCTTATAGTTGGAAGGTAGCTTGGGAAAAGGCGACGCGACTTCCATTTTACGCGCGCCCTTGTGAACCAGATTCACAGCCTCGTACAGTTGATCAATGTTTGCGAGATCGTGGGTTCCGTATAAAACGTGGAGCCCCTTGGCCATGTTGTAAATACCGCCCTTCACGCCGGACGGTTTCTTCGTTTTCGAAATCGTTTCAAAATTGGGATCGGCTCCCTGACCAAACAGAAGGGTCGGGAACAAAAGTATCCAAACAGGTACCATGAAAAAGCCTCCGAAACCCGGACATTCGCCTGCAAAACCACGAGGAACAGCATGCTCGCGGCTGTTCGAAACAAAGTGGGTCAGCGAACGTGAGGTTTCACCAGTTAATTAAGCAACAAAATACGACAACAAAAACGGAAAACAGGAAGACATTAAAAAGATGTCACACAATAAGAAGCAACAAAAGAACACAGCGTATGATCGTCAGAAAGTCCCCCAAGGTCAAGTTCTTTCCCGATCCTCCATTTGGCAGAAGGCGAACACCCGTTCTTTTGTGCCCAGGATCTAAGCGGGTTAACCCGAAACTTCACGATGCTCCCGGCAACCCGTTTGGCGTTCGCGCATCCGAACTTCATTTAAGGTCGCGTCGCGGAAAGCTGTAACCTTCGTACTCGCGCAAGAATCAGCTTCGCAACAAAACCGTTGGTGATGCATGCGGGCTAGCCCGCAATTCTCATGAGGATTCGTCGCGAGAAGCTGGAAGCCCGGTGAGTACGAAGATTACGACCAAGCGCAAACGGAGCGGGGCCGACCTTTCGCGGGGCCGACCTTTCGGCGTAGCAGCGCTACGCCGCGTATTGCTCGACTGAGTAAAGCGGAAGGCCGCCCCCCTCGTAATCGCATGGGTTGCCCCGCGGCAGAACGCCTTGTGAGCACCGCGGGCTAGAACTGGGTCAGTTCCATCGGCTCGAAGCCGTAGTCCTCTTCCCAGTCCAGAAGCCGGTTGTACAGCGGCAGCAACATGGGCTCGGTTTCGGTCAAACCATAACCTTCCCTCACCTGTCGCCAAGACTGGAGCGCACGGGCTTTGGCGACCGAGGGCGGTTTGTAGGTTTTGCCGTATTGCCCGAGGTGGATAAAACCAAACAAGGAGCCGGGCGCGGGGATGCGTACGTTGGGGTTCGAGGTCTTGGCGGCCATATACGTTTTGGCATCTTCGATTTTCTCCGGTGGAGAGGGTCTGGTCCCATCCAAAGCCAAGGTTTTGCGGTAGAACTGGATGGCCTTATGCATTTTGCCTCGCGCAAAAAATCCGTCACCGATCAGTTCGTACAAAGCGGGCGATTTACCAACCGTCGCCATAGCCGCCTCGTAGTGCGGGGCGGCGTCCGCGTGGTAGCCGCCTCGGTACAGGTAGTTAGCAGCGAGAAGCCCCAGGCGCGGTATGCCCGGCTCCATTTCGGCAGCCTTCGCGACAAAATCACCGGCCTTGTAGAACTCAAACCGGGCTGCGAACAGGGAAGCCTGGTGCACGGTGCTAAGGATCAAGCGGTTCTTGAGGTCTTGGCTTGCGAGTTGCGGGTAGAGATCCAAACACTTGGATAAAAGCGCGGGTGTCAAAGGATCCATGCCCAACGCTTTCGCCACCAAGGCGTCACCACCTTCGTAATCCCCGTGTTCGTGGCGCATGGCAAGCACCATCGCCAGTACCTCGGACGAGGTGGGATTCGCGGCGGTCATTTTTTTCAATTCGGCACGACGCCAAGCCGGCTCGGCGGTTGGGTGTTCGGCGAACCAGGCCCGCCAAGCAGGCAAATAAGTGGGATCCATGTCAAGGGCTTTGGCCAACATTGCCTTGCGTTTGGCTTCTTTCATGGTGGGATTGCGAATCGCGATCAGGGTCAGCAGCACAGGATGCTCGCCGGTTTTCTTCATCGCGCGTTTGGCGAGGGCCCGGGTTTCGGCGGGATCGTCCAAGAGTTTGCCTTTTTTCTCGTAAAGGAACAGCAGGGCCGCGTGGTTGTCGGGTTTCTTTTTGACGGCTTTGGTTAAGTAGCGGTAACTATCGAGGGGTTTGCGTTGGTCGGTTTTGAGCTTGCCCAGGTAAAACAAGGCCTCGGGGTTGGTTTTGGCCAAGGTTACCAGTGCCTTTTCGGCGCGGACGGCGTAAAGCGCGGCGGGATCACCCGCGGCGGTGGCCATGGTTTTGTCCCATTCGGCCAGGCGTTGTTTGGCCGGTCCCGTATCGCGAAAAGGCAGGCGGGCGGCGGCTTCAAGGATGGCGCGTCCCTCCTCATAGGAAACGGTTTTGCGGGTTAGCTCGGCGACAACGAGGGCGGCGGGCACATAGGTCTCGGGCGGGATGACGGCGGCAACCGCGGCGGCGAAGTCATTGCCCGCCTCGGTTTCGCCGATTTCCCAAAGCACCTCGGCGATGGCGATCAGGGTCGGCAAGTGGTTGGGTTGTTGGGGATAAAGCCGACGCAGGTTGGCATAACGCTGGGCCGCATCGCCGATTTGAAGCGCCTCGGCCAGGGCTTGATTGCCGAGGACCGTGCCGCGCAGAAAAGGGCTCTGGCGAATCAGGTTCGGATCTTTTTTGTATTTTTTGGGTAGTTTCGGCAGTGGGAGCCACAGTTCCATATCGGTTGCGCCGCGGTGAATGAGTCGGGTCGCCTCGTAGAGTGGTTCGATGTTGGCAAGATCACGGGTGCCGTACAACACGTGGAAACCCTGCGCCATTTTGAACATACCCGGTTGAATGCCCTCGGGTTTGGCATAAAGCTTAATCGCCTGAAAGTTGGGATCTTTGGCGGGTGCAGCCGCCAGAGTCGACAGAAGTAAAAAACACACGGGAACCATCAAAAGAGCCTCCACAAGACCCGATTTTCACGCCACCAACCAGCGAATCAACCGCCGACACGGGGCCAAACCGTTTGGCACGACGCCAAACCGTTTGGCACGACGCCAAACCGTTTGGCACGACGCCAAACCGTTTGGCACGACGCCAAACCGTTTGGCACGACGCCAAACCGTTTGGCACGACGCCAAACCGTTTGGCACGACGCCAAACCGTTTGGCACGACGCCAATCCGTTTGGCACGACGCCAAACCGTTTGGCAGGACGGCAAACCGTTTGGCACGACGCCAATCCGTTTGGCCTCGAAACCGAGCGGTTTGCTGCCGAACAAGACGTACACGTGAAAAAGAGTTTCGACATAAGGAAAAAACAAAGAAGCGGACAAAACGCAAAGCATCAAAAACGCCGGCATAAAGAAACACAATAGAAAGAAGAACCGGCAAAACGCCTTCCATAGTCAACAAAATAACCGCCACCGTCAAGCTTTTTCCCAAGCTGATTGTGGGATAAACCCAATGGTCCGATGCCTAACCAAAAAGGTTGTAATCACTTAGCCTAACCGGGCCGCGGGGGGATCCAAGCGTTAAGGGGAACCATTGAAACGGGATGTTCTGCTCATGAGAAAAGGACCTGAAACCAGGGCGTCAGTGGCCGGTAACCCGAGGTCGGGTCAAAGAAAAACAGGAGCGAGGGGTTTTGCCTAAAAATCTGGAGTGAAATGGTTTGAGAAAAGCGGACCGCGGTCGCCCACGACCGCACCCGCCGGCCCTGTGCATGTTTACAGGCCGTTGCAGCCCAGATGGTGTGGTGTGGGGTTGATTGCAAGGGGCAATCTCAGATTCCACCGTTTTGGTTAGGTCCGAGCAGACTCCGGCCTATCGGCCGATGCAACGACCGCGTTCAGTGGGGGCATTTTTTCTCCTCAAAAACCTTCTTCTTGTGAAATGCTTTTGAGGGGGCAATGCTGTTGGGATTGAGATCGGCTAGAGACCGAGGTTAACTTGCCGCCGGGCGTTCCGTGCAGCATTTACTCGAGAAGCGGTGGGGTTCTCCCGAGCCCGCAATTCTCACAAAGATTCGTTGCGAGAAGCTGAAAGCCTTGTGAGTACGAAGATGACGACCAAGCCACGGCACAGGGGCCCGACCTATCGGGGTCCGACCTTTCGGGGTCCGACCTTTCGGGGTCCGACCTTTCGGGGTCCGACCTTTCGCGGGGCCGACCTTTCGGCGTAGCAGCTGAGGCGAAGGTGACTCGACCGAGTAATGCGGATGGCCGCCCGCGGATGGCCGCCCCGCGGAACGCAAACCCTCGTAATCGCATGGCTTGCCCCGTAGCAGAATTCCTTGTGAGAAATGCGGGCTAGATCAGGATCCCGCGTTTTACCAAGATCATCTTTCTTTTCACTGCACCAAGCGCCTGCTTGGCTATTTTTTGTCTGTCGAAGCCCTCACCGAAAAGCAACGAGAGTCGGCCCATTGTGGTTCGCAAGCGACCAGGAAAGGTGGGTGCCAAGTTGCACAGGCCATATGATTTCTAAAGAATAAATGGCAGGATTCAGTCGAAAACTGTCATTGCTGCCAAAAGGTTGGTCTCCTAAAGTGAAGGTCACGCGAAGTATTGACGTTCCGAGGAGGTCCCCATGGACATTGTAATGCTTTTGTTTCCCCGCATGACCGCGCTTGATTACGTTGGTCCCCACGAAGTTTTGTCGCGCTTGCCAGGAGTGACCGTGCACCGCGCGGCCGTGGTGCCCGGTCGCATTTGGTGCGATTCCGGCATGGGTTTGATCGCCGATCACGGCATTGCGGAAATCAGCACGGCCGATGTGTTGCTCATTCCCGGCGGCAGCGGGATCGGTCCCCTGCTCGTCAACACCCAGGTAATCGAGTGGGTCCAAGCCCTTGCCGCCAAAGCCGAATGGACAACCTCGGTTTGCACGGGTTCCCTGCTGCTTGGCGCGGCGGGCCTGCTGCGAGACAAGCCGGCAACAACCCACTGGTACGCCACCAAGAAGCTGGCCACATTCGGGGCGCAACCAACCCATCAGCGCGTGGTGGAAAGCGGCAACATCATCACCGCGGCCGGAGTTTCGGCCGGAATCGATATGGCGCTGACCTTGGCCGCCCGCCTCCGTGGCGAAGACATCGCCCAAGCAATTCAACTCGGCCTGGAATACGATCCTCAGCCACCTTTTGACAGCGGCTCACCCTTGAAGGCATCGGCCGCGATCAAAGCAACAGTGGAAAAAGTGATGTTTCGCGACGACCCCGCGCCGGTCAGCTAATCCGCGGTGTTCACAAGGCGTTCCGCCGCGGGAAAGCCCATGCAACGAGACGAGCACGGCGGCCACGCCGCCGCGCAACGCCGGGGGTCGACCCCGCTCCAAGCCTGCGGGGTCGATGCCCGCTGACCCAAAAGCCGTTCACCATCCCGCGACACATCCTCGCGCGAATGAAACGCGCGATAAGTCGTCAATTTCAGGGCTGCAACGGACTGTAAACTTGCCCGAGGCCGGCGGACGAGGTCGCACGTGACCCCCGTCCGCTTTTTCAAACCATTTCACGCCATGCCTTCAGGCAAAAACCTTGGCTTCTGCGCCGCTGAGGCTAAAGGTTAAACCGGTCGCGGTCATGGGGTTGGTCGTAATGGAGCACGGGCCCCAAGGGCACAACGCGGGTCGGGTTAATGGTGTCGTGGCTGTAGTAATAATGTTCCTTAATGTCCCACATGAACACGGTGGCCGCGACACCTTGGAATTGGTACAACTCACGCAAGTAGTTGGACAAATTGGGGTAATCGGCAATACGACGCAGGTTGCATTTAAAGTGGCCGACGTACACCGGATCGAAACGCACCAGCGTGGTGAACAAGCGCCAGTCGGCCTCGGTAAGCACGGAACCGGTTAAGTAACGGTTTTTACCCAAAATTTCCTCAACCTCGTCCAAGGCGCGGAACAGGTCGGTAAAGGCTTCCTCATAGGCGTCTTGACGGGTGGCAAACCCGCAGCGGTAGACCCCGTTGTTGATGTTGGCGTAGACTTTTTCGTTGATCGCATCGATTTGCGGACGCAACGACTCGGGGTAAAAATCGTGGCTCGGCGCGACCACGCCGTCAAACGCGCTGTTCAACATACGA
Source organism: Acanthopleuribacter pedis (assembly GCF_017377855.1). Lineage (GTDB taxonomy): Bacteria > Acidobacteriota > Holophagae > Acanthopleuribacterales > Acanthopleuribacteraceae > Acanthopleuribacter > Acanthopleuribacter pedis. The sequence continues at coordinate 186,906 of NZ_JAFREP010000013.1, forward strand.
ATGATTTCAGAGGATTCGTTGCTGACAAGGGTGTTGGTCTGTTTGTCCCACAGCACCGGCACGGTCACCCGCCCGCTGTAATCGCTTTTTGCGCGGGTGTAAATTTGGTGCATGAACGCGGACCCGAATAAATGGTCCTGGTAGCTGTCGTCGTCCGTGCGGAATTCCCAACCGTTGGAAAGCATGTGGGGGTGAACCACCGAAACGCTGATGTGCTCGGTCAAACCCTTGAGTTCGCGGAAGATTAGGGTGCGATGCGCCCAAGGACAGGCGTAGGAAACGTAGAGATGGTACCGACCCGATTCGGCTTTAAAACCACCGCGGCCGCTGGGACCGGGTTCGCCGTCGGCGGTGATCCAGTTGCGGAAGGCCGCGGATTCACGGACAAATTTGCCTTTGCTTTTTTTGGTGTCATACCACTTGTCGTGCCAGACGCCGTCAATTAACAATCCCATGGGTGGCTCCTTCGCGGAAGATATGTTTGCACGCCGTACATTAGAGCGAGAACGGTGCCGGCTTCAGCCGAACAACTTAAACCTCTAAAAGCAGGTACCTTACCAAAAAAACCATCATATTATTGGCGATAACCGCCATCATGCAAATCGAACAAGGCCATCAAAGTGATGACACCACTCAATCATTCTGATTGAACCATCACTTGATCGCGACCACCGCGTTTGGCCTCGTACAACAGCTTGTCCGCCAAACTGATTTCAAGATCCAGGTGTTCACCCTTGGCCAACCGCAAACCCACCGAAAGTGTGAGCCGTATGATTTCGTTGCCGAAGGGGATTTCTAAGCCACGCATCTCATCACATAAGGATTGAAGCTTGCGGGTTGCCGATTCCAATTCAATCGGCCCGAAAAACACGCAAAACTCTTCGCCGCCGAAACGCGCCACCACATCCTGAGGCCGGAATTTGGCTTTAATGACTTGAGCCGTTTGCACAAGCGCCACATCGCCACCGTCGTGCCCGTAACGATCATTGATCTTTTTGAAATGGTCAATGTCGATCATGGCCACGGCCATTTTTTGCCCCGAAAACATTGCCCGCTTGAGCATCGCCGGCGCAACCTCAAAGAAGTACTTGCGGTTAAACAGCTTGGTCAGAAAGTCGGTGTTGGAAGCCTGTTTGATTTGGTGAAACAAATCCAACATTTCCAAATTCTGGTTGATACGGCAATAAAACTCTTCTACCTCGAAGGGTTTTTTCAAAAAGTCATTGGCGCCGATTTTGAGAAAACGCGCACTAATCCCGTCCTCTTCACTGGAAGACAAGCCAATCACACCCACGCGCGATTTGTCGTACAGGCGACGAATACGATGGGTTAACTCGAATCCGTTGACCTCGGGCATTTCGTAATCGGTGACCACCAAACGAATGTCGGGATGTTTGGCGAGCAAGTTTAAAGCCTCGCCGCCGTGATCCGCCTCCAAAACCTCATAACGTTTGCGGGTCAGCAACAAACTAACGAGCCGGCGAAAACCGCGCGAATCATCAACAATCAGAATTTTGTGCTCGCGGTTGCGGGTCAACTGTTCAATGGCTTGCACCACATAATCGTAGTTGGCGCTGTATTCCTTTATCCAATAATCGATGATGTTGCGCGAGAACAGTTTGCGACGCAGGCCTTTGTTCTCCTCGTGCGTTAAAACCATACAGGGCACGCCGAAACCGGTCACCAAATCCACAATATCGCCCTGGTCGGCGTCGGACAAATCGACATCCACCAGTGCCACGTAAAACCGCTCTGGATTTTGCTGGAGCAAGTTTTCAGCCTCTTTGTAGGTGAAGGCTGTTTCGGTAATCATCTCGAGTCTGTTTTTAATTGAGCGTTCTAAAATCGTGGCCAGCGTGCGACTCGGTTCCACGATCAAAACGCGTTCCTGCACCATATGTCCCCCATCTCACCCCACCGCGCCGGCGCGTTCCTCGCGGAAACCGCGAGAACGGAGCGAACCACAAGTAGCGCTTGCGTTAGGCGTGATCACGCATGGCAAAGGCACCCCGAGCAAACGGGGACACAACCTGGATCAGCACCATGTTTCCTGGATGAGACGCTTAACATCCTATCAAAAAGAACCTTTCCCCGCCAAGGTTCGCGCGGATGAAAAGCCCCTGGGGTTATTCGGTTTTGCCAGGACCGAGAAAAAACCGGGAAAACCTGGGACACCGCGTGCCGACACCCCTTTGGCAACGAAAAACCAGCAAAAGGGTCCGGCCCGATGCGGTGGAAGTTGACAACCATCAAGTTGGAAATCCGGGATACAAGATGGCCGTCACAAAAAACCACACAAAGCTCGACAAAATGACGCAAAAGACCCACTCTTACCTACACACTCGTCGCAAACACGGCGCCGAGTTTATTTAATTCATCGACTCATTGCCCTTTATTAATGCTTGCATGGTCCCCCCTGATGATCCGCCGGCCACCCAAGGACCTCATCGGAATCCCGATGAGCCGGAAGGGTGCGATCCCGATAAAAAGAACCGGCAAACCCGCAAGAAGCCACAGCCACACACCAGGACGCCCAACAAAGCCCGCCCTACGTGAAGCGGCCCCGGCGATCCTTGACCCACTCCCCATATCACGTTATGTTGAGCATGAACCCTCCCCCGGATTTTCGCGCGTCTGCATCTTTGCGAGAAAGAGCAGAGCCTTCCAGTTGGTCTCATGCTTGCGAACCAGGGCGACCCGGCGTACCCCCGCGACGCCCGCTTGTTTGTCCGTTTCCTAACGGGCAACCTCTTGCCAAGGAAGCGCTTATGTTGAACACATGTGAAATGATGATCGATGCGTTTGTGCAACGGCTCCGTGCCGGCTACAAACGCAACTACGGCTCCCACAACCCGCATTTTGAAACGATTACCTCCTGGGTGGGTCGCATGGCTCTGGAAAACCTGGCCAACAGCGATGCGCTTTACCACGATATGGAACACACCATTTTGGTGACCCTCGTCGGCCAGGAAGTGCTGATTGGGAAGCATATTAGTGAAGGCGGGGTCACCTCGGAAGATTGGTTCCATTTCATGATTTCGCTGATCTGCCACGATATCGGTTACCGCCGCGGCGTGTGCCGCAAAGACGGCAACGGTCGCTACGCCACCGGAAAAGGTGACGAAATGATCACCCCCGCACCAGGCGCCACCGACGCGGCGCTGACACCCTACCATGTGGACCGCGGCAAACTTTTCGTGGAGGAACGCTTTGGCGACAGCGAGTTTATTGATGTCGCGGTAATTAAAAACAACATCGAACTCACCCGTTTCCCGGTACCCGCCGAAGAAGACCACAAGGTAACCGACACCTATCCAGCCCTGGTCCGAGCCTCGGATCTCATCGGGCAACTCAGCGATCCGCGCTACTTGCAAAAAATCCCGGCCCTGTTTTTCGAATTCAAGGAAACCGGTGTCGCCGATATGCTGGGTTACGAGCACCCCGGCGATTTGCGCAAAAATTACCCGTCGTTTTATTGGAACAGCGTTTTTCCCTATGTGCAGGACGCAATTCGTTACCTCCAGGTGACCCAAGAAGGCAAACAGATCATCGCCAATCTGTACGCCAATATCTTTGTGGTCGAGCACGAAAACATGCCGGAACACTAACCCGAAAAGCCGTAACACCGGCAGCAGGGAACCTGCCGAGATGGGTCGGCCTCTTCGGTTTCGTTTCATCACGTCAGTCAGGCTTTCGCCAGAGCGCTGAATAGATTGGAAACGTAAAAGCGAATATGCGCGATTTAGCGCAAGTCTTGGCTTGGCGCGTTCCTCGCGGCTCCCGAGAGGAATGCGCCCCACACAAACCTCGCCCACATCAGGAGAAACACCTTTCTTTTTACTTCGCTTTCGTGGCGTGGATCACCGCGCCGCGTCTGGACGACGCGCTAGGCCCGGGAACCGCGCTACAATGCGGCACCCAATTTAGGCCGCCGCATGCCCGCCCGGGGGCTGGAAGACGGTGGTTGCATCCAGGAGTCGCCGCGATGTGGCCTAGACCGCGTTCGCTTGTCCATCTGCTGCTCGCCAGCTTTGTGTTGGTTACCCTACCGTTGTTAACGGCGGTATATCAAGCCGACCAATCCATGCAGCAGCTTGTCGGTCAAAGTCGTCACATGGTGACCGCCGGCATCGAGGCCGCCCGTCTCAGCCAAGACGTTAAAGAAATTCTCGTCGACATGGAACGTCGCGCGCGCCAATTCCAGGTCCTCGAGAACCCACAAATCCTGGCCCTCTACCGCGGCGACCACGAGCGGGTGTCCCACAAACTCACCCGTCTGCACCAGTCGACGGAAACCACCGAGGACCGCGCCACCCTAGAACAACTCCAGTCCCAATTGAACGCAAACTGGACCCTCCTCCAAGAACAACCGGGTGCCGAACAAGCCGCGAGGGTCGTGACCGGTTTCCACAACATCCACCAGCAGGCGCGCGCCCTAAACATGGCCGCGGCCAACCAAATCGACCGCGAGCTCAGCAGCTTGCAGCAAGCGGTGGAACATTCCCAGCAGCAACTGTTCGTCCACGCCTCGCTGATGGGACCCATCACCCTCCTGCTCATTGTGATCACCACTTTCTTGATCAACCGCCCCATCGGTCAGCTTGACCAGGCGATTCGCGGCCTGGGCGGAGGGTGCTTCAAGCAACCCATCGCGGTCGACGGCCCCCGAGATTTGGCCTTTCTGGGCGAACGGCTGGAATGGTTGCGCGAACGCCTCAACCAATTGGAACAGCAGAAAACCCAGTTTCTACGCCATATTTCCCACGAGCTGAAAACCCCCCTGGCCGGCATGCGCGAGGGAACCGAATTGCTGGGCGACCGCATCATCGGCCCACTCACCCCGCAACAGGACAACGTGGTCAAAATACTCGATACCAACAGCCGTTATTTACAAAAACTAATCGAGAACCTGCTGGATTACAACCACATCCAAACCGGGGTTGAACTGAACCCCGAGCCCTTCGAAATGGTCGAATTGGTCGCCGAGGTGGTCGCCCATTACCGCCTGAGTGCAACCCGAAAGAACCTTCGTTTCCAGTTACCTGACGAAGAATGGCACCTGGTCGCCGACCGCGCCAAAGTGCGAACGGCGCTGGACAACTTGGTTTCCAACGCGGTCAACTTCTCGCCTCAAAACGGCTGGATCCGCATCCAAATCCGCGTCGCTTCAGACCACCAAGTGTTGGACATTCGCGACCAAGGTCCCGGCGTGCCGGAGGGCGAACGCACCCAAATCTTCGAACCCTTCTTCCAAGGCAGCACCCCCCGCCAGGGCCATTTAAAAGGGTCCGGCATCGGCCTCTCCATCGCCCATGAGTGTATCGCGGCCCACGGCGCCCGCCTGACCCTCGGCGACAACTGCGACGGCGCCTGTTTCCGCATTGAATGGCCGATGGCTAAGGCGGCCTCATGAGAACCCTGTTCCTCGCCCTCGCGGCCTGTGTCAGCCTGGGTTGTGCGGTCAAACAAAAGACGGTGCAACAACAACCCGCCCCCGTTCCGGTTACCACGGTCCTGGCCGGCCCGGTCATCAATACGGCCCCCACGCTTGCCGAACACGAGCTGCAACAGTTGGCGGAATGGCAGACGTACCAGCGTTGGTCGCGCTACGCGGGTGAAATCGCAGAACTGGGCGAGAAACAACGCAAAATCGCCTACCTGGACGCCCAAGCGGCGCTCAAAATCGACGAATCCCTGGAGCACCGATTGCAATTTTTGGTGCTGGCCTCGTTCCAAACCCGGCTGCGCCAGTGGTCCTTTATCGAACAACAATTAAAACAGGTTCAGGCGGATCCCTGTCTCCCGCCCGCGCTCACGCCGTGGCTGTCGGTGCTGGCGGCACGGCTTCAACTCAACCGCGGCAACCATCGCGAGCGCGTGCGTCTGCAACGCAACATTCGTGATTTACGCCAGATCCAAGAATCCTTGCGGCAAAAAATTGAGGCACTCTCCCAGATCGAGGCCGAGATGGGCCGGCCCGAAACAACCACCACCCAGGAGCAACAACCATGAGTCCCACGCCCGCCCACCTGCTACTCGTCGACGATGATCCCGATTTTTTGCACTTGCTCAGTTTGCGTTTGCAAGGCGAGGGTTACCGCGTGTCGGCCGTCGGCAGCGGGCGCGAAGCTTTGGCCGCCTTCAAACGCGACGCGCACGATTTGGTTGTCACCGACTTGTGCATGGACGAAATGGACGGCATGAGCCTGCTGGGGGAGCTGCAGAACCTCGCACCCGGTGTGCCCGTGATTATGCTGACGGCCCACGGCACCATCCCCGACGCGGTTAAAGCCACCCGCCAAGGGGTTTACAGCTTTCTGACCAAACCCATCGACAAACACCAATTGCGCCGCGACATCACCGAGGCCCTCGCTTTTTCGGGGCGCGCCCACCGCGACGAGGCCGACATCATTCTGACCCGCAACGCCAAGATGCACGAACTTTTGGCCCAAGCCCGCCAAGTCGCGCAAAGCGATGTCAATGTTTTGGTACAAGGTCAAAGCGGCACCGGCAAGGAACTGCTGGCGCGCACGATTCACCACGCGGCAAGCCGCCGCGAGGGTCCGTTCGTGGCGATCAACTGCGGCGCGGTACCCGAAAATCTGTTGGAATCGGAACTGTTCGGGCACGAGAAAGGGGCCTTCACCGGCGCGGTTAATCGAAAAATCGGCCTGTTCCAAACGGCCGAGGGCGGTACCTTGTTTCTCGACGAAATCGGCGACATGCCGCTTTCACTCCAGGTCAAACTGCTGCGCGTGCTGCAGGAACGCCAGGTTCGCCCGCTGGGCGGCACCCGCGACATCGCCATTGACGTGCGGATCATATCCGCGACCCACCGCGACCTGGAAAAAGCCATTCAGGAAGAACGCTTCCGCGAGGATTTGTTTTACCGCCTGAACGTGGTCAGCCTCAGCCTGCCTCCACTGGAGGAGCGGCGCGAGGACATCCCGTTACTCGCCAAGTACTTCCTCAAAAACGCGGTGCAGCGCACCGGCAAAGACGTCAGCGGTTTCGCACCGGAGGCCTTGACCACCCTCTCCACGGCCTCCTGGCCGGGCAACGTCCGTCAGTTGGAAAACGTGGTGGAACGTACCGTGGCCCTCACCGCGGCACCCTTGATCGCCCCGGTTCTGGTGGAACAGGCGTTGCAGGACAAAACCAACCAACTCCCCACCTTCGCGGAGGCCAAACAGCAATTCGAGCAAGAGTACCTGGCGCAACTGCTGCAAATCACCAACGGCAACGTCTCGCAAGCGGCCAAATTAGCCAAAAGGAACCGCACCGACTTTTACAAATTACTCGCCAAACACGCCTTAGACCACACGCATTTCCAGCAGGACACCCCATAATCCGAGAGGTCCCAATGGACGGCGGCAACATCCCGCTCGGGATCACGTCATGAACGGTCAACAAAAAAGGCACCGCCCGCTGTGGTGCCGCGGACAGTGCCTCAGATGTGGGGACAAAACCGAACGAGGACGGAATCCATCGCGGCCATGCGTTTACCGCGGCCGTCACCCGTTCGACATGAATGGATCAATTAATAAGGTAAGGTTTGCGGGTTTAACCCCTTGGGCAGGCTTGGTGTTGGCTTAGGCCTTTGCCTACTCGCCGTATTTGGCGAATTCCTCTTTGGAGAGTTGGCCGTCGGCGTCGGCGTCGAGGGCCTTGAATTGCTCCAGAAGCGCGGCATGGCCCTCGGCTTCGGTCATGGAAATGAAACCGTCCTTGTCGGCGTCCACGGTTTCGAAAGTCAATTCACCGGCCTGAACAAAAGCCGCGGTGGTCAAAGCAACGATGGAAAGCGTTTTCAAAAAGTTTTTCATGGTTTCCTCCTGAGAAACAACCGTTCAATGACGGCATCAAATCAATCGGTAAAGCGTGAAGGATTCAGATTCGCTTTTCCCGCCCTTCGTATAACAAAGCCCGTGCCAAAACCATAAACATCTTATTTTAAATGTTTTATTCTAAGATCACAGAACCTCCGCCCCATCGACGGGGTCGAAGGCGCCGAAACCAGGGATTTTCGCCTGAATTTTGTCGCAAAACACCGACAACCCAGCTCACGTAAGAGATAACTCCATTTTTTTCATCTATTTACCGTGTCGCAAAACAGCAACAGACGCAGTCGTTCACCCGTTTTTTTCACAGAGGACGCGGTTAGTTGGTGGGTTTTGGCGCCACCTAAAATTAAGAAACCAAACGATCCGGCCGTTAAGTGAGTTGTCCTTCCGACACCAAAAACATTGATTTGATTTTTGTTCCCACAGGGTTAGGGACCCCGCTTGGACAGATCGACCTGTCCAACCCGAACCTGGGAACAAGCACCCTCCGCCTGTATGTAGGAGACATTGCCATGTGCCTAAAGGCTTTTGTTCGATCCCCCTTTCGGGGTCTGTGGTTGGTCTTGGGATTGCTGCTTATCACACCACTCGCGGCACAACCACCCATCGGTACCCCCGATGAATTTGATATTGAGTACCCGGATGACGAGGAGCCCAGCGCCGAACAGGTGGCGCTCGGCAAAACGCTGTTCTTCGACACGCGCCTTTCCGGTAAACAGAATATGTCCTGTGCCAGTTGCCACAACCCGGATCTGGGATTCGGTGACGGCCTGGAAAAAGGCGTGGGCAGCGACGGCACCATCTTGGGCCGCAACACCCCACACCTGTACAACTTGGCCTGGAATGCCTTGTTCTTTTGGGACGGTCGCGCGGCCTCATTGGAAGAGCAGGCGCTGGGCCCGATCGAGTCGGATGTGGAGATGAACCTCCAGCTTCCCGAATTGATCAAACGCCTGAAGGCGGTGCCCTTTTACCAAAAACACTTCGCCGAGGCCTACCCCGACCAAAAACCCGCGATTAGCGAAACCACCATCGGCCACGCCATCGCCTCGTTCGAACGCACCCTCATTTCCGATAACGCGCCGTTTGATCGATTTATGAAAGGTGAAACCGAGGCGATGTCCGAAGAAGCCCGTCGCGGCATGGCGTTGTTTTTAGGCAAGGCACGCTGCATTAACTGCCACAACGGCCCTAACTTCACCGACAACGGCTTCCACAACATCGGGGTGGCGAGCGGCGATGTCGGCCGCGCGGCGGTGCAGAAAGGCGTCACCACCCAAGGCGCCTTCAAGACACCGGGCCTACGCAATGTGTTGCTGACCGGCCCCTACATGCACGATGGTTCCATCGGTTCGTTAGGCGCGGTGGTTCAACACTACATCGACGCCCCTAAAAAAGGCGGCAAACTCTCGCCGCAAATGGAAAAAATCGAGTTAAGCGATTTGGAAATTCTAGACCTGGTGGCCTTTATGGGCGCCCTTACCGATCCGGTACCGGTCACGCCGGCAAAAGTCCCGTAATTTTTGCCCCTATGAAGGAGAAAACCCATGGTATGTGATGCATTGAACCTGCGACGGGCCGTGCTCGCCGTCGCCCTCGCCGCCGCGTTCCTCCCTTACAGCCACGCCGGCGAAATCTCGGGAACGCTTTCTTTTGTCAAGAAACCGCCCTCGGTGGTGCTGGTCTACATGGCCGACGACACAGGTGCCGATAAAGGCAAAAAACGCAAACTGGACCAGAAAGACCAGCAATTCACCAAAAAGATGCTGGTGGCGCCCAAGGGCAGCAAAATCAGTTTCATCAATTCGGACAACACCGACCACAACGTGTACGCGGCCGACACCGACGCCGGTGCCGATTTTGACATCGGCCTGGCGCCTCCAGGCAGCACCATTGACCAAGAGGTCAATTGGGCCGAAAACGCGGTGATTCGGGTCGGCTGTAAAATCCATCCCAAGATGCGCGCTTACGTGGCCACGGTCGACAGTCGCTACAACCAGGTGTTAGAGCTGGACCGTACCAAACAAGATCACACCTTCGCCCTGGAGGTTCCTGACACGGTCACATTGGTGCGGGTGTGGTTACCCAACTACGAGCCGGTGGAATTCACACTCGAAAAAGGCGGAGAACACAAGGTAGATCTGATTAAAAAAGGCAAGGTCTACGGAACCCTTACCGTTTCTCGTAAGTAGGTGAAGCCAATGACATATTATGGAAGGCTGCTGATTTTTTGCCTCTGTATCGGACCGCCCTTGCCCCTGATTTGGTCGGCCTGGCAAGGCAGTGCCACACCGGAACCGACCCCACCGCCGAAAACGGGCCTGCTCACTTCTCCCGTGAGCCCCTTCAAAGCGCCGGAAGACGAGGAGCTCAAAGCCATGATCGCCGATTATCGGACCAAATGGACACGGGTTTCCGGGCTGCAATTTTCCGGCATGCATTGGGGCCAAAGTGTGTTGGTGTACATCAACCAAAAACCCGAGATCTACAAACACAACCACCTGACCTACCTGCGTGAGTTTGAGGAATTCGACGAGGACGAAGAATACGAATACACGCCTTATCCGGTGGGAACCATCCTGCTCAAGGAAAACTTCCTGGTGAACCTGGCGGAGAAGACACAACCCCTCACCCAAACGATCATGATTAAACGGGAAGCGGGTTATGACAAGGAAATGGGTGACTGGGAATACGTCCAAATCAGTCAGGACGGAAAACTCATTGTGCGGGGCGCGGGGAGCCGCGACGCGGCCGTTGCAGCGGTGTGCGGGAACTGCCATAAGAACCTGAGCAATCGGGATTACATCTTCCACACGGTAGGCCGATAAGCTTACAAAAAATAGCGGACGGTGTGAACTTGAGTCATACCGTCCTTTTGCCGAAAGGCTTTGTAACCCTGTTCTTATGGTCTCTCGATCCTCTGCATCGAATCCGAATCCATCCTCGCCGGAGTTGCATTTATGCTTCATTGGATCAACAGTATCCGTGTCCGCGACCGCCTCCTCATTTTGGGATTGGGCGTTGTGGCCGTGTTTATTTCGCTGAACATCTACCAATTTCGGGATTTCCAGCACGCACGCGAAACCGTAGATCGTTTGTATTGGCAGAATTTCACAACCGCCATCGCAATTAAGGACACCCGTTACGCGGTCAGCCAAATCACAGACTCGGCCATCGCTCTTGCCTCCGAAACGGTCCTGTTTGAGGACGGAAAAAACGAAATTTTGCATCACGCCCAGGGCAATGATGTCCAGGTTGGCATTCACGGAGCCTGGAAAAGCTGGAACGACCACTACCAATCGATGGAATTCGTCATGGTGCACACCGTCAACGGCAAAGAACAAACCGTCAAAGAAAAGGAAACGGTGGAACGGTTAAAAAACCAGGTAACGGAATTTACCGAACAACTCAAGACACTGGAAGCGGCCTTGCTTGAAACCGATGAGGACGATTTTGAGGCATCCGACATTAGCCCGATTACCAACCAAATGGCTTACTTAGGCGTCGAGTTAGAGGAAACCCTCCAGTTGGCGGTCAAGCTGGAAAATGCCAAAATTAACGCCATTCAAGACGAATTCCGTGTAAAGCTCGACGCCGATCTGACCTTCGTTTTCCGCGCGATGATCGCCATCTCGATTGCCGCCGTTTTGGCGATGTTGTGGCTGGCCCATTCCATTTCCTCGCCGCTCAAACAATTGCAGCGTGCCTTTTCCAATTTCCTGGAAACGGGTAACCTCAATCAAAAAATCACCATCGAGCAGGGCGATGAAATCGGTGAATTAGCGCGCCACTTTAATGAGTTCATCGATAAATTGGCCGGAATCATTCACAACGTCAAAGAAAACTCCCAGGTATTGCTGGAATCGTCACGCCACCTCTCCCTGGCGGCCGACAAAATGGGCGACAATACCCAGATTGCCTCGCAACAGGTCAACGGCATTTCCTCCTTGGTCACCGAAATGAACATGCACATGGAACAAGCCCAACTGGGCACCGAGGACGTGAGCGAAAACACCACGACCTTGACCTCTTCCATGGAAAAAATGACCGAGGCGATGAACCAGATCAACCGGATCACGGAACAAGCGGCCAAAATCAGCAGTGAAGCCATGAGTAAGCTCGAGACAGCCAACGAACAAATCGCACAATTGGAGAACACCTCCACCCAGGTCACACGCATCGTTTCGACGATTGAGCAAATCGCGGACAACTGCAAAATGCTGGCGTTAAACGCGGGTATTGAGGCGGTCCGCGTCGGCGAGGTCGGTAAAGGATTTACCGTGGTCGCCAACGAGGTGAAAAACCTCAGCAAACAGACCTCGGACGAGGTCGGCATTATCGCGGCCCACATCCAGTCGATGGTCGACGCCACGGTGAAAACGCGCGAGGCGGCGGACGGCGTCAACCAAACGATTCGCACGCTGACGGAAAACAACCAAACCATCGCACAATCGGTCGGGCGCCATTTGGAAACCACCCATCGCGTCATGCAAACAACGCGGAGCAACGCGGGTTACCTGAGCGAGGTAACGGAAAGCGTGGAACAGGCCAACGAATTGTTCCGCAAGGTAGCTGATCGCGATTCCCGTCACGAGGCCAACATTGCCAAGCTCCTCAAGCAGGTCGAGTCGATGTCAAGCGAGGTCAGCGTGGTGCGTAAGGACGCCAAGGAACTGGCGGAACTGGCCCAAAAATTAGACGAACAGGTCGCCGGTTTCCAAGTCTAACCCGCCATTCTCACAAGGAATTCTGCTACGGCATTGAAATAGCTGCGATAACTTAGGTTACTTGGCTGCACCGTTGCAAAGCAACGGTGGGACAGCCTCGACGGTGCGCTGCTACGCCGAATGGTCGGCCCCGCTGCGTTTGCCCTCGGTCGTAACCTGTGTCCTCACAGCGATTTCAAAGCCTCGCGACGAATCCTTGTGAGAATTGCGGGCTAAGGCGGGCGGCAAAAGGCCGTCATCGATTCAAGTGGTGCCATCTTTTGGTCTTGGTATCGTGCGTCGTTTATTGAAACGCGGTGGCGGCCGGCGGGGATTCGCTAATTGGGCCAGGCGGGTTCGCCGTCGTCGGCCGTGGCGGGTTTGGTGACTTCTTGGGACGCAACCGGGAACGCCAGCAGGAAGGTGGCCCCGCGCCCCTCGCCCTCGCTTTCGACCCACATACGGCCGTTCATTTCGTTGACCGAATTGGCGCAGGAGTGCAAGCCAAAGCCGTGCCCCTCGGCTTTGGTGGTAAAGCCGTGGTGGAAAATGCGTTCAAGATGGTCTGGTGCAATGCCCACGCCCACATCCTTCACCGACAAACAAACCTCCTTGTCGCTTACGCCCAAGTGGATTTGGATGCCGCGTTGGTCGTGCGGCAGGTGGTCCATCGCTTCCTTGGCGTTTTTGAGCAAATTGACGATGACGTGAACCAGCTTAACCCGTTGGATCAGCACCGGCGGGGTGGCCTGGATCGTTTTTTCGATGTGCACATGGTTGGCGGTAAGCATCAAACTCTGTAAATCCAGAGCGCTTTCCAGCACGGTTTCCAGGGAAACCCATTCATCATGGAAACCACCGGCGGCGTAACTCTGTTGCGCCATGATCACGTCGCGAATCGAGTTGACCTTTTCGTTGAGGCGGCGTACGTGGTCGATGATTTCCGAGGACTCTTTTTTGAGGATCTGATCAAAACCCAGGTAGAAACGCATCAAATCCTTGCCCTTGGGGTCCTTGCCGATGAATTGTTCCAGGTCGTCCATGTTCTGGCGCAGCAGTTCGTTGGCGCGAAACAACCCCTGCAAACGCGAACGGTTGACGATGTCGCGGATCATCTGGCTGGCAGTGGTCACGCTGTTCAAGATGTTGCCCACGTTGTGGAGGACCGAGGTGGCAATGTCGGCCATGCCCGCCTTGTGCGCCTTTTCCAGCAATTCTTTTTGGGCCTGCTCCAACTGTTCGGTGCGTTCGGCCACCCGTTGTTCCAGGGTTTCGTTAAGGGCACGCACCTCGGTTTCGGCGCTGATCCGTTCCTGGATCTCGTTTTTGAGCGCTTGGTTGAGTTGGTTGGTGTCCGAGTACAACCGCGCGTTTTCCAAGCTCACCGCGGCTTGGCTGAGCAGCAGGTTCAGCATGCGAATGCGGTTTTCGGTAAAGGCGTTGGTGATCAGGTTGTTTTCCAAGTACAACACGCCGCTGATGTGGTCTTTGTGGCGGATCGGGGTGCAGAGCAGCGATTTGGGGCGGCGGTTGAGAATGTAGCCGTCCTGGGTGAACAGGCCTTCCTCCGTGGCGTTGCGCAGGATGACGGTTTCACCGGTGCGCACCACATAACGCACGATGTTTTGACTCAGCAACTCCGAGCCGGCCAAGGGTTCGCTGGTTTTTTTGGTGGTGACCTCGATATCGATCACGGCCGCGGCCTCGACCATTAACCGCCCCTGGTGTTCCAGGACCAGCATGCCCCGTTCGGCCCCGGCGCTTTCCATCATGATGGTCATCATTTTGGCGATGAGCAGGTCCAAGTCGATCTCGGAGGAAATCGCCAACGCCGATTTGGAGACGGTGACCAGGTCGAAGGTATCGGCGCTGGTCACCGAACCGCCCGGCTCGGTTTCGGCCTCGCCGGTGGTGCTAAAGGTCGATTCGGTGGTCAGTGAGGAGAAGGTGTCGGCGAGGTGCCGGGTATGAACGAGTGAACGTTCCGCGCTGAGCAACAGCGGATAACGTTCTTCAATGGAGCGAAGTTTGGCGAGGGCACCGAGTCGTTGGAAACAGTAGTGGCCCTCGCGCAGGTAAAGCGCGGCGATTTTTTCCTGATCGCTTTGCAAGAAGAATTTGGCGGCGAGCACGTTGGCCAGCGCCTCGAAAAAAGGGTACTCGTTGGTTTTGGCGCATTTAACGGCGTGATCGAAGTTAAGCGCGGCGTCCGCGTAGTTCCCTTTGAGCCGCGCCCAATCCGCTTGCATCAAATAATGAAGGTGTTCGAAGTTGAGCGGACAATGCTGGGCCCATCTCCCCATGCGCTTGAGGTCCTTCTTCATCGATTTCCAGGCTGATTTGCGCTCCTTGGGTTCCAACACGGCCATCAGTTGCGACAGCGTGAGAAAGCTGTACAGGCACGTCATCACCGAGCTAATGAGGCCCAAAAAACCCCGTTCGAGGGGCCGCAACTTTTCCAACCAAAACAAGGCGCCGCGGTAATCTTCGTAGAGAAAGTGCAGTTCCATTTTGATGAGGTAGTAATTGGCCAAACCGGTGGTGAAGGTTGAAGCCTCCATTTCTTCAAGCAGTTTGTCCTCATCAAAGTTGGCGTCGCTTAAACTGTAAGGTCCCTTGGTGGTGGCGGTTAGGTTGAGGCGGCGCTGCTGTAACAAGCGCGCGATGCGGTCGGCGTCCTGGTAACGGTTCTCGCGAATAATGTTGATGTAGGTTTGTGCCTCGGCGATTTCAGCACCCAAATCCATGCCGGGATCCCAACCGGTGTAGAAGATACAGGCAAAGGAGGTGTACATGAGATCCCCGGATTGGAGGCCGACATGGATGGCGCGCTTGAAATACTTGCGGCGGTACTTCCAATGTTCGTTCCAAGGCAGGATGGTCAGGGCGAACACGGTCATGATTTTGCAATCGAAGCGGATATCGTCGAATTTGCGGTTAAGCGCCAAACCCAACTTGCCAAAGCGGTACCCTCGCGTGTAGCTGCCCATGGCGCCGGTCAAAATCAAGCCGTAGGTGGTGAAGGTACTGGCGGCCTCGGGGCAGTTCCCGTATTTGAGGAACATGTTGAGGCGAATCAGGTTGGCCAGCACGAGCAAGTTCTGATCGCGGGTCAGGTAACCGATCAGGGCGATTTCCATCAGGATATTGGTGACCAGTTGGGCGCGCGAATCCACCATTAGTTTGCGCTGCATCAAGTCCTCGGGCCGCACGCCGCGCAAGTTCCATTGGGAAACGGCCAACTGTTTGACCAAGGAGAGTTTTGTCGGTCGCCGCGGCAGGTTCACACCCAGGGCTTCCAAGCCGAGGTAGCCGTAATCCAGCGCTTTGTCCAAACGGCCGTCAGCAATGGTTTGGGTCAAACGCAAATGGCAAATTTCCGCGCGGGCCATGTCCGAGGGAGCGCGTCCCCACAGATCCTCCCACAAACGATCCGCTTTCTCGAATTCTCGGGCTGAATAAGTGTTTTCGGCGAGTTCCCGCACCAGTTGGTAACGCAGTTCGCCTTGCTCGCGCCAATCGGGATCCTTTGGCAACAACGCCAACGCGGTTTCCAGGTATTCAATGGCGGCGTGGAAGGCGGTGGCATGTTTGGCGCGCAAGGCCGCGGCCAGGTTCAATTCAATCAAACGTTGCTTGAAAGCCGCATCGGTAATGAGCCGAAAACCATGGTTGAGTTGGTGAACGATGGAGAACAGTCGCTCTTCCCGTTCGGCCTCACCCAGATGGTCCAACAAGGTGCGGCCGATGTGAAGGTGCAACCCGTCGCGATCCGCGTCGTCAATCAGCGAATAGGCGGCCTGGTGGATGCGGTCGTGGCGGAAACGGTAGTGAACATAAGCCGCCTTGTCTTCTTCCTCGTTTTGATCCGGCTCTGCCTCAATTTGCGCCTCGAGAATCCCTTCGTCCACGGCCTGCCAAAGCGCCGTTTCCAGCACATTGATCGGGGCGTTAAGCACGAGAGACAGTTCAAGGGGTGAAAAGATCGAACCCAGGCAGGCGGCGGTTTTCAGCGCTTCTTGGATATCGCTGGACAACAAGGCGAGGCGTTTGACCAAAAATTCGACCACGTTCTCGCTGATATTGGTGGCGCGAATGCGCGCCAAGTCCCAACACCAGGCGGGTTGTCCCTCGTCGAAATAGAGCAAGCGGTCGCGGTGCATTATTTTGAGAAATTCATTGGTAAAAAACGGGTTACCATGAGTCTTCGAATGAACAATCGACGCTAACTCGGCAACTGAATCAAGGTCCGAGTGCAGGGTGTCGGCGATGAGCCGCTGAGTGTGGAATAAATCGAGTGGTTTCAGGCTGATGCTGGTGATTTCCACCCCGTCACGGCGCAACTGATCAATGCCGACCCGCAACGGATGGCGCGCGGGCACCTCGTTATCGCGATAGGCGCCGATAAACAGGAAGTGACTTAAATTGGCGGCATTGGCCAATTCTTCCAGCAAACGCAGCGAGGCCGAATCCGCCCACTGCAAGTCGTCCAGGAAAAAAATGAGCGGGTGATCTTTGCCGGCAAACAAACCGACAAACTCGCGGAACACTTGGTTGAAGCGATAGCGCGTTTCGCGCGGCCCCAACATGGGGACCTCATTTTGGCGACCGATCAGGTGTTCCAGTTCGGGAATCACGTCCAACACCAGCGAGCCGTTGGGCCCGATGGCCTTGAGAATGCGGTTGCGCCATTCCTCGATTTGTTGATCACCCTCGCCCAACAAATGGCGCACCAGGCCTTTAAACGCTTGGCTGACGGCACTGTAGGCGATATCCCGTTTGAGCGGTTCGAACTTGCCACTAATGAAAAAGCCTTTTTTGGCCAGCAAGGGCCGCTGCACCTGGTACACCAAGCTGGTTTTGCCGACCCCGGAATAACCGGACAACAACACCAGCTCACGACCGCCCTCGCTAACCTGTTGAAAAATACCGACCAGTTGGCGGCATTCTTTTTCGCGGCCGTACAAGCGCTCGGGAATGCGGAACTGGTCGCTCACGTCCTTGGTTCCCAGATCAAAGGTGGCGACCTGCTCGCGCGCCTCGTATTCGGCCAGGCAATGTTTGAGGTCATAGGCCAAACCCGCGCACGACTGGTAACGGTCGTCGGGATTTTTGGCCATGAGTTTGTCGATTAGCGCCGAGATGCCCTCGGAAATTTCGTAGCGGCGCCGCACCAGGGGAATCGGTTTTTTGGCGATGTGGGCGTGAACATATTCCAGCGGGTCGTTGGCATAAAAAGGCGGCTCCCCGCACAATAATTCGTAGAGCAGACAACCCAAGGAATAAAAATCGGTACGGTAATCGGTACCGCGGTTCATGCGCCCGGTTTGTTCCGGGGACATGTAAGCCAAGGTTCCCTCGGGCGCGTGGCGGGTCAGGCCGGCCTTGGGCATCTCTCCAGAAGCGCTGCGGCTGGAAATCCCGAAATCAATGAATTTCACCAACCCGGTTTGTTGGTTGATGACCACGTTGCGGGGTTTGATATCGCGGTGAATAACCTTGAGGCGGTGGATCTCGTAAAGACCGTTGGCCAGGGCCACCGCGATTTTTAAGGCGGGCAACAGGTTCATGCCGCGGTCGGGAATCACTTCCTTTAGACCGACCGCCCCAAAGTCCTCCATCACCAAGGCCAAACCATGTTGGAAGGGCTCCAGGGAATGGTATTGAACAATGTATTCGCTATCAAACTGGTGGCCGATTTCATATTCACGGCGAAAGCGTTTTAGGTCGCCGCTGCTGGGAAACCGATGGGTCGGTACTTTGATAATGACCGACAGACCGTCACGCAGGCGTGTCATGCGGTAAACACGCGAACGCTTGCCCTCAAAGAGGAGCTTGCCAAAATCGTAGCCGGCCAGTTGAATCATTTAGGAAATCCCGAGCCAGAGGCCGATCCTCGGGGCGATGGGATCAGCCGTGGAACAAAAGTCGTCAAGCCAATCCATCCATCAAAAACCCGACAACCACGGATCGCACCGGAAGGCGGCGTGAAAGAAGGCGACGCCCCGGTGATCCGGCTCGAGTCAAAAAAAAGATGGACAGGTCGGACTGCATCCATTCTGCAACCAAACCCCCGGCAAAGCAACTCAAGTCGGCAAAACACGTGAATTCTGATAATTCGCATCTTCTTTAAATAAATCCCTAGGGCGATAAGCACGTATATTCCGCCGAATGAGGTTGTTTCTTGCCAACCCGAACCGGCTCTTTCAAAGGAGGTTCCGGGGGCGACACCCGCGAAGGGCGCTCCTCGGGTAGCCGAATTGCCAATTGTGATTGGTTGTTCATTGTTTTATCAGAGAAACCACCGAACTGAAAACGGGAAATCCACCGGCGCGGCCTGCACCTTTGCCGCAAAGGGCGCGGAAACCACCGACGCGAGATCCTCTGGTCTGGGAATACCGAATTCCTTCAATGAAAAGGAAGTAAACCGCCTAACCAGGTCATTTTTTTCAAACTTCAAACATTTTCGAGATACACCTATTATCGACACCCAAACGCAATTCCGTTGCACCCCGCAAAAAGATTGCAGCCTAAACAAAAAGAAAATGAACCCAAGCTTTGAAACGGAAAGGAGAAGGCCCCAACATTTTACTCACAAAATTCTAACAATCCACCAAGCACGGATGACGAACGGGATGCTGTACCAAGGGTTAAGAAAACTATTTTCTCGGGTTAACCTTCATAAAATTCATGATCCGCCATCCTTTTCTTAACATTTCCTTAACTTATAACTTTACAGTGGCGCCATTTTTAGATACAATTCTCGGACTTACATTTCTCTCATTGGGCACCTCCGATGTGCTTTTCGCCCACGCACGCTGGTTTTCGGCGCGTTATGCTGCTATTCCCGTACCACCGGCCACTTTGCCTGTCTATCACCGATCCTTCCTCCGCAACCATGCACCCGTCTCTCCTGATCGGCACCGTGCATGAACCGTGAGCCACCCACGACCCCGGTCTCTCGCCCGTGGTGTCGTTGTTTTTGAGGTTATTTGACGATGCGCCATGAATACCTTGACGCCGACGCGTGTTCCAACGCCACGCCCCTCGATTTGCTTCTGATTAATACCGCGCAAGGCGTGGGCGAACATGCTTATCCTTTCTTATTCGTGCAACTAAGCGCCCGGGCCCGGGCCGCCGGCCTACGCGTCGCCCGACTCGATGTCTCCCATGAACCCGAGGCGCGGTGCGAACGCCGTTTACGCGCGGAAATCGCGGCCCAGAAACCGCGTTATGTGTGTTTCACCCTACGCCAAACTGACGGCGCTTTTCATCCCGACGATCCTGACGTGCTAAAGCGTCACGAGTATCCCATCCTCCAGCGCACCCGCGCGGCGGTCGACCTGGTGCGCAAAACGTCCCGTGCACGCATCCTGGTCGCCGGACGCGGTTTTGAGCAAAACCCCACGGCCCTCATGCGTTACCTGGCCGTGGATTACGGGGTCAACGGTGACAGCAAACCGGTTTTGGCCGCCTTGGCAACCGACCTGGTGCGTCGCAATCCGGCAACAGTCCCCAACTTGCTCTACCGCAACGGCCGCGAGATTGAGTGCAACCGGCGTGTGTACCTGCCGCCCCTTGCCCAACCGGAATACGACGCGCCCCTCATCGACGAAATCATCGACCACTACCATCGCCTGTTCACGGAAAGCGGACACGACGCCCATTACCTCAACCAGGGCCGCCCCACCGCGTTGGGCATCGACGTCCACCAACGTCACTTGCTGTGCGACAACACCCCGCTGCCGGTGATTCCCATCGAAATTGCGCGCGGCTGCCCCCACCATTGCCGCTTTTGTAGCGAACCGCAACTCGCCGGCACCCGCGTCCGACAACGCGCCGTCCCGGTCGTCGAACAAGAACTACGGGCATGGACCCAGCGGGGCTTCCGCCGCTTTTGGCTGCTATGCGGTGAACTCAACACCTTAACCACCGCCTACCAAACCGACCTGCTGAACATGATTAACCGCCTGAACCGCGAACTGAAGGACAACCCGATTCAATGGCAAGCATTTCAACTGCCGCAAACAGGCACGCTTCCACCACTGGACACGCTTTACCAGAGTGGCTTCACCAGTTCGGTAGTGGAACTGCCGATGCCGGCGGACGATCTATTCGAGCAGGCCAAGGTGCCTTTTACCCGTCAAGAGGCCGTCGCCTTCCACCATGCGGACGCGGCCGAACGCGGTGAACAAGGCATCGAGGCACGGCTTCCCCTGGTATGGCAAATGTTTGAGGCGGGCATCACACCCGCCACCCTGCGCGAAAGCCTTGCCGCGGCGCGCGATCTCGACCAAGTGGTTTCCCATGCGGTTTTACTCAAAGCAACCCGGCTTTTCCCCAACGTCGGCCTGTGTCGCGGCCTCGCCGACCTTGCCTATTTCCGGCCCGAACCCAGCCCACCTCAGCGTTTGGTGCCGCCGCTCCTGCCCGACGACTGCCTGCCTGTTTACCAAAGCAGCCCCGAATTACGCGCTCACTTCGGGCACGGCGAGCAGCTTGACCAATTTCTGACCTTCCTCAGTTCCGTGCTGCCAGGTCGTCCCGCCTCATCTCCCAATTGGACCCTATTCCTGCAGCAACGGTTCCAAGCCGAAGAACTCCGGCGAGTGTGGCTGAACATGGTCGAACAACCCATGCCGCCGGCGCCGGCGCGCTGGCTGGAAACCCAGGACGAGGCCGATCAGCACTTTTGGCGGCAGTTGTGGCGTGAACCCCGCTGGGATTTGTTGACAGGCATCCTGACGGAAGGGCTTGACCCCTCCCATCACCAGGAAACAGTGGCGGCCCAACTGGCCCACATCCTGCTCCTTGGACGCGGGGATTGGGCCGAGCGCGTTGCCGGGCTTCTGACGTTAACCGACCCGGCGGTTTTGTGGCAACCCAACCAAAAACTCTTATTGGTGGAACGTCTGCTCGCCACCACGGGCGGCAACCCCTGGCCGGTCCTGGCCGACCGCTTCCAGCTCACGCATTCGCTCACGGCCCGTGAAAACGGCGCCCGTTATCTCGCGGACTGGCTGGTCACCCATCTCCACCTCGCTCCCGACACGGACTGGCACGCCTGGCTATCTGCAAAAACCACCCGGTTGCCAACGGCCGAGTCGCGTTCCGCGCTCCCCCTCGGAACGCGCTGAACCCGCCAAAACACACCGGTACGTTTTCCTTACGCGTCGGCGCGTTTCAGCAACCAATGGGTCAGTTAGGATAAGCGCTGTTTTGCCCTGTCCCGAGATGGGCGAATCAGCGGGTTCATGATAAGGTTGCAAAGTCATCCGGCCCGCAAGCCGTGCCGGGCCGGCCGAGCCGCGTTCGCACAAAGGAGAAGCAGTCGCCCATGAAAAAAGCGTCCCTGGGGTCACCCGAAGCGGTCGAGAAATTTCAAGAATTCTGTCGCCAACAGGCGCAAGCCGCCCGCGAGAAACAACCGGAACAGGCCCCGCGCGTCTGCCCCTTGTGCCGCGGAAAAGGTTATTCCTGGAAAGAAATCGAGGGTTACCGCCACGTGGTGCGCTGCGCCTGCCAAAAGGAGCGTTTGGCCCGTGAGGCCCTGCGCGAGGCGGGTATCCCCGAAAAGTTCTGGAACGCCACCCTCGAAGACGCCAACGTCAACGGCCGCGAACCCTTCCGCCCCTGGGGCGGGAACCAGCGCGACGCGGTTGCCATTAAATCCCAAACCACGGCACTGCAGACCTGCCGCGAATTGCGCGACCAATACCTCGCCGTTTTCCAACAAAACAAGCCGATCCAAGACGTCTACGGCCTGATGCTGTTCGGCCATTCCGGTCGCGGCAAAACGCGCCTGGTTAGCTCGCTCCTGGTCGATTTGGTTTTCTCCGGCCTGTATTCGGTTCGCTTCATCGAATACAACGAACTGTTCAAGATGATCCGCTTCAGTTTCAACAGCAAAGAGATCAGCTACCAAAGCATCTTCTCCCCGCTCCTTAAGGCCAAAGTCCTGGTGATCGACGATCTGGGCACGGAACTGGGCGGCGACCTCACCTGGGCGCTGGACAACATCGGCTACATTATTAATGAACGCTATACGCGCAACCTGCCGACCCTGTTCACAAGCAACCACTGGAACTCCATCAACGACGGCCCCCGTGGCGGCAAACATTCCCAATCGGCGGCGGACAAGGACCTGTTCCACGGCAACTCATGGGAAATGAAAAAGAAAATCGAACGCAACAACGCCGACTCGGAATCGGCCCGTTCCCAAAAGAGCCTGGACGAACGGGTGAACTACCGGCTGCGCTCGCGCATCCGCGAGATGTGTATCGAAATCAAAGTCGAGGGTTTTGATTTCCGCAACAAGCTGGCCAAAAACCGCGAAATGTTGCGCAAGCGGCGGGACTTCGAAAACAATTAACCCACCCCCTGTCCGAATCCCGACACCCCCTGTCGACATTTGGTCAACTGTCAAAATAGCGACACCTTTAACAGTTAGGCTACCGAGCTAAACCCCTCCAAACGAAGAGCTTTCACTTTTGCGCAAACTTGGCAACGGGTTTGCACTATAAAGGGCAGCTAGACTATGAAGAAGCTCGGTATTCGTCATATGTGGCGGAAACCAAAACATTCAGGGCGGATATGCACCTATCCGCCCTCTTTTTTTGCCGTTGCGGGAATGAAACAACGCGTTGCACAGGCCTGTTTTCAAGGCAACACCAAACCATCCTCAACAAATCTAGCCCGTTGCACAAGTCTGCCCCCACGCGTTGCACAAGTCTGTCCCCACGTAACCCCAGGTTAGGGGTCATCAACTATCGGTTGGCGCACGCTTTCCCTCAGCTTCCTCTTCGAAGCAACGGCCTCACCCGGGTTCGGGTAGCAACCCAAGAGAGCCGATGAGTCTATCCGCATCCTACCCACCCTACTTGGGAGACGGCGATCCCAAAAGCCAGGCTGCCTCCGCCGCACAACCCAAGCCCCATCCGCTAACCATCCTGAGAAAGGCGGGCTAGTCGTAGTAAGGGGTCAGATCCAGTACCGAAACCTCGGGCCATAAAGCGAGGAGGTCGGCGAGATCGCGGCCGTTGTGGGCCACGTAAATTTCATTGCCGCCGTTGGGATCACCTTGCGTGCCCTCGTGGATGATGGCCGCGCCGGGGCCGGGATCGTTCCAGGTGCCCGCCACCGCCCACCGCGCCGCCAAGCTGGTGAAACTGCCGCGCACGGCGACGGCGCTGCCGCTGCTCCCCACTGGGTTTGTACCGTTAAACGGGGTCCAGTGGAGACGGTCGCGCAGATTGGCGGCCATCACGAGCAGGACCATGTCGCCGCCGGCATAAGCACCCACGGGTTGTTCGGCCACGGTGCGCTCGGCGCGCCCTTCAATGTCGGCGAAGGAACGGCCCGAAATCAACAAGTTCCCTTCCCGGTCGGCAACCAAATTGCCTATTCGCAAGGTGTTGTGATTGCCATTGCTCAATCTCGCCAGAATAAAGCCACCTTTGAGAATGTTGCCGTTCGCCGGGTCGAAGCGGCCAAAAAAGGAGAACTTGGCGGCACCCGACAATTGGAAGGTTTGGCTCCAGCGATCACTTTCCAACAGAATATTGCTCAGCCCGTTGCCGGAGGGCAACGGGGTGCTAATCAGCTTGGGGTCCCGTTTGAGGGCGGTGGTGCCGCCGTCGGTGGCCGCGCCGAAATAAAGCATGCCGTCGTCCCCAATGACCACCCGCTCCCCTTCCGTGTCGGCGCCCAACCCGTGCTCGGTCAACAGGCGCTCCGAGAAGCTGTAGGAAAGCCATTCAAGCGCGCCGAAGCTGTCGCGTTGGTAGGCGGTGAGAATGGGGGTTTTCAGATTGGCGGAAACCTGATTGAACCCGGTGAAATATAAGCGGGTCGCGTCGACGGCCACATCGGCGATGTGGGTAAATTGGGCAAAGTCCCGCGAGGATATCGAGGCGCCCTGCAGATCGTAAGCGGTCACGCGGGTCCCGTTCAGGGCGACAACCAAGCCATCGCCGGATATGTCGGCCCGTTGAAAACCGTTGGTTTGTTCGTCCCAGATCGGGGCCGCGCCTTGGCCGCTAATCCCGAGCATGAACACGCCGCCGCCACCGACCACGACCAAGCGGTCATTGCGGGCGGCGCCGTCACTCAGGTGACCGGGCAGGCTGTACCAACCTTTGATTTGAAGATTACGGCCGTCGAGGTGCAGCAGGTCGCCGTCGCCCCCACCGAATAGGGCCTCGGCTTGCATGCCGGGAAGCGTCCCGCCCAAGTTGGCGGCGACCCAAAGGTCACCGTTGGTCCCGTAAGCCAGCGCGACGACGGCGTCATCGCTCGAAGTCCCCAAAAAATCACTGGTCCGCAGCGGTAGATCATCGTTGAGGGTTTGGGCCGTCGCCGGCAAGACAAAACACCAACACACCAAAAACAGTTTGACACACAAGGGTTTCATGAAAGGCCTCCCCCCCGTCCGTTTCGGAACTTGTTTGGAAACGGACACCTGTTTCCGAACTTGTTTGGAAACGGACACCTGTTTCCGAACTTGTTTGGAAACGGACAAATCGGTGTCACAACCGCAAACGCAACTCCTGAATGGCCAAATCCCCTTCATCGTCGATGCGGGCACTCATCAAGCGACCACGGGGGGCAAACAGGCCACCGCCTTCGCCGCATTCCCAGGTAAACCGCCCTTTCAGTTTGCCGTCAAAATCCACCAAATAACCTTTCGCGATTCCGTGGAACGGCGAGAGATGGTACACAAGGTA
The DNA here is from genome assembly GCF_017377855.1 of Acanthopleuribacter pedis. Lineage (GTDB taxonomy): Bacteria > Acidobacteriota > Holophagae > Acanthopleuribacterales > Acanthopleuribacteraceae > Acanthopleuribacter > Acanthopleuribacter pedis. The sequence goes on from NZ_JAFREP010000013.1 coordinate 212,181, forward strand.
GCCCTCCTTCACCGTCAACACGCGGTTGAAATAGTTTTTCTGATCGGGAAAAACGGGCACCACCTGGGGCGCATCTTTCAGCCAAGGTTGGGCATTGTATTCGGCGATGTCGTCTTTGGTAACCTCGGGTCGCGGGATCTCCAGCGTCAACGTGCGTTTCAGGGTGCCTTGGCTGTCATAGACTTCCAACACCGGCCGGCTGGAGTGGGCTAGGACCACTTCACCGCGTTGACGCGAGAAATGAAGCACCGGGATCGGTTCCCAGATAAACAACTTCACCTTGTTGGTATTGCGATTGTGTTCCCAGGTTTTATCGGGTGAATCGTGCCATGACTTAATCAGCTTACCCTGATCGTTGTATTCAAGAATGCGGCGACAGGGTTTTTCGTCGCAAAAATAACTGTCGTAAAAAAGGAACCGCTTGCTGCTGAGCGCATGGAAGCCGTTAATTTTGCCGCCCAACTTTTCGAAGGTAACGCGACGAACAAATTCGTGTTGCTTGTTCAAAATGGACAGGGTGCGGCTTGCGCCGTCGTAGATGTAAAAATTGCCGTCCACGCGGTTGATGTACCCGAGTGGTGGGCCGAGTGCCGCGGCAAAACCAAACTCACCGGGGCCTTGTCCTTTACCGCCGAAAAAGCCGTCAAAGCCACCGTCAGGCCGCCAACGGTAGATACGCGCGGAGGGGAAATCGGTGGCGTAGAAGATGCCGTCGTCGTCAATTTCCACGTGCAGGATGTTTTGCAGGAACAGGTCTTGATCCTCGGGCGGCGGGGTAAGGGTGCGCACGGGTTCGAGGGTGACGGGACCGAGGGCGAGCAAACCAAAAAGCAGGCATAACATAAGGGGGGCTCCCAATTTTAGGAATGTGGGTTCGCCGTTATTTTAACCCAAGTGACGGGTGTGTCAGCGTGCATAAAAAAAGGGCCCGGAATGAACCGGACCCTTGAGCAGCCGCAATTTTGTAAAGCGTATTCGGAAAAAAGAAGAAAAAACCTTACACGTACTTGGAGTAGTATTCAACGATCAACTGTTCGTCGATCTTCTCAGGAATCTGGTCACGTTCGGGAAGTTGGACCAGTTTGCCGGAGAACTTGTCGCGATCTGTTTCCAAGTAAGCAGGCACCAAAGACATGGGACAATTCTTGATCGACTCCAAAATCTGGGCGTTTTGCGTCATCTTTTCTTTCAGGCTGACGACTTCACCGATGCGGACTTCGTAAGATGCGATGTCCACTTTTTTGCCATTCACGAGAACGTGTCCGTGGTTCACGAGCTGACGAGCAGCCCAAATCGTGGAGGCAAAACCCAAACGGTACACAACGTTGTCCAACCGTCTTTCTAAAAGTTGGTACAAGGTGTGACCGGAAACGCCTTTGCTGTTAAAGGCACGTTTAACGTAGCGACGCATCTGCTTTTCGAGGATGTTGTAGCGGAAGCGGAGTTTTTGTTTCTCCTCCAAACGCTTACCAAACTCGGATTTTTTGCCGCGACGGGTTTTGGGACCGTGTTGACCCGGAGGGTTTGGACGGCGCTCTTGAATTTTGTTGTACTTTGGTGAACGGAAGTAAACTTCCTGGAACCGGCGCATCATGCGCGCTTTGGCCCCGGTAAAATTAGCCATGTGGGGTCTCCCTTTTTTCCTTATGGACGGCGCTTATTTATTCAAGCGCACAGCCGCGAAATATAGCACAAAATCTCACCGAACGCCAACGAAGTTTTTTTCTCAGGATGGGAACACGGGATACGGATGCACCAAGGCGCACTCGGCGACCCTTTCCCGACACGGATGGTTCCTTCACGTCGATTGAATGGGTGGTCCCCCTCGATTGGGACACCGGAGAAGTTTTTTTAATTCTGGCGAAGATGAGATGGGACATCAGGGTGGTCGCCATTCGCGTACGGCTTCACTAGCCCGCATTTCTCACCAGAAGTTCTGCTCCGGCGCTGAAATAGCTGCGATTCCTCAAGGTCCTTGGTTGCACCGTTGCAAAGCAACGGCGGGACAGCCACGACGTAGCGCTACGACGCCGATCAGTCGGGCCCGCTACGCCCCCCCCTTGGTCGCAACCTGTTCACTCGCAGCTTTTTAAAAGCCTTTCGACGAATCCTAATAAGAAAGGCGGGCTAAGATCCCGGCGGTAGGTCGATGACCAAACGCGTGCCTTTCGGTTCGTTATCTTCTACCCAAATTGAGCCACCGTGATCTTCTACGATGCGTTTGACGATGGCCAGCCCCAGCCCGGTCCCCTTTGGCGACTTGGAATAATAGGGCACGAAGAGTTTTTCCTTCTCGGCACTGGGCACGCCGACGCCCACGTCCTCCACGCTTAAGCGTAACCGACCCGCGAAGCGACGCAACACGACGGTAATGGTGCCACCCGGCGCCGAGGCCTGGGCGGCGTTTTGGATCAGATTGGTCAAGACCTGCCGCAACTGCACGGGATCGCCCAGCCATTCCCAGTCGCCCTCGCCGATATCGCTACCCACCACCTGGTCTGGATACACCGGCGCGTAACTGTCCACCACGCCGCGAATCAAGTCGTCGAGACGGAATTCCTCTTTGACAGGTGCGGGCAGCTTCGCAAAGGTCGAGAATTCATTGACCAGGTTCTTGAGCAGGTTGGTTTCACTCATGATGGTTTCGTGGGCCGACTCAATCGCCTGGTGCAAGTCGGGTTTGCCGTTTTGCGCCTTGCGCCGGATACGTTGGATGCTCAACTGGATCGGGGTCAGCGGGTTTTTGATTTCGTGGGCCACGCGTTTGGCGACCTCGCGCCAGGCCGCGACTTTCTGAGCATTGAGGAGTTGGGTCAAATCCTCCAAGACGACCAAGGCACCGTAACGCTGTTCCTCGTTCTTCAGCGCCACGATTGACAGAGAAACATAACGCGTCTGGTGCTCGCCGTCGCTTAACTCGACCTGGCTGTTCACGGTTTCGAAGCCGCGTGATTGGTGGGAGTCCCATTCTTTGAGCAGGGAACGGTGGCGTTTGCCGTCGAGCACCTCGCTCAGCAAGGCGCCCTCGGCCAACTCGGTGACGCCTAAAATCCGCCCCGAGGCGGGGTTAAAGGTACGCACTCGGCCGGCGTCGTCGGTCGAAATCAAACCGGCGCTGGATTTTTCCAAAATGGCCTGGCTGTACTGAATGTGGCCGGTGAGTTCGGCGTTGATGGCCTCCAAATCCTGGGTTTTTTGCTGGAGTTCGGCGCGGTTTTTGTTGAGTGTTCGGGTCATTGCGTTAAACGCGCCGGCCACTTGATCCAGTTCGTCGCCGCTTTTGAGGTTTACCTGGGTATCGAGTTTGCCACGCGAGACGTCCTCGGCGGCGGTGATCAACTGGTTCATCACCTTCAAAAAGTTAGAGGAAAAGGCCATGCCGATCCAAATCCCGAGAAAGATGACCACCATGGTGGTTACCAACAAAATACTGTTGTTGAGACCGCGAATTTCATCGGTTTCCTGCTGGGTGTAACGCAGGTAGGCGTAGCTGTCGCGAATGTAGAGGAAACGCTGGGTAAAAGGGGTGTCCTTGGCGAACAAGAAGTCGGCGTATTGGTCGCCCAATCGGTAGCGGAACCGCAGGAGCAACATGCCGTCCCGATAGGCGGCGGGCATGGAGACGGGCTCGGCCTCGCGGGCGGTGTACAGGTTTTTGCGCACAAAGGATTCCTCGGCCCGGCCACGCAGCAGGCTGTTGCTTTCGTCGGCCATGATGCGCGCCTGCAAAACATCGCCTTGCAAAATCTCTACCCCTTCGAGATTTTGCTGCTGTAGGTAATCGCGCAGCTTTTCTTCCGATGCGGTGGCGTTCAGGCGCAACACGGTGCCGCCGTGACTGGTGTGTAAATCGTGGATTTCGTCCAAGTACTGGCGGCTCAGCGCCTCGGATTGCTCGACAATTTGACCGACGTTTGAATCGATGACCAGATTAACCAGCATGTCGTCGGTGAAACTGGTTGCCATAAAGAAGATAATCAAGCCGGGCGTGAGCGTCAGCGGTAGAATCGAGAGAACCAACTTGGTGCGCAGGCGGAACCCGGTCCGTCGTGCTTTGCGACCGGTGTACAACTTCACCAAATTGCGTACAATCACAAAAAATAAAGCCAGGAATAGCAGGATGTTAAGTGGCTTGAGGATACCGATAATGAGTCCCGCCGCGGCGGTGGTATTGGCATAAACCAAGAGGTGCCAAAACAAGGCGGCAATCAGGCCCAACAATAAAAAGAAAAAGAGATTCAGCCAGCGCTGGTTCATAACACCTCACTCCCCCCAACTCTAGCCCACATTTCTCACAAGGAATTCTACTACGAAGTAGAAAGCGATGCGATTACGAGGAGGCGGGCTTCCGTGGGGCGGGCTTCCGCGGGGCGGCCTTCCGCGGGGCGGCCATCCGCATTCCTCGGTCGAGCCGGCTACGCCTCAGCTGCTACGCCGACCTATCGGACCCCGACAGGTCGGACCCCGACCTATCGGACCCCGATAGGTCGGCCCCCGATAGGTCGGACCCCTGTGCCGTGGCTTGGTCGTCATCTTCGTACTCACAAGGCTTTGTCGCGAGGCGCTGTCATCTCGGGATGGATACGACCTTGTCGCGGTTGAACACACGCGGATCACAATCAATACCCACGATGCAGCAGCCCACGCGGGATGCCGCGCGCCAAACAAGGGTTAAACCGTGGGTTTCGCGAGCCGAATGTGCCTTGGGTTAAACCACCAAGGACGCGGGCTGTTCCTCGGGCCGGCTCACTTCCTCACTGACAACCACCTCGATGCGTTGGCCGACTTCGTCGGGGCGCGCGTCGTAGGGTACCTCGATGTAGTTATCGGTCAGCGCGGTGTGGCTACGACCGCCAATCGCCTTGGGCACCACAATCGCGGGCCGGGTTTGGCCGACAAAGCGGCGGTAGTGTTCCTGCTTGCGTCGCGCGGAAAATTCGCGCAAAATCCGACCGCGGTTCTTGGAAACGCGACCATTGACCTGCTCGGTAAACTTAGAAGCGGCGGTCCCGGTCCGGTTGGAATACGGGAACACGTGCAGGTAATCCATGGGGATTTCATTCAGGAAGGCCAGCGTGCTTTCGAATTCTTCGTCGGTCTCGCCGGGGAAACCCACGATCACATCGGCACCGATGCAGATATCAGGCATGGCCTCACGCAAGCGCAGCACACGGTCGCGGTACTGATCGGTTTTGTAAATACGGCGCATGCGGCGCAAGGTACGGTCGTCGCCGGCCTGAAGGGGAATGTGCAGGTGCGGCACGATGCGGCGGCTGTTCGCCATCAGCTCAATCATGGCGTCGGGAATCTCGGGGGAATCCAGGCTGGAGATGCGCACCCACAGATCGATATCGGTTTCCTCGAACGCGCGCAATAAATCGGTGAGGTGCAGCCGCGGCCGGAAGTCACGGCCCCAGGTGCCGATATGGATCCCGGTCAAAACCACCTCGCGGATGCCGTTTCGTTGCAACACGCGGAACTGCTCCAAAATGTCGTCAATGGGAATCGAGCGATTGTTGCCGCGCACATAGGGAATAATGCAGTAGGCGCAGCGCAGGTTGCAACCGTCTTGAATCTTAATGAAGGCGCGCGTCTTGGCCTCAAACCGTTCGAGAATGCGAAACTCGGCGGGCCGTTTCTCCATAATGTCGTGGGGTTCTTCCACAAAACGACCGGCCCCGCGGTAGGCTTCGACAATGGGCGCCACGTTGTATTTGTCGACGTTGGTGGTCACCATGTCGACCTCTTCCATGGCGCGTATGTCCTCGGTTTTGGCCTGGGCGTAACAGCCGGTCACCACCAGGAACCCGTTGGGATTGCGGCGCCGAAATTTGCGAATCAGGTTGCGCGACTCAACATCGCTTTTGTTGGTCACGGTGCAGGTGTTGATGATGACGAGGTCGGCGGCGAGCATATCGCGCTCACGCCGGAAGCCGGCCGCTTCAAAACCGCCGGCCATCACCTCGGAATCGTAGAAATTTAGTTTACAACCCATCGTGTGAAAGGCGAACGAGGGTCTCGCCGTCTGCTGCATGCCGCTACCTCAACTTAGAAACCGCCCCGAATCAAAATCCGGGCGTAACCGGCAATTATACATCAAGGATTAAGGGGATACGGTTTCGATTTTGGTGAGCGGATGGGACCCTGGGCTTTTTTCCTTTGGGATGGATCCTGGGTTCCCCTTTTTTTGAAGGGAGGAAGTGGGGTTTTGGCGCGTTTTTATTTCTCAGGATCGGTCGTGCGTGCCCTTTTTTGCCAAATCTGCTTTTTGAAGGCTTTCGCTCCGGCTTGCCTAGGTCAGGATGGGCGATGGGCAAGACATCTCAAATGATGCCTCAGCCCGCCCTGGATCAATTCGGATTCAAAAGCCGGAACCATCTTGGTCCAACGTCCCGCACCTCGAAGCAACGGCGCCATCCGCGTCGGGTATCAGCAGAAGAGAGCACGAACCTTCATCCGCATCCTCTTTCCATCCCAACATCCTGAGAATTAAAGCCTTACAACACCACCCATGCAAAAAACCACCATCCGCTATTCCTTATCCAGGTCACGCGCATTAAAGGCATGGGGCAACAACTCGCGGTGGGTGAACTCCAAAGCAACCTTACCCGGCTCATTGGTCAACACCACCCGCGTATCCTCGCCCGCGAATTCTTCAATCACCTGGCGGCAACTCCCGCAGGGACCCGCCGGCCGGTCGGCCTTGGCCGCGATCACCATGCGCCGAATACCGCCCGGCTTAAGCGCGCCCTCACTCACCGCTTTAACAATGGCGGTGCGTTCCGCGCACAGGCCGGTGGTGTAGTTGGCGTTTTCCACATTGCAACCGGAAAACAGTTGGCCCTTGTCGTTTTCCAGCACCGCGCCCACCTTGAACCCGGAATAAGGCGCGTGGGCGCGGTCGCGGGCCAGCCAGGCCGCTTTGATCAATGTGCGAAGGTTGACTTCTTTTGCTTGTTTTCTCATAGACCTTTCACCCAGGCTTCCACCAAATTCTCCAGACGCTCACTCATTTGTTCGACCACATCGCCGACGTCGTCGTGAGAAAGTTTTTCGTCGGTGATGCCGGCGGCCTCGTTGCTAATACACGACAAGCCGACCACGCGAATCCCGCAATGGTTGGCGGCAATCACCTCGTTGGCGGTGGACATCCCGACGGCGTCGGCGCCCCAACCGCGAAACATACGAATTTCGGCGGGCGTTTCGTAGGAAGGACCGGTCACGGAGATGTAGACGCCCCGTTTCAGTTCAATGGCCAACTGGTCCGCCACGGTCAGCATGCGCGCTCGGTATTCGGGATCAAAGGCGTGGGTCATGTCGGGAAAACGCGGTCCGAACTCGGGTGGGTTGGCGCCCATCAACGGGTTGGTGCCCTGGAAGTTGATTTGATCCTCAATCAACATGATATCGCCCTTGCGGTAATCGAGATGGATCCCGCCGGCGGCGTTGGTCACCACCAAGGTCTCAACGCCAAGGGTGCGCATGACGCGGATTGGGAAAATGGTGTCTTGAATGGCGTGACCCTCATAAAAGTGGTAGCGCCCCTGTTGGCAAATCACTTGGCGGCCGGCGAGGTTGCCGAAAATCAAATTGCCCGCGTGGCCTTCGACACTGGTGGCCTTGAAATGCGGGATCTCGCTGTAAGGGATGGTTTTAACCACGTCAATCCGCCGCGCGAAGCGGCCCAGCCCGGAGCCCAACACAATCGCGATGCTCGGTTTAAAGTCCGGCAACTGCTCATTAATGAACGCTTTGGTCTCAAGCGCTTTTGCCCAGACGCTGCTCTGGTTCGTCACGGGTACCCCCTGATGATGCGTCACCCCGGCACACCGGTTCGGCGCATGCCGAGGCCGGATCAGGGCGAGCGGGTTTGGATCTCACCACAAACCCGCGGTTTGGATCTGTGTGTGGTTTCCGCATTATATACCGAGCAACCACCCATTGGGGCAAGCCTTCGCGATGAGAAACCCCAAGATTCCCGTGGGGCAACGGCGTATTTCTCTTTGGCATCGGGGAATTCTCTAGGGTAAACTCAGGACCTATTCACATCACCCGAAGCGGGCCTATCTCGAAACCCAAGCGGAAGCACGAAGCGCCCATCGGACGGCCGCGGTACGGCCCCAAGGGACGCCGGCCTGATTCTTTTTTATTTTGGAGTTATTTAATGGATCTGATGAGTCTCGTGGGCATGTTCTCGTTGCTCTTTCTTGCCTGGTGCCTTTCCGTCGACCGCTGGAATGTCAATTTCAAACCCATCCTGTGGGGCATGGGCCTTCAATTTGTGTTTGCCTTAATCATCTTGAACCAAGACAATTACAGTTTCCTGGGCATGGCCGTCTTGGCATTGTTACTGGTTAACTTCAACATGCGCGAACACATGGTGGTCAAAGACAACCTGCTCATGAGCGCCATCGCCAACAGTACCGGCGCCGCCGCGCTCGGCCTATTGGGTTATTTCGTGAACCAGGTTTTACCCCTTTGGATCCTCGCGGTCCTGATGGTCGGTCTGATGGTGCTCAACGCCTATGTGCTCAAGCGAGACCATCTGCGTGGCCCCATCGCGGCCGCCTTCGTCACTTTTTTGTTTACCTACCTCATCGCCGAACGCATTCCCGGTGAAGCCATCTTCGACCGCTTCAGCGCGGGTGTTTCCGAGTTCCTCAGTTTCTCCGATTACGGTGCCCAATTCATTTTCGGCAACCTCGCCAAACGCGAGTACTTTTTCTCCGACGGCGGTCCCTTCCCCGGGTTCGGTTTCCAATTCGGCTTCGTGGTGCTGCCGACGATTATTTTCTTCGGCGGTTTCATGAGCGTGTTGTACCACCTGGGCATCATGCAGAAAGTTATTGAAGCCTTGAGTAAGTTCATGCGCTGGACGATCGGCACCAGTGGCGCGGAGACCCTCTCTTGCAGCGCCAACGTCTTTGTTGGTCAAACCGAAGCCCCGCTCCTGATCAAACCCTTTTTGGCCAAAATGACCAACTCCGAGTTGCTCACCATCATGGTCGGCGGCTTCGCCACCATCGCCGGCGGCGTTTTGGCGGGTTACATCAACATGGGTGTCAACGCGGGCGATTTGATCGCGGCCAGCGTGATGTCGGCCCCGGCGGCCCTGGTCATCGGCAAAATTATTTATCCCGAATCCGAACACTCGGAAACAGCGGGCGACGTCCCACTCCCTAAAATCGAAGTCGGCGAAAACGTGCTTGAGGCCGCCACCAACGGCATAAGCGACGGCTTTAAACTGGCCTTAAATGTCGGCGCCATGTTGATTGGTTTTATCGCGCTGATCGCGGTACTCGACAGCATCCTCAACATCCTCGATTGGGTAATCGACTACAAACTGCTCGGCGGCGAAAAATACGACTATGCGATCACGGGCACCTCGCCGGTGGTCAGCGAATACGCGGGTATCTTTCCTGGCTCACTGCAGACATTGTTCGGTAAACTCCTGGCCCCACTGGCTTTCTTGATGGGTGTCCCCTGGGAAGACGCCGAGGCGGTCGGCAACCTGCTCGGCGTCAAAATGAGCCTCAACGAGTTCGTCGCGTTCGGCAGCCTCGGCCAGTACATCAACGACGGCGTTATCAGCCCGCGCGCTCAGCGCATCGCCACCTACGCGCTGTGCGGTTTCGCCAACTTCAGCTCTATCGGCATTCAAATCGGCGGTCTCGCCGCACTCGCCCCGGAACGCCGTTCCGATTTGGCGCGGGTCGGTATTCGCGCCATGTTCGGCGGCGCCCTCGCCTCCTGGACCACCGCCACCGTGGCAGGAATTTTCCTCTAAATCCCAAAAAACAACGGCCCGTGTCGGAAAAAAGTCCTTATCAATGAAGGCTCATGATCTCCGACGCGGGCCCTATTTTAGAAGGACGTTCCTACCGATGCCTCATCTGGAGGCGGACAATATAAAACACCTTCCGCGACGAGGGACTCGATTTCAGTGCTGCTAAACCCCATCTCCACAAGGACCCCATGGGAATCACGGCCAACCTCGGGCGCGATGCCACCAACGGTCGCGGGTGTCATCGACAGCTTGAGGGGCGACGCCACCCCCAGCACCGGGGTGCCCGCCGCGGTTTTTTGGGTAGCGATCATGCCGCGCGCCTTAAGCATCGGGCAGTCGGCCAGTTCCTTTAAATCGCGGACCGGGGCCAAACAAAAGTTTTCATGTGCCGCGCGGTCGATCCAATCGGCCAAGGGTCGTCTGGCGAAGAAGGTGGTGACCGCCTCGATAAGTTGTTCCTGAGCCGCGCCCTCGGCAAACTGATCGGCCAACCATCCTGGCTGCTCGGCCCATTGACAAAAGGCCCGCCAGAACTTGGGTTCAAGGGCGCCGAGTGCCGCATAACGATCATCCGCACACCGGTACACCCGGTAACACGCCAAGGCACCGGACAAAAAGCCTTTCTGACCTTGGGCTGGACCTGCCCAATGATGGGCCAGTTGCAAACCCAACAAAGGCATCACCCCGTCCAGCATGGCCAAATCCACCCATTGGCCGCGGCCGTGGCGGTCACGCGCGGCAACCCCGGCCAAAACACCGAACGCGGCCAGGTAAGCACCCCCCGCGATATCGGCGATTTGGCCGCCGGGCATCACCGGCACACCGGCGGCGTCGCGGTTCAAGCCGAGAAACCCGCTGTAGGCCAAATAGTTGATGTCGTGGCCGGCCTTGTCGGCCGCCGGTCCGTCTTGACCGTAACCACTCAAAGAAAGGTACACCAAACGGGGGAAGTGGGTTTTCAACTGCGCCCACGCCATACCGAACCGCGCCATGGTTCCCGGTTTAAATCCCTCAATCACGACATCAACTTGCGCCACCAACCGCTGGAGCACCGCGCGGCTTTCCGGCCGACTGAGATCAAGGGCCAGTGAGCGCTTGCCGCGGTTAACAGCCAGGTAACCCGCCGCTTCACCATCCACAAAAGGTGGGTAGAGGCGCATGCCGTCGGGACGCCGGGGATCCTCCACGCGGATAACGTCGGCCCCCAACTCGGCCAGCATCATGGTGGCGGTGGGGCCGGGGTAAAGCCGGGTGAAATCAAGAATTTTGAGACCGGCCAACGCGGTTTTCACCGGTTGCTCCGGCGCCGGGGCGAGCGGGGTGACGGGTTCGTCCACCGTGGCCAAGAGCCGGTGGACCGGCATCACATCGGATTTGAGCGCGGGTGACAGCAGGTTGAGATGGGCCAGCATCGGCCTTAAATAAAGCAACAGTTGCTGCGAGGCGTGATCCAAGAAACCATTGGCCAATCGCAACACTTCCAGGGCCAACTCGTGGACCAACATCCAGGCAATCGACCAAAAACCGCGGTCGGCCGAATGATCGCGCACCGAAAGGGTATTGCGCAAATGTTCGCGCAGGACAAACCAACGCGCTTCCAAGGACGAGGCCTCCGGGCTTTGATGGAGTTGGGAAAGTTCCAGCCAAGAACTGATCAAACCAAATAAAACACCAACATAAACCACCCGCGTCCCATGATGAAAGGCCGCGCGATGCACATGATTCCCCACTTGAAGTCCCGGCAGACAAGGAACCAGTCCGCCGAGCAGCGCATCGCTTTCCACCCGCCATAGGGCCCGCTTTTCCGGGGTGTAAAGGGTCACATCATGCTCCTGTAGCAGCTGGGTGACCGGTAAATGGTAATCGGACCAGGGCGCCAAGCTCCAGGCGTCGCCAGGCGTGGAACGGGTTTGATCGCACCACAAAAAACCAATTAGCGCGGGTCGCTCGTCTTCTGGCAAGAACACGGGATCCACCGCGTAATGATTGAGCAAATTCTCGGCGGCACCCATCCAAACGGGGTCGGCACACGCCAAACAACCAAAGAGTTGGGCTGAATGAAAAAGGTGGTGCGCATGCTCAGCCCCAACGGTACGAACTGGGCGCGGCACGCCGACTTCGGCCATCCAATCCGTCAACACCCGGTGGAGTTCCGGCAGGGCGGCGACACTGAGAAAGGGCAAACGGTCCAAGGTCTCGGCTTGCCAAAATTGATTGGAAGCGGTTACTTGGGTCGCCAAGCAGCGGCGCCGCAGGGGACCTTGGATGAGGTTGGTGGTGAGCTTAGAGAAAAATTCAAAATTGGGTTGGAACAGCATCCCATTGGCCCCTTTCGGAAAACCGCCCGACGATTTACCGCTTAACGCCGGGGCGACGTCTTCTGCCGATCCTGGATTTTACCTAAGAAGGGCGATTACTCGCGGTGATTTTGGCTAAACCTCTGGGCTGCAACGGCCTGTAAAAGTGCTCAGGACCAACGGATGCGGTCGGACGCGACCCGACTTTCTTTTCCTAAACCATTTTTCTCCAGACCTTTAGCCAAAACCCCTCGCTCCGACACCGCTTAGGTTTTAAAAGTGAAGCTCTCACACTCTAACAGGCCGCGCGGGGAACACAAGGCCTGTTTGAAAGGAACCTTGGCGATGCATATTCAGGCGCCGTCGTGCTGCGAACGCTACCCGAAAAAAGAGGCCTCCAAGAAATCTCCACGTAAAACCATTAGTTCAATATTTTCAAATATTTACTAAAGAATCCCATCTAAAAGCACACCAAAGCCCAAGAAAATTCACAAAAAAAGTACAACTCAATCGATTAAAAACAACCAAAGGACACAACAGCGTGCAACACGCGGGACGACCGCCAACCAACTGGAACACGACTTTCTAATGTTTTTTTAAAGATCGAAAGGGTACAGATGTAGTCTCACGCCGATTTTCGTCAAAATTCTCCTGATGAAAAATATTTTTTTCACACTTTACTCACGGTGCTTAACCAACCACCATCATCTTTTTGAAAACGAACATAAAGAAACGCACAATTGCTGCCGTGTTAAACAGAAACAAACAAAATTCAACATCGCTTCAGTTTTTGATTGAACGACAGTCGCGACAGGCATTAAAATTCCTGATCGCGGCGATAATTCACGCTTATCGCCACATAAACAAACTTCAGATAATACGAAACCCGCGGTTATTCAATGTTAACAGCGGTTATCAATGGGATCATGAAGCCGTCGCCACCAGAACCGCGAACCCACCATTCCCAGGGAGCGTTCCGCCAAAAAGTCTTTTGGGAACGACCGGGATGGAAAGGTTCGGCCCACAACCATCTGTCTCATGAAGCGGGCCGAATCTGTTTACAGCGAAAACCGCGCAGCACCGATCCGTCGGGTGACACCGCGAAAGAAACAAGGCTCTTAAGAAAGCACAGGGGTTCCCCCGGGAAGGCACCATATCGATGAAAAAACGCATCTTTGAGGATGATGAAATGAAGTTCGGGAAGGTGAATCCCGAATGGACGGTGGATGAACTACTCGAACAGCAGTGTATTTTTTACCTCAAAGACATATGTGATCTGCTGGAAATCAAAGCAGAATCGGTCAAGAAAAAGGCCGTCGAGTTCGAACAACGCGGGGTCGATATTTGGGAAGAACTCGGTTTGCGCCGGCTTTGGACCCACTGGATCGTGCGCATGCAAAACTTCCGTTCCTTTTATAACGAGCAACTGCGGCCTCGGGTGCGCACGGTTCAGAAGGACTGGGACATGAAAGCTTTGCTCCAGGCGCAAGGGGTGTTCCTGCTGACGGAAGTGTGTCGCCTGATCCCGGTGACGCCGAACCAAATGCGGTACCGCGCCCGCACGGTGCCCGAGGCCCAAACCACCATCGGTGTTTGGAAAGACGACGACATGAAGGTCTACCTGGTCGACATCCAAGTTTTTGCGGAATGGCTGCGCAAGGAGCAATTGCTCCAGGACCTGGAAGACGAGGAACCTGAAGCTTAACCCGCATTCAACGCGGGGCCCGAGCGCCGGCGGCCGGCGCAAAGCGAGAACGCGGAAATGCGGGCCGGCCTGATTTCTTTTCATCCTCAGCCCAGGGTGGTATGCTTGGCGGCGTTCATTGCCTCGATGTTCGATGGGAGCGCTTTTTGTTTTTTATCCGCGCTTTTGAAACCGCCTAAGGCGGCCAATCCGCACCATCGCTTCGCGGCGTTGGCCCCCATCTCCGCGGACAGGATCTGAAACCATGGAACATCCCAACGACGAAACCCGGCGGCAAGAAGAAGCATTGCTCGCACGGTACGTCACCAACACCGATAAACCGGTTTTTGCGATTAAAAACTTACACGGCATCGTCGGCGCCGTGATGGCGCGTTATAGCCGGGCCGAAACCGGTTTGCGCGAAACCTTGCTGCGCGAGTTTGTCAAAGAGGACAAACTGCAAATGCGCAAGGCGGACAAGCTGATTGAACGGGTGTTGATCGCATACGGCGACGATTCGGTAGGCGAGCTTGAAGGCGCCCACCTTTCGTTCGAAGGCATCTCCATGTTGGCCACCAAGGTTATCGAACACCGCCGCATCGGTGGCTCTCCCATCGAGCAGTCGACCCGCTACGTGCGTTACGACCACAAGGATCCCGAACAGGGTTACCTGTATGTGACCCCTGAAGCAACGCTGAATACACCGCACCACGCGGTTTACCGCCGTCACATGGACATTATTTTTGACGCGTACACCGCGATGTGGCAACCGCTCTACGAAGCACTCCAGGAAAAGAAACCCCTGGAATCTGCCGAGTACGATTTGGGCGAAATGGGCGCCCGCTGGTCCGAATTACAGAGTGACAAGGCACGGCGCGCGTTCAAACGCACCTACAACAACGATCTTAAAACCAAGGTGTGCGACGTACTGCGCCCGTTCCTGCCCTTGGCCACCCGCGCCAACATGGGCCTGTTCGGCAACGGCCGTTTCTTTCAGCACCTGATTTCCAAAATGTTAACCGCGAACCTGCCGGAGGCGGTACAACTGGGCGAGGCCGCTTTTGCCGAACTCTCCCAGGTGATTCCCCATTATGTGAAACGCGCCAAGGCCTCGGATTACGCGATCCGTAATCGCGACGCCATGGCCGACCTGGCCGGCGATTTGTTTGCCGATTTACAAAGGACACCAAGCGACTCGGGGATTCGTTTGGTCGAGGTTGATTTCGCCTGGATCCACGAACAAACCCAAGGAGGCGGCGATTTGCGCGGCGCTTGGCGACAGGCCGCCGACCTGTCCATGCTCACCGCGATGCTCTTCCCTTACGTGCGCTGCGATTTCGAAACCCTGCGCCGTCGTGTCGCCGGCTTGACCCCCGACCCGTTGAAACGCATCTGGGACACCTATTACGGAAACCGCGGCACCCGCCGGGATCGCCCGGAGCGCGGCATCGAGCACGGTCAAAACCATCTCTTCGATTGCGTGACCGAGTGGGCGGTTTACAAGGATCTGATGCGCCATCGCATGGGCACGATTCAGGTTCAGCCGTTGGTGCCCGACCTTGGCTTTGAGATGCCGCTGGAAATCGAAGCCGCGGGCCTGGGCGAACACGCGGCCCGCGCGTTGGAAGCAAGCGAAGCCTTGTACGCTTATTTGGACCAACACCTGCCGCGTGAACGGGAATACGCCTTCCTGCAAGGCCACAAAATGCGCTGGTCGGTGGAAATGAATGATCGTGCCTTGATGCACATGCTGGAACTGCGCACGACCCCCCAGGGCCACCCCAATTACCGGGCCGCCTGCCAAACCATGCACCGCCTTTTGGGCGAGGTCTATCCCGAACGCGCGCAACGTATGGCGTTTGTGAATCACGAGGATGTGTTTTGGTCGCGCTCCGATTCAGAAGCGCGCCAACGCGTCAAAGAAAGCAGCATGGACGGCGAGGGTTAAGCCTGGCATTAAGGCCAGCGAGCACCCGCGCCGAACCTGACGAATCGGATTGAGACACGCCTCATCCCTGACAATTAAGGCCGATTGACCGGCCTTAATTCGATCCATGTGCTGAATTGACTGTGCCCTCCGAGGGCCCACGCCCACCATTGGGTTGAACCATCATCCTGTCCACGACCTGATTTGATCGGGGCCTTCTCCCGGCCCATCCCACCGTCAGGCCTGGCCCTGATCCGGTCCATGACCTGGTTTGATGGTGCCTTCCTCGCACCCATCTCCTCCCCTCTGGCCGGACCTTGATCCGGCGTGCCACTTCAGCACACGCCTCGGCGTGTGCGTGCCACTTCAGCATACGCCGAGGCGTGTGCGTGCCACTTCAGCATACGCCGAGGCGTGTGCGTGCACCGAAGCGGAAAACCGCTCCAAAAAATGCCCGAACAAAACGCGGATAACACCCAGCATCCGTTTCGTTTTGCAGACACGGCACCGTACGTTTGAACGATTGGTTCATCAGGTACTTTCGCCTCATTTCTCGTGGCAAACCCAGTAAACAGAGCGAAACGCCCCCTTTCACCAGATCCCCGCCCAAACAGCAGAAGCCAAAACCCAAAAAAAAACGGCCCCTGTGAAGGGGCCGAGAGGAGAGAAAAATGCTTCTGACAAGTTGTCGTTCTTGATGGGCAAAGTATAAGCGATAAGGTCTTTTTCCGAAGTAAACATAGCGTAAAAGTAGTATTTTTGACTCTTTTCACACCTCATTACACATCAGATAACCGTCATATTTCTAGGAAATCTCACCGACCAAACCCGCAGGTTACAAGCGATCCTCCCCATCTCTTTCAACGACCCCACTGTCGACCCAACGCTTAAATCGAAATCAACATGCTCTAAACCAGCAACTTACAAAGAATCAAACAACCCACGTCTTTCCCACCGCTCACGCGGTCTGACGACGGAATGCGCGCCACAAACCCCATGCCTGAAGCGTGGCCAAAGCCTCCACCACCACGCCAACAGCCAAAACAGCAAAGCGACCCTCACGGCTAAGGGTCCCCGGGAAGGCAACCAACAAGACGACACTGGCAAGCACCCACACCACATCCAACACCGTAAAGTAAACCAACTCGGCCACAATCGGCTTACGACGCTTTAAGGCAATCAGGATGTGCCCGGCAAAAAACAGCAGTGAGCCACCGATCACGGCCGGAATCGCCGCGTGTTGTAAACCCAGCCATACGGCGGCTTGGGGTGCCAACACCAACAGCGTGGCACCGGTTAAAAGAGAAAACAGCGCGTTCGCAAAGAACGGCGCGCCTGGCATTGAAGAAAAAGACAGGTTCATGGGGACCACCTCGAGGAGTAAAAATCGACCGGATAACCAAGTCGCTATATATTTTTTAAGTTCTTAAGATATTAAAGTCAAGTTTCTGGCCTCTTTTTTTAAATTGATCTACAATCAGGCCCGGAGGTGTTTCATGTCGCGAAAACGCGGTTACCACCAACGTTGCTCCCTCGCCCGAGCACTCGACGTCATCGGCGAACGCTGGACGATGCTCTTGATCCGCAACCTACTCGCCGGACCCCGACGCTATAAGGACCTCGCCGCCGACCTGCCCGCCATGGGCACCAACCTCTTGGCTTCCCGCCTCAAACATCTCGAGGCACACGGCTTGGTCGAACAAGCCCTGCTACCCCCACCCCTTTCCGTCAAAGCCTACCGATTAACCGAAGACGGCCTAGCCTTGGCCCCCGCGCTCGCCGCATTAGCCCATTGGGGCATGCGTCTGCCGCCCGGCGAGTCCGACGCGGCCTGGTCACCCCAGTGGAACGCCCTTGCTTTCCGCGCGCGTTTTCGCCCTGAAACCTGCCTGGATCGCGATGAAAAATACGGCTTCGTGATCGGCGACTACCACCACACGGTTCACGTCCATCACGGCCAAATGACCTATCTCGAAACCTTGCGCGAGGATGCCGCCTTTGTCCTTTCCGCCGCGGCGGCCAACTTCCAAGCGGTTTTTGCCGACGGAACCCTCCCCCTCGAAACCGCCTTGGAACGGGGCGTCTTGACGCTAAGCGGTGATCGCGCGGCCTTTGTCCGTTGTCTGGCTACTTTTGCCCCGTAACATCCCAACCACGCAAAACGCGCTAAGCAGCAAGGAGGTAATCACGACCCGCTCGAAACCCCTTTTCCTCTAAAAACGCGGCGATTTGTTCGCGAGCGCCGCGGCTCCCCACGTAGGCCAACACAAAACAACGAGCGGGTTCCGGTATCGCAGCAGGAGCGACCACGGGTTTTTCATCAATGGTCTGTCCGATTTTCTTGGGGTTAATATCGATATAAGATGCGATGGTTAGCCCGTTTTCTTCCAACATCTTGGCACGTTTGCGCGTGGTGCGTCCGGCACCCCACACCCAAATCGGGCGCGGCTTATTCTTCAAGTGGCGGCTCAAGAAACGCTGCAGGTACAGTGCTTTCGCGCGGTAAAAAGCAAGATCGGTATAACGTTCGTGGACCCGGGTTAACCGATCCTCCCGTTCTCGCCAAGAAACCAACACCTCTGGGAGTTTCGACATCTTCACGCCGGCGTCCAACCAGCGCAACCAAAGTTCATAATCCTCGGGGAACGCACCGTCTCGGTAGCCGCCAAAACGCGCCACGCAGTCGCGGCGGAACATCACGCTGGGGTGAACCAAGGGCGATTCTACAAAACGGTTCAACCAAATCATCTCGGGTTCGCAGAGCTCATTAGACCAATCGACGTACAAGGCAAAACCGCGGTTGCGTTCGGCATCCCCGTCATAAGCCACCCGCGCCGCTACCAAGCCAATCTCGGGATGCGCCTGGAGGAAACGCGCCTGCCTGGCCAGTCGATCCGGGGCGCATTGGTCATCCGCATCCATTCGCGCGATCCAATCCGCCCGAACATGGGTTAACCCAAGATTAAGCGCGGCGACGATGCCGCCGTGGGGTGCATGGAACACGCGAAAGCGAGGATCCTCCCGCGCGATTTGGTCTAAATAAGCGGCTGTTCCGTCCTCGGAGCCGTCATTGACCACCACACACTCAAAGGCACAATCACGCTGCGCCTGGACCGCGGCCACGGCTTCGGGTAGGTAGGGCATGCCGTTGTAGACCGGCATCAGGACCGAAACGGCCGGACGGGTTTCAGACACGGGTGTTATTCGACCGCGTACTGGGCGTCACTGGGCTCCCTGGTCCAAGTCGTGGTGCGACCCAAGGCGGGAATACCGATGTAACCGCGCACCTGTAAATGACCCTCTTCGGAGATTTTCATTTTGCACTTATAGGTTTTGCCACTTTCGGGATCGTAGATGCGGCCGCTAACCCAACTGCCCTCATCGAAAACGAAACCGGTCATAATCTCCAAACCGACAATGGAGCGGGACCGCAACGCCTTCTTGGGATTCTCGCGATCCACCTTGGGTTTCCCCGCCATTTGGTCGTGTTCATCGTAAAGCGGATCTTTCAGCCAGGTGATTTTGCCGCAGAATTTGCCTTCGCAGGCATAGATTTCAATGCGGGAATCATCTTTTTCGGTGAACCAGGTACCCAGCACCGCGTCGCTTTGGGTAACGGTGCTGTCCGCCGCCGAAAGCAAGCTTCCGCCAATCAGATAAAAAGCAATCATTAACCACTGTTTCATGAAAACGTTCTCCTCATGCTGAGCAAGGCCGGGCGGGCACCGCATCGCGCAACCCGCCGGCAAGGCTAGCCCGCATTTCTCACAAGGAATTCTACCACGGGGCAACCCATGCGATTACAAGGGGGCGGCCTTCCGCGGGGCGGCCATCCGCGGGGCGGCCATCCGCCTTACTCGGTCGAGCCGCCTTCGCCTCAGCTGCTACGCCGATAGGTCGGACCCCTGTGCCGTTTCTCCGTCGCAATCTTCGTACTCACAAGGCTTTCAGCTTCTCGCCACGAATCCTTGTGAGAACCGCAGGCTAAAACTGACGGCCGATGGAGAAGGCGGTCAAAATGGCGCCACCATTGCGAACGGTGGACGGCAACACCCCGTCGGCCAACTGCTGGTCCGGCAAGTCGCGATCTTTAATGGTTAGGTAGTTGACCGCCAGGGAAATCGTCCATTCGCCGGTGTTAAAGGTGGTTCCCAAATTAATCAGGGTACGGTCGTTGGTGGGCAAGCGGTAATCGATGGTTTCCTCACGCAACGGGGAATCATCGTACACAAAACCGGTTTGCACCCAAATGGCGTCGGTTACGCGGAACTCGGCGCCGATGTTGTACTTCCAACTGTCTTGCCAATTCTCGGGAGACACGGTTTCGGTAACCCCCACGCCCAGGCCGGGAATGATAATAATGGGACGATCAAATTCCAAACGAATCTCGTCAAAGGACTCCCAACCGGTATAGACGGCGCCAAAGGTCAAGCTCCAGGCCTCGGAAGGCTTGTAGGAAGCCCCGAAAAAAGCCATGGCGGGCAAATCGAGTTCGGCGGTCCCGGGCGAATCGAGGAACAAGGTATCGGGCAAACCCGCCGGTTTTTTGAATTTGACGGCACCGTTATCAACCTCTTGTTTGACCTCGCTGTAGTAAGACACACCGAACGACCACTGTTGGTTCATGCGGTAAAACAGACCAAAGTTGAAGCCGTAACCCAAGGCGTCGCCGGTCACCCGTTGGTTGACATCGTAGGTGGTGGTTTCGGGGTTGTTGCGTTCATCGATCCCCAGCAAGGGGCTCGCGTCGACGGTACCTTCAAGAAGCACATCGAGGTACATGATGCGCACCCCGGCCGCCAGTGAGATCTGATCATTGACCTTCCAGGCGATGTTGGGGTTGAACTCGATGGTTTCAATGTTGGCGTCAATACTGTTGTAACGCCCGGCAAAGTCGTCTTCGAACTCGGAACCCAAGCCAAAACGAGAGAAAACCCCGATACCCAACCAGAGGTTGTCGTCAATCGGGCGCGAATAGTAAACATGCGGCGGAATAAAAAAATCGTCCTGGGGTTCCGCGGTAGTCACGCGGCCGGTATAGGTATTGGTCAGACTCAGATCGGCGCTGGGGGTGATCAGGGTCATACCGGCCATAAAGTGGGTCCCTTCCAAATTGGTAATCCCGGCCGGGTTGTAAAAAATTGCGGAAGCGTCATCTCCCGCGGCGGGCAAACCGCCTTGCGCATTGCCGCGCGCGCTACCTTGGTACAGGGCAAACCCGGCGCCAAAAACCGGCAGGCAGCCGGCGAGCAAGAAACAGAAAAGTGGTGCGCGCCAAGAACGATAGACGCTCATTCAAGCCTCCAAAAATCCATCAAAAAGCCTTGTCACGAATGGGTCGCGGCAACAGGTCTGACCTGTGTTTCAACTTAAAGTCCTGTCGATACCGTTTACTCGGTTTCCGGTTCAGCACCCGTCTCATGGTTAGGAAGAATAGGCCGGCGGGAAAATTCACATGTGCTCGGTCATCGCCTCTGCCAATCCCACTACCGAAACACGGGTTCTCGAAGCTGTATGTCCAGATCCGAAACACTCGCCCAAAGCAGGAAAAATTGTGACCATTAAAGCACCTGCCCCCAAAAAAGCCTAGCCCGAAATGAAGGAGCGCCCATTTTCGTGGCGGGGATGGGTTTCCATGGATGATCATGGCTTGATCTTCGTTTAAATCTCAGGATTTCAGGGTTAACACGGGATGCGGCTTTTCTTTCCCGCCCTGTTCGCCCCCTTCCCGACACGGATGGGGCCATTGCTTCGAATCGGCAGCCCGAAGAAAGGCAGGCTCGCGGGCTTTCCCCTATTACCCGAAACGGATCACTTCAAGGCGCAACCAAGCTTGACCGAACACCCGCGGCTCAATGGCCAACCCATCCATCCAAGGCGCAACGCGGCGTGGTCAACCGCAACGCCGACCGCCCATCCTCAAACCATCCGATTATCCTGAGAAATAACAAAAACCAAGCCTACCCCAACCGGGACAAACCCAGCCCCCATCCGCCAACCATCCAGAAATTAATAAAGGCCCGCACGAGGCGGGCCTTCAGTTTAACTAGGTTTGGGCAAGCGGTGGCGGGTCGGGTAAAACGCCCAGCCCCGGCTTGGGTTTTGGATCACTGCCCCCCTCGGAAATGTGGGGTTTGGCTTGTGGATCGTGTTTGGGATTGGTGAGGGTCACCGGCTGACGCGCTAAAAGCTGCTCAACCTGCCAATCATTGAGGGTTTCGATGTCGAGTAACTTCTCGGCCATGGTTTCCACAATGTCGCGGTTGTCGGTGAGAATTTTGCGCGCCCGCGCATCGGCCTCATCAATCAACCGTTTGACTTCGGCGTCAATAATTTGCGCGGTTTTCTCGGAAGTGGCTTGCGCCCGGTTGTAATCGCGACCCAGGAACGGCTGGTTGTTGCCTTCCCGCAAACAGATCGGTCCGATGGCTTTGCTCATCCCCAAGTCACAAATCATTTGCTTGGTGATGTTGGTGGCAACCTCAATATCGTTGCTGGCACCGGAGGTGGTCTGATTGAGGAACAGTTCCTCGGCAATGCGACCCCCCATCAGGATGGCAAGCCGGTTTTCCAGGTAGGTGGCGGTATAGGAACGTCGATCATCCAAAGGCAATTGGATGGTGACTCCCAAGGCGCGGCCCCGTGGAATGATGGTGACCTTGTGAACCGGATCGGCTTCGCCGATGAGGGCGGCAACAACCGCGTGACCGGATTCGTGAATGGCGGTGTTGCGTTTTTCTTCCTCAGAGAGGATCATGCTGCGCCGCTCGGCACCCATCATAATTTTGTCTTTGGCGTCCTCTAGGTCGGCGCGAAAGACCATTTTCTTACCCTTACGGGCCGCCAACAACGCGGCTTCATTGACCATGTTGGCCAAGTCGGCACCGGAGAATCCGGGCGCACCACGTGCGATGGAAGGCAGATCGACATCCTGGGACAGTGGCACCCGTGCGGTGTGCACCTTAAGAATGGCCTCGCGACCTTTGACGTCGGGCAGATCAACGACCACACGGCGGTCGAAACGGCCGGGACGCAACAAAGCGGGATCGAGCACGTCGGGTCGGTTGGTGGCGGCCACCAAAATGACGCCGTCGTTGCTTTCAAAGCCGTCCATTTCAACGAGTAATTGGTTTAAGGTTTGCTCGCGTTCGTCGTGACCACCGCCCATGCCGGCACCACGGTGGCGGCCAACGGCGTCGATTTCGTCGATGAAGATAATGCAGGGCGCGTTTTTCTTGCCTTGTTCGAACAAGTCGCGAACCCGCGAGGCACCGACCCCGACGAACATTTCAACAAAGTCCGAGCCGGAAATGGAGAAGAAGGGCACATTGGCTTCGCCCGCGGTGGCACGCGCCAACAAGGTTTTCCCGGTTCCCGGGGGGCCCATCAGCAAAACACCCTTGGGGATTTTGCCGCCCAACCGTTGAAACTTCTGCGGCTCTTTCAGGAATTCGATAATTTCTTGCAGTTCTTCCTTGGCTTCATCACAGCCCGCTACATCAATATAGGTGATCTTTTTCTGACTACCGGTCAGCAGCTTGGCTTTGCTTTTGCCAAACATCATGGCTTTGTTTCCACCGGCCTGCATCTGGCGGATGAAGAAAAACCACAGAACCAAAAAGAACACAAAAGGAAGAATCCAGGTAAGCACACCGATCAGTGCATCGCTTGCGGTGCTGTTTTCAAAAGTCACTTCGCTGTTGACGTGTTTTAAGGCCCAATCAACAAAGCCGTCGTAAAGCATGTACGAGGCCGATATTCGCGTGATGTTGCGACCATCGTCGGTTTTAGGTAAAGGTTTCGTTTGCTTCTCTTCGCCGGTCCCTGTCCAGCCTTCTTGAAGAACCGCTTCAACCCGGGTCTGGGAAATCTTCAGCGACTTGATCATGTTGCTCTCACCAAAGGTGACAACTTCGCTGAAGC
The DNA here is from genome assembly GCF_017377855.1 of Acanthopleuribacter pedis. Taxonomy (GTDB): domain Bacteria; phylum Acidobacteriota; class Holophagae; order Acanthopleuribacterales; family Acanthopleuribacteraceae; genus Acanthopleuribacter; species Acanthopleuribacter pedis. The sequence goes on from NZ_JAFREP010000013.1 coordinate 235,799, forward strand.
TAACCTCTTCCACACTACCGCCGGCGTTTCTCTGATAAAAGAAGATCGCCCCTATCGCGGTGGGCACCAGTAACCAAAGAGTGATGGTCTTGAGTGTGTTGCTCAAAAGCACGCCCTCCAAATAAATCCGTTCAAATATTGCATTCTAGCCGAAAGCCCGGGATAAAGCTACATTCGTCAATTTTTTGCATTTATCCCGATTGCTCGAAACGACTTGTTGCGGGCGGTCCGTCCAACCCGCGCATCACCGCTCGATCCAGATCCGATGGATCAAAGGGTTGTCACTTACGGGTTTCGATATGAACCGATTGCGGATGTTGCGCCAGGAAGTCGACGAAATGAACCTCGGCGCCGGTTTGTTTGCAGGCCAGGTTGGGTAGGAGACCGCGGAGTCGACGCGGGAACCGTTCGGTGCGGTACCACTCACGGATACGCGGGCCGAGCCCATCGGGAAGTGAAACAAACAAACCCTCACATTCATGCCAGGTCGCGACCGATTGAGGTGAAGGCGTTTTCGGAAAACGTTTCACCGCCTGGCCGCGGAGTATGGCCATTGTACGGCGTGCATGGGCGTTTTGTTTATCCCGCGTGCCGATTCCCTCGCCGGACGGCCGTGAGAAACGCCAGCGCCAGGGCCCCCAGTCAAACCATTCATCCCAATGACAAAACCGGGGTGCCGTGGGCAACGCGGGCCACCAGGTCAATCCGTCGCGGTCACAATAAACCACGCCGCCCTCATGCTGAAAGCTGCCGGTTTCCGCTGCCTGGAACCAAGCAATCAGTTGTTCGTGATGGGCGTTAATCGGTGGTGGGCAGGGCAAACGCGCCCACCATTGCGCCAGGACAAATTCTTGCAGGTAATCAGGGGTTTCTTGCCACCAACCCCGCCGCAAGAGCGGACACGGGATCCCCGCCTCGATCCAAAAACGATCCAACCAATCGCGCGCGGCGGCGTTTAGTTGGTCCTGAAGTTGGGTAAAAGAGGCGGCCCAACGCGACCAACGGATCCAGGGCGCTTCATGGGCGCCGGCAAGGCGCGGCACCACTTCTTGACGCAGATAGTTGCGCTGAAAACGGGGATCGTAGTTGCTCGAGTCCTGGACGTGGGGAACAGCGGCGACGGCGGCGTGGGCGAGGATGGTCGCCCGGGTGACATCCAGGAGCGGCCGCAAGCGGCGATTGCGGTGGGGCGCCATGGCCAAGGGCGAGGCGACACGAGCCCCGCGGCACAAGGCCAAAAGCATGGTTTCCATCTGGTCACCGGCGTGGTGGGCCAAAAGCGCAAATTCACCGGGTTGCAACGCCCCGGCCAAGCGCGCGCGCCGGAAAGCGGCGGCCCGAAACTCAAAGTTGGCGCCGTCCCCGGCCTCAAAAACAGCCTCCACCAAGGGAACCTCGCGTTCAGCACAGCTTGCTCGGACCAGATCACGCGCGACCCTGGCGAAACGGCCGGTGCGGTGGTCGCAGTGAAAAGCCCGCACGGGTGCACCATGGATATGGCGCAACCGCAGCACAACATCGAGAAGCACCATGGAATCAACGCCCCCGGACACGGCCACCACCAAACCGGCGGCACCCTGGTAAGGCGGCGCGGCAAAACGCTGCACCAAAAATTGCAGCAGCGGGCTTTTCATGAGAAACCTTAGGTTTCGGTTTCGTTAGCTTTCTTTTGCGAGCTGGGCGGCTCGGCGCGACTGTCGTCAATGTGCTTGAGTTCGTTAAACAGCCAAGCCTTGGCAATGGTCCACTCGCGTTTGGCGGTCCGCAACGAAATGCCAATCATGTCGGCGGCTTCCTGAATGGTGAGCCCGGCAAAGAAGCGCAGTTCCACAATGCGGCATTTGCGGGGATCGATTTCGGCAAATTTGGTGAGTGCCTGGTCAAGTGCAATCACATCCACCACTTTCTTGCTGCTTTTGTCGCCAATCTCGCCAAACACTTCCAACGAAAGGGTGGTTTTGCCGTGGCCGCGTTTCTGAGCGCGGGTTTTGCGGGCGTGGTCGACCAAAATCTGGCGCATGCGGCGGGCGGCAACCCCGAAGAAGTGAGCACGGTCGTGTAAGTTAATGTTGGTTTCGCCGGTGAACCGCAGATAAAGTTCGCTCACCAAGGCGGTGGGCTGCAAGGTATGCGACTTGCGCTCGTCGAGAAAACGGATCCGCGCCAACCGGTGGAGTTCGTCGAAAACGATGGGCATCAATTGTTCGAGGGCTTCTTTACTACCATCGCTCCACTCGCGGATGAGGCGGGTCACCTCGGATGACGGGGGCGGTAATGGTTCGTTCATGGACGGGTCCTCCTGGGGAACTTAACACCGGCAGCGATCCCTCACGCGCGGCAACGTCCGGGACAGCCCCCAAAAGAAGGGTCGGCCCCGGAAACCGGCTCCATTATCCTGCGCTAACTCAACCGCTGTCAAATGTTTGCTGACAGCCCGTCACGATGCTTCGCTCGGCTTGGGCGGTGGTGCTTTGGGTACAAAAACAAGTGCGGTCACGGCACCGGCGGCCACCAGCAGCAACGCAACAAAAAATGCGGGCTGCAGTTGGTTGAAGGTGCCCTCGGTGAGGACCGTGACAAAGGTGTTCATCACGGGCGCGCCACCAAAAACAAAAGGCATCACGAAAATGGGTTTGCCGCCGTTGTTAAAAGCCATAATGATGCCCATGGCGCCCACGGCCCCCGCGGCACCGGCTCCCAGCGACCAAAACACCCCGGTTCCGGTCCAGGTGCCGCCCTCTTTCCAGAAACCCAAAATCAGAATCGGCATCACCACGGCGATGATGAAATAGGCCATCCCGACGCACATGAAGGGCCGCAAACGACTGCCCTCCATCATGGCCTGTCCCTTGTGGAGGGTCGGTCCGTAGGAGCCCCAACACAGGGCGGTCATGCCGATGGACGCGATAATCAACAGCAACTCGCGAATCGAAAGCGGTTTTTTGCGGGTGTACCATTTGTAGGCGGTTGCCAGCTCGGGGTTCGACTGCAGTTCCTCAAGAGACGCTGCTTCCCAGGTCTGGGTCGCGGTCCCCCCGTCGCGGCTCTCGGTGAGGGAAACGGTGATCGCGCCGGCGGCGGTTTCGTTGATCACCACGTTTTTGGCGCTCGGCTTGAAATAAAGGACGCCGGCCGCGCCGAGGGCAACCATCAAAAGCCCGGCAAAAAACAAGGCGCCGGCTTTGTCGTACGTCTTGCTTAAGTACATGGTCACAAAAGTGTTGACAACCGGAGCCAAACCAAAAACCAGCGGCATCACAAACACGGGACTACCGCGAAATTTAAAGGCCAAAATAATGCCGAGCGCTCCTAGGGCGCCGACGGCCCCGGCAAAGAGCGACCACCAAACGCCACGCGCGGTGAAACGCCCGGTTTCATTGCGAACTTTGAGAATGAGGGCCGGCACACATACGGCAATCAGAAAATAAGCCACGCCCACGCAGATGAAGGGTTTGAGGCTCGCGCCCAGCATCCCGGCTTGGCCGGCATGCATCAAGGGTCCGTAGTTGCCCCAGGAAATAATTGTCATAAAAATAAACATCAATACCAGAGACAAGCCCTGCATAGGTACTCCTCGTCGCATTTTGGTGTTGCAGCAGACGCGCGCGGGCCGAACCACCGAGGAAGGCGACCCGCCGCCCTTACCCAACAGGATCTCGCCGGAAAAGGGAAACCCCAATGAGCGGTGCGGGCTGGAAAACATAGAACTTAGGCGCGTGTTCCACTCTATCACTGAACGAGGAAAATGGAATGGGGGTTTTCCTTTTGGTTGCGGGTCGGGTTTCTGATTCGCTTAGCTTGGGATTCGTTTCGTTACAAGGATTTTGGGATTTTTAGGATGCGGCCCCGCCGCTTCACCCCTCCCGCCCAAGGTCCCATCCCCAAATCCTAAGAAATGCATCCGACCCTTCCGTTGCAAAACCAGGCCCAAACCAAACAACCCAACCCCATCCTCAATAGAAAAAGCCGGCCCCCGTGAGGAAGCCGGCTGGATGGTTGAGTCTAAGTTATGAGCGCATGCCCATGGTCACTTCAGGTAGGACATGGAACGAGCGGATCTTAGAAGATGTAGTTCACCGCAACACTCAAGATGTTACCGGACAAGTCGTACGTACCGCGCAATTGGTCGGTGGTGCCCGGCAGGTCGACGGGACCGTCGTCCGCGATGATGTGGGAAACCGCGAGGTCAATTTCGTAGTGGCCCATTTTGTAGGTGAAACCACCGGCCAACCAAGTACGGTCGGAGTCGGGGATCCGTGGGGTACGGTTGCGTGCGGCGGGAATCGGAGATTCTTCCTCGGCAACACCGAAACGCCAGGTCATGGTTTCGCTCGCTTCGTAATCGAAGCCCAAGGAGAAACGCATGGCGTCTTCCCACTCGAGCTCAACAACAGAATCAACGCGCAAGGTTTCGCTGTAAACAACACGCAATTCTGGGAAAACACTCCAGTCGGCCCACTGAACGTCGAGGTTCATGCCGAGCTTGCCGAAGTCGTGGTGGTAACCTGCGAAAATGATGGTTGGCAAGGTGATGTCAACGTAACCGTCGGAGCTGGCGAACAGGGGACGGCCGTTGGCGTCGTTGAACTGTTGGAACAGGGCTTCGTAACCGGCGGGAATTTCAATTTCCGCACGGCCGACAACGGAACCTTCACCCTCGTGACGGTAGCCAATCCCGAAACGAGAATTTTCAAACTCAAACAACATACCGGCGTTGAAGCTGAAGATTTTGTCCTCACCTTCGATGGTCACGGACCCGTCGTTGCTTTGCGGTGCCAAACCGATGGCGGCGGCTTGTTCGGGACCCAAAACGCTGGTGCCGATGGTGCCGAAGTCAATCGCGGATGAAATCAGCGTATCGGGCAAGTAGTAGTAATTCAAACCGAAACCCAAGGAGACGGTGTCGTTAACCTTGTAGCCGAGGGTCAAGTTGGGGTTGATGGCGCCCAATTCGGAATCAACACCGTGGTAACGGCCGATCCAGCCCTCTTCGTATTTAACAGCAAGACCGAAAGGCGCGTTCAGTGAACCACCCAAAACGAGCTTGTCGTTAATGCGGTAAACGGCGTAACCGTTGGGAATGACGGCGGTATCGGTTGGGTTACCACCGGCATCACCGCTGAGGGGAATCACCCCGGCGACGGTACTGCCCTCATCTTGGAATTCAGCATCGAGGAAAATGCCCTGCAGACCAAAGCTGATACGGTTTTTGTCATGGCGGGTCAGCGCGGCGGGGTTGTAAAAAATGGCGCTACCGTCGCCAAGACCCGTGGCTACGCCCGCGTGGGCCAGGGACAAGCCGCGAACAGATTGTTCAGAAACTTGATAACCGCCGGCGATGAGGGGAAGCGATAAGCAGATTGAAAAGAAGCCCAACACGACAACTTGCAGTGGGCTGAAGCGATTACTCCACATAATCCATGTCTCCTTAATTGACATACACGCCGGGCTCAGCCGGCTATAACGAAAGGGTGAGACACGGGTTGGCAGGACCGTGGGACAGAGTGGACTTGAAGTACAAGGAATTCATGATGGATTGGGAACCCCCCCAAACCTCTTTCGGAAACAGTTAAGACCCCGAATACGAAATCCGGCCTTCGACGCCGTCGACCTGTCGTGGTTCGATGCGATGGAAACCCGTGAATGGCTGTCAACGATCAGAAATGAATGAAGCAGGAAGCTCAGATCGAATTATTTCTTCATCAACCCGATACCAACGAAAGGTCGTTGGAATCAAGGCGTCGCACGAAGGAATTAAAATGGGATGCATTGACAGACGGCCCCATGGTAACACCATAAAATTTGCCTGGGAAAGGTTTTTATGGCGAATCCAATGCTTTTTTGAGCGCTCGTTCAGAATTTGCCCCCGCCGATTCGCGAAGCTTCCCCGCAAGACATGTTCCCGCGAATCGTCGGATTGGCACAAAGGTGATAAGACCGCATCCTTTCGTCAAACGCTTGAACACCAAGCGCTTGATTCACCACGCGGCGCGGCAAGCCGCGATGGGTTTGCTGCCTACTGTGAATTTCTCGCCGATTTCAACACAAATTTCGTCTCGGTCGGCCACGCCTTTAGGCAGAAATCACAGCTCGTGATATTCTAAGCGGGCACCACTTTTACACTGATTTACCGATTCACGCACACCGGACAATGGGGTCGCCCGTACTGGACAAGTCGTCCAAGCGCCCCGGATCCGGTTTGTCACTCTGTCCCGGTTTTGCAGCAGGAGCCGCTTCATGAGAAAACCCCGCATTGTATCTCTTCTGCCCGCCACCACCGAAATCGTCTGTGCCCTGCGACTGGAAAAGCGATTGGTGGGCCGATCTCACGAATGCGATTACCCCGGCTCTATTACCAACCGGCCCATCTGCAGCCGCGCCCGGCTGGACGACCGCAAGCCCCCCGAAACCATCCACGCCGAGGTGGCGCGCAGCATCGAACAAGCGCTTTCGATTTTTTCAATCGATCTGGAGACCCTGCAACGCTGTCGACCCACCCACATCCTTACCCAAGATCTGTGCTCGGTATGCGCGGTCCCCATGGACGTGGTCAACCAGGCCCTCAACGAACTGAACAGCCGCCAGGTGACCGTGGTCAGCGTTCACCCCGGCAACCTGGAGCAGGTCATGGCCTCGATCCATGCGATCGGCGCCGCCCTGGAGGTGCCCTTCCGCGCCGAAGATTTGGTCGCCCGCATGCAGGCGCGATTTAACGCGGTTTACGCGCGCAGCCACGAACTTAAAACCATCCCCAAGGTGGCCTGTCTGGAATGGACGGATCCCTTGATCGCGGCGGGTCACTGGACCCCCGAATTGGTCGCCATGGCGGGCGGCTACCCCTTGCTCGGCACCGTCGGAAAAAACGCGCCCACCATTACCATGGATGATTTGGCGCAAGCAGACCCGGACGTGCTGATCATCATGCCTTGCGGGTTCAGCATCCAACGCGCGTGTGAGGAAGCGGCCAAACTGGCGAAAAACCCGGCATGGACAAACCTGAAAGCGGTCCGAACGGGCCGCGTATATGCGGTTGACGGAAACACCTATTTCAATCGACCGGGACCGCGACTGGCCGACTCCCTGGAGATCATGGCCGAAATCCTCCATCCCGAGGACTTTCAATTTGGATTTAGCAAAAAGGCCTGGCAAAAACTATAAAACCCGAAGGAGCCTTGATATGAAACGATCTCTTGCCTTGCTGGGAGCCATCCTGGCGGCAACGCTGTGTGTGGCGCAACCCCCTGGTTTATCCCTGGCGGTGCAACATCCCGAGACGGCGCTTCCGATAGGCGATGAAACGCCGTTGTTTTCCACGCTCCCGAATATCGCACCGGTGATGGCCAACTCGGTCGGCTCGCAGTTTTTCTTGGATCAACCCCAACCCGCGGGCGGCTACTTCTCCATCGCCATGGACGACTTTATCATTCCCACCGGCGAGCGCTGGCGTATCGACCGCCTGGAAGTTCGCGGCAACTATCAATTCGCCGAGGGTATTACCGCGCGTTCGGTGAACGTCTTTTTCGTGCGCGCCAACGCGGGCGGCACCCAACCGGCCACCACCGATATCTTTAACGCCAACGATCCCAACGTGATTTTCGTGGGCACCTCCATGGGTTTTAACGAGTTGGGCTTTGGGGACTTTTCCGTGCCGCTGCCCGCGCCGATCACCCTCCAAGAGGGCACCTACTTTGTGGGCATTCACGCCATTTCCCTGGCGCAAAATATTTGGTTGTGGACAGAAAGTAGCAGCGAGGTGGATAGCGGCGTTCCCGTCGGTGCACCCAGTGTTTGGATGGAGAACCTCGAAATTTTCGGTCCGCCCATTTGCGTCAACAATTGGGGCGCACGCATCGCGACCTGCGGCGCCACCGACGTCGGCGATACCACACCACCCGAACCCGACATGGCCTTTGCGCTTTACGGCGAGGGCGGCATGATCGGGCTCGACATTGATGCACCGCCGGCACTGGCGACCAGCGAGTCCGGCAACCAAGACGCAATTCGGATGCGTTTGAGCGGGGTTCCCACCGCACCGGTTGAGGTCCGCTTCACCAGCCTCACCCCGAACGAAGCCTTACTTTCGACGGCAGGGGGCGCGCCGGCCGCGACCCAAACCCTGACCTTTTCGGAAAGCAACTGGGACAGCTACCAAACCATCAATGTCCTGGGTCAGGACGACAATTTCGTCGATCCAGGGGGTGCGTTCTTGATTGTTACCAACGTAACCAGCAACGATACGGCCTATGCAGCGCTTGAGGCGGTAGAGTTTGCCGGCGTGAATCTGGATGACCGCTGCGATGTGTACCGCCACGACGACGCGGTGGGCAGCAACGCGGCGGCGGCAAGTAAGTCCGCCAACGGCAACTGGATCGCCTACCAATCCAACGCCAACCCACACGGAACCAACGGCGACTTTAACCAAGAGATTTTCCTCTACAACAGCCTCACCGGGCTCATCCAACAAATAACCCAAACCACCCAATCGGTGAACGCGGACCCGTTCATGCGTGGCGACGGACGACAAATTCTGTTCACCTCCAACGCCAACTTGACCGGCGGCAACAGCGCGGTCCGCAACGAGGTCTTTGTTTACGACATCCTTGCCCAGTCCTTCAGCCAACTCACCACTTCAACCACGGCCAACGGGAGCCGCGGCACCGCCATCAGCGACGACGGCGACCGCATCGCCTTAATCAGCGACAGCGATTTCGCGGGCGACAATAGCGAAGGCACTCCCCAAGCCTTTGTGCTGGACCGTGGGCAACAGAATTTCACCCAAATTAGCCAAACGACCAACCAGCCAGTATTCGAAAGCACCTATGAACTGGTGATGAGCGCGGACGGGAATCGCTTGGCCTACACACGCGGCGCTGCTGCACCGGCGAACCTGTTCATCTGGAACGACGGCGATCTGGAAGGGATGCTGGTGCGAAGCGGCTTACACGAAGGGCTATCACTGAGCCCCTCGGGCCGTCTGTTGGCCTTTATCTCCCACGACAATATCTCCGGGCTCAACCCCCAGGGCAACGCCGAGGCCTTTGTTTACGAACCCGATCAAATCGCGCTTGGGGATCCCGGTTTCAGCGCGGGAACCGCCACGGAATCGGCCGAGGTGTTCTCGGTCACGGTGAACGATGCCGGCCTGCTGGCACTGGTGACGGATGCCGATTACGTCGGCGGCAACAACGACGGCGGCCGAGAACTGGTACTCCACCAACTGGGTAGCACCACCTTTGAACAGTTAACCCAGTTCACCGATAACCAAGCGGTCCAATCCCAAATCAGCGCGGTCAACCTAGGTCGCAACAGCAGCCAGTGCAGCTACGTGTTTAACCTGGACCTCACGCCGCGTATTTACATGACCGGGGTGCGGCCTTCGTTTTTCACCGCGCTGCCAACATGGGTGGTAGACAACATCCGGGTGCTCCAACTGCTGCCCCTGTTGTGTGAGGAGAACCCCAAGGCCCGTTAAACGACCTTGGATTGCGCGGCGATAACCAGCTTGGCGACGGTTTCATCCTGTTCGGGGAAAACCGTCGCCAGGTTAAGCCGCAGCAAACCGCCGCGAATCGAGGCGAGCAAGCCGGGTTCACCTCGACGCAAACAGTCGGCCAATTTTTGTTTGTCCGCCCCATCATAAGCGAGCGCCGTTCCGGGTCGCGCCTGGGCGGGCAAACTACCGCCGCCGATGTAAGTCTCGTCGGGAACCAGGCGCCAGGCGGGACCCAGCAGTGAATTTAACGCGGCGGCACGTCGTTCCAATTGGGCGGGATCCTGATTGGCAAGCCGCGAGGTCGGCGTGGCCAGCCCCCGCTGGACATGCGCCAGTTGATGACACACGATGCTCAGGGTTAATTTATCGGTACGCAACATGCGCATCAGGGTTTGGCGGCGCAGTTGCGCGATCAAATCAGCCCGGCCCAAAACCAACCCAGCCTGAACGCCGCCGAGGAGTTTGTCACAGGAAAAAATGAGCAAATCCGGTTCCGCCGCCAGCGCCGCTTCAATGGAGGGTTCGTCCGCGGCGGGCAAGGCCAGGTGCTCACTGTAACCGCCGCCGAGATCATAGACGACGGGAACCCCGGTTCTGCGACCGAGCGCGGTTAGTTCGTGCAGGGGTACCTCGTGGGTAAATCCCTCGATGCGGTAATTGGAAGGGTGGGCCTTGAACAAACACCCGGTGCGCGGGCCGACGGCCGCTTCAAAATCCGCGATCCGGGTTTTGTTGGTGGTGCCCACCTCGCGCAGGTGGGTGCCGGCTTGGGTCATCACGTCGGGCAAGCGGAAACTGCCGCCGATTTCGATTAATTCCCCTCGCGACACCACGGTTTCGCGGTCGCGCGCCAAAGCACTCAGCGCCAGACACACCGCGGCGGCGGCGTTGTTGACCAGGGTCGCATCTTCCACCGGCCACAGCAAACGGGCCAAGGCGGCGATGTGGCGATCACGATGGCCGCGTTTGGCCGAGGCGGCGTCCAGTTCGAGATCGGTATAACCGGCGACCCGCGCTAAGGCTTGCTGCACCACGGACGCTTGCAAGGGCGCGCGCCCCATGTTGGTGTGCAACATAATGCCGGTCGCATTAATCAGCGGGCGCGGACCGGGTTCCAGCAAGGGCTGTAACAGGCGGCGACACACATCGGGCGACCAAACCGCGCCGGCGTGTTCACGCACGTGTTCGGTCGTAAACCGCGCCAAGCGCAGCAGCAACCGCTCATCACAATCGTGGTCAGGGAAAAATGCACGGATCACCTGTTTGACCCGGTTTATGTTGGGAATCTTCGCCCGCCGATCCATGGTCACCATCCCCATTAAAAGGTGTCCCATCTTAACACCGGGATTGCATAAGCAAGGTCGTGAAGAAGCGGCTCGACGCTTCCCGTCATGGGGAGAACGGGGTATAGTGGAACGGGGTTGATTATGACGATGTTCCTTGCCGTGGTTGCTTTTTTGGTAGCGGCCACCTACCTGTACAACTCGGAAACACCGACGCGCCGCAAGTTCAAAAGCTTTACCGGGAGTGACGATCCTTTTCGCGGTCGTTTCACCGCGCCGCCGCAATCGGAACGCGGCGAAACGGTCGACAAAGGCAAGATGCTGCGATGCCACAACTGCTCGTGTTTCTTCCCGGCCACCCGGGTCACCAATGAGGTGGTCGAAGGCCATATCCTCGAGTTTTGTTCCGAGAACTGTCGTCACAATTTTCATCAACCCAAGTATTAATCACGGTCGCAGCGCACCGTCGAACAAGATCGAGAAGTGACAGCCATGGAAACGAATCTGACCCTTATAAATAAAGAGCGCCCCGCCAAACGCAAGGTGGTCGTGGGCTTGTCGGGCGGGGTCGATTCCGCCGTGGCGGCCTATCGCCTCAAAGAGGAAGGCCACGAGGTGATCGGCATCTTTATGAAGAACTGGGAAGACGACGACGAGGGCTGTACCGCGGAAGACGACCACCGCGACGCACGTCTGGTCGCGGGCACCCTGGGTATTCCGTTTTACACCTTCAATTTTGTCAAAGAATACTGGGACCGCGTGTTCCAACACTTTTTGGCGGAGTACGGCAAAGGTTATACGCCCAATCCCGACATCCTCTGCAACAAAGAGATCAAGTTCAAAGCGTTTCTAGAAAAAGCCATGGCCCTCAAAGCCGACAACCTGGCCACGGGCCATTATGCGCGGGTTGTTTATGAGGACGGCGCCTACCAAATGCTCAAGGGCGTGGACCCCAAGAAAGACCAGTCCTATTTCCTTTACACCTTGCAACAAAACGCTTTGTCGCGCGCGATGTTCCCATTGGGCGACATCCACAAATCCGAGGTGCGCGACATCGCCAAAAAAGCGGGCCTGCCCAATTGGGACCGCAAGGACTCGACCGGCATTTGTTTTATCGGCGAACGCAATTTTAAAGATTTCCTCAAAGGGTACCTGGGCATGAAACCCGGTGTGATTGAGGATCCGAACGGCAAAGTCGTCGGCAAACACGACGGTTTGATGTTCCACACCATTGGCCAGCGCCAGGGTTTGGGTATCGGCGGGCCGGGCGAGCCCTGGTACGTGGCCGCCAAGGATACGGACCGCAACGTGTTGATCGCGGCCCAGGGCAAAAACCACCCCATTCTGTTCGCGCCGGCATTACAGTGTTCCGACTTGAGCACCACCACCGGCGCCCCGCTGCCTTTGGACAGCTTCATTCAGTGCAAAATCCGGTATCGCCAAGACGATCAGGCCTGCCGTGTTTCCGCGGGCCCGGAACCGGGAACCTATCTGGTACAGTTCCCGCAACCCCAGCGCGCGATCGCCCCAAAACAATCCATTGTGTTTTATCAGGGCGACCGTTGTTTGGGCGGCGGCGTCATCGACACGGCCCTGCGCGAAGCGGAACCCAACCAAGTAGCGGGCTAACCCGCATTTCTCACAAGGAGTTCTGCTACGAAGCCGAAACCCTGAGCGACCCCAAAATCAAAGCCGGCAAACCCCTGAAGCAACGCCCCGCCACACCGGCAATCGGTAAACGTGGGCCGCCATGCTGATCCGCATCCACTTCCTACTCGAAGCAACGGCTTCATCCACACCGGCCATCAGTAACCGAGGGCGGCCATGCTGATCCGCATCTTCTAACCATCCAAAAATCCAAAATAAAAAAGCAGCCACCGAAGCGACTGCCTTTTCGAGAAATGGACACAGCTTGTTGTAACAGGCTGTCAATGTTGAGATCAGAGATTCTTAGTTGTAGTAGCGCATCCGTTGGCGTTCTTTGCGAAGCTTTTTCAGGATCTTCTTGCGCGCTTCCAATTTTTCTTTACGACGAATCTCAGAAGGTTTGATGAAATGCTTTCTTTTCTTAATTTCAGAAAACAAACCGGAACGTTCACACTTGCGTTTGAACTGCTTGACGATCTCATCAATTGACTCGTGGCCTTGAAGAACAACAATTGGCATAAAGTGTCACATCCTTTCTATGTTGAATTGGCGGTCCTCGGAAAGGTTCCTGGACACAAGTTGCGAATCATAGCACAAAGCACGCCCATGAACAAGGAATTGCAGGCCCCTACCAACCCAAGCGGAAAAGGCCCTGGGCCGGCACGCCATTCGTTCTTGACTCAAATCGCAGGCAAGGATAAGGTTGCAATGGATCTGGGTGCCGACCTGAGGCACCAGACGACGACCCTACACGGAGCTGCACCATATGTGGTACCTTGCATCGTTTCTTTTAACCGTATCCCCCATCATCTTGGGGATCGGCGCGGTCATCGGTCATTTTGTGGTCGATGAATTTTACAAATACCCGCTCTACGACAACTACGACCAGTAACCGGGTCACCCGCACTTAAAGAACACGTCCATCAGAAGCACCTCGTTGAGGTGCTTTTTGCGTTTACACGAAACCGGGGTAGTGTTTGCCGAATTCATCCACGCCGAAACCAAAAAAATGGGTCCTCCAAAACACGGGCAAGTTCTTCATGTGGACCACCCTTATTTTGTACGGCGTCAGCTACTTGACCACCAACAGCACCATTTTCCTGTTCAGCAGCATTTTTTCGGCGATCCTGGTCTATAGCTTCTTTTACCTGCGGTTTTTGTTCCCCAAGCTGGACATTAAAGTCCGCAATCCGTCCGAACTCTTCGCCGGCCGCGACGGCTCCTTTGAAATCCACCTGAAAAGCCACAACCGCCGCCTGCCCTTCGGCCCCTTAGAGATCACCTTTGTGACCGACCAAGACGATGTCACCTTCCAGACCGTGGTCCCCAGCGTGCCCGCCCACGAGGAAGTGGTCCATACCATTCATTTAACCCCCAAAAAACGCGGCCGTCTCAAAATCATCGAGGTCTACCTGCAAAGCGCCGTCCCTTTCGGCCTGTTCGCCCGGCGCCAAAGCTTGGTTTTGGACCAAGAACTGCTAATTTTCCCGGAAATTCTCGACAAGGTACAGCGCCTCCCCCACAGTGAAGAACCCCGCACCGGTCTCGAACCCCAACAAAGCGAGGATTTCCAATACCTGTCACCCTACCAGTCGGGCGACGACATCCGCATGATCCACTGGCGCAAATCGGCCACCTCCCAAATCCCCATCGTGCGCCGGGACTTCCAAAAAAAAGAACGGGTTGACCCGCGCATCTTTTTGGCCGATACCTGCCCCCACTTCGAATACGCGATTAAGGTGATGGCCACCTGGGTGGTGGAAGACCAAGGTTTTGACGATTGGGCGGTGTTTGCCCAGCACGGCCTGCAACAGCCGACCGACCAGGCACAAATGCTGGCGATTCTGGCCGAGGCCGAGGCGGTTAACCCGGAGCAGGCGGGCAACCTGCTCAGCAATACGCGACGTCGCGTGATGCGCGCCTCCGAACTCCACCCTTAAACCGAAGAAGCGCGATAACGCGCGGTGATTTTCGCTAAACCTCTGGGCTGCAACGGCCTGCAAAAATGCTCACCGCATCCAGCGGGTGCGCGTCGTGCGCGACCCCGGTCCGCTTTTTCCAAGCCTTTTCGCTCCAGATTTTTAGAGAAAATCCCTCGCTTCAGCGCCTCTTAGGCAAAACCCTTCATCAAAAAGCCGCGGCATCGGTTGCGACGCTTTTCATATTTGGCCACGAAAGCGTATGATGGCGTCATACCTTCATGTTTTCCGGCATGAGGCACGTGGGTTCGTCGCAAGACGGTTTAACTCTTGTGAACTATGCGGGCTAGGCCACCTACCGGCCTTGGGAATTTCGCTTTTATCGTAGGTCGCTATGGTTTCTTTAGGATGGATAAAACGTTGTGTCACACCCCTCGCTCTGGTTGCGGGTTTGCTCCTATCACCCTGCCTTGCACAAATTCAGGGGATCGTGGTTGCCGAGGACGGGCAACACGCCCTGCCTGAGGCGCAGGTTCGCATTCAGGGAAGCAGCCTGGCAACCCTCAGCGACGACGGCGGTTTTTTCAGCCTCGACGATACACGGCCTTTCCCCTTCAAACTCGTCGCCGGCGCCCAAGGATATTACAACCGCGCCATCACCATCGCCGACACCGGCGCGCTCGAGAACTTAATTTTTGAATTAGAAGCGGTCGACACCACGGTGATTCCCGATCATCCCTTTAACGCGCCCGCCTCCTGCAGCGGATGCCACCCCAATCAGTTCAGCGAATGGCTGCGCTCGCCGATGGCCCAAACCGGGCTCAACACCTGGGTCTTTGACTTACTGAGCGGTGACGCGACCGAGGGCGGCACCGGCGGTTTTGTTTATCAGCGCGATTCCGTTCACCGGCTGACCCATCCCAACAGCGACTGTTCCGCCTGCCACTCCCCGGTCCACTGGTTAAGCGACATCGAAAACGCGGGCATGGGCGATTTCCACAATCCCAACCAAGCAATGCGCGAAGGCGTTCAGTGCGAGGTGTGTCACCGCGCGCTCGAAATCGACGAAAGCAAACTCAATTGGCCAGGTGTGTTTCCGGCGTCGTTTAGGCTGCTGCGCGGTCCGCAAATCATCCAGTTCGGCCTGCTTGGCGACGCCGACTACGCCGACAACAGCATCATGCGTCCTGGCTACAACCCATTGATGCAGGACACGTTATGCGCAAGTTGTCACGAGGACAACAACGATCACGACGGCGACGGCGACTTTGAAGATGCGGGTTCGGTTCCCCATGAAACCACCTACAGCGAGTACCTGCGCTACCGGGAAACGGCCGACCCCGAATCGGTGCAAACCTGCGTCGGCTGCCACATGCCCGCGACCAACAGCGCCGGCTTCTGTAGCTTTTCCAATGTGATCCGCGATCCCGGCACGATTCGAAGTCACGAACTGCGCGGGACCAGCCCCGATTACCTGGAAAACGCGCTGACGATGACGGTTGAAACCACCGCGGCAAGCGTCCAAAACCCGCAACTCAGCGTGGCGGTTAACCTCACCAACGACCGCACCGGCCACGCGGTACCGACCGGCATCGCCATTCGCAACATGCTGCTGCTGGTGGAAGTACGCGACAGCAACGGCCTGCTGCTCAACCAAACGGCCGGAACCGTCGTGGACTCAGTCGGCGGGGTTGGCGACTCAGTCGGCGAGGTTGGCGACTCAGTCGGCGGGATTGGCGACTCAGTCGGCGGATCCGCCGACGCCGAGAACGGCTATTACGCGGGCTTGCCAGGCCAAGCCTTTTACAAGAACCTGGCCCGCGGCGACGGCGAGCGGGTTTTTTACACCGAGGCTGATCGGGTCCTTGCCGACAACCGCATCCAGCCAGGCGAAACCTACCGCGGTGTCTTTGCTTTTGAAGCGGGGCCGAGTTCGGATGCGGACGGACCGCTATCGGTTGATGTACGCCTGATTTATCGCCGCGCCTTCTTTGACCTCATCCAGGCCAAGGGTTGGGTGGAAACCGGCCTCGGCGATCCGCTGCCCGACATCGCACCACCTCATTTCGGAACGCTGATGGAACGCGCCCAAGAAACCACAAGCTTCTGTGACCTCAAGGGTTTGGACGTAACGCCCGGCATCCAAATCGCGGATATCAACCTGTTGACGGCCGCATGGCGGCAACCCCTGCCTTACCCGTTTGCAACGGGGGAAACCACCAGCGTGTTGGATTTGGCCGCGCTGGTCTCCTGCCTGCCGGCACCCATGGAACAGCAGCCGGCCAAAAGTGAGGCGCCGTGAAAACCATCGGCATCTTTCGCTCCTGCTTCAAAGAGAAGTTCGGCATCCCGCGTCAGCCGGGATTGACGCGATACGCGCGCGGCCACGTCGAAATGCTGCCGGAATTTGCGGAAGCAGACGCCTTCCGCGGCATTGAGGGTTTCTCGCATTTGTGGCTCTGCTGGGTATTTCACCAGGCGCAACGGGAGACCTGGTCACCCACGGTGCGCCCGCCGCGATTGGGCGGGAACCGCCGCCTCGGCGTGTTTGCCACCCGCTCGCCGTTTCGTCCCAATGCTCTGGGCATGTCGGTGGTAGCCTTTGACCGGTTACACCAAGAAGGAGACCGCTTGGCATTGCATGTGCGCGGCGGTGATTTGGTCGAAGGCACCCCGATTCTCGACATCAAACCCTACCTGCCTTATTCCGACGCCTTACCCGAGGCGAGCGGCGGTTTCGCCGAGCGCAAACCGGCCCCGCTGCTGCCGGTCCGCTTTAGCGACGCGGTTGCACGCCAACTGGCCGACCCGAATCGGTTCCCCGAGGATTTTCAAGCGTTGATCATCGATGTGTTGGCGGCCGATCCACGTCCCGCTTACCGCCGCAAACAAGGCTCGCGTGTGTACGGGGTCAAACTCTACCAATACGACGTGAAGTGGCGGGTGGAACATGACGGTGCGGAAGTTTTTCAAATTGTTTCCTGTTAACCCGAAAACCCCGAACCCCTGGGTTCCAAGCAAAATAACCGTATTTTTCACGAAGGTTCACAGCTTGCAGAGAAATGCGTGCAAGAGTGTGTTTAAATGGGCCACACTTTGACGCAGGCCCGATCCACCCTAAAATACCCTGCAGCCAGGAGTCCCCTTTTTCATGACGCAAAACGCCCCTTCCAAAACCGTATCCGCCGACGACGTACGCGCCGCGGTCAAAACCATTCTGACCTACATCGGCGAGAACCCTGATCGCGAGGGATTGGAAGAAACCCCCGACCGCATCTTGCGCAGTTACAACGACTTGTATTCCGGCTACCAGCAAGAGCCGGCCTCGGTTCTCAAAACTTTTGGTGACGGCGGCGAAGATGTCGACGAAATGATCCTGCAACGCAACATCCCGTTTTTCTCGATGTGTGAACACCATATGCTGCCCTTTTTCGGCGTCGCCCACGTGGCCTACGTCCCCGAAAGCCGCATCGTTGGTCTTTCGAAGCTGGCCCGCTTGGTGGAAGTTTACGCCCGTCGCCTGCAAGTTCAGGAGCGCATGACCAGTCAAATCACCCGCGCCTTAATGGAAACCCTAAACGCACGCGGCGCCGCATGTGTCATCCAAGCCTCTCACCTGTGTATGTTCCAGCGCGGCATCAAAAAACACAGCAGTGACACGGTCACCAGTTCACTGAAGGGCTGCTTCCGTGATCCCGAAACCCGCGGCGAATTCTTGGAACTCATTAAACTCGATGCATCGGTACGCCAATTTTAAAGAAAGAAAGAAGGAAGGGAAGAACAAGCCATGCACCAAAAGAATGTTGTCATTGTTGAGCCTGGCCAATTTGAAACCGACAACCACTACTACCCCCGCGCGCTAAACGCGCAACTGCATCCCATGATCAAACACTTCCTCAGCCTGGGGAATGATCGCATCGCCGAGCGTTATTGCCATCTTCATCCCGAGGTTGATCGTGATGCGGTTATCGAAACGCTTTCCAGCCCGATCAAATACTTGCGCTGGTCCGGCGCCGATCTCTTCTGTGTCTCTAATGATCGCGGCAATCGCAAAGTCGTGGTCATCGAATTGAATTCCTGTCCCTCCGGTCAAAAATCCGTACCGCTGGACGGGGAGTACGACGACCAGAGCGGCTACCGCACCTTGCTTGAACGATCCCTGGTTCCTTATTTAAAGAAACGGACCCTGCCGGAAGGCGATGTCGCGGTCCTTTACGACAAAAACCACATGGAGGCCTCGGGTTACGCGGCCACCCTCGCCGACCTACAAGGTAAACCCGTGTTCCTGGTCCCCTTCCACGACAAAGACCCCGATCCGCCCGCGCGTTTTAACGATCAAGGTGTTTTGTCCATTCGCAAGCCCGACGGAGCATGGCAACCCATCCGCGCGGCCATGCGTTATGTCACGCAAAAGCCCTGGAACCGCATTCCCCCCATCACCCGGACCATGATTTTTAACCCAATCCTGGGGTGTCTCGCGGGGGGTCGCAACAAAATGCTGGCGGCCAAAGCCTACGACTTCTTTAACGGAAAAATGCGCGGAACCCGCTTGGCGGTGCGTACCCCGGAAACGATTTGGGATGTTCCCAAATCTTCGGTGCCGCTTTACGTCGAACGCTTGGGCGGGGTCGCCGTGGTTAAAAACCCCTACAGCAACGCGGGCCAGGGCGTTTGGACCATCATTAACCAAGAAGAACTCGACCGTTTTATGGCGATTGAGGCCGACTACGACCGCTTCATCGTGCAATCGTTAATCGGTAACGCCAAGTGGAGTTCACGCGGTGCGCAAGAAACGCTGTACCATGTGGGCACGGTTCCCGACAAACGCAACCGCATCTTCGTGGCCGACCTGCGCTTTATGGTGGGTTCAAGCGAACAAGGTTTCTTCCCCGTGGCCATTTACGCACGACGCGCGCCCTCACCACTCGCCGGTGAACTGGGCAACGATTCCAGCACCTCCTGGGATATGTTGGGGACCAACCTCTCCTACAAGGACGGCGAAGGCCGGTGGCAGACGCAAACGGAACGCTTGATGCTCATGGACAACCGTGACTTTAACAAGCTGGGCATCGGGCTGGACGATTTGATCGAATCCTATCTGCAAACGGTGATGGCAACCCGCGCCATCGACGAAATGGCCGATTCACTGGTGAGCACCAAAGGAAAATTTAAGTTTCGCTTCTTCCGAACCGTAAACCCAGACGACCGTTTGGTCGATGAAATCTGCAGATTACCCAGCACTTGAGGAACCGCCTTATCGCCGATTTAGATCCCCAACTCACTTTAGCCACGCCCGAGGAGCCCCCCGTGACGGCAGCCAAAGAAACGATTGAAACGATTCGTCTCACCCAAGAACTCAACTTGGAGGAACTGCCCCACGGGTGCATCACTCGGTTAAAGGTCGTGCTCTCTCACGACGGCATGGGCCAGCCGGTATGGGTGCCGGTGATGGTTTTTCGCGGCGAAAAACCGGGGCCGGTATTTGGGATTACGGCCGCCTTACACGGTAACGAGGTCAACGGCATTCCGGTGATTCACCAGCTCTTTCAGAAACTGGACCGCAACTTACGCGGCACCGTGGTGGCGGTCCCGGTCACCAACGTGCCCGGCTACAACGCGCGAACGCGAACCCACACGGACGGCACCGATCTGAACACGATCATGCCGGGCCGCGTCGACGGCAACGACGCCCAGGTTTACGCCTATCGCCTCAGCCAACGCATTGTGCGCCACTTCAATTTTCTGGTCGACCTTCACACGGCCTCGTTCGGGCGTATTAACAGCCTGTACGTACGCGCCGATTTAAGCGACGAAATGACGGCCAAAATGGCCTACTTGCAACGCCCGCAAATCATTCTTCAGAACCAACCCTCGGACGGCACACTGCGCGGCCACGCCATGGACCTGGGCATTCCCGCGATCACCGTGGAGATCGGAAATCCGCACCGCTTCCAACCGGAGTTCATTCGGTTGTCGCTTTCGGGATTACGCGCGGTACTGAGCGAAGTGGGCATGGTGCGCAAACGCCATCGTTCGCCGGGTCCACCCCCCGTGCTTTGCGGCAATTCCTATTGGATTTACGCGGACCACGGCGGCCTGTTGGAAGTGTTCCCCAACGTGAAAGACGACGTGGAAAAAGGCCAGGTCATAGCACGGCTGACCAATGTGTTCGGCGATGTGGTGCGCGAATACCGCGCGCCGGAAGACGGCATCGTCATCGGCAAAAGCGTGGACCCTGTCGGCCAAACCGGGGCCAGAATTCTGCATTTAGGGCAGAAATATACGGACCATGCGCTTCAGGCGTTTAAAAAAGAAATCGACGTACAATCCTTGGGCATGCCCGTCGACAGCTAAGCGGCAAGTCAACCACCCGCATCACCGGTTCCTTATTGAACAAGTCAGTTCCGCGTCCCACGACCCGCGGTTGCGCGACGCACGTGGGCGCCCCGACCCATTAACCGAAGCAGCGCGATGAATCGCGGTGGTTGCTGCCTAATTTCGGGATTGCACCGGCCTGTAAAAATGCGCACCGCACCCAGCGGGCGCGGTCGGGCGCGACCCCGGCTCGCTTATTCCAAACCATCGCGCTCCAAACCGTTAGGCAAAACCCTCGCTTCAGCACCTCTTAAATTAAACGGTTGGGCCATGTCAGGCATGGTCCAACCGATTCCCCGTGCTCGGGCGGGGCTCATTCACACCTGTGCCGCGGTTCGCGTAGGCACGTTTGTTCGGAAAGGACGCACGCGGGCGGTGTCGGTATGGCGAAAAAAACCATCGGGTGGTCGCCTGCAAGACGAAAAACTGCCGTCAGAATTTGTATTCCACTCTTAAAAGATGCTTGGTAGAATAGTCGTCCAACCCACAATCAAAGGTCCTACAGCATTGCTTACCCTAAAAAGCGAACATGTAAGAATTATTGAATACAGTTCAAAAATCAACTTCTTCGAAAGAGTCCGAGCCAAACTCCGGGAATTTGACCCCACCGCGGCCAAAACACCGGAAGCAGAGCTAGATGCGTTCATTGAACGACACTACCAAGTTGCCAAACAATACGACCTCATCAGCGAAAAGCAATGCATGGTCTGGATTTTTGTTACTTGGGTCTGGGGCGAAGATATCGTCGAGAAGCATAGTTATATTCACGCATTGCTGGATAACCATCTAGCAGATGCCGACGCCAAAGCGGAAGGACTGTGGCGCTGGCACATTCAGCAGGACTTGCTGAGAAAAGAAACATTATCTTTATAGGAGGTTCCCCATGGGCAACCTTGGATGGGGCAAAAAGGACAAAAGCCCCACCGACGGCTTCTCCGACAAGGAGGTCGGCAAAACCTGTGTAGGCTGTGAAGCGGGTCAGGAGCCGCTCTCGGACATGGATCTCGACGGGGTCATCATGGGTCGAAAAGACGGCGCCTGTGCGCCCCTAACCAAAAAGAACGAAGCACTGACCCGCGCGACCATCCAAGGTGCCAAGGAACAAGCCTTCACTTCCAACAGCAATTGCTGTAAAGGCAAACACCCCCCGGACGGCGTCGCCGACAAAACCATCGTCTATGTCAACGGCATTCGCACCCAACAAGGCGGCCATTGCCAAACCCTGCAAGACGTCGCCGACACCACCTGCGCCAAGGTGATTGGGGTTTACAACGCCACCCGAAATTCAGTCGCGGATCTGTGGCAGGCCAAACAAGACAAAAGCTGGATTAAGAAGCACGCGGCCGACGCGGAAAAAGACGCGCCGGACGAAGAACCCAGAATGAGTCCCAAAGGGCGCAACCCGGCGGTCGACACCCTGCGCGACATGATTTATGCCGAGGCAAGCAGCGATCAAGAAATGGAAATCTTCGCCCACAGCCAGGGGGGCGCCATTACCAGCGTCGCATTGTACGAGGCGGAAAAACAACTCGCCGGCGCGGGCATGGAAGAAAACATGAGCAAGGTATCGGTTACCAGCATGGGATCGGCCGCGCAACAATGGCCGGACGGCCCCGAATATACCCATTTGATCCACGCCCGTGATTTCACGCCGGTGAAGCTCGGCCTGCGCAAAAGCGCAAAGAAAGACGCCTCAAGAGCCGGCAAGGGCGCCAAAGTGGTCCGTTTTGTCGGAGAACCCGGCGGCGGTTCGTTCAAGGAAATGGAACCGGGCGACGATACCGGCGGCACGTCCTTCACCAAGTACCACGATGTGGACCAGACCTACCTCAAGGCCCAAAGCCAATTTAACAACGGGTGCCGGGGCAAGTCCTAAGCCTTGCCCCGTAAAGCCCGGGCTTCACCCTGATCACGAGGAGAACACATGTCCGAATTGAACAAGCAAGCACTTGAGGCGGCTTCCGAACTGGTTTCGTACGTGGGCGATACGGTCGTCGGCATCAACTTGGAACTCGACGAAAACCACCAATACCAAAACAACGTCCTCTCCTTTCGCTTCAACCCGGAGACCAACCGCCTCGAGGTAAGCCATTATGTTGCCGCCGCGGGCTTGCCGGACGATCCCCCCAAGCTCGTGCAGCGTTTCAAAATGGTGGATACCGCCCTACAAGACCCCGCCATTGGGGGGATGTATGAAATGGACGGCGGCAAGGTTCACTTGGTTGAAGAAAAAAGAGTATTCGAGTACACTAAGGAATACGATCCACTAACAATTAGCAAACAAGACTTCCGCAAACAATTCCAATATTACTTAAAGATCGCTCAAGCTTGGAGTGATCGTTGGTATCTGCAAGTAGCACGTATCACCCATGGCAAACGTGAAGCGCCATCCGCGCCGGTCACACTGAACAATCCCTGATCTTTTTTGCCCTTAACCTACCCCCTATTTCACTACACGGAACATTCATTATTCTGATGACAACCTTCCGAGCTGTTTGTATAAGGTCTCGCTACCATGAAATCACACTTTTTCAGAAGTAACGCGATTGTGCGCACGAAGTTTTTTCGCCACGACCGCAGGTTCTACCAACACACCGTTCCCGATGTTTACCCGCTCTTCGCCTATGATTCGGTGCGAACCGAGGCGCTAACATCCTGGCGGCGCGATCTGCGCCATCAACAAGGCATCTCGGTGCCACCGCCCCCGGTCATGCTCGAGGCTGAATTTGAAGCCGGCGGCATCATCAAACAACGCCTGCTGGAGAGACAGCGCCTAGAACTGCTGTTGTGTGAAAATCCCGGCTACATGCTGCATTACGCCCAACGGTTACACGACCACCTGGGGATTAACCACGGCATCCTCATTGATTACGCAACGTCCCATCACAACCACAAGTTCCTCAACTGCATCCTGGTAAGCGCTGATTTTTATTACACCTGGCTGGGACGAAACCCCGATCAATGGTTTCACGATTCACTGGATCGCTGGCAACTTTGGGAAATGATTCGCGCCTTTAACTTGGAAGTCCCACCGGAACACCTCAACCCCATTCCCAAAACCGGGCTTTTGGTTGGCGAACCGTTTTGGGAAGCCGTCGCCAACATTCACAGCGGCCGTGTTTTTTACCCCCTCGACCAGCTTAACGAGGAAGGGAGCGGTTCCGCTGCAGGCGGTGCCGGTGCTTCATCCGGCCAAACCCCTGCCGGGGGCGCCGCTAACGCGCCGGCCGGTTACCTCCAAGATAACAGCGGCGCTTCATCCGCCGCGGCGAAAAAACCCGTTACCCTCAGCCCACAACAGGTTGCCACCTTCAAAAAGGCGGCAAAACAAGGCATGCCCTTTGCCGAGGTTTGCGCTTGAGGAACGCAGGCGCCACCCTTGACACAACCATGGCACACCTGACCGAGCAAACCAAACGGTTGGGTGAGCATCACCTTTTATACGCGTTGGTCGACGGCGCCCATGAACCTTTTATCCACCGACGTATTTTGCTTTCGGGCGGCACCTACCGCTGCCTTTACCGGGGGCATCTCTCCGAAACAGTCCAAGAAATCGCCCCCTACCTTGTCCTGCTGCAATCAGGAAGGACCACCACCGAATGGATCATCGAAGAAGGTATCCCCAACCACTGGGCTTCTTTTTTCGCATCGGTCCATGACATCGATTTTCTGCAACGTCATTTTCGGAAATTTTTGACGGTCCAGCGCGAGGACGGCCAAAAACTGTACTTCCGCTTCTACGACCCGCGAGTCATTCCGCTGATCGCAGAAACGGAGCTTTTGGACGCCTTGTGCAAACCGGGCATCACCTTTCTGACGCCAAAAACCTAGCCCGGGTTTTACGGGGGGAGGTTCCCGGGGAGCATGGCTTGGTTTCTCTTATTTCTCAGGATTTTCGAGTTTTTAGAGGATGGCGAGATGCAGTTTTTCCCTTGCCCGCCCAACAACGTTGGGCTGGACGGATCGCGCATGCGGATAACGCCGTCGCTTCGTTTACTCGCATTCAATACCGTATAATTTCACCCACACAAAAACGCTTAATTCCAATCGTTTGAACACCATCAAACATGATTTTCACGGGATTAGCCCCCACTCGCGGCAGCTTCATTCGCGCGGCATCCCATGAATCAACCCGGCCAGACGCCCTTCCAAAGCGCTACCCGGCATGGTCGCATACGGATGCATCAACGCCCCCATCCATCCAAGGCGCGACCCCCGAGTGGAAGGACACCCCGCCTACCGCCCATCTTCAAATCATCCTTATATCCTTAGAGAAAAACGAAGACCGAGCCAAGCTATCGGTACACAGCCATCACCCACAAACCCACTCAAAACTGGGTTCACCGGTGACCCCATTGATTCAGCGTGATGTTATGAACCGGGGGCGGCTTTTCGGCACACGGCTTCACATCATGCCGGGTGCCAAAAAACATCTACCTTTTAGGGATTGAGCGATTCAGCAAGGGTCGCATAAAAGGTGCGGGCCAAGCTGCTGATGTCGGGGTGCTCCATTTTGTCGATTCGCGAGAGTACCGCTTCTTTATTGCGTTCCTTGGCGAGGATTTTGAACCGACGCTCGTCCACGTAGCGCTGAATCTGACCCACAAATTTGGGATAGTTCTTCTCAGGAAAGAACGCGCAGATTTGGTCGAGAATCCCGTTGAGCTGCTCGGCCAGCGCATCCTCGTTGACGCCGGGCGTGACAAAGGCATCCGACTGGTTTCCGCTGTCGTCCAAGCCGTCGCCCTCGGAAACATCGGGCTGTGAGGTAAAGGGTTCGGGCTGCGAGGTGAAGGGCTCGGCTTGCGCGGTGAGCGGCTCGGGCTGCGAGGTCAGATCGTCGGCGGTGACGTCTTGAGGACCCAAGTCACCAAGATCACTGGTATTGCCAAATTCGGGGACGCTGGAGAAGTCCTCGGGATCGCCGGCGGCGGAAAGATCACCGAAATCGGGGGACTCCGGTTTGGGCGCCACAAAATCCTCTTCCTCGCCGTTCATGGTCATGAAATCGTTCATTTCGGAAAGGGACTCGGGATCGAAATCATCAGCCACAAAACCGGGATCACTCACGCCCTGCAAATCTTCGGCACTGATGTCGGACTCTATTAAATCATCGGCACGAATATCGGACACGGCCTCGCGAACAAGATCGTCGGCGGAAACATCGGGTTCAATCGCCGCGGCTTCGACCGCTTCAGGTTCCGAATCGTCCGCGGCCGGAGCGGCCTCAACCGGCATGAACGCCTCGGCGTCGGCGTCGGCTGAGTTCTCGGCCACATGATCGCCGTTTTCTTCCTCAGCCTCGGCTGCCGGTTCCTCTGCTTCGAGCGCCGTCACGGCCTCTTCATCCGCGTCAAAAGCCGTCTCGGTCGGTTTGTCTGTTTCAAACGCCGCCTCGGCCTCTTCAGCAACAGGCTGCGCTTCAACCACCTCAAATTCTTGGGGCAGGTCGGGATCGTCGAAACCGGTATCAAAGGATGCAAGTTCCTCGTTGTTCAGTTCTTCTACAGGTTCTTCCACGGCCGGACCGTCTTCACCATCCACGGAGGCATTGGCCACTTCCATCATTTCTTCCGCGGCTGAGGCGGCGGCTTGCATGGAGTCCGGCAGCTCTTCCACCGATTTCCAGTGCGCCTCCTCGGCCTCGGGCGCGGGCTCAAAGGCGCCCTCATCCTCCCCTTCCACGGCGGGATTGGTAGAAAAAGCGGTATCGACACCGGCCTCGGGATCGGGCGCCGCCTCGGGCTCAGGTTCAACTTCTTCCTCCGGCGCCCCTTCTGCAGGGGCCTCGGCTTCTTCGGGCGGCGCGGCCGCGGCCGGTTCCGGTGGGACAAATTCATGAGTCGGCACAAAAGCATCGTCAACCGCGGCGGTAACCAAATCCAGTTCCCCGGTCGGCACGGAACGGGTATCGATCTGGTCGGGGTCGTTGGGATGGTGCAAAATGTCGGGATCCTTGGCCACCGGCTCCGCTTCCACCAGCCAGGTTGCCTCGGTCTCATCCGACATGGTCGGTTCGGCAAAAGCTTGGGGTTCGGTTTCGGCTTGCGAACCGTCTTCCGCCGCGGGCGCCATCGGCATGGGCTTGGCAACGGCCAAATCCATCGACATGCCGTTGCTCCCGGACAAGATGTTAAATTCGTCGGGTCGCAAGAAACCGCGAACCCCAACAGCACGCACTTCCTCGGCGGTGGAAATGGCCACCATGCCACGCACATGATCCTCGGCCGAATAGGTCCGCGTGTCCAAAAAACGCACGGTGATGGAACCTTGTTCTTGGTGGACGCCGCCGACCGCGGTCATGCGTTCACCTTGGTACATGCCGCTGAGCTGCACCTTGCCGGCGCTGCACTCCACCACGTTCACCTCGCGGCCCCGCAAAAAGAGGTCGCCTTCAATCTGGAGTTGATCGATTTCGATGCGGTCGGCTTCGATGACGGCCGATTTGGCCTTGAGCGTGTGAATACGCAGGGTCTCGGCTTTCAGCGCGAGGTGATCGGTCAAGGTCAGCTGATGACACTGAAGATCGCGCGCCTCAATTTCACCCTCCTCCCCGCTTACCGAGGTCGCGGTCACGGCTTGACCGCGCAGGGCAATTCCGGTCGCCGCGGAAATTTTCGCGCAGGTAAGCGATTCGGCCGAGCTGTGGAGCACCACACCGCCACCGGTGGAGGTCACCTCTTGGGGACTCAGGCTGTTTTCTATGACAATGTCGCCGGAATAGGAAATCTTGGTGAGCGCGCCTTCGAGAACACAATCCTTGGGGATATAGAGCTTAGCCATGCAATGTCACCTTGGCCGGGATTAATGGAAACAGGAACGTGGATGACGAAATCTTAACCTATCGGGCATCAGCCCCGCAACCAGCCATTCGGGGGGAAATCGAGAAGGCGAGCCTGGTCACGGACGCCCGCGCCGGGCCGACCCGCCTCGGCAGGACAATGTGTCGTACCCGTATGACCGAATGGGATTGGTTACAGGCCGCCTTGACCATGAAAAAGCAGGGCTACGAAAAAAAACAAGCTGAGTTGCAGAACCGCCACAAAAAACATTAAATTAAATATTTCAAACTGTTTAACCAATCACAGCCCAGAAAGCCCGTTCTTTGGCACTGAATTTGCCCTAAGGCGTAGCATAAAAACGGGTGGGTGCCGGGACATAAAACGGCACAACAGGTGTCCGCCCCAACTGAAGGAGATCTGCTATGAAGAAATCGCTTATCCTGCTCTGTTTATTGACCACCGGTTTTTTTCCGGTCAGCGCACAGCGGCTTGAAGGTTACGCCGATTTGGTCGAAAAAGTACGCCCGGCCGTCGTTCAGATCCAGTCGCGCGTGGAACAAAGCCGCTCCCGCCCCTTCAACCCCTTTTTCTACCAACAACAGCCTCGCCGTCGTGGTGGTGGCTCGGGTACCGGGTTTCTCATTAGCGAGAACGGTTTGGTAGTCACCAATCGCCACGTGGTCAACGACGCGGACCGCCTCACCGTCACCCTACACGACGGTCGCGAAATGGAAGCCGAGTTGGTCGGCAAAGACGACGGCATGGACATCGCGCTCCTTAAAATCGAGGCGCGCAACCTGCAACCGCTGACACTGGGTACCAGCCACAACTTACGCCTCGGCGATACGGTGCTGGCCCTGGGTTACCCCCTCCACCTCGGTTTTTCGGTAACCAGCGGTATCGTGAGCGGTATCGGCCGCAACATGAACGTGGGCCAATTCGATCTGGCCACCTACATTCAAACCGACGCCGACATCACCTTCGGCAATTCCGGCGGCCCCCTGGTCAACAACGCGGGCGAGGTCATCGGCATCAACACCATGATCGTCTCCCAGGGTGAAACCTACGGTTTCGCGATTCCCAGCGATCTCGTCCGCCACAGCATCGACCAATTGCGCCGTCACGGCGAAGTGCGCCGCGGCGCACTGGGCGTCACGCTCGCAAGTCTCGACGCCGAGGCCCGCGAATACTACGGCGTTCCCGGCGGCGCTTTGATTCAAACCGTCGCGCCCGGCTTCCCCGCCGAAAAAGCCGGCATCCAAAAGGATGATGTGATTCTCGCGGTGGGCAAACAAGACGTGCTCAACCACCGTGACCTGATGGCGGCCATCGGCCAACACCCTCCCGGCGCAAAGGTTAACCTCAAGGTACTGTCCCGTGGGCGCACCCAAGAGAAAACCGTGGTCTTGGGTGACCGCCGCAGCTTGACCGATCCGAATTTCCGCAACCGCGCCACCGAGCCCACCGAGCCGGTCCAAGAAGAACCCGCGAACTTGCTGGAAAGCTTGGGCATGTCGGTTCGACCCCTGAGCGAACAGGCACGCACCGAGCTGGCGCTGGAACGCAATGTCGCGGGTGTGCTCATCGATGAGGTCGACGAAGACAGCCTGGCCTTCAACAAAAACATCGTGCCGGGCACCATCCTGACCCATATCGACCGCAAACAAGTCGAGAACCCCAAGGATGCTGAACAGATCCTCAAGCGCATCGGTTCCGGCAAATTGGTTCCGGTCCGCGTCTTGCAAGTGAACCGCGGCGTGGGCAACGGTGATGTCAGCCATGTAGAACGCACCGTGTTCCTGCGCAAACGTTAACCTCTCCATCCATCGGCACATCCCCCATCACGCGGGCCCTAGCGGCCCGGAAGAAAGGGGGCGTTAAAAGGCGAAAAAGAAGCGAGAAAGGGGCCACCCTATTGCGACTTTTTCGCCTTCTTTTTTTTGGCACCCATTCAAGATGTGACCTGGCTCGCGCGACCCCCTTTTTCCCACCCGAAATCACAGGATTTTTACAACCGGTAGGGGACGGACACCAAGGGGAATGTTAAGATTGGTCCCGGCACACGCGCCCCCCACGAGCACTGATTGCGCGATGTTTGGCTCGCCAAACGCCGCGGTTCCAACCACCGCGAGGCGAGATGGGACCCAACCATACCGCAACAGCCCCAGGGAGTCGCCGCGTGCACCCTGTTCGGAAAAGATCGCGTATGGGATTGTGGTGGGTGCGCATTCGGCACGACCAAAAATTTTGCCCTCCTTGCAAATTCCTCTACATAAACCCCTCAATCAAACGCACTTTTTTACCGATACAAAGGATGTTTTGGGTCTACTCCCTGAATGCAACAACCGCCGCCGCGCGCCGGCACCGGTTCATGCACTCGAACACACAAGGAATCTGACTGCCGCAACCGGTCGTGTTTAGTCCGGGAACATACCGACGACGGTGGTCGACAGTTACTCAGAAACCGGTGAGGGTCCGCCTCCGCGACGCGGTCCCGAAGCGCAAGGCACCGCCGCTATGATTTCCGATATTTTTCAATTACGACCGCTTCGACCGACCGACATCCTCGACATCCTCATTATTTGGGTCGTCCTCTACAACCTGTTCCGCTTTATCCGCGGTAGCCGCGCCCTGCAAATGGCCTTTGGCTTACTGGCTCTGTTCATGACCCAAATCATCGCGCAACGCTTTAATTTGGTGGTGGTCAGCGAAACCATTGGCAGCCTGTTCAGCATCATTCCCATCGCCATCATCGTGCTGTTCCAAGACGAGGTTCGCCGCGTGTTGGCATCCATCGGCACCTCGCCCTGGGCAAAAGCCAACATGACCGAGTCCACCTACCTCGACCGTATTTTCCAGGCGGTCCACCACTTTTCGCAAAACCGGACCGGTGCCTTAATTGTGTTTGAAGGCCACGACGGCCTCAAAAACTACATGGACAGCGGCACCCAGTTAGACGCCTTGCCCTCCTTTGAATTACTACTCGACATTTTCGAACCGAAATCCCGTTTGCACGACGGCGCGGTCATCGTGTCGGGCTCCCGACTCGCCAGCGCGGGTTGCGTTCTGCCGCTAAGCGCGAACCAAGCATTGCCGCGCACCTTCGGCACCCGTCACCGCGCGGCCATCGGCATCACAGAAGAAACCGACTGCCTGGCCCTGATTGTTTCTGAAGAAACGGGCCGCATTTCCTTTGCCCAAGACGGCGAGATTCACCGTCTCACCGAAAACACCCTCTCGCAAATCTACCAAGTCTACAAAGGCCTGATGTCCTCGGAAGACGAGCAGCGTTCCGAAATTTTGGCCTCGCTGTCGCGCATCAAGCTGCCCAAATCCTGGGAAAGTGTCCCCAAACCGGTCGAAGAAGACGAATTGGAAGAAAACACAAAAAATACGGAACAGACAGGGCGCCGCGGCGGCGGCCGCCGTAAGAAGAACAAGAACCCCAAAGAGATCACCCCGGTTTCCGCCAAAACCTCAACCCAACGCAAATAAACCCGGCCCCGACCAGGAACGAACCAATGGACAAAAATCGCGATTCATCCTTTGCCTCTCGATCCATGCAAAAACTCACCGCCCTGGTGTTGGCACTGGTCATGTGGATCAGTATGTCCGGGCGTCAGGATGAAGCGGCAACCATTACCGCCAAAAATTTCGGGCCGCCGGTACCCCTGCGCACCTTGTCGCCGGACAACATGCGCACCAGCTTGGGCAACTACCAATTCAGCGTCGGATTACGCGGCAAACAGAAAGTCCTCAACGAGCTGAATCCCCAAGATTTGTTGGTGGAACTGGACATGCAGGGCATTGCCGCCGAAGGCAAACACACCATTGCGGTATCGGCCCGGGATGTAAAATTCCCACCCAACATCGACCCGCCCCAGGTCGTGAGCATCGTACCCAACTTTGTCGAGGTCACCTTTACCGAGGTCGTCAGCAAAGAACTGCGCTTGCTCGAAAACATCAAAGGCACACCCGCGGGCGACTACTACATCGAAAGTGTCGAACTCTCCCCCAGTCACCTCACCCTGGAGGGACCCCCCAAACACCTCAACCCACTTCAGTTTTTGACCATCAAAGCGATTGACGTGGAAGGCGCCACCAAGTCGATGAAAGGCACCATCGCCCTCGATCTGCTGCCCAAAGATTCGGTCATCACCGGTGACCTCAGCAATTACACCTACACCATCGTGATCCGCGAACGCACCGAGGTCAAAAATTTTGACCAGCCGTTCCCCATCCAAGTCGTTGGCTCCCCTGATTATGTCGCCGACCCCGGCTCGGTCACCTTGCAAATCAGCGGGCCGGTAAGCGTGGTGAATTGGTTTGAGCCTTCCTGGATTCAGCCGGAAGTCACGGTTAGCCGACCGGCCCAGTCGGCCCCGGATCCGCCCCAAAACGAACAGGGCTCCGACAACGGAGCAGCGGAACCAACGCCGACCGAACCAAGTGACACAGCGGAAGATCCCGGCCTCACCCTGCAAATCACCCATCGCTGGGTCTTGCCCGAAGAAAAAAAGACGGAATCACCGAATTGGTTGAACCGATTGTCACGACTCAAGATAGAATGGCAACCCGAAGACGCTCGTGTCATTTTAAAAGAAGCACCGCCCCCCGAATCCAGCCAAGTTGTTGACGAAACCCAAAACGGGGGGTGATTCAGCCGTGGAGGCCGACCCCCATGATATTCGGGACCGACGGGTTACGCGCCAAGATGGGTGTACACCCGCTAACACAACCAATCATTGAAACCTTAAGCACGGTGCTTAACGCCTGGCTTCATCAAAACACGACCGGGACGCCGGCCACCGTCGTCGTTGGCAGCGATACCCGCGAATCCTGCAGCCAGGTACGCCAATGGATTTGTTCCGCTTTTGATGAGGTCACGCTGATCGATCTCGGCGTGGTTCCGACCCCGGTCGTCGCCTACGAAACCCAGGCACGCGACGCCCAATTGGGCATCATGATCACGGCCAGCCACAACCCGGCCGAGGACAACGGCCTCAAGTTTTTCGACGCACAGGGCCACAAGATTCGCTACGACCAGGCGGTTGCTTGGAGTGAGCGCGTCCTCGACCCGGCAACCCAAATTACCCAGGGTGTTTGCCGGCCGACATCAGCGGAACCCACCTTCTATTTGGATTTTCTCGCCCAACATTTTGGCGCTCTCGAAACCACCCCGCCGATTGCTTTTGATTTGGCCCACGGCGCGGGCTCCGGGTTTTTCGCGTTATTGGCGGACCGCCTCAAACTCAAACCCAAAGCCGTGATCGGCAACCAACCCAACGGCACCAACATCAACGCCGGTTACGGCGCGCTGCACACGGAGAAGCTGGTGCAAGCCGTTGTCGAACATCAATGCCTGGCGGGTTTCGCCCTCGACGGCGACGGTGACCGCTTGATCGTGGTCGACGCGGACGGGCCGCTCCACGGCGACATGGTCCTTTACGCGCTGGGCGAGGTCATGCAAGCCGCGGGTCACCCCATCGAAACGGTGGTCGGCACCATTATGTGCGGCATGGGTTTTGAGCAAGTTCTCGCCGGCGAGGGCAAGACCCTGCTGCGCACCCCGGTCGGCGATCAAAACGTGCTGGCTGAAATGATCGACCGCCGCTTGTTGCTCGGCGGTGAGCCGAGCGGGCACCTAATTCTTGGCGACCTCTTCCCGGCCGGCGACGGTTTGCTGGCGGCGATGCGCCTGATCGCGGCGCTGAAGCACGATCCCGACTTGCTGCGCCGCGCCCGTGCCAAAATCCCGCTGTACCCCGTGTTTGAAAAAGCCTACCGGGTGCAGCGTAAACCGCCCCTGGACAGCGTACCCGCCCTTGCCAAAAGCTTGGACGCGCTCAAAGACGCGGTCGGGAATCAAGGTCGCCTGATCGTGCGGTACTCCGGCACGGAAAACAAGATTCGCGTTTATTTAGAAGCGCAAGACCTGACCCCGTTCAACCCCTATCTGGAAGCATTCATCGAAACCATCGATCAGGAGTTGGCATGAGCGGATATTGTAAACTCATCGTGGGTGTAGACCAGGTCGCCTTGCTGCGCGCCTCCCGCAACGCCCGCGAACCGGACCCGGTGCTGTTCGCCCTCCAGGCTGAATTCGCGGGCGCCGACGGCATTCGTGCCCACCTGCGCATCGACCGACGCCATGTCATTGAGGAGGACATCGAACTCCTCAACCGCCAGGTGAAAACCGAGTTTTACCTCCAGGTTTCCCCGCACCAGGACATCATTCATCTGGTCAACGGCTTGCGCCCCCACAACCTCATCCTCGCCCCGGAGCGCCGCGAGGAGAAGGCCACCGAAAACGGGCTCGACGTGGCGCTGCTCCACCGTGAACTGGCCGCCATCATCCGCAACATCGACGAACGCCAGACCCGCGTGTTCCTCATGGTCGATCCACAACTGGACCAGGTGAAGGCCGCCGCCAAGTTAAAAGTGTTCGGGCTGGCGCTGAACGTGCGTGATCTGGTCGTGGATCAACGTTCGATTGTGTTCCAGAAAAAGTTCGACGCCATTTCGGACGCGGTGCGGTTAACCCGCAAATACGGGATGGACGTCCACCTAATTAACGGCATCGAAGCCAAGGCCATCCCCCACCTGCTCAAGTTGCAGGGTGTAAGTGCCCTTCACATGGGCCACCCTTTGGTCGCGCGTTCCCTGCAAGTCGGCGTCAGCGACGCGGTCCGTTTTTACAACGACCTTATCCGCTCGGCGAGCCCCGGCTAAAATCGCGCCCCTACTTCAACCCATAAGGATGTTTTATGACGCAGACGCCACCCCCGCTGCATCCCGTTGACGCTTGTTACCTCTTGCTCGCCTCGCAATCGCCGCGCCGTTCCCGACTGTTGCAAGAAGCGGGTTACGCCATCACCGTGGTGCCGAGCCACGCGGATGAGGAAGACGCGGTCCCGGAAACCGTCACCGACATTGTGGTCGCCAACGCCCGCATCAAGGGGCGGGCGGTGATCCAAAAACACACCTTCGAAAAGCGCGACAAAGCCACCGTCCTGGTTGCCGCGGACACGCTGGTCGCACAAGGCGCGCGGGTCTACAGCAAACCGGCCGATATCGGCGAGGCCCACCACTTTCTCAACAGCCTCGGCGGCCGTTACCATCAGGTCCACACCGGCGTGTTTTTGTACCATTTTGAAAAGCAGCAAGCGGTTTCGTTTTTTGTCACCTCGCGCGTGCTGATGCGCGGCCTCGACTTCGGCCAACGCCGGGCCCTGTTCCGTGAGGTCAACCCCTTGGATAAAGCCGGCGCCTACGGGTACCAGGATTCGAAATACATCGTGGCCCACCTGGACGGCAGCGAAAGCAACGTCATTGGCTTACCGATGGAACGTTTGGCGGTGGAACTGGCCAAACTGCTCGGCGTTTAACCCGCATTTAATTAAAAAAACCCAGGCACAGGGCCTGGGTTTTTCTGTTTTTACGGATATGCGGGCGTGCTATTGGCAGACACAATCCCCGTTCAGCAAAGAAACGAAATGCAGCACGGTGACCGCGTTCGTCGCCTCGCAGACCTCGTTGTCAACCAAGGTCCAGCTAGGCAGCGAGGGATTGAAGCAAACCGGCGGTTCGGTGCCACACGCGTCATTGAAAATACAATCGGCCCATTCGGGATGGTCGACAAAGGGGTTGCGGTTGCCTTGGTAGCTGTACACCACCTCGTTGCGACGGCGCTCATCCTCGTCAACCGGATCATCCATGTGCCACTGGAGCAACACGGAAAGGCGGCCCATGTAGGCGTCGCCGGTGGTGTTGCTGCCCATGGTTTGAACCAGCGAGAGGTTGTCGGTAAGGATCAGGTTGGGTTCGTTACCGCCGGTCACCACGTGCTGACCACCGTTGTAACGCACATCCAAATACAACAGACTCCGGGCTACGTCGCCCTTGCGCGCGTTCCACACTTGAAAGATATCACTGCCGTTATCGGACCAGTTGGAATCACCGGGGAACCCACCGCCTTGGCCGCCGCGGCCCGCGTTAAATTCGGTCGGCAATTCGTTGCAACCCGCGCTGCAATCGCCAAACGGCGTGTTGCTACGTGACGAGTTGTAGCTCGCGTTGGCGATGCGCAGGTGGTGGGCGTCGGTGTAGGGATAAGCCAACGGGATATTGTCCGTGAACCCATAGGAACTGGGCCAGGTGTGTTCACGGTTGTAGTCATTATTACCGCCGCCGACCTTGGTATAGGTCGCGTTGCGGTAAATGGAAATGACCTGGCTGCTGTTGTCGGGATCCTGATCGGCGTCTTCGAGGATGTCCCAGGTGTCGGTTCCGCCGTCGGTGTAGGGAAAATAAATGTGGTCGTCAATCAAGGCGTTGACCGCATCACGCAAACCGGTTTGACCGAGCGCCGTGCTCAAACCGCGGTAATAGGCGGTTTCGCCAACACGGTTGACCCGGCCAGGGGTGTTGATGGTTTCGCCATCCGTCAGAGAGCCGGGAAAATCGACAAAGCCGTTGCCGTCGAAATCATTCGGCAACCAATCGTTCACGGAATCCGTGTCGGCATAGTAGGGATAACGCGAGGCACCGCCCGGCGCGGTTTGACCACCGCCGAAACCCGCCTCGAGAACAACCTGGGCATAAACCACATCGCCCTGGTTGTGACGCACGGCAACCGCGTCATGGGACGCGGTCCAAACTTCCACATCAACCGTTCCGTCGTTGTCGGTGTCGAGATCGGTATCAACCGCGCCTTGGAAGCCTTCAACGATCATCAAGGTAACCGAACCATCGCTGAACTGTTCGCTGGTGAACTGGGAAGCCCACACCGCGCTGTTGTTGGCCACACCGGGCGTGATCACATTCATGATGTTGCCGGGATCGCCGCCGGTCGCATCGCCGTCAATAATAAGGATGCGGAAGGCGCTGTAATCGGATTCGGCCACACCGAAAATCTCGACAAACTCCATGGTGTCGCTACCCGTGTGGTCCAACACGAACTCGCTGATCACGGGCGCGGGCGGAGGCGGGGGCGGGGGTGCGGTCAACGAGTTAACCAAACCGGGGGTGTTGGCGGCTTCGCCGTCTACCAAGGTGCCGTCTAAGCCGGGTAAACCCGCGCCATGAAAGTCGTTGCGAATCCAGTCGGCCGCGGTGCCGGTCGGATCACCGCTCGGCAAAAAAGAGGCGCCGCCGACCGTGAAGGAAATACCATCGTAATTCTGGAGCAGGGTGAGCACGGCATAACGGGGATCACTGCCGCCGTCATCGACACCCACCGAATCAATGATGTTGGTCCACGGCGTGGTCTCGAAGGTGCCGTCGTCATTGGTATCCAAATCGGTACCGAGCGTACCGCTATAACCTTCGACAAGCAACAAGGCCATGCTGCCGTTGCCAAACTGGTTGGACAAGAAGGAGGTCACAAAGTAACCCTCGGCGTTGGTGGTGCCCATGGTGTGGACCGTGTCGATCCAACCGGCGCCAAGCCCACCCGAATCGGTATCAGCTTCAATTTGGACAATGGTTAAGTGGGAGTAATCGGTATTGGGTTCGCCGAAAATCTCAACGAACTCATAAATATCGTTGCCGGTATGGTTGTTTACGAACTCATTAATACGTTGTCCGAAAAGCGGTGAAAAAGCGGTCAACACCAAACAGGCAAGCACCAGCCGAGCGGAAACCAAAGCCGCGCGGCGGACAGGAAAAAAGGAACGGGTAACGCCTTCTGAACCTGGGAACATCACGTTCTCCTAAGCAATAGAATTGGGACGTAACAGACAGGCGGCAGTGGCACGCGTGAACCCCGGGAAGAATGGGTAAATTGCCGATTGAGTGAAAAATAAACTTCAAAAATACGCATAAAGCATTGATTTAGGGGCGCTTCTGCCGTCATTTTTACGCCGGACGCTCATCATACAGGAAGATCGGTGACAACGTGTGAGATCGGGGTTTTTCTCACTATTTTCTAACATTAACCAAACTTTTTCATGGAGCCCTAACGGAACAGACCTCGCGAACCCCGTCCATCAACCCTTGTTCCCATTGAGGGTTCCCTAACCGGCCGGCGCGGCATGCTGAACCGATCCAAAACCGTTCGAGACCGCGGCGCCCAGGCATTACAACACCCGGCCCACCTGTTTCGGTCCACCGGCGCCTTGCCAGGCGAGACCCATCACCCACCTCTTCCCGACGACAACAGGACGCCCGAAACACGATCCTCCAACCGAGTCACAGGTCATTTTCACAAAACATATTGCATTTCCTGTCGGTTATTATTTTTCACAATGCCACAACAGAAAATCGATCCTTCGGGATCTTCTTTTTACATTTCCATTACCAAAATAAGAACCCATCAATCCAAGACAACCCTCTCCAAAACGCGCACATCAGCCTCGCTCCGCGGCAAAAACTTCATCCCTTCGCGGCATTCTTCCAAGAGAAACAAACTGCAAGCTACTTATTTTAGGTTATTAACAAAAATTCAGACATTTAGGGTGGTGGTCACAACCTGTCGTAAAACGATCTAAGGGAATAGCTCACCCAAGCAATATTTTCGTAAAGGAAAGGCAAACTTTTTCCTTTATTGAACGGTCAACGTCGTGATAAGTTGCAGGCAATATCACATTCGCTTTCCCCCAAGACCAGGTTCTTCTCTTAGGTCGTGAATTATCATCACATGGGAAGCGAAGTGCGTTATTAGGTCGTCCTGCTCGTAGGAACTTCAATCAAAACAAGACGATTAAGGCGTTTTGCACCAAGCGACCCGAACAGAGCTTGGTCACAGTTCGCCGTGGAAGTTTATTGCCTCTACGCAGCATTCTACCTTTCTTGACCTATGTTTCCTTAAACGCGGAAATTCCCAGAGGGTTTCACACAACGTGATTTTCCCATGGTTGTTCGCCCCAAACCAATCTCGATGGGCACCACTTCACACTGTTCAGGAGACGAAAATGAAACGCCTGCTTCTGCATGGGGTTTGTGCACTCGCTTTGCTCGCACTCCCCCTTTTTGCACAGACTACTGGTTCAATTAAAGTTACCGTCAAGGACAAAAGCGGCTCCCCCCTCCCGGGCGCCGTGGTTCTTGCCGAATCACCCGATTTCATCGCCAAACGGAGCGCCACCACCCGCGAGGACGGCAGCGCCACCTTGGTCGCACTCGACCCCGCCGTTTACGATGTCACCGTCACCATGACCGGTTTCCAAACCGCCAAAAACAAAAACGTTCAGGTCAACTCCGGTGAGGTCGCCTCACTGCGCTTTAACTTGGCTGTTGAAAGCGTTGAAGAAGAACTGGTCGTCATCTCCGAGGCGCCCGTCGTCGACGTGACCCAAGCCTTGACCAGCCAGAACATCACCCTCGAACTCACCGAATCACTGCCCACCGGCCGTAGCTACCAGAGCTACCTGCAGTTGGTGCCCGGCGTGTTACCCGACGACTTCTCCAGCACCGGCGGCGGTAACCCCGCTTCTCGTTCCGGTCTGGCCTACCGCGATATCGGCGGCGAAGTCGGCGACAGCCGCGACAACTTCTACTACATCGAGGGCATCAACGTAACCGATCCGGTGACCGGTACCTTTGGCGCCAACCTGAACACCGAAATCATTCAGGAACAAAAGGTTATCACCGGCGGTGTTCCCGCTGAATTCGTCGGCGCGCCCGGCCTGGTTTCCAACGTGATCA
Source organism: Acanthopleuribacter pedis (assembly GCF_017377855.1). GTDB lineage: Bacteria > Acidobacteriota > Holophagae > Acanthopleuribacterales > Acanthopleuribacteraceae > Acanthopleuribacter > Acanthopleuribacter pedis. The sequence goes on from NZ_JAFREP010000013.1 coordinate 274,944, forward strand.
CCAAATCCGGTGGTAACGAATTCACCGGCAGCCTTAACTACTACCACCAGGACGACAGCTTGGTGGGCGACAACGACAACCGCGGCGACGAAAACTTCTCCACCTTCGACACCGCCTTCACCCTGGGCGGCCCGGTCATCCGCGACAAAATGTGGTTTTTTGCGTCTTACCGTTTGATCGAACGTGAAGACGACGTGGTTACGGAAGACACCGGCGATTTCTTACGCACGGTGACCCGCGACGACAAACAGTTCTTCGGTAAATTGACCTGGCAGGCGACCAACGCCGATAAATTCACCCTGTCCGTGTTCACCGATCCCACCGAACGCGACGGCAGCACCGACCGTACCGTCACCAATGCCCGTAACCGCTCTCGCGACTCCGGCGGTGACCGTTTTATCCTGAACTACCAACACGTATTCAGTAACTCGGTTCTGGAAGCCTCTTACTCCAAACACAACGGCGAAGTTTCCGACTTCTCCGCGGGCCGCGATCCTTCCAACGAGGTGATTTTCCTCGGCGGGAACGATGCCGTTAACGGCGTCGACATCAACGTCGCCAACACCTTGTTCGACCAACAACTGGGCGCCTTCGGTGAGGACATCATCGACGAACGCGACAACGACTCGTTCTCCTTGAGTTACGAAATCTTTGTCGACAGCCCCTTCGGCAACCACACCCTTAAAATCGGTGCCGAATTCGAAGAACACAACAACTACCGCGACCGCTCCTTCATCGGCGGTTCCGAATACACTTCCATCGATTCGCGCAACCTGGCCGCGCTGCAAACGGCGGGTATCCCGCTGACGGCGGGCGCGATCTCCGACCTGAGCTGGACCGACACCCAATTTGACGTATACAACACCAGTGATTTCAATGGTTTGATCAACACCATCAACGCTCGTTCCGACCGCGAATCCTTCTACGCGCTGATGGACACCGACGGCGACGGCGTGATCACCCCGGAAGAAGCGGCATCGGCCATCGTCTTCAGCAGCACCGCGGGTAACCCCAACGGCATGATCAACTACGACCGCACCTTCCAATCAGAAGACGGCGCGCAGGAAACCAAGTCCGAGGGCACCACCTTCTACATTCAGGACACCTGGGACGTCAAAGATTTCCATTTCAACATCGGCATTCGCGCCGAGCGTTGGGAACACTTCGCCACCACCGGCCAAGAGATTTACACCTTTGACTGGGAAATCGCACCCCGCTTGTCCGCCACCTGGGACATCAACGGCGAAGGTCGCCAAAAAGTATCCGCATACTACGGCCGTTACTACGACCCCATCCGCAACAACATGACCAACTTTGCCGGTTCTTTGTCCGGCCGCGTTCGTGAAGAGCAGGTATTCATTAATGATGAATGGTTGACCTACCGTACGCGGGGTGGTCCCCAGGTTCAGGACGCCTTTTTCGCGCCTACCACGGAAACGCCGTACACCGACGAGTTCACCTTGGGGTACGCGTTGGATTTCGGCAACAACATGAGTTTGGAAGTGAACCTGATTAAACGCCAGGTGCGTGACATTCTCGAAGACTACGACCTGAGCCTCTACGCCATCGACACCGAGGGCAACACCGCTTACCCCGGTCCCATCGACGATCCCGACACCTTGTTCCTGGGTCTCGATTACTTCGGTTACGACGAAAACCCCGGCTCCAACTTCGTCATTGCCACGTTGGCCGGCGGCAAGCGCGACTACGAGGGCATGGAAGTGATTTTCCGCAAACGGTTCAGCAACGGCTGGCAGGTATTGTCTTCCTACAACCGCAACGACATGGAAGGCAACACCAACTCCGACTCCAACGCCGACTTCCAGGGTGACGTGATCTGGCTTGATCCCCGTTCGCCCAACCAATTCGGCCGCCAGCCGGGTTTGATCGAAAACCTGTTCAAAGCCGCCGCTTCTTACGAGTGGGACAACGGCCTGCAGGTGGGCGGTTCATTCCGCTGGAACTCCGGTATCTACACCAGCCGCACCCGTTTGGCTTCCCGCCGTCACTTGCCGGTTCTAGCCGACGAAGAAACCACCTACGCGGGCATCACCCGTCGTTGGTTGGAAGAAGGCGCGGTTGGCGCGGTGAAGAACCCCTCGTTCTCCACCCTCGACTTGCGCGCGCAGTACCGTCGCGACTTCGGTCTGATCACGGCCGAATTCTTCCTCGACGTGTTTAACGCGTTGGACGACCAAGACGCGATCCTGTTGCAGGATCTGGTTGCCGGCCAAGGCGCCACCGGTTTCGGCGACGCCAAACTGTTCCAAAACCCGCGCCGCTTCTACCTGGGCATGCGCGCACTGTTCTAGAACGATCCCGGTCGTGCGTCGGCCCACCCACCGGCGCGCGATCCCTCCAGACCCCAAGGCGAAGCCGCACCCCCTTCAAGGGGTGCGGCTTTTCTCTCTAGGAAGGGCCGGTATTACGGGTTCAACGATTGACCTCAAACCTTGGGTCAATCCAATCAATTTGCGCCCCGGTTAAATCCAAATGATCCATAACTTTTCTAACATAATCAGGCTCAAAACGCTCAAAGGAAGCCGAAACGATTTCACAATCGAGATCCACAGATCTAAAGAAATTACAAACAACGCCATCACACGAAGCCTGGCAAAATTCAACCAAGTCAGTCCAGTCCTCCGCAAGTCGGAGCATTTTAATTCCTCGATTCGCGAGTGCAGCGTTAGTCATCTTAAAAGAAAAACAATGAACCGCTTTCTGAAAAAATTGAAACCGATCCCATCGATGCGTGGTGAAAGGTTTTGATTCTTCGGTCGGACAGTTCAACAACAAACGAATATACTCACGAACATCTGAATCTCTTATAAAAAATTCATCGCTACCAAACGGGTACTTTTCCATCAAGATCCCCAGAGATGCAAAAATCACTTGACCTTCTCTATAACTCAACGGGCAAAGTACCGCCCCGGGCCCCGATTTTTAAAATCCCCTAGCGACTTCGACAAACCATGATTTAAGATCAGATCGCCCAATCTCACCCGCCAACAACCCCTCCAGCTTTGATAGAAGGTCACTTTTAGTAAGTTTTTGACCCATTGATTACCCCATTCTTTCTTATGAATTTTAAAAATCTTTTTAAACCATACATCCCAAAAGATTTAAATCAATACTGATTCTCACAACAGCAAAACCTCAAGTCCACTCAAGAAGAATCACCTAAAAAACACCACGCAATTTTATTCATCGCACTGCCTCCCTAATGAATTTTCATTACAAAACTTTTGAAAATTTAAGATCCGGGTGAATCCATTCCAAATCTAAAACCGCAAGCCCTAGACAATCAAGAAACTCGAAGATATCTTCTTCTGGAGAGTCCACATAAGAAAAAATATCGATACCTAGTTTTTCAACATCTACCGAAAGCATGACTCCGATTTTCTGCCCCGAACTCATCAAAAAACAACCAACTAGCACATTACCAAAGATGTCATAAACATCTTTCTCCAACTCAAACCTAAATTTCTCAAAAACACTTAAATAACTCCTCCCAAGCCCGCAACCTACAAACTGTAGCCTTTTATCCCAATCTTCCTTAGGCAACTGCTTCATACGCTCTCCTAGTCTATCAGTCCCAGCATTCTTGCAAGTTCGATATTTTCCCTCATTATTATTTTTAAAACGACCCCAATTTGAATGAATGCATCTCAATTCCTTAGATGTCACATCTATGATTATAGCTTCCTTTGCTCAGCAGTATTTTATCTATTTCCTCAATCCCATCCAAAACAAAACGAAGCGTCCGAGGGTAATGTAATACTCTCTCCATCTCTAACTTAGACAGGATCCATGCCAAGTCATTCGTAGAAGTATTCAGTAATTTACCTACTCTTTCAACGGCTTGTCCGCAGGGCGTATCCATCAGCGCACTTCCCCGTACCGTTTAGTCATCATTTCAAAAACCTCCAGCGTTACCTAGCGGTTCAACAGCTTGCTTCCACTTAGAGGCCTTCCGCTGATACCTTAACGAATAGTGGTTTAAACTTATAAAACTTACCTTTCAGGTACCATCACCCTTGAAACCATGTTCATGGAGAAGTGCACCCCACTCAGATAAACCGTCATAACACTGAAGATCGGTTTGAATCGTACCATAATAGCTCCAGTAGTGATAAATCAAGGGCCATGAGATATATTCAAGATCAATATAAACATGCTTTCTAATAGTCCCTTGTGTAAACTCATAGATATATCCTTTATTGCGCTTTTCTACTCCCCCGAGGCTCACTTCATACGCGGGATTATAAAACAATATATTATCATATTTTTCAAGAATTGTTTTCCAAAGCTCAGAATGAGGCCCCACTTCTATATCGTCAAACAAAACACCCCCATCATCATCAACATATAGTATCTCGGTCTTTACAAGATGACTAAAAATCCTTAAAAACAAATTAAACCGATATTTAGATCGAAGAGAAACAGGATTCACCACAAGGGTTCTCAAATAACTCAACGAGAATGCATCAACAACCTTTGCCTGCTTGACCTGTTTTGATTTTTTCACTTGAGTTCTATTCGTTTTAATTTCCTTCCACCCCATGTAAGGCTCAAGATATCTATCAATACAATACACTGGTGGCATTTTGCGAATCTTAGATGGATTCCGGGGATAATCAAAATAAACCGTTTTGAGTTCCTCGAAAGGTGCATCGCCGAATGTAACAAACAATGGATCGCCCTCTCTCCGATCTAAAGTCAAAACAGTTTCACAATCAATCTTCACTCTTTTCAACTATCTCCCCCACCTATCTCTAGCAGAGTAAACCGCCACAATATACTTTTGATACTTAACAGCGCCAACAAATCCATCTTTCCCAAAAAGAAAAACTAATTCATCCCGTTTAGCTACGTCTCTCGCGCCCAAATTCCCTTTCAATACACCATTATAGTTATCTCCATGCATCCACACTTTATGTCTATAGAATTGATTCACCAAATCCCCAACCTCAATAGCTTTATTCTCAGGAAGAAACTTCCCATCACGCATCAAGAATGCCGGATCGAGATCTGAAATTGTTATCTCCTTCCCTCTATACCTAAAGCCCCGATCTGTGAAGGCAACAAGATCCCTCAAAATGGGGATCTTCCGTGTATACCTTTCTATGAATGACCGAGCCTTGGACTTCTTATACTTTGGCGCCATGGGTTTTGCTGGATACCGCCCATCAAATAAATGTGCGAGAACTGGGCGGCTACGAACCGCAATGGTTGTATTGGTCATTCCAGCCGTGTCCGTTATAGCATCTTGTAACTCTTTATTCAAACCACTGCGCCATAAGGGAACATAACTCCTTTTCAGGGTTTCTTGAATAGGCGCAACATAATTTCGAGGATGCACCATTTCTACAAACTCAAGCGCCATGTAGCGGTTCCACAGCTTGCCGCCTTTCGGGAGCATTCTGACGATGCCTTGACGGATGGTGCTTGAAAAGGGCGCAATGATTGCCCCGCCAAGGAAGTTTCCGGCGAGTTCGTGCCGCATTTCCGGGGTTAAGTTTTTGTCCTCGCCGGTTACGATATCCTCATTGTGCATCACGGCATAAATCATGCCGATGCCTGTCCCGTCGGCGAGGCCGCCCGAGACCACTTCATCCGCGCTTTGCCCTTTTTGCGCGCGTTCATAACCGCTGTAGACACTCATCGCGGCCATGGCGCCGACGCCGATTGCCGCCATGGTCGGTCCTGAAATGGGTAGCGACAAAATGAACATGGTGACCGCGGCGCCTTGAATCGCCCCCTTGAGCAAGGCCTGTTCTTCCGGCGTCACCGCCATCGCTTTTTCGATGATGCGAACCGCTTGCTCCGTTTTCTCCTGATCCCGGCCGATAAAACTTCCCGAACGTCTGACATCGTTCACCATGGCGCTGACCAACATGCCTCGCTCCAACCCGTTGCCGTCCATGAAAAGTACGGGGTCGCCGCCGGCGAAGGCATAGGGTTCGGTGAAGGTGGTCGGATCGTAGATGTCGGGGGCGCGGAAGTCCGGGTTGAGAAAGTGACCCAAAGCAGGGCTGTAGAAGCGGTGATGCATGTAAATCAGCCCGGTATCCAGATCCTTAAAGTGACCACTGAGGCCCAGGGGACTGGTCGGGAAAAGGGGGTCCGGGGGTAGGGTGAAATTCTGGCCGGTGTAGGGGGAACCGCGCGTCGGCGCGTTGGCGAGTGAATCCCCCCACGGTGATTGGGGATTGATGTAAACCCTTCCCGTATTTGCGTTTTTGTAGGCCAGGGGCGTGCCGAGGTGGTCCGTGAAGATGTAGTAATCCATGTCCGCACCGGTGAGGTCTTTGATGAACGCCGGGCCGGTGGGTCCTTGGCCGACGGCATGGGTCCATTGAACCTGTCCGGGGCCCTGGTACAAACCGATTGCAATGACCTTACTGCCTTGGTAAGCGAAGGCGAAGGGGGCGGTGTTGAATTGGGTGGCGGCCCGGATCCGTCGGAACTGATGGTCGTAATGGTAACGGGCCGTGATCACGTCGCCGTCGCGGATTTCGCGTAGACGGCGGTAACCGTCCCAAGTGAAGGTGCGTACCCCACCTTCACGGTCATCGATTTGGATCAGGTTGCCAAGAATCGGGTCATAGCTGTACCGGTCGGTTCCGGTGACGGCGGTTGCGCCCGCTTGGCCGACACGTTGGCTAATGCGGCGGTGATCCGCCCCGGCCTCGGTCGTGATTTGCTCATCAACGAGGGTTTGGCTGTTGAGCATTCGGGTAAATCCACCCAACAACTGGTTTTCAACACTGCCGTATTGCTCACGGATCTGGTCAAGCACCCCGTTGCTGTTGCGGTCAATGGTCACCGCGGTGAGGTGTTGGGCCTGATTGTAGGCGGGTTCGATGATTTCGCTAAAATTGCCCGCGCGACGTTCAATGCGCGTGAGGGTTTTGTCGTCGGCCTCACTGCTTTCACAGGATGCGGTCGCGTCATTCGCGCGCCGCCAGGTGAGGTCGAGAACGAAGATTTCGCCATCGTCGGCCATGCGGGCTAACGCATGGTTATCGTCGCGGGTCAGGGTGAAATGGGTCCCATCACCCCAGCGCAGGGTGCTTGGTAAACCGTCCTTCCAACCGTCGTAGGATACGGCCATTCCGGTTGATTGAAGCGCCAACAGGTTCCCGCTTGGGTCGCGGCGATAATGAAAGGTGGGACCGCCTTGAAGATCGATTTGATTCACGAAGCCGTGGCGATCATAACGATAGCGGTGTTCGATGCCGTTTCCATCGATATAGGTTTCCGGTCGCTCGGTGTTCCCGAAACGGGCGGCAGGGTCCCGACCGCTATGAACGCTTGGGTCTTGGTAGGTCCAAGCCGAAAGAACCGACCCGTTCTCGAGAATATGGCTGAGACGGCCAAGCGGGTCGTATTGGTATTGGTAAAGATCCCCCGGGCCGGTGGGATGGGTAACCCGAACCTCGCTTAGTTTGCCGTCGGCATAGTCATAATCGCGAAGCAGGTGACCGCCGAATAAAACCAGATCATGCATGCCGTGCTCGGTATAACGCCATTCTTTGAGCGCTAAGCCGGGCCGTAGGAGTTCAATCAGGCGCCCTTGGGAATCGATGTCCGCGGTGACATCGCCGGGAAAATTTAATTTTTGCGGCGCGCCATTCCCAAAAACCGAGTACACCCGATCTTGGTAGGTCAAGCTTTCCACGGCGCCCCAGTTGTTGTGGCTGTAACTGACGGGGGGCTGATTGCCGCGCTTGATGCTGCTCAAGTCGCCGAACCGGTTGTAGGTCCGCCGCGTGGTTCGGCCACCCTTGGTTTTTTGGGTCAAACAGCTCAGGCGTCCACCTTGGTGGTATTCCAAGTTGATTTCGATGCGACCGTCACCGAGATCAACCTTGCCCGGTAAGCCAAGGTGGTTGAAATCGTCGAAGGCGATGGGTTCCTCCAAGCCTTCGATTCGGGACACTTTGTTGGCGGCTTCGTCATAGCGCAAACGGATGTCTCGATCAGCAGAACGAATGCCAATCATCCGACCGAGGCCGTCACGGCTCACGACCACCTCGGTCAGGCCGTTTCGGCGCCCACGCAAAAATTCACCAAAGCCGGTTCGCTCCTGCTCAAGCGTGCCGCCGCCGGGTAGCGTGACCGTCGTCGTGTTCCCAAAATCTTCATGGCTAAACCGGGTTGTTCCGTCGGCACCGATCGATTCGGTCGGCAACGCGGCGCCTTCCGCCAAACTGAGGATACGGGTGGTTTCGCTTAGGCTATCAGCCCCGGCATGGGTCGTTTCCGTAACGACCACCCTTTTTTGACCTTCCCCAACATGAAACCCGATGTGCTGTTGATGCCCTTTCCAATCGCGGAACGATCCCCCCAATAAGCCGTCATCGCCCTGACCGCGTTCGAACAGGACCAGTTCACCCCCGGTTCGGTTGGGTTCATCGGTGGTAACGCGGCTTAGAACACCGAGTTCAGGATGGTATTAATAGGAATAAAGCACCCCGCGGGCATTGGTGTAGGTGGCGACTTGGCCTTTTTCGTCGTAGGTCATGGACCAGGAGCTTCTTACAGAAGACTGGCCCCTGATTCCCCAAGATTAATTAACCTCTGGGATGAAATCGAGAGTAAAACCCTCATTATAAGGGTTTGAGTAAGAAATTTTTCGCTCGGCTTTGTTAACACAAAAAACTCCGTAAGGGGTGTGCATCGAAAAGACGATCGAGTCAATCAACATACCCTCTTCTGTGAATTCCTCTGGGACATCTCGCGTACTACCCAGGTAATAACTTCGTTCACGGGTTTTCAAAAAAACTTCCTTAAAAGCTTCATCTTTCTCAAAAATATAAATACTTACATCACCGAACTTAACTACCATCTTCCCGCTTTTCATTCTCTTTCACCCCACGATCCATGATATAGATTTTACCCGCTGAGGAAGCTGAAGAAGGTCATTTCTAAAATGCTTGTTTTCAACTTTAATACGAATAAATTCTTGCTCTCCAATACCACGAAACAAGACGACATCCTCTTCGCACTCTGTTGAAAACAGTAGATTACCCGAATGAGGAATCGACAGAACGGGAAAAGTAGAACCGACAAAAAATCTCTTGCAAAAAACCTCAATCGCTTTATCAACGGTTCGCCCAAGAAAATACAATTCACGCTCTGTCTCCACACTAACAGGTATTAACGATTTGAATACGCAATTGAAAACGAGAACATATTCATCTGTTAACGAAATTTTCATTTGATCCATGGCGGTTTCACCTCCAGACCGTTTTCATAAAACTTGACCTTATTTTTAAAACGACTCCAATTTGAATGAATGTATCTCAACTCCTTAGATGTTACACTATGACTATAACTTCCTTTACCCAGCAGTATTTTATCTATTTCCTCAATCCCATCCAAAACAAAACGAAGCGTCCGAGGATGATGTAATACTCTCTCCATCTCTAACTTAGAAAGAGTCCATGCCAAGTCATTCGTAGAAGTATTCAGTAATTTACCTACTCTTTCAACGGCTTGTCCGCCAGGTGTATCCATCAGCGCACTTCCCCCGTATCTTTTAGAGTAATCTCTTATCGGATCATAAATCAAAAAATTAAGTTCTTCTCCGGTCCGCGGATGCCGAATGATCCGATATGAACTTGACAGACCATAGACGAGATCATCACTGTCAAAAGAAAAGGAACCAGGCGGCTCTACTACCGGAGGAGGTGGCGGGGGGGGCTGAAACGCTTTTCGGACTTCATGGTACTTTTTAAGAATACTGCCGACAAGAAAGCCGCCGCCACCGCCAAAAGAAGCATTGAGGGCGTAATGCTCCCATCCTAAAAAATCATCCTTACTACCACCCAGTATGCCGGTCACATCCATTCCAAATGTATCTACTGTCGCCGTTACGGCGCCCGCGGCAAAAGCATTACCACGAATACCCGTAACGCCTAATTTCGCAACCACACCACTCGCTAACCCTCCGGTAAAAACGGTACTCGCCGATCCAGCGATGATGGTCGCGGTATGGCCGGCTGCTTGATTGGCAAAGGTTGATCCATCGGTACGCCCAATCAAGTAATCGTCCGTTGATTTACTGAGCCGTTCGGTCCCTCCCCAGGTCGCAATATCTAAAAGTTTATAAGCTGCCTTCAGGGTCCCTTGTGCCATGACCAAAGATCCTGACGCGAGTTTCATCGCGGTTGTTTCAGCTTCTACAAACTCCTTCACCAGAAGGTCCAGCTCTTGATCAATTGCCTGACCTGTCGAGATTAGGCCGTTGGGATCAAAGAAAAGGACTGGATTTCCAGAGGCATAGGCGTATGGTTCAGTAAAGGTACGCGGGTCGTAGAGGTTCGGTGCGCGGAAGTCGGGATTGAGAAAATGGCCTAGGTCCGAACTGTAGTACCGGTTGTGCATGTAGGTCAATCCGGTGTCAATGTCAAACAGGTGGCCACTAATGCCAAGCGGAACGGTTGGGAAAATGGAGTCGGGTGGTAGCGTGAAATTTTGATTAGTGAATGGGGATCCACGGGTTGGAGCGTTGGCCAAGGAGTTGCCCCACGGTGACAGGGGGCTGAGGTAAACCGTACCGGTGTGAGTATTTTTGTAAGCTAACGGTGTACCCAGGTGGTCGGAGAAAATGTAGTAGTCCATCCCTCCACCCGTTAAGTCTTTTATAAAAGCCGGACCCATTGGTCCTTGGCCTACCGCGTGCGTCCATTGAACCCGGCCAATCCCCTCGTAAAGTCCAATTGCGATGACTTTACTGCCCTCATAGGCAAATGCTAAGGGAAGAGGGTTGTGTCTGGTAGCGGCTCGGATTCGACGGAACTGGTGGTCATAGCTGTAACTTGCCGTAAGATTGCCGTCATCGTGAATTTGACGTAGGCGACGAAAACCATCCCAAATAAAGGTGCGTACGCTTCCGTCGCGCCGGTCAATTTGGCTCAAATTGCCGAAAACAGGGTCGTAGGAATAGTGGTCCGTTCCCGTCCCCGCCCCGGTTCCCGGACTACCAATACTTTGGTAGACACGGCGATTGTCGGCGCCGGCCTCGGTGGCAAGGAGTTCGTTCAACAAAACCTGGTTATTTAGCGCCCGAGTAATACCGCCCAACAACTGATTGTGAACAGACCCATAGTTTTCCTGAATAACGTCGGTGACACCCTGACTATTGCGATAAATCGTTACGTCGGTGAGGATTTCCTCCGCACTGTACCCTGGTTCGATGATCTCGGTGAAAGTCCCCGCTTTGCGTTCGATGCGCGTGATGCGTCTATCTCGGTTGCCAACAACCTCACATAAGTCGTCCCCATCGTCCGATTGGCGCCAAGTTAGATCAAGCACGAAAACATCGGAGGTCTCAGCGATTCTCTGAAGCGTATTTTCACTTTCACGATCAATCCTAAAGGTAGTTCCGTCTCCCCAGCGCATTGTGGCGGGCAACCCCTCGGACCAACCGGAATAAGACACGGCCATTCCACTCGATTGGAGTTCCAACAATCTACCACTTTGGTCGTAGCGATAGTGAAAAGTAGGTCCACCCGATAACGCGACACGGTTTAAATAACCATATGCATCGTAATGATAGTCGTAATTGATGCCGTTGCCGTCGGTGTAAGCCAAAGGGCGTTTTCCTTCTCCCAGCCGATTCGATGAACTTTGAGCCATGATGCTGCTAAGGTCGGGATAAGTCCAGCCGGCCAAAATGGTTCCATTCTCGAGGATACTGGTGCGACGACCGTGGTCATCGTATTGGTATTGGTATAAGTCCTCAGTGCCAGATGGATTAAGAAGGCGAATTTCACGAAGGTAACCGCCAACATAATCGTAATCACGCACCAAACTACCACCAAAAAGAATTTTGTCTTGCTGACCATCATCGGAATAAGTTATCTCTTTGAGCGCTAAACCTGGACGCTTGATTTCAATTAGACGACCGCGAGAATCCACATCCGCGGAAATATCACCCGGGAAACTTAGTTTCTGAGGATAGCCGGATCCAAAAACGGAATATTCTTGATCCTTATAGGTCAAGGAAGCAACGCCTCCCCAGCGGTTGTAGCTGTATTCAATAGGTTCCTGGTTGCCCACTTTGATACTGGTGAGATCACCCAAGGTACTGTATGTACCCCGCATGGTTTGGCCACCAATTGTTTTTTGGGTTAGGCAACTTAGCCGTCCGCCCTGATGATATTCAAGATTCATAACCAAACGCCCATTTCCAATATTTACGCTTTCCGGTTGACCGAGATGATTGAAACCAGAAAAAACAATGGGTTCTTCCAAACCGTCTACACGTGACAAAGTGTCTGCAGCGTCATTATAGGTCACTCGAATATCTCGTTCAGGGGTACGCATCCCCGTGATCCGTTCGCGGTTATCCCGCCGAATTTCCAGTTGGATTAAGCCGTTTTGGCCTTGGCGCAACAACGAACCGAAACCATTGATTTCACGCATCATCGTTTCTCCACTCGGCCGGCTGACCTCGGTTTGGTTGCCAAAATCTTGGTGGTTATAAGAAGCAATACCATCTGGCCCGAGTGATTGAGTCAACAACCCACTTCCCTCCAAAAACCGAAGAGACCATGTACGCTCACGCTCGGGGTCACGGCCAGAGTTCGCGGAATCGGTAAGCGTGATACCCTTTTGGCCCTCAGCGATATTCAGCTTTATTGTCTGTTGTCGCCCTAACCAATTGCCAAACCGGCCGCTAAGTAAACCCGCGCCATCCGCGCCACGGACAAACAGTTCCAATTCAAGACCGCTCCTGTTCGGTTCATTGGTGCTGACACGGTTCAAAATCCCCAGCTCAGGATGATACTCATAGTGATACAAGACACCGCGCGGGTTGGTAAAGGTATCGACTTGACCCGAGTTGTTATAGGTGAGTGACCAACTTTGGCCGTTGGGGTCGGTTCCAGCAACAGGGCGACCATGATCATCGAAGATTGTCGTTAAGGAGGCGACGCTGGTGGTACCTTCACGACCGAATTCGATCCGTCCAGGAGAACCACTCGCATGGTATTCACGAAACGTCACCAAACGCTCTCCCAGTCGAATTTCCTCAATCTCGCCCTCGCCGTTAAGCTTTAGATTGCTTAATTGACCACCTTGGTCAGTAGCGTACAAGAAACTATTCTCAACAGCGCTTAACGTGGATTGGATGGTGAAGCTGTTTCCGCTTTTCTCATCCTCACGGGTCAGCAGTTGCTGGTTACCGTACGAATCCATAAACCGCAGGCTTGAGTTACTTTTCGAAAATTCATTCTGTGAATCAATTTGTCGTTCCTGATAGTGAGTCGTTTGCCTCCCTCCACCACCGCTGGTTTCAAATGCTCGCCCAAAACCGTCAAACATGGTGGTAGCCAACCCAATTCCCGGCAACTCGCGTTGTTGTTCCATCAGACCTGTCCTGATGGTTGACGGCTCGCGGTCAGTCTGCCCGGAAATGGAAACGCCGCCTTCGGTGACCAAAATACCCTCTGGACCTTTAACCACGGTGAGGCTTTTGCTAACCCCCCCTGGTCCCGTTACTCCAATGACAATATCGGTATCCTCAAAATAGGCGAACGAAATCGTTCCAGAAGTCGGACCATCTGAAGAAACAGCGGTAACCATTCGTCCAAGGGGATCGTAAGTCATTGAAATCGTATTCGAAACAGGGCTTACCCCATTCATTTCACGGAGCAACCCTCTTTCGTCAAACCGCTCCACCCATCTCTCGGCAGTTGCCAATCGTTCGTTGGTGACCTGACGCCGGTTTTCCACGCTTTCATATGCGAAGGTGAGGATCTTTTTTCCGGTTTCAGCCCGGGTTACGCGCCCCATAGGATCTCGATCAATCAGGCTAAGTGTCCCCAATCGGTCTCCGCCGACTACCTCGGCAAACCGGTTGAATGTCCATTTAGTGTGTTTGCTGGTGCCATCGAAGGAAAGAACTGTCTTCTCTCGCTTGCTGTCTCTCTGCCCACCAATAGGTAAATATTTTTGGGTTGTTTCGCTTCCCTGGATTAAGCCAGTAGGGCCTTCTGTCCGAACCGGAACTCCACTATCGCTGAAATAAGTAGTTAGCGAATCACCCGAAATACTGTCACTGCCAACGTAGGTCGTTTTATCAGGATAACTAAAGGTCCAAGTAACGTCCCCGTCCACCAGCGACGACGGCTCCATCCAGCGTTCCGGCAAAGACATGTAAGTCAATGTTTTCGTGCGATTATGGCTGGATATCGAGCTAACCAACCCGTGCTCATTCGTCTCAATACGGCGGTCTAAATAACTATCCGCGGTAATAAACCATCCTAGAAGCGAAAAGTTTACATTTCGCACAGCTTCGTCTGGATGTTGTACCGCCTGAAGGTCTTTTTGTTCCCAGGTCGTAGTAAAGTCGAAATCCCCGCCTGGAGACCAGCCCGAACTCAGCAATAATCCGTTCACCTCCGCAAACGAAACTGAAGACGTGAAGGTATCACAACCCGAAACGGATATCTTTGTTGGGCGACCAGTCGAGTCATCGGTGGCCGGCGTGATTAATTTGTCACACAAGCCGTAATTAATGCGATCCACATACAGATTACGTTTGCCCAGATAGGACAATTGCATCAGTAGTTCACGCTCATCCTGGTTCCGTATTTTCTCTACCTTGGTGAGGCGTTTGAGGGTGAAATCGCCCAGTTCGATGGGGTCGCCGTCCTCGTTTTCTAGCGCTTCCCATCCGTACACCATGGTGCGTGTGTCGCCCGGTGCCTTTACCGCGGCCTCGGTAAGGTAACCCTCGTCATCGTAGGTGTATTCAATTTCCAACCCATTTTCCTGTTGGGTTTCGATGACCATGCCCTGTGGTAGCTGCTTGTACTTGCGCTCGAGTTGCCGCTTGCCGCCGCCGTCGTTGGGCTTGTCGACAATCAAACGCGGGTGACGTTCAGCCCGCTCCCCACTCGCCCAAAATTCGTTTTCCCACGGCTTGTCTTTGCGCACCTGCTCTTTTAACGCGGTGTAGAAAGATCCGGGCGTGTCGCTGTCGCCGGCCTCACGTACGACCGGATAAAACATGCGGCGCACGATTTCCGAACTACCCTTGATCTCTTGCTCCGCGCCCAAGCTCAGTCCCTCGTTCAATTTTTTGAAAGTACCGTAAAGATCAGGGAAGGTACGCGCACCCACCACGCGGTACAGCGCGTTGCCAAGATGGTTAAAGCGCCATTCATTGTTTTCGGGGTCGTGGTTAAAACTCGAAAAGGGATCGCTGTAAAAACCGACCTGATCCAAGTCGTCGTTTAACTCGCCCTGAAGCAAGAACACGCCCGGCTGCTCTAACTGCAACTGAATCATGGGCTTGGTATCGTCACCAATGTCGCTGGGTTGGTTCGGCAACAAGCCGGCACGCCACCAGATCGGCACCGAGGCGTACAACTTTTGCGGGTCCAGCATGCCCACGCCGTACAACCCGGTCCCCAACGCGTATTCCCAAGCGTACGCCCGCGACGGCGAAAGATCGAGGCGCGGGTCGATCCCCGGCACCGGGACGTCGGTGTCATGGAGCTCCGGGGTGCGGCTCAGCAGATCGATGGGTCCCGCGAAGCGGTGGCCGTCCAAATACCGGGTCGCGGGCTGACGGTAAACCACCAGGAAATCGACGGTGTCTTTCTTTTGCACGCTGAGATTTTTATAAATTTCGTATTCCCACTTGAGGTGCAGGTAACCCCCGCGGCGGAGGTCGACCGCGTTATTTCCCTCGGATAGGTGCTCGGTCAATTCGGTGGTGTTGAAAGCAACCATGCCCGCCGTGTGGCGGATCCCACTTTGGTATTCGAAGTCGATGCCGGGTCCGACCATCTTTAACTGGAGTGACTCGCCCTGCTCCAGCTCAATGCCCCAGCTCCCGGTCTCCATATGGAAACCGGTAAAACCCTCGCGGCCGAGGTCCGGGAGATCGGTGGCATACAGCACGCCTTGCGGCATGTAACGCAAAGGGTCGTCGGCGTCGCGGTCGGCGTTGTCTTTTTCGCTCGCCTGCCACGAGGCGAGGTCGTACGTAAGCCAACCCTGGCTACGGTAGTTAACGGGAACGAGGGTCACCTCATGGAGCACCTGTTCCGCTTCGTCGCGGCTGCTGAAGCTGAGGCGCCCATGGTAAAACGCCAAATGCTCACCGAAGGGATCCAAATCGTTCAAAACTTCGTTGTCGACTTCCCAAAAAACCAAGCCCGCGTTTTCTGGGTCGGCCAAATCGATTTCCAACGGCAGTTCAACATCTTCTTCACTGAGTTGCTCGGAGACGTGATCGAACAGGGTCTGCAAGGCCCACACCTTGGTGACGGCGCGGCCCCGTTCGTTAAATGAAAGCGCGATCAAGCCGAAATGACGGTCGACGGCCATATCCACGGCGTCCAGGGTTTTGAGGTGCAAGGTCGGTTTAGCCCGCTGATCCAACCTAATTTCATCGGGTAATTCGTAAACGTGAACCAGGCTGCCACCGTCGGCGATGGGCGGCCGTTCATGGAACAGGGCCAAATCGCGGGTCACCAGATCGGTGCCACGCCGGTAACGCAACCCTTGCACCGCCCCGGTTAGGAGATGGCCGCCACCGTAGCGGCCGGGTGCATTGGGCGCGGGCTCCCCGGCCCCCGAAACCACGGGGTAGGCGGCGGCCAAAACGGCCTCGGGATCGTAATAACCCTGAACCGGTGCAATGGGAATGTTGCCGCGCGGTACGATTTTGTTCACACCGGGATAAGCCAGACCCGACACGCTAAACGAGAGATCGCGGCCGGTGCGGTCGGTTCGCAGAAAACCGCATACATCCACGGCGCCACGGGGATGGTTGTAACGGGATTTTTCGGTTTTGTTCCATTCCTCGCGATAGCGGTACAAGGGCAGGACGCCCCTGCCACCGTTCACACCGTCGGCCAATACCTGCAGGCGATTGACAAAATCGCGCATGTCAATCACCTCGGTATAACCAACCGGGCCGACCGGGCTCAAGTCATAAAAACCCATCAACAGGTAGGGACCGATCTGACTGATACCGCCAAGGGCGCCCGCCCCCGGAACCCCCATGCGGTAAAGGGTTTGAAAAGCGCCGTCGTTGTAACGCAGCAGCACCATTTGATGGTTTTTTGTGAAGGAGGACCAATAGGTGATCACCACGACGGTACCTTGCGGGACGACCTGGTAGCGGCGCGCGCCCGGCTGATGACCCAATCCCTGCAACTCGGAACCCGGCGGCGTACCGAGCGCAACCGGGGCAAACACTTCCATATCGGGAAAATGGACCCCGGCAGCGGTCAGGTTAACCGTGGCCAGGCGCGCTTTCGGCTCACGGGTGGTGTCTTCAACGTAAAGCTTCATGCTGCCTTCATCACCCTGGGCAACGGGACCAAGGTGGAAGGTTAAGTTTTGCAGGCCGGCTGATGCGCGTCGCAGGGTGCCCCCCGCATTGAGCGGGATGGGATCGGTTTTGCGGGTCTTGAATTCACTGGTAAATCCTGGCTGTTCCCGGTTTTCCGCGTCAAAATGAATGAGCCCGTCGCCATTTTGGTCGCGGAGGTTTTTGAGTTCCAGCTTGTAGCCTGCATCAAAGCGCAAGGCCTCGGTGGGCAAGATGTACAAGGTGGAGACCCAGTCTGCCGCATCAATAGGAAGCAAGTCGGCATCCAGCAACAACAGGTCGATCTCGTGCGCCGCTTCATCGGTCAAAACCACATGGGTCGTCGCCACATTACGCACCGATTCGGTGAACTGAACCACGATGGGATCGGTGGGAAAGACGTCATCTTGATCGGGATAGGGATCCACGGACAACACGGTGGGTTTGTTTTCGGGGTCGTTCAGCGTTTGGATTTCAGCGTCGCGGATGAGCAGGGTTCGCCTGAAGGTTTGCATGGGATAGGTGGCGCCGTCGGATGGATAAATGAGCGCCTCAATTTTTAGAATTCGGCCGGTCGGCGGCACACCGAACCAGTCGTATTCCATGTTAAAAGCGTTTTGGGCGGTGCTGTTGCTTTCATCGACCCGCACCGACGGGAGACCGGACACATTGACAATGAAATGATCGATCTCTTGATCCGAGGAAACGACGAGACGAAGACCACGCTCAAAGCGCGGGCCCCGCGGGTCGCTCGGCACCTCGGGCCGCTCAAAATAACCGTGGCGCCGCAAGATTTCGGTGTCGTCCTCAAGCACCACCACCTCGGCGTCTTCCTCGTCGGCCAAACGTTCCACAACCGACCAGGCGATGTTCATTTCAGCTTGGTTGGGGGTCTGACCCGGTTCAAGCCAACGGAACAGGAGATCGTAATGGGGGATCCACTTGCCCTCGGCGTTCAGCACCTCGCCGGTAAAGGGATCGGTCCCCACCAAGCCGGCGCCGTAAAAACCCGCCCCGGAATAGGGCACCTTCAAGTGGCCCTGAAACCCGGTGGTGCCGCGGTAATAGTAGGAAACACTGTTGCCGGCGCGGACGATGTCGTAAACGGCGGCGCCGTTAATCGGCAAAAATCCGTTGGCGCGCCCTTCGCCGAGGGTGCGGTGGTTGCCCCACCAAAACGGGGTCAACCCGCGCTCGATCAGGTAGTTCAGGTCGGCGCGGTTACCTTGGTAGTGGTCGGCGGGCTCACGCAGAGAGTGAACGTATTGGGACGACCAAGCGTAATCCAACAGAAGCTGCGTCGATGCGGCCTGCAGGGTGAGTTGAAACAAACCATAAGCGGCAACGGTAACAAAACCGGCCTTGCCCAGCTTGTTTTTTCCCTGGGGTTGATCCGCAACGGTGCTTTCGGTAACTACCTGAGCGGTGGTAAACAACCCGGTCACCTCGGGTTGATAAGGGTTAAGCGGCGCGGTTACGTCCTTGGTGAATTGCAACAGCCCGAGGTTACCGGGCGGCAGTTCTTGATGAATCGGCCGCTCGTAGGCCAGTTCCAGGGTAAAAGGCCCGCCACCGTCAACAATATTGATGGTGACGGCGTCGAGTGGGTCGTGAGCCAAACCGGCGAGCGGGGCGACCTGCTCACGCAAAGCCTTGGCCTGGTCGAGGGCAAAGCCGGCAAACTGAACCTCGCGACCAAAACCGTCTCGGCCCGCGCGCACCTTGAGGACGGTATCGCCCAATTCAAGGCGTGTTTCGGAAAAACCGAGCCGCACCTGGTTGGGGCCGGTTCGCACGCTGTCCAATAAACGCCGGTGCTGTTTCCCATCGGGCGTGGTCAGCGCAAGTGAAAAAACGTCGCCGGGTTCACCATCGAGCACCATGGAAAAGCCGCCGCTGAGGAGGGTGTTGGTCCAACTGTCGGCGGTGTTTTGGTTAAGCACGATCAGTTGGGATCGGTGCGGGTAACTGCCCCCCGGGGCGATCAGGGTGATGTTGCCGTTTTCGAGCGCAAGGTAGAAGCGGGCCAAGTCCAACGTCTGGTCCATGGCGCGGGTTTGGGTGGCGAAGGGCAGGGTTACCGCTTGCTCGAGCTTGGCGCCGTCGGCGCTGAGTAAGCTGGTGGCGATGTGGAGTTGGTAATCGCGGTCGGGCAACAACGCGGTGGAACGCACTTGAAGTTGATACTTGGCGGCATGGTAGCGCAGCGTGAGCGGTATATCCTGGTTGCCGTCACTGAGCCGAACAGCCTGGCTCCAAACAGTTTGGTCCGCGGCGAGGGCACGGCTAAAGTTTAACCGGATAATTTGCCAAGGCGGCACGAGGAGCGGGCGCTGCTCGGGTTCGACCTGGAGCAGGGAAAATTCGGGCATAGCCAAGGCCACATCCAAGGGCGCGAGAAGATCCCTTCCACTGGTGACGGGTAAATCCACGGTGGCAAGCCGTTGGGAAACCGGATCGAAGGCGCGCAAGGTTTGGGCTGAATCGCGCTGGTGGACGAAAAAGCGGTAGCGCCCATCGTCGCCCGCGCGACCAAACCAGGGATGGAAATCGCTCGACAGGAAGGTACCGGGTTGGGCCGTGCCGTTGGTGCGAACGGTACCACGCAGTTCGGAAACGGCCTCGCTCAGGTGAACCAAAGCGTAAGCGGCCGAGGTGGTCATCTCGGTTTGGGTGGGCTCGTTGCGCCAGGATCCATCCTCGTGAACAAAAACCGCGGCCAGGACCCAGCGGTCCGTATCGTGACGCAGCAGAAGCACGGAACCACCCGCCGAACGCGCGTACGCGAGTTGGGGTGCACCCGTTAAAGGTTGACTAAAGTCCGCCCGAAACATCGCAAGCTGGGTCGCGCCGACGGGGAGCGACAGGGTTAGCGCGGGATTACCACGTAACTGGACGGCACGCGGCGGCAGACCGCCGGCCGGTTGGGGGCCAAAATCAAAGTGCAGGCCGTCTTGGTCAAAGGTGTTGTTGTAGGAGAAATTCTCGGCAGGTAACTGACCACTCACGGGGCGAAAAGCGGTGGTGGCGGAACGAGTTCGACCACCGTCCGCGCTGGTGCGCATCTTAAAGGAAAGGGTGCCGACGGCTTGGTTTTCGCCGGGAACTCGGTAAAGCTGCACGTCGAGGGGATAAGCGGGAAGGTCGCTACCGCCATCATAGGTTTGGCGAATTTCATCGGCAAAAATCACGGCATGGCTACCCGAGGGGAAATCACCGGAAGCGACAAGACTGACGTTGGTCGCGGCCTCTTGGCTGGGCGAAACAACCTCGGGGTCGGTTTTAATCGAACGAAAATCGGTGTAAGACGACGGGTGCAGCGCGGTACGTTGTAAGCGATCACCAACGGCGGGCACGGCCATGCCCACATCGGGCGCGGCAACCAGCCAGGAACCGGCGCCGACATCAGGTACATCGATGTCGAGACGGGTGCCCGCCGCGGAGGAAACCGCGACGACCCGCCAGTTCGCGCCCTCTTGCTGCAACAGGACCAAGGGCGTTCCCGCGGGCGGGCCGCGCTCAAGCTGAACCGAACCCAAAACGCGACCACGCCCCTCGGCACCGAGCAGGGCGAATCCTTTCAAGGGCGACCAGCCGAGCGGTAAGAGCAGGGGCAAGGCCTGTTCGCCAAACAGCCCGGCCTGAACGCTGCCGCTAAAACCAGAAAGCGTCAACGCAACACCTGGCAGGTCAACGGGTAACGCGAGCGATTGCGCCGCGCCGCGGGCGGTCAGGCGTATATCGTGAAAACGCAAGCCGCCACCGCGGGTGACGGCGGCGCGACGCTGGAGCGGCACGTAATCGGGATGATGGATCGACAGGGTTAGCGGCGATCCATTGAGATAGCCGTCAAAGCGACCGTCGCTGTTGCTGACGGCGGTAACCGAGGTCGTTGGGGAACTCAGGACAACAGGGACCCCCGCCAGGGGGTAACCCGTCGCATCATCTAATACTTGGCCGAAGACAAACAAAGGAAAATCCACCGGTACCGACTGATCCCGTTCCAGCACATTTCCGTACCGATCACGGGCACGGTAAGAAACCGGGACAAAATCGCGATCACCGGCGTGGGTAAAGGTTTGGGAAAAAACGCTTCCATCGGCAACACGAAAAACCTCAACCCCGGCCACACTCAGGGTTTGCTGCACCAACGCGTCGGGATTTTCCGGGGTGACGGCGACGGAATAGGCCCCAAAAGCGGCGATCCGTTGCGGCAGATTGAGGACGACCTCGGGTTCAGCCGCGCGATGGTAAACAGAGACGACGCGTTCGCGTTGGTTGCCCGCGGCATCCGAAAGCAGGTAGGAAAAATCATTGCGACCTTCACGCAAGGGAAGATCGCGATCAAAAAACTGGAAGCCGTTTAAGGCAACGGGAACACCATCCCGCGTAAGGGTCAGCGCCTCGGGGACATTGTCGCCCACCCGACCAAAAACGGTCACCTGGGTTTGGTTGGTGTAAAAAGGCAGCGCGGGTTGATCCACCACCAGGCTGGGCGCGGTTTGGTCAAAGACCAAGGAATGTTTGAAGGTTTGCGCGGGTAGGGTGGGGTGAGAAACGCGAAAGAGGAGCGTATTCACACCTTCAACCAAGGGGATGTGCACCGAAAAATGGCCGGCGGCGTCCAGGGAAACTGGATTGCCGTTGAGCAACAAACCCGCGGAGGTGGGCGTAACCACCCCGGTCAGGGCGGCGCCGGCGGTGGTCTGGAAGCGATCAAAAGGGTGCAGTTCAAGGTTGACCGCATCCTGAGTCAAACTAAAGCCGGGCATAAGGAGAAAAGCAAAAACGAGGAGAACACGCTGCATCACTACCTCCAACATAGGAGCGAGCCACAAAAAAAACATCCAAAACAAAACGAAAAACAACAAGAATCAAAAACAAAGCCGGCAATCCAGGCGGATCACATCGCGTAAACACCGATGCGAAGGCAACGTATTCACGGCCGGTACCGCCAAAATTCCAGGCCAAAAATAATAAAGAAAGGGTTGATGGAACATACCACGAAAAGACCCTCGCGAAAAAAGAATCAACGGCTAATGCGGTGAAAGGCGTAGCAAACCATGCGTCCACGAACCTACGGCAGGGATGCGGCCCATCGTTTTCACAAAAATACGAAGGATGCCCGCCCATCCTCGCCACCAACGGGCGGGGCATGAGAATGCGTCGCAGGAATGTAAAACTTGGATCATGGGCTTGCTTATAAGTAAACACTTACTTATTATTCCTGTCGGAGGCTCGAATGACCAAACAAACGCGCTTAAGCGCGGAACAACGCAGAAATTCGATCATCGCCGCCGCCTTGCCACTGTTTTCGTATCAGGGCTTTAACGGGACCACCACCAAACAAATCGCGGAGAAAGCGGGCGTCTCGGAAGCCCTGCTCTACCGCCACTTCCCCTCCAAGGAACACCTTTTCTCAGAGATTCAGGGCGGACTTTGCGACCAGACCCACCGCTTCTCCGAAATCATCCAAAGCCTTGAGCCATCTACCTCCACCCTGGTCAACAGCGTCCATTTTTTACTGTCGGTGGTGTTCATCGGCGAACAAGACGCGCAACTCGCGGAAACCGATCCCCACCTCTACATCCCACGACTGATTACCCAGAGCTTGCTCGAAGACGGCACTTTTGCCCGCACCTTCTGGGACACCCACATCGAACTTTGGACCGAAAAATGGGAAGCCTGCGTCCACGCCTCGGTTGCGGCGGGCGATATGGTCGATCCCGGCGTGGATCCAGTACTGCGCTGGTGGTTTACCCATCACCTCGCCATGTCTCTACGTCTGGTTCACTTACCACCCAAACCCGCGGTTGATTACGGCTTCGAACGCGCCGAAATCCTCGACCAGGCAGCGCGCTTTTCCCTGCGTGGTTTCGGCCTCAAAGACGAAGCCATCAAGGCCCATTACAACCCCGCCATGCTGCGGTTCTTCACCGAAACGCTGTTTGGCTCGGCTTAAGCACCCCCCTATAAAACGCCCCCCCATGCAACATTCTCTCACTAACTAAGTATGCACTTACGAACTTATCCAAAAGGAGGCCTTTCTATGAAGGCGGCTGTACTGGCTTTAAGCATCGCACTCACCTTGGGCGCCCTGCCCCTCGCGGCCCAGAGCCCGGAGAAAAAAGGTCTGGAGATCGCCAAAGAAAACGAAAAAATGAACGACGGTTTTGTCGGTGAATACGCCGAGATGACGATGGTTCTGATCAACGCCCACGGTGACCGCATCGAACGCAAGATGACCACCCAAACCCGCGAGACCAAACGCGAGGGCGATCAATCGGTGTCTTTGTTCCTCTGGCCGGCCGATGTGAAAGGCACCAAGATGCTGACGTGGACCTACAAAAAGAAAGACGACGATCAGTGGCTTTACCTGCCCGCGCTGAAACGGGTCAAACGGATCAGCTCGCGCAACAAGTCCGGCGCCTTTATGGGTAGCGAGTTCGCTTACGAGGACTTGGGTAGCCAGGAAGTGGAGAAGTTTAAACACAAGTGGTTGGAAGATACGCGGTTGGACGGCCGTGAGGTGTGGAAACTGCAGCGGATTCCCGTCAGTCGGAAAAGTGGTTACAGCAAACAGATTACCTGGGTCGACAAGGAATACCACAACCCCCTCAAAACGGAGTACTACGACCGCAAGGGCGAGTTGATGAAAACGGCGACCTTCCGCGATTACCGCAAGCTGGGGGAGCACTGGCGCGTTCACGAAATTGAGATGAACAACCACCAAACCAAAAAATCGTCGATTATCACCTGGTCCAAACGCGAGGTCGGCAAAGATTACGACGAATACGAATTCGAAAGCGACAGCTTGGTGAACTAAGCAACACGGCGCTTGGTCACGCCCCGTGAAGGGGTTGATCAAACGCGGTAACGGGCTGGGAAAACATCGGATTTATCCCTCATTCCTTTTTCCAAGCCCAGCTTTTCCCAGGTAATTGGTAGAATCGACCCCATCACATGCGTTTTGACCCGAAATGCGCTCTTTACGGCGAAAAAACGAACGGGTGATGGGCCGTGGCAGCAACCTTCCACGCCGCCCACACACTTTTCGCCGTCTCGCGCGCGTCTCGGGCCCGCTCCTTGGAACGGGTGTTGGCAACGGAACCCTCCGCCCAACACCGTGCCTGTTCCAGGCGGGTACCGCGATTTGGACGATCACGGCGCCCGCTCGCCCTCGATTCTCACCCATGTTGGAGGACCCCTCATGAACCCGCACCAGCCAAGTCGAACCCGCAAATCGAATCTTGGTCTTTGGATCCTATCCCTTTGCCTGTTTCCGCTTTGTGCTGTCGACGCCTTCGCCAACCTGCGTTTTAAAGGGGAAGTCGCGCTCGAGAGCCGTCAATTCACCGACGACGACAACGATGAAACCACCGATGCCGGTGCCGCGCTGTTCACCCGGCTGGAAGCCACCTTCAAGCGCCGCCGCTGGCGCGCCTCGGTGCGCGGGATCGCCCGTTACGACGTCGAAGACGACAACCGCGAGATCTACGCGATTGAAGAGGCCTGGATTGGCTACCGCGGCCGCGGATGGGAATTCCGCTCCGGTTACCAAATGCTGAACTGGACCGCCACCGAAGCCTTCCACCCGGCCGACTTCATCAACAGCCGTAACTACGACAGCAACATCGAAAATGCCGAGAAGTTGGGCGAATTGATGATCTCTCTACGCAAGAGTTTGGGTCGTGGGGCGCTAACCTTTTATTATATGCCGCGTTTCGAGGAGCCGGAATTTCCCGGACCCAGTTCACGGCTTTCACTGGTTCCCGACGGGTTCGACCTGGGTCCCTACCGTATTTGGGAGGACGACGGCGATTTAACCCGCGACAAAAACGTGAATCAGTGGGGCGGCCGGTTTACGCAAACCCTCGACAACGTCGACCTCAGCCTGCATTACATCGATCATATCGAACGCAATCTACCGATTGTCGTCCCCCTCGACGAAGACGATTTTCCCGACCCCGACGGCACCCTGGCGATTCCCATCTACCAGCGGGTGATTGATGTCGGCGGTACCTATCTGCAAATCATGGGTCCCTGGATCGCAAAGGTCGAGTTCTCTCACAAGAACTTTGTCAAACCCGACGGTTTTTCACTGCTGCCGGAAATCTCCGATCACGGCCAAGCGGCTTTTGGTTTGGAATACGGCTGGGCCACCGGAAGCGGCGCCGACGTGGTGTTGCTCTTTGAAGCCCAGGGTTTGATTGGTCCCGGCAAGGAACGCCGCGCCGAGCTCAACACGTTCCAACGCGACGTGTTGCTGGGCTACAGCCACGCCTGGAACGACACCATGGACCGCCAGTTGTTGGTCACGGTCATCCACGATGTGGAGCGCAGCAACGAAACGCTGATCAACGCCCGTTATTCCCAACGACTGACCGACACTTGGAAAATTCAGGGCGGTTTCCGCATCGTGGAAGCACCGCCCAAGGAAGAAGACGCGGTGGGTCTGGAGCTGCTACACGAGGCCAACCAAGTCTATCTGACCCTTACCCGATTCTTCTAACGTCCCCCCCCTGCGCCGACGGCAACCGGACGCCGCCGGGGCACCACTTCTCAATCCGATTCGGTTAGCCCCGTCCATCACACCGACTCGGACCCCGTTCTAAGGAGCATGTGATATGTCCAACGACGAAAAGACAACCTTAAGCTACCGAACCGCCGAATTTCTGGTCAAAAAACCCATTCTATCGATTGCCTTCGGCGTGCTTTTTATTGCTGCATTTGTCTCAGGTCTGCCCTACCTCGGTTCCGACTTCAGTTATCGTATGTGGTTCCGCGAAACGGATCCCTTGCTGCAAGCCTTTGATGAGTTCGAACGCCAATTCGGCAACGACGAAAATGTGGTGATCGCGATTCATTCCGAATCCGGCGTGTTTGATATGGACACGGTGCGGCTGATCCACCAGTTGACCGAGGACATGTGGCAGGTCAAGGAAATCATTCGGGTTGACTCCTTGTCCAACTTTAATTGGGTCCACGCGGAAGATGACGAAATGATCGTCGAACCACTGATTCCCGATTTGGAAGAGCTCGAGCTCCTTGAGCCGGATGAATTGGATTCGTTGCTGGCGGCGCGCTACGAGGTGGCGCGCAACCACGAAACGGTACCAGGTTACCTTTTGTCACCGGACGGCAAAATGGCGCTGGTGATTGGGGTGCTCAAGCCGGCCATCGGCGGCACACCCGATTACAACGAGGTGATGTCGAGCGCGCGCATGCTGATGCGCAAGTACAGCAGCGAACCCCTCTCCGAGAATTTGCGCGACGATACCTTTTTGCCCAAGTACGTCGGTCAGGGGGATCATACCTTTTATATGTCGGGCAGTTCGGCGGTGAGCCAGACCTTTAAGGATGTGACCGAGGCCGACCTGGAAACCATGATCCCGATTTTGTTGCTGGCGATTGTGGCCTTTTTGCTGATTTCCTTCCGCCGCGTTTCGGCGTTGATCCTGCCTTTTGTCATCATCGTGCCTAGTTTGATGATGGCCCTCGGTTTCGCGGGTTGGACGGGGTTTAAGTTTAACAACCTAACCTCCACGGTTCCCCACATTCTGATCGCCATCGGCATCGCGGACGCGGTTCACATTCTGGTGACCTTCTTCCAGTTCCGCCGCATGGGTTACGAAAAGGTTGAGGCCACCAAAAAGACCTTGGACAAAAACCTGCTGCCCACCTTGTTAACCAGTGTCTCAACCACCATCGGTTTCTTCAGTTTCACCACGGCCGAGTTGGTGCCCATCATCGGCATGGGTGTGTTGGCCGGGGTCGGCACCATGTTCGCCTGGATCGTCACCATTTTTGTGTTGTGCCCGCTGCTGACGATGCTGCCGATCAAGGTCAAAAAAGAAGAAAACGCGACCCACATTTCAGACGCCCACCCTTTGGCAATCCGTTACGTGGCCTGGCTGCAAAAAGTGCGCATCCCGGTGATTGTCTCTTTCGGCTTTTTGGCGGTGTTTGCAGTATACGTCGCGCTCCAAAACGAGATTAACGCGGACGTGTTTAAGTACTTCTCCACCAACGTCCACACGCGGATTGCCAACTTCTACATTGAAGACCAGGTCGGCGGTATTTCGGCGATTGAGATTACCATCGACAGCGGCGAACCGGACGGCATCAAAAACCCGGCGTTCCTGAAAAAGGTCGAACGTTTGGAGGATTGGCTCGATTCCCGCTACCACATCACCAAAACCATTGCGATCACGGACATCATCAAACAATCCAACCGTTCGCTGAACAACGAGGATCCGGCGGCCTACATCATCCCCGACAACCAAGAACTGGTGGCCCAGGAGCTGTTCCTGTACACCATGAGTTTGCCCCAGGGCATGGACCTCAACAACCGCATGACCCTCGACAACCGGCGCATGCGTTTGTCGGCGATGACGACGATGCACAAGTCGGCCGAGGCCGTCGCCGAGTTCGACCTGATCGAGATCAAAGCCAAAGAGTTTGGGCTCGACGCCATGATCACGGGCAAAAACCCGCTGTACCACCGCATGAACGGCTACGTGGTGGAAACCTTCATCAAATCCATTTTGCTGGCCGTGTTCTTGGTTTCCATTTTGATGGTGGTGATCCTGCGCAGCGTCAAGTTGGGGTTGATGTCCATGATTCCCAACCTGATGCCCTTGGTTTTCGGCGGTATGTTCATGACCCTGCTTTCCAAACCGCTGGATATCGGCACGGTATTGGTGGCCTCGACCTGCCTCGGCATCGCGGTTGACGATACGGTTCACTTCCTCACCAACTACCTGCGATGGCGCCGCGGCGGCGCGAGTCGCCAGTTGGCGGTGGCCCACGTCATCACCCACACCGGCCCGGCCCTGATGGTGACCACCATGATTCTGGTCGCCGGCTTCGGCACCTTCGCCTTCGCGGCATTTGTGCCCAACATCAACTTCGGGATTTTGACGGCCATCGTACTAACCACGGCCATCGTGACCGACGCCACCTTGCTCCCGGCCCTGATTCTGGGCAAAGAACAGGAACAAGAAGAGCCCAGCGACCAACAGGTTGTCGAGGCCGCGGCTTAACCCAAACCTCAACCAAAACGCAAAAACGCCGGTACTCCCTGACGCAGACGACGCTTGCTCCCGCGCTTTACTCGCGGGAGCCGAGAGAAAAGCGCCGGGGTGGTACCGGCGTTTTTTTATGGAATCCCTTGGGTTCGCACGCGGGCAGCTAGCCCGCATTTCTCACCAGAATTCGTCGCAAGGCTTTGAAATCACTACGAGTACACAGGTTACGACCAAGGACAAAGGTAGCGGGACCAACCTATCGCGGGGCCGATCTATCGGCGGTGCAGCGCTCCGTCGAGGCTGTCCCACCGTTGCTTTGAAACGGCGCAACCAAGTAACCTAAGTAATCACAGCTATTTCAGGGCCGCAACAGAACTTCGGGTGAGAAATGCGGGCTAGGAACCGGCAAATACGGTCTTTTTTAATTCGGCTCCCCAAGTTTGTGATTTAATGTTGTGAAATCCGCATCAAAACTTTACGCACCGCGGTTTACTGCTTTTTCGGAATCACCTCGGCAAAATCACCGAAGCGCCATCCGACAGAGCAACACATCGGCTTTGTGCGGTGTGACATTGATCGATACGTTCTTATGTCCCAAACTCTTGCCCATTTGGCACGTGGATCGGACACGCGGAACGGCAAGGCCCGCCGCGGGGCCTGTTGATCAAAGATCCCCCCAAGTCCCGTCCCCGCGTGGTTTTCACAACCAGGGAGCCCTATGAAAAATCTCTTCAAGCGATGGTTAACCGGCCTTGAAAAAGTTTACCAGGCAAAAACGGAAGAAGAGAAAGAGGCGGTTTACCGGCTACGCTATCGCGTCTTTGTCGATGAACTCAACAAAGAGGTGATCAATGCCGATCACCGAACCCGCCAAATCCGCGACCCCGAGGACGCCTTCCCCAATACCACCTTGCTGTATACGGTGAGCAACGGCAGCCTAACCGGCGCCCTGCGGGTCACCTTATGGCAGCCGGAAGCCATCACGCGCGATTTGAGCAACACCTATTCTTTGCACCTGTTCCCCGATATCCAAAACCACACCATCTCGGAGGTCAGCCGCCTGGTCGCCTCGGCCCAGTCGCGCGGCCAATTGGTGCTCCCCGCCCTGGCCCGTGCCTGTTACGACTTTGTCGCCGGCG
Organism: Acanthopleuribacter pedis; assembly: GCF_017377855.1. Classification (GTDB taxonomy): domain Bacteria; phylum Acidobacteriota; class Holophagae; order Acanthopleuribacterales; family Acanthopleuribacteraceae; genus Acanthopleuribacter; species Acanthopleuribacter pedis. Next base: position 304,460 of record NZ_JAFREP010000013.1, read on the forward strand.
AAAACGGCTGTCATTTCGGCTTCTCTTTTTGCGCCCCCGGTTTGGTGCGCCCCTACCGCCGTCTCGGCTACCGCCCCTACAACGCGAGCATGATTTCCACGGCCGACGGTCTGCGCGTACCCCTTATCATGATCACCAGCGACCGCGCCTATTTCCAGGAGGTAAACTCGCCGCTTTCACCCTTCGTTTCGACCTACTTCGGCTCGGGCCGCAACAGAATCCCCCCCCTCGACCTAAGCGCCTACCGCAAGGTCCTGGGCGAATCGGAAACACACATCAAGGTAAAGCCGGAACAGGTTTGGCAACAGATCCAAAGTGAACTCAGCAACGGCAACCAGCAAGCCTTTTCCCTGATGGAAAACCTCACTGAGCGCGAGGTGCGCAAACTGGCGGAACAGGGCATGATCCTCCAGGTTCAACCCTACCAAACGGTAACCCGCGAGGATCTCCACGAGCGGGAAATGTTCGTCATCCTCGACGGCGTATTTGTGGTGTTCAGCGGGGACCGCCGCTTGGCCATGCTCCACAAAGGCGATGTGTTCGGCGAGGTCGCGCTACTCCTCGACAACGGAAGACGCATGGCTTCGATTCGCGCCCTCAACCGCGGCAAACTGCTGGTCCTGCGCCGTAAATTCATCGAAGACATGATGGATCGAGAACCCAAAATCGCCGCAAAACTGTTGTTTAACATCAGCCGCATCATGGCGCAACGCTTCGTCTCCATGATCAAACCGGATGAACCCCAAGTAAACGCCGCCGACGCCAACCTTTCCCCATAATCACCACCGGTCCTTTCTCGAGGGCACGCCCGGCCGCGCTGGAGATGAACCCCAAGCCCCTCCGCCACAAACAACCTTTTGCATCGGCGACTAACTTCCCTATAATGGCGCGCTAAGCCGGTGCCTGCGCCATGCGGTCTCCCCAACCGCGGGCTTTCCCAACAGGTTCGGTATTCCAAACCAAGTGGTCCCGCGTCGCGTTCCCCACGAAAGACACGGGCAACTACTTAAAAAGGACAGAACATGACCGTGAAGAAAAAAGCGGCCATTCTCGGCGCCACCGGTGCCGTCGGTCAACGCTTCATTCAACTCCTCGCCGACCATCCCCAAATTGAGGTTTCCATTTTGTGTGCCTCTGAACGCAATGCCGGTAAACCCTACGGCGAAGCGGTGAATTGGCAAGTTCCCGGCGAACGCCCCACCTATGCCGACCACATGATCTTGCGCCCCTGCCAACCCGATTTCGAAGCCGACATCGTGTTTTCCGCGCTGCCCAGCGCCAATGCACGCGAGGTTGAGCCGGCTTTCGCCGCCGCGGGTCACGCCGTGGTCTCCAACGCAAGCGCGCACCGCATGGGTACCGACATTCCCCTGTTGATCCCCGAAATTAACCCCGACCACACCGGCCTGATCGAGAAACAGCGCCAAAACCACGGATGGACCGGCTTCATCGTCACCAACCCCAACTGTTCGACCCTTGGTTTGGCCCTGCCCCTCAAAGCCTTGGACGACGCCTTCGGCGTCACGGAAGTCAATGTGGTTACCCTGCAAGCCAAATCCGGCGCGGGTTATCCCGGTCCTCCGGAAGAACTGATCGGCGACAACGTGTTACCCCATATCGGCGGCGAAGAAGACAAAATCGAAACCGAGCCCAACAAAATTCTCGGCACACTCGCGGGCGACACCATTGCGCCCCACGACATGGTCCTTTCCGCGCAATGCCACCGCGTCGATGTGCTTGACGGTCACACCGAGGCCCTCAATATCCGTTTCAAACAAACCCCTACCGTGGACGACATCAAGCAATGCCTGCGCGACTTCAAGGGTTTGCCCCAAGAAGTGGGCCTCCACACCGCCCCGGCGTCACCCATCGAGGTACGGGACGAGGAAGACCGTCCCCAACCCAAGCTGGACCTGTGGGCGGGCAAAGGCATGGCCACCGTGGTCGGGCGCATTCGTCCCTGCCCTTTGTTCGACACCAAAATGGTGATTCTGTCCCACAACACCGTACGCGGTGCGGCCGGCGCGGCCATCCTCAACGCGGAGCTGTTGATTCACCAGGGTTTGCTCTAGCACAGCGGGAACATCCAAAGCGGCTCGGCGCCGACCGGCAATGCTTCCAGTCAGAGCCCATGCATCGGCCGGCGTGGTCCGCGCCGGCCGATGCATGGGCGATGCCTATCGCCCTCCGCCAAAGGGTTCGCATCACTTGGATGCAACCAATTGCCACATCGCGGCATGGCTGAATCAAAACCTAAATCACGCCCTTCATGCATCTTAGGATCTCCAATCCGAAATCCTCGCATAGCGGCAACGGAACCTTTGCAGGATTTTATCTTGACCGGCTCGCTTCAAAATGATTTCCTTTAGGGGATGATTGAACGGCTGTCCACACCTCGAACCTCCCTTCCACGGGCGTTTTGTCTTTCAGCCGATTGGGTTGCGTTTTTTCGCATCGGCCCTTGTTCGAGGCTTGTTAATTAGCTGTTACGTTTGTTAATCAGGGTAACGTCATGTCGTCTTGCCCGTGAAAGACCACCGCGGTAGGTCGGCCGTGGAGGAATGTTGGAAGAGGTACGGCCAATTCATGTTTGTTTGTGAACTCTGCGGTACAAAAGTACCACCCCGAATGAAATCAAATTTGGTGATCACCGAGACACGCGCACGCAACTACCCTGCTCGTCAGAACGCCCAGAAAATTAAGCGCAAAAAGAAACCCCTTTACCGTGAGGACCCCGGTGGTCGCGGTTGGGAAATCGTATCCGTGGCCAACGCCTGTAATGGTTGCGCCGCCAAACACGAGACCCCCATGCCCGCGCGTCAGGAAGCTTAATTCACATCACTTTGTTTCATTCAGTTAAGGAGCCGCTCGTTCGGCTCCTTTTTACGTTTAGCCCGACCTGATTCGTCATTGTTCCCAAAAACGAATTCGCTTAATCTTAGGCAAACGTTCAGGTCTTTGTGTTTCGGCCCCGGCCTCGCTTTCCCCTCGGTAGGCATCGTCCCCTTTTTGGATGCCCCCGCTTTTTTTCGCCATAGAAGCAACCCACCCGCCACGCAAATCCTGTCCCGATCAGGGCCGCCCCCTGGAATGTCGTTTTTAGGATTTGCGCATGTCTCACCCATCCACCCCACCCTACCAGCAAGCTTTGGAAGACGCGATTGCCGTGATCGGCTACGCCTGCCGCTTCCCCGACGCACCCGACAGCCGCCGTTTTTGGTTAAACCTCAAAAACAACCACAACGCGGTGCGCCGCCTGACCCAAGCCGAGCTTGACGCGGCGGGCGTTCCCGCCGAAGAACAACGCGCCCCGGGTTACGTCCCCTTCGCGGCCCCCGTCACAGGGTTCGACTGCTTCGACGCGCGTTTCTTCGGCTTCACCAAACGCGAGGCGGAAACCCTGGATCCGCAGCAACGCCTCATGCTGCAAACCGCCTACCACGCCCTGGAAGACGCGGGTTATCCCGGCGCCGGCGGCCTGGATCGCGTCGGCGTTTTCGCCGGCGGTCGGTTTAGCGATTACCTCATCCGCCAACTCTACGCCAACCAGGAATGGCTGCAACAAACGGGTTACTTTCAAGCGCTGCTCGGCAACGACAAAGACTACCTGGCCCCGCTCCTCTCTTATAAATTGGACCTCAAGGGACCCAGTATTGCGGTGCAAACGGCCTGTTCCACCTCGCTGACGGCGATGCACCTGGCCTGCGAATCCTTGCTCAGCCACAACTGCAACGCGGCACTGGTCGGCGCGGTCACCTTGCGCCTGCCCCAATTCGGCGGTTACCACTACGCCCCCGGCGGCATTTTTTCGCCCAAGGGCCAAGTTCGCTTTCTCGACGCCGCCGCCGACGGCACCGTCTTTGGCAACGGCGTCGGCGCGGTGATCCTTAAACGCTACAGCGACGCGCTCGAGGACGGCGACACCGTTCACGGCCTCATCCTCGGCTCGGCGGTCAACAACGACGGCGGTACCAAGGTCGGCCTCACCGCGCCCTCCGCCGACGGTCAAGCACGGGTGATTGCCGACGCGCTGGCCGTCGCCGAATGTGAGCCGGACGATCTCCAGGTCATCGAGTGCCACGGAACCGGCACCGCCCTGGGAGACGCCATCGAACTCAACGCGCTCAACAAGGTGTTCGGTGACAGCAGCACGGAATTCCTGCTCGGCTCGGTCAAGACCAACCTCGGCCACCTGGAAGCCGCCGCCGGCATGGCGGGTTTGATCAAAATCCTGTTGATGATGCGCCACAGAACCCTGGTGCGCACCCTGGGTTTTGAGACAGCCAACCCCAACATCGATTTCGGCAAAGGCCGCTTCAAACCGATTCAGGAAAACCAGCCCTGGCAGACAAACAGTCACGGCCACCGTGTGGCGGGTTTGAGTTCCTTCGGAATCGGCGGCACCAACGCCCATCTTATTGTGTGCAGCCCACCGGAGACCCGAACCCCGGCGGCGGGGAAAAACGACAAGCACCTCTTCCAAATATCGGCGCGCGACGAGGCGGCGCTGTTAGGCCAAAAAGCGGCACTACGGGCGCAACTCGCCGACGATCCCGACCGGCTCGCCGATGTGGCCTACAGCCTGCGCCACCATCGCGTGGTATTCCCCTTCCGGTTTACCTGCGTCGCCAAGGACAGCCACGAACTACGCAAGCACTTGGGCCGCAAGGAGGCGGCCCGCAAAGCCGCGCCCCAGGCCGGGCGTTTGGCGTTTGTATTTCCCGGCCAGGGAAGCCAACACGTCGCCATGGCGCGCAAGACCTATCAGCATGAACCCCTGTTCCGCCAATGGATCGACCGCGGCTTGGATCATTTGCAAGCCGTTGGGAAGCCGGAACCGGCGCGGTTGTGGCGCGATTACCAGCAGGCCGGCGCCGCCGAGTTATGGCGGCAAACCCAACACGCGCAACCGCTGTTGTACCTGGTCCAGGTCGCCTTGGCCAAGTTGTGGCAATCCTGGGGCATCCAACCGCACGCCTTACTGGGCCACAGCATTGGCGAATGGAGCGCGGCCTGCATCGCCGAAATTGTTTCCTTTGAGCAAGGCCTGGAAATCGTCTGGGAACGCGGTCGCCTTTTGCAGCACCAACCGGGCGGCGCCATGCTCTCCGTCAACGCGGGCGAACCGACGATTCGCCCCTACTTGGCGCCGGATGTGTGTGTCGCCGCCTTTAACGCGCCCCACTTTTTAACCCTGTCCGGCCCGTTCGCGGCGATTGACGTCACCCGCGTCAACCTCGACACCGCCGGCATTAAGTGTCGTCCGCTGCACACCTCCCACGCCTTCCACGCACCGAGCATGGCACCCGCCCGCGAGGCCTTTGCCGCCTTTTTGAGAACCCGCGTCCTGCGCACCCCCAAACTGCCCTTCCCAAGCAACGTAAGCGGGACCTGGATGACCGATGATCAAGCTGTTTCACCCGATTGGTGGGCGCGTCAGTTGGTCGAACCGGTGCGTTTCCAGACGGCGGTGGAAACCATGGCGGAACGGGTCGACCATTGGTTGGAAGTAGGACCCGGCCACCAAAACACCACCTTCGTGCGGGCCACCCTCCCCGAGGCCGTCGCCCATTCGAGTTTACCCGCGGTGGTCGCCCAAGACGCGGACGACCACCGTCACCTGTTGCACACGGCCGGACGCTTGTGGTCCCTGGGTTACCCACTCCTGATGGACCCGGAGCGCAAGGGCGGGCGCCTGAAACGCCTGCCGGGTTATGCCTTCAGCAGCGAACGCTTCTGGGTGGAGGCGCGGGCCTATCCCGGTCAAAGCACCGCGCCGGCGGTCCCCAAACCCAGCCAACCCGCGACCGAGGCACGGCCGGCCGAAACGAGCGACCAGGATGCAATCACCCAAACCCTGGTCGCCATTTGGCGCGAGCAGTTGGGTCTGGACACGGTGTCGCTCGACGCGGATTTCTTCGAACTGGGCGGGCACTCGCTGCTCGCAACCCGCATTCTCGCGCGCATCCGCGAACAGCTCGGCGTGGAACTGAGCCTGAGCCGGTTTTTCACGGGGCAAACCACCTGCATCCGCGCCTTGGCCGAGGTCGTCCGTTCCGAACCCAAAACCGACAGCAGCGCGACCCCAACCATTCCCCGCTTAACAAACCGCGACGCGTTACCCCTGAGCGCGGCGCAGGAGCGCATGTGGTTCCTGTTCCGCTTGGCCCCGGACAACCCCGCCTACAACCTACCCGGCAGCTTTGATCACCACGCCGATTTAAACGTCAGCGCCTTCAAGGGCGCCTTAGGCGACTTGCTCGACCGCCACGAAATTTTGCGCACGCGGTATCCCTACCGCGCCGGCGCACCCCGCGCGGTCGTGGAACCGGCAGCATCCTTCACCTGCACCTTCCACAACCTCACCCATTTGAGCCCGGCCGCGCGCGCCGAGGCCGCGGCCAAATTGGCGGCAAGCGACGCCGCGACCCCATTCGATCTGGAAAACGATTTGCCGGTCCGCGCCGCCATTGTGGAACTGGACCATAACCATTTCCGCATTCTGCTGTGTCTGCACCACATCGCCGCCGACGGCGGTTCCTTCACCTTGCTGGCCCGCGACCTGTTGGCCTTTTACCAGGCGCGCCTGAGCGGCGAGGCGGCCACGCTGCCACCGCTAGCCGTTCAGTACGGGGACTACGCGGCCTGGCAACAGCAACAGCTGGACGGAAAAAACCTTGCCCCCGCGGCGGCCTTTTGGCGCGAACAGTTGGCCGACGCCCCGCTTGTATTCGATCCTTTCCCGGACTTTGAACGGCCGCCCATCACCGATCCGAAAGGCGCACGGCTGGCCCTCGACCTCGGCCCGGAACGCTCCCAAAAACTGCGTGAATTGGCGCGCACCCACAACCTGTCACTGTTCGTGACCCTGCTGACCTGCTTCGAGGTACTGCTCTGGAACCGCTCCGGCCGCGACGATTTCCTGCTGGGCACCCACATGACCCACCGCAACCGACCCGAGCTGGAACCCCTGGTCGGCCTGTTCGTCAACCAACTCGTACTGCGCGCCCGCCTCGCCGGTAACCCGAGCTTTTCCGACCTGTTGACCCAAAACCGCGACCAGGTCGGCGCGGCTTTTGACCACGGCGCGTTCCCCTTCGAAAAAATCGTCGAAATGCTGCAACCCGACCGCGATTTGAGCCGCAACCCCATTTTCCAAATTTTATTTGTATTCCAAAACCATCCACCGGCCCAGGCCGACAGCGACAACCTGCGTCCGGCCGAGGCCGGTTCGTCGCTGATCGTGCGCGACGACCTGCGGCTGGAGCTTTACGACGACCATCCCGCTTTGGTGGGTTTCATCGAATACCGCACGTCGATTTACCATCACCAAACGATTTCATCCTTGGCCGACCAGTTTTACCGCTTGATCGATCTGATTTGCACGGATCCAACCCAAAATTTGCGCGCCCTCGCCTTGCAAACGCCCCACCTTGACGCGGCGGCGCAACAGGCCCAACACGATCACCTACGCCGCCCGGAAATCCCACTTCCGTCGGTTTTCCCGACCCGCCTACTGTCCCGCTGCCAAACCCACCCCGACAATGACGCGGTGATTGCCGAGCATGATCCGGTCGCGGCCTGGCGCCGTCTCAGCTACGGCGCCTTGGGTCGCGAGGCCCAACAACTGGCGCGGCAACTGCTCGGCCGCGGCTTGCGTGGCGAAGACGGGGTCGCCCTCTTTATGGATCGCTCCGCGGGCTTTGTCATCGGCTTCTGCGGTACCATGCTCGCCGGCGGCATGTACGTCCCACTCGATACCGGCGCCCCGCCCAGCCGCTTGGCTTACCAACTCGACAAATCGGGCGCGCGTTTTATCCTCACCACCACGGCATTGCGCGACCGCCTACCCGAGGAACTTTGCAGTGGCCGCGAGGTGATTTGCCTGGACGCGGCCCGTGATCGCCGTGATGTGGAGGACGGCGGCAACGACGCCCTACCGCTGCCCAACCTGCTCCCCCGCCAAACCGCCTACATCCTGTTCACCTCGGGCTCAACCGGTGAACCCAAGGGCGTCGCCGTGGAACACGCCCAGCTGGCGTATTACATCGACGCCATGATCGAACGTTTGGAACTGATTCCCGCGCGCTACGCCTGGATTTTGGCAACCACGGCCGATGCGGGCCACACCGTCTTGTTCCCCACCCTGTCCATCGGCGGCACCATTTACGCCGTCGACGGCGCCACCGCGGCCCAACCCGACAGCCTCGCGCGGTACCTGCAAAACCACCGCATCGAAGACCTCAAGGTCATGCCCAGCCTGTTGCAAGCCCTGCAAACCGGCGGCAATTTCAGCCAGGTCCTGCCCGCCCGTCACCTCGTGATGACCGGTGAACCCGCCGAACTGACTTGGATCCGCAAACTCCAGAAGGCCGCGCCCACCATGCGCATCGACAACGAGTACGGCCCCACCGAAACCACGGTCGGCGTCACGGTCGCCCGTTTCGACGGCCACCCACTCGACCACCTGAAGGCCTGGCCCATCGGCGACCCCTTGACCGGCGTGCGCTGTTACATCGTCGACCGCTTCGACCGCCCCGTCGCCCCCAACATGCACGGTGAACTCCACATTGGCGGCACCTTGGTCACGCGCGGTTACATCGGTCAACCGGCCTTGACCGCCGACCGCTTCCGGCCCGATCCCTTTAGCCCGGAGCCCGGCGCCCGGCGTTACGTCACCGGGGACGACGCCTCGCTCAACCACGACGGCGACCTGCTCTTCCACGGCCGCCTCGATACCCAAATAAAAATTCGCGGGTTCCGGGTCGAACCGGGCGAAATTGAAAGCCACCTGCGCGACAATACCTGGATCGAACACTGCGTGGTTCGCCTGGTAACCGAACCCAAAACCCGCCTGGTCGCCTACCTGGTGGTGCGCAAACTCGCGCCGCCGGAAGCCGAACTGGTCACCGCATTGCGCGCCTGGCTGGGCAAACGCCTGCCGCCCATCCTTATTCCCAGCGCCTTCATCCTGCTCCCGGCATTGCCGCTTTCACCCAACGGCAAGCTCAACGTGCGCGCCCTCCCGCAACCCGGCCGCGCCCAAAACACCAAAACCCCGCCCGGCACCGCGCTGGAACGCCAACTGGCCGCCGTTTGGTGCCAGGTCCTTGGTCTGGAAGCCGTCGGCCTTGAAGACAACTTCTTTGAAATCGGCGGCGATTCCTTGATGAGCATCCAGTTACTCGCGTTGGCGGGACGCGTCGGGCTCCCGCTTACCGCCGAGGTCTTTTTCCGTCACCAAACCCTGGGCGAACAGGCAACGGTGCTGGCGGACCAAGGCCTGGACGCCCAACTGCAAACCCGGGCTTTGGTGGCCCTACAACCCGCGGGCGAGGCGCCGCCGCTGTTTTGCGTTCACTCCGCCGGCGGTTTGGTATTTGGCTATATTAATGTAGCGCGTGCTTTGGGTGCGTCCCGCCCGTTTTTCGCGCTCCAAGACGCCGATGCACTCCGTGACGAGGAACCGAGCCAACCCAGCGATGTGACAAGCCTGGCAGCCCGTTACGCGGCGGAAATCGAGGCTACCCAACCCGAGGGCGATCTCCACCTCGCCGGCCACTCATTCGGCGGCCTGGTGGCTCTTGCCTGCGCCGAGCGGCTCCGAGCCAAGGGCCGTACCGTCGCGAAACTGATTTTGATGGACAGCTTCCCCTCCACTGAAGGCGAAGTCTTCGACGCGGAAAACGCCTTCCAAACCACCCTTGGCCACATGTTACGTGTGTTCTTCCGCCAGGCCGGCCAAACGCCGCCGTTCACGGCACAAGAACTCCAGGGCTTGCCGCGCGACCACCAATTAGAACGGGTGACCAACGCCTTGCGTGGCTTACCCGGCAACGAACAACTGAACGAACAGCACCTGGCCCGTCAGGTGGCGGTGTTCATTCACCACACTCGGGCCGCCCACGGCTTCGAGCCGCCCCTTTACGCGGGCGACACCCTGCTGATCCGCCCGCAACAAGAATTGGACGCGGAACCGGCGGACAACCACGACCGCGGCTGGCGCGCTTGGCTCAGTCGGCTACAGGTCGTCGGGGTGACGGGCGACCACACCACGATGCTCACGGCGGAACACGCGGAAACCCTGGCGAACCGAATTCGCGCTTATTTGGCGGGTGCCTAACCAGGAATGGGCCACGGGTGCAAAAGTCGTTTTTAAACCTATCAAAACCTGACACATACGTTTTTTTTCAGCAGAAGACCGCATTTTTCGTTTGATCCTGAGACTGAGTATCAATACACTACACAGGTAAGCAAACGACGGCAATCACCCAAACCAAACAGGCATTGTCGCGATTCGGTTGGAGGCTCTCATGGAAAAGCGTTGTTTTCACCCTTCGAATTACAAAATCACTTGGACCACCCAAGTTCAAACCGACTTTGTGGTTGAGAACGGTCAGGTCAAAGCACCCGAGTCCCGCGACCAGTGTCACAAGCCGCACGTGAAGTTCGAATGTGGCGACTGCGGTTTTACCGCCTATTATGCCGCACACCGCCAGCCCCATTGGTTCCGCGCCAAGCTGGAAGCGGCGGGCAGCCGTTTCCCCGGCGAGCCGTGCCCCCACGAGCGGGAAGAACAAAGCGCGGTGGCATAAGCCAAAAACTTGCGGAAACACTATTTTTCTCAAGCATCACAATCTACCACCGACACAATAAGTCGAACACAACAATAGTTTAAGTAATTGACGGAATGCGCTTATTGCGCCGTCAACGCACCCTTATAAAAACCTTGGTTTACTGAGGTTGTGCGAAATTTACGAAAAGGCCCTTGAGAAGGGTCTTTTTTCATTTTATAGTCGGTGAATCAACCCAACCAACATGGTGCTCTCATTTTGCCGAATGGATTCGGCCGGGACTTTTTGTGCCCGGGCTTAGAGAAAAGGAGTTCGCAATGGACGCTCTTTACCGCCGCGAAGTATTGCAAGACATCAAAGAAGCCTTGGCCCGTCGCGGCCTGGACGACCTTCCCGGCGAAGCGGCCCAAGCCGAACGCGAAGAATTCGAAGAGGGTTATTTATTCGGTCGTTTACAGCGCCTGTGCCAGTTGTGGCGCAACGACGACATCCACCAATACGATTTCCAGGTAAAGGCGTTAACCATCCACGCGTTGATCAACGAATACGAACGCGGCAACATGGATGAAGTGGCGATGTTCTTCAAACGCTAGCAAGGATGGCCTGAAGCCTAACGGCAACCACCCGGTCCCCATGGGCTTGACCCGGCAACCACCCGGTCCCCCATGGGCTTGACCCGGCAACCACCCGGTCCCCCATGGGCTTGACCCGGCGTGTGCTGAAAGTACACGCACACCGCCATGCGGGGCCCATGCTTCATTTAAACGTGAGGCAATGCCGAACCACTTCCAGTTGTCCTGAAAGGACTAACTATGGCAGCCTAGGGTCAAGGAACGAAGTGACTGCAACCCTAGGTCGCTTCGATTAACAGGAAACCCAGTCCTGAAGGGACGGGCATTGGCACCCCTTTCCACCGACCGAAACGCCCGCGTGGCAAACCACGGAATACCGAAACCATTGTTTGGTTCCTGATCGGAAAACCGAAACACCCGCGTGGCAAACCACGGAATACCGAAACCTTCGTTTGGTTCCTGATCGGAAAACCGAAACGCCCGCGTGGCAAACCACGGAATACCGAAACGCTCGTGGGGTTCATGATTGACATCCGTGTATCCTGAAAGGCTTCGGGACCGGCACTTTCAGCGCCTGCGTTTCGGGAACCGCGAAGACCCAGGGTAGGTCCCTTTTTCAAAGGGCCCGACCCTTCGCTGCCATAGCTAGTCCTTTCAGGACAGCGGGTTGAGGTCCGCCTTCGGCGAACGGTTAAATCAATGGTGGACCCCGCATCGGGATGTGTTCGTCCCTTCAGGACGAACCGGGTCATCATCTTCTAGAATACGACCCTCGTTCCACCCGTCCAACATCAATGGTGGACCCCGCATCGGGGTGTGTTCGTCCCTTCAGGAGCAACCGGGTCATCCTCTTCTAGAATACGACCCTCGTTCCACCCACCAACATCCACCCATCCCAAATCACATATGCCACCCAAACCCTTGCCTTGACGCGGCAAGTCGGTCATACTGCCCTGGCTATGAACAGCTGTTTCACACCCAACCAAAGCCTTATCTGCCAAACCGGGTTGCTGCTTTGCTGCCTCGCTTTGGCCGGCCCCACTCATGCCCAAACCCAACCCGATAAAGGGTTCGACGACAACCAGAGTTTCAAGTTTTCCTTGATTCAAATTCCGGTTTGGGTCACCAACAAACAAAACCGCCCCGTCGCCGGCCTCGAACGCGACGATTTTGTGCTGACCGTCGACAACCGTCCCGTCCAAATCGATGGGTGCATGCCCGCCTACGACCGCCCCCTCGAAGCCGTTTACCTCATTGATATGTCCGGCTCCATGGATATCGGCGGCAAACTCCAAGGTTCCATCCAAACCATCGACTATCTGCTGGATCAGCACCAAAAAGAAGATCGCTGGAAAGTGATCCTTTTCTCAGATTCCGAAGTTTTGGCCATCGCCGATGAAAAAAACCATCACCTTTGGCACCTAAATAAGGCTAAGTTGAAAGGCTACGGGAAAACAGCCCTCTACGATGCGCTGAGTTCCAGCCAAGCTTATTTCAGCAAAGACGGTCTTACCAACCGCGCGCTGATGCTGTTTACCGATGGTAACGACAACCAAAGCCGTCTCACCAGCGAGCAACTCATGAAAGTCTTGCGCATTATTGACGTGCCGGTCTTTATCGTGGGCATTGCCGACGGTTTTGTCCCCAGCAGCGAAGCGGCCCAAGAAGATCTGGGCTTGCAAACGCTTCAGGAAATCACGACAATCACAGGCGGAGAATTATTCATTGCTAAGGACGCGCACCAACTGCCCCAAATCACCACCACGCTTAACGAGAAAATGCGGCCCCAGTACATGCTTTCGATGACGGTCGAGCAAAAAGCGGGTGACCCAAGGCGACGTATTGATGTGCGCATTCACAGGCGAAACAACTATAAGGTCCGTTTTCGTCAGGGCTATATAGGTTCCATGCCTGAACTAATTGGAGGAAATTAAATGAGATCGATCGCGCTAACCTTGATCTTGTGCTTGTGTTCGATGAGTTGTGCGACCAAGCAGTTTGTCGACCGGGAGATTGAGGCTTCTGAATCCCGGACCCAACGCCAAATCGAAGACATTAAACGCCAAGTTGAGGAAACCCAGACGGAAATCAAAGACATGGCCTCCGAAATGGGTTTGAAAATCGAAGGCCTCGAGGAAACCAACGACGACATCTCCAAGATGGTTAGTGAAAACCAGCAGATGATCGCCCAGTTCGGCCAGCTTCGTTTCCAAAAAACGCTTTCCGAGGCCGAGGCCAACTTCCGCAGCGACAAATTCGAGCTGACCGAGCCGGCCCGCGAACAACTCGACAAGTTCGCCCAATTGCTGCTCAGCCAAAACAAACTGGTCCACATCGAAATCCAAGGCCACACCGACAGCCGCGGTTCCGAGGACTACAACATGCGCCTCGGCCAGCAACGTGCCGATTCCGTGCGTGAGTACCTGTACAAGCAGCACGACATCCCGCTGCACCTGATGAACACCGTCAGCTACGGCGCCGACAAACCCATCTCCGAAAACAACAACGCGGAAGGCCGCGCCAAAAACCGCCGCGTTGTTCTGGTCGTTCGCATGCAGTTCTAAGCGTTTTATCTGGTTCCAATCCCCAAAAACCCGTGTCACCCGACACGGGTTTTTTATGCGAAGCGGAAGGTTGGCGGACCCCAGCTTGTTTTTGCTAAGGTATGCGGGTGATACCGAGGTGGATCATGAACTGGCAACAACTGAACTTATGGCAGGTGGCAAGTGACCCGCGCGGTTACTTCTTTTGGTTGCTGCTGATTTCGTTGCTCTGCCTGGTGCTTGAACGGTTGTTCCCCTGGCGCAAACAGCCTTTGTTGCGCCCCCAATTCGGCCAGGACCTTTTTTTCCTGGTGTTTAACGGCCATTACGCCGGGTTGATCATTGCCGTGTTTGCCGGTTGGTTGACCGCCCGCTTTGACGCCGCAACCGGTCTCAACCTGTTCGCCGGGCTCCAAAAAGCGAATTTGTTGGCAGAAGCACCCGCTTGGCTGCAGTTTATCCTGTTTTTCCTGTTCAAGGATTTCCTCGAGTATTGCATCCACAACCTGCTCCACCGCGTTCCTGTTTTGTGGCGTTGGCACAAAATTCACCATTCGATTGAAACCATGGACTGGATCGGCAATTTCCGGTTCCATTGGCTGGAAATCGTGCTGTACAAAAGCCTGAGTTACCTGCCGCTGGTGATCCTCGGCGTCGATGGTGCGATCATGCTGTGGATTGCCGTGATTGCCACTCTGGTCGGGCATCTCAACCACAGCAACCTCAACTGGAGCTACGGCCCGCTGCGGTTCGTGTTTAATTCGCCCCGCTTCCATATTTGGCATCACGACGTGATCGCCCACGGTGGGCACGGCACCAATTTCGCCATCGTGTTCAGCATTTGGGATTGGCTGTTCGGCACCGCCTTTTGGCCGAAAGAAGAACAGCCGCCGAAACTGGGTTTCGCGGATTTAGACCGTTTCCCCACCAGTCTTTGGGGACGCATGCTTTACCCCTTCACGCGAAAACCCTAACCCGCATTTCTCACAAGGAATTCTGCTACGAAGCCGAAAGCCATGCGATTACGAGGGGGCGGCCTTCCGGGTTACTTGGTCGAGCCGCCTTCGCCTCTGCTGCTACGCCGAAGGGTCGGCCCCGCGAATGGTCGGCCCCGCGAATGGTCGGCCCCGCGAATGGTCGGACCCCTGTGCCGTGGCTTGGTCGTAATCTGTGTACTCACAAGGCTTTCAGCTTCTCGCGACGAATCCTTGTGAGAAATGCGGGCTAATCGCGTGGATGTCACAAAAAAGGGTTATTTCTCGCTAAACAGAAAGAGAACACGTTTGGTGAAAAGGACGTATCGGGACAAACGGCTCCGCACCATTGCCGATTTCATGGCATGATGGCACCAACCCCCTCGTCACCGATTTCACAAAAGGACCTTTGCCCCCACAATGATTTGGGTTTCCCTATTTTTGTTGATGCAACCGCCGACCGGCCAATTTTTCCGGTACGGCACCGACAGCGACTTTTTTATCGAAGAACGGATTACCTGCATGCTGCGTTCACAACGCGGCCTGATGTGGTTCGGTACCCAGCGCGGCTTGGTCCGCTTCGACGGCATCGACACGCTGCACTTCCGCGGCCATATCGAGGACTCCTTTAGCATTCCCACCGACAACATCTCGAGCCTCGCCCAAACCGATCCCGACTTTTTGTGGGTTGGAACCCAAGACATGGGGGTGTTCCAGTTTGATCTGATCACCGGCAAACGCCGCCTGTGGCGCGCCGACAAAGTGACGGGCACCATCCTCAGCATGGTGGTTGATGGGAGCGGGCAGCTCTGGGCGGCGGGCAGCCATGGGTTATGGCGCTTCTCCACGAGCGGCGACATCACCCGCAAAGTGAACGACCGCGCCACCCGCTGCCTGACGCGCGCGGCCAACGGCGGGATCTGGCAAGCCGGCAACGATTACGGGCTGTACTACATCAACCCGGTGGACGACACGGAGCGCGCGGTCAACGGCATGCAAGGCCTGCTGGTCCGGGACTTACTGGAAGACGAGGAAACCCTGTGGCTGGCGGCCGATCAAGGCCTCTATCGGGTTGACCGCTTCCGCGCCAAACGCGCGCCGCAATGGCCGCTCACCGGCGAAACCAAACCGCTCTTCTACCGCGCCCAAAGCCTGGCCCGCGACCATTTCGGAACGCTGTGGGTCGGTGGCAATCGAGGCTTGTGGCGCCGCCGTTCGGGCCAAAGAACCTTCGAACATTTCAAGGCCGACCTCGCCAATCCAGCCGCGCTCCGCAACAACTTGGTCAACCTGCTCCTGGTCGACGATCACCACCAATTGCTGTGGCTCGCCACCCAACTCGGCGGCGTGGATACCTACCAACTGCTCCAGGATCAATTCCACCTCCAGGTGACCCATGCCTCCACCAGCAAGTTGATGATTCACAAGGATTTTTTGTGGGTCGCCAAACTCGCCTTCGGGGCCGACCGGGTCTCACTCAACGACCTGACCCAACAAACAACCTTTCTCCAAGATTACCGCATCGCCGCGCTCACCATCGACGCGGACGACGCCGTGTGGTTCGCAACCAATCGCGGCATGTTCCACCTTGCCCCCGGCGACGACCAACCCCAAAAACGGCCGCTCACCTTTCCCGAAAAAAAACGCTACCAGCTCACCGCCGTGCACCGTCGCGAAAAGAACCTGTGGGTGGGCACCCGCCAAGGCTTGTACCACCACAACCTCGGCGCGGGAAAACAGAGGATGGACGTCTCCAAGGTCATGCCGAACAAAACGATCACCGTTCTGGAAGGCGATGCGCATGGACGCCTGTGGGTCGGCACCTTCCGCCACGGCCTGACCCTGATCAACACGGCCGACGGGCGCCAAACCCACTACCGCAAAATGGGCACCCCTTCCTCCGGCGGGCTCAGCAACAACAGCGTGTTGGATTGTCGCCTGGACGCGCGGGGTTTGCTGTGGATCGCCACCATGGGCGGCCTCAACCAGCTGGACCCCGAAAGCGGTAAAATCACCTATTTCACCATGCAATCCGGTTTCCCCGATAACGCGGTCACCGCGCTAACTTTCGACCAAACGGGCAAGCTCTGGGCCAATACCGGCTCCGGGTTGGTGACCCCGCGCGACGACGGCTACACCATCCTGCGCCGCCGCGTCGAACAGTTCAACATCGCCGGGGCCACCACCCGCACCGGCGCGGTCGCGCCGGACGGCCGTGTCTTTTTCGGCGGCACGCGCGGTTGGGTGGCTTTTGATCCCAACGTGGTGACCCACATGAAACCACCGCGCGTCCTAATCACCGGCATTGATCGCGACGGTTCCCCCATTGCCGTCGGCCGCCCGCCCGCGCTTTATCTCGGCCAAGAACACGAAAGCCTCGAAATCGAATGGACCACCGTGGACTACAACCAACCGCGCTACAACCTCTTGCGCGCGCGCATCGGCGAGGGCGGCGAGTCGCGCGATCAACGTGGAAAATGGCGCGCCCGCTTTACCAGCGACATGAGCTGGGGACGCGGCGACGGTTTGTTTTCCGTTCAAGTCGAAGGGGAGAATCAACGGGGCTTCAGCACCCGGATCGTCGAAACCGTGCGCATCCAGGAACCCTGGTGGAAGCGTTGGTGGTGGTTGCTGCTCGGCTCTTTTTTCCTGATCAGCTACGCGGCGGGCCACACCGTGGTTCAGGCCCGCACGCGCAAAAAACAACGGGAACTGGAAGCCCGTGTCGAACTGGCCGAGGAACAATTCGCGGCCGCCGAACGCAAACAACGCTACGAGGCCGCCAAACGCAAGCTTCAAGAAGAACACTTTTGGATGCTACAACAGCATTTGGACCAGGTCTCCACCCAAATCGCGCACGACCTTCACGACGGGCCGCTGGCTGAATTGTCCGGCATGGGTTTCCGCCTGCATGCCCTGCAACAGGCCGACCTCGACGAGGCGGTTAAAGCCCAATTAGCCGACCTCACCGGCACCCTGGTGCCGCGCATTAGCCACGAGTTGCGCAACGTCTGTTCGGATTTGTTGGTGCCGGACTTCGATATGAGCTTGGCTTTGGAAGTGGAAAGTTTCGCGGAAAACATGGCCGAGCGCTACCCCGAGATTGAACTCGACACGGACATCGCGGACGACCCCGCGGGCGTTTCGGCCGCGGTCAAAAGCACGCTGTACCGCATCGCGCGCACGCTGCTGCAAAACGTCGCCAAACACGCCCATGCCGGCAAGGCACGGCTGGATCTGAGTTACAGCACCGATCAGGTTCAGCTCGTGGTCTCGGACGACGGGGTCGGTTTCGCCGCACCGCAAGCCTGGGACCAACTCAAGAAAGAAAAGCACTACGGTTTGTACATGTCCCATTATTTCGCCAACGCGCTCGGCGGCGATTTGGTGGTTCATTCGCAAATCGGTGAGGGTACCCGTATCGAGGTCAACCTGCCCAAAACCGAGGCGGCCCGCATGGGGTCATCCTAATGCCGCCTGCGCCCCCCGTTCCGGGGGCCGTTACATTTGTCACGGGTCCGCGAGACGACACTCACTTGTCCCAAAGCAGCGGATCGATTACCTTATAGTGGCGAGGCGTAATAAGCGATTTGGTTTTTTAATACCAACCACCAGCCTCGCACTTCGCCACCTGAACCGGCTGCAGGTGCCGCGAAACACCATGGGTTTCGACCCCGCCACATCAGCCCCTCAACCGTTACCGAACCGCCCTCGGTTTGGTCAATACCGGACAAACCCGCATTTCTCACAAGATATTCTGCTACGAAGCCGAAACCCATGCGATTACTTCGCTTACTCGGTCGAGCCGCCTTCGCCGTAGCGCTGCTACGCCTGTGTCGTCTCTCGGTCGTAATCTTCGTACTCACATGGCTTTCTGCTTCTCGCGACGAATTCTTGTGAGAAATGCGGGCTAACCCGGTCTCGGTTGTTTTTTATTTATGGTTCGGACCGCGTTTGGTTCGACGGTCGCATGGGTATTGCCGCCAATTGAATCTAGGAGTCCTTCTTCATGAAAAACGTATTTCTCCCCTTGTGTCTCGTCTTCGTCTCCTCTTTTTACCTCACCGCCTCCGATTGTTTTCTCCAGGATGATCGCAAAGTCAGCGGCTTAATTACCGACGCCCAAGGTCAGATTTTAGACAACGCCGCCCTGACCGTGATCGAACACGCCACGCGCACCTCATGTTCCCTCAGCAGCGATGCCTCGGGCCGTTTTAAAGTTCGGCTCAACCCGGCCCTCGCCTATACCCTGACGTTTGAAGCCAACGGCGAGGTGGTCGAGTTTTACCTGGCCCCCGAATCTGAAATGAATCCGGGTGACGATCACGACATGACCGACGGCGGGGTGTCCATCACCTTCGGCGACCCACCCGACGACGGCCAAACCAACGGCGAAGGCCCCGGCATCGCAAACCACGACTTTGAAATTTATGCCCAAACCAGCGATAGCAACCCCACCGACGGCGGCGACAAAGAGGGCGATCTCGACGGCGGTGTTTCGGTTGTATTCGGCGACGCCCCCAGCGAAGATGAAACCAACGGCGAACCCCTCGACCCCGCCGACCGTCCCAAAACCGGCTGGAAACCCGCCCCTCCCGACGGCACTCAAATCAACAGCATCGGCAACCGTTTGTCCGGCGGTTTGAACCTGCCCCGCCCCAGCATGTTCGGCAACGACATCCGCAAATTCCGCATGCGCGTCAGCTTTGCTTCAACCGAGGCGGCCTATTTGTACCTTGACAACCTGCGCTTGAACCATGCCGTGCGCAACAACGGCAACGTGACGATCAGCGTTTACCCCGGCGGCTTCGGCACCTTTGATATTGAAATCGAAGCGGTCAGCGACCAAGCGCTGCACCTCAACGAACAACTGATGACGCTTGACCTGGTTCACCAAGATCCCGACGCGACCTTCTCGGTAAACTCGAGTGTGGTAACCGGTCTGATTCGCGTGGAACGCCACAGCGGTTCCGTCAAGTATTTCCGCTCAAAAGACCTGGATACCCCCGTTCGCCCCCTGGGTCGCTAATACGGGCCTCACCCGATAAAGTCTCAAGATCCCGCGCCCCGAGCCGAAGCAATGAGCGTCGGCTCGGGTTTTTCGCAACAACCCGCCCGTGAGGAGAAACCATGAGTGATATTCGTGTCATTGTCGCCGAGGACGAGTTCTTCACCCGCCAAGGCATCGTCAAACTGCTTCAGGACGCACCCGGCATTGAGGTTGTTGCCGAGGCGAGCAACGGCGAGCAAGCGGTTGAACTGGTGACCACCCACCGGCCCGACGTCTTGCTGCTCGACATTCGCATGCCGCCCGGTATCAACGGCATTGAGGTCGTCAAACGGCTGCGGGCCGCGGAGAATCCGGTGCTGATCATCGCCTTGACCAACGAAAACCGCCTGGTCAAAAAGATGGAAGCCGCCGGTGCCAATGGTTTCATCCCCAAAACCAAATACCACATGTTCATTCCCACGGTGATGTGCGTGGCCCAGTCGCGCACCAACCTGTTCATCAACCCCGACGTCACCGAGAAGTACCGCAAACTCGACGAGAAGGTGAAAGCCGCGGGTATTACCCCGGCCGAAATGGAAGTCCTGCGGTTAATCGGCTTCAAAAACGAGGAAATCGCACGCCGCCTCAACAAAACGGCGGGTCGCGTGCGCAACATCGTGGCCGAGCTCTATTTCAAACTGGACATTCACGACAACGGCGCTATCAGCCAGCGTAACCAGGCCATGCAAATGGCGTCGATGCTGGGCATCCTCGAGGGCTTTGAAAGTTTCGCCTACGCCCACGACGAAACCAAGGACAACGGACCCCTAAATTGAAAACGGCCCCGGATCGGGGCCGTTTCCTTTTGGTGGTTTGGGTTAGTGCGCGCGGTATTCAAACCAATCGAAATCAGCGTGTTGTCCCTGCCCGGACAAGTCCTGGCAGCACAGGCCGACAAAGGCGCCGGTGAACGCGGGTTGGTACTTGCGGGCCGCGTCGCAGACGTAATCATCCGAGAGGATGCTCCCGTCCAATTCCGGCCCAATCGGCAACCACGCCTGGGGCGAGGAGCCGTAGAAAAAGCGCAGCGATGCGCCCTTAAACACGACCTTCAGGTAAACCGGCAAGTCGTGTGGGTAGATGAGGCCCTCGCCGAGGGGTTCACGCACCGCATCGCGATCACTGCTCGCGATGTTGAGCAGACGCCGACCCTGGTCATCCACGCTCAAGTACAGATAGTGGTAGTGCAAACTGTTGTAGTAACACACCAAACCCGCCATTTGCTGGAAGCTGGTCGGTTCAAATACCATCGAGCAACCCGCCTCGATGTGATGTGAGGTAACCCGCCGCGCGATCAAGCTCTGCCGGTGCAGCGAACTCAGCGATTCGCGCCCGAACAAACGCAGGTGCCCCGGTCGCCGCGAGAGGGATAGCCAGGATTCGTTGACCGGAATGCGCAGGGATTGCCACACGGGATCGAGGTCAAAGGTGTTGAAGTCATCGCGCTCGGCCGGCATTTTGAGGAAGGGTTTCGGCGGGTGCGGCACCTCAACCTCAAGCCGCGGCAACTTGCCGCCACAAGCCAGACGCGGCCAACCGTCGTCGCCCCAGTCCAACTGCTCCAGCGCCGTCTCACGGCCTAAGGTACAGCGACCACGCGGTTTAATCGGCCGCGAGGCCAAAAACGCCGCGTACCAAGTCCCGTCCTCGTCCGCCACAAAACTGGCGTGGCCGGTTTTTTGAAGCGGGTGGTTGGGTTCGTGAAGCGCGGTGATGACCGGGTTATCGGGATGCACCTCGTAGGGACCGGTAATGCGCGAACTACGCGCCACGGTTACCGCGTGGGCGTATTCGGTGCCGCCCTCGGCCAGTACCAGGTAGTACATGCCGTCGCGCCGGTAGAGGTGGGGTCCCTCCGTGCAGCCCAATTCGGTGCCGCCGAAGATGTGGTACACCGGGCCGATCAGGCACTGCTGTTCCTGGTCGAACTCCTGCAGGTAAATCCCACCGAAGAATTTGCCGCCGCGATGGTCGACAACCATGTTGAGCAGCCATTTGCGGCCGTCCTCATCGTGGAACAAGGATGGATCGAACCCACTCGAATTCAAGTAGATCGGCTCCGACCAAGGTCCTTTGATCGAACGGCTGGTGACCATGTAGTTGGGGGTATCCTTCCAAGGGCCTTGGAAGGAACGAACGTTGGTATAGATCAGGTAGAACACGCCGTCGGCGTAGGACAAGCAAGGCGCCCATACCCCACATGAGTCCGGTGTTCCCAACATATCCAGTTGAGAAACGCGGTCCAGGGGGCGGGCGATGAGGCTCCAATTGGCAAGGTCGCGTGAATGGTGAATCTGAACGCCGGGGAACCATTCAAAGGTCGATGTGGCAATGTAGTAGTCCGAACCCACGCGAATCATCGAGGGGTCGGGCTGAAAACCACGCAGAACGGGGTTTTGGATAAGGCCCATTTCGTTTTTCCTGTGACTTAGTGTGTGCATCTCAGCCGATAACCGAAGCAGCTCGAAACGCGCGATGATTTCGGCCAAACCTCTGGGCTGCAACGACCTGAACAAATGTTTCGCGTACCGAACCGGCGCGGTCGTACGCGTTGTGTGCGAGCCCGGCCCGCTTTTTCAAGTCATTTCGCTTCAGATCTTTAACCAGAATCTCTCGTTTCAACGTCTCTTCGGTTTAAGCGGCGAGAAAGGTCCATGTGTGAATAAAGGGAACGCGGTGGAGACCCATCCAACCGCTGGTGCATCGGGAACCGGCCGAAAAAAAACCCGGCAGAATGATCAATGCTAGAACCGGTTCAATGTTTCCGGCAAAACCAAAAAGAGAACGAGGTTCGCGGCGCATCAACGGCGCCCAACAACGTCTCCTACCGCGCGGTTGACCCAATCGAAACAACGAAACAGCGCGGATTCACCGGGGATGTCCCAGAACCGGTGAGCACGGCGCGAAGGAAGCACACGCCACGTTGGATTGCCGGCAAACAGGTGTTTACCGATGGTGGAACCTGAAAGCAAGCCTCAGGTTATAGGACAAGGACCGCCGTGGATCGCTCAATCAATCGGGAGCAGAGCCGCGGACGGGTTACTATATCAGACGAACATTAGGTACAAAATCCGTTAATCAAGATACACGCGAAAAAGAATCCAGTCTCAAAAACACGATCACTTTTTCTCTAACGCTCAATTAAGGAAGTAAAAAAATTACCCAAAAGCGAAAGAATGTATCCGATTGGCGACCTTCGTCCCATTGGAAACACGGAAGCGAGTGAATTTCTGCACCCATGAGCTGACGCACAGAATGCAAAACAACCCACTACCCGGGCGCGGGTTGCGTGATAATGTTAGCGCAAACAAGAACCGTGAACCACCTTTTTCCAGGGTTTGTTTGGCCCCCACCCGTGGACCTTCACCCAATCGCTATCCCGATCTTGTCAAGGAATCACCATGTTGGACATGTACCAAGCCGGACCCGCCCGCCTCGTCATTAACCGCGCCCTCGGTGCGCGCATTCATGCGCTGCGTTTGTTCGATGTCGACATCCTGGTCGCAGCCTCGGAGGATCCCATCGCTTGGGGAAGTTACCCGATGGCGCCGTGGGCGGGTCGCATCCGGCGCGGACGTTTTCGCGCCGGGGATCGCACGCTGCAGCTTCCAATCAACTTCCCGCCCCACGCCATGCACGGAACCACCTACGCCCGCCCCTGGCAACGCGACGCGGACGGTTACCGCATCGACCTGGGGCCCGATTGGCCTTTTGCCGGCTTCGTCAGGCAGCGGTTTGTCCTGAGCGAGACCCATCTTGACCTGCGTTTGGAAGTGCACAGCGAATCGGAACCCTTCCCCGCCGCCGTCGGCTGGCATCCCTGGTTTCGGCGACAGCTCGCCACCGGTGGCGCGTTACAACTCGACTTCCAACCGACCCATCTGTTGGCACGAGATTGGGACGGCATCACCAGCGCGGAACCCGTCGCGCCGGGCGCGGGTCCCTGGGACGATTGTTTTACCGGGGTGGTGCAACCGGTGCGCCTGCATTGGCCGGGTGCCCTGACGCTGGAAATGACCGCATCAACCGACGTGTGGGTCGTCTACAACCAACCGACCCACGCCTTGTGCGTGGAACCCCAAAGCGCCCCACCCAACGCGCTCAACGATTGGCAGCAGTGGGTACACCCCGGGGAACCGCTGATTTTGACGAGTCGCTGGTCTTGGCGATCCGAGAACCTGTAAAGAACATTTCAGAACGTTCAGGCTGAACCGCGAAGCGGCGGTTTCGCACACCTGCCCCGGCTAAAAACAACCATGAGCCGCGGGTACCCATGCGTGTCCATACAGTGCCCTTTCGCCCGGCGCCGCGGCCGTCCCGCTATCTTCACCTTGATCGTCGCGCCCACCCGAACCACACGAACCGGAGCCGTTTCCCGGACGGCCAGAACATCATTTTTTACGTCAATCAACAACTACAAGATAATTCAATACGAGTAATTGACTACGAAAACAATCAATTTTCCGTTTACTTAGCACATCAGGAAAGTTAAACTTTAGAAAATCAGTCGACCGTTCGGCACACATTCACACTGCATCAACAGCCCATCCCGTGGCTCCTTTACCGATGTGTATCGTTCTTTTTGGGCGATAAGGCGCTTATTCGGCCCTACTTCGCCCATGTCCTGCTTCTCCAGATCGGCTGAGAATCACGAGCAAGGCACAGACCGCCCCTTCGATATGTGTCCCAGGTTGACCCTTCGGACTTCAAGACCGGGTCCGGTCACCCTGCAGCGTCGCACCCATACCGGGCCGCTTTTGAACCGGGCGCACGATCTATCGGCGAATCCGCTGTCAGGGCCTCGCACGGGATGGAACACGCTGTTCCCTCAATCTTAGGAATCAGTAAGGAATCTTTGTCACCATGTTATCCCCCGCTCTTTTCCTTGTCCTTTTGTTAGGACCGATTACCGAATACCGAGAAACCGACGTTTACCAGCCGCTTATGGTTTCGGAAGTTCAGCTCGCGAAAAACGGAAACCTGTTCATTCTGTCTTTCCCGGAGGCCAAAATTCACATGTACGCCGCCGACGGGCGCCTGCAACGGCGCATCGGCGGAAAAGGCCAAGGCCCGGGAGAATTCACCTACCCAACCCAAATCTGGACCGAAAACAACCAACTGTACGTTTTCGATATTCACTCAGCCGAAATCAGTTTGTTTTCCCAAGACGGATCCTTTGTCAAACGATGGAAAGCGCCGGACCGCAACCTTATTCTGGAAAAAGTCCACAACGGTTGGGTATACGGCAATTGGAACGGATTTTTGCCGGAGGAAACAGCGCCGACGTTAACCTGGGCTAATGAAACCTTTAGCAAGCGCAAAGCGCTCGCCAAGCCGGCCCACCCCGGCACCCGAAGTGGGTTGAGCACCTGGTACAACGGCGACCAACGAGAAGGCCGCTTTAACCCCATTCAAAACCAACCGATTATGGTGGTATCTGGCGATAAAACGCGGGTATATTTATCCCACACGGATCGCTTTCAAATCGATGTTTACGAATTAAATGATTTCAAAAAAGAAGCTTCGATTAAGCGTCATGAAAAACACGTCCCTTTTGATACCGAATGGGCTGATTTAAACTTCAAGAGAATGACCGATGATCCCAACCTAAAAAATGTCACTTGGTCCAAAAACTACCCAAAAACCTTCCCGATCATTCGTTCTTTGCAATTATCAAGTGAAGGTTTATTAATCGTGGATCGCTGGCGTGGAAAGCCGGAAGCCGCCAACCACTACCTAACCTTAAAACCATCGGGGGAAGTGGTTGATGTTACCTGGAACGGTGCTTTATTGGTTCGCATGGTCGGTATTCGAGGGGATCATGCCTACCTAACGGCCTGGGATCATGAGACGGAAGAGGCCTATTTGGTTAAAGTTCCCAAAAGTGAAGCAGCCGCTTATGTCGCAGCCAATCCCATCCACTATACCGGGCCGCGCGGCAGGAACATTCACTACGATTTCTAACCGCCACAGACTCAGCGTAAACTATTGACAAAATAAGATTTTAATCAAAGAACCGGGCGCGTCGGGTTTCCCACGGCGAACTTTCGCCGCCACATTCGCCCGCACCCAGTTACCGTCACCCAGCGAGACGCGCCCTCGCGGCTTTAGTCGCGCGGTTAGCTCGCGCCTCTCTGGAAGGTCGCGGGGCGCCGGCCGAAACCGCCTCGTGTTCGCAACGAGGCTTTGGGTCGATTACCCCATTCCGATTTCAACAAAAAGACAACCCTTTCCTGACCTAAACGAAGCACACTGTCACGATTAATCCTAAGAAGCGGGATAACGCGCGGCGATTTAAGCAGACCCCTGGACTGCAATGACCTGTAAGCTTTTTAGATTTAAGCCAAAGTAAAATCACCAAAAACCCGATGTGTTCTTTATTATAGCAACCAGAACACAAACGCCTTCTCATGCTCTTTTTTACATACATTATTTTTTAATTTTTTTTATTGACACCCAATACCACAAACACTTAATTTAAAAATCACTGAGCAACACTTTTTGAATCTATTCAAAGAACGTAGCGCTCAATCCTATCTAATTCATTCTAAGAGGTAGAAACATGAACTTACAGAATCTCGCGGACCGTTTGAAAAACCGTTTGGGCCAAAAAGAGGTCGTTGTTGCCGACGCCGGCATGACCGATCTCGTTGACGCGCACCTCGATCTGGTTTCCGCGGCACACGGTTCCGCCCACGGTTCCGCCCACGGCTCTTCACCCAAACCCCGCGAGAAATAAACCCTCTCACGGTCGGCGGCCAGGGCAACACTGCTAGCGCGTCGCCCCGCGAGCCGCTTTTCCGACGGCGCGTCCACCCATCGGTCGCGCCGTTTTCACCCCGCCCGGCATCCAACCCCATCACCAAGGAGAAAACCGTGAGTTCCCCTTCCCATCCATTCAGCAACAAACTCGATGTGGTCCTTAAACTGGCCGAGCGGTGCAATCTGGCCTGTCCCTACTGTTACTATTTCTTCCAAGAAAACAATCCCAATGCCAACCGCCCATTAATTGATCGCGAAACCATCGTCCACCTGGCGCAATGGTTGCGCCGCGGTGCACACGATCTGGCCCTTAAAAACCTGTTTCTCGGGCTTCACGGCGGTGAACCCCTTCTGCTCCCCAAAAAACGGTTCGATGAATACGTCGGCATCCTTCGACAACACCTCGACGACAGGGTCGACTTGGCGATTTCCATTCAGACCAACGGCACCTTAATCGACGCCGAATGGATCGACCTGTTCGAAAAACACCGGATCATTGTCGGCATCAGCCTCGACGGTCCCGAACCCCTCCACGACGCCTCACGACCCGACCACAAGGGTCGCGGCAGTTATCAGGCAACGGTTCGGGGTCTGCGTTTGGTTCAAGAAGCCGTGGCCGCCGGCCGACTGCCACCCACCGGCATCCTGTGTGTGGCCAACCCCGAACATGACGGCGAGGCGGTCGCACGTCACATCATCGAGGACCTGGGCATCGACAGCTTCAACCTGCTCCTCCCGCGCGAGGGCCATGACAGCCCCATTTGGCGGGACCAACAAAAGTGGATCGCTTACTTCCGCGGGGTCATGAAGGCTTGGCAAGCATCGGCGCGAGACGAACAAGGCCGCCGTCGTCAGGTGGTGATTTACCTGCTGTCGCGCATGGTATCGGCCATGACCAACGAGCGACGCGCCACCGAAAACGATTGGCTCCAGGCCGGCAAACAGAACATCATCACCATTTCAAGCGAGGGTCACATCCAACTGGATGACAACGTCATCGCCCTGGACGACCGCCTTTGCCGCACCGATCAAACGATTTTTGATACCGAGTTGCTTGAATTTGTGTCCGGCGATCTCTGGCAGGAACTGGTGCACGCCGTTCAAACCGTACCGACCCAATGCAGCGTATGCGATTGGTTGCGCTCCTGCCGTTCCGGCTACCTTTACAACCGCTACAGCAAGCAAAACGGTTTTCTCAACGCCTCGGCCGCCTGTGAAACCCTCGACGCCTTACACCACATGCTTTTGCCCCTGGCCGCCGAAATGGTGGGCATCGAAGCAGTAGCCGAAATCCTCGGCCGCCGACCCGATTACCAAGCGTCCAACCTCGCCCTGGACGGAAACCGCACCCTTATGGGCGCGCCCTTTGACGTATAGGAGGACCCCATGGATGTTTTCGGCTTATTCGCCCACCCGTACGTGGGTGATTACCATTCGTTGGCCGAACAATTGGCCCCCAATTTGTTCCGTTCATTCTGCACCCGCGCGATCAAAGAGCAGCCGGGTGGATCTGATCCGCTGCTTGAATCCTTCATCCAAGATCTCGATCAGCGCCCCGCTACCGCCGCCTACTGGACCCCGGAACAGGCCAACATCGTCCTACACCTGCAGCAATCCACCCAGATGCGCAAGGACCCAGTCTGGTTGCGCACGCAAATCGCCGTCGCCGCACACCTCTGTGGTCTCAGCGACAGCATCCACCTCAGCGCGACGCTCAACAACGAACCCCTTTTGGTTCGCGGCGACGCCTTAAGCGCGGCTGCCATCAGGATCGAAGGTGATCGGGAACACCTGAGATTCACCGATGAAAACGACGTCCTGATCGCCGCGTACCAAGTGGTTCATCACCACGGGGATCGGCCCATATGGCAACGGACGGATCGACCCACCCCGTTTATCACGGTTGACGGCAAACCCGTGATTCCCTTGGTTGGCACCGATTGGCACCATCACTTTACCGAACAGGGCCACGCCGATACGCCCAAACCAAGCGAAGGGGTCGCGGCCATTCAAGCGGCCTTCGATCTGCTCCAACAAAAAATCCCCGAATACCACGCCTGGATCCTGTGTTTCCTGCGGGAAATAACCTGTATCCCGCGGCCGGACGCGGACAGTATCGCATCCAACTCGTCAGGGGTTCGCTGGGGCGGCATCGACATCGCGGCACCCGCGAGCGTCACGGAAATCGTGGAGATGCTGGTCCACGAATGTTCTCATCAGTATTTCCACTGTCTTTACTGGCTGGGCCCCTTGGCGACCCCGGAAGCAGGTTTGGTGTTTTCACCCCTCAAGAATCAAAAACGCCCCTTTGACCGCATCCTCCTTGGCTACCACGCCTTCGGCAATGCGCTGCTGGTGTTCGACCGGCTGAAGGCCTTGGGCTACGGCCCCTCCATGGTGGACCGGGTCGAAACCGTCAACCACTACATGGCCGCGTTGGCGCCGCCCCTGGTGCACACCGAAAAATTGACCGATTTGGGCCGCGCTTTTTACGAACCCTTGCGTGACCGTCTGTTTGACCAACTAGGCTTCGGGCCAGGCAGCCTTGAACCCACGCTCAGCGCCCACGGAGCCCCGTCATGAGACCCGAACCTATCCAAAAGGATCGCCCCTTTTTTCGCCCGGAAGCAGAGGAGCACCGACTCTATCGCCACCTCGGTGAGATTGTTCTGTTTCGCCCACTTGCCACCCGCCTCGTTTCACTGCTACCCCTCGCCGCGCTCGGCCTGGTCGGTTTCGGCTTGATGCAGATCGAGCTCCAGACCAAATACGAGGCCGTCACCGATCCCACTCCTTCTCAAGAGATGCGCCTGATTCTGGCCGAGCCCACGCAACTCATCCCGGGGGAAAAGGTGGAATGGGCTCTGGGTGACACCCCGGATCGTCGCAGCGCCACCGTACTGCGCGTGGAAACGGGCCC
This sequence comes from Acanthopleuribacter pedis, assembly GCF_017377855.1. Lineage (GTDB taxonomy): Bacteria > Acidobacteriota > Holophagae > Acanthopleuribacterales > Acanthopleuribacteraceae > Acanthopleuribacter > Acanthopleuribacter pedis. The sequence goes on from NZ_JAFREP010000013.1 coordinate 333,855, forward strand.
CTGTGCCCCGGATCGGGCGGGCCAACCTTGCCCGCGTGTCGTATTGCAAAACGACGGCGCTCCTCCCAACGCGGCACCCAACACCCGCGTGCGGCTCTGGACACAGCCCAAACCCTTTTTGCGCATGTTCAACGACACGCCACCCTCTTCCTAATCAACAGGCGGTTTATCCATGAAGCTATTTTCCAAACCCACCCTCCCCATGATTTACCAGGCGGAAAGCACCGAGTGCGCACTCGCCTGCCTCGCGATGGTTTGCGGCTGGTACGGATTGGACACCACCCTACCCGCGCTGCGGGAACGCTACCCGGTCTCCCTGCGCGGCGCCACCTTACGGGACGTGGTGCATCTGGCGTCCCAAATCGGTTTATCCGCGCGCCCGGTGCGTTGCGAGATAAGCAACTTGCGCAACCTGCGAAAACCCGCCCTGTTGCATTGGGACTTTGAGCATTTTGTGGTGGTTAAGGCGTACCATCCCCATCACATCGTCATTCACGACCCGGCGGCCGGGGTGATGACGCTTTCCCACGACGAGGTTTCAAAGCACTTCACCGGGATCGCGCTGGAACTCACGCCGACCCAAGATTTCTTAAAGGCCAAAGTCGGTGATCGGTTAACCCTGTCCGGTCTGGCCCGGATCAGCCGCGGCTTGCTGCCGTTTGTAGCGCAGGTTATCTGGCTGACCGCCTTTCTCGAGGGCTTGGCATTGCTGAGCCCTTTGTTCCTCAAAACCGTCATCGACAGTGGTTTGGCCAACGAGGACTTCACCTTTATCACGGCCCTTACCCTCGGTTTCGCCGGGGTCGCGCTCATCCACGGGGTGATGTCCTTCGCCCGCGATTACCTCATCATCTACTTCGGCGCCCATTTCAACCTGCAGATGATGAGCAGCCTCTTCCAACATTTGCTCAAACTGCCGATGCACTACTTTGAGAAACGCATGACCGGCGATCTGATTGATCGCTACCAAAGCACCAACGCCGTCCGCGCGGTCTTCACCAACGGCCTACCCGGCATCTTGCTGGACGGTTTGGTTTCGGTGATTTCGATTGGGGCCGTGTTTTGGATCTCGGACATACTCGGTTGGATTTCACTCGGTTCCTTTGCGTTGTACCTGCTGCTCTGCCGGCTGAGCTTCCAACCGATGCACACCCTTTCGGAAAAAGCGATTAAGGCACGTTCCGAGGAAAACGGCCATGTGATCGACACCTTGCGCGGCATTCAACCCATTAAGATCTTTGCCAAGGAGCTGGAGCGCTTGCATGGGTGGGGCAACCACTACGCACGACTGGTCAACGCCGAAAAAAAAGTCGGCTTGCTCACCGCCTTTCAAGACGCAACCAAACTGTTTATCCTCGGGCTGGACCTAACCCTGGGCATTTATTTTGGGGCACTCCTGGTCCAACAAGGCACGATTTCCCTGGGCCTGCTGTTCGCGTTTTTCGTGTACAAAGCCCATTTCACCCAGCGTTCGTTCCTCTTCGCCGAACGCTTGATGGAACTGCGCTTGGTCGCCATTCACTTGGACCGTCTCGCCGACATCACCTTTAGCGACCCCGAGCAAATCGCCGGCGCGGGCCGTGAGGTGGTGCGCGACGGCCCACTGGGTAGCTTGGCGTTCCGCGATGTCTCCTTCCGCTACGGGCCCATGGATGAATGGGTTTTGAAAGATGTTAATTTCACCATCCGCGAGGGCGAGTTCGTGGCGCTGACCGGCCCGTCCGGCAGCGGCAAAACCACCTTGTTCAAACTGATGTTGGGCCTGCATAAACCGACCAGCGGCACCATTCTTTACGACGACACGCCGCTGGACGAACTCGACATCCACCAGTACCGCAAACTGTTCGGCGTTGTCATGCAGCAAGACCAACTGCTTACGGGCAGTATTCTCGACAACATCGTGTTTTTCGAGGCAAGCCCGGACGAAACCCGAGCCCGTGCTTGCGCCGAGGTCGCCATGATTTGGCACGAAATCGAGCAGATGCCCATGAAGCTCAACAGCCGTATCGGCGATTTGGGCTCCACGCTTTCCGGCGGCCAGAAACAACGCATTCTGCTGGCCCGCGCGCTCTACCACCATCCCCGCTTCATGCTGATGGACGAGGGCACGGCCAACCTGGACCAGGCGGTCGAAGAGAAACTGCTGGACAACTTAACCCAACGCGATTTGACCTGTATTTCGATTGCGCACCGACCGGAAACCGTCAAACGCGCCTCACGCGTGTTTCGCATGGAACACGCCCGTATGGTGGAAATCACACCAGAACACGCGGCCATGGCCGTTGAATTGGAAGGAGTCGCCTCATGACCGTCACGTATTTAAAACCGCGCCAATGGAACCAATCACTCCAAGTTTCGCTGTTTATGAAACTCTGGGATCAGCCACTCACCGAGGACCAAGCCGCCACCTTAAAAGCAAAGGCCCCCATGTCGCAAAAACGCTCCGCCTTCGGCAACCTCAACATAGAAGGCACGCCTTTTCCCTCGCAAAGCTGTTTGGCGTCGCGGTTCCATCCCGACTTCGTTTCGGTTTTGGAACCAGGTGTGATCGAGCTGGTTGAAGCCGTGGGCGTCCACCACAACTTAATCACCTACACCAGTTGCGAGGGCCACCACTACCACCATCCCGAAACCGCCAACGACGAACGCCACGTGGGTATCCTTTCCCGTGACAAAGCGGAGCACGCGGCCGTCCTCCGTTTGTTCGAGGCGGCGGCGGCTTTTATCAACCGGACAGGGAACAACACGCCGGTAGAAGGCGCCCTGATGGACCACGGCGTCAGCGACGGTGATCGCGTTTATCCCGCCGCGGATTTGTACCTCGTAAAACGCGACGGTTTTTCCTGGGCGGCCTACTTCGACGCGGTCGACGCGGTATGTGCCGCGTTATGTGGTTATCTGTTCGACCAAGAGCCGATTGCCTAACGCGTTTGCCTTGCCCTGCCCTGGCCGCGGATCGTTTTCCGCGGCATCTTTTTTATAAGGTGAACGCCTCCTTTCGTATCAACCCGGCTCGCTTTTCCCAACACATTTCGCTCCAGCCCTCGGCACGTCCTGCGCCGATATTTGGACAATTGTATCCATCCGAATCGCACACTTTCGGAAAAAGGAATCAACTCAGATCGGACGAAAATTCACTTGACAAAATCAGTCCATAATGATGTTTTTGGGGCATCCAAATTTTTCACTTCCGTTCAAGGAGGCCGTCATGGCGTATGCACCTTTGGTTCATCAATGGTTTGATAAAGTGTGGTGTTTGCCACCCTGCGATGCGTCCATCAATGAACTCATGACCGAGGACGCGCAACTCAACGGAATCAGGACTACCCCGGTCAGCCGTGAAGAATTCCGTGCGATACGGAACCACTTACTGGATCAGTTCCCCGACATCAAAATCACGGTCACCCACACCCTTGAGCAGGGCGATACGGTCGCATTCCACGCCACCGTCACAGGCAGCCATCGTAAAAGCGGGGCACCCTTCCAATTCGGCGGCACCGGCTTGGTGCGATTCGCCGACAACCACATTGTCGAAAGCCGAGAAACCTGGGACATGCTCGGCCTCCTGGCCCAAATCGGCGAGGTCAACCAGGAAGCAATACCCGAGGTGTTGGGCATTCAATAAGCCACATCAGAACCAGGAGCAACCTCACGAAGCCGAGCTTCGTTTTCGTATCACAAGCAATACCGTTGTTATTGGATGGGGTAATTGGCATTGTGGCCAATCCATTTGAGGTCGCCGTTCGCATGATAAACCACGCGGGTCTTGGGGGAATCGACCTTCAAACGTTTTGTGGTCTTGGGAGAAAGGACAAGCGCTCGGTATTGAACCGAAAAGTGTTGGCTGGCCGACAGCGCCGTCTTCCCTGAATAGTTGGGCCCGCACCAAACCATCAGCGACTTATCCATGTCAAGGGTTGCTGATTGGATGTTGCCTAGGTTTTTGATGTGCAGGTTTAGCATCGATGCCTCTCACCAGGACGTGTTATGGGCATTCCACTGTCAGGTATTTAACCTCGCAAGCGCGGGAAAATATCGCCGCCGTTAAACCTAAGAGGCGCGATAAGAGCCAGGGATTTTGGCTAAAAGTCTGCAGCGAAATGGCTTGGGAAAAGCGGACCGGGGTCGCGCACGACGCGCACCCACTGGGTGCGGTGAGTATTTTTTCAGGCCGTTGCAGCCCAGAGGTTTAGCTAAAATCCCCGCGAGTTATCGCGCTTCTTAGGTTAAATATCACCCCTGCTTGCGGCGTTTTTTGGCGAGGGCGCGGGTGATCGAGGTGCGTGCCGAACCCAGGGCGTTGGCGATTTGCTCGTGGGTGAGGCGCAGTTCGCTGAAGGGATTCTCGGTTTCTTCGCAGTTAAACTTGCGCGACAGCAGGCGCGCCATCGCGGTGAGACGGTCCTCCAGGTTGGGTTTGGCCAAAATGCTCGCCCAATGTTCGAGGTAGCAGATGCGTTCCAGCAGCTTGTGGTGGAAGGACGGGCTTTCCATCGCGTCGTCCCAGCGCTGGATCGAGACGGTTGTATCCGTGTGGGCAATGGTCGTCACCTGGCAATGGTCGGGATCGTGGCCCAGCATGATGTCGCCCGCGTGGAACAGGCCCAGCAACACCTCGGCGCCGTCCTCGCGCATGGTCATGCAGCGCAGGATGCCCCGTTTCACTTCCAATACCTGGTTCTCGGTGAGCAGGATGTGTTCGCCCCGCTCCAAGCGGCGCAGGCGCTCGCGGCTGGGCGGTTTGGCGATGCGCATATCGCCGGCCTCGACCTGCAACATCGCGGGCAGCAAGGCCGGATCGAAATCCGGTTCCAGCACGGTGCGCACACCTTGTTCGTAGGCGGCCAGCGCCACCGAGGACGTGCCGTCGCGGTTCCAAACCAACAGCGTCAGCGAGGGATCGTTCATCATCGGATGATGACAACTGAGGCAACGCCCCTTTTCCGCGATGATCATCAGGCTGGTGACCTGCCCGACCGGCGTTTCGTCCAAACGTTCGAAGGTGACCAGGTGCGGAAGGCCGGTCAGGCGCGCAACCAAGGCGGCGAACCCGCTCGGGCTGCCGCCGACCAATAACCGACGCGTTCGTTGCGCCGCCACGAACTGAATTAAAAATAAGGCGCTTGCTTCCTGCTCGGCTTTGGCCAAGGCCGGGTCTTTTTGTAGGGACACCATAGAGCTTGCTCCCAAATCGTTTAGATGGTGCCGTTTATGAGGGAGAAGCGGGTGACGACGATGTCGCCCTCGGCGTTTTCACCCACGCTGTACACCTTGTCACCGCGCACGGCGATGAACTCGGCCGGCCCCTCGAACGGTACCTCGCCGGTAACCTTGCCCGCGGCGTCGTGGAAGGCGAGGATCCCGGCGCGTTTCAGCGGGTGGTAGTTGTAGAGGACCGCAAAACCGGTATCCGTTTTGGCCATGCGGTGAACCACCGGCAGGACGGGCGGCAATTCGGCGGCCTTTTTGGCTTTTTCGAATACAGGCCGTTTCAGTTTGTCGGTGAGGAAGTTTTCCGCCGCCAGGTTGTGCCACACCGTCTTGAAGGCCGCCTCGCGGGTGGCTTCATTGAAAAACAAGGGTTTGATGTCCCTTGGCGCGCTGCCGATTTTTTCGCCACGCATGTCGAACAACGCGAGTTGGTAGCGGGTGATGCGGGTGGCGGCAAGGCGGCCTTTGCCAACGCCGGTCACCATGGGCATGGCTTTCCCGAGCAACTCAAATTGTTGCGCCAAGAAGGTGACCCAAAAGGCGCTGTTGTTGGATTTGCTCCAGTCCAGTGGTTTGACGGTCAAACGCTGCAAGCTTTTGACGGGTTTCATCTGGGGATCGTAGAGCGAGAGGTCGTAAATGGGGCGACCCTCTTTGTCGAGTTTGGCGGTCACCAAGGCGCTGTAGTCTTGGTCGAGCGCCACGGCCTCGCGAATGGCGACGATGCCGGCCTCGAAAAAAGCGTCGCGTTGGTAGTTGCCGGCGGGATCAAACACAATGCGGCGTTTGAGCGAGGTGTCGAACACCACCAGTTCCCCGCCGGGGCTGATGGCCAAGGCACCGGGTTCGACAAATTCACCCGGCCCGTTGCCCTTGGAACCAAAGCTGAACTTGGGTTTGCCCTCGGTATCGAATGCGGTGATGGTGTGGCGGCCGGGATCCAAAACATAAAGCGTGCCGTTTTCGGCAACGGCCAAACGCGCGCCCATCCCGAAATAAATATCGGGATCATCGACGCCCAAAACCCAGTCCTGGTGGAGTTGGGCCGACGGGGTCGCCATTAATAATGTAAGCAACAGCAGAAAAGACATGGTGAAACTCCTCGGAATCAAAACCGCTAACGGGCCGGGATCTCGCGGCCCAGCACGGCACAGGCCGCCAGCAACAGCAGGTTAACCAAAGCCAGCCAAGCCAGCGCGCGCAGGACGGATGCGTTGCTTTGCAGCGGGGCCATGTCGAAGCGCGGGAGGCGGGCGACGTCGGCGCTTTCAATCACGGATTCGCCAAAGGCTTTTTCGGCGAAAAACATGCGGAACCGCGCGGCGTAATCCTGAACTTCTTGTTGGTAAGCACGGTAATGGACGCGGGAAACCCCGGCCAATTCATCAAGCGCCTCGCGCACCGAAACGGCGGGCGACAGCAGCGCCAAGCCCTGCTCGAAGCGCAGGCGGGCCTCGACGCGGGCCTCAAAATCCTGCTCCATCGGCGCGGTGATCGCTTCGACGGCTTCAAAAACGGCGAGCGTGCGTTGGTACCACTGGAAGGTGGCCTTGTATTGGGCGTAGGTATCGCCGCGGTTGGCCGAAAGTTCGGGGTGATCCTGGTAGAACTTGGCCAGGATTTCACCGCCCTGTTTGGCGGCGTCGGCGGCGGCCAAACGCTGCGCGGCAATGGCTTCGATGCGGGACGGAATCGGATAAAGCAAACCGCCGATTAGGTGCGCACCGGCGGGGACCACCAGCAGCAGCATGGCCCACAGCCCGGTCAGCGCCACGGCACATTGGTGGGCACCGCGCCGTCCGGTATTGACCAGCAAACAGAGCAGAAACCAAAACCCGCAGTAGAGCCAAACCAAGCCGGCGAGTTGCGCCAGGGCAAGGGGTTTGGCCAGGGGATTCACGCCGCCCACCGCAAAAGCCGCGCACAATGCGAACAAGACCACGAGGGAGGTCACCCCCCAACGCCACACAATTTTGAGCAGAAACAATTGTCGCGGCGACACGGGTTGCGCCAGCACCATCGGCAGAATACCGCATTCGCGTTCATCGCCGACGATGCCGTAGTTCAGCGCAATCACAAACAACGGCAACAGGTAGAGCAGCACAAAAGCCGGATCGAAGGCCCCGAACAGACGCGGCATCGGGTTGGCGGTGTCGTGGCCGGGTACCCGTGCTTTGGTGTAGAACTTCACTTGCGAGACGGGGGCGAACAGGTCACCGCTGCCGGTGGAGAGCATGGCCCAGGAATCAAAGGGAAACACGGTGACGGCGCCGGCCCAACTGAAATAACTTTGCGGGCTGCCGAACAGACTGTCGTAGTGTTTTTCGCCGGCTTCCATCGCGACCAAATCGGCGTGTTGCGCCGAGAATCGCGCTTCTTGTTCGGCCACGGCGGTGGCGCCGGCTTGCTCCCAGCGGTTAAGCTTGTCACCGTTGACCCAAGCCGCGGCGATCATGATCATCACAAAACCCAAGGCGGCGGCCAAGCTGATGCGGTCGCGCCGCAAAAGCCGCGATTCATGCGCCCAAATAACACGCCACATCATGGGGTCACCTTCTGCAAAAATTTCGGAGCGAGCCAAGCGGTTAACACACCGGTGATGAGAAACCACAGCAACAACATGCCGAGCGCGGCGGATTGGGTCGCAAAACGCGAAAGCGGCGACCCAAAATCAAAGGTGAACACGGGCACCCGCGACCACAACCCCTCGTCGGCTTGGTAACGCCAGTCGCCGCTGCGCGATTCGTGCATCATGTCGGTGTTGAGCAGTTCCACGTAATCGCGTCGAAACACCTCAACGGCCTCGTTAAACCGGTGTTGGGTCCCGGAATCGGCACCGGCGAGGGTCATCGAGAGCACCCGCGCGGGCAACAACGGCGAGAGCAGCGAACTCCATTGGAACACCCGCTCCTGTTGCGCGTGGACCGCGGCCAGTTCCTCGTAATAGCGGTCGAACACCTTGTTGCCGTAATTCTCGTCTTCCTGCATCAACAGGCCGTCGATGTTAATCGGCAAATCTTCTTCTTTTTCAACGCCGTACTTGGCCAGGGTTTCCGTGCGGATGCGGGCGACGCGTTGGTCGGCCGGGTCGTGCCCGTCCATGCCCGACTTTTTCTCTTGTTTCATGGCACCGTGAAAGGCCTCGCGATCCGGGGTGGGAAACCAGGATTCGGCCGCGCTCGCCGCCAGCTTGGGCACCACCAAGGAGGACGTCATCCAGAACAGCAGCAGGCAGACCAAAACTTGGTGGGAGGAGCGCAAAACCGCGGAACACAACAGGGTCATGTTGGCGATGGTGCCGTAGTACAGCAGCAGCACCAGGGCGCACAAGGCGGAGGCGGTCAGTAGGTTGGCGGCGGGCAAGCGACCCCACAGCAGCACCAAACCCAGCCCGAGCATCACCCCGCCTACCAACAACACGATGGGAAACAAGCTCAGCCATTTGGCGGCCAGCAACCGGCGCGGGTCGGCGGCGGAGGCGCTGAGCAAGCGTAAGGTCCCTTGCTCGCGTTCGCCGGAAATCAGCGCAAACCCGTTGATCATCAGGAACAGGGGCACCAAGTACAACAGCACAAAGGCGGGGGTGAGGCTGCCGAAGCGGGAAAGGGTCGATTGATCCTGGGCGGTTTCGTAGGAGGCGTCGGTTTTGATGTGGGCCTCGGTGAACACCACCCCGCCGGCAAAAGGGGTGATGCCTTGGTCCCATACGCGCAGGGGCGACACGGGACGAAACACGAAGATGCCGTAATGGGCGGCGCTGTGCGGGTTTTTGGGGCCTTGCTGCACCCAGCGCTCACGCTCGGCGACGGCACCCGCTTCCACCTCGGACAGATCGGATCGGTAATGGGCAAATCCCACGGCGACCGCGGGGACGGCCAGCAACAGCAACACCACCAACGACCACACAAAACGTTTTTCGCGCCATTGCAGGCGGCACTCTTTTAAAAATAGGTTCCAAAACACATCAAGCCTCGCTCATGTGCTGCAAGTACAGTGATTCCAATTCGGCGGTGGTCAGATCGGCGGTTTGGTAGCAGCCCACCAGCTTGCCGGACCGCATCACGCCGATGCGGTCGCTCATCTCGCGGGCGCGGAACAAATCGTGGGTCGCCATCAACAACGCCATGCCCTGGTCGCGCAGATTGGTCATGAGGTCGGAAAAGGTTTTTGAGGCGCGCGGATCCAAACCGGAGGTGGGTTCGTCCAACAACAATGCCTTGGCTTTTTTGCCGAGCGCAATCGCCAAGGCCACCTTTTGGCGCATGCCCTTGGAATAGGTTTCCAGGCGGCGCCGGCTCGCGGCTTGATCCAAGCCGACTTGGTCAAACAGGGCGTTTCGTTCGGACTCGGGCAAGCGCAATCCCGATAATTCCAAAAAATAGGTCAAATTTTCAAAACCCGTTAACTTGGGATAAAGCATGACCTGCTCGGGCAGATAGGCCAGCGCTTTTTTGGCGTCGGTCGGTTGTTTGGCAACCTCGATGCCGTCGACCCGTGCCTCGCCGGCACAGGGCTGAATAAAATTAAGGAAAAGGTTTAAGGTGGTGGTTTTGCCGGCGCCGTTGGCACCGAGCAAACAAAAAATCTCGCCTGCTTCGACGGTCAAATCGAGGGTGTCGAGCGCGCGAAGGTCGCCGTAATCTTTGGTTAACCCAATGGCTTGCAACATGTTCTTTATCCATCCCGGCCAAAATGTCGCTGCCAGGCTGATCCAAAAAAGACGAAACGTCAGAAGAAAACCAGAGAAGGTTCAACCAGGGCAACTTAGCGCTAATGATATACCGATATCATGACAACGCAAGCATTTTGATAACGGGATCCCAATTTCGGTCCGTGTTTTGCGTCACGGACCCGTCGATATGACTGCCTATCGCCCCCATCAGAAGATAACCCCGAGCGAATCGACAGGTAAAACCGCCAAACCCATATCAGACAGGCAAAAAGTGCCGGCTCCCGTACCAAGAGAAAACCGAGTCAATACATGACGATTCGCAAATACGTGCCATTTGCGACATCCACAAGGTACCCGATGCGACAACTTTTTCTCAAATCGCTGACTAGAATCGGGATTCACCAAAGTTCACGCTTTGGCAATACAAAACCGGACCCGCGATCCACCCGTGAAAATCGGCCATGGCGCGGACCGGCAAAATCTAAAGGAGCTTTGATTATGATCAAGAAAATCAAAGAACGTCGCTGGGAAAAAGCTTTGGCCCCTAACGGCAACCACCACACCCATGGTTTGGGTACCGGCGTTACCGCGATCCGCTGGATCAAGAAGTAACGTCTGAGAATGTTTTTGCCGCATAGCGGCTAAATAAAAAGGCGAAGCCAACCTCCAACCTAAAGTGTGCGATTCGGGTGGATGCAATTGTGCAAGATGTTGGTGCGAAATGTGTTGGAAAAAGCGGAGGCGTACCTGAAAGGTACGTCGAGCATTTTTCCGGCACGTTGCAGCCCAACAGATTGTACAAGTGCGCCGCCAAGAAGCGCTCAATTTAGGTGCTGATCTGCTCCGCCTTCGTGATTCTCACGGCCGTGTGGTCACACGATCACACGGCCAACTCCATGATAACCCGGCATTTTTCGTCCGGCAAAAAGATTGTTCCAGGAGAAGTCCATGTCCCAAACACCGACCCTCAGCGTACCGGCCCATCCTTATTTAATCGACATCAACTTACGTCCTCTCGGTGACGCGGCCACCTTGGTCACCACCCCCGCCGGTACCATGTTTGAAATCGCCGCCAAACCCGAGGAAGTGGGTGGTTGGTTGCGCCTGTGTGACGGACACCATTCTCTGGAAACCATCCTCGCCGCGGCCGGACAAGACTTTGCCGAGGTCCTGGAAGCCTTACTCGAAGACGGCTGCATGGCGGCCGAAAAACCAGCAGGCGATCTGCGCCCCTGGCTGCGATTCGGCGGCGAGCTCGATCCCACCCGCCTGACGAAAACCCGCTTGCACGTCCTCGCGGACGACGCCCTGCTCCCCCACCTCGCCAACTGGCAACCCTATCGCCGTTTCGTCGACCACCAGCTCTACAACTTAAGCGACCTAGCCGACATGCGCGAACAAACCAACGCGGACGACTTGGTGGTGGTCCTGCTCGCCGACCTAGACAGCCAACGCCTGCTCGAGATCGACGCGTGGGCCCGCGACAATCAGATCACCTGGGCGTCTTTCCACCTGGAAGCCGGCACGGGCTGGCTCGGTCCCCTGGTCGTTCCCGGCCAAACCGGCGATTACCAAGACCTCCACGAGCGCCGCCTGTGCTGCGCGGACAACAAACCCATGTTTGAGGCGGTCACCGGCAAGTCGATCCACCTACCCGCGCGCCGCCTGCCGCCCCGCACCGAACTGGCCTGGATGATCGGCGCCTTTTTCGCCGAACTGGAACGCTTTGCCGTGGGCGCAACCTGTCGCCTGCTCTCCACCGAACTGCAAGCCGACCCACGAAGCTTGGAACTCACGCCCTACCATTTCCTACCCATGCCCCACCGCGTCCTGGAAAAACCCTTCCTGACCTCGGCACCCGAGGGCGCGGACGCTTTGATCAACAACCGCAGCGGCGTGATCGTGCAAAGCATCGAGGTCAAACACCACGAATCGGTACCCGACAGCCTGATCACCTACCAAGCCCAGGTCTCCAACATCGCGGCCCGCTACGAGGCGGCCAACGACGTGATCGTCGGCGGCTCCAGTTTCGGCAATCCCGAACAGTCTTTTTACGCCTCCATCGGCGAAACGGTGGAACGCTATTGCGGCAACTACATTCCCGGTGAATCCCTGCGCCGCGCCACCTACAACGAACTGATCGCGGCGGGCGAACACGCGATTGACCCCGACAGCCTGGTACTGTTTACCAAGGCGATGTACGCGGAAGAGGGCTGCCCAATGAAACCCTTTACCCGCGATCTCCCCGTACTTTGGGTCGCCGGCCATTCCCTCACCAAGGACCGCCCGGCCTGGCTACCGATCAGTTTGGTGTACGTCAACTGGTACACGGCGTTGCCGGAAGAACCGATCACCAACTACATGAACTTCCCCGGCATCGCGGCGGGTCAAAACCTGGAACACGCCCTGGTTTCGGCCATCGAAGAGTTGGTGGAGCGCGACACCACCATGATTTGGTGGATGAACCGTATCGCGTTCCCCGCCATGGCACTGACCCCGGAATGCCACGCGGTATGGCAAGGTCGCCCAAGCAATCTGGGCCAACGCCCTTGGCTGATTCACCTGGACAACCAATTCAACATCCCGGTCATGGCGGGCGTGTTGGAAAACACCCGCGAAGGCTTCTTTAACATCGGGTTCGCCTGCCGTCCCAACGCGGAAGAAGCGGGCATGAAAGCCTGGACCGAGGCCTTGACCCTGCAGGAGGGCAGCCGCGACATGGACGATCCCAACGGCTTGCTGCGTACCTCGGTTGAGGAGTGGGGCCTGATTGAAGTGCCCTACAAACCCTGGCGCAAAGATCGTCTGTACTTCGACGATTACCGCGCGGACTTCCGCGATGTGAGCGACCTGTTGCAACAGCAGCAAATCAATCTGGACCCGCGCGGTCTGGAACGGGTACGCGAATGGGTGGACACGCCGCGCACGCGCCATTTCGACGAACTGCCCAGCCTGCCCGACCGAAGCTTGGCGACTTACCGCGAACGCATTGAAAGCCAAGGCTTTGAGATCTTCTACAAGGACATCACCACCAACGATGTCGCCCTGACCGGCCTGCACGCGGCACGGGTCATCATTCCCGGCCTGGTACCCAATACCCCGGCCGCCTTCCCGCCACTCGGCGGTGGCCGCGTCCAACAAGCGCCGGTGGATATGGGCCTGCGCCAAAAACCCCTCAGCGAGGCGGAACTCCACTACGCCCCGCTACCCCACGCCTAAGGACCCGACACCATGATGATCCATCCCCGTTTGGCCGACTGCAGCCGCGGTGTGCGCCTGCCGATTGCCCTGACGATCCTGTTGGGCTTGGGCATCGCGGGCGCATCCATCGCCCAAGGCTTGGCCGCGGCCGAGGTACTCAACCGCGTTTTGACGGGCGGCGGGTCGCTGACCGCGCTGCTTGTCCTGGTCGCGGCCTTGATCCTGCTGCGCGCGATCCTGCTGTGGCAACGCAGCGCGGTACAGATGTGGTGCGGCGCCAAGGTGAAAACGGCGCTGCGCGCCCGGCTCACCGCCAAACTGCGCGAACTGGGGCCGGCCTACATGGACCGCCAAAGCGGCGGTCAAACCCAGGCCACCCTCATCGACGGCGTCGAGTCGATTGAGAGCTACTTCGCCGCCTACTTCCCGCAATTGCTGATCACCCTGCTGGTCCCCACCGCGCTGATGGTTTACCTGTTCCAAATCAGCATCGCCGTTGCCTCGGTGCTCGCGGTGGTCCTGCTCTCGGCGCTGATTCTGCCGCGCCTGTGGGAAAAGTTGATGACGCGTTTGGGCATTGACCACTGGGGCCACTACGCCCAACTCAACGCCGAATTTCTCGACAACATGCAGGGCATGACCACCTTAAAAGCCGTCAACGCGGCCGAACAACGCGGCAAAGAATTGGCGCGGAAAAGCAACGACCTCTACCGCGGCACCATGCTGCAATTGGGCGTTTCGATGCTCAACACGGCGGTGATCGGGCTGGCCATGAAGGCGGGTTCCGCGCTGGCGCTGATGGTCGGGGCGTACCAGGTCACCCAAGGCACGGTCAGCTTCGCCGACCTGCTGATCCTGCTGTTCCTCAGCGGCGAGTGCATCCGCCCGCTCAGCGATTTGGATCGCTATTGGCACCAAGGGTTTATGGGTATTTCAGCGGCGGGCGGCATTGCCGCAATCCTCGACGCCGAACCCGAGGTTCGCGACGACGGCAAACACGAAATGCCGCCCGGTCCGCTGCGCATTGACATTCAGGGTTTGCGCTTCAGCTATCCCGGCCGCGAAGAAGTGGTGTTGCAGGAGCTTGACCTGAACATCGAAGCCGGCGCCACGGTCGCGCTGGTCGGTCCCTCCGGTGGCGGGAAAAGCACGGTTGCGGCCTTGTTAACCCGATTCTACGAGGCACCCCACGGCAGCATTCGCATTAACGACAAGGCGATCCAAGACTACCGCTTGGAGGAATTACGCGGGGCGATTGCCGTGGTCGGCCAGCACACCCACCTGTTCTTCGGCACGGTGGCGGACAACCTGCGTTTGGCCAAACCCGACGCCGATCAGGCCGAACTGGAAGCCGCCGCCAAAGCCGCCAACGCCCACGATTTCATCAGCGCGCTGCCCAACGGCTACGACACCGAGATCGGCGAGCAAGGTGCGACCCTGTCCGGCGGTGAACGCCAACGGCTGGCCATCGCGCGTGCCCTGCTCAAGGACGCACCGATCCTGATCCTCGACGAGGCCACCTCGGCCCTCGACGGCGCCAACGAACAAGCCGTGATTGATGCGGTTGAACGCTTGTGCCGCGGCCGTACCGTGCTGTGGATCGCGCACCGGCTTAGCGGCATCCGCCACGCCGACCACATTTTTGTGATCGAGAACGGCCGCCGCATCGAAGCGGGTCGCCACGAGGACCTGGTCGCACGCCGCGGCGCCTACGCGCGCCTGGTTGCGGCCCAGAAAGGAGCGGCTTAATGACCACGGATGCTGCCACCGCGAAGGAACAACGTCGCGCGCTGCGATCCTTGCTGCGCCTGCTCAACAACCACCGCCTCATGTTCACCGCGACCACCTTGTTGGCCACACTGAACCAACTCGCCGGCATCGCCACCGCCGGGATGGGCGCGGTCGTGGTCGGTAAAGCCGCCACCGGCGCGCCCTGGTCCGACCTGCAAAGCTGGGTCACGGCATTGCTGGTCCTGGTGCCGATCACGGCGCTGGTTTCATGGCTGGAAATGTGGCTGGTTCACGACATGGCCTACCGCATCCTCGCCGATATTCGCCGCGAACTGTTCCAGGCGATGGAACGGCTGGCCCCGGCCTACTTCGTCGACCAACGCGGCGGTGATGTAGCCGCGACCGCCATGGCCGACGTGGAAACGCTGGAATGGTTTTACGCCCACACCGTCGGTTCACTCATCGTGATCCTGCTGGTACCGACCTGCATTCTCGCGACCCTGTTCCTGCTCCACCCCGTCTTGCCGTGGCTGTTGGTGCCACTCGTTCTGGCCGTGGCCGTGATCCCGGCCCTGTTCGCCAACCGCGCAGCGCAACAAGGGCGCACCTTGCGCGAGGCGGTGGGTCGTGCCGGTGCCGAAACCGTCGACGCCTTGCAGGGATTGCGCGAACTCAGCATGTTCGACCGCAAGGGTTTTTGGTTTCAACTTTTAGAGAAACGTTCGCAAAAACTCGCCGCGGCCAGGGTTGCATTTGGACGGCGTGACGGCCTGGAAGGCGCGCTCGCCGCCGCCTTTAGCTCCTTGGGTATGTTGACCGTGCTCATCGCCGCCGCCGCGTTGGTGAGCCGCGGCGAACTCGAACCCGCGCTCTACCCCGCCTGTGTCGTGCTGGCCGCCGCCGTCTTCGGCCCGGTCACCGCCGTCAGCCGCATCGTGGCCGGTCTCGGCAATGTCGGCGCCGCCGCGGCCCGTGTCGACAAACTGTTGCGCGCCCAACCCGCCGTCTCCGATTTTCCCGAGCAAGCCCCCGCCGACACGGTCGCGCCAACCCTCGCCTTCAAACAGGTTTCCTTCCGCTACAAAACCGGCGGGCCGGACGTGCTCCAAGACGTTTCGTTCCGCGTCGAAGCGGGCGAAACCGTCGCGCTGGTCGGGCTGTCCGGTTCCGGTAAATCCACGCTGGCCCAGTTGGCGCTGCGTTTTTGGGACCCGACCGCGGGCAGCATTCACCTGGGCGGGATTGACATCAAACAGTTCCCGCGCAAGGACTTGAACCAACACCTGATGCTGGTGCCGCAAACCACCACGCTGTTTCACACCAGCGTGCGCGAGAACATCCGGCTCGGTTCCCCCGACGCTTCAGACAGCGCGGTTACCCTGGCCGCCCGTGCCGCCGCCGCCGACGGTTTTATCGAAAACCTGCCGGAAGGTTACGCCACCAACGCGGGCGACCGCGGCGCCCAGCTCAGCGGCGGCCAACGCCAACGCATCGCCCTGGCCCGCGCGCTGTTACGGCGTCCGCCGGTGCTGATTTTGGACGAATCACTGTCCAACCTCGACGCCGAAACCGAGGCCGAGGTGTTCGCCCGCATCCAAACCAAACGCGCCGGACAGTTCACCACGCTGTTCATCGCCCACCGCTTGTCAACCATCCAAGCCTGCGACCGCATCCTGCTGTTTGAAGGCGGGCGCTTCATCGCAAGCGGCAGCCACACCGAACTGATGCGCGACAACGCCGCCTACCATCGCCTGATCGAGGCCCAAGCCCGCGCCCAACAGGACGAAAGCACACCGACCACCCACCTTATTCCCGGAGCCGTTTCATGACCGACACCACCCTTACGCCCGTTTACCCCAAGGTAACCGGGCTCGAACTCCTCACGCTCGACAGCGACCGGTCCCTGGTTCGTATTAGCGACGGCGATATGTTTGAAGTCGCCCAGCCGCTTGACCGCCTGCAAAACCTGTTCGAACAATGCGACGGGACCCGCTCACTGGGCGACATTCAGGTCGCCGGTTTGGCAAGCGAGGACGCCGAAACCATTATTGAAGCGCTGGCCGAAACCGACGCCTTGACCTTCGACCAGGAAGCGCCCGTCGACCAGGGCACGCGCCACCTGATCGTCTGTTGCGACGAAGCCCTTTTCCAAGCAGCCACCTACCTCGCCGTGGAACGTTTCGACAACGTCAGCTTCTCCAACCGCGAAACCTTGTTCGCCACCGCCGCCACCATCGAGAATCCCTTGATCGCGGTGCTTTCCAGCCGGCTCGATGCCAATTGGTTCGTGGCAATCGACACCCAATGCGCCGCCCTGGGTGTGCCCTGGGCCGCCTTTCACCTCGACGGCGGTCGCGGCTGGCTCGGTCCCCTGGTCGTCCCGCAACGCACCGCCGACTACCGCGACCTGCTGGACCGCCGCCGCTGTTCCGGCGACGCCGTCGAAGCCGCCCAGTTGGCAGAACCACTCGGCACTGCCGAGGGCGCCCCCTTCGATCCCGTCACCCCATCCGCTAGTGAAATCCTCTGGATGCTGGGCCTCTTTTTCGAGGAACTGGCCCGCGCCGAACAGGACGGCGTCTGCCGCCTGCACAGCGGTGAACTCCGCGCCGATCCCGTCGACTTCAGCACCGAATCCTTTTATTTCCTGCCGATGCCGACCCGACCCGTCCCCGAAAATTGGCTGACCGGCGCACCCGATTATTGGGCGCAAATGGTCAACCACCGCGGCGGCATCGTGTTGGCACAGCACCCGGTCCAACACCATCCCTCGATTCCCGACAGCCTGATCACCATCCAATCCCACTGCTGCGATATCTCGCGCGCCTGCCCCTGGGAAAACGATTCCTTTGTCGGCGGCAGCGCCTTCAATGACGAAATCGCTGCACGCGGCGCCTCGTTGGGTGAAGCGGTCGAACGCTACTGCGGTAACTTCATCCCCAGCCGCGATCCCAACCGCGGCAACATATGGCGCAAGGCAAGCTACAACGAACTCATCGCCGCCGGGGAACACGCCGTCGACCCGGACCAACTCATCCTCTATTCCGACGCCTTGCTCGCCAAGGAAGGTTGCCCCTTTACCCCGTTCACCCGCGACCTTCCGGTTACCTGGGTCGCAGGCCGTTCGATTACCAAGGACCGCCCCGCTTGGCTGCCGATGACGCTCACCTACGCCAATTGGATGGCCGACACTTTCGTCGATGAACCCATCACCAACCACCTCTACACGCCGGGCATGGCGGGCGGGCGCAACCTGGAAGAAGCTTTGGTGGGCGCAGTGCGCGAGGTGGTCGAACGCGACATCACCATGGCCTGGTGGCTCAACCACACCGCGTTGCCCAGCATCGAACTCACCCCCGAGCTGGAAGCCCTGTGGCGGGGTTTACCGCAACAGCACCACCAGCGCTACCGCCTGCTGCACCTGGACAACCCCTTCGACATCCCCGTCGTCGTCGGCATCGTCGAGGATCCGGTGAACCATTTCATCAATATCGGTTTCGGTTGCCGACCCGACCCCGTCGAGGCCGCCAAAAAAGCTTGGAGCGAGGCGTTGACCTTGCAGGAAGGCAGCCGCGATTTGCTGCAGCCGGAAAGCCTGCTGCGCATGTCCGCCGAGGAATGGGGCATGCTCAGCGTGCCCTACCTGCCGCACCGCGCGGACCGACGTTATCTCGACAGCTTCGATCCCGAGTTCCGCGACGTCACCGACCTGATGCTGCAACAGCAGGTGTTCCTGGATCCCCGCGCGGTTGAGAAGGTACGCCCCCTTTTGGATACCCCCGTCGGTCGGCGCTTTGCCGATTTACCACGCCTGCCCGACAACCGCTTCGCGACCTACCGAAGCCGGGTTGAAGCCCAAGGGTTCGAGATCTTTTACGCCGACATCACCTCGAGCGACGTCGCGCTCACCGGCATGAAAGCCGTGCGCGTCATCATTCCCGGCCTGATTCCCAACATGCCCGCCGCCTTCCCCGCCGCCGGCGGTGCCCGTGTCTTTGACCTACCCGTCCAGCTCGGCTGGCGCGAAACGCCGCTGCGCGAGGACCAACTTAACTATTTCCCCATGCCTCATGCTTAGGCACGTCCTTTTGGAGGTTTACCGTGTCCCTTAAAAACAATCTACCCCTGCTGCTGCTTCTCCTTTCGGGCAGCTTGATCGCGCAAGATACGCGTGGCGAAACCGGCAGCGAACTTCGTGAAGAACTGGTGGTGACCGCCACCAAACAAGACCGCAAACAACGCGACATCCCCGCCGCCGTGTCGGTCATCACCGAGGAAGCCCTCAAAACCAAAGCCGCGATTGTGCCCGGCGACGAATTGATCGGCGTGCCAGGCGTGTTTTTCCGCCGTCAAGAAGCTGCCGACAGCTTTATGGATGTGACCATTCGCGGCCTGACCGGCAACCACGGCAACGACACCTTCCTAGCCCTGCTCGACGGCATCCCCTTCGTCTCGGCCCACGAGGAAGTGTTGCTCAGCGAAATCCCCTTCGGCGCGGTGGAGCGCGTCGAGGTCGTACGCGGTCCCGTCTCCGCGCTTTACGGTCGCGGCGCCTTGTCCGGCGCCATCAACTACCGCACCCGCACGCCCGACAACACACAACAATTCGGCCTCGATCTGACCGCCAACTCCCTCGGTTACACGCGCCCCCACTTCAGCGCCAACCTGCCCTTGGTTGCCGATACCAACACCCTGCTGATCGACGCCTACTACGAAAACCACGAGGGCTGGCGCGACCACACCGGTCGCGAAACCACCAACATCCTGCTCAAGGACGAATGGGTTGTCTCGCCGTCCACACGGCTGATGTTTTACGTCAACGCCTACGCCAACGAACAGGAAGCGGGCGGCCAAATCCCCCTCGACGCCAATGGCAACCTGTTGGAAACCTTCGGCGGCCGTCGCGGTTTTGTCGGTTACCAACCCAACACCTACGACCGCGATTCGATCATGGCCACCGTGCGCTGGCAACAACAGCTCAGCGACCAATGGCAACTACAAACCACGATGAACGCCCGCGACATGCAGGACAACAACGACCTGAACTTCTTCGATCCGTTCGGTTACGATCCCGACAACGACATCTTACGCGTCAACGGGTTTGCCAACGACCGCGCCACCACGACCACCTTCATCGAACCCCAGGTCACCTGGCAAGGCGACCGCGGCCGTTTCATCGCGGGCGCCAACTTCGAACGCGTCGCCCTCGAGGAAACCGATTGGTGGACCGGCCAAAACGGGTTTGACACCGACACCTTCGATTTCTACTTCTACGAAATCAACATCAATTTCCGCACCGGCGAAATCCTCAACCAGGACCATCCGTTTTGGGTGACCCGCAACGAAACCTACCGCGGCGACAGCACCAACCGCTTCGTTTCGGTCTACTTCCAACACGAGTACAAGGTCACCGACCGCTTCGAGGTCACCTGGGGCGCCCGCTACGATAGCTTCAAGCGCGAGGCCGAAATCGACAGCGACGTGGACTTCGACGGCGTCATCGACGACAACCCGCTGATTGAGGACGACGAGGACAACATCGCCCCCAAATTGGCGCTGAGCTACGCCGTCAACGAACAAACGCGCGCCTACTTCTCCTACGGCGAAGGCTTTAACGCCAACTTCGCGGCCGTATGGCAATGGGATCCCGGCCTGTACCAACGCGGCAACGAGGTCAAACCCTCGCACGTGCGCAGCTACGAGCTGGGCCTCAAAGGCGGCGGCGCCGGTTTCGCTTACGAAGCGGCCGTATTCCACATGACCCAGGAAGACCGCCTGGTGTTCCTGCCCAACCCCGCCGGTTTCGGACCCTCGGTGGCCGCCAACGCCGACGAATTCCGCAGCCAAGGTCTGGAACTCTCCTCACGCTTCCGCCTCAACGATTCCTGGCAGGCCTACGTCAACGCGAGCACCATCGACGCCGAATGGGAAGCATACGAAGTGGGCGGCACCGATCTGTCCGGCAAACGCCCACGCGGCGTGCCCGAGCACATGGTGTCCCTAGGCGTTAACGGCCGCATCGGCACCAACCTGGTCGTCGACATTTGGGGTGACCTGTTCGACGATTACGCGGTCACCCGCGACAACAGCGTCACCGGCGGCGGCTACGCGCTGCTCAACGCCCGCCTGGCCTACCAAACCAAAAACGGCCGCTTCAAAGGCGTCTCCCTAACCGGCCGCAACATCCTCGACGAGGAATACGACGACCTATTCGGTGCCGCCGCCCCGCAAACCGCCCAACCCGGTTTGCCGGCCCAGGTCTTCCTCACGCTGGACTTCGATTTCTAACCCTTCCAATTTCCCCCAAAGGAAGTTCCACCAGGCCGCGTCACACACCATGACGCGGCCTTTTTTTATCGGGTGGTCAGGATGCGGTTCTGAGTAATCGTTAACACGGCCCCGTTTTGTAAGGTGCCGGAACACTTATTTCGAAATTTGATTTATAGATGTTACGTTCCAGGGCATGGTGTTTTTGAGTGTTCGTCGGTCCACAACATCAGGATGGGGATCAACCGCCTTGATCAACTGTTTTAATTTGAGTTTCAAGTTGGCAGGGTTAATAAGAAGAGGTTTGATCCGGCTTTCACGGCGCGGTTGTTCTAGGTGAACCACAACCCTGATTTGATTCTGTTGAAGGGCTTCATTTGCAACAACTTTCTCTGTTTCATCTCGGCCGTTCACCTTGGTACAAACAAGACCGGCAAGGGTATCCCTTACCTTGACCGCAATTTCTTCCGATAGTTCTGAAGGCTTGGTTCGCGGGAAAACACAGGTTGCATTGCCAAAAAATCTACCGCCTTGGCACCACCGGCCAACGCGTTTACCTGGTTCCGGTAAAAAGCCCAATCATCATACTGGGTCGCATCCACTTCAAAAGCAAAAGTCAAAGTACCTTCGACAAACACGCGTTTCGTACCGGCCATAGTTTTAACCAATTTCCATGTATCGGTCGGATTGCGTCAGTTCTTCATCCAAAAGCACAATGGTTTGAAGATCCTTCAAATGATCGCCCTGCTCAACCACAACACCATCCTCTTCAGGTCTTAACCCAAAAAAGCGTTGCTTTATCCGTGAACCTAACCCCTGAGCCAAGATGTCGAGCTCTCGAATCAAAAACAGGGAATGGCTCGCGATAAATACCTGGATCCCACCCATGCATAAGTCGAGGATGACCTTCGCAAGCTCTTTAATAAGTTTGGGATTCAGGTTTGATTCGGGCTCATCCCAAAACAAATATCCTTTGTCGATTAAAGACCCATTGGCCACCAAACGCGCCAACATCGCCAGCTTGCGAATACCTTCGGCTACTAAATACATCTCCATGTTACCGGAGCCGGGAATTTTTAGATAAAACCGCCCATTGTTATCGAGATAAATCTTTCCACCCATTGCCTTTTCTAAGGGCGCCATCAGTGCCGCTGCAGACTTTTCTCGGGCACCTTTTAGACTGGGAATCCCCAGAAGTGAACAGGTATCGCGATAGGTTTCGGGAAACTCAATGTAGTGTTGGTCATAAAAAGATACAAACCCTGGATAAAGCGTTAACAACTCACGGGTCGGAAAAAAGACGGGGGCTTTAGGCTGCCAATCCTGATTTAGCTTGGAAATTCTCACTTCAGTTTTGCTTTTTGTCGTGAAGTCAAAAGCGACATCAAGATCGGGATTATTAAAAAAGAGCGCTACCTCACAGCGCCTAACACCTTGGCCCCGACGCGCCAAACGGCCAACGGCTTCCGGCCGCAATACCGTCAGCAATTTTTCGGCATAATTCTTCTGCATCGTTGCTTTGGTCGGTCCATTGGAGAAGGGCAAACGGCCGGCTTCTGCGCTCGCGGCAATGACCGAGTAGGCAATCTTGAGTAGCTGGGACTTACCACTACCGTTCTCACCAATGATCACATTTAACATGGGTGAGAATGCCAAATCAGCCCGGGGGAAAACTGTCAGGTTTTCAAGCGCCATCCGTTTCAGCACAAAAACTCCTTGCGACCTTGCCCAAATTCCCGAGTAAGGCTAGCCCGCGGGATTCATGAATGATTTCAGCATCATACCACGTGATGAACACCCACGAGCACGTACCGCCGGCGCGGAAAACCCGAGTCAGCCAATCACTACCTCACCCTAACCACCGAGGGGTGGGTGCGGTTCGTCGCCACGCGGGGCAACCACAGCTACCTAACCGCCTGGGACAAAAAGGAAGAGGCGGCCTTTGTGGTCAAGGTTCCCAACAAGGAGGCGGTCGCCTACGTCCAATGCCGTTAAGTTAAGAGAGAAAATTACAGATTAACCTGTTTGTAACTAAGTATTTATGGTAAAATTGCGGCATGAGACATGCTCTGGCGGGC
>NZ_JAFREP010000014.1 GCF_017377855.1 Acanthopleuribacter pedis
ACGAATGAAACCCGGCGATTTCTGTTTTGGCTCGATTCTTAGCTTTCCCAAAGCAACCTCCTGAACCTTTTCCAGGAAGTGTAGCCGTCTCGACGCTTTGCGTCTGAACCCTCGTTGGTAGGCTTACGAAAAAAGAAGTTTTGCCCACACCCAAACCATCGACGAAACTCAAGTAAACACCCTCATCACCTCCCGCAAGTAGCGGCGGGGCGTGGTTTCCATAATCGCGGGTGTCGCGGCGTGTCGTTGCCTAGGTAGAGTTGTGTGCTACGTCAATGGGCCGCATATTGAAAAATACAAAAGTGTTGTAACTCGTATGGTGTAGCAAAGTAGCAGGATCATGGGGGAAAATGCGGGAGAAATTGAGATAATTCTTTGGTAGTTACCTCGTGTCAGTTAATAAGAAATAAAGAATATTAATATCTGCGGTTTGTGATGGGTGATATGTTATGTTGCTTCTATACCGAAAATTCCAGGATTTTTCCTGGTAGAATGTGACTAAGGGATGGTTCCTCCGTGGAACAGGAGCATGTGTACAAGTTGAATCTTGCAGGCACGTCTTATGAGAAACTAAGTACGTTCCTCGCGACATTTGATTCTCGTTTGTGCGATGTTGAAAAAGATATTCGTCGTCAGTTAGGTGCGATTAAGAAAAAGGGAGATGAAGCTTATTGCTTTTTTTCGGTGACCTATTATTGGGTTTTTGCGCGGTGGGCAAACAAGAAGATGCGAATGGTATTTATAAATGAGGATGTAATGCGGTTATTGCGAGGGGATATTTTCTTGATAGAAGAAGTATTTTTAGAAGAAGTGCCCCGCGGTGATTTTGTTTATTTGCTCCGGCGTGATCTACCATCTGTTTTGGAAATCGACAACCGTGTCTCTGAGGTGGAGCTAAGTCTTTTGTTCTATCATGTTAAAAGAAATAAGCATTTGAAATTATATGAAAAATCTCAGCGAGAAAGCTACAAGTTAATACGTGCTCTGTTTAAGCTGTTACCACCGAGTGATAGAGAGAATATAAGCTTTTGCACTTGTTTCGATGTTCAAAAGTATGGGAGTTATAAAATATCAAGTATATCTGATGGTTCTTCAAGGTCAAAGAAGTCAGGTTTTGAAGTGGTGAATGATCTTGATACCCAATGGCAAGGGCGGAAATACGCGGTTGAACGATGGCGATTTTTAAAGAAAATATCCGTTTGGTTTGAACATGTGAAAGATAACACGGTGCCCGCATTATATGGTGTCGAAGTGATAAGTGAGCATGCGAATGACGTGGAACTCGCTATTACTCTGTGTGAAAAATTGCAACATTCCGTTTGTGAACTCACGCTTGGTGATCTAGAGAGAGTTACGAATCCAATTAACAAAAGAATTAACAGTTTGGGTGAGCAGTATGAAACCTGTTTGATGGAGTGGTTGCGGCGCTTGATCAAGAATGCCGATAATGAGGTTGGGCTGCGAATACAAATAGATATGAAGGGCTTTTTAAGCACCGTGAAAAGGCGATATGAGGCATTGGGATTTGAAGCAAAAGCCGCGTTTTTGGAAGTCGCCGTTTCTGAAAGAAAAATCAAATCAGATGGTGTGTACTGGGCCGTGCTCGTGCTGGTAGCGATAGACAAAGTGAAGTGTATTATGCCGGATCTAGAAAAGAATACACTTTTTAAGAATGAAGATGAATTGATTTATGCCCTGGTCCGCATAAGCACGGGGAATAGCCCGGTTTATGAGTCGGTGTTTGATTTTTGGTTAAATGCAAGCCTTGTAGATTCAAATGCTAGGGTAGACGTGTGGTTTGGTATTGCAAGGAAAATGTATGATACATCTAAAGAGCTTGGTAATTCCTATGTGGATCTACTTGTGCATTTTGGTCCTGTGAAAGTGCGATATGCTAAAAAATGGTACAAAATTATTGTTGAAATGCTCTTTGAGAAGAATATGGGACATATTTCTCTACCCTTGCGAGCGTCTCTTAAAGGGCAGGTTGTTTTTGACCTACCCCCGGAAAAACAAAAGAAGCTTGTTTATGAGGCAAATAAGGGTGCTGTACCGATGCCTTCAACTTTCTGGCCGAAAAAGCGTGGCAACATCAGGTTTAGCTTTTTTAAGTCGTTTCTGAAGAAACAAATCAGACATTTTCAGTTAGCAGAAAGAGAATTAACTGAGAATGAGAAGAAGTTCCTGGTTGATACATTGAAATATTATGAAACAGTGTTGCTGGTGCATGCTAAAGAACTGAAAGATAGTTATTTTGTGAGCTTGGTTTATTGCCTGGTGGAAACGGTAATAAAGGTTTCAAGAAATGAAATGGAAGAGAAGGGAGTTGCATTTTCTTTTGGGTATGATCTCAAAGGTTTAAAAGAGAGATTGGAGAATTGCATGTAAAGAGGAAAGAAGAGAGCGCCGTCGACTGCAGTGTGAAGAAGGGTGACTGAGATGACAAAGCAGAAAAGTGACGATTTTCATGAATACGAACTACCGAAAGATCAATATCTTTTGGAAGCGCGTCTGATTGGTCAATATATCCTGTCGGCTGATGAGCTTCTAACAGATCAATTAAGGTCATCGCTTCTAAGGGTGGTCAATGAATCGGTAGAATCCGTTTGGAACAAAGAAAGTGCTACGAAGATATTTGATCAAAAATTAACACATTATTTTCAGGAATCTTCTAGGCGTGTCTTGACCCAGGATAAAACCAAAGTACTTTACAATAACTTGGTTCGCGAGCTATCAGGTTTTTGGGAGGAAACAATTGAGAAGGCTGTTGAGCAGTCAATTAAAAAAGTATTAAGTAATCATGTGACAGGGAATGGAAAACAAAAGCAAGTTGCAGGAAGAAGAGGTCGACACCCTATACCCTTGGATCAAATTGACGAAGGTGTTAAAGAAGTCGATTTAGGTGAGATTATCACTGTTGCAGTGAGCAAGGCTATGGAGAAGCAGCTAGAAAACTATACAGTCCAGATGTTATTTAAAAGAATAGAAGACGAGATAAATCATTTGGAAATTGCCAAAAAGGCAGAATCCCGGATTAAAGCCAGGGTTGATGAAGAAGTCCGTAAATCGCTCGTGAATGCCGGGTCTGATAAGGGAAACATACAATGGAAGGACCTAACACACTTTTGGAAGGGGGCGGTATTTTGCTCATTTCTTGTTCCTATGGCGCTTATTGGGTTGGCGCTATGGGTTGTTCCGCCTTCCCCTTTGCCACCTAAGGATGTTGATCTAAATAAAACGCAGCAGGAGGCTTTGGTTGAGGGCGTGAACCCCCAGAGCCTAGGAGAGGAATCACTGGAGGATAGAGATGTTCGATCTGGGAAAAATGGAGTAGACCGGAGTGGAAATCGCGATCGAAGTGAAGATGACGAAAGGCTGCATCAAGTCTGGAAAACCTCGTTTGAGTCGATTATGGAAAAGGAAAAAGCGAAAAATATCAGATTTCGAGAGGTCTTTTTAAGTGACAGCGATAAACCTGTTTTTGAAGACTTCTTTGGAGATGAGCCACTCGGTATCGCTGCGGACCTTACGGGTTATCAGGCTGCGATTACTCGATTGCGCAAGGTTAAGTGTGTGAGAATGGGTGAGGAACGTAAAGTTGTTTTTGTTTTGCAAGTTTTATTATCTGAGATTGGGCGAAAGCAGATGGAATCGGATGAGTGGTGGTATGGCTATACCGAAAACAAAGATCGACAAAAATTTTTGGATGGCTTTAGTGATGGACATTGGGGGAGTGGCACCAAAAGATTTGCGAAACATGTGTTATCCAAAAAACCGATTGATGGAGTTACCTTTTTTCAAGGAGAAGTTGCAGCAAAGCAATTGCCTGATATGGCTTATGCATCCTACTTTTGCTTGATGGAGTTGGCAAGCAATGAATAGACAGCATGGTTTTCTGGCTGACCAAGCTTATTATGGTTCGCGTTCCGGGCGTGGTGATTTCTGGTTTTTAGCCCAGTCGCCAGGCCTTGATCAAGATCAGCTTAAATCCATTGAGAATTACATTAACTTAGCGGGTAGTGTTTTGAGTGACTCAAAGCCGCTACCGATTTATACCTATTTTCCCTTGGATCAAACTTCAACGAAACGGGTGTTTTGTAAAACTTACTTTCCCGAGAAGCAGGGTCCAAGGGGAAACAACTACCTTGTGCATCTACTTGTTCTTGATATTGATGCTGTGAAAAGTCTCAACGGGAACATTTTCTGTCTTGAGTCGCTCTTTAGATATCAAGAGATATCGGGTGATCTTCAAAAAATCCACCTTACGTTTGATCACCCAGATGAACTCCTTGAGCCTGGGAAAGGCATGGCGCTTTCTGGTTCCTTCTCCTTGGATCTACTGATCCAAGCGCTTTCTAGACACCCGAAGCAAACCGTGGCCTTTGAGGAAAATGGCCAAGTAGCCAATCAAGCTGTTAAGGACCTATTTGCTGTTTTACCACCTGAAGATTGTTTTAATCTTTTTTTCTGCACGCGTTATTCGTTGACGCGTCGCGTGAACCTGTCTTTTTGTTTTTATTCTCCTGTTGACCGTGGTCTTGTCCACAAAGCGCTTGGCAAATTCTCCGTGTTTGTAACAGACGGTGCCGAACTTAAGATCAGTGAGTTGTTCGTAGAAACCTGGCTCAAGTATTGGGCTGGTCATGGGTGTAATTTTTACGGAATCTCTTTAATTAAGAGTCCGAAGGACGCGATTCAATGTCTTAAAGATGTGAAGTATCTTACTTCAGCTTTTGAGAAAGCTGATAGAGTTCACGACCTTGAAAAACTACGCCCTAGCGAGTTGTGTTTTAATGTTGTTGTAAATGATCACAATGAGGTTATCTCGCCAGCAGTTAAATCCTTCTGTTATCATGAGTGGTTTGGTCATAGAGTTGATGAAAGTATTGTATTGGAAGGTGAAGCAGGGGGAGCTATTGCTTCGCATATTGTTAAGTTTAAGAGTAGATCAAGTTACCTTGATTATTCTCTGATTTTAAAGTTGTATCGTTCTAGTAAAGAACTTAAAGATAAGGTCGCGGTCTTTTTTGTTTTTATTGACATTAGAAGGGTCGATTTGATATTTGGAGGGGATCAGCCTGGGTTATTTTCTTCGGTGGATGATGTTCAAAGAATGATGGTTGAATTGCTTCCACTAAATCGATATCTGGTTCTTTATATGCTGGAGCTTTGGATTGAGAATTATATCAAGGAGTTTTTAAATATTAGTGGAGAGGATCGTGTTCGAAAATTACTGGATTTCTTCTTTGGGTTAATTGTTGAAGATGAAAGTGGCTATGATCAAAGGGCTATTAAACAAGTTAACCAAAGCATTATATTTGCTATCTGCAGTGTCAAGAAAAATGTGGTGGCGCGGGAAACTCTGCTTATGCTACTGATTACCGAGTATCGCCAAAAAAGGCCTCAAACCTTTGATATGTCGGTTTTATTACAGATTTGCCTGCTAGAGGATTTTTTCTACTGTTTAAACCCCGACGAGTTGAAAGAAGCTGCCTCCTTCTTGAATGAAAATTCCTCCAGCTTTTATTCGATATTTGCTAAGTTTGAATTTGGAGAGACATCTGTCAAGTTTTTGCGAGAGTTAATCGCGGATGTTAGTTCCTGCTTGTGTCGTGAAAAAAAGTCAAAACTTAATGGCCAATTGAGCAAAAAACAGAAGACATATGTTCAGCGAATTCTTAATCGTGCAGCTTATAGTATACAGAAGGATGGGCACTATGGAGTAGGCCTACTCCATTCTTTCTACGAAGCCACTTGGGCAAGTATTGTACGGTTCAAGCTTGAGGCGGAATCTAATCAGGAAGACGAGGCCTTTATGGTCTTTGTCAAAAAACATGTCAGCACTGTATTCGCAAAATATCCGGGGTACGCCTCTAATGCTGCTTGGTTTGTCTTGCAAAAATTGGGAATCAAGACCCTGACGTATAAAAGGACAGTGAATGATGACAGAGAGCGGTTTCTGGAGGAGGAATTGCCTCATGTTCTTATTTGCCGAGATGCTTTTACAAGATTTCATCATAGTGTTCACTTTATTCCTGGGCCAAGCGCGCGTACTCCAATGTATACATACGCGGATGTAAAGGAGAGACATCGATGAATGAAAAAAGAATATTTTCAAGGTACTCTCTAGTAATCAATATTGGCATTTGGTTTGTATCATCCTTAAAGCTACATGGATTACTAGTGTGGGGAGAGATTGTAAAAGGAGTAAGCAATGAGTAACCGATACAAGCATTTGGTCCTTGATGGTGATGATAATGATGACAGTAATGATCATGAAAATGACGGGTTAGGTGCCGCATCAGAGAATGACTCGGATGACGCTAGGGAGAAAGTAAGTCATGACGAGGATCATCCTTTAGACGCTTTCGATGATGATCAGGATGATTCTGGTTTCGCTAGCGAAGTACCTGATGAACCCTTAAAAAGCCGACATGATCAGAATGTGGTAGAAGTAAAGAAGCCTGATGGAAACCGGAATTCTGAAACGGTGCAACATAAAGATACAGGTGCAGAAGAAGATAACTATATCCATGTTAGTGCTGAGCAAATTATCAATCATCATAAAGATGGGTTTAAAATTATAGCCGTGATTGGCTATGCCGATTCGGGTAAAACATTTTTCATTCACCGTATGCGACATGCGTTCAACCAACGCTCCGAATGGCAAGCAGAACCTGGTGCCTTGTACAATAAAGCGATCCCTTTTAGTAGTTTGGAAGAAGTAACCGAAACCCGCGTGACAACCAAGGATCGTTCTAGGAAATACATTATTCTTGATATTTCTGGTGAAAACTTTCGCAGGGCTTTCGGTAGTCTTGGCCGTGATGAGTCCTTCTCAATTGACTCTCAATCCAAATCAACGAAGATCAACCTCAGTAGTGTTTATCTAAGCCTTTTGGGTTTGGCTGATGCCTATATGCTTTTTATGCCGGCTTTACGGATTTTTTCTATTAATGATTCAGAATTGTCAGACGAAGGTCGTAAGGAGTTTCAGAATTCGATTCGTTCCTTTCGTTCGATCATTGGTTTAATTAAAGTTGCTCAAAGTAGAGTTTTTATTAGCAAGGAAAAACCCCTTGATTTCATTCAGAAGGGAATTAATCTGCTTGAGCTGGAGCGTGCCTTTCTCAATCCCGATGTGACGCGCTGTAGTAGGCCGATTATGGTGGCCTATTCCAAGGCCGACGTTTATCGCGGCTATATTGGCGATGCAAAATTTGATGTGGACCCGTTCTATTTGGCCTTTTCAAGTCCTCTTCTCAAACCATTATCCTATGCGCTGTATCACTTCTTTGATCACTTTCGCTTTGATTTTTTGAGTGCTTTTGAAGGCCTTGAGAAAGATCAGTCGACTCCTAACTATGACCTTCCTTGCCCTGGTGCTATTGAAGTCTTTTCCTGGATTGAGGGGGTTCTCCGTTCACAACAACAATCCGAAAACTACCTCAAACAGTGGATACATGGACGATTGAAAACGCGAAGGGTTCTGGACATTCGGCGCCATTTGGATCCTCGCTTTCGGTCTATTTGGCAAAGTTAAACAGTCACCCATAACCTGATGGTTTTACCAATCAAAGGATATTTCGATGGCTTACACGACAATTACGCGGCTTATCTTTTTGATTCTTTGGGGATTCCTTATGGTGACGATGTGGTTTTTTGGCCGCTTCTCGCCCGTGGAACAGTTTAAAGAACAACAGATACGCATCAACGAAGTTTTAGAGTTTCCCTGGGATGCATCACCGCTCCCTGTAACCGGTTATGAGAAGGAAATTATTCAGGATCTCAAACTCGATGCGCCGCTTTTCTCGCGTGATATCAGGCCGTGGCGGTCTTTTGACGGTTTGTTTGCCTTTCGGGGGGCGCAAGAGGATGAACAAAACGAAAGAATGAAACAAGCCTTGGAATTTATGGATGATTTCAAGGATTTTGCCGGTCAAACCCAAGAACGCGCTCAGCTTTTCTCGAAAGCGCGCAAATTGATCAAATCGTGTTACTCGCAGGATAGGGACTCATGGGTTGTGGCCTATAACCTTGGCGTTTGTTATTTGTGGAATGGTGAGCGGCGAGGTGCGTTGGACTATTTGAAGGACGCTGAAGGAATTCTCTCCAGACAAGAAGAGAACTGGAGGAATCAGCAATCAAATTCTGCTCATTCTGATGCCTTCTGGGAGGCGTGGATTTTGACCCAATATGCTTTGGGAGAAGCTAGTTTTTCAGATAAAGATACGCGTGAAAACGGACTGGTTCATTATCGACAAGCGGTTCAATCAATTTTTAATCTTGCTAATGAATTTGCGCGAACTATAGATGATCCTTATGGTCATGTTACTAATGGGTTTATGTTCTTTCAACTTTCACAAAGTGAAGTTAATACTGTAAGCCTATGGAGCGACCTTGTCGCCGCCTATATGACTTTTGTCGATTATCATTGGGCGGAAGAGGAAAAGACACCCTTAAAGCCGGAAGAGGCGCCTCGGTGCGAATATGCTTTTGATAAACAATTAAAAATTAAGCTAAATTACCGAGATAGAATATTTTGCAAAAGTCTTCATCGTACCCAAGACCCTTTTAAGTCATCCTTTGTCCGTCTTTTTGAACAATTCTATACCGGTGATAGCTACGATCAGGAGTACCTCCTTTGGGCTTTGTCTAACCTAATCGACATTCGCGTTGATAATCCCGACATAGAACAATACCCCTTGATTATGTACAACGCGGCCCAGATTCAGCTCCGACTCGGCGAGTTCATTCAAGCTTCCGACATGATCATGAATGCTTATGAGTCGCCCTTCTTTTTCGAGCTTGCCGAACAAGAAAACACCATGCTCCTTATCCTCAACGAGGAAAACGTGAGCGACAAGATTAAAAAATTGGCGATTGTGGCCGGTATCCTGGTAGGCGAAAAACCAGATAAACGTTTTTGTCCCCCGTCTAATCGCCCCAGCAGCACCTTCCGCAAGAAGTTTGACCAACTTTACGGTGAAGACATGGATATTTTCCCAGCCGTGGGTGCCTGTTTTAAAAATCCCAATGACGAACGGGAAGTGGATAAATGGCTGTTCATCCAGCTATGGCGGCGCTATCTCAACCGCGGTGACTTTACGGGTTTCGAAACTGAATATCAGAAGGCGGGTGGCTCTGTTTCGATGGGGTTTTTTCAAAACTGGCGGCGCGATACTTTTCAAAACATCGGCTTGCGCGCGCACCAAAAATACCTCACTTATTTAGACCGTGAAGATGAAGATACGGCCCTGCTCATTCGTCGTTTTGTGCTTCGAAGTGGTTTGTTCGACCAGGAGACCCAGGCCCTTTTTAAGGTTGAGTTGGGTGATCGCTTTTTCGCCTCATTGCCCTGGCTTCTTCGCGGCGGTTTGGTGGTTTTTGCGCTTTTGCTGCTCGTTATTTGGCACCCCATTCATCGGTCAGCACGACGCTCTTTTCTCGGTATGCACCGTGTAAGCCGTCTCAAAGGCTCTCGTAAAAAGCATACGCTTTCTAAAAGTGGTTCTGTTTCAAGTGGTGTCTCATGATGCATCCGACCCTTCCTCTTGTTTTCCTTAGCCTGGGGTTGATCGCATGCTGGGCCTGGCTGCTGTTCAAACGACCGGTTCAGGTTCCCCGCGTCAGTGTGGTGCTTTCGGTTTTAAGCGTTCCTCTTATGATTACGCTGGTTTTGGTGTGTTCCAAGGCGCGTTTTGGCAATGTGCTGGTTGCCCTGGAAGGGTTTCGCGTTCACCTTGACCAAATGCGTGAACCCACCTTTTATATCGGCGGCAGCCAACACGATGACCATTTTGTGGTCTCCCGGCTTCCACCTCAATTTCTTCAAATCTCGCTGGAAGAAGACGAGCTGGTTGTCGCGATTGCGCCACCCGGCCGGGGCGATGAAGGGATTCACACGGGGTTTGGCGTGGTGCGTTATCACGGGCCGGGTGCCGGAGACGGACCCTTTCACAATGCATTTTCCCTCAAACCCAATTCAGTGATTTCTATGGGTGAAGGTCAATCCCATTTGGTTTTTCGGGAATCTCCGCGCCGGTTTGAAAGCGCTTCGACCGTTGAGGGTGAAGCGTCCGAAACATCCTCGGAGGGGACCGGTCAAGGGCTGCTACTTCCCAGCCGCACCACGCCTTTCCTCGGGTTGGATCTGCCGGTTCTTCGTTACCGAGGCGCGAGCAGTCAGATGTTTCCACTGCGCTACTACGGAAGTGGCAAAGCCGGCGGCGAGCGGACCGGGCCGCGGCGGGTACCGATCGGCAGTTTTATGTGCCAGGCGGGGGGGCAATTCAACCGCGATCCTTACCTCGTTTTGCTGGATCCTTTTGTGGCCTTAGGCGAAGGGGAATCCGCGCAAACCTATCAACCGACTGTGGCTCGGCTTCGGAGTGGCCAAGGCGGGCGCTTTCATCTCTACCGGATTGGCTACCAGCCGCTTGATAGTAACGGCCGGGGCAAATTTAGTCGGGTCCAGGAACGTCGTTCCTTCAACCTTGAATTTCAAAGCGGTGTTGCCGATATCACCCTGCACACCCCTTCCTATCTTTCGCTTTCCCAGGAAAACATTGCCAAATTGCAGCGCCGACTTAGTGAAGAGAAACCGGTGACGCTTGCTCTGGCCATGCAGGGTTTTTCGCAGCAGCTGGACCAAGACAAGATGGTGCTCGATTTTGGGATTCTGGGTCAACCGCTCAGCCATGAAATCTTTAGTTCCATCCAGCTACCGGAAACGTCGGATACCCTGATGGTGACTTCCCACGGCGGTACCCGGGCACACCGTTTCGGCGACGGCTTTTTGTTGGGCGAAAATGCATCGGTTAAATTACGGGTTTCCAAACAAACACTGCCGGTCGGGTTGCTCCTCTTGGTTTGGGCTACTTCTCTTGCCTGTTTGGGGGCCGCCTTTTCGGTGCGGACCGATGCCCTTTCGCTGATGTTGCTCAGCGGCCTGGAGTATTTTCTTGGGCTGCGGTTATTGATTGCCTTGCAAGCTGCCGGGCTGGATACCAAGCTCCTCACGGCTCCCCTTAACGCCCTGATCGCATTGCTGGTGGTGCCCTTTGTTGTGCAAACGGGTTTCGCCTTGTATCGAGCGGGTTACCAAGCATGGTTGAAGGTGGTGGGTCACCCGCGCACGGTGCTGTATTGGCTGTTGGTTGTCGTCGCGCTTGGCGGCATTTATTGGATGACCCCGTTTTCATTCAAGCGTTTCGCGTTGCCGGCAGGTTTTGTGAGTGTCGCGCCCTTTGGTATGGCGGCAGGCGGTCTGGTATTGGATCGATGTTTTTCTTGGTTCCTTCATCATCCGCGGCGGACGCTGCTTCTGTGCCTTTTTGCCGCAGCACCTGTCGCCTTTCGTTTTGTCACCTTGCTGGCTTTTGGCTGGCAGGAGCGCATGAGCGGATTGGGTTCGGGTGTGGCGGTGAGTGTGTATTACACGCCTTGGGCGCTGTTGGTTTTTGCGGGCCTTTGGCATTTCCGCGAAAAGATTGGAGCAAGTTGGGTAATTTATGTGATTATGGTTGTCGTGATTTTGGTTGCAACCCCCATTCTTGCTCGGGATTACGGTGCCGGTTTGATCTTCTCGATTCCGGTTTTTCTGCTGTTTGCATTGCCTTTGGTTCAATACCCGAAAAAGTTGGTTTCCTGGCTTTATGCAAGTCCTTTTTTGGGTACGCTTTGTCTTCATTTGGGTATGTTGCTTATTCCTGTGTTGGGTTTTACCAACCAGGGGCCCGGTGGGCGCGGCGATGCAATGGCGCGCGCCAAACAAGATAAGGCTTTTGCCGAGGCTGTGTTGGAACAACGCCTGCTCATCAGTGACTACAACAAATTGAGGGTGTTGGGGCAGCTGTCACCCGACAAACTTAACCAGATTGGAACGGTTAAATCCGAACGGCTGGGTTTGGTCTTCGCCAATCTTCAGATTTATGGCGCCAGGGGTGCTTTGGGGACGGGTTTCCTTAATACCGAACGGGCGCCTTCTTTGGGTGCCCATGTGAGTGATTATGTTTCATCCGTGCATGTCTTGGCGCCTTTTGGTTGGCTGGGCTCCTTGGCGGTGTTAGGGCTGGCCGTGGGGCTTGGCTTTGGACCCTTGATCCAGTTTAGGAAGGCGGGTTTGGGCACGTTTGATTCGATGAGAAAAGCATTTGGTTTGGTCACGGTGTGGACCCTGGCCTGTGCCGCGCTTTATATGTTTTCGGCCAATATTGGTTTGGTGATGTTCACCGGAAAAAATGTCTATCTACTGGCGGTGGATTCCAACAGTGACTTGCTGGAAGGAACGCTTTTGTTCGGGCTTGCATTGTGGGCTTTCCACGACACTGGGAAGGGGACGGTATGAACCGTATCGTGATCGTATCGGCGTTGTTCTTTGGTGGTTGGTTGGTTTTGTGGACGGGAAAAACGGTGCTGTTGAATGAGTCTCAAGACCATGAAGGGGTTTACGTTTCGGAAGGTTATCTGGAAACTGTTGACCTGTTCATCAAACATGATTGGCTGACCTATGACAAAGAAACGCGAGAGATAGTAAAAAATTTTGAGCCAGGTTCCGCCATGGCGCAGTTTTTTAATAAGTCCTATTTAAAGAATGATGTACGCGGTTTTAATAATGGGAATCGCGATTTGTTTCGCGTCCGCAATGGGCGGCTGGTTGGGGCGGATCCTTACGCTCACAACATCGTCATGCCTTTTTCCGAGCGTGCTGAGTGGGAAGGGCACCTTACCTTTCGCCCGGTGGACCAGGCTCATGCGACCTTGGAGGGTCGCAACATTGTGCTAACCTTGACGGAGCAGAAGAAAACCTTATTCCGGCGTTCTGACTATGAGGATGTGGTTTTGCCGGATTTGTCGGGTGCGTTTCGGCCGATCAACAAGCAAGGAGACGGCTTGGTTTTGATCGGCCGAGGTGGGATGCACTTTGGGCGCGTTCAACTTATGGGTTCGCGGATCGTTTTTACCAACCGTAACCGTGAAAACCAATTGGCGGTGTCTATTAGCGGTGAACCGGTGGAGCAGGGAATCAAGGCGCGGCTTGATCCCGGTGATTTGTTGAAGTTCAACTGGCCTTCCGGGAAAAAAAATTACTACACCATGCTCTATGCCTCCGGTTCCCACAAGGCGCCGCCCATTGCGCAGTACCGCTCGATCAATGGTGTGTTTCGTCATTCACCCTCACAGCCGGAGCCCCCCTTTTACGCGGATATTCTCAACGCGTTAAACCAGACTTACCGACGCGACGGCGGCAAACCGGGTGTTTTGCCGGAGGCTGGGTTTGATCTTGCGTTGAGTTTGGACGCGAGCCTTCAGGGAAAGGCGCAACGGCATTTGACAACCTTCGCGGAGCAGTTGCGCCAAAAAAACGGGGTGCAAGGCCTGCCGTTCCGGGCGGCGATGACGGTGATGGACGCGGGTACAGGAGAGATTCTTGCCATGGCGAGTTACCCTGACGAGGCAACCGTCGGCCCTATGCGTGATAGCGCAAAACGCCGTCGTTTGTTGGGAAATCACAATCTCTCGCGGTTACCGATTGGTTCCGTGGCCAAGGTGATGTGGTCCGCGGCGATTCTCCACGACGAACCCGAGTTGCGGCATTTGAAAATTCCGGGCGCTTATGCCGGTACCTTTGAGGATCTTTTGGGCATCGAAATTCACCGGCTAAGGGATCACAATGTACCAGGCGGCGATGATGGCATGATTGATTTTCGCGAGTTCATTGCGCAATCCTCCAATCGCTACGCCGCAATACTACTGACGTTGGCTACGGGGTTTGAGGCGGGCGCCTTCCAAGAAGTCACGGATTCCGATTTGAACACGGGGTTGCCCGAGCATTCTCGGTTTCAATTAGGTGACCGTACATTTCGTCGACGGCCCCACCTACCCCTCGGTTTAGAAAACACCCAGGATGGTTTGGTGCGTGCCCAGCTTAGGCGGGGAACCTTGGAAAACGAAGACCACGCCGGCGCGATGTTGGCCTTATTTGATGTGCCTTACAGCCGTTCCAGCTTGACCCGTGTCTATGGGCCGGGAGACGGCGATGACTTTATCGATACCCGGCCGTGGCGTCCGCTGTTGGAACACCTTTACCGGGAGGAAATTCCGGTAAAACATGCCTTTTACGGGGTTTCACCGGAACGCGAGTCTCTGAATTACAATTTGGCAGATCAGTTTCGTTCCCAATACATCAGCATGATTCTGGGGGGCGGCGATTCGTTGTGGACCAACATCAAGGTATGCGAGGTGTTTTCACGTCTCGTGAGCGGCGAGAAAATCGAGGCCACTTTGGTGAAAAGCATTCAGCCCCATCGCCTGCAAATGGATCCAGGTGTGTTGGGTTTGTCAAGAGCCGGTAGGCGGGTAGCCAAACTCAACATGGAGCCCATCGCCCGAAAAACACTGCTGGAGGCCATGGCCGGGGTTGTGAAGCCCAATGGAACCGCGGCGATCTTGAGAAAGGATTTGGTGGGTTTTCATCGCAAACTCAAAAAGAAGGGCAAGGCCTTGGGTTTTTTCTCCAAAACAGGCTCACCAGACAATGTGCGTTATGTGCCGACACCAACCACCGGTGCGATCCAGGCTCTTATTGATTCAGGCGCGCTTAGCGCTGAGCGCGACGGACAGATTTCCTATCGCGGTCAGGTGCTTACCCCGGGTTCGGATGCCGACGAGGGCCATCGATTCGAGACGCTGTTGCGAAGAAACCCCGGCGATGTGCGCATCCTACGACGGCGGGGCGTCAGTCCGTTGTTGGTACATGATCTTGTAACGGCCCACAATCAAGATACACCACGGGAACGTGCCGAGGGGCCTTTTGATTTTCAAGGTGGGCGGTTGGTTGGCTTCAAAAGCGTGTCCGAGGTGCGTAGTTTTGGTGGTGTTTTCACCTTTACTATCGCAATTTATGATCGTATGGCGGTGCTTCGAGAGAACCGAAACGCGCTGCCGAAGATTGATGTGGCCAACCATCACCCAGAGAAAGCGCTGACGGTTTCGGTCGTCATTGAGAACAATGGGAGTAGCGGGAAAACTGCGGTTCCATTTACCAAAAACATACTGAAGGAGGTGGTTTTTCATGCCTTGGAGACGGGTTGGTAATCAGGTAGCGCCCTTTCTGTTCGCGGGTGTTTCCTGCCTGTTGTTGGTGGCTCTTTTTGTGCAGGGAAAACTCGGCCTTTATACGCCGCGAGTGGGTTTTATTGATTCCGCAATGAATCAGGAAATTCGCGATGTACTTCCGCGGGATCGGGTTACACTGGTTATTACCCGTGATATGTGTCAAGGTAAAAATTCGGTGACACTTGAAGATCTGGTTCGCTATTTGGGATTGGAGCAAGCAACTTTGGCATGCTCTCTCGAGGTAGAACAACCTTCTCTTTTTTTGAGTCCCGGCGTGAAGCGACCATCCAATCGGGGCGCTAAGGTGCGCAAGCGGGTTGGGGAAAAAGTGACACTTTGCCTTAACTGATTGGTTGACAAAAGTCAGGCGGATTTTCTGATCCCCTCGAAGGCATTTAAGAGAGTGAAGGGTTGGA
The DNA here is from genome assembly GCF_017377855.1 of Acanthopleuribacter pedis. Taxonomy (GTDB): domain Bacteria; phylum Acidobacteriota; class Holophagae; order Acanthopleuribacterales; family Acanthopleuribacteraceae; genus Acanthopleuribacter; species Acanthopleuribacter pedis. The sequence continues at coordinate 15,537 of NZ_JAFREP010000014.1, forward strand.
GCCTGATATTTATCCCTTGATATGCAGTGTCTGTATGCTCGGTCCTTGGTGTAACCTATGGTCTTGAACCTATAATAACTCGGGAACTCGCGGTGATTTCCGCTAAGCCTCTGGGCTAAAACGACCTGTTGAAAAGGGTCACCGCGCCCAGTAGGTGCGCGTCGTGTGCGACCCCGGTCCGCCTTTTCCAAACTATTTCACTCCAGATCTTTAGCCAAAATCCTTCGCTCTTATCGCGCTTCTTAGGTTAAACCCATAGTGTCGGGTTGTATCACCTGCCTTCCGTTGGCTCTACCGCTACTTCGAACCGATGGTCGCATTTGGGACAGGTGGCCTGATGGGCGGATGTACCGGTTTTGTTGATTCGGTGGTGGAGGTCTTGCAGGTACGCGAAGTCCTGGCTGTATAACTGTTCGACCAGGTCGGTGTTGATGGGGTCTAAAGAGCCGAGTCGGGTGATCACCCGGGCCAACAGGATGATCGATAGGTAGGCGGGGTTGTTGCGAACGCGTGGGTCCTTCATGGGTAGGATTTCGTCGGCCGCGGTGGCCATTCGCATCACCCCGTGGCGGTGACTGTTGCCTTCTTTGTCGGTATATCCGATGGGCAATTCGAACGGGAATTCAGTTTTAATCACGTCTGACATGAGGGACTCCTTGCGTTGGTTGGGCGTGGGCATAGGCGTCGTCGACTTGGATCCTGGCAGCCGCGGGTGGAGCCGTCCACCTGGTTGATTGGGGAGGGGTTAGCTGTAATAGGTGTTGAACTGGTCGGGGCACTGGCCGCGCCAGCGCAGCAGGTGATCGGCCAGGGTGAGCAATACCATGGCTTCCCCGATGGGGACGAAGCGGGGGAGCAGGCAGGGGTCGTGACGGCCGCGGGTGGAGACTTCCACCGCTTCGCCGCGGCGGTTGATGCTGGGTTGGGGTTGGGACAGCGAACTGGTGGGTTTGACCGCCGCGCGCAGCAGGATCGGCATGCCCGAGGTGATGCCGCCCAACATGCCGCCGTGACGGTTGCCCTCGGTCACCACGCGGTCGCCGACCATTTGGAAGACATCGTTGTTTTCGGAGCCGCGCGCCGTGGCAACCGCGAAACCGGCGCCGTATTCAAAGGCCGTCACCGCCGGAATCGACATCATGCCTTGGGCCAGGTCCGCTTTGAGTTTGCCGAAGACGGGTTCGCCTAGGCCGGGGGGTACGTTTTTTGCCACGATTTCGGCGACCCCGCCGATGGAATCCTGTTCCTTGCGCACCTGGTTGATGCGTTCGATCATCTGTTCGGCGCAGGCCGCGTCGGGGCAACGCACGATGTTGCTTTCGACCTGGTCCATGGTGACCTGGAACGGGTCCTCGATTTCGGCGATCAGATCGCCGATCTGGCGGACGTACCCGACCACCTCAATGCCGTATTCCGCCAAAAACTTGCGGGCTACCGCGCCGGCCGCGACGCGGGCGACGGTTTCGCGCGCGGAGGAACGGCCGCCGCCGCGGTAATCGCGGAACCCGTATTTGGCGTCGTAGGTGTAGTCGGCGTGGCCGGGACGGTATTGGTCTTTGATGTTGCCGTAATCGCGCGAACGTTGGTCGGCGTTTTCGATCATAACGGCGAGGGCGGTGCCCGTGGTTTTGCCTTCGAAAACACCCGACAAAATTTTTGCGGTATCGGGTTCGCGACGTTGGGTGGTGACCTTGGACTGGCCGGGACGGCGGCGGTCGAGGTCGGGCTGGAGATCGGCTTCGCTGAGTGCGATACCGGGGGGACAACCGTCGATGATGACCACGTTGGCCTTCCCATGGCTTTCGCCGGCTGTTGTTATTCGAAATTGTTGGCCAAAACTGTTTCCACTCATGCGCGCCATTCTACCCGAGCCAGGCAGGGATGCCGAACAAAATGTGTCGCGGGGTGCCGATTTGGGTACCCATCGCTGCTTTTGCGTGAATTCTTAGAAAAAAATGAATTAAAGCGGATTTTGTCGATGAACCTTGCTTAAAAAGTGCCGGATAATTTCGCACGGGAACGGAATTGTTCTGAAAACCCTGCGCCATTTGCCTCGCCGGCTGCTATGATAACGACGAACCTTTACCTTGGGATTTGAAACGTCCGAATCGGCCCTTTCGCCGGTGGTGCATGCGGTATTGCCCTCTCAATTTTACCGCGGCGGTCGAGACACGGCGTTAGTTACGGCGGAGCGCCCCATGGAAATTAAGCTCACTATCTCCATTTTTTGCGCAAACGATCAAAAAATCGAAACGTGGCGGGATGTCCTCCACGATTTGGATGTCGAACTCCTTTTTACTTTTGATGAAGCCCGTTATTTCGAGCAGGCGGTCGCCGAGGCGCTTAGCACGGTCCACCTCATTGATTTAACGGAAACCGGCCTAAGTGACTTTTGGCTGGAAGAACTTTTGGCCAAACCCCGGACGGTGCCGCCGCTTTTGGTAGTAACCGAACGGATGCTGGCCGTCAACCCCTCGCTGCCGCCCAGCATCGACGTCACCCTACCTTCCCCCGCGCTGGTCCGCAATAAAGTGACCGCCATGCTCGCGTACAGCCGCAACCTGCTCAAAATGCGCTGGCAGGAGCAACGTGTCTCCCAAGTGGAAGCCAAGTTGCGCAAAGAGATTGCCTACCACAAAGAAACCGAGCGCATCCTCAGCGAAAATGAACGTACCTTGCGCAGCATTTACCGTTCGATTGAAGCTACCGGCGAGTCGGTGTTGATTACTGACAAAAGCGAAACCGTTTATTATGTGAACCCGGCTTTTTCGCGGCTGTCCGGGTTTGACGCCGACGAGGTATTTGGTTCCACCGCCGACGAGTTTTTTCGCTTCGACCATTCCCCGGTTGATCTGGGCACGATGAAAACCATTGCCCGCGAAACGGGCTCTTGGCAAGGCGATGTGACGATGCAGCGCAAAAACGGCGAACTCTACGACGCCTTTTTGGACCTGAACTCGGTGGCGGATGCCAATCACAACTTTGAAGGCTTTATCTTCATTCAGCGGGATATTACCGCCATAAAAAAAATGATGCACGATCTGGAGCGCTTGGCACGGATTGATTCGCTGACCGGGCTTTACAATCGGCGTTACTTTATGGAACGTTTTGAAGAGGAAATGATTCGAGGGCGTCGCTACAACCGGCCGACCACCTTGCTGTTGCTTGACCTTGACCACTTCAAGGATGTGAACGACAGTTTTGGCCACAGCAGCGGCGACCGCGTGCTGGAACGCGTCGGGTACCTCATCGAAAAACAAATGCGCACCACCGACTTCGCGGGACGCTACGGCGGTGAGGAATTGTGTGTGGCGCTACCGGAAACATCCCTCGAGGGTGGCTGCATCTTTGCCGAACGTCTGCGGGTGCGTATTCAAGAAGAATCGTTTCGCACCGACGACGACCGCTTATTTAATGTAACCTGTAGCGTCGGCGTGGTGTTGTTGGATAGCAAAGACCAAAACATCGCCTATTACTTTTCCGTCGCCGACCAAGCTTTGTATCGTGCCAAAAAGTTGGGGCGCAACCGGGTAGAGGTGGGTTAACCACGCTCGGAGTACGGTGTTGCGCCTCGGTTGGGCTTAACCTTTGAGGAATACCGTGTCACAACCTACCCCGTCCCTCCAGTCTCCGACGGCTTGGGCCGTGCTCTTGCTCCAAGTACTTTCGACCTTGGCCTTTGCATGGTTCGGCGCGCGCATGCCTTTCGATAATCGCCTCGACCGCTTTGCCGTGAAGGATCGCGACGGGGAACAGCGCCACCAATTGTTCCAAAAGCATTTCGGTCATACGGATACCGCGCTCATTAGCCTTGAATTCCACCGTGCCCCCGAACAAGGCGCGGCGGCTGCCGAGGAACTGTTCGCCCCGTTGCGCAAGGTCCCGGGCGTGGCGCGGCTGATTACCCTCGTCGATGTGGCCGCGCTTGCGGGCGAGGACGCGCCCGACAATCTGCCCTACCCGTTTCCGTTTTGGCAACCCGAGGCCGGTCGCGCCACGGCGCTGGTGTTGCTGGACGACGCCGTGCTCCAAGATACCGTGGTCGCCGCGCTCTACCGCGAATGCGAAGCCCTGATGCGGGAACACCCGGTGCAAGCGGTGTTGGCGGGGGAACCGGTGGTGAACTACCACCTCAATCTGGGGGCGCTTGAGGTGAAATACCGCTTCTTCCCGCTGTTGATCGCGCTTGCCCTGGTGTTGCTCGGCGTGATGTTTCGCGATCTCAAGGTGTTGGCGGTGACCGGTTTGTCGATTGGTTCCGCCTTGGCCTGGACCACCGGGATCATGGCGCTGTTGGGTGAGCGCATGAACCTGGTTACCACCTTGATTCCCGCCTTGGTGTTTGTGCTTGCGCTCGCGATGCAGGTCCACAACCTCATCGCGATGGCGATGACCGGCTCCATGGACGAGGGTTTGCGCCACAAGCTGCGGCCCAACTTTCTGGTCACCCTGACCACCTCGCTTGGGTTCGCCTCGCTGACCACCTCACAGGTGTTGCCGATTGTGACCATGGGCCGCTACATGGCGCTCGGGATTTGGTTGGTTTTCCTGTGGAGCCATCTGACCCACCTCGGCTTATCCCGTTTGATCGGCCTGGCGCCGCGTGCCTCCGCCGGCACCTTCTGGCTGCGGTTCGCCGACCACGGCCTTTACCAACGCTGGCTGCGTATTCCCGCGGTGATGGTACTGCCCTTTTTGATCATTGCCGCCGCGGTTTGGTTGGTGTTCCGGCTGCCGACCGAATCCAACGGGCTGAATTACTTCGATGCGGATCATCCGGTGCGGGTGCAAACGGCTTATTTGCAAAATCATGTTACCGGCGGCAGTCATGTCGAACTGCTCATTCCCCTTCCGCGCGAGGAGGACGAAAACCTGCTCGCGCACTTGGCCGCGATTCGCGCTTTTGAGCGGCAATTGCTCACTTTGGACGGGGTGCGCCACGCTTTTAGCCTGCAGCAATTTATCGCGGTACCGCTTGCGGTCGATGATCTGGCGCTCGCTGATTTGCCCGCGGAGGACGCGCTCGCGGTGGTGGGTGCGGTGGAGGAACAGGCCGCGACGCTCGGCAGTTTGTGGCGGCGCGACGGTTGGTACCGCATTCAGGTATTGGTTGATTCGCTCGACCGGCCGGCTTACCTGGCCTTGGGCGACGCGGTGAAACAAGCCGCCCTGGATCAGGGTGTGCAAGGCGCGCTGGTGCAAACCGGCCCGCTGGACCGGATCGTTGAGGTTCAGGCGTACCTGCTCTCGTCCCTACACACCAGCATGTCCCTGACCGTGGCGGCGGTGTTGGTCATCCTGCTCCTGATCTTTCGCCTGAGCGCACCCTTGCTTGCGCTGATCCTGCCCAACATTTTTCCTCTTGGTTGTGCCGTGGTGGCGATGGTGGTGTTCGATATCCCCATGAGTATTTCCACGGTGATGGTGTTCTCCATTATTTTCGGGATCGCCGTCGACGATACCGTCCATCTGCTGCACACCTATTTGTCCCGTGGCGAAGCCGATTTCCGGGAACGCTGGCGCCAGACCTTGGCGCGGGACGGGGCGGCGGTGTCCCTAACCACCCTGGTGCTGACCTGTGGTTTCGCCATTTTGCTGCTGTCCTCCTTTGCGCCGACCCGCCAGTTCGGGTTGTTGATGGGGGTCGGCATGGTGAGCGCTTTGGTAGGCGACGTCCTGTTTTTACCCTTTCTGTTGCGGTGGCACCGAAAAAAAGGTGAATGACTGGACAGTGTGGACGGCGTTGGGCGGGTGCATTTGCGTTAAGCTGCTGAATCGTCGTCGTTTGGGCGGAGAAAGCCGCGGTCGGCCGTTTTTCTAGCCCGTTGTGTCGGTGATTGGTCTAGGCTAGGGCATTGCCTCACCCAGTTGGTGAGAACCACATCAAGAGGAGGGACCGAAATGGTCGCTGTCGGATCTGAAGCACCCCATTTTGAATTGCCGGCGAACGGCGGGAAAACGATTTCATCCAAGGATTTTGCGGGTAAAACCGTGGTGCTCTATTTCTATCCCAAGGACAACACCAAGGGTTGTACCACCGAGGCCCAGGAGTTCCGTGACAACATTGAAGCCTTCACCAACGCGGGCGCGGTGATTCTCGGCGTATCGCGCGATTCGGTGAAGTCCCACGAGAACTTTATTGCCAAGCAGGAACTTCCTTTCGATTTGATTTCCGACAAAGAGGAAACCCTGTGCAAGGCCTTTGACGTCATTAAAGAGAAAAACATGTATGGCAAAAAGATTTTGGGCATCCAGCGCAGCACCTTTGTGATGAACGGTGACTGGCAGCTCGTGCAGGAATGGCGCAATGTGCGCGTCAAAGGTCACGTCGATAAAGTATTGGCCCACGTGCAAGGCGAAGAATAAAGGCTTTGCGCCTCAAGGAAAGATCGCGTCTTTCCTTGAGGCGGCTGGGTACCTAGCGCGTTCGGGCTAGCGTTGGATGAGCTCGATCATGTAGCCGTTGGGATCTTTGACGAAGGCGATGACCGTGGTGCCGTGTTTCATGGGACCGGCCTCACGCACCACCTGACCCCCTTTTTCCTTGATGGTGTCACAGGTGCCGTAAATGTCTGTAACGGCGAGGGCCACGTGGCCGAAGGCGTCGCCCAGTTCGTACTGGTCGCGGCCCCAGTTGTAGGTGAGTTCGATGGAACCGTCGTCGGCTTCTTCGCCGTAACCGACGAAAGCCAGGGTGAATTTGCCTTCCGGGTAGTCCTTGCGGCTGTGCAATTTCATGCCGAGCACCTCGGTATAAAACGCGATGGATGCGTCCATATCTTTGACGCGCAACATGGTGTGAATCATTTTCATGGGGGTCACCTCGCTGATGAATGGCCGTCAGCTTAACATGTTTTCGTTCGTCTTTTTGTCCGCTTTTGGTGGGATCGGTGCCTGTCCTTCGCCCAGACCACCGGCAGCTAACCACGCTTAAACCAGGGTCCTCGGTGCCTGACCGGCACGGCCTTGCTCAACGCCGGCTCGCGCCTTTGAGAAAAGCGCGGCGAGGCGTTTAAGCCGCGCCCGCGCCATGCCGAAAAGTTATAAGACGGTCTATGGAAGGACCGACCATCGTTGCACCAAGGAGGGTCACGGGATGGATTTAACAGCCGGAAAAGCGGTGAGCGTGCTTAAGCGGGTGGACCGAGAAACCCGCGATTTACTGAACAGCCAAAAAACAAGCGGAAGCGACGGGACACCTTCTGGAAAAGCGAGCGGGGGTCAATTGATCAGCGGCGCCAAGGATGCCTTGGACCAGTCGTTGTTGGATACGGTCGATTTGTCGCCCGGCACCGGCGTATCGCTTTCAGCGGGGGCCGCCGATCTTTTAGGCGAAATGTCCGACAAAATGCAGCCGTTGTTATCCTTGATTGACGGGGCGCTCGGTCGCCAAAAAGGGTTGAACGGGGTACAGCTCGGCGGAGAAAACGCCTCGCTCGACGACTTGCGCGCCGCCTTTGGCGCGGACGGTGTACCTGACGATGTTCAAGCGAAAGCCCAGGAACTCCTGGATACCTACTTTAGCGTGGAAGAAACTTCCGACCGCATTTTCTCCTTTGCCTTCTCCTTTTACGACGGCAGCGAGGATAAAGCAGCCTTCGCCGAGCGCATGGGTTCTTACATTGACGAGGGGTTCCGCCAAGCCGAAAAGCAGCTGGGTGGTTTGGCCGAAATTTCCGTGGACACCTACAAAGCAATCCAGGACCGCATCGACGATTTTGTCGGCGATGACGGCGAAAGCGAAGGCGAACGCCAAACCACGGTGGCAACCCAAGGCCGGGATAACGCGGCCGGCGCCGGCTTGTACACGCGTGGCGGCGCGAATGTCGGCGCCGCGGGTGGTAGCCTCAACAGTTTGTTCTAACCCATTCACAGCAATCCCTACGCAACCGGTCGGCCAACCCAACCCAAGTTAGCCTTTCGCCCTTCTCATGCGGTTCCCGCGAGCGACGACCTGAAGGCGCTCGCGAAATCCGCATGTTCCCACGCCGGCTCCATGCCTCGGGTGCCCGCGGAACCCATCGCAACCCATGACGTCTTCCTAATCAGGACCCCATTTTTTAGACCCTAAACCGTCACGGCAAAACAGGCAAAACCAAAGAGGCACAGCAAAATCGCCCACCCCCAAAGCGCAACCAAGCAAGGCCGGGTAAGTATGGTTCATCGCGACCCAGGCTATCCAAGGCGCGACGTCTGCATGGTAAAAAAAATCGGCAAACCGCCCATCCTCAAAATATCCCCTTATCCTGAGAAATATAAAAATTCCAAGCCAAGCCCTATCGGAACCCCAAGCATTCAAAATCTCAAAGTTAGGTTTTTGTAAGAAAAAGTCGATCATCTATTTGCGGGGATGGAAAAAAAACACCACATTTAAGTTAATCACCCATGCATCCGCGTGGCGTGAGGCACAACTGATTGACCAAAACCCACCATCTCTTGTTTTGGTCATTTACACCGGGATCGCTCACCACGTCCCGGTTTTTTTATGTCCTTATTTTTTGCGTTTCTTGGGTGGGGGCGTTTCTTCTTCCTCGAACTCACCACCCTTGATCAGGGACACCAAATCTTGAATGCTCAGTTTGCCCACGCTTTCCTGGCCTTCCAGTAGGCTTTGCACCAAGTCGCGTTTCCGGGTGTGAATGTTCAGAATGGCTTCTTCTATCGTGTTGGTGGCAACCAAGCGGTAGACCGTGACGGCTTGGGTTTGGCCGATGCGGTGGGCGCGGTCCGTGGCTTGCTCCTCTACTGCCGGGTTCCACCACGGATCCATGTGAATCACGTAGTTGGCGTGGGTCAGGTTGAGACCGGTGCCGCCCGCGCGTAGCGAAACCAAGAAGATCGGCACTTCGCCTTCTTGGAAACGTTTGATAATGGCCTGACGGTGTTTTACCGGCGTTTCGCCCGTCATCATCACATGGGGAATATGGATCCGGTTGAGTTCGCGAGAGATAAGGCTCAAAAAAGAGGTGAACTGGCTGAAAACCAACACACGGTGGTTCTCGCTAACCAGCTCTTCTACCAACTCCGAAAAAATCGTGAGTTTGGCGGAATCACCCTTGTAGCGTTCTTCGCATAAACCCGGATGGCAGGCCATTTGCCGCAGGCGCGTGATGGCCGCGAGCAATTTGAAGCGAATTTTTTCGTCGACCTCGTCCAGCTGGCTGAGGATCCGGTTGCGTTCTGATTCGTATTTGGCCCGTTGCGCGTCACCCAACTCGACCTTCAACACGATGTCGGACCGTTCCGGCAGGTCTTCGAGTACATTGCTTTTGGTACGGCGCAGAATGAAGGGGCGAATCAAGCGGCGCAAGTTCTCGAGCTTGTTCGGATCGCGTGCTTTTTCGATGGGAACCACATAGTTTTTGCGGAAAAACTCCCAGGTGCCCAACAGTTCGGGGTTGAGCATGCGAAAAATACTCCACAGCTCGCCCAAATGATTTTCCAGGGGGGTACCGGTGAGGGCCAAGGTCCATTCGCGGTCGAGTTGGGACACCGCGATGGCCGTTTGCGACAGGGCGTTTTTAATGAACTGGGCCTCGTCGAGGATCAAGGTTCCCCAGCGAATCTGTTTGAGTTTTTCAATGTCCTTCAGGACCAGCGCGTAGCTGATGATCAACACGTCGCCGCCCTTGAGACGGGTAATGCTTTTGTTGCGACGGCCGTCGGCGTAAACGATGGGTTTGAGTTTGGTGGTAAAACGCCCGACCTCTTCCTTCCAGTTAAAACCCACGCTGGCCGGTGCCACCACCAGGGTTGGTCCCGACTTGGCACGGTCCAACAAGACCGCCAGCGCTTGAACCGTTTTTCCCAAACCCATGTCGTCGGCCAAGCAGGCGCCGACACCCAGCTCCGACATGCGTCGCAGCCAACGGTATCCCTCTACCTGGTATTTGCGCAAATCGGCCTTGAGGTCTTTGCTGGGATGGTAGGTTTCGTCTTTTTTGCCGCGCCAATCTTCAATGCGTTCCAACCATTTGGGATCGCCCTCCCAGGCCAAACTCTCCATCTCGGCCAACACCGCCAGAGCCGCCTTTTTGAGGCGCATGCTTTGGTCTTCTTGGTGGACCGCCATTTTGAGTTGGTTGAGTTGACGGCGCAGTTGTTGGTCGATTTGGATCCACTCGCCCTCGCCGACCGCCACGTATTGGGTGCCGGCCAAATGCTGGTCGTCTTCTGGGAAGTGTTGGATCGAAAAAGTTTTCTCGTCCGCCATCAGGTGGATTTTAAGCCAGGCCTTGGAATCGACTTGGACACGCAGGCCGTTGACCTGGGTGATTTGGTGGATTTTGGGTTCGGTGCGTGCCCATTCGATGTGCCATTGCTCGTGTTCCTTCAACCATTCCATCAGGGCCAAGGCCCGTTCCAAATCGTGAATGATGATTTCGCCGTTGCGGTCGGGTTTCTCCTCGTAGGGGAAACGATCCAAAAAGTCGCGCAACAGTTCTTGTTCCGCCGGCAGATCGCGTTCGACGACGATTCCTTTGCCGGTAGACAAATACTGACCGGGCGAACCGGGTAACACGCGGGAGGAAGCGCTGGGGTAGCCGGTGTGGGGGCCCAGGCTGAAGCCCTTGCCCATCTGGAGATCGAGAAGTAGCGACAGGAAGGGTTCTTCCTTTTGAATGATGCCCGCCAGGTCGTCCGGTAACTTGATGTCGAAAAAGCCCTGCAATTGTTCGAGGCGACCGACGTTGTCGAGCAGTTCGTCGCGGGTCATTACCGGTTGGTATTGGTGAACCTCAAGCAGAATGGCGCGACGCATGTGGTCCACCTGGCTAACCAATAGCTCGCCACGCTCGAGATCAATGCCCAGCAAGCCGCCGTCGACCTCGAAGTATCGCAATTCGGGCCGCTCCTCGCCGTCGGGCGTGACAAGGAGGCTGTAGCGCTGGTCGGCGGAACGCAGCTCCAGTTCAATGGTGGCGGTGCGCACGCTTAGGGGCTTTTCGCCCGCGTAGACCCGTGGGTGGTTGAGTAATGAAAGCCAGAAGCCCCAGTTGTAACGCTGTTGGGGTTCGTAATTAGAGTAAAAGAAAACCTGGCGAAAGGTTTTGATGAAGTTCAGCAGGTTTTGGTCCGAGGGGTCGCCCTGGGTAAACTTGTAACTGTCGTTGGCAGTGAGGCGGCGACCGCTGCCGAAAGTGCTGTCGCGAATGTACTTGTGGATCTTGACCACCGGCTCAAGCACCGTATCTTTATCTTCCAACTCGACCGAAAGCCGAAACTGGGCGTTGTGGAAGGCGGGCTGGTTGAGGTGTTTGTCGAGAAAGTCGAGCGTGTTCTGCTGGGTGCCGGGCAACATCTGGGCGTTAACCAAATGTTCGGCGAGGCCGCAGATGTGCTCACACACTGAGCCGCGACGCGCGTAATCGCAAGTGCAAGAGGCGCCGGTAATACTAAAAACCTTGGGATCGAAATCGAAACGAACATCGAGCTGTTGACCACTTTTATCGCGGGTCTTGGCGATGATCATTTCTTCGCGGTCTTCAATCTTGAACTTTCCGACAAATTGGTGGCCGTGGATCTTCAGCGATTCGGGGACCACTTTCAAAAATTCGGCGAGTGCATTGACTCGGTTTTCCAACATGGAATGACGTCACCTTAGGTATGGGGAATCGGCGGCGCACGCGACGACCAACAGCGTCAGGGGCTCATCGTGCGGCAAGGGCGGGGCAGGGGCCCGCTCGCCACGGAACAAGGCGAGCCTGATGTTCCAAGATTCGTGAAACCTGGAGCCGGAGCGGGTCAAGCCGCGACGATGTGTGCCGGTGAACGTGAAACATGAGTGAACGCTGTTCCGCGGGAACCAAAAAAGGTAAGACGGGTGAAACCAGTCATTCAGCCTGAGCTTAAACACGATCTCGTCTATTATAGCGAGTGAGTTTGGTCGCGATATAAAAAAACGTTTCACCGGGCTGGAAAGGTCGCGTTGCGGCAAGGGAAAGAAGGGGGATGTGCTCGGAGAAATTCTGGTTAATCTCTTGGTGTGTATAGGGTTAGGTGGTTTGGTCGGCGCCCTTCAGCTTCGGTCTGGGCAAAAGTAAATAAGCGTCGTTTTGATGCGTTGTGATATTGAATTTGACAGATTCGTCATAGTATTGTTTTTCTATTTTGGCGGCAGGCAAATCCTTTATTTTACAGGAAAAGCGCCGGCGAGCCTAATTTTCTTGATTGGCGAGTTGGAGGTTTGGAAGGGGATCGCCGGTTTGCTTCTCCCCATGCTTGGCTGCCGGGTTGCGCGTTGTGGCGCCCTGGGCCGAGGCTCGCCCCGGCGGGGACCCTTGCCGAAACCATGGATTGGGTGTTGTCGTCGAACCTTGATCCTTGCTTCCACTGGGGTTACTTATCACAGCGTTTTTGGTATGATGGCGGCGCGCCTATGCTTGGTTCGACCTAACCCTGGGAATGGCTCACTATTTGGTTGAACCCTAGGGGTGCGATAAGAGCGAGGGGTTTTAGCTAAAGATCTGGAGCGAAATGGTTTGGAAAAAGCGAGCCGGGGTCGCGCCCGACCACACCCACTGGGTGCGGTGAGTTTTGTTACAGACCGTTGCAGCCCAAAGGTTTAGCTAAAATCACCGCGTCAGCGCTTCTTAGCTTGAAACGTCTTTGAACGCGGCTTTTCGGTCTGAAGAAAGGTTGCGGGTTTTTCGCGGGGATCGCGTGGGAGACGGGGTCTCGAAGTTTTGTCGGTTCTTTCCCTTAATGCTCGTTTCATTTTTCCCGAAAGAGATGTTAACGAGGGAAATGGATTGGCGGGGTTTCCGTTTCAGTTCACTGCCTCGTAAACTGCCACGAGGTAGGATTCCTGATGACGTTTCCTGATATGTGTTCCGCCGGGTTTGGACAGAGTCTTGGTTTGGCTTTCTCCGAGTTGGTAACGGGGGCTTGGTATGCAGTGGATCGATAGTGCCGGGATTTACAAAAGTCTCGAGGACGAAAAAATCATCATGTTCTACAAAGGTCCGGTGCCGCAAGAGACCTTGGTCGACATGGGCGCTTTTCTAAAGAGCATGCTCTATGGGAACCCGCGTATCAAAACCATCTTCGCCATCTTTGTGGAGATGGCCCACAACATCCTCTACCACTCAGCCGAGCGCGAGGTGGTTGATCTGGAAGGCAACGACATTGGTGTCGGTTTGATCATTTTACGTGAGCAGCCTCATCATTTCGTTTTAAAATCCTGCAATCCCCTCAACCGGGATGACGTTTCCGAATTGCGGCGCAAGCTGGGAGAAATCAAAGATCTCAGCAATGAAGAACTGCGGAAGCTTTACGTCAGCAAACGCAAAACCGGTGAAAACCGCACCCAAAAAGGCGCGGGATTGGGTTTGATTGAAATCGCCAAACGGGCCGATACCCAGCTCGATTTCGATATCCAATCCTTTAACGACCAATTCGACTTGCTGAATCTCACCGCTACGATTGCTAAAGGAGGATAGGTTTGCAAAGTCTATCATTAGCCCGCTCGGTCGACACCCCCGAGGTGGCGTTCGATCCCGAAAGCGGCAACTTCCGCTTAGAAGGCGAATCTTATCCCGAGAACGCGCTCGACTTTTACGGCAGCGTGTTTGAGTGCTTGAACCAATACATCGAACGCACCCAAGGGCCGATTGAAGCGCACTTCAAGCTTTCCTACTTCAATTCGAGTTCGTCTAAGTGTTTGTTGGACATTTTTGACATTTTTGAAGCCTACAGTTCGGTGGGCGGCAAGGTGGCCGTTCACTGGCATTACCAAAAGGATGACGAGGATATCAAAGAAAGCGGCGAGGATTTTGCCGATGACTTGAGCCTCGAATTCCAGCTTATTCCCTTTGACTAAGTCACGGCCGGGTTGACCGGTTGCCATTGGATACCGCGTTTTTCAAGCTTTAGCCACCGATCACCGAGGAAACTTGAATGAGGGATGCATTGCCAAAAATGAGCATTAGGACCGCGGTGGCGCCGTGGCTGGGGAGCCGTGCATGAAACCCTCGGAAAGTGTATATCAACACGAGTTGGAAATTCAGCGACGGGCCGAGGTGATTTGCCAAAACCCGCCGGAACAATTTGAGGAGCTCCTTAAAGAGTACCTGGGCCTGACCCAGCACTACACCAAGTTGCTCAAAAACACGATTAAACTAACCTCGGTTGGTGACGGCGCCCAGCGCAAGCTCGTCCGTGCTCGCAACGACTTGCTTAAAGCCAAGCGCCGCTTGGAAGACGCCAGCTTTACCGATGCGTTAACCGGGGTGCGCAACCGCCGGTTTTTGCTCGACTTCATCGATAACGAGGTCAAGTCGGTGCTCAACAACGACAGTGAGTTGGGCGACCACAACCTGTTGTTTCTCATGATCGATATCGACCATTTTAAACAGGTCAACGACACCTACGGCCATCCGGTCGGCGACACCGTCCTGGTTCAATTTTCCAACCTGGTCTCCGCCGCATGTCGCAAGTCCGATACCTTGGTGCGCTGGGGTGGCGAGGAATTTTTAGTGGTTTGTCGCGATTCCGACCAAGCCTATCCAGCCAAGTTGGCCGAGCGACTGCGTTCCCAGGTGGAACAAAACGAGTTTGATATCGGCGAGGGCCGTGTTTTGAAATGTTCCTGTAGCATCGGTTTCGCCGGTTTTCCTTTTTATCCGCCTTTCCCGGGTTACTTCGGTTGGTCGCAAATCATCGACATGGCCGATCAAGCGCTTTACATTGCCAAAAAATCCGGCCGCAACGCCTGGGTTGGGGTTCAGCCCGGCAAGCAGGTTCACCACGGTGCCACGCCGCCGACTGATTACCATTTGAAACGGCTTTACGGTGATAAATGGGTACAGTTCCAAACCTCATTGGGTGACGACGCCCGACTCGTTTTTTGAGGCGGGGTTCCTGATGGGCGAAAACAAGCGGCAAATCCGCGGTTTGTTCCGCAATGAATACGAAACCATCGAACGGGCCGAGGCTTTTTTGGAAATGGGCGGTTTCTCCGATGAAGGGCGCCACGAGTTTGATTTACTGCTGGAGGGGTACCGCAAGTTGCTGCGGGCGACCGGCAAAATGACGCGCATGAACGATTCAAACCAACGCAAATTACACAACGCCTTGTCGCAGATTAACGCCCAAAAAGAAGAGTTGCAGATGCGCAAAGAACACCTGCGCAAGCTGAACCGCGCCAAGGACGAAATTTTGGGCATTGTGGCCCACGACCTGCGCACACCGGTAAACACGGCGCACGGATACAGCGAGATCTTGGCCGATGAATTTGAAGAGGTGCTGGGTCCCGAGGGCCTGCACGTCTTGGGTAAAATCAAAAAAAGCTGCACCAATATGAACACCCTCATCAATGATTTGCTGGAGGTCGCCAAGCTGGAGGGTGAAGATTTCGAATTGCCCCTTGCCGATGCGGCTTTTTCGGCCTTGGTCCGAGAAAACGTGGGTGACTTTCGCGCCATGGCGGCGCGAAAGAACCTGACCCTGGTGTTGCACCTCCCGGAGAAGGATCATTTGGTTCCGCTGAACCGCGAGCGTTTTCGGCAGATTTGCGAAAACCTGTTGTCCAACGCCATCAAGTTCACCAACGAAGGCGGGCGCATTGATGTCACCGTTTTGTTCCAAATGAACCGCGCCCGGCTCTGCATCCGCGATACCGGGATCGGCATACCCAAGAATTTTTTACCGCACCTGTTTGACAAATTCACCGTGGCGGGTCGCAAGGGGACCGGTGGCGAGGCGTCGACCGGTTTGGGCATGAGCATCATTCAGAACTTGGTCCTGCTGCATCAGGGGCGCATTTGGGTTGAATCCGAGGAAGGCGTGGGCACCAGCTTTTTTATCGAGATTCCCATGAGCGGCGCCCGTTAAGCGCCTGTCTTGCGCCGATTGGTCCCCGTGCCCAGGCCGGTGTCGCCGTCGCGATGGTTGACCTTTGCACCGTGCTGCCTATAATAATTCCCTTGCTTTGATCCCAGGGTTGAACCCAAAGGTACAAAGCGTCTTCTGTTTGTTGGTCTCAGCCCAAGCCTGGCTGTAGCCCTCGATTGTTGTGATTCAAGCGCCGTTTGACGTGCGGTGCTTCAGGAGGTAGCCGATTGTTTTTTGAAGGCTCGGAGAAAAAAATCGAAATCTTGTTGAAACCCGGAACAACGCCGTTGCGGCGTCACCCGGACATTGATTGGCATCATGTGGTCTCGCTGGCGCGTGCCACCGTGTTGTCGACCGTTTCTAATGAGCTTTGTGATGCCTACCTGCTTTCAGAATCCAGCTTGTTTGTGTTTCAGCACCGGGTGGTGATGATTACCTGTGGCACCACCTCATTGGTCGCGGCCGTGGAAGAAATGTTGCGCACCTTTAACCGCGACGACATTTTGTTTTTGATGTACGAACGCAAAAACGAGTTATCACCCGAGGATCAGCACAGCGATTACGAGGAAGACGCGCGACGCTTGCGTCGTTTTGTGCCGGGGAATACCACCATTTTCGGCAAAGAAAACGACCACTACGTGGCGGTTTTTCACTACGGACCTGACTGCCAACCCCAAGCAACCGACATGACGCTTGAAGTGCTGATGCACGAAATTGACCGAGAAGCCGCGGCGCCGTTTATGCAAGCCGATATCGGTAAACCGGCACTTTACGAACGGACCGGTGTGAACCGAATTTTTGATGAATTCGCCATCGATGATTTTATCTTCGATCCCATGGGTTATTCGCTGAATGGGATTTGCGAACGCGAATACTACACCTTTCACATCACACCCCAATCAGAATGTTCTTATGCCAGTTTTGAAACCAACCGTGTCTTTGGCGAAGGCGAACTGGAAGCCACGCTCAACAAGGTGTTGGCTATTTTTCGGCCGCGCATTGTGACTGCCGTGTACTTCGACAAAAACGCCGCGGGTATTGCCGTGCCGACCGGTTATTCGGCCCGAACCGCCAGCCAACAACGTTTTTGCGGGTTCGACGTTTTGTTTGCCAACTACCGCAAGGCTTAAGGTCCCAAACCTAGATGACCTTAGACGACGCTCCTTTTGGGTTGAGGGTCGTCATTACCAAGGTGTGCCGCCGATGTGGTCGCCGTCAAAAGAAGGAAGGACAAGAAAATGGACGTAAATACTTCCACGCAATCGGAGCTGGATCTTTGGGCAGAAGAGTTTATCGGCGATTTTGCCTCGCAGCGCTACCGGGTGATTGAAACCCTGCATGTTTCCCAAACCAAATTCCAAAAGTTGAGCCTGGTGAAAACCGCCGGCCACGGGAAGGTGCTGTTTCTCGACGGCTTGGTGATGTGTTCAGAGCGGGACGAGTTCGTATACCACGACATGATCGCCCATGTACCCATGTTCGTGCATCCCAACCCGAAACGCGTTTTGGTGATTGGCGGCGGCGACGGCGGGACGGCCCGCGAGGTGTTGCGCCACCAAGGTGTAGACCGTTGTGTCATGGTGGAAATCGACGGGGAAGTGGTCGACGTATGTCGCGAGCATTTCAAGCAAACCTCGTGCAGCTTCGACGATCCTCGCCTGGAACTGCGCATTGAAGACGGCGTGAAGTTCATGGCCGAAACCCAAGAGACCTTTGACCTCATCTTGGTGGACAGCACCGATCCCATCGGTCCGGCCACGCCGCTGTTTGGTGAAGCCTTTTACAACAACGTCAAGCGGGTTTTGGCGGATGACGGCATGGTTGTCGCCCAAGGCGAAACGCCCTTCTACGAGGAGGAAGCACAGCGTTTAATTCTGCAAAACCTGGCCAAATCCTTCGACAATCGCTACATGTACAACTACAACAACCTCTGTTATCCCGGCGGTTTGTGGTCTTTTGTTGTGGCCACCAAAGGCTTGTGCCCCATGGGCGACTTCGACGAGGCGCGCATTGCCGCTTCCGGTTTGACCTTCGACTATTACAACGCCGAGGTCCACCGCGCCGCTTTTGCTCTGCCGCAATTTCAGCGCAACAACCTCGGTGATCTGTTGACCCCGTTCAAAAAGTAAGCGGACCGCCGCGCGCCGGCGCGACCTTTGGGCTACGGGTGCCTTGCCAAAAAAGGATTGACCCTTGCAGAAAAGCCTGATAATGTCCTTAATTCGTGCCTGCCGCGATTTTTGTTGGAGGATTCACTCACAATGCAAGTGTTACTGAAAGAAGCCGTGGTCAAATTAGGTAATCGCGGAGATGTGGTTAAAGTAGCTCCTGGCTACGCTCGCAACTATTTGTTGCCCAAAAGCCTTGCCGTCCTGGTTACCGAAGGGAATAAGCGTCAGCTCGAAATCGAGAAACGCAATTACGAAAAACGCCTGCTCGAAACCAAAGCTGTTGCTGAAGAAGCAAAAGCACGTTTGGAAGAGATCCATTTGGAAGTTGAAAAACGTGCCGGCGACAACGGTTCGTTGTTCGGTGGTGTCACCGTTCACGAAATTCACCGTGCGTTGCTCACCGAAGGTTTCGAAGTGGAGCGTCGCGTTATTGAACTGCCCCACATCAAAGAGTTGGGTGAGTACACCGCCTCTGTTCGTTTGCACCCCGAGGTCAGCGCTGAGTTTTCGATTACCGTAAAGCCGGTTGCCTAAGCCGCCGCTTTTCCGACCACTACCAATTACTAAAAAACGCACTTCTCGTAGGTGCGTTTTTTATTTGGTGGGTCGGCCCTGGGGGGCGGTCGGGTGATTGGGTCTTGGCCGCGGCGCCGCGCGGGCCATCGACTCAGCCCGCGTCGTCCAACATTGCGTCTACCATTTTTCGGACCGTGCTTGCCGCGTAATTTTTGGGCATGATTTCCGAGGCGGCAGCTTCCAATCGATACGCGCCCTCCATCGCGGCAAGAATCACGGCCGCGGTCTTTTTGGCGTCCGCCTCATTTATTAAAGTGGCCAGCAAATCACTTAGTATTTGCATCTGGGTCTCGATGGCCCGGCTATAGAGTTCGCGGACTTTTTCCTGACGGAGGGCTTCGGTCCCGATGACGACCCAGGCGGCGACCGCCTTCGGATCGGCCCCGTCGCCCAGTGCCAAACGTGCCGTAATGAACGCGTGAATTTTGGCGCGCGGATCGGTGAGGCCTTCCGACAAGTGGTCGTAACGTGCTCGCGCATGATCGGCGAGCTGTTCGATCAAGGCGTGGAGGATCTCCGCCTTGTTTTTGAAGTGGTAGTGGATCAAGCCCGGGCTGAGCTTGGCTGCCTCGGCGATGGTGCGGATAGAGGCTTTTTCAAAGCCGTGCGCACTCATGACCTGGAGCAAGGCAGTCACAATTTGTTCCCTGCGTGTGTCCGTGTTTTTATGGCGACCCATGAAGATACTCCCGGCGCGAAACGGTGTTTCGACCAGCATGGTTGTCTTTTTTTGGTTAGTCAACCAAAAAAAACTTGCCCGAGGCTCTTGTTGCGCTTATATTTTGGTTGGTTGACCAAATAAAAAAGGAGGGCCCATGCACTTGTTTTTCGATCTAATTCCCGGTCTGTCCGTCACCTGTCGTGTCTTTCCCGGCCTGTTCTCCCCGCGTGAATGTCGCGACCTTATCGCCCTGGCTTCTGGGACCGGTTTCGCTGATCCATCGCGCGATTACCCGCCCTCCTACCGCAACAACGACCGTTTGGTTCGTGACGACCCGGGCTTGGCCGATACCTTGTTTCACCGGCTTCGCGAGCCCCTCATCGCCTCGGGTGTCCCTGAACTCGGCGCCGGCGCTTGGGTGGGGCTCAATCCCCGTTTTCGTTTCTGCCGTTACCGGAAGGGGCAGTTTTTCTCGCGCCACCGCGACGGCGCCTATCGGCCCTCGTCGGGCACGGCCTCAAAGCTAACCTTTATGCTTTACCTCAATGACGGTGAAGCCTTCACCGGGGGCCATACCGATTTCTACGAGGGCCCGGGATTGGACGCCCGGCGTCTGGCCTCCTACCGGCCTGAATGTGGCAGCCTCATTGTTTTTGATCACACACTTTGGCACGAAGGGAGCCCGGTTCATGAAGGCGAAAAATACATCATGCGCAGCGATTTCCTGATTCGGGAAGCTGGGAACCCATCCTGCACGCCGGACCACCCGCCCGCGCACGATCTGTACCGCGGTCATCGGGGCTATATTTGGGCTTTGCAAGCTTTGGTCGATGGTGCTTTGGCGAGTGGATCGCGTGATCGAACCATTCGCATTTGGGCGCCTTCTGGTAAAACCCGGCAAACCCTGCGAGGGCATCAGCTCTCCGTGCTCGCACTCGCGGCGCCGCGCCCGGGGGTGTTGGTCTCCGGTTCCAGGGATCGTACCGTCAAGGTATGGGTGAATGGAGACAAGGGCTTTCAATGTGAAAGGACGAGCCGAATTCACCAAGCTGCTGTGATTTCACTGGTTTCGTTGCAGCCCGACACCTATGCATCCGCGGATGCCGCGGGCCGCATCGCCGTGCATCGCCTGGGTGGGGGCACCCCGCGGATCATGGATGCGGGGTCCTGGGTTTGGGGGCTGGCGTGTCTTTCACCGGATCGGCTGGCCTCCGTCTCCGAAGATGGGACCCTTATCATTTGGGAATGGGCGCAAGGGCGGCGTGTCTTGACGCGCCGGTTTCCCTATCGCTTGAACTCGGTTGCTTTCGCCCCGAATTGCTTGATCCTTGGGGACTCAAACGGCTCGATTCATGGATTTATCAACGAGCCGGAATGTGATCGACTGAATGCCCGACCAGAATGGTCGTTTTCAATACACAGAGGCGCGGTCCGCTGTCTTTTTGCCCTTCCAAGCGGTGGCACGATGAGCGGCGGTGAAGATGGTGTCCTGCGCGTCACTAAGCGGATGGGGCCGGTTCCCGCCGGGAAAATGGCGCATCTGGATTTTGTAACTTCCGTGGCGCAACTTCGCGACGGTAGTTTTGTCAGTGGGTCCTATGACGGTACGATTCAACGATGGGATGCGACATCTTGGGCGCGTGGTTCGAACGAGCTCGATACGGCGCTATCTGATCGTTTCCCGCGCATGAGCGGTGTTCTTTGAGAAGTCTCGGCTTGGGTGTGGTTACGCGATGCGAAATCGTGCACACCCGTCGCCCGGAACCTTTCACGAATGTTAAGGTCTTTTTTATCCGTGTGTGCAACGAGCCTTTCCCCAGTGGCCTTCTCTCGCTGGAAGAGGCGGGATTCGATAAAGGCGCAGTTTGAATCGGGATAGGTGTTTCATGCTGCGTTTTTACCTAAGAGGCGCGATAAGAGAGAGGGATTTTGGCTAAAGATCTGGAGCGAAATGGTTTGGGAAAAGCGGGCCGGGGTCGCGCAGGACGCGCACCCACTGGGTGCGGTGAGCATTTTCACAGATCGCTTCAGCCCAGAGGATTAGCTAAAATCACCGCGTCAGCGCTTCTTAGGTTTTATCCATAATCCGAAAACCGTTCTCCAAGTGTGCCTCAGGGGTTGCTTGGTAAACTTGTAAATGAATCAGAGTCACAGGATTGTGTGGATTAATCCGTCTTGTCGCTTTTGTTCTTTTGTAGGGGGGGCATCTTTTCAGTGTCAACCAAGATGCAAGTGTAGTGTTCTATTAATTCATCATTATGGGTCGTTTCTGCGGCCTCTTTTCCAGTTTTTGCAAAAGTCTGAAACCACCGAAGGTGAGTGTCCTTGTTTGTATCTAAACATGATAATGAAAATTCAATAACTTCTATTGCTGTACTCGGATCGTTTGCTTTGAGATGAAAAGATGCAAGAGCTGAGAGGCTGCCAAGTGTAGATATGTTATCGTTGCCATATACCTCTTGCTTCTTAATGACTATTGTCTCGGTTACTGAGATTGCTTCTTGATCCATGCCGATCTCTGACAGACTTATAGCGAGATTAGTTTGTGCTGAAAAATAATAGTGGTGACCAGTTAATCCAAGTTCTGAAACCTTGATCTGCAAGCTTGATATCCAGTCAATGGCCCTTTTGAATTCTTTGTTCTG
Organism: Acanthopleuribacter pedis; assembly: GCF_017377855.1. GTDB lineage: Bacteria > Acidobacteriota > Holophagae > Acanthopleuribacterales > Acanthopleuribacteraceae > Acanthopleuribacter > Acanthopleuribacter pedis. The sequence continues at coordinate 37,424 of NZ_JAFREP010000014.1, forward strand.
AGTGAGGCAGTATCCCCAATTTAGCTGTGAGGTTATTACATCGGGGTGATCCTTGCCGTGAGTTTTAATAATTTGACCTAAATAGAAATCAAATGTCGTCTTAGCGTTTTTGAAATCTTTGGTTTGGCACTGGCACATTGCGAGATTTAACGTTGAAACTAGGGCAGATGAATTGAGTGTTTTGAAATGGGTTTGTGATATTTCTGACGCTTTCCTGAAATATGGAATAGCTTCGTTACAGCCCTTGGATATTGCTTGAAAGGATCCATAAGCTCCGTGGAAATTAATTAGATGGTGATTTTTGTTTTTGACAAGATCCCAGTCAGTTTCTTCAAGTTTTTTGAAGATGCCTTCTGCCTTGTTAAAATTAGATCGTCGGTATGAAACAACAGAAAAAGCATTCAATAAGCGAATGTAACTCTCATCTTCTGGCGGTAGCATTGATTCAAATATTGGAAGTGCTTCTGTTAATGCCCAATCAGCGTCCTTGTATTTTCCAAGAGCCCTCGCCGAAAAGGCGTAATCAACGAGTATCTTATTGGCAGTAAGAGAGTTTTGGCCTTCCTCCTTGATGTAATTATCATAAGCAGCTCTTAAGTAATGTTCTGACTTTTTGTATTCCCCGGTCCATTGGTAGACGTTTCCAATATATCGCAGTATTCTTTTGTCCAGGGAATTTGCGTTTTCATCAGCTGGGGCAAAGTGGTTTAATCGATCAATTACTCGATTTTGCCTTCCTGCGTAGTTGTTTTCGAAGGTCATGAAAGCATTTAAATATTTTAGGTTTTTCCTTGCAGTGTTGGTTTCTCTGATGGCTTGTGCTTCTCTTTCCTTGGCTTCGATGTAGCCAAAGACTAAGCCTATTAAACTGAAGAAAATTCCGGCTGTGGTGAGGGTAAGGCCTGAAACGATTGCTCGATTTCTTTTCGTGAATCGAACGGTCTGGTAAATCCATGTCTGGGGGCCGGCGTCTATCGGGAGACCGTTAAGGAAACTATTGATATCCTCGGCGAGTAGGTCCGCGCCTTGGTAGCGGCGTTCGCGATTTTTCTCCAGTGCTTTGAGGACAATCCAGTCGAGATCACCACGATAGTATTTACTAAGAGGCGCGACTGATTCCTTATTCTTTAATATCATTGAATGACCTATCGCTTTGTGACGAATGGCTTTGCTTGGTTTTTCAGGCTCGTAATCGCGTACTAATTCGAATGCTTGGTCCCAGGAGACTGACCGGATGCGTTTCTCATCAATCAGACGTTTTCCAACCAGCATTTCGTAGAGAACGACACCCAAGCTGTAGATGTCACTGCGCACGTCTATGTCATCATCGTCTAGACGCGTTTGTTCAGGGCTCATGTAACCCAAGGTACCCAATGCAAGTGCAGGTTCGGCTGTCTTTGTAACTAAAGTTACCCGCTCAAGGCTCGATTTTCCCTCCGCGGTGCTTTTGGCGATACCGAAATCTATAATTTTAGGCGACGCCTCGCCATCAACATTGCAAACTAATATATTGGCCGGCTTTATGTCGCGGTGGATTACCCCGCGTTGGTGTGCGAAATGTACCGCGTTACATATCTTCTTAAACAGCTTCAAGCATTCAGGCACGGTAAGACGATGTTTCCTGACATATTCTATTAGGCTCGCGCCCTCCACGTATTCCATTGCGAACCAGTCCTCATTGTCGGTGCGCGTGCCTGATAGGTAAATCGTGGCGATGTTGGGATGGTTAAGCGCGGCTAGGGTTCGCAGTTCCATTTTAAATCGGCGGCGCATGAGGTGAGTAGACGCTTCGCACCGCATGACTTTTATGGCAACTTTTTTGTTGATAGGTCCGCTTTGGCGGCCTTCATAAACCCGACCCATGCCACCGCTGCCTATTAAACGCACAATCTGATAAGGTCCGAGTTGAGCGCCGATAAGCGGATCGCTCTGGGTGGACGGTTCTTCTGTCGAAACCTTCTTTTCTGACATGAAAGTTTTACCTTAGATTAAAGGGGCGCCCTCTTTTTGTGGGAGATTGGACGCACAGACTTATTTTGAGAAAACCGATAGGGAGGAGCGGCGGTTCCGCGAGCGATGCGTGAAAGAAGAAAACAATTTTACGCGCTCTCGACGAAACCGGATGAGAAATGGGTTCTAAGCGCGGGAAGGTTTTGCCGCGGCGACCGTGCCTTTGGTGGGTTTGCTGTGCGGAAGATGGTTGTCGAACAACCACATTTTGAGCAGGGTGACATAACCGTAGGCTGGAATGCTCCGTTGTCGGTAAAACTCTTGGAGTTCGAGGTTGAGTGCCTTGAGGTTGTAGAAGGGAACCGCCGGGTAGTAGTGATGTTCCAGGTGGTAGCTGGACCACAGGAAGAGGGTGTTCCACAGCGTGTTGGGCTGCATGCGCGTGCTCCAGTGGGCGATGTCGTCGGGATCGATGACGTAGTGCTGCGCCACGCGGTTCACGGCGAAAGCGACCGGGAACACGAAAAAGAGGGGAATAATACCCGCTTTGATCAGGAACAGTGGCGAGAGCCAGCCGTAAAAAATCAGCACGGCCAAATGGAGCCCGATGGCGAACAGGCGTTCTTTTTTGATGCGTGCGCGCAATTCGGGTTCGTACCCGTTTTGCGCTTTGAAGGCGGCGCGGAAGTAGATGGGGTACAGTGCCGGCGTGAAATACAGGAGCTTGAGCCAACGGGCGTTGGTTTTTGGGGTGAGATGGGCGCGTTTGGGATCGGCCCCGGCGTCGCCCAACTGGTAATGGTGGTCCATGTGCCAGCGGGTGAACTGGGAGGCGGCCAAACCCGAGATGCTGCCGTAGAGCAGGCCGAGTTTGTCGTTAAGGTTGTAACGGTCGTGGTTGAAGATACATTTGTGGACCGCCTCGTGGAGCAGCACCGAAAAGGAAAACACGGTAAAACCCTGAATGATCGCGGCCGGTACCCAGATCAGGGGTTGGTCCTGAAAGAAATAAATCACCACCGGCATGGACAGCAAGAGCAGGATTTGGCGCAGGGCCACCGCGAAATGCCGCCAGGGTTGCTTGCGGTGCAGTTTTTTGAGGGTTTCGCTTGGGATGCGCTGTTTGAGCTCGCGGTTGAGCGCGCCGGCGCGGGCGTAATAATAAGATTCTTTTCCAGCCATATCACCTTGACCTTGTATGAGGCGCCTTGCGCCGTGCCTTTCCATTATCGGGGCTTGTGGGTCGCGCCGCAAGTCGTGGCGCGTGGGTGATGCATGGGGAGAGCAGCTTGTATGCCGGCCGTGAAAAATGTCAGACCGAAAAAGTTGGGGTCGTGTCGCGCCGCGACCGGTGAGTTCGGGTACAATACGGTCTTAAGAATGCGGTTTGCACAACAAAAGGCGGCGGGAAGGGCTTAAGATAAGCACAGATAACCCGTTGCCCGCGTTGGGGTGAACAGGGTTTGTTTGATTGAAGGTTCGTCTTTGGTGGCTCGCGGTGGTTCCGGTTCTTCGACGGGGCACGGGGTGATCAAAGCAAACAAGGGTTTTCTTTGGCGCTGCATTTGCCCTTGTCCTAAAAAATGCGCCGTTGCTTAAGCGGGTCGGGCTTTACGCCCGTCCGTCGAGGTGGTCCTAAGCGTATGGAAACGAGACATAGAACGATTCCCAAAGATTCCGAGGAAAGCGTCGACACGCTGGATTTGCAGACGATTAATCCCGAGGCACGTGTGATGCCCTATATTGTCGTCCTTGCAGGTGACTCGGTCGGCCGCGTGGTCCGTTTGGATCGCGGCCAAGCGATGGTGGCGGGGCGGACCCGCCGCTGCGATATCTATTTTAATTGTGAGAATATTTCCCGTGAGCATGTGCGCTTCGACATCGATGGCAAGGCCAACGTGGTGCTCACCGATTTGGAAAGTACCAACGGCACCTTGGTTAACGGCAAAAAAATTACCTCGCTGACCCTTCAGGACGGTGACCGGATTTGCATGGGTAACGTCATCCTGCGGTTTTCCCTTAAGGACGACCTCGATTTCGATTTGCAGCAGGAGCTCTACAACAAGGCGACCCGTGATCCACTGACCAACGCCTACAACAAGCGGTTTTTCCTCGACTACCTCAAAAAAGAGTTTGCCCATCATCAGCGCTATGAAAAACCGATGTCCGTTGTCTTTTTTGATTTGGACGACTTCAAACGCCTCAACGACACCTACGGTCACTTGACCGGCGATTTGGTGCTCAAAACCTTGGCGCGCGAAATTTGCGACGTATTGCGCGAGGAAGATATTTTTGCGCGGTTTGGCGGCGAGGAGTTTGTCGCCTTGTTCCGTCACACCGACGGCGAACGGGCCGAGGTGATCGCGGACAAATTGTTGGGTGTGGTGCGGGGCATGGAGTTTGCCACGCCGTTGGAGGCCTTTAAGGTGACCGCGACGGCGGGAATCGCGACTTATGACGGCAGCAACTTCAGCGATGCCGAGGCTTTGCTGAAACACGCGGATGATCGTTTGTTTGAAGGGAAGGCGCGCGGCAAGGATCAGGTGGTTCGCTAAGCGCGGGCACGGGCCTTGCACCAAACCCGGGGATTTATTTGCCGCGGCCGGTGGGCCGCCGCGGGGAGCGTTTGTCTTGCTTTTGTCACTTTTGCTTTTGTTTTGTTGGGGTTCCGGCGCCGCACCCGCCGCCGAATCCGGGGGTTCCGGGGGGTCGGCGGAGGCCGGCTACTACTTCAGCGAGGCGACCGTTTTGGCGCCCGACGGACAAAGTTTCGCGGGCCCGCTGTATCTGCTGTTGAATCGGCGCGGCAAGATTGAGCTTGCCGCGGAGAAACCGATCAACTTGCCGCAAAAACCACCGGTCGTGGTGGAGGGCGCCTTAATTGTGCCGCATTTCGTCGATGGTTACAGTCTGATCCAGGAACGCGGCTTGGGGGGGGATGACGATGAGACGCGCACCCAGCAGCGGGCCATGGCGCGCTACTTAACCGCCTTGGGCGTCGCCCGGGTGCGCGATCCGATCTACCCGCGTTCTTTGCTGATTCCGGCTTGGAGCGGCGTGACGCCGGTTGCGCAGGGTGGTTACCTGGATATGCCGGACGGCGGTGGCGCCGGTTTTGGGGTGGTCCTCGGGGATGGTGAAACTTTTGCCGCCTTGGCGCAGCGTTTGCCCGCGTCGGGGCCGATCACGTTGTGGTGGCGGCGGCCGGAGAGTGGCGAACCGGTGCCCTGGACGGCGGATCTCCAGCGCACCCGCGACCTCATCCATTATTTCCACGCCAAGGGCCGCAAGGTGGGCGTTTGGTGGCAGGACGCGCGGGCGCCGGAGATCCAGCTCGCCCTGTCGCTGCCGTTTGATTTTTTTGAAGGCATCCCGGATTACTTGAACAACAACGATTTGAGCCTGCTCTATGGGCGGGTGTGGCTGCCGCTGGCCGCTTTAAATGATCGCCGTTACTGCGCGGACGGCTTGGCCGAGTCCTTGCCGCAACTGGGACACTTGGGTTTGTACGAGGACGACATGGTGCGGCGTGTGTTGGGCCGGGTTGGTGAAGTGAAGCGCCGGATCGGGCCGCGTTGCACCATTTGGCGCGAGCGGCGCCCGCAAGTGTTGGCGTGGTTGCAACAGCATTTAGCCGCCAAGCAACCGGTCGCGGTGGGTTCCGCGGGCGGTCACCTCTTTGCTTTTTCCGGGGATATCGCCACCGAGCTTGCCTTGTGGCGTGAATTGGGGGCGGACGACGGCACCGTCTTGCGCGCGCTCTACGACCATACGCCCGCGCTGCTGGGCATGGCGCCTCAACGGCTGAAACTGACTGCCGGCCAGGATGCGCACTTTGTTGTTTATCGTTTGAAGACGAATGTTTCCTGGAGTTTGCCGCAATTGCTTACCCGCATTCCCGGCGGCGTTGACTATAATTTCACCGGCGGACAAATGGTCTATGCGGCACCTTAATCGGCCGCGGCGTGATCGTATTTTAAGGAGTAGGGGATGCCTGAATTACCCGAGGTAGAAACCGTGGTGCGGGGTTTGCGACCGGATGTGGTGGGTCGCACCGTCACCGGCGCTTGGACGGACTGGCCGCGCGTGTTGGACGGAACGCCGCTTGCCGAGGTAACCGCCGCCCTCAAGGGGCGTACCGTTGCCGGTCTGGTACGGCGCGGCAAGTACATCGGTATGGATTGTGACGGCTGCTATTTGGTGATTCACCTGCGCATGACCGGTCGTTTGTACATGAGCGAGCGGCCCGAGGGCGATGATCGCTGGGTTCATTTTAGTTTGGCGCTGGACGACGGGCGGCATATGGCCTTTTCCGATTCGCGCAAATTCGGACGGGTGACCTTGTGTTCCTCGCTGGATTTTCTCGAGGAAAAGCTGGGGCCGGAACCGCTGACGCTGAGCGACGCCGATTTCGCGAACATCATTCAGGGCAGCTCGCGGGCCGTGAAAACCTTTATTTTGGACCAGAGCAAAATCGCCGGGGTGGGCAATATCTACGCCGACGAGTCGCTTTTGCGGGCGGGGATTCATCCGCTGACCCCGGTTAACAAGCTGAGTAAGGCGCGCACGCGCAAGTTAGGCGCCGAGATACGGCGTGTTTTGCAGGACGGCATCGACCACGAGGGGGCCAGCATCAGTTGGTACCGCAAGCCGGACGGCAACAAAGGGGAGAGCCAGCAACATTTTTTGGTTTACGGGCGCACCGATTTGCCGTGCAAGCTGTGCGGAACGGCGGTGCAGCGAACCGTGGTGGGGCAACGCGGCACGCATTTTTGCCCCAAGTGTCAGCGCTTGTAAGGGGTTGGCGATGGATGTTCGACTAGCCCGGCGGCCGTGCTAAAATAGCCGGCTTTTGGAACTAAACCATCGGGTTCGCCGCGCGGGTCCGTGCGCCACGAGGTGCTCCATGTTGCGTTACATGAAAATCGAAAATTTGGCCGTGATCGACACCGCCGAGCTGGAAGTGGGTGACGGGTTTATCTGCTTAACCGGGGAATCCGGCGCGGGTAAATCCGTGATCATCGACGCCCTGCTGTTGTTGGGCGGGGGCCGAGCCTCCAGTGATTTGGTGCGGACCGGCAAAGACAAAGCGATTGTCGAGGCTGAATTCGATATCAGTCTTCCCGCGGACGAGACCGAATACGACCTGCTCGACGGCGAGCAACTGTTCTTGCGGCGCGAGGTGACCAAGGACGGTAAATCACGCGCTTTTGTGAACGGTAGCGCCGTACCCAAGGCCGTCTTGCAACGCTACAGCGCCCTCGCTTTTGAAATCCACGGCCAGCACGGCCAGCAAGGTTTGATGAAAGAGCGCACCCACCAAACGATTTTCGATGCGCAAACCGGATTAACCGAAGCCGGCGCCGCCTTTGATCGTCAATTCAGCGCCTTCCGCAAGGCGTGGCGTCACTACTGGGAACTGCGCGACGGCGAGGCGCAACGGCGGCGCGAGTTGGATTTTATTCGTCAGCAGATCAAAGAAATCAAAGAGATCAACCCCAACGACGAGGACCGCGACCTCGATTTCCGCTTACGCCAAGCGCGCAACCAAGAATCGATCCGTGCCAACCGACACGATTTACACGAGTTGTTAGGGCGCGATCTCGTCCCAGGTTTAACGCGGGCCAAAAAATTACTCGACCAACTCATCGAATTCGACCCGCAACTGGAACCCTACGTGGAGCAGATTGAATCGCTGGCCTACACGCTGCAAGATCTTCACGGCGATACCCTCGGCGACTGGATGCCCGACGCTTCCTTGGCTGATTTGGAGCAACGCGAAAACGACCTCAACCGCTTGTTTTTTAAGTACGGCCTCAACATCGGGGAAGTGCTGGACGAGTTGGCGCGCCTGGAGGCAAGCGCCGAATCCCTGGAAGCGGACACCGCCGGTTTGGACGGCCGCTGGCGTGATTTGGAACGGGACTACAGCGCCCTGCAAAAAGAACGGGGTTCCATCGAAAAAAAGCGGTTGGCCGCGGCCAAAACCTTTTCGGCCACCATCGAAGGCGAGTTGCACGACCTCCATCTCAAAGGCGCCGGTTTCGTGGTGGAACACCTGTGGGACGCGTGGCCGGAACGGCTCAGCCAAGATCGCGATGTGGACTTTGCCGCGCTCAAGTTCCGGTTCCTGTTCTCCGCCAACCCCGGTGAACCGGCCAAGGCGCTTTCGAAGGTGGCCTCGGGTGGTGAATTGTCGCGCGTCATGCTGGCCTTGATCCACAGTTTCGAGCGACAGCAAGCCGTGTTGTTGGTGTTTGACGAAATCGACGCCGGTCTGGGCGGGGAAACCGTTCACGCGGTGGGCGAGAAATTAGCCGGTCTCGGCCGCGATCACCAGGTGATGTGTGTCACTCACTTTGCACAGGTTGCACGTTTTGCCGACCAACAAATTAAACTGGAGAAAAGCGTGCGCGACGGTCGTACCTTTTCCTCGCTGGTGGTGTGCGACCACGAGCAGCGGGTCGCCGAATTGGCACGTCTGCTTGGGGGCGATAGTTCGTCCAGCAGCCTGCTGGATCACGCCCGTCAGTTGATTGGTTCGGGCGCCCCCTAGCCCGCATTTCTCACAAGGATTCGTCGCGAGAAGCAGAATTCCTTGTGAGAAATGCGGGCTAGCCGTTTCGACAAACCACGTCGAAAAATACGGGCGAACCGCCGCGAAAACCGCGTTCCGCCGGCGGTTGTGAAACAGCTTGTGTTAACATGCGGTGCCCGCTCAGCGTGACTTAGCCGTGTCCCATGCGGTTTTCCCGCTTTCCTGAAACCGTAATCCACGGCGGTTAGCTCGTATTGCTTCCAAGGGTTGTCCCGTTGCTGCTGTGCGGCAAAACCTAAGACGCGCAAGGGGTGTTGGCTGAAGATCTGGAGCGAATGGGTTTGGAATAAGCAAAACCGCATCGGTTGGGTGCGCTGCGCATTTTACAGGCCGTTGGCGCCCAGAGGTTTCGCTAAAATCACCGAGAGTCGCGCTTTTTAAGTGAAAGCTCAAGTTAAACCGAGTGAGGAAAATCATGGCGCTTGCGATATTTCCCGGATCCTTTGATCCCATGACCAACGGCCACCTCGACATCATCAACCGCGCGCTGAAAATGTTTGACCGCGTGATGGTGGCCGTGTTGATGAATTCCGCGAAAAAAAATCCGCTGTTCACCATTGAAGAGCGGTTGGCTTTGTTGCGCGCCTGTATCCCATCCGACCGGGTTGTCGTGTCCAGTTTCGAGGGGTTGCTGGTTGATTTCGCCAAACACCAAGATGCCAAAGTGTTGTTGCGCGGCTTGCGCGCCGTTTCCGATTTCGAATACGAGTTGCAAATGGCGATGATGAACCGCCATTTGGACGAGGATATCGAAACCGTGTTCCTGATGCCGAAAACGGATTATTCCTATTTGAGTAGCCGTATGGTGAAAGAGGTGGCCCGATTGGGCGGCGACGTCTCGGCGCTGGTTCCACCGCTAATCGAGACTTCTTTGCGTAAGAAATTCAACGGTGAGGCGATCGACCTGCCGGAGGCTTGATGAACTATTTTGAACTATTACTCGAGGCCAGCCTGGTTGCCAAGCTGGTCTTGCTCATGCTCATCTTCTTTTCCGTGGCCTGTTGGGTACTGATCGTACAGAAGCAGGCATTGTTCCGCAAAACCCGCAACGACACGGACGGGTTTCTACAGTTATTCCGCGGCTCGTCGCGTTTCTCCGAGGTCAAAACCGCCTGCAAGAAGTTCGACTTTTCCCCGCAGGTCGGCCTGTTTCTGGCCGGTTTCAGCGAACTTCAGTTCCAGCTTAAGCACCAGCCCGCCCACGAAAAAGGCGAGCAGCCGCGCGTGCGCAGCTTGGAATCCATTAACCGCGTGCTCCAACGGGCCAGCTTTGTCGAGTTGTCCAAGTTGGAAAAGAACCTCAACCACCTGGCCACGATCGCGGCGGTTGCGCCCTTTGTCGGTCTGTTGGGAACCGTGTGGGGCATCATCGAGGCTTTTGCCGACATTGGCGAGCAAAAATCGGCCTCGCTGGCGGTTGTTGCGCCGGGCATTGCCGAGGCCTTGATCGCCACGGCCGTCGGCCTGTTTGCCGCGATTCCGGCCGTAATGGCCTACAACTACTTCATTAATAAGGTTCAAACCCTCTCGGCCGAAATGGAAGATTTCTGTCTCGAATTCGTCGGCATTGTTGAGAAGAACTTCACCTAGGGGAGCGAACCGATGGCATTTTCCGCGGGCGGCGGCCCCAAACAATCGATGAGCGAAATCAACGTCACGCCCCTTGTCGACGTGATGTTGGTGTTGCTCATCATTTTCATGATTTCCGCGCCCCTGCTCCAGACCGGTGTGGATATTGACCTGCCGCAAGGGAACCTCGAACTCGAGGCCAACGAAAACAACCTCATCCTCAGCATCAAAGCCGACGGCAAAACCTTTCTCAACGACGACCGCCTCCATCCCGAGTTGATCGTCGACAAGGTCAAATCGGCCGTGGCGGTTGCCAAAAACAAAACGGTTTATATCGAAGCCGACAAAACCCTGCCCTACGGTCAGGTGGTGGAGATGCTGTCGAAACTGCGTGAATCCGGCGTGGAGCAGGTGAGTTTGATTACCGAGCCGGTGGAAGCGGCGGGGACGAAAAAATGAGTCGCGATTCGAATCCGCTGGTCGCTTATTACCAGAAAGACCACAGCCAATACGGGCTGCGAACGGGCATCATCGTTTCGGTGGTGATTCATGTTCTGGCCTTTGCCGGCTTGTTTTGGGCGAGCTTGGCCGCGGAAGAACGCTTTAAGCCGCGCCCGGCGATTAGCGTCAAGCTGGCCGGGAAACCCCAGGCCGCCGCCGGCAAAAAAAGTAAGGCGCCGGTTGCGGGCAAGCAGCGTCGCACCCAAAAACCCAAACCCAAACCGAAAAAAACGCCGCCCAAAAAGACGCCGCCCAAGAAGAAACCCGCCGCCAAACCGAACGATATCGGTTTGAACCGGGACAAGCAAAAAGAAAAAACACCGCCCAAGAAGCCGGTGGCCGAATCCAACGCGCCCGAGAAATCGCGCACCAAGGAAACCGCCAAACCCGAGCCGGAACCCGATCCGCCGGAAGACAAAGCACCGGTCGCCCAAGGCGGTTTCGGTGGTGACGACCAAAGCGGCTTGTCGTTCGAAGTGGGCAACAGCGAGGAAGTCGACCACACCGACATGGAATGGCAGGCTTATTACCGCCATGTGTACATGCAGGTGTCGCGCGGTTGGTCGCGGGGTTCGGTCGTGGCCGGCGTTACCCGCGTGCGGTTCTTCATCCAAAAAGACGGCGGCATTTCCAATGTTGAGGTGGTAAAGTCTTCCGGTCGTTCGTTCTTGGACAGCCGGTCCAAACGTGCCGTGAACCGAGTGAGTGGTCTACCGCCGCTGCCACAAGGCTTTCAAGGGGATCGGCTCATTATTAATATCGATTTTGACTACACCAACCAGTAAGTAATGAGGTGGGTCAAACCCCTGTTGTCAAACCGTTATTCAGGGTCCCCGCGGACCGTCGACGATTTTTAGTGCAATCGATAACACGCGCAAAATGAGGAGCAGAAAATGAGAAGTTGGTGGCTGGTTTTATTGAGTTTGATGGTGTGTACCCCGCTTTTTGCTCAGGATGTCGAGGTGACCTTACGCATCACCGGTGAACAAGTGAAAATGGAAAACATGGCGATCCCCGACTTCCCGGTCCAGGAAGACGGCCCCGGTTTTCAGCAAGCGGCCAAAACCCTGGCCGAGGTATTGCGACAAGACATCGTCAACTCCGGGGTCTTTCGCCTGTTGGGCAAAGAACGCATCGCGTTAATGCCCAGCCCCCACGGCGGCGCCCCCATCGATTTTGACCAGTGGACCAGCATTGAGGCGCAATTTTTGGTTGTCGGTTCCATTAAACGCGGCGACGGCGAGGAAATGCGCGTTGAAGTGCGTTTGTTTGAAATTTCCTCCCAGGGCCAGGTACTTGCCAAGGCTTACCGCTCCAAGCCCGGTTTGGCCCGCAAAATGGGGCATGTCATCGCCGATGAGATTCTGTTCCTGCTGAAAGGGCGCAAGTTCGCCACCTCCAAAATCATTTATGCGTACGAAGCCGAGCGTTCCACCGACAACCGCTTGCTCAAAGAGCTGTACATCATGGATTACGACGGCCACAACGCCCTGCCTTTGACCAAACGCGGTATTTCCTTTGCACCGAGCGCCGTGCGCAAAGGACGCGACACCTTGCTGGCTTACAGCCGCTTTAGTAAAGCGGGCACCATCGATGCTTCCTATGGGATCGCCTTCAAACCGACCCTGGCCAGCCGTCCCAAACCGCTGCTGGATCAAGCCGGTTTGCGTGCCAGCGCACCCGCCATCTCACCCGACGGCAAACGCATCCTGTTTTCCATGGCCAAAGAGGGCAATGTCGACGTCTACGTCATGGACCTTAACGGCAACGACGCCTTCCGTCTGACCCGTCACCCCGCCGTTGACACCAACCCGTCCTGGTCACCCGGCGGTCACGCCATCCTCTACACGTCCGACCGCAACGGCTCACCCCAGGTTTACCGCATGGACGCCGACGGCCTCAACAACATGCGTTTAACGCGGGAGAACCCTTACAACGACAGTGCCGTGTGGAACCCTGTCCACGATTACATCGCCTACGTGTCGCGTTTTGAAAACGATTTCGATATCTTTATCATGGACCTCAAATCCGGTCAAAATTACCGAGTGACGCGCCGGCAGGGCAGCAACGAGGATCCTTCCTGGTCGCCTGACGGCGAACAACTTGCGTTCACCTCGAACCGCACGGGGACTTGGCAGATTTATCTGGTGAATTTGAACGGAATGAACCTGCGCCAGATCACCAATCAAGGAAATAATCGTGCACCGGTATGGGTTGCCGGCGACTAAGAATGCTACCTTAAAGCGATGCTCACGATGGGTTCGGATCACCGCCGCGGCTGGTGGTCCGGCAGGCCGCGATTGGTTTGCGTCAAAAGGTGTTCCCCCAAAGGGTTGGCCCGCTGCAACCGCTGTCCCGCCTACGCTGAAAAACTGTTGACGTGCCTAGGTTTTCCTTCTAGGCTTTTACCGATACTTTTCAAAGTGGCGATGCGTGATGTGTCACAAGATAAGAGTGTAAATGCCGGGAGGGAGTAAACTCAATGAACCGCAACCTATCCATTGCTCTAATTGTAATTTTTTTGGTATCCATGCTAGCTTGTTCGAAAAAAACGGATGACATTCCGGTTCCAGTCGAGGCCCCTGAACAGGTTCAAGAAACCGCGCAACCGGTCCAAGAACAGCCCAAGCCCAATGTCGACGTGACCGAAGAACCCGAGGTGATCAACCAAATCGATCCCAATACCCTGAACTTGGACGATATCACCTTTGATTTTGACAAGTTTGACCTCCGTCCCGACGCCCGCGAGGCGCTGACCCGCTACGCGGAAGTGCTTAAGGCGAATCCTACTGTCAAGGTGCTGATCGAAGGTCACTGTGACGAACGCGGTACAGAAGATTACAACATGGGTCTTGGTGAGCGCCGCGCCGCGCGTGTACGCGACTACCTCGAATCGCTGGGTATTGAATCCAGCCGTTTGAACACCATCAGCTATGGTGAAATGCGTCCGCTGGTTCCCGGCTCTAATGAAGAGTCTTGGGCCAAAAACCGCCGGGCTCACTTTCAACTTTCCGTAAGTCGATAAACCGGTTGCGCGTCTCCTACGACGTCGCTAACCGCACTGCCAATCACATGAAAGACGGATCTCGCGTCCGTCTTTTTTTCTGTCGGAGGTCGCTTCCGTGTTCCAACGAATTCTTCTTCTAGCCATTGCCGCGCTGATGTTTGTCGCTTGTGGGGGCGAGGAAGAGCGGCTCAAAATTCAACGTGATATCGCTGACTTGCGTGAGCAGATCTATGCTCTCGAAGCCAAGCAGTCGAAGTCGCAGGAAGAAATTAACAAGTTGCTCGAAGAGCTGCGTAAGCAAGTCGCCGACCGCAGTTCCCAGGCCGAAGTCCAAGACCAGTTGTTTTCCGTCAAGGATTCGCTTGCCACCTACGAGGCCCGCATCAACGACCTCGAATTCAAATTAACCCAAATCCGCCGTGCCTCAACCGATGTGGTTACCAATCCGGTGAACCCCGTTAACCCGGACGGCACCATGCCCAACGGCACCTTGCCCGACGGTTCGGTTGATCCCAGTCAGCCTGCCGGCGAAGTGGTGCCCGGTGAAGATTTGGAAGCCGTCTTTAACCAAGCCCGGCTTGATTTGGACCGCGGCAAGTTCGATGTCGCCATCGACGCCTTTAAGGAAATCACCGAGCAGTTTAGTGCTTCGCCCTTTGCCGAAAGCGCGCAGTACTACCTGGGTCGTGCCTACTTCGATAAAAAACAGTGGGCCGACGCCATTACCTCGTTTGATACCGTGATCACCAAGTACGGCGGCGGCACCTACGTGCGTCAGGCAATGTACTACCTCGGTCAGTGCTACTACTACCGCAATTCCCACTCCAAGGCGATTTTGCAGTTGCAGGAACTGATCGAAAAACACCCCGGCACCCAGGAATCGGAACTGGCCAAACAGTTCTTGAAACGGGCCGGCTACCAAAAGTAAACAATGGCGCTTCACATGCCGATCCCGCGACCATCACCTGGTGGTTCGCGGGTTTTTCTTTTTTAGGAGGTGAGGGATGAGTCGCAAAAAAGGCCCTCGTTCACGGATACGGATTCATCGCGGCACCTTGGGGGGTCGTTTCCTTCATTTTTACGACGAGCCCGACATGCGCCCGACCTTGGCGAGGGTGCGCGAGGCCGTGTGTTCGATGATCGCGGATGATGCCGAGAGCCACGGATTTTTGGACCTTTGCTCCGGTTCCGGGGCCATGGCCTTCGAGGCCTTTAGCATGGGTTTCTCGCCCGTTTACGCGGTCGATGTGCAGGATGCGGTGGTTGAGAACCTGCAACGGGAGACCGAGGCCTTGGATGCCAAGATTAAAACGGTGCGGAGCGACGCCTTTCGCTTTATCCGTCGCGGCTGCGAACCGGGTAAGTATGTGATTTACGGCGATCCGCCCTACGCCGCGGCGGGCAAGTTCCATCCCAAGATGTTGCGTTACCTTAGCGAGGCGACCTGGCCGGAGACGGGTTCTTATTATCTGGCCGAGCAGGAAAAAGACGCCTTCCCGGAGGCGCCGGAACACCTCACCCTGGAAAAGGTAAAAAAATACGGTCGCGTGTTTATCGGCATCTACCGAGTCGAGCGAGCGGGTCGGGGCGACCAAGACGGCCAAACCGATCAGAATGACCAAGCCGGCGACACCGAGGCATAAAAAATGCCGGGTCGCGGCCCGGCATTTTTTGGTTCAACCACGGGTCGATTCGCTAATAAACCGTTTCGCCGTCCATATCGATGTCGGTTTTGACCTCGAGGAGGTCGAGCATGGACGGGCACATATCGGCCATCTTCGGGGTTTGGTTTTTGAACGGCAGCGAGCTAAAGAAAATGCCCTGCACGTCTTCCGGCGCCAGTGAACAGTGATCGCCGGACCAGTTTTTGGGGTTGATCTCGGTGATTTTGTTGGGCAAACCGCCCAGCGTCGTATCCCAAGAAACGCGCCAGTCCGGCGCCGTCGCCACGCGCAGGTCCGGGGTTTCACCTGGGTTGTAGCCCTTGTACATCTCGTCGCGCAGGAACACCTTGCGCACCGGTTTCATGCCGGTTTCGGGTTCCGTGTAGGCCTCCAGCTTGGTGACCAGCTCGCGGCACAAGGCGTCGTATTCCTCTTGTTTTACCGAACCTTCCGGTTCGCGGCCCTCCAGATTGATGAAAATCATGCCCAAGCCAAGCGCGTAGGCCTTGGTGTTTCCCCAATCCACGTAGTTAAAGGGCGTTTGCGCATTGAGCAGGTCGTCCAACTTCATCGTGGTCCCCAGCACGTTTTGTTTCAGCTTCAGGTAACCGTTTTCGTACAGCCAGGTGTTGAAATGGAATTGGTAACGGAAGGAAGCAAAGCCGTGGTCGGAGCAGACGATCAGCGTCGTGGTGTTGAAATCAATTTTTTCCATGGCGCGACCGACGATGCGGTCCATGCGACGGTAGGTCTCGCGCATCACTTCTTGGTATTTCGGGCCTTTTTCCGCGTCGTAGAGCGGGTGACCCTCGTCCCAGTAGCGCCACAAAATATGGGCGACACGGTCGGTGAAACTGAAGACCTGGACGAACAGATCGCGGTCGTTTTGGTCGAGGAATTCGTCCATCATGGTTTCAAAACGGGTGACGGTTAGGTCGACGTCTTCCATGAAGTGGTCCTCGTCCATGAGGGCGCCGCCGATGGACCAGGTATCGAGCGCCCAGCCTTGGGTTTTAAAGGGTTCTTTCTGCCACAGTTTGGCCGAGAAATCGGCGGGGTAACTGAGCGGGAGCGGTGAGTCGGGGTGCAGGTTCACCGCGGTCAAATAAACCTTAAAGCGGTCGGCGCTGAGGGTGTCCACGTAGAAACGCCCAAAACCTTTGAGCGAAATCAGTGGGTTGACGCGGAATTCAAAAATCACCGTGTCCGACCATTCTTTATGACCAATGCGCAGGGTTTCGCCGCCGACCTGAATCACCAGCTTGTCGCCTTCGATGCCGACTGTCATCGGCAGCGCGAAGTCCTTGGGATGCGGGTATTCTTGACCCGATCGTTTGGCGAGCTTGGCCGCGTTGGCGTCGTAAAACAGCTTGTTGGGCGGTCCCATGATTTCGGTTTCGAAGGGGCCGACGCCGGGATCGAAGCGGTTGACGATGACCGAAAATTGGTTCTCGCCTGTTTCAAAATCGGGGTCGTTGGTAAAGATGCTGGGGCGGCCGATGGTACCGCGGATGTCGGGTACGGCCAGACCGGCAATCATTTCGCCGTTAAGCGGTTCGGCGGGGAAGGTTACCGGCAAGCGAATGATTTTGGCGGTTTTACCGTTTTCTTCCAGCATTTTCCAGATCGGTTTGCCTTTGCGCACGGTGACCACCGCGGGGATTTCGTCGGGCAACCACTGGTTAGCAACAAAAAAGGCGGCACCGGCGGCGGGAAGCGAGGCGGCCAAGGAGAACAGCACCCGTTTCAGCACCGATAAACGCGAGGCGACGCTCAACAGAATAAAAACCAGCGCGAACACCACGCCCTCGGCCAAGGCCGGCAAGGCGACCGGGTTCAATTCGCCGAACAAAACCTGGGTTCGGGTTTCGCCGCGCAGGGCGAAATCGGGAATATAGGTCCCGTCCTGACGGCGCAGAAAATCAAAGATACCGGTTCGGCCTGGGTTGAGGCCGGTGGCAAAGGTCGACCAGGAAACCGGGGTTTGCGGTGGGTTGGTCGGGGTTAAGGCGGCGTAACCGCCCATCTCTTTGAGCTTAACCATGTTGGGCAGTTGGCCCTCGTCCATCATCTGACGGACCAGCTTGTCGTCGGCGCCGTCAAAACCCAAAACAACGACTTTTTTCTGGGTTCGCTCGGTGGCGTGTAGGGGCGCAACGGTGGCAAAGGCACCGAGGCACAAAACACTCAACAAAAGTAGGGGAGCGGTGCGAGACAACGAAGCGGTGATTGCGGGGAACGTCATAAATGCATCCTTCAACGGCAAAATCATCGAAGCTTAGGTTGGGGCAAACTTCATTCCAAGGCGGAAGCGATTGTAAATCTGAGGTACGAAGCGGTTGTGTGGCGGGGTGTCCCGGCGGGGTGGGGGCGATTGCCGGGTTTTGTCGCGATGAGGGGTGACGGCGGATGTCGGGTCGCCGATGGAACAACGGATTTAGATGAAATCGGGTGGGTGTGGCAGGAACTCGAGATCCTCGTGGTTGCCCACCACTTGGTTCATGTGCCATTCGTTTCGGAACAAGGCGACCGGGCGTTCCGCCTCGTCGTAGAGCAGGGTGAAGGTGTAGCCGCCGTCCGGTTCAATCGTGCCTTTGATCCAGCGCGAGGCGCCGTAGTCCAAGCGGTCGAAGGTGACCTCACAGCGGTATTCTTCCAGCATGCGCTCCTTGAAGACCTCGAGCTGGAGTTCACCCACCGCGGCCAGAACCGGCAAACGCGAGTGGGAACGGGGATCTTGCAACACCTGCACAACCCCTTCCTCACCGAGTTGGTCCAAACCTTTGCGGAAGGATTTGTTGTGGGTCATGTCTTTGAGGCGGATGCGGCAGAAAATTTCCGGCGGGAAGCGGGGGAAGGACGGGATTTGGAAATCCTTGCCGACCGTGAGCAGGTCGCCCGCGCGGAACAAGCCGGGGTTGACCAAACCGACGATATCGCCCGGGTAGGCTTCTTCAATGATTTCGCGTTTTTGACCGAACAGCCGGTAGGGAAAACTGAGTTTGACCTTTTTGCCGGAACGAAGGTGTTTGACCGTCATGTTTTTCTCGAACTTGCCGGTGGCGACCCGCATAAAGGCGACGCGATCGCGGTGGGCCTTGTTCATATTTGCCTGAATTTTGTAAATGAACCCGGAGAAGTCGGCCGAGGCGGCGGGTTTCTCGCCTTTGACCGTGCGCAGATCGGCCGGGTGCGGGGCCAGCTCGGTGAAGCGGTCCAGAAAGTTGTCAAGCCCAAAGTTGTTGATGGCGCACGCGAAAAAAACCGGCGTCATTTCACCCTCGAGGAACAGGTCCTTTTCGAAGGGGTGAATCAGTTCGTCGACCATTTCGAGTTCTTCGTCCAAAAGGTTGCGGTCGTGTTCATCGACGATGGAAGCCATGTTGGGATCCTCGAGGCCGCTGGTCGCCACGGGTGCTTTCCACTGGCCGCCGCTGGTGCGCTGATACATATGCACCTGACGGGTATCGCGCTCATAAACACCTTTAAAATCACCGGGTTCCCCGATTGGCCAGGTCATGGGGATGGCGAGAATGCCGAGGACTTTTTCGACTTCCTCGAGGAGTTCGAAGGGGTTGAGCGAGGGGCGGTCCATCTTATTGATGATGGTAAAAATGGGAATGCCGCGTTCGCGACACACCTTAAACAGCTTAATTGTTTGCGGCTCGACGCCCTTGGCCGCGTCCAGCAGCATGATGGCTGAATCGACCGCCAGCAAGGTGCGGTAGGTATCCTCGGAAAAGTCTTGGTGACCCGGGGTGTCGAGGAGGTTGTAACAGACATCGTTGTAATCGAATTGCAGGGCCGTCGAACTAATCGAAATGCCGCGGCGTTGTTCCATGTCCATCCAGTCGGACACGGTTTGGTGGCGGTTCGCTTTTTGGGTGACCATGCCGGCGCGTTGGATGGCGCCCCCGTAGAGGAGCAGTTTTTCCGTGAGGGTGGTTTTACCGGCGTCGGGGTGGGAAATAATGGCGAAGGTACGGCGGCGGACGATTTCCTGTTGGATTTCGGGTGAAAGGTTTTCGGACATGCAACTAAGCCTCGTGGAAAAACATTGGCATGGGGCGGAACGAACGGAACCCGGCCCCAAAACACTGCATTCTACCTGAGCACCGGTCGAAGTGCGAGGGTGAACCCGCGCCGGGACAGGGGGTGCGGACACGGAACGCACATTAGCGTGAGAAATATTCGGGCGGCTTTGCTAACATAAGGCCTTTGTCGCGGCACCGAGGGGTTGCGTACTTTTGTGAACGAGGTCGATAATGCTTAACCTGATTAATGTTGGAAAACGCTACGGGACGCGGGTGCTCTTCGAGGATGTCAACCTGCGACTGGATCCTGGCAAGCGTTACGGCATCGTCGGTGCCAACGGCGCCGGGAAATCGACCATGTTGCGCATTATTACCGGTGAGGAAACCGCCGACGAGGGCGAGATCGCCACGCCCGCCCGCTTGAAACTGGGCACCCTCACTCAGGACCACTTCGCCTTTGAAGAAGTGCCCATCATGCAAGTGGTCATGAAAGGCAAAAAAGCCTTGGCCGACGCCTTCGACGAAAAAGAACGCCTGTACGACGATCCCGACGCCGATCCCAACCGCTTCGCCGAGTTGGAAGAAATCATCGCGGACCACGACGGTTACGCCGCCGAGGCCAAAATCGGCGAAATGCTGGAGGGCTTGGGCATCCCCACCGAAAAACACGAACAACCGATGAGCGTGTTGTCGGGCGGCTACAAGTTACGCGTGCTACTGGCCCAGTGTCTGTTTGGCGAACCCGACGCCTTGCTGTTGGACGAACCCACCAACCACCTCGACATTTATTCGATTCGCTGGCTGGAGAATTATCTGGTCACCAGCCGCGCGGTCGTGGTGGTTATCTCCCACGACCGCGAGTTCTTGAACGCCGTGTGTACCCACGTGATCGACGTGGATTACAGCACCGCCAAGATGTACACCGGCAACTACGACCAGTTCCTGGAGCAGAAAGCCGTTGACGAAGAGATGCGCCAACTCGAAACGGAGAAACGGGAAAAACGCATTGAGGAACTGAACCAGTTTGTGACGCGCTTCAAGGCCAAGGCTTCCAAGGCCCGCCAGGCCTCCAGTAAAGCCAAACAAATCGAACGGATGGAAAAGGGGATCGAGGCGCCGCGTTACTCCTCGCGAATCGCCCCGGCGATTCAGTTCACGCCCTGCCGTCCCACCGGCAAGCGGGTTATTGAAGTGAAAGGTCTGTGTAAGTCGTTTGGCGACAAGCAGGTGCTCAACAACCTTAACTTTGAAATTTACCGCAACGACAAGGTCGCCATCTTGGGTCCCAACGGCGTGGGAAAGTCGACCCTGCTCAAAATTTTGATGGGTGAGCTGGAAGCTAGCGCCGGCGAGGCCGAATGGGGCCACGAAACCTATCCCCAGTATTTTTCCCAGGACCACGGTGAGGCGCTCGAAAAAGAAACCACCTTGTACGAGTGGTTGTACAGCTTCGCGCCGGCCGAGCCCATTGGCGCCATTCGCGGTATTTTGGGCAACATGCTGTTTTCGGGCGACGACGTCCACAAAAAAACTACCGCCTTGTCCGGCGGTGAAGCCGCCCGTTTGGTAATCGCCAAGTTGATCCTGCTCAAGGGCAACATTTTGGTGCTCGACGAACCGACCAACCACCTCGACATGGAAGCGATTGAGGCGTTGGTGGACGCGGTACGTTCCTTTGACGGGACCGTGTTGCTGGTGAGTCACAACCGGTACGTGGTCGACAAGCTGGCCACCAAAATCCTGGAGATCCGCCCCGAGGGCGTCGATCTGTTCGACGGCACCTACCGCGAGTTTTTGGATAAAGTCGGTGCGGATTATCTGACCTATCAGGTTGATTTGCGCGCGGAGCAGAAAAACCGTCAGGCCGAGAAGAAACAGAAAAAGGCCCAGGAGACCAAGGGCAAGGACAAGAAAACCGACCGTAAGGCTTACAACGCGGAGGCCAAGCCGTTGCTCAAGACCTCCGGCGAGTTGGAGCAGCAAATCGCCGACCTGGAAGAAAAGCTGGAGGCCGTTAAGGATCTGTTTTCAGATCCGAATTACTTCGCCAAGGCGGATCCGGCCGAGGTTCGGGTCAAGGATCAGGAGAAGCGCGATTTGGAGGCCGAGCTGCAGGAGCGGATGGACGCTTGGGAAGCGGTCAGCGTACAAATTGAGGAACTGAAAGAAAAGTTTGGGCTGGATGATTAGGCTTTTTGTTTCATTAGGTTACTTGGGTTGGAATCCGTTTATTGCTTAGGATATTTGGATGTCTAGGATGGGCGTTGGGCGGCGTGGTTCGGCCCGACGTTGAGGCGCCGCGGATGAAGGGGTCCACCAGGATCTTGGTTCTTCGTGCGTAGTTTGCCGCGTGCTTTGATCTTGGGGGATGGACCTGAGATGGGAAAAGCTTGGTGCGGGTAGCCGTGCCTATCCTCGGCTTCTGTTTAAGAGGGCAAGGGTGCGAGCAGGTGCAGTTATCCCGCTTTCCGCTCGGTTCAGGTTTCTACCTTGAACCTTGGGCGGACGGAACCTGGGTTTCGATGGTCTGGTTTTTGACGATTTGGGATGTTTGGCTTTTGCTTCGCCTTGTGGGGCGGTAGGTCGGCGCCAAAGGCCGCGAATGCCGTCCCTAGCTTAAAATAGGTAGGTGGATACGTGGCATAGGTAAAGAAGTGCCACGCTGCTCGTCAAAAAACGGACCATTGAATCGTTTCTCCTTGTTGGTTTCTGTTGGGTCAGGCGAGAAAACCACGGCGGAGGGTCAGCATTTTGATGTTTTTTTTCGTTGGGTTGGTTTTCGGTCCGCTTCGCGCCTGTTTACAGCATGGGACCGTCCGATGAACCTTCACCGTTTGCCGGATCAAACAGCATCAAGACGTTAAGCACCCCGCTTCAACCGCGGCCCAGGCACGAGGCCGTGCCGGCTCATCGGTCGATTCAATCGATCCGTAAATAAAAAAGGCCGGGCAAATCAGCCCGGCCTTTTCCGTCTCTTATAGGAAGCGCGTTAGTCTTCCGTTTCATCTTTTTCGTCGGTTGCTTCAACCGGCGCAGCGTATTGGAAGGTGCCCTCGCTGTGGGCCCCGTAGTGGGCCTTGACCGCGCGCTCTTCCGTGGTGAGATGGATGTTGTCGACGAACATCAGCGGGCCACCGAAGCGTTCGCTGCCCGCGTTGTCCTGCAGGTAAAACACACCCACCTGGATACGCTTGCCGTTGTTGGTCACCGGGATCTTGGCACCGAAGGGGATCCAGCCACTCATCACGCCGTCCGCGTAACGGTAAACCACGTCCAACCAGCAGTCGGAAACCAAAGCGGTGGGGTTTTGCATCAACTTGCCGGAGGCACCGATCCAGGTCCATTGGTCCGAACCTTCCTCGCGCCACACAATACCGTAGTAGCTGGCGTCCGTGGACCACTGTGGGTTGATGAAGCGCATGTCGAATTGGAAATACCACTCGCCGTACTGGGGCACTTCAAAGAAGGGCGACAACAAGGCTTCGCGGTCCGGGGCGAATTGGAACTGACGCTGGTCAATCGAGGCGTAAGACGGCTCATAACCCACGTAGAAAACACCTTTCTTGGCGGGAACCACCGTCTCCGTGAAGAACTCGGAGGAACGGCGGCTGGTAACCCAAACGTGCCAACCCATGAAGGCCGAGTCAAAGTTCACATCCAAACGGTCGAGCAAGGCCTGGCTGATGGGGGCGCCGGGCGAAGGCACAATCGCGCCGAACTCGTTGGTGGGTTCGCCCAATTGCAGGTCGCCGAAGGAAAATTGGGTCCAGCCCTGTTTCATGGCCTCGGTGATGTCGAAGTGCTCAAAGTCGGCAAAAAAGATGGTGCCGTTTTGGTCCATGGTGCTGGTCGCGTGCATCAGCGCGAAATCGCTGCCGGTGCGATTGCGAACCAAGGCGTACGCCGTGACGTCGCCGTTGTGCGCCGCGAAACGCGTCCAGGTCACCTCGCGCGCTTTGTCGCCGAATAATTCTTCCAAGGTGAAGCGCATGCTTTCACCCGGCAACAACTGCATGTTGTACTTGCGGGCGACTTGGCGGCCTTGGTCGTTAAACCCGATCAGGTAACCCTCGGCGCACGCTTTTTTCACGTTGACCACGCCGATCTCCGTGGTCAAGGTGTCCGACGTCGGGGTGTAGGGCATGATCTGAACCGTGGAAGGGATGTCGTTGGCGTCACTCGCGGCCAAGGCGCCCGAGTCGTTGCCGGACAACATGTAGCCGACCAGGCCACCTTCAAACGGGGTGACCTCGTACCACGAAGCGTTGGAGGTCAATTCACCGATTTGGTCCGGCTGATTCAACAAAAACTCGCGTTTCTCCAAGGGTTCCATGTCAAAGAAGTATTCGGTTTGGGTTGCTTCAAAAAACGGGAAAATGAAGGGATCGTACAGGGCGCGCAGACGAACCCGCATGCCGCGATCAAAGGTGTTGATCAGGACGATTTTGGTCCATTCCTTGGTGCCGCCGGAGCCGATGTTGGGAAACATCATGCCGCGGTGTGCGGTACGGGGCAACACCATGGAGGCGAAGTTCCCGCCTTGCGTGCTGCAAACGCCGATGTGCTGGACGCCCGCAATGGACATGTCGCCGGTGGCCGTCAAGCTATCCCAGAAAATGGCTTTGTGTTCCTCTTCCTGGTCGAGGTAATCATAGGTGGTGCTTTCCCATCCGGTGCTGATGCCTTCAACCAAAACGGTGTTTTCCTGGCGGATGGGTTCCTTGTCGCAACGGTCGCGTTGGATAATCGGCTGCGAAAGGATCTGACCGTTGTTGGTCGAGGTGTTGACCAGGGCAATTTCCTGGCCGCAGCTCTGGTCCGAGGCTTCGATCTGGGAAACGTAAAGGGTTTCGCCGCTCAGGTGGGTCATTTCCACCAAACTCACCTTGCCGTTGGCCTGGGCGTAGCGAACGTAAGCGGGCAGAGCAATCGCGGTATCGATTTTGGCCCAAGCGACCTCGGCACCAAATAACGCGGTGGCCGATGCCTCGTAACGGGCAAATTTTGTCAGGGTCACCTCGGTGGCACCCAGTTCTTCGCCCAAATCATTAAATCCAGTGATCGTAACACGCACTTCCGTTTTGCCGGGGTTGGCAAAGCCGATCCAAGATTCGGCGTCTTGACGAAGGTGGGGCGCATATTGGCTGACCTGTGCCACACTCAAGCCTGCAAACAGGAAAAGCAACACCGGTACGAGCAATCTAGCCATGGATCAACTCCTTAAATCGTAGGAACCGCCTTGGTGCGGCGGTAGTGACAAAAAGACCCTATCCCTTGTGTCGGCGCTTTGGAGAAAGGGTTTAGAGAAAAACAAACATTCGCGGGACGCTCCATCATAGCGAGCATGCCGTGGCTGTGCAGTAAATAATCTCAAATAAGCGGGTTGGATCACAGAAACCGCGGCAGTGTACCGCCGGCCTCCGTGTCCGCCGCCGCTCCGGTCGCGTGGCTCACAAGGGTTTGTCGCCTGGAGCCATCACCCTTGTGAACCATGTGGGCTTGCGTGTTACTGGGCTTTTAAGGCCGACATTTGTTCGCCGTCCTTGCTGATGATCAGTTGGAATCCGGCGAGCGGACCTTGCGCGGTCGCTTCCAGCCAGCCGGGTAAGGCGTTTTGGCTTTCCCATTCCGATTGTGGCAACAATTCGCTAATGGTTTCCACCAGCTTCTGACGCGCCGCCAATTGTCGGGTCGCCGTGGCGATCACCTCGCCCTGGTTGTCGTAGAGCGTAAAGGTGACATTTTGTGCGGTGTCGTTGACGTTCACCACCGAGATCCCTTGGAAGCTGCGGTTGGTGCTGTCGTAGAAGGGGAAACACACGTTGGGTTTGACCCCGGTGGTGGCTTCCAAACCCGCCATTTGTTTTTGGTTGTTGGTGCCGAATAACTCGAAACCAACCACATCCGCATCCGCGACTACTTCCAACCAATCGATGTCGGCCGGTGAGCCGATCGGGGCCAGGAGGTCGCGCGCCAGAACCACCAGTTTCTCGTTGGGTTCCAGCGTGCGTTCCACGTTGTTCACAAAATTGCCCGCGGGCCCGTAAGCCGCGATGCGCACCCCTTGTTGGACGTCACCGATGTTCACCAGCGTGATCCCCGTCCAGAATTGGTCGATGTCCCGCGCGATGTGGGTGAAGTACAAAGTGTTGGGGACAAAGGTGAAATTGGGATTGTCTTGGCCCGTATCCACCAATTCCAAACCGGCTGAGACCCGCGAGCCGTCGATGGTGCCGAAGACCTCGCTGCCAACCAACACATTGTTGGCGCCGGCCTCGCTCATCTTGGCCCAAATGCGATCATTCGGCAGGGCGCCGCCGAAGCGGTCCACGAAGTCGAATTGGTCCTGGGTGAATTTATCGCGCAGCGTCAAATCGGCGCTGGAGCCTTCCTCGACCGATTGGGTCAGGATGATCGCGCTGGTTTCACTGTCCGTGGCGTTGACGACCGAGGCGCGGGTGAACCACTGGTCCACCTTCTCCGCGATGTGCGGTACGAACAGTTCGTTGCTGAGTTTGGTGCCCGCCGTGACCAGGTACTCTTCTTTGCCGTCACGGGAACAGGTCCGCGCGTAACCCGCGATATCGCCGGTCGCATCGACCTGTACCCAGGCGATTTCGAGTTGCTCGCCGTCGAAGAACTGGCTTACTTCTTGGTGGGTGCGGCCGTTGCCCGCCAGGGTGAAGGGCGCGCGGGCCAAGATGTTGCCCGAGGCGTCGTAGGCAATCGCTTCAACACTGATCTCGCTGTTGGTGGTGTTGACAATGCCGATTTCGGTGGTGAAGGTTTCGTTGGATTGAATGTCGGCCAAGTACAAGCCCGGGTTCAAAACGCTCACCGAGAAGCCGTAGCTCAGCATGCGTTTGTCCTTGCCCGCGATTTGGGTGATGCGCAGGAAGTAATCGCCCGCGCTGAGGCCGTTCAACTGAATAGAGCCTTGGTTGGTGATGATGCGGCTGTTGAGGGGGTTTTGCAAGCCGTCGTAGAGTTCGGCGCGCACCGTGCCGTCGATGTCGATTTTCACCACGATGCTTTGCCCGTTGCGGTCAACCGTAATGCGGTAGACATCGGCCGAGTTGATGTCCGGTAGGGTTTGGCGATCATAGTTGCCGGGTGGCAAGGGTTTGGCTTGGCCGAAGGTTTCGTTGGGTTCGAAGGTGTTTTCGTCCACTTCTCGCACCGTGATGGTGCGGCGTACCGTTTCCGAGACCAGGCCGTTGCGGGTGCGTGCAAACAGGCTGACCGTGAAGGTTCCCTCGTCGGCCCAAACGATGCGGCCGGGGGTTTGCTGGTTGCTGGTGCGTCCGTCGCCGAAGTCCCAGAAAAAGGTCAGATCTTGGACGCGGAACCCGCGCGGGTCGCGCACACGCGCTTCGAAGTAAATCGTGCCCGCGTCAGGAACGCGTTTGGCCGCGCCGAAGGGTTCGATTTGCACGTCGGTCGGCAGGTTGATATCCACGACCGGCGGCATGGTGCCGAACACGTAGAAGGCCACGCTGTCTTGCAACAAGACATCCTCGGCCACATCGCGTGCGACCACCGTGGCGCGGTAGCGACCGGGGCGATTGAAGCTGTTGGTGACCGCGATACCTTCCAATTGGGTGCCGTCACCGAAGTCCCAGAAGAACTCCAGCTCTTTTTTGCGCGTGTCCGGGTTGCTGACCTGGGCCTCGAAGTTGATGACCTCGCCGACCGAAAAGACCGAGGCCGGTTCAGGGCTGGTGGCCGTCAGAAGCACCGGTCGCAGGTTCTCGAGCGAGACCAACACGTTGACGTAATCCGAGGCGGTTAAGCCGTTCGGGCCGCGTGCCTCGGCAACCAAGGTGAATCGGCCCTCCTGTGGGAAGGTCAAGGTTAATTCGCGGCCTTGGCCGACATCGGTACCCGGATCGGAAATGAAGTACCAGCGCACCTGGACGTTTTCCTCGCTCGTGGTGGCGATGAAGTTGACCGAGTCGCCTTGGGTCAGGTTGAGCAAATTAGCCGTGGGTTGGGTGATTTCAATACGGGGCGGCAAGGCCTCGCGCACCCGGATGCGAACCCGCGCCGGCGAGAGATCGCGGTTGCCGGAGGTGTCTGTTGTATAACAGAGGGCCACGTAAATGCCCGGCTCCCGGAAGGTCGCCGTGACCGAGGCGCCGCTGAGCGTGCGGCAATTCCCGTTGGAGGAGCAAATCTCCCAAGTGTAGCTCAGCAATTCCTGCTGGGGATCGCTGCCCGTTGCCTGAAAGGAAATCGCTTGGCCGACCGTGAACTCGGCATCGTTTTGTGGGCTGGTGATCGAGGTGTCTGGAGCACCGCCGTCGCCACCGTCGCCGCCGTCCGTGCCGTCGGTACCGGTGCCGTCGTCGTCATCGAGGATGGTGATCAGGTGGGTGGCGGGAACCACCGGCACCACGGTCGCCGGCAACAATTGCAGGCGGATGGTTTCCGGGCCTTCCTGCACGCTGTCCTCAATCACCGTAAAGCGGAGGGTGGCCGTGGTTGCACCGGCTTCAAAGGTCAGGGTCCCTTGGGTCAGGGTGTGGTCGACACCCGCGGTGGCCGAACCACCGATGCTAAAGGGCACGGTCAGGAGCCCCGGATTGGGGCTGCCCAGCACCGCCGTCACCGCAACCGTGGTTTTGGCCGTGCCTTCCGTCACCGTTTGGGCCGCCTGTGTCCAGGCAACCGTTTGGAAATCGTTGTCGCCGATCAGAACCAGCGCGTTGCTCGGCGTGCCCAGGGTTGCCTCCACCGGATTCTGTAAGCTGACCCTGAACTGTTCGATTTCTTCAATCCCGGTGTCGTCAAGGATCGGAATGGTTACATCCACACTGTTGGTTCCCGGCGGGAAGGTCACCGTCTGGGTAATGGTCAGATAGTCCAAGCCGGCGACCGCGCTGCCGTCGCTGGTGGTCAGGGTAACCGAGGCCGTGGTGGAACTGGTGGAATCATCGTTGCCGCGTACCACCGTGACCGTGACCGTTTCTTCGCCCTCGGTCACGTTGTAGGCCGCCGAGGAGAATTGCACCGTGCCGCTGGGAGCGACATTGTCGTTGTCGACGATGGTCACCGTGGCGCTGCCGAGGGTGATCACCCCGTTGTTGGTTGCCCCGCTGATGCTGACCGTGAAGGTTTCACTCGCCTCCACGTCGGTATCGTCGATGATGGGAATGCTGATGTTCAGCGTTTCGTTGCCGTTGGCAAAATTCAGCGTGTTACTGGTCAGCGTATAATCCTGCCCGGCCAACGCGGTCCCGTCGGCGGTGCTGAAGGATACGCCGATGGTCTCCCAGGCCACGCCCGCGCGGCTAACCGAAACCGTCACGCTACCCGCGTCCTCGTTGACGCTGAAGGTGGCGGAACTGAGTGCGATGGATGCCGTGCCCAAGGGCCGGAGTTCTGTGTCGACGACTTTTACGGGGTTGACGAAACTGCCGCCGCCGCGGTTGAGGACGCTGCCCCCGTCGGGGTCAAAGGTTAAGACGGTGCCGCTGCTGTCGGTGACGTAAGCCGTGGGACCCGCGTCAAAAATGCTGATGTCCATGGTTCCGCCCGCGCCGGGTAATGGGAGCGCGGTTAGGCTGTCGTTGCTGAGGTCGAAGATCTGGATATTCGCGGTTTGGGTGGTGATAAACAACCGGTTGTTGTAAATCGCGCCCTGGTACGGTGAACCTGGCACCGCAATCGCCTGGCCGCTTAAGTCGCTCAAATCGATGCGGAACATTTGCGACTGGTTGGGATCGAAGGCGTAGAGGAAGGCACCGGCGGGATCCACCACCGCGCCGCTAAAACTCGCGGTAAAGCCGGCGCTCTGGATTAAGCTGTCGTTGCTCGTGTCAATCGCGCACACCGAGCCGTTGCTACCCACCGTGTAGGCCTCGCGGCGAACCGGGTTAAACACAATCGCCTGGGCCGCGGTAGCACAGGGGATGTTCAGCGTGCGGGTTGAACTGGGCAGTTGCGTGTAAACCCCGATCTCGCCAAGGCCGCGTTTGGCTGTTTGGCTGCCGGCACCGAGCAGGAACCAGACCGCGTTGTTGTCCGGGGTGACCGCCGCCGCAAAGGCCGTGGGGAAATCGGTAAGGGTGTTGTCAAGCACGTTGGTGGTGGTGGCGTAGCTGGTCACCGTGCCGTTGTTGGGGGAAACCACATAGAGCCTGTCGCCGGTGGGCGTGGTGGTCACACCCGAGCCCGAAACCTGGGTGTTGATCACCCGGTTCTCGGTGTTGTTGGCCGCATCAAGCGACACAATCCCGGGAATACCCACATCGAGGACGTACACCTGAGGGTCGGTGATCGGCGGCGTGGTGCCGAACGAGAGGGTATATGCGGTGGTGCCGGCGTCGACCGTGACATCCAGACCTTGCGGTGGGGTGATGTTGCGGGTGGTGAAATCGCCGAGAAGCGCCGTGTACTGGAGCAGGGTGAAGTTCGTGCCGTCCTGGGGATCGTTGGTGAAAGTGGTGGTGAGGGTGCCGCCCAGGTTGGCCGTGCCGCTGATGTCGATGCGATCACTCCCCAAGGGCGTGAGACCATCCAAATCGAATTCAAGCGTGCCGGTGTTGACCAGGTTTGCGCCGATTTGTAAGGTGCCGGTGCCGGTTCCGGCAATACGCAGCGTCCCTTCATTCACAAAACCATTGCCGGGCGCCGCGAATTGAATCGAACCCTCGGCGTTAAGGGTGGCGCCGACGCTGTTACGAATGTCGCCGCTGTCGATGTTCAGGGTCGCTTGCGCCAGGCTGAAATTGTTGTTGTTGAGGATGGTAACGGCGCCGCGTTTGGTTGAGGCACCGCCGCCACCACCGAAGAAGGTATCCGTGTTTGCCACGAAGGTGCCGTTGTTGATCAATTGCAAGTTGAGCAGGCGGTTGCCGCCGGCCGCGGCGTCGATGACCATCGAGCCGTCATTGGTGAACAAGCCGCCGTTGTTGATGCCGATGCCGGAGTCGGTGGCTGTTTGGCTGGTCAGGATGATTTGCCCGCTATTGGTCAGACCCGATTCAAGGATCAAAACGCCGGGGTTGGGCGAGTTGGTGGTATCGCCCGCGATTTGGATGAGGCCGCCGGAAGCGTTGTTGGCGAGCAGGCCGATGCCGCTGCCGCCGAAGACGTTAATCGAACCGTTGTTGGTTAAGGGGTTGCCCCGTTTTTCCGGTGACGGTCCACCCGGGGTTCCCAAAAAGCTGTCGACCAAGCGCAGGGTGGCGCCCGTAAAGATGTTCATGCTGTTGGTGTCAAGTATTTGACCCGAGACCGCCAGGGTTGGGTTGCCGGCTCCTCCGAGCGCGACGCTTGCGGCGAAGGCCGGCTGCGTGTTGATCGTGACCGTGACCGACAGGTCGATGGTGACCGCCGTGTTCGGGCCCGGTACCGCGTTGCCGTCCCAGTTGGCCGGGTTGTGCCAGTCACCGCCCGCGCCGCCGGTCCATTGAGCGGTGGCGGGACCGCCGTTGACCAAGGTGACCGCGCCGGCTTCGTAAACCACGTCGAGGGTGGAGCCGGCCGGCGAGGTCAGCGAGGTATTGGCGAAATCACCCGTGCCGCGGGTCGTAAAAGTTACGACCGGTAAAGGGACACCTGTCGGCGGTTCAAAATTACCGGGGAAGGCAGCGGCCAAGGTGCCGCCGAAAACCGCCGTACCTGAAACGATCAATTGGTCGAGTGCGGTGCTGCCGGAATTATCCTGGATGTTAACGCTCAAGGTGCCGCCGGCGCCTTGGGTGTAGTTGGTCGAGATCGTCAGCGCATCGTTAAAGCCGCCGTCGCCGACCGTCACCGTACCGTTGTTGGTGAGCGAGCCTTGCATCGTGCCCGGCCCGTTCATTGCCGCGCCGTTCACCAGGGTGAACGGCTGTTGCACGCCGAGGATGGCACCTTCAAGGTTGATTCCCGCGCCGGTTGTGACCGCGAAGGTGTCGGTGAAGGTCAGGGTGTTGCCCGCGAGGGCCATCGTGCCGGCAAGCGTTGTGGGCAGGGATACCGTCCCGTCGCCCGGTGCGCTTTTGTTGAAGTTACCCGACACGTTAAGGGTGGCGGGGCCGCCGCCTCCTGCCGGAATGATATTGCCGGATTGCAGATCCAGTAGCCCGCCGGTGTTGATGGTGACCGTGGTGTCGGCCGCGGAGAGCGTGGCGCCGCCTTCAATGCGCAGGGTGCCGCCGTTGGCCACGGTGAGCGGCCGTTGGTCGAGCGTGTGGGGATCGCCGCCGTTTATCTGGAGGACGGCCGTGTTTTGCACGTTAAATGCGCCCGAACCCGCGAGCGTTCCGCCCGCCCAGTTCATGATCCCGTTTAAGTTGATGATGCCCGTGCCCTGGAGCGTGCCGCTGTTCATGATCACGTTTGAAAAGGCCGTATCCACGTTGACGTTCACCGTGGCCGTGTTGATGCTCAGGCTGCCGGTGAAGGTGGGGGCAACCGTGCCGAAGGTGGCCGTGGTGCCATTGATCGCCACGTCCCCGCCGCCGGAAATTCCGCCGGTGAAGGTTAAGGTGGCGGTATTGCCTTCGAAGCGGGTACCCGGCGAGACAACAATCGAACCCGGTACCAAGCCGCCGCCGTTTTGTGAAAAGTTACCGTTGTTGACGTTCAAGGTGCCGCGAAAATCGGCGAGGGCGTCGTTGACAAAGATGCCGGTGGCACTCAGGTTAATAATCGAAGTCGGGTCGCCCAGGAACGTGGGCGTGCCACCGGTTACGATGATCGACGTGGTACCGGAAATGTTGAGGGTGGCGCCGTTGGGAACGTTTAAGATCGAGGTGCCGTCCATCTCAATGTTGCCGTCGCTCCAGGCCGTGCCCGTGGGCAAGTTCACCGAGTAACCGCCGCGGATGAACTTGGGTGAGGTGCCGCTAATCGCCGCCGTCGGCCCGGTTAGGTTCGCCTGCGGTGGCGGACCCGCGCCCAAGCCGTCAAAACCGCCGTCGGTCCAGTTCACCGTCCCTTGCGCGTTCATCTGGCCGGGTCCCGTAATCGTGGCGCCCTCCAAGTTGAGCGGCGCGTTGGCTGCTAAGAAGAAACCGTCGTTCCCGACCGTGATCGTGCCGCCTTGTAAGGTCGTCACACCGGGACCGCTAAAGTTTGCCCCGCTGATGGTTTTGTTTTCACCAAACAGCGTGAACACCGTGCCGCTTGCCAGCGTGGGGCCGCTGCCGACCGAACCCGGTCCACCCCAGCGCAATTCCCCGAAGTTAATCGCTAGGGGACTGTTGAGGTTCAGCCCGCACATGATTTCGGTCACCGTTCCGGGTGGTTGCGGGCTCATCGGGCTGTCGTCGAGCGACGCGCCGATGTTTAAGTTGAGGGAACCAACTCCTGGCGAGCGCATCGGGTCGGCTTGCAAGCGGGCGCCGGCATAAATCGAAAAGGTGCCGCCGTCGTGGTTGATTTGCGAACTTTCCTCAACGCCGAGAATCGCGTCTTCCATGATCGTGATCGTGCCGCCGTTGTTGTTGAGTACCGCCCCCGTGTTGAGTTCCTTGGGGTTGCCGCCTTGAATTTGCATGACGCAGCCCGAGGCGCATTCCACCGTGTAGGGGCCGGTCATGGAACCGCCCGACCACAGGAAGGAACCGGTGGACGACAAGGTGCCGGTACCCGCGATGGACCCGTTGTCAAAACGAATCACGCCCCCGATGGGACCGGGAAGGGTGGAAAGGTTGACCGGGCCGTTGATGATCATCTCGCCGAGGTTGTTGATGGGGGAGGAGAGAATGTTCATGAGGTTGCCGGTAAATTCAACCGCGTTGCCGGCGGAAGTGGCCAGGGTCGAGTTCATCACGCCGCCGCCGCTGAAGATCAAACGCGCCGCGTTGGCATTGATGTTGGTGGGACCCGCTGCTTCCGAGAGGCTGACGCCAAAATCGAAATCGCCGCCTTGGGATTTGGTGAGCGTGTTCTGGTTGATGAAGGTCCCGCTGTTGGGCGTCTGCATTTGGCCGTCACTGGCGATGTTAAAGGTGCCGTTGTTGATGATGCTCGCCGAATCGAGTTCAATGACGCCGTTGCCGGTCACACCGCCGCCGGAATCGAGGGTGAGCGTGCTGTTGCGCAGTGCTTTGAGGCCCCCGGTGCTGAAGGTCAAAGAGCCGACCGATTGCGTGGTGACCGGGCCGTCGCGCATTTCACCGCTTTGCCAATCGTAAAGGAGTTCGATGGTGAGGGTGTTGCCGCCGCAATCGATGACGCCGCCGTTTTGGATAAAAGAACCCGTCTGCAGCATGATGTCGGTGGTCAGGTTGAGGGTGCCGCCGTCGATGCGCGTGTTGCCAAAAACGGTGTCGTCCAAACCATGGACGCCGCCGGTGAACACCAAAAAGTTTTCCGAGCCGGTGGCGTTAAAGGTCCCGGTATGGGTGCCGTCCCCGCCGAGCTGCAACTCAAAACTGTTGCCGATTTCAACAAAACCGCCGTTGTCGAAGCGGGCCGTCACCGGGAGAATCGTTGGCGGCAATTTGCGTGCTGATGCGAACCTGTCCTGATCGGTGGGTGCGAATGCGGGAATCGCATTACCCACATGTAAGGTGCCGTTGACCGTAAAGATACCCGGCGGTCCGGTGGTGGTGTTAATCGCGGAAGTCCCGCCGAGGGCCATGTCAACACCGCTGTTGACGGTAAAAGCCGCGCTGTTGTTGAGTTCCAGGTTTAACCCGGTGATGGTGTCTAATTGGCTTGCCAGCACCACCGTGGTGCTGTCGATGACCCAGGTGAAGGGTGCGGGAATGACAGTGTTTGCACCGGAGATGAAGTTCACGGTACCACCGCCCGAGAAGCGCATGTCGTTTAACTGAATGGTGCCGCCGAGGTTGACCACCGCCCCCGGATTCACCGACAGTTCGCCGTTGCCGGCGAACGTGATACGGCCCGTGTTCTCTTGCGTGCTGGTCCCGGTGGTTACGATGAGTTGGGAGCCGCCTTGGAGGGTAAGCGCTTGGATGAATGAACTGGCGCTGACACCCAGTTCGAAACGCTGGATGGTAAAGCTACCGTTCACGATGATGCTGATCGGGGTGTCGACATTCATCAGCGCTTCATCGGCGGGGCCGGGAACCTGGGCCGGCGACCAGTTGGCCGGGTCGCCGAAGTTGGTGCCGTCGCCGGCGCCGCTCCAGGTGATGGGTGCCGCCTGGGCTGAAAACCCGGCAAGGCCGAGCAGCAGGCACAGCCACATTTTGGTGAGAGGGTTGGCAATTCGCGGGGTAAAGGGTGCGATCATGTGATTCCTCCACAACGCAACGAGCGGCAAAGTCGCTTTTGGACACGGGGTCCGGCTGCCGGTCGCCGGGAAACGCTCGCGGAGCGTTCCGAGACGCGATAGTTTTTGACGTGATCTGTTTATCGTATTAAATCTTGGAGGAAACCAAAAGGGTAACCTTATACCTAAAGTGTGTGATTCATGGCGGCGTACGCGCGCATCTTGCTTGGCGACAACCCATGGTTAAATAATGTACGGTTCTTTCCGGGTATGCCGTTGCTTCACCCAACACATTTCGCCCCAGTATCTTGAACGATTGCATCAGCCCGAATCGCGCACTTTAAGTCACCTAAATAGTTAGGTGGCGGTCTCGCCTGTTCAGGTTGCGTTTTTTCTGAACCGCGCCGGCGTTTTGGCGGGATGGGACCGTTTCCGACGGAGGCGTCGATGGGATGAAGCGATCTTTTTCTCCGTGCGGCAGGTAGGCGCGATGCCCATGATTCCCACGGCTTCTACACGGCGTGATTGGCACCCGTACCGGCCAAATGGAAAGGTTTTCTCACAAGGCCGGCGACGGCATGACATGGGTTTTTCTACCCCGGAGGTCACACCGCGGTCGTGGCAGCGTCCTGTAGCTTCTCGACCCGCGCCGGCACGTATTTGTGCCAAGGGGTTCCCGCAAAAAAGTCCTTGCGGTTGGAAGCCGTTAAATCGTTGGGCGCGATACCGATGCGCACCGAGCTCCCATCCCCGCCGTCGTAGTCCACACCGAGCCCGTTCGGCAGGCTGACGCATCCTGGCCGCTGGTGTTCGGTGACCAAGAGGTGGGTTTCACCCGAGCCGGTTTGGGTGGTGATTTTCACCAGGTCACCCGATTTGAGGGCGAGGGAGGATGCGTCCTTCGGGTGCATGTACAGACGGGTCGCCTTGGCTTTTTTGTCCCAAGAGGCGTCGCGAATGATGGTGTTGGACGTTTCGGCGCGGCGCTGGCCCGCCGTGAGGACGAATGGGAATTCCGCCGGGTTGGCCAAAAGGTCCGTTTGCAGGTTGGCGACCCGTGGGAACAGTTCCTCCAAGTGGAGCTGGATGCGACGTCCCGCGCGACCCACGCGGTTCCAGGTTTCGCTGTAATCCGAACCCGCGTCGCAAAACACCATGCCGGAGGGACTGCCGATCAGGGTGTCAAAGAGCCTTTCACCTGCTTGCCAGGGCGATCCCGCGAAGCCGGCGTTGGCCGCGGCAAGGGGGTTTTTGCGCACGAATTGGTGGCAGAGCCCCCAGAACGGGGCCGTTGCCGCCGCTTCGCCGTCGGCAAGCGTGGTGCCCAAGGTGCGGTAGAGCAGCGACGGCAGCACTTTTTTTACCTCGGGTCGCAGCCTCATTAAGCCGAGCAAGGCGGCGGAGAACGGGCGTCGGCCCAGCTTGGCGGCGGTTCGCAGCAGCCTTACATGGCGCGGCTTGAGCGCGCCCAAGGCTTCAATGAGGCGGGTGTGAATTTCCGCTTCAATCAAGGTGCCCGGCAGTGGGTCCGCGACCGGTCTACGGATGTGAAAGGTATTGCGGGGATAGTCGATTTGGAAAAAAACGCATTCGTGTTTTTCGAAGGCGTTGGCCGCGGGCAAAACGTAATCGGCGAGGCGGGCGGTTTCGGTCATGGCCACATCCACCACCACCGAGAACTCCAGGGCGCGAATCGCCGCGCGGATGCGGGCGCTGTCCGCGTAGGAATGGGCGGGATTGGCGCTTTCGATAATGGCCGCGCGGAAGCGGTCCGGGTGGTCGGTCAGGATTTCATCGGGAATCTCGTTGCAGGGCAACAGGCCGGTAATCACCTTAGAACCCAGCACCGGGCTCACTTTTTTCTTGCGCGGCTTTTTCGTGGTGCCCGACACCTCGCCTTTGCTCGCCTCGGTGACCGACAGCAGCGAGATCGCGATGTGGGCCGCGCCCTTTTTGGCAAAATTACCGGTAATCACCAGCAGCACGCGGTGCAGGTAGCTGACCAGGGTGGAGTTGATATTTTGCTGGGTTCCCAGGTCCTCGAAAATCGAAGCCGAGCGGGCCGTTGCCAGCCGTCGGGCCGCGCGGCGCAGCAAGTCCTCGTCCAGTTCGCTGATCGCACAATATTCGCCCACGGACAGTTGCAGAAAGTGGTCGCGAATCGCGTCAAATCCTTCCGTGTGTTGTGCGATAAAGGCCTTGTCCTGCAAACCCTCCTGAAGAATCACCGCGATCATCGCCGACAAAACCCAGGCATCGGTTCCTGGCCGAACCTGAAGGTGAAAATCGGCCATTTTGGCCGTGTCGGTGGCACAGGGATCGAGCACGATCATCGACCGGTTGGGATCGCGGGCGATTTCTTTCAGCACCACGCGGGTGCGGGGAAAGCCGTGAGAATGCCAGGGGTTTTTGCCGAGGAACATGGCGACCTCGGCGTGTTCGAAATCGCCGTGGGGTCCGCCGCCGAACATTTTGCCCGCCACCCAGAATTCGCCTGTTTTTTCTTGGGCCAGGGCGTTGGTGCGGAATTTCACCCCGAGTACTTTTTGTAAACCGTCGCTGTAGAGCCCCCCGAGATGGTTGCCTTGCCCGCCGCCGCCGATGAACAGGATTTTGTCACCGCCGTGGCTGTCTTTGACCTTCTTCAAGCCGGCAGCGACCTCGGCAATGGCGACGTCCCAGGAGACGTCCTCGTAGCTGCCGTCGGGTCGGCGCCGTTTGGGCGTATCGATGCGGTCGCGCCCCATGTGGTAGTAGTTGAGGCGCTGTGCTTTGTTGCAGAGGTAGCCGCGGGAGGAGGGGTTGTCCTTGTCGCCGCGAATCTTAACCAGCTCGCGGTTGTTTTTGCCGCCGGTTTGAATTTCGAGGCCGCAATTGATGCTGCACAGGATACAGGCCGATTTTTTCCACACGGGATCGGTGCCGGGTTCCGCCATCGTTCGCTCCGCTGGGTTCGGTTTTGGAAGAGAGAAGGTCTCAACCAAACCTAAGGCGCATTAGTTGACATGTCAACTAAAATTCACTAACCTGAGCCCATCCCAAACAAGAGGCGACGGCGCCATGAGCGAACCAACCGGAAAAAACCCACGCCTCATTTACCGGCTCAACGCGGCAAGGCATTGCCTGATGAAAAGCTTGGACGCCCAATGCCGCAAGGAACTGGACATCTCGGTGATCCAACTCACGGCGCTGATGGTACTGGGCAAACAAAACCGATGCCGCATGAAGGACTTGGCTGCAACGCTGATGTTGGACAAATCGGCGGTAACGGGATTGGCCAAGCGCATGGAGGCGGGCGGCCTGATCACGAAATCCCGCGGCACGGAGGATTCACGCGCCACCTATCTAGAAATAACCGAGCGCGGCAAGGAAAAATTGGCCCAGGGCAAACCCTACCTAAAAACGATCAATGCCCGCCTAACCCAAGGCTTCACGGACGAAGAAATCAAAACCGTCACCCGCTTCCTCGACCAAATCACCCAAAATTTTTCAGTGTAGGATCTAAGCGGCACGACATGTGGATTAAAGGCATGTTTTCAATTCGGGCCTACTATCTCGCTTCCTCGGTGCGACCTAGTTGCGTCATTTCCTCTTAGCTCCAAGAACGTCGCTGCTCTAAACCTGGTTTAACGATTCGTTTATGGATTTAAAGTACGATTAAGCGATGGACTCTGCAAAGCAAGACCCACTTCTACCATTTTGACAACAGACCCCCTAGTCCCGGTGTGTTCCACCGCGCCTACCCATCCGGTCTTGTCGTCGGTATAAGTCCGAACTTGAACTCTGGTGCGTCTCCCTGACACCTAAAAATGCTTAACCGAGGTCGCGGCCGCCGACATGCCGCCCTGCGCAAGGAAGACGCGAGCCACGCTGGAGCCCTGGCTACTAAGACTGGTATTGACATAACCAGGCCGCAAATGGAGATACCCGCATCCAGCACCCAGCCATTAGCCTGCGCCAAATCTCCACTCGTTTCACCCTGGCCACCTCATACCGGCTGACATTCACTGATTGGTGCCCGTTTTGGTCATCCCGCCTTTGGTTATTCTGATCCGTTGCACCACATCTTGGGAAACATCAATTTTTTTGCTCTCCCGGTGTTTTTGCGCCAGTTTTGCCAAAGGCTTTTTGTCATGTTCAATAACGAGCTTTTTGACAATTTTCTGTAAGGCCAACGCCCTGCGCGAAAAGTTTTCATACTCCTCACGCAGCACCGACACTACCCGCCAAAACCCATTACTGTCACGATCCACCCGCACACCCACTTCATGCTGCAAGGCATGGGACAACCGACTGTGAAACCGCGCTTCATGAAATCGCCGGTTCAGGTTCTCGAAATAGGGCGACCTACCCTTTTCATCCTCGGGGTGCTGAGTGATGTTAAATACAAACATATGCGCGTGCAAACTGGGATCAGGCACACCATCCACCGGTCGGGTCGTGATGTGAACAAACTCGTCCGCGAACAGATTCGCTGTTTTTGTGTGATATTGGGGTCCGTTCACCGTGAGACGGGTCTGAACCTCGGCCTAAATCTTTGCCATTTGCTTACCCACCCACACACACAGACACACACAGGCGAAATACCGCAAGCAATTTCTTGTCCTTCGACATCTCATACAACACCGAAAAGGATGTGGGCGCATTAAAGGATGATGTCATTCCCCGCCATTCGCTCTTTCACGGCTTTAGGCGTCAACCGCGAGCCGTCCGGCCGCTGGCTTTTCCACCAACGGTCAGAGGACGCCATATCCACTTCGCTCTTTAGCCCAAGCGGATCGGCCAGGGGCCGATCCGCTGACCCAGCATTTCCTGGTCCTAATAATCCGCTCCCGGTATTACTCCTTGGCCGAATCCGCACTGTAACAGTACGTAAAATTCACCGTCACACACCTCCCCACTCGCTCTTAGCGCACACAGCAGAGCATGCGCTAACTTCGCTGAATAAAACCCTTAAGACCAATCATTACGTTTCAGGGTGAATCCTGATGAAACAAAACACATTAAACGGTGCTATGCTGGAAGTCTGGATACTCGGAAAAACAGCTTAGCCGTTTGGCAAAAAGCCGATGGCCGAAATGCAAAAAAGGTGATGAATCTAGATGATCAACTGGCATGTTTTCGAGGGATTATCTAAGTGTAGTTTTCTTTGGTAGGGGATTTTGCGCATCAGAATTAACTTAGATTCAGAGGTTACCTTGTTGGGGGAACGAACCAAAAAGAACGGATATTACGAGCGCGTCATGATATAGTTTCCGAAAAGGGGAGTCAACTGAAGCTTTTTACCCTCAACCGAAGTTTAATATGGAGTGATGATATGATCTGTATCTATTGTAATGAACAGAAAGAGGAAAAGGAATTTTCCTTGGAGCACATTTTTCCTGATGCGCTGGGCGGTGCACTCATGGATGATAACATATTCAAAACAAGGCAGGTGTGTCGCCGTTGCAACAGTATAAGTGGCCGGTTTGTTGACGGTCTCTTTATCAAGAGTTGGTTATCAGTAGCGGCGAGAGCAGAAAGTTCCAGGAAATATCTTGACTTAGAAAGAGGGTCTGCTCTCCCCTTTACTTATGCCGGGAGGATGCAAGGAATTGAACTTGAAGATGGTATGGACTGTGACTACTGGATTGGTCCAAATGGTGATCGAGTTTATCATGTACATGAAGCTTATGATGAACGCTCCATGACGTATGTCAGTGGAAACCCTATTACTAGAAAAAAGAAACCTGGAATTGCTGTGCTTTTTCCAAGAAATAATGAACAAAAATGGCTCCAGACAGTGTTTAAATCATTTGTAGCGAATTTCAAAAAAGCAAAACGCTACCTTGGCACACCGAATGACGGTCTTGGTCCACTCTTGAACACGGTTTTCCATGAGATCCTAAGCGAAGATCGACAGTTAGTTGAAACGCTACGAGAAAAAATGAATCAAGAACATCATGTGAGAATTTCAATGGAAGAGGGATTTGAACAACGGTTCCTCGCAAAGGTTGCCTTAGGACTTGGTTTTCAGATTTTTGGAGAAAAATTTTTGAATTCAAGTTATGCTACATCCCTGCGCAATGCATTCTGGGAAAAAGACTTCAAGGAAAGACAAGCCAAAGGCGTTATATTCAAAAGTAGGCTTAGACAAGA
Organism: Acanthopleuribacter pedis; assembly: GCF_017377855.1. GTDB lineage: Bacteria > Acidobacteriota > Holophagae > Acanthopleuribacterales > Acanthopleuribacteraceae > Acanthopleuribacter > Acanthopleuribacter pedis. The sequence goes on from NZ_JAFREP010000014.1 coordinate 78,066, forward strand.
AGATTGTCCTAGTGCATTAAAAGAGCTATTCTGGCCTGGAGCACACACGATCTGGCTGATTCCAAGTGGTCAATATTTAATACTTGGTATTTTTTTGTTTGGGTCGGAATTTTATGCTGTTGTTATTTCCGATGAACCTGAAGTATGGAGGGGTAGTGAGCTCACTAGCGGCATTAACGGTTTTATTGTTGTTCCGCAAATAGATAAATTTGTTGGTCCTATATCTTCAAGTGAATTCTTAGCACACCAACATGGTGTTGAATTGTCCGACAAGCTTAAGCCATTGGATGAAATCAGACAGCATTTGGACCAACAAGTAACTTAGTTCAAGCGAGTTGTGAGGCCAAAAGTTGGTGTGGTCTTTTCTTTCGGCACACGGTCGTTCTCCACTTCACGTTCCCCCAATCAAATAACTCCTCGCGCGTGGCCGAACGGGGTGGCCTGAACCGCCGCACCACCCTTTTAAAAATTCTTTTGCATCAAGGTCTCAGGTTTGTAAAACTCAATCGGGTCATTACCGCGAATTTATACCAAATGGCTTCCTTTGTTGAAGAAGCGCACGCGCTGGATTGACTCTCCCATTTTTTTTACTTACGACCTTGTGCTTCTCGGTGTCCAGCCGAAGCATATAGTTGGGAAATTCGTCATCCTCGCTTCCTAGAGCAGACATCCGCAACATCCCATCCGGCCCGTAAAACACATCGCTAATGGCAATCGCCGCTGGCAAACCCATCTGTTCCTTGGTCACAAAGTGTCCCTTGCCGCCCTCCCAGATATTGGCCACACCAGTCACTTCTCCGGTAAACTTTTACTCACGAAACAGCTTGGGATAAACCCCCGGCGTTTGATTCGCCTGTCCCTTAAACGCGGTTTCAAAGACGCTTAAATTCACAAAAACCACGCTCATCGCCACCTGTTTCAAAGACAGCTTGCCTTCCACAAGCAAAGTCTTGGCAACCTCCATTCTTGTCTCATGAATGTAATTCCGAAGCGAGTCATGTTCGTTCTTAAACCGACGGCGTGAACTGCGCTCACTACCTACTCATTGGGCCGAATCAGGTTCACGCTTGTTGTGTGCCGTTCACTTCCTTTCACTTCCTTCAGACTCCGCTGTTACCGGTGACGCCCTTGCGATTCGGTTTGTCTTGCCTCTGGTCAGGGCGTCGCCGGTTTCTTTCTGTCTGGCGGGTTTGCCCGCTGCGCTGGGAAAACAAAAAACGGCGCCTATCGTGAGATGGGCGCCGTTTTTCACGAAACAGTCTTGGCTTACTGGGCTTTTAGGGCTGACATTTGTTCGCCGTCTTTGCCGATGATTAACTGGAAGCCCGCCAGCGGCAGCTCCGCCGTCGCCTCCAACCAGCCTGGCAACGCCTGGGCGTCGCGGCCCGATTCCGGCAACAGCTGGCTGATGGTCTCAACCAACTTTTGACGTGCCGCCAATTGGCGCGTCGCCGTTTGGATCACCATGCCCTGGTTGTCGTACAGCGTGAAGGTGACGTTGACCACCGCGTTGTTGACGTTGACCACCGATACGCCCTGGAAGCTGCGGTTGGTGCTGTCGAAGAACGGGAAACATATGTTGGGTTTGACGCCGGTCGTGGCCTCCAGGCCCGCCATCTGTTTCTGGTTGTGCGTTCCGAACAACTCGAAGCCGACGATGTCCGCATCCGCGGTGACCTGTAACCAGTCAATATCCGCCGGTGAACCAATCGGCGCCAACAGATCCCGTGCCAGCACCACCACCTTCTCGTTGGGCTCCAAGGTGCGGCTGATTTGGCCCACGCTGTTGCCCGCGGGTCCGAAACCCTCGATTAAGGCGCCTTGCGGTGCGTCGCCGATGTTGACCAGCGCGATGCCGGTCCAGAACTGGTTGACGTCGCGCGCGATGTGGGTGAAGTACAAGGTGTTGGGGACGTAGGTGAAGTTGGGGTTGTCCTCGCCGGTGTCGACCAACTCCAAGCCGGCCGAAACCCGCGAACCGTCGATGGTGCCGAAGACCTCGCTGCCTACCAACACGTTGTTGGCGTCAGCCTCGGTCATTTTGGCCCAAATCCGGTCGGTCGGCAGCGCGCCGCCGAAACGGTTCACGAAGTCGAACTGGTCCTGGCTGAACTTGTCGCGCACGGTCAGGTCGGCGCTGGAACCCTCCTCAACCGATTGGGTCAGGATCACCGCGCTCGTTTCGCTGTCGGTCGCGTTTACCACCGAGGCTCGGGTGAACCATTGGTCGACCTTCTCGGCGATGTGGGGCACGAACAATTCATTGCTCAGCTTCGTGCCCGCGCTGATCAGGTACTCTTCCTTGCCATCGCGTGCGCAGGTACGGGCGTATCCGGCGATGTCGCCGGTGGCGTCGACCTGGACCCAGGCGATTTCGCGCTGGTCACCGTCGAAGAACTGGCTGATCTCTTGGTGGGTGCGGCCGTTGCCCGCCAGCGTGAAGGGTGCGCGCGCCAAAATGTTGCCGTCGCGGTCGTAGGCAATTGCCTCAACGCTGATCTCGCTGTTGGTGGTGTTGACGATGCCGATTTCCGTGGTAAAGGTTTCATTCGATTGGATATCGGCGAAGTAAAGGCCGGGATTGAGGACGCTCACGGAAAACCCGTAGCTGAGCATGCGTTTTTGTTTTTCGCTGATTTGGCTGATGCGCAGGAAGTATTCGCCCGCGCTTAAACCGTTGAGCTGGATCGAACCTTGGTTCGCGATGATGCGGCTGTTGAGCAGGGTTTGCAGGCCGTCGTACAACTCGGCGCGCACGGTGCCGTCGATGTTGATTTTGACGAGGATGCTCTGGCCGTTGCGTTCCACGTTAATGCGGTACACATCCACCGAGTTGGGATCGGGCAGGGTTTGGTTGTCGTAGTTCCCCGGGGGCAGCGGCTTGGCTTGGCCGAAGGTTTCGTTGGGTTCGAAGGTGTTTTCGTCGACCTCCAGCACGGTAATGGTGCGGGTTACGGTCTCCGAAACCAAACCGTTGCGGGTACGCGCAAACAGCGACACGGTGAACACGCCTTCTTCCCTGAAGATGATGCGGCCCGGCGTTTGTTGGCTGCTGGTGCGACCGTCACCGAAGTCCCAGAAAAAGTCCAAATCCTCGACGCGGAATCCGCGCGGGTTGCGCACCCGTGCCTCGAAGTAAACGACCCCGGCTTCCGGCACGCGTTTGTTGGCGCCGAAGGGTTCAATCTGCACGTCGGTGGTCAGGTTGATGTCGACCTCGGGCGCCATGTTGCCAAAGATGTAGATGGAAACGGTGTCCTGGAGCAGGACATCCTCGGCATCGTCACGGGCAACCACGGTGACGTTGTAGCGGCCAGGCTGGGTGAAACTGTTGGTCACCGCGATGCCTTGGAGCTGGGTGCCGTTGCCGAAGTCCCAGAAAAATTCCAGCGCCTTTTTGCGTTGGTCCGGGTTGCTGACCTGGGCTTCGAAGTTAATGGTTTCGCCGGCCGAGAAGGTACTCGCGGGTTCGGGGCGGGTCACGGTCAGTTGCACCGGGCGCAGGTTCTCGAGCGAGACCAACACGTTGATGTAATCGGTTGCGGTTAAGCCGTTGTCGTTCCGCGCCTCGGCAACCAGGGTGAAACGACCTTCTTCCGCGAAGGTCCAGTTGAGTTGACGGCCCTGGCCGAGGTTGGTGCCGGGATCGGAAATGAAGTACCAGCGGACCTGGGCGTTTTCCTCGTTGGTGGTGGCGATGAACTCAACGGTGGCGCCTTGGCTGAGGTTGAGCAGGTCGGCGGCGGGTTGGGTGATTTCAATGGCGGGCGGCAGGGCCTCGCGCACGCGGATCGAGACGCGGGCGGGGGAGAGGTCGCGGTTGCCGGCGGCGTCGACGGCGTAACAGGCGGCGAGGTAAATCCCCGGGTTTTGGAAGGATGCGGTCACCGAGGCGCCGTTGAGGGTATTGCAATCGCCGTTGGATGCGCAAATCTCCCAAACGAAGCTGATGCTTTGGCCCTGGGCGTCGCTGCCGGCGGCCTCAAAGTTAATGCTTTGGCCCACGGTGAACTCGGCGTCGGCTTGGGGGCTGGTGATGCTGGTTTCCGGTGCCTCGTTGTCACCGTCACCGCCGTCACCACCGTCACCGCCGTCACCGCCGTTGTCGCCGTCCCTGATGGTGATCAGCTGGGTGGCGGGTAAGACGGGTACCACGGTGGCGGGCAAGAGTTGCAGGCGAATGGTTTCATCGCCCTCCTGGAGGCTGTCGTTGTTAACGAAAAAGGACAGGGTCGCACGGGTTGAGCCGGCGGGAAAGGTCAAGGTATTTTGGGTCAAGGTGTGGTCGACGCCGGCGGTGGCCGAACCGCCCACGCTAAAGGGGACGCTCAGCAGGCCGGGGTTGGGGCTGCCCAACACGGCGCCGACGGTGACGGTAGAACCCTCGGCGACGGTCTGGGTGGCGGCGGTCCAGGCGACGGTTTGGAAGTCGTTGTCGCCGATAAGGATAAGCGCGCTGCTGGGCGTACCCAGCTCGGCGTCGACGGCACGGGACAGGGTGACGGTGAACTGTTCGATCTCCTCGATGTTGCTGTCGTCGAGGATGGGGATGGTCACGTCCACGCTATTGGTTCCCGGCGGGAAGGTCACGGTTTGTTCGATGGACAGGTAGTCGCGCCCGGCAACCGCGCTGCCGTCGCTGGTGGCGAGGTTCACGGTGGCGGTGGTTTCACTGCCGGCATCGGCGGCGCCGAGCAGGACGGTGACGGTCACGTTTTCTTCGCCCTCGGTGACGTTGTAGGCGGCCGAGCTGAGTTGCAGGGTGCCTTCGGGTGCATCGCTGTCGTTGTCGAGGATGGTGATCGCGGCGACATCCTGGGCCAAGACGCCGTTGTTGGTAACGCCGGTTAAGGTCACGGTAAAGGATTCAGGCCCCTCGACGGTGGTGTCGTCGATGATGGGGATGCTGATGTTCTGCACCTCGTCGCCGTTGGCAAAGGTCAAGGTACGGCTGGTCAGGGTGTAGTCCTCACCGGCCAACGCGGAACCGTCGTTGGTGGACAGGGTGACGGTCACGGTTTCCCACTGCACGCCGGCGCGGCCAACGTTGAGGGTCAGGGTACCGACGCTTTCATCGACGCTGAAGGTGGTGGTGCCGAAACCGATGGTGGCCGGACCGAGCGGACGAAGCTCATTATCGATGACCCGGACGGGATTGACGAAGGCGCCTTCGCCCCGTGCAGGCACGCTAACCGAGCCCTCGGGGTCGAAGGCCAAAACGGTGCCGCTGCTGTCGGTGGCGTAGGCGCGCGGGCCTTCCGCAAAGATGCTGATGTCCATCAGACCGGCCGCGGCTGGGACCGGCAGCGGTGTGATGCTGTCGTCGGCGGTGTCGAAGATTTGGATGGTGCCGGTTTGGTTGGTAATGAACAGGCGGTTGTTGTAGAAAGCGCCTTGGTAAGGGTTGTCGGGGATGTCGAACACTTCTTCGCTCAGGTTGTCGGGGTTGATGCGGTGAAGTTGCGACTGGTTGGGGTTGAAGACGTAAAGCGCGTCGCCGCTGGGATCAAAGACGGCGCCGCTGAAGGATGCGTCAAAGGAAGCATTGCGAATCAAGCTGTCGTTGGTCGGATCGATCACACAGATGGTGCCGCCGTTGCCGATGCTGTACAGCTCGCGGCGGACGGGGTGGAACAACAGGACTTCCCCGTTGGCGGCGCAAGGGATGCTCAGGGTGCGCGTGCTTTGATCGGATTGATCGTAAATGCCGATTTCACCGAGTCCGCGTTTCTGTTCCTGGAGCCCGCTTCCGAGAAGGAACCACACCTCGCGGTCGTCGGGTGAAACCGCGACCTCGTAGGCGGTGGGGAAGGCGGTGAGGGTGTCGACCTCGAGGTTGGTGGCGGTGTCGTATTTGGTCACGGTGCCGCTGTTGGGCGAGGTGACGAACATGAAATCGCCGCCGGGTGTGATCGCAAAATCACTGAAGGGGATGCGGCTGCTGATGACGGTGTTGACGTTGCCGGTAGCGGCGTCGAGGGAGACGATCCCCGGAATCCCGATATCCAAGACGTACACCTGGGGTTCAGTGATCGGCGGCGTGTCGCCAAAAGCGAGGATGTAGTCTGTTTCGCCGACTTGAATGTCGAGGTCGATCCCTTGGGGCGGGGTGACGTCGACGGTGGCGAAATCGTTGGAACGGGTGGTGTAGGTCAGCACGGTGAAGCTGTCGCCGTCGCTGATGCCGGCTTGGCTGTTCTCCTGTAAGGTGCCGGCGAGGACGGCGGTTCCGTTGATGTTGAATTGGTCGCTTGTTTCGAGGGTGCCGTTGAGGTCGATCCCGATCACGCCGTTGTTGGTCAGGTTGGCGCCGATGTTCAGGGTGCCGGTGCCGGCACCCGCGCTTTGCAGGGTGCCCTCGTTGGTGAAGCCGGTCAGGGGTTGGCCGAAGGCGATGGTACCAGAGGCGTCGAAGGTGGCGCCGGCGTTGTTGCGTACATCCCCGTTGGCGATGGTCAGGGTTGCATTGTCGAGGGAGACGGTGAGGTTGTTGACCAGGGTGTTGCTCTCACCTTTGTTACCGACCACGATGGCGCTCGGCGTGATGGTGGTGTCGGCGTTGCCGGTGATGGTGCCGTTGTTGATGACGCTCATGCCGACCCGGCGGATGCCGCCCGCGGCGGCGTCGAGGTTGAGGTTACCGGCATTGATGAATTGGCCGCCGTTGCGCAAGGCGATGCCGGAATCGGTGGCGGTTTGGCTGGTCAGGGTAATGGTGCCGTTGTTGGTCGGGGGTTGTTCGAACAGCAGGTTGGCGGGGTTGCCGGAGGTGGTGGTATCGCCGGTCACGCGGATGGTCCCGCCGGCCTCGTTGCCGGTGAACAGGCCGATGAAGCTGGAGCCATAGCTGTTGATAGAGCCGTTGTTGATGAGCGGGATGCCGCGAGCCTCCGCGTCACCGCCGCCACCGCCACCGGGCGGAACCACGGAGGCATCGACCAAACGCAGGGTGGCGTTGGGCAAAACGCTGATGCTGTTGACTTCCAGCGTGACGCCGTTGACGAACAGGGTCGGGGTGCCGCTGCCGCCGAGTGCGATGCTGGAGGCGAAGGTGGGTTGGGTGAGGTTCACGGTCATCGGGCCGTCGAGCACGACGCTGGTGCGCGGGCCCGGTACGGCGTTGGGGACCCAGTTGCCCGTGTTGTGCCAGTCGGCATCGTCGAGGCCGGTCCAGGTGGCGGTGCTCGGCCCGCCGTTGATCAGGTTTACCGCTCTGAATTCGATGAGGATGTCGACGATGGAGCCGGCGGCGGTGGTGACGTTGTTGTTGGTAAAGGTTCCGGTTCCGCGGGTGGTGAAGGTGATCGGCGTCAGGGGTTGCCCGGTGGGCGGTTCATAGTTGCCGGGGAAATTCACGTTCAAAGCGCCGTCAAAGTTGATGGTTTGGGCGATCTGGAGCTGATCGACGGCGGGGGAACCCGCGTTGTCTTGGATGGTGACTGCCAAGGCACCGGTCGCGCCTTGGGTGTAGTCCCCGGTAATCGCGATGGTGCTGTTGGGCGTGCTACCCACGGTGACCGTACCGTTGTTGATCAAATTCCCTTCAATGGTGCCCGGCCCTTGCAGGGTGGCGCCTTGAACCAGGGTGGCGGTCAGGCTGGTGGTGAGCGCGCCGCCCGCCAGATCAATGGCGGCCCCGGGCGCGGTAATCAGGCCGTTGGTGAAGCGAATGCGATCCGCGGCGGTGTTCAGGGTGCCGGTCAGGGTGGTGGGAATGGCGACGGTGGCATCCCCATTGAGGATCTTGTTTAAGGCACCGGCAACCGAAAAACTGGTTTGTGCGCCGCCGGCAAAGGAAATGGTTGCTGCCTCCATTCTGGCTTCGCCCCCCGGATTGACGGTGATGGTTGCGCCGTCGCTGGTGGCCAAGGTGGCGGTGTTGTCGATTTGGAGGATGCCGCCGTTTTCCACAAGGAGTTGACGCTGCGACAAAGTGTGAACCGTATTGGTGGAGGTGGTGAGGATGGCGCCGGTGCCGACATTGAAGGGCGCCGCGCCGTTAAGGGTTCCGCTGATCCAGTTCATGGCGCCGGACAGCGTAATCGCGGCTGATCCTTGTAAGGTGGCGTTTTCGAGCTGGATGGAAGAAAACGCCGCCGGAATGTCGACGTTGGCCGTGGCGGAATTGACGACGGTAAAGTTGCCGGTGAAGGTCGGGGCTGTGCCGCTCAAGGTGCCAATGGTGCCGTTTATGGTGAGGGCACCCGCGCCGGTGACGCCGCCACTGAGGGTGGTCGGTCTGTCGGCAATTTCGAGAATCGCGCCCGCCGCGATGGTGACCAAACCGGTTGCGGTCATACCGCCGCGTTGCAAGAAGGCGCCGCTGTTCACGTTGGCCGTGCCGGTGAGGTCAAACTGGGCTTGGTTTACGAAGGTGCTCGCGCTATTGATGTTGAGATTGGCGGTGGCGCCGGTGGTGATGTCAAAAACGGCGGTGGTGCCGGTGGATGTGATGCTTGGGGTGGTCGTGTTGGTGCCGATAGCCACGACGGTCCCACTCGCGGCGGCCAAACGGGTGGCGTCGGCCATTTCGAGGGTGCCCGCGCGGAAGCTCACCGCGTTGTTGAGGTTTACGGCATAACCACCGCGGATGAAGATGGTGCCGGGGCTGTCGATGGTGGTGGTCGGTCCGTTAAAGACGGTGGTGGGGACCGGCATGGCGCCGAGCGCGTCGAAGCCACCACCGGACCAAGTGCAGGGGCCGGCCATGTTGGTGTTGCCGGGGCCGGTCAGGGTGGCGCCGGAAAGGAGGGCGGTGGTATCGCTGGAGGTTACCGCGCTACCTAGGCCGACGGTGATGGTACCGCCTTGGAAATCGACCGTGCCCGAACCGTCAAAGCGCGCGTTGCTCAGGGTTTTGTTTGCACCGGTGAGCGTGACGGTGGCGCCCGCGGAAATCAGAAAACCGCTGGTGTCCGCGCCTGGCCCCTGCCAGGTGAGGTTGCCGAATTGGACGTCCATCTGGCTATTGTTGGTCAGGCCGCAGGCCAAGGTGACGGCCGTGCCGGCCGGCTGTGGCGTGGAGGGGCTGTTTTGCACGGTGATCGGGTTGAGCACGGTGATGGTGCCGACACCGCCGCTTCGGCCTGGATCGCCGAGGATGGTGGCGCCCGCGTAAATGAAAAAGGGACCGCTGTTTTGGTTGATTTGGGCCGCTTCTTCGACGCCGAATACCGCGTCTTCAAAGATCGTGAGCGTGCCGCCGTCCTTGTCCAACACCGCCGCGCCGTTGAGTTCCTTGGGGGTGGCGGTTGAGATGCGCAGGTCACAGCCGCTCATGCATTCCAGGGTAAAGGGCCCGGTTACGTTGCCGCCGGTCCAAAAGGCGGTGGTGCTCAGCGAGAGACCGCCGTTGCCTGAAATGGTGCCGCTTTCGATGCGGACGGGCCCGCTGGGGAAGTGGGGTTCGGTATCAAAGTTGACGGGGCCGTTAATGATGAGTTCGCCGGTACCGGTGTAATCGATGGTATCCAACGCCATGAGTAGGCCGGTGAATTCAACCGCGGCGGTGCTACCGATGTTGAGCGATTCGGTCATCAGGCCGCCGCCGGAGAAAATGAGGCGACCCGCGTTGTTGATCACGCCGAGCGAACCGTCGCGATCCTGGTAGGGCACGGCAAAGGTGAAATCACCGCCACCGGTTTTGTCGATGGTGCCAAAGTTGTTAAAGGCGAGCGAATCCACCGCCTCAATGCGACCGTCGCTTGCGATGTTGAGGGTGCCCCGGTTGTTAAAGGTGACACTGGCGAGCTGGATGGTGCCGTTTCCGGTGATTGAACCGCCGAAGTCCAGGTTCAGGGTTCCGTTGCTGAGGCTCTTGAGGCCCGGTCCCGACCAGGTAATGCTGCCCACCGATTGGGTGTTGATGTTGGCGTTTTGGATGGTCCCGCTTTGCCAATCGAAGTTGACCTCCAGGTTGAGGTCGTTGGTGAGGCCCTCGATGGTCCCACCGTTGAGGATGAAACTCCCGATGTTGGGGGAGAGGTCGGTCACCATGGAAACGGTGCCGCCGTCGATGCGGGTATTGCCGAGGGTCACGGCGTTCAAGCTGTGGTTGCCACCGGAAAAAACCAACACATCTTCGGTGCCGTTGGTGATGTAGGTGCCGGAGTGGGTGCCGTCACCGTCCAGCACCAATTCGAAGTTGTTGGCGATGTTGACGGTGCCGACGGTGTTAAAACGGGCGCCGATGGGGATGATGGTCGGCGGCATTTTTTTTGTGAGCCTGGGGCCGCCGCCGGAGATGGGTTGGCCGACAAAAAGTGTCGCGTTGATGTTCAGCGCGCCGGGGGTGCCCGCGGTGGTCATCACGGAGGAAGCGTTGCCGATGGCGAAATCGGCGCCGGGGTTGGTGGTAAAAGCCGCGCCGTTGTTGAGTTCCATGGTCACGCCGATTTCGGCGTCCAGGTTGCTTTGCAGGATGACGGTGGTGCTGTCGATGACCCAGGTGAACGGGGCGGGGATGGAGAAGGAGGCGCCGCCGCCGCCGCCCATATTGATCAGGCCCGCGCCGGTAAAGCGCATGTCGCCGAGCTGGTGGAAACCAAGCAGGTTGATGTCGGCACCGGCGGCGACGGACAGCTCGCCGTTGCCGCCAAAGACCATGCGCCCGGAGTCGTCTGAGCGACTGGAACCGGTGGTGACCGCCAGACGGGAGCCGTTTGTAAAGGTAAGTGTGTGGGTGTTTGGCGTGTCGCTGGAGCCAAGCGCAAAACGCTGAATGGTGAAGTCGCCGTCGACCACCACGCTGATGGTGGCGTTACCGTCCATCAAGGCCTCGTCGTTAATGCCCGGTACCTGGGCCGGTGACCAGTTGGCGGCATCGCTGAAGCTGGTGCCGTCGCCGGCACCGCTCCAGGTGATGGGCGCGGCGTTGGCGGAAAAACCGGCTGAAAGCAGCAGGGCCGAAAGCCAAAAAGTGACGCGAGCGTGCGTCTTTAAGGTCCGCAAGGGTGATGGTGCAAGCATGTGAATCCTCCACAACGAAACGGGCGGCGATGGTGGTTTGGGACAGATGAGTCCCGCGGCGCGCCGGGCGAGACGCTGAATAAGCGAAGCAATGTTTTTTGGTGACAAGATAAACCGTGGCAGAAGGCGCCGATAAAAGAGGCGGCCAAACATTATAAATAAGAAGCGAAGCGAGAAAGGAAGAAGCGAGGGGCGGGCCGGTGCGCCCGCGGCGGCGCGGGTTGCAGAACCGTTGAGCGCGGCGGCTAAGGGTGTTTTTGGTGACAAAACCCCAAAACCTCCGGGCGCGTCAGGATTCCCGTGTTCGCGTCCGACCCGGACGGCTTACCGAGGCCTAGTGCGCGACCCCGTGGGTTTGGGAACCCCTTCGTACAGGCGGAAGCGAGCCGGCGTTCAAGGCTGGTAAGGCGTTCAGGCTAGCTTGTTCCGCCCCCAAAAGTCAAGTTATCCGGGGTTTCTCGCGCGGCTGAGAACCGGTGGCTTCCGAACGGTTTGCACGGGTTTTCGCCACGGCCGGTTTTGTCTTGGGTTCACCCGAGAACCATGCTTCCGGTTACAGCCGCCGTTCACGGAAGCTGTTCATGGCAAAACAGCGGGGACATTGCTGATGCAAACGGTTGTCGCGGTGCCGGCAACGCCCGCATTCGTACGTGGCGTCAAAATGGATTGTGTCGCGAACCAATTGCTGATACCGGCTGAATAGGCCGGGATCCGAGCCGTTGCGCCACATGAGCTGCCACATTTTTTGGTGGAGCAACAGGGTTTCGGGGGCGGTTTCCAGCGCGGCGTGAAGCTGTTGGAAGGCGCCGTCGAAGTCACCGATTTCCATCAGGAACGAGCCCAGCACCGAACGGGTGCGCCAATCGTCGGATTCGGCTTCGATGCGTGCCATCGCGGGCAACACGAACACATCGTGGTTTTGCAGGGCCACGGCGATTTTCATCAATTCTTTGTGGAAGAGCCATTCGTGGCCTTCAAACGCGGCTTCGTGCTTTTGCATCCAGCTCAGTGCCTTGTGGCTTTTTTCGGTATAACGCAGGCAACGCGAGCTGTTGAGAATGGCCGAAAAACAGGTGGGATCCAACTGGAGCGCCTTTTTAAACAGTGCCGCGGCGCCGTCGTAATCCTCCTGATCGAAGGCGTATTCACCTTGGCGATTGCGCAGGAGGGCGAGCTCGGGTTTGACGTTGCGGCCTTCTTTTTTGCCCCAGTTCTGGACGAGTTTGTAGGCGCGGTCCCATTCGCCCAGCTTGATGTGAATGCGGCGGCCGTAAAAGACACTGTTTTCGGTGGGGCCGCCCTCGGCGACGGCTTCGTCCAGGGCCGTTTGGGCGCGTTCCAACATGCCGCCGGCCAGGTAGTCGGCCGCCAGTTCTGTTTTGATCAGGGCTTTGAGTTCGGGGTCGAGGTCGGCGCGCAACGACAGGCCTTTGTGGGTTTGGGTTGCCATTTTGAGCTTGCCGCGGCGGCGGAACAAGGAACCGAGGACCAGGCCCACGGCCGGTTCTTGTTCGGATTCCTGGTACAGCGCGCGCAGGGCGTCGGCGGCGTCGTCCTCGCGCCCGTCAATCAGGGTATTTAGCGCCTTGGCGAGGAGGAACTCCCGCGAGGCAGTTTCCTTTTCGCGGTAAAAGACACCCCAAAGGAACAGGGCGGTTAGGAGCACCGCGGGGGCGAGGAGCCAGAAAAATTCGACGCTCATTCTTCGGGTTCCGTAACCATCAGATCACGCAGGGCGGCCACTTCTTTTTCCAAGGTTTCTTTTTCTTTTTTGAGGGCGCGGTTGTCCTTTCGCATGCGGAAGAGGTCGAGTTGGGATGCGATAAAAGCCGCGAGGAAACCGTAGATAAAGAACACCCACATGGCGGCGTGGGTGGGCATCTCTCGGCTGTCGGTAAGGGGAAATAGGGTGACGTTGATGGTTTCGCCCTTGGTGAAAAAGAAAATGGTGAACATCAACAGAATGACGGCCGCGGCGAAGACGTATCGGACGAGCATGGCGACTCCTTGGACGTTATTGGTGTGCCTTGGCGTAGTGGTGTTTGACCACGGCCGACCACAAGCCTTGTTCCTTGAGGATGCGTTCGATGATGTGGCGTACCACGCCGCGGCCGCCGTCGACGGGGACGACGTAATCGGCGGCTTCCTGAACCTCGGGCGCGCCGTCTTGCGGGCAGAACCCTAGTTTTGCCAGTTGGATAGGGGCTAGGTCGGGGAGGTCGTCGCCGATGTAGGCCACCTCGTCGGCGCTGAGGCCGATTTCCTCGAGGATTTCATTGAAGGCGGTTTCTTTGTCGAGCCGGCCGGTTTTGACCGCCTCGAGGCCCAGTTCCTCGGCGCGTTTGGTGACGGGTGCGGAGAGGCGGCCCGAGAGCAGGGCAAACTTAAACCCGCATTTGCGCCACAGAGCGATGGCCATGCCGTCGCGAACGCTGAAGGTTTTTGATTCACCTTGTTCGGTGACCACGATCGAGCCGTCGGTGAGAATGCCGTCGACGTCCGAGATAATCGCTTTAATCTGTTTGAAACGACCGAGATTCATACTTTGGCGCTCCTGAGGGAATTGTCCCCAAGTATAAACGAAGCGATGCGGCAAGGATAGCTTGGGGAGGGGTGATGGTCCGCGGTAGAACCCCGCGGGTTTTGACTGGGGCCTTAGGCCACGGGATCATCGGGATCTTTGAAATTTCGGTTGATGGTGCTGATGAGGGTTTTCGCCGCTGGGGAATGACCGGAAATGAGAAACGGGATGATTCGAGAATGCGGCGGGTACTTTTTTTTGGCGGCTAGGGGTGGCCGTCACCGATAAAACATTGCTTAGGATAGGCAGGATGATTCGAGGATGCGGCGGAAACCTTGTTTCCCTCGGCGCCTGTTACCCGTCCGCGGATGAGGCCGTCACTCCGATGGAATATGGAATGATTTGTTTGCAAGGGTTTGATTATATGTGCGTTGTGTGCTTATTTGATCCATTCCTCGCTAAAGAACGCTTTGATTGTGGATGTTTGGTTGGGGAATGGTAGTGACGCATGCCACTTGCTCGTAAGGGAGCAGACGTGAAATGGAAAGGGTGTCTTGGTATGCATTAAATCCGTAAAGTACGTCAAGTGTTCCGGTTGAATGTTTCCAGAGCGGGGCCACCTTTGGTTTTTTAAGCGCTTCTCTTACCGATTGTCCTTATCCAGGGTTCCAGCAGAGGCGGAAAGCCGCCCGGATGAACCGAAGCAAACGGAAGGAAAAATGGGAGGGGCCCGCCGCGGCGAAGCAGCGGTGGGAGGGACCTAATTTTCCTGGAGTGGTCCTTGAGGAATCGGCGTTGGCGCTATCATCAAGTCGGCCGACGAGGCTCCTGTTTCGAAGTTCCAGTAATTCCGCGTCGGCGTGAGCCCCAATCAGCGCCATAAGCCGATTGGTCAAGGATGCTGTTGATCCCATGGGGACAACATTCCGGGAATCGATTTTGGGTTTTATCCCCGGCCCGTCCATTGTGGCTGATAAATAACGGATACCAACCCCAGCCCCCGCAACATAGCCGGCCTTTTCGGACCTTTTGGCCCAATCCTCGTCTAAAAAGTTGAATTTATCCTAGGCGGAAAAGGCGTTGAAACCCAACCGCGGCATATCACCGCCCATCCCCTCAATCATGCCCGGGGGTGGCATTCATCGTAAATCCGCATTAAGTAATCGGCGTTGAGGTGGGTGTATTTCTGCGTCGTTGACAACGTGCTATGGCCCAATAACTCCTGAATCGCGCGAATATCGGCCCCGGACTCCAGCAGATGTGTCGCGAAGGTGTGGCGCAGGGTGTGCGGGCTGACCGGGTAATTGATGCCGACCGCCTCGACCGACTTGGTGACAATGGTGCGCATGCCCCGCGCCGAAAGCGGTGCGCCGCGCGTGTTGAGGAAGAGGGCGCCGGTGGCCCGACCCTTTTCCAACAAAAACGCCTCGCGTTGGGCCAGGTAATGTTTGAGGGGGTCGCGGCAATTTTCACCGAAGGGGACCACCCGTTCTTTGTTGCCTTTACCCGCCACCCGTACCAACAATTGCGCGAAATCCAGATCGGTGACCGCGCATTTCTCGACCTCGCCGACACGCATGCCCGTGCTGTAAAACCAGCGCAACAACATCGCATCGCGCGTGGTCGGGTAATCCGCGCCCGCGGCGGCCGGTTTCACCAAGCGCAGCACGTCGTCGATGGTTAAGAAGCCGGGTAAGCGGTTTTCCTGTCGCGGTATTTCGAGGTAGACGGCCGGGTTTTCGTCGCAAAACCCCTCGCGGTCGAGGTATTTGTAAAACCGGCGAATCGCGCTGACCTTGCGGGCGACCGAGGCGGGTTTCAGCCCGCTTAGTTGGCGCACATACGCGGTCAAGTCGGCCAGTTTGAGGGCCTGCCAATGCACGGCGCCGCAACGTAGGTCCACAAATTCGGTCAAACCTTCCAAATCATTGCGGTAGGCCGTCAAGGTGTGGGGCGAAACCGCGCGTTCCACCCGCAGGTAATCCAGGAATGCGCCGACCCGTTGCGGGTTTAAGGCGTTGCGGTGGCTCGCCGGTTCGTCGGCCTTGGCTCGAGGCATGGTCTTTTTTTGCTCCTTGGTGACATGGGTCAACCATCACCGGAGTTTTGGGGGAAATCAAGCAAAAAAATGAAAATTGGGAAGGGGTTTCCCTGTTTTGTCCGTTTCTGGAATAGAATGTGACGGAGATCTTCCAGCTTTGCAACTTTTCTGAAGGCGAACCCCGCGTCGCTTCTGGACGTGGTCCTCGCGTCGCTTCTGGACGTGGTCCTCGCGTCGCTTCTGGACGTGGTCCTCGCGTGCTCTCCGTCTGCACGCGGGCCTTGCGCGATCTGTGCTGTATCGCACATTTTTCGCCTTGGTTCGTTCGTTTTCCGTTCACGCCCCGTGATAGCCAACGAATGGTCAACGGTTCCACCGAACCGCAAACCGTGCTTGCCGCGTGGACGTCGTTCACCTTGTTCGAAGGATCGCCCGATTTTCTCCTTGTTCCCCCCTGCCGGTTGGGCGGTCGGGGTATTCGAATCGGGCGCAGGCCTTCCTGGACCCCACACTTCTCAAAAAAGGGAGTTACTTGTGAAATTGAAAAGGAACCTTTTGTGCTCGCTCTTGATCGCTTTTGCCTGGGCCGGCACTGCTTTGGCCCAATCGGATCTGGTGATCCCTTGGGTGAGCAACACCAACTCGTTCGGGAGCTCAATTGTGATCAACAACCTGAACGATAGCGCGGTGACCGTGACCCTGACCGCGACCCGCCCCACCGGTGAACAAGCCACCGCGACCCGTGAGATCGCCGCCTTCGACCAGTTGGTCGAAGAAGCCGGCTCTTTGTTCGCCACGCTGGACGGACCTCCCGGTTTTAACGTGCGCGTCACCAGCAGCGCTTCCAATATCACCGGCGCAATTGTGATCAACGGCTTCGAGAGCCCTTCCGGCAACTCGCCCTCTCAAGCCAACGTGGTGCCCGTTTCCGACGCCGCCAACATCTTGTTGTTCAGCTACCTGTTCGCGCCACCCTCCGGCGGTTTTGCCGCACCCGTTTTGGTGAACCCCGGCACCACCGAGGCATCCGTAACCCTCTACGCCTACAAAAACGGCCAACGCGTTGCCGACGCCCGGATTTCCATCCCCGCCGGCGCACCCTACACCGACTTGGTCCAAAACATTTTCCCAACCGGTGTCGACGGTGACTTCTACATGGTCGCCGAGGCGGATCAACCCATCTTGGGCGTGGTCTTCATCTTCAACGATTCGCTCGAACCCTCCATGGGCAACGCGGTTCCCCTCGATGCGGTTCCCAATCCCGACGGCGGCGACGGCGGCGACGGCGGCGATGGTGGTGATGGTGGTGATGGTGGTGACGGCGGCGGCACCACGGTTAGCTTCTCTGGTGAGATTCAACCGATCTTCAGCAGCCGTTGTGCCTCTTGTCATACCTCCCAATCCCGCGGCGGTCTGAACCTCGCGCCTGGCAACGCCTACGGCAACATCGTCAATCAAACCGCGGCTTCCGGTCGCGTGTTGATCACCCCCAACTCGCTCAACGACAGCTACCTCTGGTTGAAATTGCAAACCGATACCAGCCTCTATTCCGGATCCCAAATGCCGCAAGGCCGCGGGACCCTGCCCCAAAATGAACTGGACGCGATCATGAACTGGATCAACCAAGGCGCGCCCAACAACTAACGCCCACGGGCGCACCAACATTCCGCGACTGCCCAACCCCGGGCGGTCGTCAACGACCCCCGCGTTCCATATGCCGCATTCCGACGCGTTTGGGACGGGGGGTTTTTTGTGTTCACACCATCTTTGAATGCTGTTTTGTTGGTCTTCTAAATGCTTTGTTAGAAAGTTCTTAATTTGTTCGCTCGCCAGGTTGCGGCGGTCTGTTTCGCGCGAATCCCGGTCCGCATGGGTTTCTGTACGTTGGTTGTGGTTGAACGCGCGGGTTGGCGCGGTAAGCGGTGGCCGATCAAGCATGTTTCATGCCCGATATAACCAAAAATGCGGGAAAAATCCGCGATAAAACCTTATAAAAGCGCACGCTCCTACATTTTTGTAGGCTTTAATCGGGAAACCTACAAATCAGTAGGAAAAATGAAACCGCTTGAGTTGTCTTAATCTAAGCAGTTGTATTTATTGAAGTTGTTTTTGTTTCTTGAAAGAGCGTTGCTTTTTGTGGCCCGTTGATGGTTGGCTTTTGCCGCACTCAGTCGAAGGTTGGAAACCACCTCCTCGGCTGCTTTTAACCGGGCTGCCTACATTTTTGTAGGGGGCGGCGCTGGGGTAATCTAAGCGACTTGGGGTTTGAAATGAGGGGTGTGTGGTTAAGGTGTTTTTATCTAGGTGTTTGGGGTGTTTGTTTTTTGGTTTTTTGCGGGTTGGCCCGGCATTTGCCTTAAGAGGGGCAAGCGGTCACTGAGCTGCCGATTCGCCGGATGAAGGACCACGACTTCATCCATTGCCCACCCCACAACTCGAAGTATCGTTTTTGCTCACACCAACGCAAACGATGTTTCCCTCGCGACATAGGTTGTGGTCGCGGGTTAGCGATCCGGGTAGGTACGGGGTCACCACCTGTCCGTGCAACCTCAGATTTCCCCACCGCATTCATCCTGATTACCCGATTTTGAGGAGACGTCTCATGACACAGTTAAAACTTGCTGAATATATTTGGTTAGATGGTGCTAAACCTACCCGCGGTCTTCGTTCTAAAGCCAAAGTTCTGAACCTGCCCTCCAGCGCGCCCGTCACCCTCGACCATTTCCCCGAGTGGAGTTTTGACGGATCCTCAACCGCCCAGTCGGACGGCGCCAATTCTGATTTGTTCCTCAAGCCGGTGAATTTCGTCAAAGATCCCCTGCGTGGCGAAGGCAACTTCCTGGTTATGTGTGAAGTGTTGAATGAAGACGGCTCCCCCCACTTCAGCAATTCCCGTGCTTCCCTACGCAAAGTTTTGGACAACGGCGGTGCGGAACAAGAAGCTTGGATTGGTTACGAGCAAGAGTACACCTTGTTCAAAGGCGGTCGTCCCCTGGAGTGGCCCACCAGTGGTTACCCCGGTCCCCAGGGCCCTTATTACTGTGGTGTCGGTCCCAAGGCCGTGGCCGGCCGTCCTATGATTGAAGCCCACACCAAGGCCTGCATCGACGCCGGGATTGCCATCTACGGCATTAACGCCGAGGTGATGCCCGCCCAGTGGGAGTTCCAGATTGGTTACCGCGGCATTGAAGGTGAAGATGCCGGTCTGCTGAACATGGCCGATCACCTGTGGTTCGCGCGCTGGTTGCTCTACCGCATTGGCGAAGAGTTCGGTTACCACCCCAGCTTTGATGTCAAGCCGGTAGCCGGTGACTGGAACGGCGCGGGTTGCCATACCAACTTCTCGACCAAGCACACCCGTGCGGCCGGCGGTATCGACGCCATCCAGGAAGCGATTGAATTGATGAGCGTCAAACATGCCGAGCACATCGCGGTGTACGGTGAAGGTTTGGAGCGTCGTTTGACCGGTTTACACGAGACCTGCAGCATCAGCGAATTTAAATCCGGCAAAAGTGATCGCGGTGCCTCCATTCGCGTTCCGCTTCAGGTTGCCTCCAATGGTTGCGGTTACTTTGAAGACCGTCGTCCCGGCGCCAACTGCGATCCCTATCTGGTTGCAGCGCGTATCTTGAGCACCATCATCAAATACGACGATGTCGATTTTCGCGGTTACACCGAGGTCGCCGAATTGGCGGCGTCCCACTAAATTGTGCTCGGTTGTAGGCCGGTCGCAAACCTGTCGCAAGCGATGCGGCCGGCCGGCGGCGGATGATTTCCCCCATCCGATGATTCCCCCATTTCCCCACCATCCGAACAGTGCTCGGTTGTAGGCCGACCGCAAACCTGTCGCAAGCGATGCGGTCGGCCGGCGGTAGTTCCCCATAGAAAAACAGCCACACCACGGCTTTGCGATTTCTGCTCGTGACTCCCAAACGGGCGTAGGACATCCCCCCCTCGTTTTACGCCCGTTTTTCTTTTTATCTCGATTTTTGCTCGTGACTCCCAAACGGGTGCAAAACACTTCCCCCCTCGTTTTGCACCCGTTTCCCTTTTGTTGGATGGCTCGGTTCTGGTGGGGCTTGGGTTGGTATTCGTTATTTCGCAGGATGTGAGGATGGAAAGAGGATGGCGGTGTGCGGGATCGCCCTTTTTTGATGGATCGCGCATGCGGATAGACCGGTAGCTTCGTTCATTCAAATCACTTTTTGGGATCGTTTTAGGGCAAGTTATATAAAGCAAAGTGTTTGCGGATGCCTGACCCCGCGCTTCCCTTTCCGCGTATCTCCGCGCTGTTCATATCCAGGGTTCCGGCAGAGGCGGAAAACTGTTGGCATAAACCGAGGCAAACGGAAGGAAAAATGGGAGGGGCCCGCCGCGGCGAAGCCGCGGTGGGAGGGACCCAATTTTCCTGGAGTGGTCCTTGAGGAATCGGCGTTGGCGCTATCATCAAGTTGGCCGACGAGGATCCTGTTTCGCAATTCCAGTAATTCCTCGTCGGCGTGAGCCCCAATCAGCGCCATAAGCCGATTGGTCAAGGATGCTGTTGATCCGGTGGGAACACCACCCCGGGCATTCTTCTTGCCCTTTATCTCCTGGCCAGTCCATGGCGACCGAGAACGTGTTCACGTACGCCGAAGTGACGGCTTCACCCGCGGACGGGAACAAGCAGCCGAGGGCGCGAAACCCCCGGCCGCATCTTCAAATCATCCATCCCATCCTAAGAACGTGTTCGCGTAGGCCGAAGTGACGGCCAGATCCGCGCTCGGGAACCGGCAGACAAGGGGACCCATGCCCCCGCCGCATCCGCTAACCATCCTTTCGCTAATCTGGTTTCATCGCCGTGGTTGCTCGGGTAGAATGAAGGCCGTCTCCGTCCCCCTTTGCTCCCTTCTGTCGCCGACGGCCGGCTCGCCGCCGAGCCTGTTTTGGGTTGCGACCCGCAAGGTCGGGATGAAATTACGCTAAGGAGAAACTATGGGGAAAACCATGCAAGGCCATATGGTGGGAACCGGGCTGAAGGTAGCCGTGGTCAGTACACGCTGGAACGATTTTATGGGCGGCAAACTCACCGAGGGCGCCCAGGACACCTTGATCCGCCACGGGGTGGCTGAAAAGGACATCGACCATGTGATTGTTCCCGGTTGTTTTGAAATTCCCTTGGTCGCTAAACGGTTGGCGGAAAGCGGTAAATACCAAGCGGTTGTCTGCTTGGGTGTCCTCATTCGCGGTTCGACGATTCACTTTGATTTGATCGCGGCCGAAGCGGCCAAAGGGCTGACCAGCGCCTCGCTTTCCTCGGGGGTTCCGGTTACCTTTGGGATTATCACCACGGAAACGATTGAGCAGGCTATTGAGCGTTGCGGTTGCAAAGCGGGCAACAAAGGTGCCGAGGCAGCCTCGGCCGCCATTGAAATGGCCAATCTCATGAAGGAGTTGCCATAATGGAACGAAAACTAAATCGCCGTTTGCTCCTCATTCGCCACGGTCAAGCCGTCGGCAACGCGCGGCATCTTTTTTTAGGGATCAGCGACGATCCGCTCACCGACGAAGGTCGTGAGCAGGCCCGTTCACTGGCCAAAACCCTTGAAACCTACGACATCGCGGCGGTGTACACCAGCCCGTTGCGTCGTGCCGCGGAAACCACTGCCTTGATTTTCGGCGAACGCGAGGTCACCGAGGACGCGCGTTTGGTCGAACAGGATTTCGGTAAGTGGGAATGCTTGGATTTTGATTTGATTCAGGCCACCTACGCGGAGGATTTTGCGCGGTGGCAGACCGGCGATCCTTCGATTTCGCCCTCCGGCGGCGAACCCTTGGAGACGGTTAGCCGTCGCATGGGTTGGTTTTTGGATGAAACCGCCATTTATTTTAAAGAAGGCGAAACGGTTGCCGTGGTCGGCCATGCCGCAAGTTTCCAGGCCATGTTGTGCCGTCTGCTCGGAACGCCGTTGCGCAACCAATGGCCTTATCGCTTGGAAAACGCGACCATCGCCGAGGTGGAAATCATTGATGATCGCGCGGTGTTAACCAAACTCAACGTTCGCTAGAACAGAAAAAAACCGGTTCGGTAGGACGTGGTAGGCGTTTTACCGAATCCGGCCTCGTATGCAATTAGGCGATGAGATAAATTAAAGCTTGTGATATAAGTTACTTAGCAGATGGCCCGTCAACCCTTTTATCCCCGCCGAGACCAACCGATAATACAGAGTATGCCCTGGGTGCATCGCGACCGGTGCCTCTGGTGACGCGTCCACCTTTCAGCGCTTTTATTGCAGCCCCGCCTTGAAAGGAGTCCTACCCTTGGATTGCAAACACTGTAAAAGTGAAGATATTCGACCCAGTCAGCGAAACCAAATGGAACGCGTCCTGGGTTATGTGATCCCCGTTCGGCCTTACCGCTGCGAAGAATGCGACAAGCGTTCTTGGGGTCTGATCCGGCCGATTCTTGAAAAACCGCGCATCATCACCTGGAGTGTTTTGGGCGTGGTTGCCCTGTTGTTCACCCTCAACGCGGTGATGGTTTTTGATGTGACGTCCGCGGATGAAACCGAAAACCCCGCCGAGGTAGAGACCGTGGACGACGGGGCTGCTAACGAAGGCCATGCCGTGCCGGCCGATGATGCGTCTGATGGTGATGGGACGAATGACACCGCGGCGGAAGGAACCGATGCGGCAAGCGGTGAAAGCGGCCAACCCCCATCCGGGCCAAACCCTGAAGCGGCACCCGACACATCCAAACAAGCCGCGGCCGAGAAAACGGAAACCAACCGCGTTGCCGAGACCACGCCGGCCAAGCGGCAAGCCGATGACGGTGACGCGAAGAAAACGGCCCAAAATGCAGGTACCGTTGCGGGCAAGCAGGACGAACCCGCGCAAGACCGACCCGAGCCGCCCGAGGAAACACCGGCGCAACAAACCGAGGCCGGCCCCTTTGTGTTGCGGCAGCAGGCCAAAAATTTGGGGAAACCCGCGCCCGATTTTAAAGCAAACGACGAGCCGCGCGAAACCACGCGGCCGCAACCTAAGGTGAATCAACCGGAAGCCAAAAAAACGGATCCGCCAAAGACCGCGGCCAAGCGGCCGGCCCGCCAGGTTCCCGCGGGCAAGCCGGCGCCGTTCACGTTGTCCGAGAACACGGAGAACGGGGTACTCACGATTTTCCTTCAGACCAAAGGCATCACCGGCAAACCCGACTTGAAAACCTACGGGCTCGGCAAAAAGCTGCTGATCCTTGATTTTCCCGGTCGGTTCAGCCCGGTCCAGCGAAAATTGACGATCAACCATCCCATCGTGCGCTTGGTACGAACCGGCACCCATGCCACCCATATTCGTTTGGTTTTGGAACTGACCCAAACCCGTCATCCCAACCCGGATGTGCAGGTCAGTGCCGAGGGCGCAAAAATCATCATTCGCCCCTGACGGTTCTCGTGAGATCGGGAAATGAGCGCGCACCAAAACGGGCGCGCCCAATCGTCTTGCCGTCTAACCCACAATTCTCACAAGGCTTTCAGCTTCTCGCGACGAATCCTTGTGAGAAATGCGGGCTAACCGAAAAAGACCCCGTTGCGCTGGTGTTCGTCCGCGTCGTAGTACCAACGGTCGTGGTCGGCGTCCCATTCATCCCAGGTCGGAATTTGCTCCAACGCCGGTAACAGGGATTCCGGCACGATGCCGGGCACCAGGAACGCCTTTTGGCGGCGCAGCGGGTAGGGATTGCGCATCTCGAAACCGAGTACCCCCAAAATCCCACGCGCCACGTACCAGGTCGCCCGCGGGTTCCAGCCACTCGCGATTTTAATCACCACGCCCAGGCCCTCGGGGTAATCGGGATGGTTGATCGCCAGCCCCAACAAACCGTCCGCGCCTTCCTTGGCGATGACCTTGCCCTCGCAGGACTTCATCACCGTGGTGTCCAAGCGGTTAAAGCCGCCGACCAGATCGGGATGGCGCACCATCGCTTCCCAAATCCAATCGGTATCCCGCTCCCTTGCCAGCGCCGCGTAGCAGCGTGCCAACTCGTTTACCGTCATCGATACGGTGGGCAAACCGTCGCCGTCGCGGGCGATCCGTCGCGGCGACCAAGCTTCGCCCAAGTACTGCTTCATGAGTTCGCGGTAGGCGATGAACACCTTATGGGAGGGCAAGGTGTAACCGGCCCGGTTCCAGCCTTTGAGGCGACAGCCCTTGAGGATGGCGGCGTGGTGGCCCGAGCTGTTGTTGAACCAACGACGCGGCCGACGCACCTGGCGGCCAAATTGGACGAGCGGCACGTCCAGCGGTGTTTGCATCAAACCCCACTCACCCTCGCTCAGGAGGGACTGCGAAACGGCGATGTGTTCGGCCGAGCCGTTGTGGCTGGCCACGCTCACCGCCTTTTGACGCCAATCCGTGGTTTCCGCCAGTTCCTTGGCAAAGAGTTTGATATAAAAGGGTTTCATCATGCTGCGGCCGTAACACAACACGTTGCCGCCAAAGGAATGCACCGGTTGGTCGCCGTGGAACCAGGCGATGGCGCCGTGGATCGTGTTCTCACTGACCCCGTGGCGGCGGTAATCCACCAAGGGTTGCCATTCCACATCGCGACCGCTGGGGATGCCTTCTTCTTTTTCGCCCAGTGGGCTTTTGGGATATACGTCCTCTACCTTGAAATCGAGTGTCATGGATCAGTCCTCCTCGCCTAAGGCCGGCCCGACCTGTAATTGACTGTCGAATTCGCCACGGGCCTCCAGGGACGGCGCCAACACATTGCGGTCGCCCCGGTACACATCCGGGCTCTCCTCGTCGAACTCGAGATCCTGGGCGGCATGGGCGGCGCGTTTCAGGCCAATCACCGCGGAGCCGGTGCCGTAGACCGGCTCGTACCCGTAAACCGTGCCCTGGTAGAGGTTGTGGGCACCCATCACCGCGGACAACCACCAGAAAGATTTGAAGTTAACCACCTTGTGGACGCGGGCCTCGGCGTGAATTTGCCGCGAAAGTTGGGCCACGTCTTCCAAACGTCCCGCCTCCAGGAATGCCAAAATCTTCTGGTTCCATTCCTGGTCTTTCAGCGAATGGATGTGGTCCTCGGCGGGATCAATCCAGGTTTGGTGTAAGCGGTTGGATAAGGTGCCGACCACGACCGCGACCGCTTTCTTGCCGCTCTGCTTCAGCGCCTCTACCGCCGCTTTACCCAGCACCACCGTTTCCGCGCGGTCCGCGTACACGTTGCTGGAACAAATGACGGCCGGCAAAAAGTTGTCCGGGTTGGTCAGCTTCAGGCACACCACCGAACCGGTATCAATCGGAAACCCTTTGTAGGAAACCGTGCGCGTCGCCAAGCCGCGGTTTTTGCAGGCCAGGTGGAATTGCTCGGCGAAATCGGAATCCATTTTGAAGTGGTAGGGAATGGCGCCCAAATCGTGGAAAAGCTCGTCCACGTGCGTCCAAACCGGCTCGGGATCGGCCTGGATTTGGTGCCCGATCACGCTGGGCCACATGGTGCTGTACATCAAGATCAGGTCGGCACCGCTTTGGCGAATATCCTCGCGAACCTGTTCAAAAGCGCGGCGCAGGCGCCCCCAGCCCGCGTTCTGATCGGCGGCCAACAAAGGGTGTGGCAGCCCTGGCAGCAAGTAGCCGCCGACGATGGGATGGTCGCTCATGCCGCACCTCCGTGTCGTGCTTGGGGCCATTCGACAATGGCGTTGCCGGTGCCGATCACCGTGCCGTAGCCATGTACCTCGGCCGGGTATTCGGGGAAATCCAGCGCGGAAAGCATCCAGGTCAACGCGCCGCTGTCGGTTTCCGCGACGGCCTGCTCGGTGAAATCGGGGATCAGCTCCACAATTTCACGGGCGCGGCCCTGGCGCATGAGTTCGATCATTTTCATGTCCCACAGGTACTGACCGTGGTGATAAATGTGCTCGCGACTCATGTCCTCGGGCACCTCGGATTCCGAGGTGAAGTGGCGGTGCGACAACGAGTTACTGGCCAAAAGCACCACCCGTTTGCCGGATGCCTCAATCGCTTCACGGGTGGCGCGGCCCAGCTTCAACATGTGGCCCTGCATGACGTCGGCGCTGAAGTATTGGGTGGCGCGGTGCGAAGAAATGGAAACGATGGGTTTGTCCCATTCGGGGCGGGTCAGGTGGCAGGAAACGATGGTGCCGTAGTCCACCCGGAAGTCGGGGTTACGCATCATTTTGGTTACCAACCCCGCCTCACGGGCATGGGCTTCCATCGTCTCCGCCAAGGGGACGTCGACGGTCAGTTCATAGTGGAAGCGAAAGAGGTTTGGAAAAATCGGATCAACGGACAGTGATTTAAAAGAGGGGACACCCAAAAAGTGGGTACCGACGTAGGTTTGCCAGTGGGGAGATAACACCACCATGCTGTCGTATTCAATCTGTTCTAGTGACTTGCGCAAACGTTCATAACCCCAGCGCAAGGTTTCCCAGCCACATTCGGCCCGTGGCTCATTCTGTTCCGGGTTCTCGGCATAAACCAAGTGGGGCGGATGCGGGGCCAGCACTCCGGCAACAATCGATCCCTTCGTCATAGGGGACACTCCTTCCCAAAATAATCACGGCAGCGGCAGGTGCCACTGCAAGCTTGGTTGTTAAAGCTTGTCGCCAACCCGGCGCCCCGAAAGACAGTGCATGTTTCGCACCCGTGTGCCAACGGAAAAAGGCCGTCACAAAGAGACGGCGGGGTCCGGCAACGGATCCTCAACGGGATCAACAGATGCCGGAACGGCGACAAGGCGGGGCGGTCAATCGAAACCACCAACGATTAACAGGTGATGTTCAAGCTCAGCCCTGTTTGTAACACCTTTCCCACAAAAAGAAAAGCGAGAGGCGTGTCAGCGACGGCTTTGGGGTGATTACCGGGCTAATTGGTGTGACATGAAGGCACCGGCGTCTTTTCACGCTTCATCGACCGCCGCGCATGCGGCGGGGAAGGGTGACCCCGCGTGGCGCTGTTGGGATCTATTGCCAGTCGTGCTCCGGGGCGAGCAGATGACCGAGTTTGGCGGCCTTGGTTTTCAAATAGTGGTCGTTTTCCTTGTTGGGTTTGATCATGTGGGGCACGCGTTCACTGACCTGAATGCCGCATGCTTCCAACTCCGCCATTTTCTTGGGGTTGTTGGTTAGCAAACGCACGCTTTCAATGCCGAGGTCGCGCAGGATGGCCGCGCCGATATCGTAACTGCGCATGTCTTCCGGGAAACCCAGGTGCAGGTTGGCCTCGACCGTGTCCATGCCGCGTTCCTGCAGCGCGTAGGCCTTGATTTTGTTGGCCAAACCAATGCCGCGCCCTTCTTGGGCCAAGTACAAAACGATGCCGCGCCCTTCCTCGGTGATGCGGTGGAGGGCCATTTCGAGCTGGGGACCACAGTCACAACGGCGGGAGTGGAACACGTCGCCGGTCAGGCACGAAGAGTGGAGCCGCACCATCACATCGGACTTGGCCCGTTCGCCGTAACACAAGGCCAAATGTTCTTGGTTGGTGTGGTCTTTGTACGCAAAGGCTTGGAAGGTTCCTTGCGGCATAGGGATGGTGGCCACCTCAATCCGTGACACGATATCTTCCTGACGGCGGCGGTAATGGGTGAGGTCTTCGATTGAAATAATTTTGAGATCGTGTTCGGCGGCAATACCGCGCAGCTGCGGCAGACGCGCCATGCTGCCGTCGGGGTTCAAGATCTCGCAGATGACACCGACCGGGGGCAGGCCGGCCAAGCGTGCCAAATCAATGGCCGCCTCGGTGTGGCCGCGTCGGGCCAAAACGCCGTTGGGGCGGGCGCGCAACGGGAAAATGTGACCGGGGATGGTGATATCACCGGGGCTGCTGTTGGGATCGGCCAAGACCTGAACCGTGCGGGCGCGGTCCTGTGCGGAAATTCCGGTGGTGACGTCGGTGGCGGCGCCCACGGAGAGGCCGAAGCTGGTCCCGAACTTGGAGGTATTGGCGCGCGGATTCACCATGAGGGGAATTTGCAAACGTTCGAAATAACTTTCCTCCATGGGGGCACAGATCAAACCACGGCCGTGGATCGTCATGAAGTTCATGGCTTCAGGGGTGATCAGGGAGCCCGCCATGGTGAGATCGCCTTCGTTTTCGCGATCCTCGTCGTCTACGACGATGACAAATTTACCGGCCTTGATATCTTCAAGCGCCGCTTCAATGCTGGCTAATGGCATGTTGTTCTCCAAGTGTAAAACGGCGGCGTCGGCGGTGGTTGCCGGCGACGCCGTGGGCCCGGCCCAGAAGGGGATTGACGGGCGGGGGTGTCAGGGCGGTCCTGTTATGGGTCTTGCCGCATGGGGACGAAAATGAAGTGCGCGTTCGCCCCAACACGTGATGGGTCACGAAAGAACCGACGGGCAACCGCGAAGAAACGGGCGCGAAAGAGACTCGGCAAAAAGAAAAACTTCGGTACAACGTGATTTCGACCTAGCAGACAAAGGTAGGGTGCCGTGGGAAGAAATCGCTTCATCGTTTGGGCGGCACCGGTTCTCAAGTGGCGCGGCGGCTTTGAAAAACGTCGCTTCATGCCGCGCGGCTCCATACTAGCAAATAATTTTCTAGATTTCCCAGACAAAACAGCGGCGAGGGTCGTCGCCGCCGGCTGGGTGCGCCTATTGGAATCCGTGTTCTTTGAGCTTTTCCAGGGTCAATGTCGCTGCCGATCTTTGGCCGCCGGCAAGGATCGGCGCGATTAATTTCTCAACGTATTTACCCAATATATCCACTTCAATATTGATCGCATCACCGACCTGCCGTTGCGGCAACACAATGTGGTCCTGGGTGTGGGGGACCAGCATCACGTTAAAACGGTCCGGCCACACGTCGACCACGGTGAGGCTGGTGCCGTCGAGGCAGATAAAGCCTTTGGTGACCACGTAGCGCATGATTTCGGCGTCGGCTTGAATGGTTAACCACAGCGCCTCGCGGTTTCCGCCGCGTTCCGTCAAGATGCCGCGGCCGTCCACATGGCCCTGTACGTAATGGCCGCCCAGCCGGGTGGTCGGGGTGACGGCACGTTCCAAATTCACCGCTTGACCCATGCGCAAATCGCCGAGGTTGGTGCGTTTGAGCGTTTCCGGGGCGACGCCGACGGTGAAGGCGCGTTGATCAAAACGGGTCACCGTGAGGCAGACGCCGTTGACGGCAATGCTGTCACCGAGCGCCGTTCCTTCCAGAACCTTTTTGCCGCTGAAGGTCATTTCCAAGCCGGCGGTGCCCTGACCCTTCGCGGACAGGGTCCCCATTTCTTCGACGATACCCGTGAACATGCTTCACCTCTCAGGTGGGGTGGTTAAAAAGGTTTGAAGACCATGAAGATGGTCAGGATGGTGACCAGTGTGTGCTGGATGCCGGAAAAGGCCGCGATGCGCTTGCGCAGGGCGACTTCCTGTTCTCCGGTATCGCCACCGGCCTGTAAGGCCTTGATGACATTGGTCATGGGTTTGGCCAGAAACAGGTTGATGTTGAGCAGAGAAAGAATCATCAGCAATGGGGCCGCGTGAACCCATTTTTGGCCGCCCGGCGCGAATAAGTTGAGTTGGACGGCGAGGAAAATCCCCGTGCCCAATGCAATGGCACCGGTCAGGTTCATGTGAACCATTAGGAAGGTTTTCATTTTTTGCAGGCTTTCCAGCATAAATTGGCGGTCCTTGCCGACCAGACCCGCGCGGTACCAACGCCCAAAGGTAAAGGGGAGGCCGAAGAAAACCATGGCGCTAATGATGTGAACGAATCTAAGAATGAGGTATGTATTGCTGTCCATAAGGGAAGTCCTTTGATTGGCGATGGGGAAACAAGCGAAGCGGGTCGTATGGTGAAACCATGCGACCGCGGCATTGTACCCCAAAACCATCCAAAGGGCAGGTGTGGGTTTGGCTAGCCCTCGGTAACGGGGGCAAAGGCGGGCCGACTCGGTTTTCCCCGGTGGTGTTTTGCCGGAAGGGTCGGTTTTCGTCGGCCCAAGCGGTGTTTTATCTGAATACAGAACGATCCCGGATCTCAGTTGCTGTCGACCCAGTTCTGCAAATCTTCGTGGAGGTTCTCGACCATGGGTACCAACTGATCGAGCTTTTGTTGGATGTTGCCGAGTTCGCCCTCGCGGCCCATCTGCTCCATTTCAAAGGCGAGGTCGTGAACCAAGGGTGCCCCGAAATTACCGACAGACCCTTTGAATGTGTGGGCGGCGCGACGGACATTGTCGGCATGGCCGTCTTGTACGGCTTTGGTGATGTCCCCGATTTGCTGCATACAACTGTCCAAGAAAACACCGACCATTTCCTTCAACATTTCGGTGTCGCCGTCCAAAATCTCATAGAGGTAATTGAGGTCGGCGTGGCCGAATTTGAGGGTGTCGCGGGTTTCCTCGGCGCGGCGGCCGGGATCAAGGAAGTCTTTTAGGGCGCGGGCGATGGCTTCGTAGGGGGTTCCTTTGGTGACCCGTGCCAGCTCCACTTTTAATTTATCGGGATCAATGGGTTTGGCGATAAAACCGACCGCGCCGAGTTCGAGCGCGTTGAGGACGTTTTGTTCCGAGGCCGCCGAGGTGAGCATGACCACGGGGATCGGCGCCAGGTCACCGCGCGCTTTGAGGCGGCGCAATACGTCCATGCCGTCCATTTCCGGCATGACGATATCCAGTAAAATGGCGCCGGGTTTTGCATCGCTGGTAATCGGCCGTTTGCCCTTCAGGCCGAGCAGTGAGGCGGCTGAGTCGGCGTGAACCACTTGGATATCGTGGGGTTCGAGGATGCGTTTGACGACAACCGCCGCCAGTTTAGAATCATCGACGATGACAACCGTAGGCATGACATGGCTCCTGGGGATCTCACCCACTCACATCGGTTGAAGGCGTGTTTTCTTTAGCGTTCGCTGGAATCCTCTTGGGCCCGAAAATCGTTGTCGTGTATTGTTTCCCGCCGGGGGTGGGCTGGGTTGCCGCGGTCATGGCACTGGCTATAGGTCTTTTAGGTAGTTCTTAAAAACCGCGTCGGTTTCGGAAAAAACGGTGCGAATTTCGCGCACTTGATCTTGGAGGGTGTCGCTATCATTGCTGCTCGCTGATTTTTCAACGTTGAGCGCGGCTTCTTGCATGGCGACGGCGCCGATGTTCGCGCTCGCCCCTTTCAGCGTATGGGCGGTGGATTTAATGCCGCCGAAGTCGGTTGCTGCAGCTTTGGCAATGATGTCTTCAACGTGTAATTGTGCATCCTCCAGGTACATTTCAATCAATTCTTGTTCGAACTCTGTATCGCCGTCGGAAGTTTCTCTAATCCGTGAAAAATCAACCAATGATGCCATGAACCATTACCCCTTGTTAATTGCCCGCTGAGACGCGCGGAAACCGTGATTTGCGAAAAAACACCGCGTGTGGGTGGGTGTCCGTCTTGGAGCCTTATCGGAATCCCAGCTGGATTCTTGACTTTATTTACCGGCAAAAAAGCGTTCGCAAGCGCTGTAAATAAAATGGTTCTGAACGGAGCGAGGGGAAGCGTGGATAATCTGAGATGTGTGAGTACGCTCACGCTTTTGCCTCCGTGTTGCGAAGATGGTGTCGGGTTGTGTCGTGCCCGGTGTAGGCTTTGTTTTTAAACCGCCTGTTTTGGTTCGTACCGTGCTTGTGGGTTATCTTTTGTTCCGCGGTCGGGCGAGACCGGCTTCGGTGGTTTTTCTTGGTTTTAAAGCGGGTTTTATTGGGTTTTTTCGTGTCGAGAGGCTTGGCTCTTGCGTGCGTTGTCATGTGTCGGGGCGGGGGCAAAGTAAGCTGTTCACCCACTCACGCGATATGTTAAAATTCCGGGTCCTATAAGTCCAAGGGATTGCTAGTTTTACCCCCTTCAGGAGTCACACTTTTTATGCGCCGCTCACGGTTTTTGATCAATACCCTTAAAGAAACCCCCAAGGAAGCCGTTGTTGTTTCCCACGTTTTAATGATGCGTACCTGCATGATTAAACAACTCGCTTCAGGGATTTACACGCTGATGCCGCTTGCACTGCGTTCTGTCCGTAAAATTGAAACCATCATCCGCGAAGAACTCGACCGCGCCGAGTGTCAGGAACTGTCCATGCCGATGGTGCAACCTGCCGAGTTATGGCGTGAAAGCGGTCGCTGGCAGGCTTATGGCAAAGAACTGCTGCGTTTCAAAGACCGCAAGGAGAATGGTTACTGTCTTGGACCGACGCACGAGGAAGTGATCACCGATATCGCGCGCCGCGAAATTCGCTC
The DNA here is from genome assembly GCF_017377855.1 of Acanthopleuribacter pedis. Taxonomy (GTDB): domain Bacteria; phylum Acidobacteriota; class Holophagae; order Acanthopleuribacterales; family Acanthopleuribacteraceae; genus Acanthopleuribacter; species Acanthopleuribacter pedis. Next base: position 109,830 of record NZ_JAFREP010000014.1, read on the forward strand.
CTACAAAGATTTACCGGTTAACCTTTACCAAATCCAAAATAAGTTTCGTGATGAGATTCGCCCCCGCTTCGGTTTGATGCGCGGCCGTGAGTTTCTAATGAAGGACGCCTACAGTTTTGACGTGGATGAAGAGGCGAGTTCCGTCTCCTACCAAGCGATGTACGACGCGTACAAGCGCATCTTTACCCGCTGCGGTTTGAACTTTAAACCGGTAGAAGCCGACTCGGGCGCCATCGGCGGCAGCTACACGCACGAATTTCACGTGCTGGCCGGTTCCGGCGAAGATGAAATCCTCAGTTGCAACAACTGTGATTACGCGGCCAACGTGGAGCGCGCCGAATTGGCCGCGATGCCGCCCGCGGGTGTTCCCGCCGACGCCGCCGATCCGGTCGAGGTGCATACACCCGCCAAAAAGACCATTGAAGATGTGGCCGCCTTTTTGGAGGTGGCCCCCGAGACCTGCGTTAAAACCCTGGTTTTCCGGGCCGGTGATGACATTGTGGGTGCTTCCTTGATGGGGCATCGCGAACTCAACGAAGCCGTGTTGCGTGGTCGCCTGGACGTGGCCGAGCTCGAATTGGTGACCGATACCGCCACGTTTGAAAAACACGGTTTGTGCCCCGGTTTCATGGGGCCGATCAATTGGCCTAAGGACGTGCCGCTGTACGTGGATGAAGAGGTGATGGGTCGTGAGACGGTGGTCACCGCCGGCAACAAACGCGATTACCACCTGACCGGCGTGGTGCCCGCGCGGGACATCAAACCCACGGAAGTGTTGACACTGCGTTCGGCGCGGGCCGGTGACGGCTGTCCCCGTTGCGGTGAAGGTGTTTACGCGTCCTATCGCGGCATTGAAGTAGGCCAGGTCTTTAAGCTGGGTACCAGGTATTCCCAGGCGATGAACGCCACCTACTTGGATGCCGACGGTAAGGAACAGGTCATGGTGATGGGTTGTTACGGCATTGGGGTCACGCGGACCATGGCCGCCGCCATCGAGCAAAACCACGACAAAGACGGCATTATTTGGCCGGTTCAAATTGCGCCTTTTCACGTCGCCCTATTGAATTTGGACGTAAAAGACGATGAGGTTAACGAAGCTTGTGAAGCCGTCTTTAAAGGGCTGCGGGCGGCGGGTGCGGAAGTCTTAATTGATGACTCCCCGTTGCGGCCCGGACCCAAGTTTAAAGATGCCGACCTGATTGGTTTGCCGATTCAGGTTAAAGTAGGTTCAAGATCCTTAAAGCAGGGTAATATTGAGGTGAAAGTTCGCAAGACGGGCGAGCGTCGTACCGTGCCGCTGGCCGGCGCCGTGGACGAAGTACTCGGCCTGTTGCGTGAACAAGGTTGGAACGCCTCGCCCGGACAGGTGTGAATTGCCGAAGAAGCGACTACATCGGGTAAGTATTTATCTGCTGGACCCTGATCGGCGGCGCGTGTTGCTGTGCCGTAGCGAGCAGGGTCCGTTTGCCTCGAAATACGTGGCCTTGAGCGCGGGTTTAAACGACGTTGAAACCCCGCTCGAGACCTTGCGTACCTTGGTAACGCGGGTGACCCGGTTGGACTTTGACTTCCTCGGCCACGCCACCTCGATGCCGACGGTCCTGGATGAGCAGAGCGTCAAATTTTTCCCGCCGCTCCATTTGCAAGTGACCGCCATTGATCAAAATACCGACATTGTCGAATACGTCTATGTCGGTCAAGCCAAAACGGCGCCAACGTTTCGCGAGGGTTCGCCCTTGAACTGGTTCACCCCGGCCACCCTGCGCAATGCGCCGACCCACGTAAAAGCGGTGGTTCATCACATTCTTTCGCTGATGGGGTAAGTCGGCGACACGAACCCTTGGGGACCCCGTGTTATAGTTGCTCGCGCGCCGGATGTGAGTGTGGCTGACGGGAAAAGCGAGCGTGGGTTTTTTGCCCGAATCGCCGCGATTCAATGATTGGGTTGACCCCAAGCGACCCGCTTTGCGCCTACTCCTCTATTGCCCTGCCTTATCGTTCTGATGATGGGGTGGTGCGTGTGTTGTGAACGATGGGCCGTCGCGGTTAACGGCGTTTCATCGCGTGAACGGACCGGCACCCCGAAAAGCCGGGACTAAGTGAGGTACCATGGAAACCATCAAAGCTACGACCATCATCGCCGTGCGCAAAAACGGCCAGGTCGCCATTGCCGGGGACGGACAAGTTACCCTCGGCCATGTTGTTATGAAACACAGCGCCAAAAAGGTTCGTCGCCTTTACAACGACGCGATTCTCGCCGGGTTCGCCGGATCGGCCGCCGATGCCTTTACCCTTTTTTCGCGGTTTGAAGCCAAGCTGGAAACCTACAAAGGCCAACTCTTGCGTGCCGTGGTTGAACTTTCCAAAGACTGGCGTTCCGACAAAGTGTTGCGCAATTTAGAGGCGATGTTGATCGTGGCCGACGCCGACCATTTGTTTGTGGTAAGCGGCAACGGCGATCTCATTGAGCCGGATGAAGGCATTGTTGCCATTGGGTCGGGCGGTCATTACGCCTACGCCGCGGCCAAGGCCCTGGCCCGTCACACGGAATTGCCCGCGCGTGAACTCGCCGAGGAGGCCATGCGTGTTGCCGGGGACATTTGCATTTACACCAACCAAGAAATCTCGGTGGAGGCTATTGGCTAATGGAACAAGAAATTTTTGATTTTACCCGATCACTGCCCAATCTGACGCCCCGCGAAATTGTCGCGGAACTGGATCGCTACATTATCGGTCAAGAAAAAGCCAAACGCGCTTGCGCCATTGCCTTGCGCAACCGCCGCCGCCGCCAGCAGGTACCGCCCGAGCTGATCGATGAAATCCTGCCAAAGAACATTTTGATGATCGGTTCGACCGGGGTTGGTAAAACCGAAATCGCGCGTCGCCTCGCCAAATTGGCGCATTCTCCGTTTGTAAAGGTGGAAGCCAGTAAGTTTACCGAGGTCGGTTACGTGGGTCGCGACGTGGAGTCCATGATCCGCGACCTGGTGGAAATTGCGATTAACATGGTGAAGGAAGAACAAGCCGTGATGGTGCGTGAAAAGGCCAGGGAACGCGCGGTGAACCGTGTTTTGGACCTGTACCATCCACCGCTTCGACCGGCCGCCAACCTCAGCGACGAGGATCGCGACCGGATCCTGGCCAGGCACGATGCCCACCGCACCAATTTACGTGACAAATTGATCGCGGGCGAGCTGGACGAGGAAAAGGTTAAGTTGGAAGTCAACGACGCCCAGACGCCTTTCATGACCGTGTTCAACGGTTCCGGCACGGAAGAGATCGGCTTTAACATTAAGGACATGTTGCCCAACCTGCTTGGTGGCGGTAAAACCAAAGAAAAAGATTTCCCCATCAAGGAAGCCCTGCAGCGCGTGCAGCAGGAAGAAGAACAGAAGCTGATCGACATGGACTCCGTGACCAAGGTGGCCTTGGAGCGGGTCGAGAATTCGGGCATTGTGTTCCTTGATGAAATCGACAAAATCGCCGCGGGTGGGCGCCAGGCCGGCGGCCCCGATGTCAGCCGTCAAGGGGTTCAGCGCGACCTGTTGCCCATCATCGAAGGCTGTACCGTCAATACCAAATACGGCATGGTCAAAACCGACCACATTTTGTTCATCGCCGCCGGTGCCTTCCACGTGGCCAAGGTTTCCGACCTGTTGCCGGAACTGCAGGGTCGTTTGCCGATTCAGGTTGATTTGGAATCGCTCACCGAGGATGATTTCTTCCGCATCTTGGTGGAGCCCAAAAACTCCTTGATCAAACAGAACACGGCCCTGATGAAAACCGAGGATGTGACCCTGGAGTTCACGGAAGAGGCCAACCGCGAGATTTCTCGGATTGCCTTCGCTGCCAACGAAACCCAGGAAAACATCGGCGCCCGCCGCCTGCATGCCGTCATGGAGAAAGTGCTGGAAGATTTGTTTTTCGATGCGTCCGAGATGGGTGGCCACACGGTGGTGATTGACCTGACCTATGTGCAGGAGCACTACGGTGATCAATCGACCAGCGACATGAAAAAGTACATTCTGTAACACGGCATAAAGCTGTGATAAAAAAGGAGATCCATGTGCGGATCTCCTTTTTTTGTTCCCGTTTTCAGATGGTTGGCGATCAGCGGATTCCCTCAAGCAAACCTGGCTGGAACGGTGTAGACTGTGAAAAACAAGCTTGGCCGGTGGTGGGAACGATTCCCGCGGGGGACGCGCATCAAGCGTGTGGGCCGGTTGGTATAAAGGAAAGGGAGGACGCGGTGAAATTCAGTTCAGTGATGGGGAATCGCCAAAAATTAGACGGTGGTGCGATGTTCGGCAATGCGCCCAAGGCCTTGTGGTCGCGCTGGGTGGAAACCGATGAATTGAACCGCATTGATCTGGCCTGCCGCGCTTTGTTGGTGGAAACCGAAAACCACAAAATCCTGCTGGAAACCGGGATCGGTGCGTACATGGCGCCCAAGTTTAAGGACCGCTTTGGGATTCAAGAAGACCACCACGTGTTGTTGGATTCTCTAAAAGAATTGGGGGTCGGCCACGAGGACATTACGGTGGTGATCCTCTCGCATCTCCATTTTGATCACGCCGGCGGATTGCTTACTTCTTTTGAAGAGGGGCGTGCGCCCGAGCTGTTGTTTCCGAATGCCGCGTATTACGTCGGTGAGGGTTCATGGGATCGCGCCTGTTCGCCCCATCCCCGCGACCGCGCCTCGTTTATCCCCGAGCTGCCAGGTTTACTTGTCGAAAGCGGGCGTCTCAACAAGGTACAGGCGACGGACGTGCTTCGTTTCGACGGCCTTGCGGTTCATTTTTACGAGAGTGAAGGTCACACGCCGGGGATGTTGCTGGCCGACCTGCGCTGGGGCGGCAACCAACGCTTGGTTTTTGGGGCCGATCTCATTCCGGGACGTCCGTGGGTCCATCTCCCGATTACCATGGGGTACGACCGATTCCCGGAGCGCCTGATCGACGAGAAGCGGGTGCTGCTGGAAGCGTTGCACCGGGAAAACGCGTGGCTGTATTACACCCACGACGCGGGCGCCGCGGTTTCCAAGGTTGCCTTCGACCCCGCCAAAAAGAAATTCTCGGCCGATGATGCACGGGAAACCCTGGTGCACGCGGAATTAGGATCGGTCTAAAACGGGGCTCGACACGACAAACCCCAACGCGGGCCGGCACCCGAAAAAACCCAGGTATGGATGGGCGTTGACCCGGCGAACCCCAACGCGGGCCGGCACCCGAAAAAACCCAGGTATGGATGGGCGTTGACCCGGCGAACCCCAACATGGGTCGGCACCCGAAAAAACCCAGGTATGGATGGGCGTCGACCCGGCGAACCCCAACGCGGGCCGGCACCCGAAAACACCCGGGTATGGATGGGTGTTGACCCGGCGAACCCCAACATGGGTCGGCACCCGAAAAAACCCAGGTATGGATGGGCGTCGACCCGGCGAACCCCAACATGGGTCGGCACCCGAAAAAACCCAGGTATGGATGGGCGTCGACCCGGCGAACCCCAACGCGGGCCGGCACCCGAAAACACCCGGGTATGGATGGGCGTCGACCTGGCGAACCCCAACATGGGTTCGCACACCGCCATCCGTGGACCACAACTAATTTGATCGTGAGCCGGAGGCGAGCCACCGCCGGTTGCGCTGAAGGCGCGTAGGCGCCTTCGGCGCCGGTGATTTCAGCCCAGATCAAATGGTTGTGCAACAACCGTTTGCTCTGGGTCCCCGGGGGTTCCCGTGGTGCAGACGCTGAAGGCGTCGGCCTCCCAACCATCAACCGCAACGCCCGGTTGATGATCCCGATCAAAAACGGACCGGAATGATCCCGATCAAAAACGGACCGGAATGATCCCCATCAAAAACGAACCGGAATGATCCCAACCAAAAACGGACCGGAATGAGCCCCACCAAAACCGAATCGGGCTGGTCGCCGCGAATTCGAACCGCGTCCCACCTGTGCCCCGAAAACCGAGGCGTGCCGAATCTGCACAGGGCGCAAGATCTGTGAACAGGCCAATGGGTTGCACACGCCCAAACAGAAAAAGCACAGCGCTTCCAGCGCTGTGCTTTTCGGGTAGAGGGGTTTGGGCCGGTCTCAGAACTGTAAGCGGACCTGGCCTTCGAACCATGCACCTGATTCAAGGTGTTCCCATGGTACGGTGTCGAGCAACCACCAAGCCGGAATATGGGGATGATTGCTTGCTTGGATTTCGATATGGACGTTGAGGTCCCGGTCACTGAAGGGGGACAGCTCTTGGGCGACGGTTAGTTCGGTCATCCGAAAGGCTGTCTCGTCGTTGTCGTGGTGACTGTACCGCAGGCGAATTTTGGAGCCAAGGCGCTGCGATACCAAAGCGTAATCTAGACTGCGAATGGTGAAGTCCACCTGATCTTTAAACAGGTGATTGGATGGTGCGACCTGGTCGGCAGAACCTCTTTGCTGCGACCAAGTGAGTTGGCTGTTCCAGTTACCGTGTTCCGTTTCAGCTTGGAACAGGGCGGTGCGGTCATGTTGTCGGTAAAAGCCGTGATTCACGAAGAGATGCACGGGGTTCTCGAGGTAAGGACCAAACACATCGTGCGTGGCCAAGGCACGGGCGTTCCGATCGTCCGTGTAGGAGGCACGCAAGGTAAAGAACCGCCCTTCCGCGGTGACCTGGTAGCGGTGAACCCAAGCGGACCACGTTTGCTCGTGGTGGTAGCCGAGTTGGGCGTCGATAGCCAGGGGGAGATTCGGTACCTGACGATGACCCGTCACCCACAGTTTTGCCGAGCTGTGCTCATCTTGGTCAACTTGAAGATGGTCGACCTCGCCGGCAAGTCCCAAAACAGCATGTTCACGAACCTTCCACGCGGTGTGAATGTTGCTTTGGCGTGCGAGACGGTTGCGGTTACGCTGCCATTCGCGGAAGCGTACACCGTGGGTCAAGGACTGTTCATTGAGCGTGTAGCTCACTTTCTGTGCCACGTCGAATTCTTGGTGTCGGTCCGCGGCGGCCCTTGTATCCGTTAGGGCGAGTTGGGTGTGAAACACCACTTCTTCGCCGTAAGTTCCATTGAATTTAACTTGTTCGCTGCGGTCCTGGGCCACCCCGTTTTGGTTGCGGATCGTTTGTGCTTCCAAATCGAAGGCCAGTGACGCGTAAAGGTAATTAAAGCCGGCGCGAATCGCCTGGGCATGGGTTTGACTGCCGTCGCGACGTTCGTCGCTCAAGCTGGAGTTCACCGAAAGGTTGTCGGAGAGCTGGGTTTGGATGGTAACCGAGGAGCTTTGCTGTTGATCGCCGCCAAGGCCGCGCCGTGCGCCGGTTTGGACTTGGGCGGTTAAGCTGTCGTCCCCCATGCCGTTCAGGTCGACGGGGGCTAATTGTTCGTGCGATAGGTCGCGGTAAGGTGCGCGGTTTGCGCCGCGGATCAGGCGTTTGTAGCGTTCGCCTGGGGCGTTGCTTTGGTAGAGCTCCAAGTCGGGCGGCAATTCGTGGCGCAGGGACACTTTTTCTTTGTGGTTGCGCAGGAGCGTTTTGGTGCGGACCGGGGCGTACCCTTTTTTGAGCACCAGCAAGGTGTAGTTGCCGGGCTCCAGTTTAAAGGAGTATTGACCGCTGCGGTCGCTGACGCCGCGTTGAATCAGGACTTGGGCCATCTCATGGAGCACAACAATTTTGGCACCGCTGATCGGCCGGCCGTCTTCGGACTGCACCAAACCGGACAGGTTGTTCGCCATGCATGACAAACTCGCCAAAAAGATGATAGAACACCACTTGGTCATGGTTGCTCCTGTTAGGACAATAACCCTTTCCTAAAATTAGGACCTTTGGGTCTTCAATATAATCGATATTGGGCGAAGTTGCAAACCGCGGGACCTTGTTCGGCACCCGATACAGCGCGCCGGCAACGGCCGCCTCCCCTCATACGCAAAAGCCAACTGATTGGCTTTGGCGGGTTTGGGACTACAGCTTTTTGAGGCCGGCCTTAATGACCAACAAAGTGCGAATTCCTTTGCCTGGAAAGCGAACGCTCACCTTTCGTTGCGCACCTTGGCCCATGACCACCGAAACGGTGCCCTCGCCGAAAGAGGCGTGTTCGACGCGGTCGCCCGGTTCCAGGTGCAGTTCGTCGCCGTCTTCGCTTTTGCCAAAGGTCTTTTTGATTTGGCGCGCATCAACGCCCAGTCGTTCCATCTGTAGGGTGAGGCGTTTTTGCTGGGTGGCGCTGTCGCCCCAGGGCGAGGGTTTTCGGGGTTTTTCCGGGAGCGGCCCACTGTCGGCGCCGGTTTTGGGAGGCAACAGGAAACGCGATTTGATGTTGCGCACGGTTTTTCCGTAGGTCTGTCGGCTGCGCGCGTAACTCAGGAACAGGCGCTGTTTGGCGCGCGTGACGGCCACGTAAAACAGCCGGCGTTCTTCCTCGACGGCATTGGGATTGTCGTCCAGGGCTCGTTGGTTGGGGAAAACGCCGTCTTCCAAACCCACCACGAACACGGTGTCAAATTCCAAACCTTTGGCCGCGTGGACGGTCATCATGTTGACCCGTGGTTCGTCCGGGTTCAAGTCGTCCTGGTCCGAGACTAAGGCGCTGAAGTCCATGAACTGCGAAAGTGTGGTGACGCCCTGGGCTTCTTGTTCCAGCATGCCCGTCATCAGTTCCTGCAAGTTGTCGAGCCGGCTGTCGGTGGTGGTGATGTCCAGCTTCTCAAGGTAGGCTTGGTAATCGAGGCGGTCGACCAACTTTTTCAACCATTCGCTGGGCTTGTCGGTTTCGGCCGAGGCGACCAGATCGCGGTAGAGGATTTGGAATTCCTTTAGCCCCTTCATCCCTTTGCCACTCAGGCGTTTGTCCTTTATGGCGCGCGCCATCACATCGGGGATTGGCGACCCTTCCTCGAAGTAGCTGTACAGCTTGTCTTGGCTTTTGGCGCCGATGCCGCGGGTGGGTACACCCAGGGCGCGTACGAAGCTGGTCCAATCGCGCGGGTTCACCACGATGCGCATGTAGGACAGCAGGTCTTTTATTTCCTTGCGGTCGTAGAACTTAAGGCCGCCGATGAGCTGGTAGGGGATGCGGTAGCGGCGCGCCGTTTCTTCCAAAACCCGCGACAGTGCGTTGGAGCGGAAGAGAATGGCGAACTGGTTATAGGCCAAGTTGTTGTTGCGCGAAAGGGATCGGATCTGTTGGATGATGTTCTCGGCTTCGATGCTCGCGGTGTACTCGTCTTTAATGATGATCGGCAGGCCTTCACCCGCGGCGGTCCACAGTTTTTTGGGTTTGCGCAGCTTGTTTTTGTTGATCACCGCGTTGGCGTAATCGAGAATCGATTGGGTGCTGCGGTAGTTTTGTTCCAGCTTAAACACCCGCGTGTTGCGGAAGTTTTTGTCGAAGTGCAGGATGTTGGTGATGTCGGCACCGCGCCAGCCATAGATGCTTTGGTCCTCATCGCCGACGACACACAAGTTGTGTTGTTCGTTGAGCAAAAGGTTGATCAGTTTGGACTGGATTTGGTTGGTGTCCTGGTATTCATCGACCATGATGTATTCAAAGCGATGGCGGTAACGTTGTTGGACTTCACCCCAGCGCTCGAGAATTTGGCAGGTTAGGTGCAGCAAGTCGTCGAAGTCGAGCGCGTTTTGCGCCAGCAACTCTTCCTGGTAATTTTTGTAGATCAACTGTTCCACGGGGTTGTTGAGTTCTCCGCCGAGGTCGCCCGCGTTTTTTAGGTAGCTGATGCGGCTTCGCAAGCGTTGGGCCGGGTAGTTCTTTTCTTCCAGGTCCATGTTGCGGATGACGCGTTTGAGGCACGAGGTTTGATCGCTGGTGTCGTAAATGACGAAATTGGAATCGCGGTCGAGGTAACCGATTTCACGGCGCAGGAACATGGCACAAAAAGAGTGGAAGGTGGTAATGGTCAAATCGCGGGCGTCGCTGCCCACGGCGCGTTCGATCCGCTCGCGCATCTCTTGGGCGGCCTTGTTGGTAAAGGTCATCGCCAGAATTTGGTAGGGGCTGACCCCTTTGTGAATCAGGTACATAATGCGCGTGGTGATGACCTTGGTCTTGCCGGACCCCGCGCCCGCGACCACCAGAACCGGGCCGTCGACGGCCTCGACGGCCGCGCGCTGCTGGGGGTTTAGTTGCTCAAGCTGATCCTGCATATTCACCTGCCGTCAATGTGCTGTAGGTATCCATGTTGATGTTGCCGCCGGAAAGCACCACCACCACTTTTTGGCCCGCAAATTGTTCGCGGTTGGCCGCCAGGCAGGCCAATGCCAGCGCGCCCGAGGGTTCCACGATCAATTTGAGGTAACGCGCCAAATCCCGCATCGCTTCAATGATGGTGGGATCGTCGGCGACCAGGCCGCCCGCCACGTGTTGTTGGATCAAAGCCCAGTTGCGATCACCCAAACACAGGGCACGGGTGCCGTCGGCAATGGTGGCCGAGAAGTTTATTGCGGTCAGGGTGCCGGATTCAAGGCTCTGGCGGGCGTCGTCGGCGGTTGTTGGTTCACAGGCGTAAACCCGTGTGGTTTGGCGCAGGGATCGAATGGTGAAGGCGTTGCCCGCGCACAAACCGCCGCCGCCGGTTGGGAGCAGTAGCGCGTCGAATTGGGGGAGTTCTTCCAGGATTTCCAGGGAAACCGTGCCTTGCCCCGCGATGATCGCCTCGTGGTCGTAAGGGGGGACGATCTGCGCACCGGTCCGTTCGGCGTAAGCGTGACAGGCATCGTGGCGATCCTGGGTGGTCAAGCCGGCAAACTGGACCTCGCCGCCGTAGTGTTTGACGGCCGCGACTTTGGCCGGGCTTGCGTCTTCCGGCATGAACACGGTCGCACGGCGTTGGTGGCGCGCCGCGGCCCAGCTGGTCGCCTGGGCGTGGTTGCCGGAACTGTAGGTGGTGATTTCATCCGCGATCGCCTCACGGGTCGCCAAAAAGTTGCTGACCCCGCGCGCTTTGAAGGAGCCGGTCTTTTGCAGATTCTCCGCCTTCAAAAACACCTCGCAGCCGAGTTGACGGTTCAGCGTTTGCGAACTGAAAATGGGTGTTTTGTGAATGAACGGTTTGATGCGGATGCGTGCCGCCAGGACGTCTTCCAGTTGGCGTGTCATACGAGCCCCCTTGGTTGGTCGGCCCATCTTACCTGAGGCGGTGGACAATTCCCCCAAAAATCGGGGCGCGGCCGGTGAGAAAAGAAAAAGCCGCACAAGGCGGCTTTGTTCGTGTTGCGATGAAGCGGTGGTTAACCGGCGTCGGAGCGGCGCTCCAGTTTTTCAAAGTCGGCGGTGTCGGCCAAATGAAGTTCGGCGACCGTGGCCAAAACCAAATCGGTTTTAAAGGGCTTGCGCAAAATGGCTTTAACGCCCGGCCATTTATCCATGTTGTATTTCGCGGTGTCGGTTACCCGCGTTGCCAAGATGATGGGTATGTGTTGGGTCTCCGGGCGTCGGGCCAAGTATTCGCAAATCTTGCGCCCTTTACCACCGGAGATTTCGGGTTCCAGGATGAGGATGTCGGGCATGATTTGATTGATTTGGGCACTGACATCGCGAGCATGTTTCACGTAAAAGACGGAAAAGCCTTCCTTTCCGAGAATCCGCTCGACCATGAAGTGCGTGATGTTGGCGGAATCAGCCACCAGAATTTTTCGCAATCGCCACCCCCTGAGTCGAACCCCTTCACGAAAATCGAGGAAAAAACGGTCTCCCCGGATCCCGTGCCAGAGTTCAATTTTAAGCCCGCTCTCTAGATATTGTGGTCACATTTTTATGGAATACTATATGTAGAGAATAGTGCGTGCTTAAAGCTCGGTTTCAATCAAGTTTAGTTTGTATATCGTCTTTTGGAAAGAACAAATCAAGGTATGGGACGTGATTTTTCGCATAAACCGATGGGGCGAATCCCGGAGGGGGTGGTCATTTTTGCTTTATTGGCAGGCGTTTGGGCGCGGTGTGGAAAAGGGAATGGGGCCATTGGCGCAAAGAATAGGATTATGCAGCATTAACAGACGGCATGTTTTTAATAGATTCAAAGACGGAAGGTTTGGAATAAGGAAGGGAGGAAATGGGCGGAAATATGAATCGGCCCGACGTACCCCGACGGGGAAGCCCGCGGGCATGAAACCCTGCATAGGCGAACAGCGTTCGTGCGTGTAGCAACGCGGGCGCGCACCCAGGAAAAGAACACCGGGCATGGACGGACGTTGTTCGGAAAGGTTGGAACGGGGGAAACGAACCCTGAAAGAAAAACGGTATGGATGGTCGTCATTCGGGTGGGTTGGCACGCGGGCACGCACCCTGGAAACAAAACCGGGCATGGACGGGCATTGTTCGGATGGGTTGGAACGGGGGACCGAACCCTGAAAACAAAACCGGGCATGGACGGGCATTGTTCGGATGGGTTGGAACGGGGGACCGAACCCTGAAAACAAAACCGGGCATGGACGGACGTCGTTCGGAAGGGTTGGAACGCGGGAATGAACCCTGAAAACAAAACCGGGCATGGACGGGCGTTGTTCCGGCGTACCCCAACGTGGGTACGCACACCCACATCTGTGGACCACAACTGATTTTAAACGGCGAGCCAAGGCGAGCCACCGCCGGCAGCGCTGAAGGCGCTGAGGATTTCAGCCCAGGGTAAATGGTTGTGAAACAACCGTTTACCCTGGGTCACCGGGGGTTCCCGTAACGCAGGCCGCTGAAGGCGCCGGCCCGACAAGACTGGACATCACCCTAGGGCCGTCCCCACAAGAACTCAGTTCGCTTTAAAGCGCAGGGTGGCCTTGGTGCCTTTGCCGGGGGCGGAGTCGATGCGCATCGTGGCGTCGTTGAGCCGCAAGATGTCCTTGGTCGCGTTGAGGCGAATGCCCGGGATGGATTTGCGGTCGTCGAAAACGGGATCCAGGATGCGGTCTAGCTCCTCGGGGGCCATGCCGCTGCCGTTGTCGATGATTTGCACCAAAACTTCGCCGTTGGCGAAGTGAGAACCCACGGTGAGTTTGCCGTTGGGTTGTTCTTCCAGCGAGTCGATGGCGTTTAACAGAAGGTTCAGAATGGCTTGGGTGATTTGCTGGCGGTCCAACAGCAGTTGCGGCATGTTGGGGAACAACTGGGCCATCCAAGCGATGCGGCGTGATGCCAAGCGGGCGTGCAGCAGGTTGTGCGCCGTTTCGATCAACTGATTGATGTTGGTTGGTTCGGTGGTGTTGGCCGGCGGGCCGCTCAATCGTTGCAATTCCTCAAACAACTGGTTGGTGTTCTCCGGGATGGCGGCCTGGTCGCGTGCTTGTTTGAGGAGGTCGGGCAGCAGGTTGGCGGTGGGTTCGTAACGTTGCAGGGCGTAAAGCATGGCGTTCATTTTGGTCATGAACGACAGGTCGCGTACGATTGCCGTAAAAGCTACGATGGTGTTGTTCTGGTTTTTGATGGGCGAAAAGGTGATGTTCACGGGGATGACCTCGTTCTTTTCGGTTTTGAGTTTGGTCTCAAAACCGCGCACCACTTTGCCGCTTACCACGAAGGTTAAGACGCGGTTCAAATCGGCCATGGACTCGTCGGGGAACAGAATGTTGATGTTCTGGTTGAGGACCGCCTCGCGCGGGTAACCGAACAACTCTTCCGCCGCCTGGTTCCAGTTTTGAATCAGCCACAGCTCGTTAAAGGTGACAATCGCCTCGCCGGCGAAGTTCACCAAGCTCTCCAGGAAGCGGCGGATTTTGAGGTTGTCCGCGTTGGATTTCTCCAGCTTCTTGTAAAGCGCGTTGAGTTCTTCGTTTTTCTTAGCAATGGCTTCTTTGCTTTTCTTGAGATCGCCGAACAGACGGGCCGTGTCCATGTTGGAGGTCAGCGCTTTTTTGAGCAGCTGCTCCTTGCCTTCCTCGTCGTCCTGGTCAATGTTGTGGGTGTATTTGAGGACGGTGCGGCCGGATCGTTCGGTATTGGTGTTTTCCACGTCGGGAATCTGGGCCGGGTCTTTTTTGACACCGACCACCTGCTTGGCATTGGCCAACAGCGAGGTTTCCAGCTTTTCGATTACCGAATCGATGTTTTTGATGCCCTTGGATAGCTGGTATTTTTCGAAAATGTAGCGCACCGTCTGTTTGACGGTTTCGGAAAAGGTTTCCAGAACGCCGAGCCCGTTGACCGCGACCCCCTCGAAGTAGGGCACATTGCGGAAATTGAGCTTTTGGTTGAGGGCGTCCACCGGCATCGCGTTGGGTAAGTCGCGTTTGTTGTACTGCAACACCAGAGGGACTTCCTTGATGTTGAGCCGGTTGGCCTGGAGGTTGTGGTGCAGGTTGTTAATGCTCTGCACGTTCTCCTGAATCTTGGCGGGATCGGAGTCGGCGATAAACACCACGCCGTCGGCGCCGCTCAACACAATCCGACGGGTTGAATCGTAATGGACCTGACCGGGGACGGTATAAATCTGAAGTTTAATGGAATTGCCGTAAACGTAACCGAGGTCCATCGGGAGCAGGTCAAAGAACAGCGTGCGGTCCTCCATGGTGTTGACACTGAAGAGATCGGTGCGCTGGTTGGGCTGCATCATCTCGTGTAACTTTTGGAGGTTGGTGGTTTTGCCGGAGAGGCCTGGGCCGTAAAAAACGATCTTGACCAGAATCTCGTTGTCTTTGGTATTGAATTGAACCATGAGGAACCTTAGCAATGAAGAAGTTGGGCATCGAGTCGTCGTGAAAAGGAAACAGGGGTGCGATCATGTTTCAGTGTCGCCCTGAAACAAATCAAGGGGCGCGGCCCGATTGATCGAACCTTGGTTCGGCGTCATCCGGGACGGCACGCCTGCACCTAAATGGTTGGAACCGAGACCTAATCCTAACCCGCGTCGTCAAAAAGATAAACGATGAACCTTTGGGTGAAACGCTTTTCACCGGGGCGCTTATTTCGGCAAACGTGGGTTCAAAGGGGATTTGGCGCTCATTAACCCTTTAATCTGCCAGTCTTTTGTGGGGGAGTCAAGCCTTTAAACCACTTGTGCACAACCGCTTGGAGACCTTGGCTGATCACCCTCCCACCCGAGTCGCCTTCCCCCGTGCAGGCTTCTATTTGGGCGGGCCTTGACGTGGGCCGGCAGCGGGCGACATGCACTTATTTTTTCCAGGAACATCGGCTCTTTTGGTGATTTTTGGTTTTGGAAAAAGGTGTCTTTGTCGTTATTTCTTTTTGGCTGCACCCGACAATGCCGATCTTTTCCCGTTGTTGGCCGGGGCGCGCCTTGTTTTCTTTTGATGTCGCCCCTTTTCCCACTTCGGTGGTCCCGCCCGCTGTTTGGTGAAAACCCTGTGAAACCGCGAATGATCCCATGACATCGCCCTTCTTTTTCACTATAATGGCGCCTCAATTTAGGCCGCTCGCAATCGCAAGCGCGGACCGGTGCGCCGAACACGCCGTGGGGATGGTGTCACTTGGGCTAGGAATACCCGCCGGGACCGCTGATGTTTGTGGGATTGGGTCTATGGTCGAGGTGGTGTATTGGGGAACCATCGCGGTCGATCAAACACTGAAGAAGGTGATCGATGAGTAACCAATGGCATTTGGATTCTTGGCGCGATTTTCCCGCGGCACAACAGCCTGAATACCCGGATCTTAAGGAAGTGGAGCAGGTTTTGGCTGAATTGCGACAACAGCCACCTTTGGTTTTTGCCGGGGAGTGCCGCAAGCTTAAAAAGAAACTGGCCGATGTCGCCGTCGGCAAAGCGTTTTTGTTGCAAGGCGGCGATTGTGCCGAGCAGTTTTCACAGAACCACGCCAAAATTATTCGGGAAAAATTACGCATTATCCTGCAAATGGCGGTTGTCCTGACCTATGGCTCCTTGAAGCCCGTTGTGAAGGTCGGTCGCATCGCCGGTCAATACGCCAAACCTCGCTCCAAACCCATGGAAAGGGTGAACGGCGTGGAAATGGCCTCCTACAAAGGCGATTCCATTAACTCGGTCGAGGCTGATTTCGATGCGCGCGTGCCCGATCCACAACGCATGTTGCGCGCCTACCACCAATCGGCCTCCACCCTGAACCTATTGCGGGCCTTTACCCACGGTGGTTACGCCGATCTCAACATGGTTAACGCGTGGAACCTGCAATTTGTGAAAAACAGCCCGCTCGGACAGCATTACGAGGATTTGGCCACCGAAATTCACCGCACGCTGAAGTTTATCGAAGCCTGCGGCATCGATTCTCGCCGCTTCCCGCAACTGAACCAAGTTGACCTTTACACCTCCCACGAGGGTTTGGTGCTGGGTTTTGAAGCGGCGCTGACCCGCTGTGATTCCCTCACGCAAAACTGGTACAACGTCGGCGCCCACATGGTGTGGATCGGCGACCGTACCCGCCAACTGGACGGCGCCCACGTGGAGTACTTCCGCGGCATCAACAACCCCATCGGCATGAAGGTCGGTCCTTCGTGCAGTGCCGACGAATTGATGAAGCTGATCGACGCCCTGAACCCCAACAACGAGGCCGGGCGCCTGGTCCTGATCACCCGCTTCGGTGCTTCCAAAATTGAGCGCATGCTGCCCAAGCTGATCCGCAAGGTTAAGGAAAACGGGCGCAAGGTGGTCTGGACCTGTGACCCCATGCACGGCAACACCTTTAACGCGGATACCGGCCACAAAACGCGCCGGTTCTCCGACATTCTTCAGGAACTCACCTTGTTCTTTAAGCTGCATCGTGCGGAGGGCACGGTGCCCGGCGGCGTTCACTTCGAACTAACCGGTGACAATGTCACGGAATGTTTGGGCGGCGTTGAAGACCTCAAGGAAGAGCATTTGGCCAACGCCTACGAAACAGCTTGTGATCCCCGTTTGAACGCGGCGCAAAGTCTGGAAATGGCGTTTAAAATTGCCGAAATGCTGCGTGAGGATGCCTAGGGTTTTTTGAAGGGGTCGGTTTCCCGGCGGGGTGAATCATCCGTCACGCCTGGGGTGCCGGCCTCACGACCGATTCACCGAACCGGGCGGAAAATGATCGTCACGGCACAACCACCGGGCCGGGGTGATCCGGCGGGGTGATTTTTCCGTCGGTCTCGGCCTCACAACCAATTCACCGAACCTGCCGGAAAATGGTTGTCACGGTACAAGCACCGGGCCGTGATGATCCCGGCGGGGTGGTTTTTCCGTCACGCCTGGGGTGTCGGCCCCTACAGGGCCTTCCCATTCGTGAACCCCATAGACCCAGGGTGCGACCATTTTCAATGGTCGTACCCGGGGCTAACCTATTGCATCCCTTCAGGATGCGTCCAGTGTGGCCAGGCTGCGCCCGGCGTTTATTCGAAGAATGGTCCTTGGATGGGGTGGTGCGACCCGCTTCGGGGTTCGCCGAATCGGTAGGCAGCCCCGCATGGGTTTGCCGGAATGGTATTCAACCCCGCGTGGGTGGGTCGGAACGGTAGGCAGCCCCGCATGGGTTTGCCGGAATGGTATTCAACCCCGCGTGGGTGTGTCGGAACGGTAGGCAGCCCCGCATGGGTTTGCCGGAACGGTACGCGGCCCCGTATGGGTTTGCCGGAACGGTACGCGGCCCCGTATGGGTTTGCCGGAACGGTACGCGGCCCCGCGTGGGTTTGCCGGAATGGTATGTAGCCCCGCGTGGGAGTGTCGGAACGGTACGCGGCCCCGTATGGGTTCGCTGGAATGGTATTCAACCTTGCGTGTGCCGCGGATCGGCGCGGGCTTGTTTGGATACCGGCCCAATCACCGAGCTGTTTTTTCCGCCTTCCTTGTGTAGCCGGCGGGGCGGGTTTGGTTGATAATGGAAGCACCCAACTGAC
The DNA here is from genome assembly GCF_017377855.1 of Acanthopleuribacter pedis. GTDB lineage: Bacteria > Acidobacteriota > Holophagae > Acanthopleuribacterales > Acanthopleuribacteraceae > Acanthopleuribacter > Acanthopleuribacter pedis. The sequence continues at coordinate 127,604 of NZ_JAFREP010000014.1, forward strand.
ATTGAATTGGGTGAGAGGGGGGACCTGTGTCCATTAAACAGGATCTGTTGGACCGTGCGGCTAAAGTAAACAAACGCATTGCGTTACCGGAAGGGGAAGATCCGCGCGTGATTGCCGCGGCGGTGGCCATGATTAAAGCCGGCACCGCGCGACCCCTGCTGTTGGGTGACGCCTTTGTGGTTGAACAACGTTGTGCCGAACTGGGGTTTTCCGGCTTCGATTTAGACGTTTTGGCGCCTGATCACGATGCCGACCGTTACGTGCCCGAGTTGATGGAGATCCGCAAGAAAAAAGGGTTGACCCGCGAACAGGCGACAACCCTGGCCGCCGACCCCTTGTTTAAGGCGGCGCTGATGGTGCGTGCCGGCGAGGTTGATACCTTTGTCGGTGGCGCCGTGCGCACCACCGCCGACACCGTGCGCGCCGCCATCCAGTGTATCGGGCCGCGCGAACGCACGGTTTCCAGCTTCTTTTACATGATCATGCCGCCTGGTGATCGCGCCCTGTTGTACGCCGATTGCGGCGTGATTCCTTTTCCCAACGCCGAGCAGTTGGCCGAAATCGCCACCGCCTCGGCGCGCAGTTGGCGCCAACTCAACGGCACCGAGCCACGCGTGGCCATGCTCTCGTTTTCCACCTACGGCAGTGCCAAACACGAATCCATCGACGTGATTCGCGAGGCCTTGGCGATTGCGCGGGAACGCGAACCCGAACTGAAAATCGACGGCGAGTTGCAGGTCGATGCCGCTTTGGTTCCCGAGATTGCCGCCCGCAAGGCGCCCGACTCCAGCGTGGAGGGGCGCGCCAACGTGCTTATTTTCCCCAACTTGCACGCGGGGAACATTGCCTACAAGCTCACCGAACGTCTGGCCGGCGCCACCGCCCTGGGACCTTTGCTGCAGGGTCTGAAATTGCCGGTCAACGATCTCTCCCGTGGCTGTACCGCCGAGGATATCCAGTTGGTAGCCGCCGTTTCGGCCATTCAGAGCGCGGATTCGTGAACCGACTGCCCCGCGAGTGGTACGCGCGCGACACCCTCACCGTGGCGCGCGCGTTGCTGGGCCGGGTGCTGGTGCATCAAAACGATCAGGGGGTTCGGGTCGGCGGGCGCATTGTCGAAACCGAGGCCTACCACCAGGACGGGGATGAGGCCGCCCACAGTTTTGGCGGCCAAACCGCGCGCAACGCGGTGATGTTCGGCCCGCCCGGCTTCCTCTACGTCTATTTCATTTACGGCATGCACCACTGCCTTAACGTGGTAACTGAGGTCGAAGGGGTTGGCGCGGCGGTCCTTATTCGCGGCTTGGAACCTCTGGAAGGTGAAAACCTGATGCAGCAACGGCGCGGTCCCAAAATCACCCGGCGCCAACTCACCAACGGGCCCGCCAAGTTGTGTGCCGCCTTGGGCGTGGCCCGCGAGCACGACGGCAGTGACCTCACCGGCACCGCCCTGTTCATCGAAGAGGGCACGGCGGTTGCCGATACCGAGGTGGTTACCGCGACCCGCATCGGCATCAGCAAAAGCGCCGATTTCCCCTGGCGGTTCTATATCAAAGGCAACGACTGGGTTTCCAAGCGGTAAGCTTTGACGGACGGTGCTGTTTAAAAAAGGTAGCTGAGTCGGGTATAAAACGAACCGCCGTTGAAACCGAAGGGGGCGGTGCGTCGCGGGTACACGAAAATCCCGTTAAACGACAGCCCGGGATTGTTTTCATCCGGGTAGGTATCGAACAGGTTGTTGGCGCCGAGGGACCAAGTCAGGTGGTGCCCGAAGCGAAGGCTTAAATCTAAGTCGACCAGGGTTTTTGCGCCGAAAACTTGGTCGCGAGACGGGTCGGCGGCCGACTCCACGGTTTTCACGCTGCCGAAGCGGTTGGCGCGCGCCGTGATCGTTAGCTGTTTCACTTCATAGGCCGCGGTGAGGCTGATTTGGCTGCGTGGCTGGGCCGTTTCAATGCGTTCCCGTTCGATGCGGTTAAACAGGGTGGAACCAAAACCTTCGAGCTCAGCCGGTGTTTGGGGTTCGCCCACCACTTGGGTATCGTTCCAATTCGCCGCGGCGGTTAGCCGCAGTCGTTTTTCTTCGCCCAGGTCGAACCCGTAAGCGATCACCAGGTCGCCGCCTTGCGTTTCGGTGTCGACCGCGTTGGTGAAGAATTGAGCCGCGCTGACGTCGAAGGGTTCGAGGAGGGCCGCGATTTGCGGATCGGCCGAGGCCTGGAATTGACCGGAAATCACAATGCGGTCGTCGATATCGATTTGGTACATATCGGCGGTGATGGATAGGTTGCGGCTCGGTTTCCAGGTGAATCCCGCGCTCAGGTTCACCGAGGTTTCTTCTTTCAACTCGGGGATGCCGAATGCTTGGGTGACCGGGTCGTTGTTGCGGAAGGTGCCGACTTCAAAGGGAACCAGCTCGTTGCTGACCTCGTCGGTGACGAACTGGGTCGAGGTGTTGTTGAAGAAGGATTGATGGAGGGAGGGCGCGCGAAACCCGGTGCTCGCGGAGGTTCGGAACGCAAGATTTTTGTGGGCACTGTAGCGGAACGCCAGCTTGCCGCTGAAGTTGTTGCCGAAATCGCTGTAATCCTCAAAACGGCCCGCGAGGGAGACCAGCAGGGGTTCGCTGAGGTTGGTTTCCAGCTCGCCGTAAACCGCGATGTTGTCGCGGTCCGCGTCGACCTCGTTGCCGGGCCGGAAGCCGGGGAAAACCTGAATACCGGGTGCCGCGCGACCGCCGGCTTGGTTGGGGACGCCGCCGTCGATCCAGGAGGCTGTCTCACCGGCGCCGATTTGGTAACTGTCCTCGCGCCATTCAAAGCCAAAGGCCAGGTTGACCGGGCGCCCGAAATCGACCGTGCCGAAGAGGTCCGCGCCCAGGGTGGTTTGGTTGAATTCCAGGCTGCCGGCGAAGGCCTCGGTTGGGCTTGCCGCGCCCAGCGAAACGTTGACCGAGTTGTTGATGTCGAAGTCGAAGCTGTTGCCGCCGGTGGTGGCGCTGATGTCGAGGACCCAGTTGTTGATCAGCGTTTTGTAGCCGATGGAAAGGGACTGATCGTCGACGGTGGTGTTGATGAGCGGCAAAAAACCGTCGGGGTAGATCTCGGGTACATTGCGGTTATCCAGGGCGCGGCGGTAGAAACCGCCCGATTCGCCCTCGCGTTCGGTGATCCCGCCGAACAGGTAGATCTCGCTGTCGATGCCGATGGGAAAGGAGGCATTCACAAACAGGCCGAGGTTTTCGGAATCGGCGTCGCCGTAGCGGTGGTTCAAGCGGTCAAAGCTTTGCTCGCGCGGGTCGGGGCTTCCGTCGGGAAGGGCCGGGTACTGCGGCCGCGGGTCGAGACCGGCGCGGTTGGTGGCGGCGCGGTCGCGGAACTCGCCGGTCAGGTTGAGGAACCCGCGTTCGCCGATGCGCCAGCCGTGGTTGACACTGCCGGTGAGGGTTTCGCCGTCTTCCTCATAGGTTTGCCCCGCGTTGATGTCGAAGCTGGTACCGATGTCGTTTTTGAGGATGAGGTTGATCACACCCGCGATGGCGTCGGAACCGTATTGGGCGGAGGCACCGTCGCGCAGGATTTCAATGCGTTCGATGGCGGCGCCGGGAATCGCGTTGAGGTCGACACCGGCGGTGCCGCGGCCGACCGAGCCGTTGACGTGAACCAGGGCGCCGGCGTGGCGGCGTTTGCCGTTGACCAGCACGAGGGTTTGGTCGGGGCCGAGCCCGCGCAGGGTCGAAGGGCGTACGATATCGGTGCCGTCGCTGATGGTGGAGGTGGAAAAGTTAAACGAGGGGGCCAGGAATTGCAGCATGCGGCTGGTTTCCACCATGCCGGTTGCCTTGAGTTCTTCCGCGTGCATGACATCAACCGGGACCGGCGTTTCGAGGGCGGTCCGGGCCGCGCGCGAACCGAGCACCACCAGTTCCTCGCCAAAGTTGGCCAGTGACGCGATCATGTGCACATCGAGTTCGCGGGTCCCGCCGGCGGCGATGTCGGTGTTGAGGTAGGTGGTTTCAAAGTCGGGGTGGGAAACCATCAGTTGGTAGGTGCCGCCTTTAAGACGCAGGCTAAAGGAACCGTTGCGATCCGAGACCACGATTTTCTGATTGTTGATGACCACGATGTTGGCGCCGCTCACCGCGTTTTTGGTGTTGGCATCGCGCACCATGCCTTTCAGGAGTCCGCTTGCACCGTCTTGGGCGAATCCGTGAGCCGGTGCGAGCAGTAAAAGCGCCGGCAGGAGTCGCCACACCGCGCCAAAGATGCGATGCGTGAGATGGGACAAAGGCTGGGGTTGATGCATGATTGGAACTCCTCTCGCGGGGCGTGGCGGCTCGGGGTGGCCTGTGTGATTGGGTGGGATTCGCGCGGTGCGGCAAAAGCCACGAAAAAAGACCCCGTTTTAAACGGCCGGGCCTTCACTTAAGCAAGGTTTTTGAGGGGTTAGGTCGTGAATACCGGGCATCTTAACACAGGCGCCGAAGAAACCCTTTTGGATTGTCACCCATCGAGGATATGCCAAGGTGGTCGGGGGCGAGGAGATTCGCCCGGAACCATGTCAATACCGAGGAGCGTCACAACCCGGCTTACAGGTCGAGGCTGGCGATCAGGCGTTCCCAGGCCGCGACCAAGGGGTCGTCTGGGTTGGCTTTGCGCAGCTTGGATGCGATGGAGACCAGCTTCTCGTAATACGTGTTTTTGAGCTTGGGTTGGTCTTCGATCAGCGTTTGCAGGTAGGCGGCGGCGTCGTCGTGCTCTCCAAGCATCAAGGTGTGGCGGAGGAAGTCGGTCCACAACTCTTGATCGCGGCCGTGCTGGTACAAAATGTCGCGCCACTTGCGGCGCAAACGGGGGTCCCCGGAGCGGTCCAGCCAATCGTGGAGTGCGTCGAAAAGGTCGCCGTGCTCCGCGTAGTTGAGGGTGATGTTGTATTCCTGGTTGGTGTGGTATCCAAAGTTGTAATCGTTGATGAGGAACCGGAAAAAGATGGGGAGTTTGTCAAACACAAGGCTTTCGGTGTAGGCTCGGGGAAGTTGGTAAAGGGGCATTTGCAGCCACGCTTGGCGCATTTGGTCCCAGCGTTGGTAATTGGCGTGAATGATTCCCTGACGACCGTGGTCGCCGATTGCCTCGTAACCGATGAGGGCCAGGTCGTCGCGTTTCGCCGCCAACCATTCGCCGGAAACGGCTTCGCAGGCCTTGGGGTCGTTTACGCACAGGATTGACAAGAGATCGTGCACCTTTACCGCCGCCAAATCCGCTTCGCTGAGTTTGGGGAGGGTGCGCAAGGCCGCGGCGAGATCGATCGGAATCAGGGCGTCCACCAAACGGCGGAAGTCGCCGGCCTCGCGAAAGTGATCGGCGGCTTCGTCGTAGTTTTTGAGCAGCATAAAGGCGTCGCCGGCGGCGACATGGTCGTCGGTTTCGTCCAGCAGAATCGCCGCGGCAAAGGCCCGGTCTTGCGCAAGGGCCGCGCGCCCCAGGGCGATGCGTTCCGCTTCATCCAGATGTTGGACGGCTTGGTAGGCGGCTTTGAAATCGTTTTTGACCGCGAAGATGTCGAGTAAGGGCTCGACCTGTTTGGTTTTTTGGTACACCCGAATCAGCCCTTTGGTGTCGCCCAAGGCGCGGAACAGGCGCTCCGCATCCGTGTGGCGTTCCGCGCGGTAGTAATTCTGCGCGGCGGACGCCCGGTTACCACCGGCTTCAAACATGGCGGCCGCCTCGGCGAACAGCGAACCTTTTTCGAAATATACCGCCGCCTGCTCCGGCCGGTCCAGGCGGTCGCGGTACAGCTCCGCCGCTTCACGGTAGGCCTTGGCGCGCACGTACAGGGCCGCCGCCTCCGCCACCTGATCCAGTTCCAACAACAGCATCGCCGCCTCGTGGAAACGGTTGGTGCCCAGGGCGACCGCCACCCTGCAGCGTTTGACGCCGGCCTCATCGCCAACCGCCTCGTACAGGGGCATCGCCCGGACGGGTTGTTCCGCCCGTTCGAAGTTGGCGGCCGCCTCCGCTGAGCGACCGACTTCCGCGAAGGCCTCGGCCGCGTGCTCCCAGCGTTCCTCCTCCTGGTAGTGCAGTGCCGAGGCGGTGAGGAAGCCGTCTTGATCGTCGGCGTTTTTGAAACACTCGCGCGCGGCACGGTAATGACCGCGTTCCAAAAAGTAACGCCCCTGGCTACGCCATGCTTCTGGTGTGGTGGTGACGTTCCAAATGGTGTCGATAAAGGCCGCGTCATCGGTGGCCACCAGCTTGCGCGCGAACAGCGGATCGTTCCAAATCACCGAACCCGCTTCGCCGTCGTAAATCAACAAATCCCCGCGCGCCCGCGTGATTCCGACATACAGCAGGTTGATGTCGTGGCGGATGCGCGCCTCGGGTAAGTCCTCCAGTTCGTCTTTGAGGATCAGTCCCCATAAATCGCGGGCCGTGCTGTCGTTGGCAAAACCCCACAACAAGACCGTGTCGAACTCCAAACCCTTGGCTTCGCTAATGGTAAACACCAGTTCGGTATCGAGCTTTTTTTGGAGTTTCTCTTTTTCCGCCTGGTTGCGAACCAAAATCGTGCGGTTGGCGCCGGTGGCGGCCACGCTTTGCAGCACCCGCCCCGGGCTGAGCCCGCGGATGAGCAGGGTCGGCCGGCCCTTGAATTTCCAGTCCTCGGCCAGCTCACTTTTGCGCACGCCTAAAAGTTTTTGCTTCAGGTGCAACAGGGTGTTGGCAATTTCCACGATGGCGCCCGAACTGCGGAAATTCAGCGACAGGAAACGCGGGTCGGGTACCTTGAGGTCGCGGTCGAAGAAGTGGCGGCGCAGTTCTTCCCAGCGGAAGCCGCTGGGGTTGATGATTTGTTTGGTATCGCCACACAAAAATTGGTTGTAGGGGTTGCGTACCCAGGAGAACAGCAACTCGTGTTGGATGTCGGTGAGATCTTGAATCTCGTCGCCGATCACAAAATCAAAGCGAAAGCGGTCGTCCTCGTTGGCGTTGAGCAACGCGCCGACCTCGCGCGCCAGATCCAGTTCGTCCCAGTAACCCTCGCGGTCCAGCAGGTCCTGGTACCAATCGAACATGGCGTAAATCTGTTTGCGGTCGAAGGGGAAGCTGGGTGCTTTTTTGCGGCCGATGGATTCGTATTCAAACGGGGTGAGGTAGCGACGGCGCGCCTGTTGCGGTTCTTTGTGGAAAAACTGGAGGCAGGCGTGCAGCACGGTTTGCACCCGCTCGGGGGTGGCGGCCACGTGGTGCTCCAATTGGCGGGCAAAGGTGGTGAGATCTTGCTTGAAGGCCTTTTGGACCGCTTTCTCGATGGGTTGGGCACTTTCCAGGCGGGCGAACTGGTGAAACTGGAGTTTGAGTTGGTGGCAGTCGGCTTGGCTAAGGCTGCCGCCCTGCAAACGCTGGTGGGTGGCGTGAAACAGCTTGAGGTTGGTGTGGGGCAGGGCGCCTTTGATGATGGCGCGAATCTCTTCCCAAACCAAGGTTGCCTCGTATTTGGCCGCGTGGGGGCTGTTGGGGAACAGGCGTCGGAAGCGGCGGAAATCCATTTCCTTGTCGCGCGGAAAACGCTGTTTCCCCTCGGCCGCGATTTCCAAACACAGGTTTTTGAAGGTTTCGAAGCGGGGCGGGGTCCAGTCGGCAACGTCGTCGCGTTCGTTGAGCAAACTCTCGTACAGCCGCCGCGAGTAATCGCACAGGTAGCGGTTGTAGGTGACAAAAAGTTTCTTCTGGTGGCGCATCACGCTTTTGAAGAGGTAATACACGGCCAGCGTGGTTTTGCCGCTGCCCGCGGTGCCTGAAACCAGCAGGGGCGGCGGGGTGCGCAGGATGTCGTTTTGATCGGGGGTCAGGTGGAGGAAGAGTTCGAAATCGTCGTGGCTGTATTTGGCGAGACGTTGCCATTCGGGTTCGCCCAGGGGGTGCCAGCGTTGGCCCGCCGCGTCCTGATCGATGGGGTCCGCGATGGTTTCCTGGGTGAAGTAGTCGGCGTCGAGGTCGTCCAAAACGACGGATTCAAACAACTCTTCCTGGTACTGATTAAACTTCAAAAAAGGTACGTTGTCGGGCACCACAACCCTGGCTTTTTTATCGATATCGTCGTGAACAACCACGCCCCAGACGTAGACCAGGGTGACGTCGCCCTCGGCCTGTTGTTCCCGACCGAGTGTGAAAATAATGCGGTTACCGCGATCAAGGCGTCCTTCCAGCACGGTCTTGGACGAGGTGCCCTTCAGCTTTTTAACTTTTAGCCCCGAATCCCATAGCCCGTTTTCCAGGTACTCGAACTTGGCGCGCAGCCGCTTGCGCTGGGGTGGCGCCAGTTTGAGAAAATAATGTTTAACCGTGTCGTTGATGAGTACTTGAATCAATTCGGAACGCCTTGGTGAGGATACGGGGGTGAGGTCTTATAATGAACCCGGCGAATGGAAAAAGGAATTGGAACAATCGGGGGAACAGCGATGCCTTGGTCGAATCGCAAAGCATGGGTGTTCGATATGGATGGAACCTTGACCCATGCAGTCCATGATTTTACAGCAATTAAGCGGCAACTGGGTTTGCCGACCCACCAGCCGATTCTCGAATCATTGCGGGCGATGACGCCCGCGCGGGCCGAGCCGATTGAGAAGGCGTTGGCCGATATCGAATACGAGATTGCCGGAGAGGCCGAGGCGTCGCCCGGTTGCGAAGCGTTGCTTCAGCGTCTTCAGGAGGCCGGTTGCCGGATGGGTGTTTTGACGCGCAACACGCGCCGCAATGCCTTGCGGACCTTGGAAGTATCGGGTCTCAGATCCTATTTTGAGGACGATTGGATTTTGGGTCGCGACGAGGCCGAACCCAAACCCGACCCCGCCGGGATCCACCATCTGCTAGAAGCATGGCAAATTCCCGCGCGGCAAGCCGTGATGCTGGGCGATGCGATTTTCGACCTGCAGGCGGGACGGGCCGCCGGGGTGCTCACGGTCTACGTCGACCAAGAAGGCACCTTCGAGCACCGCCGTTGGGCCGATTATTGCGTGCGTACCCCGGAAGAAGTCGAAACCCTTTGGGCGGGTGTCGGTTAAGGCCGTTTGCGCCAATGCCGCGATGAATCGCCTCGCCCGCCTCTTTCACAAGGCTTTCTGCTTCTCGCGACGAATCCTTGTGAAAGAGGCGGGCTCGCGGGAAAAATCACGCCACCAACCACGCCCGGACGATCAACCCTTCCCTGATTGATCGCCCGGGGCGCTCGGCGCATCATTCGAAATGGAGCCCGTGTTCTTGGTCGCGCACCACCTGGATCGTTTGGCCTCTGCTGAAGCGGCCTTGCAGCAGATCCTTGGCCAAGGGGTTGAGTACCAGTTGCTGGATGGCGCGTTTGACCGGACGGGCCCCGAAGGCCGGGTCGTAACCCACCTCGGCGATGAGGTCCAAGGCCTCGTCGCTAAAAGAGAGCTTGAGTTGTTGCTCCTCCAGGCGTTTGTCCAGGCGCGTCAGTTGGATGCGTACGATGTCGCGCAGCATCTCCGCGGACAGGGTTTCGAAGGGGATGATTTCGTCGATGCGGTTGATGAACTCCGGTCGGAAATGGTCCTTCATCGCCGCCAAGAGTTTGGTTTCTTTTTCCACCGCATCCAGATCGGGACGGGCCGCGATTTCCGAGGCGATGTTGCTGGTCATGATGATGACCGTGTTGCGGAAATTGACCGTGCGGCCTTTGCCGTCGGTGAGGCGGCCGTCGTCGAGGATTTGCAAAAAGGCGTTAAAGACCTCGGGGTGGGCTTTTTCGATTTCGTCGAAGAGGATCACCGCGTAGGGCGAACGGCGGACTTTTTCCGTAAGTTGCCCACCTTCCTCGTGGCCGATGTAGCCGGGGGGCGACCCAATCAGACGCGAGACCGAGTGTTTCTCCATGTACTCCGACATGTCGATGCGGATGAGTTTCTTTTCGCTGTCGAAGAGCAGGTCGCTGAGGGTGCGGGCCAACTCCGTTTTGCCCACGCCGGTTGGGCCGAGGAACAGGAAACTGCCCAGCGGGCGGTCCGGGTCCTGAAGGCCCCCGCGTGAGCGGCGGATCGCATCGGCAATGGCCTGAACCGCGCGGTTTTGGCCGATCACCCGTTCGTGCAAGCGGGTTTCCAGGTGGAGCAACTTCTCTTTTTCCGATTCGAGCATTTTCGAGATCGGGATGTTGGTCCAGTTGGCGACCACGCGGGCGATGTCGTTTTCGGTGACTTCTTCACGCAGCAGGCTGCCTTCCGCCTGTAAGGTCTTGAGGCGTTCTTCCACTTGTTCCGCCTGCTTCTCGGATTGGATCAGCTGACCGTAACGGATTTCGGCCGCGCGGTTGTAGTCGCCGGAGCGTTCCGCGTCGTTGGCCGCGTGCTTGAGTTGCTCGGCCTTTTCTTTGAGGGCGCGCAGCTCTTGAATTTGGTTTTTTTCGTTTTGCCAGCGCTGCTTCATGGCCGCCAGCGATTCTTCCAGGTTGGCGATTTCCCGTTTGACCTCTTTGAGGCGTTCGCGGTTGGTCGGCGTGTCCTCCATGTTGAGGGCTTCGCGCTCGATTTCCAGTTGGCGCTGTTTGCGCATGCCTTGGTCGATTTCGAGCGGCATCGAATCGATTTGGGTGCGGATGGTGGAGGCCGCTTCGTCGACCAGGTCGATGGCTTTATCGGGCAAAAAGCGGTCGGAAATGTAACGTTGCGAGAGGTGGACCGCCGCGATCAAGGCCGAATCGCGAATGGTGATGCCGTGGTAAACCTCGTAGCGTTCGCGCAGGCCGCGCAGGATGGCGAGCGCCGCGCCCTCGTCCGGTTCGGCGACCTGGACCGGCTGGAAACGGCGTTCGAGGGCGCTGTCTTTTTCGATGTGTTTTTTGTATTCGTTGAGGGTGGTGGCGCCGACGCAGTGCAACTCGCCGCGTGCCAGTGCCGGTTTGAGCATGTTGGAGGCGTCCATGGCGCCCTCGGCCGCGCCCGCGCCCACGATGGTGTGTAACTCGTCGATAAAGAGAATGATGTCGCCCATGGAGGCGGTCACTTCTTTGAGCAGGGCCTTGAGACGGTCCTCAAATTCACCGCGGAACTTGGCGCCCGCGATCATTGAGGCTAGGTCGAGGGTCAGCACGCGTTTGCGTTTGAGTCCCTCGGGGACGTCGCCACTGACGATGCGCATCGCCAGTCCTTCGGCGATGGCGGTTTTGCCCACGCCGGGTTCGCCGATGAGGACCGGGTTATTTTTGGTTTTGCGGGAAAGCACTTGAATGACGCGGCGAATTTCTTCTTCACGGCCGATGATGGGGTCGAGTTTGTTGGTACGGGCCCGGTGGGTGAGGTCGATGGTGTACTTGTCCAGTACTTGGTACTTGGCCTCCGGGTTTTGGTCGGTGACCGAGCTTTCGCCGCGCAATTCGCGCAGGGCGAGCATCACCGATTCCTCGCGCACGCCGCGTTCGTCGAGGCGGCGGGCCAAAATGTTGTGTTTTTCGCGGAGGATTTCGAGAAACAGGTGTTCCGTGGAGGTGTAGGTATCCTGCATCTTGCCCGCGGTTTTTTGGGCGGCGGTGAGCAGGCGGCCCAGCGAACCGGAGATACGAGGCTGTTGGTTGGCCCCGGAGACCTTGGCGGCGCGGTCGAGGTGTTGGTTGATTTCGGATTGCAGCTGGGGGATGGGTACCCCGATTTTTTGCAGTAAGGGTGGCACGATGGAATCGTTTTGTGCGAGAAGGGCGGCGCTGAGGTGCTCGATGGTGACCTCGGGTGCTTCGCCTTCGGTGGCACGGGCGAGGGCGTCTTGGATCGCTTCCTGGGCCTTGATGGTGAATTGGTCGAACCGCATGGGTCCTCCTTTGATTTGATTGAACAAATCTTATAGTGGATGACTAAAGAAATCTACTTTTTATTTGTGAAAATTTATAAACACGTCGTGAATGCTCGGCGTAATGGGGCGGCACGCGGGGGGCGTCCGGTGTCTTCCTTGCCTATCGGCGCGCGGCTTCAGCCCATGCGAATGACGGACAAACCTTGCCTGACTGGAAACGGAAACAAGGCGGACGCCGCCCGAACCGGAGCGAACGCTGCTTGAATCGGGACGAACGCACGCCGCTATGCCTGGCCCCTCGCTTATTTGATGTGAGCCAAAGGCGAACCACCTTCGGTTAGGCTCCCCACGGCACTTTATCGGCGATGCCGGCGTAAATGAGATTTCAGCTATGGGTAAATGCTTGTGAAAAAACGTTTATTCTGGGTGCCCGGGGGTTCCCATCGTGGAGGCTGCTGAAGGCGCCGGCGCCACAACCAACCGGTCAAACCCAGGTCAGGTGTAGGCGTACATATCCGCGATGTACTCGTTGAGAATGGCTTCCTTGAGTTCCAAAATATCCATCAGAATTTCGTCCAAGCGTTCCAAGTCCTTGGTATGGATATTGATATCAATACCCCATTGATAAAAAACCTGGCTTTCGGCCGTGGTGATCCCGGGGGTAATCATCGCGATGGTTTGACAGCGGCGGATCGGCAACGAAATCTGTTTGATCTTGCCCAGCAAGGCCTGGCTGTCCGAGGCGTATTTCAGCATGCGCTGATCCACGATCACCAAGTGGTAGGGCTTTTTGGCGATCTGCTCCAGCGTGGCTTCCAGCGAGGTCACCGGGTTGAGGGTGAACCCGCGTCGCTGCAAGGTCGCCTCGCAGTTTTTGATCACGGTCGCGTTTTGGGTTGCCACCAACACCTGGCTCTCCAGAAGGCGTTCGTGGACCTGGGCCTGAAACGCTTTTTCTTTTTTCTTTTCCGTCTGGGCCGTGCTCATGCCGGGCGGCACGAAATTACCCTGATCCGCCTTGAGCCGGTCCTCCAGCATGCGCAGGCGACCTTCCATCTCGTTGCGCAAGTCGGCCTTGGTCCGGTCCAGTTCGTTTTGAAACTCGCGGCGAATTTGTTCGATCACCTGGGCCGGCACACCCGCCGTTGCCGCGCTTGGGGTCGGTGTCGGTGGGCGTTGCGCGGTTGGTTGCGGTGCGGGCGGGCGTTGGGCCTGCGTGGGCGGACGGTGGGTCGGCCGCTGCTGGGCTTGGGCTTGTTTCGGTGCTTGGGCTTGCTTCGGTGCCTGGGCTTGTTTGGGGGCCTGGGCTTGTTTCGGCGCCTGAGCTTGTTTGGGAGCACTCCCCGCGCTGGAGAAGATGTTGTCGATGGCGTTGTCGAAATGAGTGCCCATCGAATCACCCGGCGAAGCGTAACCGGATTGTTGGGGAATCGGCTTCGCCGCCTGGGGACTGTAGTCGTCACTCACCGGGTTATCGTGCCCGCAGGCCGGGCATTTTTGGGTGTAGTCCGCGGGAAGCGGGATGTCGGGTACGACGATAATGCGACCACAACGTTCACAAGCTTTGTTCATCAGGTCCTCACGGCATGTCGAGACCGAGCGCCGGCATTTGGTCGATGGTCATGGAATCGTCCGTTGAATCGTCGGGGGCGGCTTCGGTTTTCAGAATCCCCAGTTTGAGACCGAGGTTGTTCGGGTTGGTGGCGTAACGCATCGCCGTGTTTTTGTCGATGACGCGTCTTGAAACTTTGTCGAGCAAATCCATATCAAAAGTCTGCATGCCCTCGTGGTGGCCGTCCGCCATGGCGTCTTCCAGGCTGCCCGCCGCTTGCGCACCCTTGAGGATGTAGGTACGGGTCCGATCATTGGAGCGCAAAACCTCGACCGCCGCGACCCGGCCTTTTCCGCCAGGTTTGGGCATTAACCGTTGCGAAATAATGTAGCGGAAGGTCTGGGCGAAGCGGCTGCGAATGACCGTTTCCTGGTCCTTGGGGAAGACCCCAATGATACGCTCAATCGTTTTGGCCGCGTCGATGGTGTGCAGCGTCGACATAATTAAATGGCCCGTTTCCGCCGCTTCCAGCGCGATTTCAATACTTTCCACATCGCGCATCTCCCCAACCATGATTACCTGCGGCGCCTGGCGCAGACCCGCGCGCAACGCGGCCGCGAAGGTGTCGGTGTCCTGGCCCAGCTCGCGCTGGTGGATCATGCTTTTGGTTTTGGGGTACAAAAATTCAATGGGATCTTCGATGGTGATGATGTGGTAGGCGTACTTCTGCGCCATGAGGTTGATCAAGGCCGCCATGGTCGAACTTTTGCCGCTTCCCGTCGGTCCCGTCAGCAGTACGATGCCGTTTTTGAGGTCCAGCGAACCCAGTAAGGACTTCGGTAGCGCCAACGATTCGAAGCTGGGAATCAGCGTGGGAATCACCCGCATGACGATGACCAGGCTGTTGCGCTGCCGGAAGCAGTTGGTCCGAAAACGGCCGGTTTTTTCCAGCGTGTAGGAAACGTCAACCGAACCCGTACGCAAAAAGGTCTCCATCGCCTGGGGTTTGTCCTTGAGCAGATCCAATACCAGCATTTCCGTTTGGTAGGGGCTGAGCGGGCGCAGGTCCTTGAGCGGGACCTCCGTGAGCGTGCCGTCCACCATCACCTTGGGTGGTGAGCCGGGACTGAAAATGATGTCCGAAGCCCGTGAGGCGACACTCATAATGCGTTTCAAAATCGGTGCAATGTCGTAGGGATTCAAGCCGCCCATCCTTCAGGTGTTGCGTTGATTGGAAAGCTGTTGGGCCCGAGGCGGTGAGCCCCGTGATAACAAGAAGCAGGCCCCCATCATACCCCAATTTTCTCTGGCTTTTGTGATGATGCATGCAACGCTTTGGGTGATTGTCGCCCACCCGCACGAGCGCCTTTGGGATAGCAAACCTTTTTCTGTCTATCGCCCTCCCACCGGAATTCTTGAGCTTCGTTTCCGCCTCTTCGCAGCCCTGGGACGGGTTAGGGGTTTTCTTTGATCCGATTTCCACGGATAATGCGGGCTAACCCGTTCGTTCGCCGCGTTTTTCACATCAAATGCTTGCATATTCGGCGCGGGGCCGGGGTTGGTGTTCTGTTTCAAAATGCGGTGCCGAAGGAATGGTTTTGGGAGGCGATGCCATGCTTCTTGGCAAAGAAACCGTTGTGAGCCAGTGGTTTGGCGATGGGCGTTGGGTGCCTGTCCCAAGTCTTGCCGTGTTGGACGGCGACACCACGCCGTGGCCGATGGTGCTTTTATTCGTTTGGGCCGCGGTGGCGTTGACCTGGGTGACGGCCTGGCTCATGACCCGTAAAATCCGGCATCGCCGCGATGAATTAACGCTTTCGCTGGCGAATCAGAGTCGGCGCTTGGCCGACAAAAGCGAGGAACTTTCCGCGGTTTGCGAGATCCTCAACTGTTCCCTCAACAAACCGGAACAAGCCGCCGAGTTTGCCCTGCAGCGCATGATCCGCCTGATTCCCAACCTTTCGCGCGGTGGCCTGTTGGTGCGCGGTCCCAAGGATCGCCGCTTCCGCATTATCGCCCACACCGGGTACCGCGATTTTGTGTTTTCCCGCCTCGATTTCACCTTTGAAGAAATTATTTCCCAATACGCCGAGGGGACCGAGGAACTGGCCGACGGCGTTTTTTTGGTGCGCTGTCCCAATTTAGAAGGGACCGACCTACCGCGCGCCACCTTTATGGTTGCCCTTGTGCTCGAGTTTCGCGGTTTGCTGCGCGGCCTGCTGGTGTTTGACCACGAAATCGATATCGGCGTGGTGGGTGAACTGGAACTGGAGCGGCTGAAACGGTTCCGCATTTATGCCGGTGACGTTTTGGCCAGATTGCGTATTGATCAGGAAGAACGTCGCCGGAGTTTGGCATGAAAACCTACGCCTTTGAACGACTGTACCAGGACAAACAATGCTGGATCGCGCCCGCCTACGTGACCGTGGACGCGGCCGGCACCATCACCGCGGTGGGTTCTGAAGCGCCCGACGACGGGACACCCGTGGAACACCACCGCGGCCTCGTGCTGCCAGGTTTCCAGAACGCGCATTCCCACGCGTTTCAGTACGCCATGGCCGGCTTGGCGGAGTTTGCCACCCGTCCCGATGATGATTTTTGGTCTTGGCGCACCGCCATGTACGACCTCGCCCTGCGCGTGGGGCCGGAGCAACTCGAGGCAATTGCCACCATGCTGTACGCCGAAATGGTGCGCCACGGTTATACCGCGGTAGCCGAGTTTCATTACCTTCACCACGATGTCGACGGCCGTCCCTATGCCGAGCCCGCGCTTTTGTCCCATTGCCTGATGCGGGCCGCCGCGCGCGCCGGCATTCACCTGACCTTGGTGCCCATGTTCTACCGCCTCGGTGGTTTCGATCAACCCGCCACGGCGCAACAACGGCGTTTCTTGTCGCCCGATACCGACGCCTACCTCGATTTGCTCGCCGCCGTCCACAAAACCGCCGCGTCCTTCGCGCACGTGACCGTGGGTGCCGGGGTGCATTCCTTGCGCGCCGCGAGCCGCGCGGATATCCAGTTTTTGCTGGGCGAGGCCGATTTGCGTGGGCCGCTGCATCTGCACATCGCCGAACAGACGGGCGAAGTAGCCGCATGCGAGGCGCGCTGGGGACAACGCCCGGTTGCCTGGCTGCTTGATCATGTGGCGGTGGATGCCCGCTTCCATTTGGTCCACGCCACCCATGTGACCGAGGCCGAATGGCGCGGTATGGTTAAGGCCGGTGCCAACGCCGTTATTTGTCCTTCGACCGAGGGGAATCTGGGCGACGGCTTTTTTCCGATTGACGATTACCACGCCGCCGGCGGTGCCTGGTGTATCGGGACCGACAGCCACGTCGGCCTTTCACCGCTGGAAGAACTGCGTTGGCTGGATTACGGCCGCCGTTTGCAGCGCCGCCGTCGCAACGTAATGTGCCCCGACGTCGGCGCCGACGGCGGGGTCGAAATGGTGGACCGCGCGTTTCACGGCGGCCGAGCCGCCATGGGTGCCGCGGCGCAAAAGGGTTACTTCGCCGTGGGCACGCCCTTCGACGCCGTGCTCGTCGACAGCGATCATCCCTTGCTTGCCGTCTGCGAACCGGACCGGTTGATCGCTACATTAATATATGCCGGCGATGTGACCTTCATCCGCACCCTGTTTCAGGCCGGTACGGTACGTGTCGAAAACGGTCGCCATCGCGAGGCCGACGCCATACGCGCGGCATTCAGCAGCGCGCTACGTGCGCTTAACAGCCGTGGTAACTAAGGTCATCTTTAAAGGGATTCCGAATAACGACGGCGTGGGGCGAATGGTTTAGAAGAAATCACGCTTTTTTTGGTTTTTCGGCCTAATTTGGCAAACACAGGGTTGATTTTTGCGTATATCAACAACGGATGCCCCTTTCTTCAAGTGAACGGCGCCTTATCAGGCCTTCGGACCACCGGGAGAATTGGGTCCGGCGACAGCTCCCCATTGCCGGCATACCGAATGACCCAGTCCGTGGTGCTCACAAGGGATTCCGCGATGAACCCGAATCTCTTGTGAGCACCATGGCCAGGACAAGTTTTAACGTTTTTTGCCTTTACCTTGGATCCATAAACACGACCATGGCGCTTGAAGCAACCGTGTTCTCAGTTCTTGGGGCCGCCCGACTTTGCGAATGCCCCCCGGTTTTATGGTCGTCGTGCTAGTTTTGAATGCCGAGCAATTTCAGTGACATTGAGGGTTCCCATGACTTTCCGTTCCTTCTCTTGGGCGACCGCGCCTTTTTCTTCCCGCGCCGTTACCTGCCTTGCCGTTTTGGTTTTAGCGGCACTTTCCGGTGCTTGTGCACAAGAAGCAGCATCCACGGCGCCTGCAGGCGGGGCCAAGGCCAAAAAACAGGCGGCCAAGCCGACGCCGGTCGCCGTGGCCGCGGTGACCGTTGGCGACGCCCAGTCGGTTTACACCACCACCACCACGATTCAGCCCGAGTTTAACGCCGAGATTTTGTCGCGTACCACCGGCGCCGTTCGCGAACTACATCACGAGGAAGGTGATGTGGTGGAAGAAGGTCGCTTGCTCCTGACCATTGACGATCAGGACCAACAAATGGCGCTCAAGCAGGCCGAACTCACTTTGGCCCACCTGCAGACCGAATTTAAGCGCCGCGAAAAGATGCAAAACGCCGGGATTTTGGCCTCTCAAGAGTTTGACGACATTCGCAACCAAATCGAAAAAGCCGAGGCCGATGTGGATGCCGCCAAGTTAACCCTCGCTTACACGCGCGTGCGCGCCCCCTTCACCGGACGCATCATGCGGCGTTTGGTGGACCTCGGTGCCAACGTGTCGCCCGGTGTGGCCTTGTACCAAATTATGGACGTCGACCCCATGCTCGTGCGTGTGTGGGTGCCCGCCAATCGGTTGGGCCGTGTCGCGCCCGGTCAGAAAATTCATTTGAAGCGCGATGCCGACGGCGCCGAATTGGCAGCCGTTACCTATCTGGTCAGCCCGATGGTTGACCAAACCACCGGCACTGTCAAAATCACCGCGCGGATTTCCGGCGGCCCCGCTGATTTGCGGCCCGGCGATTTTGTCGAGGCACGCGTGGTGACTGAATTGCGCGAAAACGCCTTGCTCGTGCCCAGCGTGGCCGTGTTTGAAGAGCAGGGCCAAAAAGTGTTGTACACCGTGGTCGACGGCAAAGCCGTGCGGCAGGTGGTGACCGTGGGTTTCATCGAAAGTGGTCGCACCGAAATTTTAGAGGGCATTAGCGAAGATGCCTTGATTGTGGTCAAAGGTCAACGCAACTTGCGCGACGGCATGCCGGTCTCCGTCAAAGAAGGACCGGGTGCCGAGGACAAAGCCGTGGCCGAGAAAAAGTCCTCCGGCTTCACGGGGGCTTCGCTTTGATCCGCGACCTCGTTACGCTTTCCGTCTCGCGTCGTGTCACCGTTGTGGTGGTGATGGCCGCCTTCATTGCTTTCGGGACTGTCGGTTTGTCGCGTTTGGCGATCAACCTGCTGCCCGATATCAGTCATCCTTCTTTTACCGTGCAAACCGATTTTCCCAACGCCGCGCCCGGTGAAGTGGAGAATTTGGTGACCGAACCCGTGGAGGAGGCCATCGGCGTCCTCAAGGGTTTGCAAGACGTGCATTCGGTTTCGCGTGCCGGTATTTCCGAGGTGACCCTGCAGTTTGCCTGGGGTACCGACATGGACGACATCGCGATGGACATTCGCGAAAAGTTGGATCGGCTGATTTTGCCCGACGAAACCGAGAAACCCATTGTTTTGCGCTACGATCCCGCGCTTGATCCCATCATCAAAATTGCATTGGTCGGCGCCGACGACTTGCGCCTCATGCGTTATGTCGCCGAGAAAAAGGTGAAGGAAGAACTGGAGAAAATTCCCGGCGTCGCCTCGGCCCAAGTTAAGGGTGGGGAAGAGGACGAAATTCACGTCAACCTCAACCAGGGCCGTCTGGCCGCGATGAACATTACCCCGGACCAAATTTCCCGGGTTTTGTCCGCCTCGAACATCAACCGCCCCGGTGGTTCCCTGAAAAGTCGCGACAGCCAGTACCTCGTGCGAACCCTTAACGAATACCAGGATGTGGGTGAGATCGCCCAACTGGTGATCACCCCGCCGGGTCAACCGCCGGTCAAGTTGGGCGATGTGGCCGAGGTCGTTTGGGGCGCCAAGGACCGCGAGGAGATCTCGCGGGTGAACGGTCAGGAATGCGTCACCATCGAAATTTACAAGGAAGGCGACGCCAACACCGTTTTGGTTGCCGAGGCTGTTCAAGCAACCATGAAATGGTTGCCACGGGAATTGCCCAAGGGCATGAGCATTGAACCGCTGTTTAACCAAGCCCGTTTTATCAAGCAATCGATTAACGAGGTTCGCGACGCGCTGGTGATTGGCGGCGTGTTGGCGATTGTGATTCTTTTGTTGTTCCTGCGTGACGTTCGCGCCACCGTGATTATCGCCACTTCCATTCCGCTCTCCGTGATGGTGTCTTTTCTGTTGATGTACCAAACCGGCGTTTCCCTGAACATCATGTCCCTGGGTGGTTTGACGCTTGGTATCGGCATGCTGGTCGACGCCTCGATTGTGGTCCTGGAGGCCATTCACCGCCAACGTGAGCTGGGTCTCTCGCGCCGACAGGCCGCGATTGAAGGGACCGCCGAGGTCGGCGGCGCCGTGATCGCCTCGGTTTTAACCACCATCGCCGTGTTTGTGCCCATCATCTTTGTGGAAGGCATTGCCGGCCAGCTTTTCCGCGATCAATCACTGACCGTGACCTACAGCTTGATCGCCTCGTTGATCGTGTCGATCTCGTTGATTCCCATGTTGGCTTCCCTGGGACGCGGCGGCAAACCCAAGGCCAGGCGCGACGAGGAAGAATCGCTTGGGTTGCTTTCGGTTCTGTACGAACGCCTCCTGCGCGGCGCCTTGCGTGTGCGTTGGTTGACCTTGGCCACCGCCGCGGCGGTATTCGGCGCCAGCCTGTACCTGTGGCCGCAAATTCCGCGCGAGCTGATCCCCGAGCTGACCGAGGGCGAGTTCTTTTACGAGGTCACCATGCCCGAGGGCACCTCGCTGGACGCCACCAATGCCGTCATGCTTGAAATGGAACGCATTGCCGGGGCGCAAAGCGATGTGGCCACCGTGTATTCCATGGTTGGAAGCCGCGGTGTGTCCGGTGGTTTGTCGCTTAAAACCAAGGACGAAAACCTCGGCCAGTTGAACCTGGTGATGAAAGACCGCGGCGACGAGGCTTTGGAACGAAGCGTTTCGCAAAACTTGCGCGACCAATTCGGCGTGGTGCCCAATCTGGAAACCAAGCTAGGCCGCCCGTCCTTTTTCAGCCTCAAAACCCCCGTCGAGGTGCTGTTTTTCAGCGAAGACCTCGTGCTGTTGCGCAACTACACCGAGCAGCTGCGGGAACGCCTGCAAAAGATCGAGGGTTTGGTGGATCTGCGTTCCTCTTTAGAATCCGGGAACCCCGAGTTAACCGTCGTTTTTGATCGCGACCAAATGGCCCGTATGGGTTTTGACGTCCAAACCGTGTCGACCACCCTCCACGACCGCATCAACGGCACCGTGGTTTCCCGGTTTCAGGACGGTGACCGCCAGATCGATATCCGCCTGCGCAACCGCGAAATTGACCGCGACAGCATCGGCGACATCGAAAACATCGTGGTCGGCACCGCCAACGGTTTTCCCGTGACCCTTAAAGCCGTCGCCAAAATTGAACCGGCGCGCGGTCCCTCCGAAATCCACCGCATTCAACAGAGCCGCGTCGCCATCATGAGCGGTGCGCTCAAGGGGCGCAGCCTCAACGCCGTGATGGTCGACATTGAGGCCGAAATCGCCGCCTTCCCGCCGCCCGCCGGCATTGAAGCGCCCCAACTCGGCGGTCAGAACAAAGAAATGCAAGCGTCCTTTACCAGCTTGTTTTTCGCCATTGGTTTGGCCGTGTTCCTGGTGTACCTGGTGATGGCCGCGACCTTCGAGAGTTTGGTGCATCCGTTCATCATTCTGTTCACGATTCCACTTGCCTTTACCGGCGTGTTGGTCGGTTTGGTGATCAGTGGTTTGTCCGTCAGCATTATCGCCTTCCTCGGCGCCATCTTTTTGGTGGGCGTGGTGGTGAACAACGCGATTGTGTTGGTTGACGCCGTCAACCGCGGCCGTCGCGAGGGTTTGGACAAACTGGAAGCCGTGGTACGCGCCGGAAAAATTCGCCTGCGCCCCATTTTGATGACCACCTTGACCACCGTGCTCGGTTTGTTGCCGATGGCGATTGGTTTCGGCGAGGGTTCCGAGTTACGCCAACCCCTGGCCGTGGTTGTGACCGCGGGTTTGGTGGTTTCCACCTTGCTCACTTTGGTGGTGATTCCCGCCGCTTACATGATCGTGCCCTCGCGGGTGCGTACCTACGAGGAAGAAGCCGAAATTGAGGCCGTGGTGGCCGAGGCCGCCGCGCTCGAGGCCGCCGAACACCAGGCCGCTCTGGCTTCCGAGGAGCCCGCAACATGACCTTACCCGAACTGTCGATTCGGCGGCCCGTCACCGCCTCCGTGCTGTTGATTTCCATCTTCGTGCTCGGCTTGATTGCGCTGCAAAAACTGCCGTTGGCCTTTATGCCGGAGATGGAAGAGAAGCAGATTTTCGTCATCGTGGATTATCCCAACGCCTCACCGGCCGCCGTTGAGCGGCTGATTGTGCGGCCGATTGAGGAAGCGATCAGTTCGGTCAACGGCGTGCGCCACATGTGGTCGGTGAGCGACAGCAACGGCGGTCGTGTCAGCCTGAACATGGATTTCGATACCGACATGCACCGGGTACGTACCGAAGTGTTGGAGCGGGTCGACCGCGTGCGTTCCGAGTTGCCGGACGACGTGGAGCGCATCCGCATCTCGCCCTCGTGGAACCCGCGCGAAACCGGCGAGACCATTATGGAAGCGCGGTTGTCTTCCGGGCGTGACCTCAGCACCGATTACGACCTGTTGGAACGCAAAATTATTCGCCCCTTGGAACGCATCCCGGGCGTGGCTTCCGTGTTGTTGGACGGCGTCAATCCCCGTGAGGTTAAGATCAACCTGCGGCTCAACGCGTTGAAGGCGCACCGGCTTGACGCCCGCATCGTATTGGACACCCTCAACAAAAACAACCTCGACAAGTCGATTGGTGTCTTGCGCAAGGACGGTTCTCGTTTCACCTTGCGCACGCGCGGTTCCTTCGCCACCACCGAGGAAATCGCCCAATTGCCCATTGCCGGCACCAACCTGCGCATTCGCGACGTCGCCAACGTGACCTATGTCGAACCACCCCTGGAGTACGGCCGTTTGTTGGACGGCGAGTTCGCCGTCGGCATCAGCATCACCAAGGAATCCTCCGCCAACACCGTCGCCGTGTGCGACGCCATTCGCGCGCGGGTTGCCGAGATGGGCAATGACAGTGAGTTGGACGGCATTAACTTCCTGGTGTGGGAAGACCAGGGCCGCGAGATCATGCGCACCTTGGAAGAACTCAAAAATACCGGTTTGGTGGGCGCCATTCTCGCAAGCCTGGTGTTGTTTTTGTTCCTGCGCCGGGTCGGAACCACCTTGGTCGGCGTGTTGTGTATTCCGTTTTCGCTGATTGTGGCCTGTTTCATTATTTGGGCGCAGGGTAAGTCGCTCAATACCATTTCCTTGTTGGGTTTGATCGTCGGTATCGGCATGTTGGTGGACAACGCCGTTGTGATTATGGAGAACATCGACCGGTACCAGCGCAAGGGCTACAACAGCCGCGTTGCCGCCCTGCTGGGCGCGCGTGAGGTGTCCGTGGCCGTTATTGCCGCCACCCTGACCTCCGTGATTGTGTTCTTGCCGCTGATGTTCTCGGCGCCTTCCGAGATGAACACCATCCTGCGCGAGTTGGCGTTTACCGTCGCCTTCACCCTGCTTGCCTCGTTGTTTATCAGCCAAACCTTGATTCCACTCGCCACCGCTAAGTTCTTGAGATCCAAGGCCGAACCGCGAAAACCAGGATTTATTATGGTGCGGCTTGAGCGTTGGTACGCGAAAGCGCTGGGGTGGTCGTTGCGGCATCGCTGGACGGTACCGCTGGTCGGGTTGGCCGTGATCGGCTCCGCCTATTACCCTTATGAAAACGTCGAAATGAACCTGCAACCCAACAAATCGGAAATGTTCGTGGGCATGCGGTACCGCTTCAGCGAGAGTTTGTCGTTGATGCGCAAAAAAGAAATCATTATCGGCGTGGAAAACGAGTTGGCCAAGTACAAGGACAAGTACGAGGTGAAGTCGATTTACAGTTGGTACAGCGAGAATTGGTGCCTGACCCGACTGTACATGAAAGAAGAATTCACCCACGAAGAACACATCGCCATGGTGCGTCGCGAGTTGCCCGCGCTTCTGCCGGAAGTAGCCGGGGTGCGCATCGAGGTGCAGGACAACGCACCCTTTTGGCAGCGCAACCGCGGCAAACGAGTTGCTTTTGAATTACAAGGTCCCGACAGTGAGAAACTTGCTGAAATCGCGCGTGAGGCGCAGACCATTCTCGAAACCATTCCCGGTTTGCAGGATATTTACTCGACCGCCGAGGGTGGCAGCTTGGAGTTGCACACCGAGGTGGACCGCGAGCGGGCGCGGGCCTATGGGGTCGATTTGGCGCGGCCCGCCGAAACCGTTGAACTGACGTTCCGCGGCCGTCGTTTGCCGCGCTTCAAGGGACCGGACGGTGAAGTTGAGATGCGGCTGGTGCTGGAAGACCAAGCGTTCGACAGCATGGACCGGCTCAAGGATTTACCGATGCAGCGCGAGGGCGCCGCCTCGGTACCGCTCGAGAGTTTTGCCGAATTTGCCGTGCACAAGGGCCCGGACCGCATCCGTCGCAACAACAAAATAACCGGCATTTGGGTCGGCGCCAAATACAGTGAGGGCAAAAAAGAAGATTACCGCAAGGCGATTCGGGCCGAGTTTGAGGCCATGGATCTGCCCTACGGCTACCGCTGGGATTTCCAATCCTTCCGCCGCGAGGAGCGCGAGACCCAAACCGAAATGATGATTAATATGGCGCTGGCGCTGTTCCTTATTTTTGGTGTGATGGCCGCTTTGTTTGAGTCGGTTTCCCAGGCGATCTCGTTGACGGTTGCGCTGCCCTTCGCCATTGCCGGTGCCCTCTGGGCCCTGTTGTTTTTCGATACCGGCTTTGACCAGCCGGCCTTGGTGGGCACCTTGCTGTTGCTGGGTGTGGTCGTGAACAATGGGATTGTTATGATCGAGCACATCAATAAATACAGGCGCGAGGGCTACCCGCGCGAAAAGGCGATGATCCGCGGTGGCCGCGAGCGTTTGCGCCCGATCCTGATGACCGCCATGACCACGCTGATGTCGTTGATTCCGATTGCCGTCGAAAAACCGGCGCTTGCCGGGGTTTACTACTACTCCATGGCGTATGTGTTGATGGGTGGTTTGATGGTTTCCACCGTGTTGACCACCCTGTTCCTGCCCGCGACCGTGACCATCATTGAGGACATCATTGCCTGGATCGCTCGGCGTTTCCGTGCGCTGCGCGGTCGTTTGCGGTTCGGTGCAGGCCCCACCTTGTCCACCGATCCCTAGCCCGCAATTCTTACAACGATTCATCGCGAGAAGCCAAAAGCCTTGTGAGTTCGAAGATGACGACCAAGCGCAAGCGGAGCGGGGCCGACCCTTCGGCGTAGCAGCGCCGCGTCGCGTATTGCTCGACCGAGTGCAGCGGAAGGCCGCCTCCTCGTAATCGCATGGGTTACCCCGCGGCAGAATTCCTTGTGAGAAATACGGGCTAATCGCACACCTCAGGCGAACGGGTTTGTGCAAGCGTTTTGATTTAGTGTGATTTACGTCACTCGAGGTTATCTCGCATTGCACGGTGTCACCCACCCGCTTTCGTTGTAAGGTCCGGTTTTGGAATCCCTTTTTTGCCGATTTTTCTGCGTTCTCGAATCGGGTTTGAACGGCTTTTCCACCACCTTTTTGTAACCGATGTATTCTCTTGCTAGAAAACGCCTTAGGTAAATAAATCCGGTGTGTCGGCCGTGCCTATTCTCGGGTTTGGCTTTAGCTTATGAAACGGAAATCCGAAAAAAAGGTCATGCTGGAAATTAAACCGACCGGCCGATTCGATCCTTAATGGGAGACGCGCGTGCTGCATGCGACGGCAGTCCGTGCGTTCACAGGGATCGCAACGGCGGCGGAATCGACACACGGATGGTCACCTATGCCGCGCTTCTCTCCTGCAGGTTGTACCCGCACTTTTAAACTACTTTTGCTCCTGGTTTGGATCAACTTGCCGCTTTGGGCGGCCGAGTTTCGGGTGGTAACCACCGATCCCCAGGGTTTTGGGTTCAACGATGCAACCGCGGCCGTGCCCGTCGGCGGCAATGACGGGGCCACCCTGGGGGAGCAGCGGTTGAACGCCGTTCAGCACGCCGCTGATATTTGGGGTAACCTGCTCGACAGCCAATACACCTTTACCATTGAAGTTTCCTTCGACGGGAGCCTCGCCTGTGATTCCAGCGTCGCCACCTTGGCCACCCCGGAACCCTTGCAGGCCATTTTGCGCAACAATGTGTGGCACACCGAGGCGTTGGCCAACGCCCTTGCCGGGGCCGACACCGATCCCACCACCAGCGGCGACGTGGAGCTGCGTTTTAACCTCAACCTCAACGGCGATGCCGGTTGTTTGGCCGGGGCGCGCTGGTACTTGGGCCTGGATCGCAACGCCGGCTCCGATATCGACATGGTCACCGTCGCCTTGCGTGAGATCGCCCATGGTTTGGGGTTCCACAGTTTTATTAACCGAAGCAATGCCCAGCTGCTTTCCGGGTTTCCCGATGTGTTTAGTTCGCTGGTGCTCGACAAAACCCTGAACCAAACCTTGACCCAAATGAACACCACCGCCCGTCAGGGTGCCATTGTGAACGATGGTAATTTGGTGTTTACCGGGGCCAACACCGCGGCCGCCGCGGCCGGCTATACCGGTGGGGTGGACGAACAAAACCGTCCCGAAATTCACGCGCCCAATCCCGTGGACCTCGAACGTTCCCTCAGCCATTTCACCAACCGCTTGAATCCCGGTGACCTAATGGAGCCTGGCTACAATGGGCCCAACCATAGCCCGGGTTTGGCGCTGCAGGTGCTTTACGATTTGGGTTGGTCGCCACCCTTGGAGGCAGACTTATCCTTAGAAATCAGTTCCAGTCCCGGCTTGTTTGACGTGGGCCAAACCGCCGCCTTTGAACTGACCTTGCGCAATGGCGGACCGGGTGCCTTGGACGATGTCCAGGTTCAGGTGAACGTACCCGAGGGTTTTACCGTGCTTTCGGCTTTCCCGGGAACCGGTTCCTACACCATCCCGACCGGCTTGTGGCGGCTTTCCATGAATAATGGCGCGACCGTTGTGTTGACCCTCAACCTGCGCGCCGATGTGAGTGGTTACAGCGATTTCAATGCCGAGGTGACCACGTCTACCCGAACCGACCCCGATTCGACGCCCGGCAACGGGGTTGAAAGTGAAGATGACTATGTCGCGCGACAATTTACCGCCGTTCAAACCCTCCAAAACGGGCAACTGATTACCAACATCGCCGGCGACGAAAACGAATGGCGTTTGTTCCGTTTGGCCGTGCCGAGCAGCCAAGCCACCCTTCAGATTGAGACCTTCGGTGGTGGCGGCGATGCCGATTTGTACGTGCGCCCGGTGGATATTCCCACCTTGGATAGCTTTACCCAGCGTCCCGCCGTGGACGGCAACGATGAAGCCGTTCAAATGACCCAACCCGCCGGGGGCGATTGGTTCTTTGGGATGTATGGCAACCTCGATTACTTTAACGCCAACATTTTTGCCACCTTCAACGAGTCGGGTCTGCGCGCCGAGGTAACCCGTGTTTCGAGCGTGGGCTGTCCCAATATTTTGGTCGAGGTGACGGTTTCCAACAATGACGGGACCCTCGGCGGTTTGACCGCCGGCCAATTTCAACTCAGTGAAGACGGTGGACCGCGTTTCGCACCCACCACCTTTGTTGAACGGGGTGGCGGTCGCTACGAATTGACCTATACCACCACCGGTCTCGACGCCGGCGATCACTTTCCCGCCGTGAGTGTCACCATTGACGGCGATACCGCCGCGGGGATTGGCGTGTTTAACAACTGCACGCCCCAGGGTGGTGCCGCCAACATTTGGATGGGTCGCGATTCCTTGGTGTTCCCCGATTCACCGGTGATTGTGCCGGTTCGCGTTCAAGCGATTGACCGCGATTACGATGTCAGTTCCTTTGAAATGGATTTGCGTTACGACACGAACTTCATGAGCTACGAGGGCATCGTGCTCGACGGCACCGTGATTGCCGACTGGGATTTGGTGTTTGATAACGAACCCAGCGACGGGCAACTGCGTTTTAACGCCGCCAGCACGCGCGAATTCGTGATGGACACCACCACCGACGACATCTTAATCGGCATGCTGTTCAACATTCCCGAGGGTTTGGGCGGCGGCGTCTGCTCCGAAATCGTGATCGAACGTTTTGTCTTTAACAACGAAAAACCCATCCCCGTTACCACCGATGGGCGTTTGTGTACCCCGAGCGGCGGTGGTGTCGGCGGCCAAGCC
Source organism: Acanthopleuribacter pedis (assembly GCF_017377855.1). GTDB lineage: Bacteria > Acidobacteriota > Holophagae > Acanthopleuribacterales > Acanthopleuribacteraceae > Acanthopleuribacter > Acanthopleuribacter pedis. The sequence goes on from NZ_JAFREP010000014.1 coordinate 155,579, forward strand.
GACCTGAGCATGCGCAAGCTTGTCGATAACCCCATGCCCGTGGAAGGCGAAACCGTAAAATTCCAGCTTACCGTGTTTAACAACGGTCCCGATGCCACCTTTGGCGTCGAGGTTGAGGACCAATTACCCGAGGGCGTGAACTTCGTTTCCAGTGAAGGCGACGGCAGCTACAACCCGACCACCGGGATTTGGACCGTGGGCACCATTTTTAGCGAGAGCCGCGCCAACCTGGATATTTTTGCGGCGATTCCCCTCGCCGGAACCTATACCAATACCGCCGAGGTGATTGCCTCAGCGTTTCTGGATCCCGACAGCACGCCTGACAACGGCGATCCGGCAGAGGACGATATCGCCAGTGTCGTGGTGCAAGCCCAGATTCTCGGTTCCAACGATTTGAGCGTGACCCTTACCGCCGACAATACCGGTCCCACCGTGGGTGACGACGTTTTGTTTCAAATGCGCGTTGACAATGCCGGCCCTAATGAGGCGATCAACACCACCATCGTCAACCGCCTCTTCAACCAATCGCCCAGCGGGATGGCCTATGTCACCCATTTCGGGACCGGCGAATTTAACCCCTCTACCGGGGTTTGGGATCCCGGCACCATTCCCCCCGGCGAGTTTCGCCTGTTAAACCTGGTCATGACCCTGGAAACAACCGCTGCCGTGACCCAGGTGATCGAGGTGCTTGCCACCCATCGTCCCGATCCCGATTCCACGCCGGACAACCAAATTGCGACGGAGGACGACCAGGACGAGGTCACCATTCAAACGCCCGCCGCTGATTTGAGCCTGATCAAAACCGCCGACAAAGAACAGGCCGCGCCGGGTGAACTGGTCACCTTTTTGATCCGAGTCTTTAACGAGGGGCCGACCGATGCGTCCAACGTGGCCGCGGTGGATCTGTTGCCGCCCGGCCTTGAGTACGTGACCCATGTTTCCGCCGGCCCCTACCAACCGGAAAGCGGCGTGTGGAGCATCGACTGGCTGCACAGTGGTGGCTCGGCGACCTTGCAGTTGCAGGCGCGCAAAACCACCTTTGAACGCGTCACCAATGTGGCCGAGGTCATCACCCAAAACGAGTTGGATCCCGATTCCACGCCCAACAACCACATCCTCGAAGAAGACGACATGGATTCGGTGACCATCACCACCCCGATTTCCGATTTGAGCCTGAGCGCCGATGTCAACAATGAGGCGCCCCAGGTTGGCGACCGGGTTGACGTGACTCTGACCATTCGCAATGACGGCCCCGATCCCAGTGTCAATGTGGCGATTGACGCGACCTTCAGCGCTTTTGACGTGACCGGGACCCAACGACTGGATGTGCCGCAGCTCTTCCCGGGCGAAACCGCGAATTTTGCCCTGAGTGGGAGGCGCGTGAGTTCGACCACCCTTGCGCCGACCTTTGTCGCCGAGATTTCGGCAAGTTCTTCCTTTGATCCCGATTCCACCCCGGCCAACGGCAACCCCAACGAGGACGACATCGTCGCCTACCGCTTTGGCAGCGCCGACCTTGCCCTGGCCTTCCGTGAGAGTTCCGTACCGACCACCGACGGACAGCGGGTTACCCTCAACTTGGATTTGACCCATGAAGCCGGTGACCCCACCACCGGGGTGCAAGTGCGGGTCATCAGCCCCGGTGATTTGCCCTACACCCGTTTCACCGGTGACGGGACTTTTGACGCTGCTACCGGTTTATGGGATATCGACAGCATCATTGAAGGGCAAACCCGCACCGCGACCTTCCAGTACACCGCTGTGGGCATTGCGCCCAAATCCGTCACTGCGGAAATCGTCGCCAGCCTGTTGCGCGATCCCGATTCCTTGCCGGACAACAACAATCCCGGCGAGGACGACTGGACCACCGCGAGTGTGACCGCCTCGTGTAACGGCAACGCGCCCACTATTACCATTCTCAACGGCGACGGGCCCGGCGAAGGTTTTAACGACACCACGCCGGTTACTCCTGTCGGCGGCAACCCGGGTACGACCTTGGGGCAACAACGCCTCAACGCCTTCCAATACGCCGCCGATATTTGGGCCGCCGGCTTGGATTCCACCGTGGATATCGTGATTGAGGCGCGTTTCGACAATTTGGCCTGCTCTTCCTCAAGCGGCATCCTTGGTTCCGCCGGCCCCAAATCCGTCAGCCGCGATTTCCTCGGTGCACCGAAAAACAATACCTGGTACCCCGTCGCCTTGGCCAACCGCCTGTCGGGTAGCGACTTGAATGGTGGCCAGGCCGAGGTGTCGGCGACCTTTAACGCCGCCATCGACAACAACAACGCCTGTCTCGCCAATGTAAGTTGGTACTACGGCTTCGACCGCAACGGCGGCGCCAACATGGACTTTGTCACCGTGCTGTTGCACGAGTTGGGTCACGGTCTTGGTTTCCTGACCCTTGCCAACCAAAACGGCCAACGTTTCCTCGGCCGTGACGACGTGTACATGGATTTCCTAGAGGATGCGAGCAACGGCCTCGAATGGGATCAAATGACCGACGCGCAGCGGGCCGCCTCCGCGGTGAATACCGGCAACCTTCAGTGGAACGGCGAAACCGTGCGCACCGAGTCCAGCGGTTTAACCGGCGGCCGTGCCGGCAACGGCAATGTCGAAATGTTTGCGCCCAACCCCTACCAACAAGGTTCGTCGGTTAGCCACTTCAGTACCAGCTTGGCTCCCGATGAACTGATGGAACCCTTCTACACCGGTCCCAATCACAATCCCGGTTTGGCTTTTAGTTTGTTGACCGATCTCGGCTGGACCTGTTCCTCCAGTCCCGACCAGTTCTCCGACCTCAACCTCAGCCTGGCCGTGGATCCAACGGCGCCTGAGTTCGGGAATAATTTCAACCTGACCGTTTCGATTCGCAACAACGGGCCCGACGTCTCGGACGCCCAGCGGGTGAACATCAGCTGGCCCGCCGCCGCGCAATTCGTGACCGCCACCGGTGCCACCGGTTTTGACGAAACATCCCGCGTGTGGGAACTCGGCAGCTTGGCCTTGGGTGAAACCAAATCGCTGGTGATCACCTTTAATCCCGTACAAACCGGTAACCTGCGTTTCGCCGCCGAGGTGGTTTCCGCCGCCAATACCGATCCCGATTCCACGCCGGGCAATGGGGATGCCGCTGAGGACGACCAGGCCGTGTTGGATGTGGCCGTCAGCGGTGATCGGGTGGCCGATCTGTCCCTCGAGAAAACCGTTGACCGGGTCCAAGCCGACGTGGGTAGTAGCGTAACCTTTAACTTGACCCTGGTGAACGACGGACCCGACGCCGCCAACAGTGTCTCCGTACGTGATCAGCTTCCCGCCGGTTTGACCCTGATCTCCGCTTCTTCACTGAATTACGACCCCGGCACCGGCGTGTGGGATGTCGGCACCATGAATTCCGGTGCCATCGAGCAGTTGACCCTGGTGACCCGGGTCGACACCCAAGACGCCGTGGAAAATGTGGCTGAGGTGGCGAGTTCCAGCGCGGGCGATCCCGATTCCACGCCGGACAACGGGGTGGTTAGCGAGGACGATTGGTCCTCCGCGACCGTGAACCCCGGTGGTTTGTTGGCGGCCGACCTCTCCTTGACCATGGTCAGCCCCACCGTGAATCCCTCGACCGCCGACGACATCGCGTTGGTGGTGGCGCTGCGCAATGACGGACCGCGCGACGCCGGCGGCATCTCCGTGCGGCTTCTGTTACCGCCGTTCCTCGAGTACGGGTTCGGTGACGGTGGTTATGATCCGGGTTCCGGCTTATGGACCGTTTCCAGTCTGGCCGCGGGTGGCGAGGCCGAACTGAACCTGACCTTGGTGTCAACCTCGGTTGGGACCGGTCAAATTACCGCGGATGTTGAAACCAGCAATATCAACGATCCCGACTCGGTTCCCGGCAACCTGAACCCCAATGAGGATGATTACGCCTTTGTTCGGGTCTCGATCAGCAGCGGCCCCGTGGGTTGTACCGATTGTCTGGGCATCGATATGATCGTGGAAGATCAAACAGGATTTGGCTTTAACGATGAAACACCGGTGGATCCTGTCGGCGGTAATAACGGAACCACCTTGGGTGAGCAACGACGCTTGGCCTTCCGGCATGCCGCGGCCTTGTTCTGCGAAAAATTCCAGAGTCCGATTCCGGTGCGGATCGCCGCCCGTTACTCCACCTTGACCTGTGATCAGGATGAGGCGCGACTGGCCGTGACGCGGGTGCTCAATTGGTCGAAGGATTTCCCCAATGCGCCGCTGGCCAATACCTGGTATCCCTCCGCATTGGCCGATGCGCTGAGTGGTGTGGAGCAAAACCCCGGCGATTTCGATGTTTCTATGGTTTTTAACAATCTTCCCGACGCGGCCTTTACCTCCGCCTTTTTGGAAGAGGGTTGTCAAAATCGTCAAATGAACTATGTGGTCGAGAACCGCGGCAACCGTGTCAAATACGAAGGCGCTTCCACCGGCTTGGGTGAAGACCGCACTTGGATGCGTGACACCTTCGAAATCGATGTAGAAGGTGCCGGGCTTTCCGTGGATGTGTCGCTCAAGGCGGGTCGCGGCGCGCGCACCGTGACCTTGGTCGGTGCCGGCGATTCCGTGATGGTTCCCAGTTTAGGGTTCCGCGTTAAGCTGGTTTCCATCAACGGAAATCGTTATGTGTTCTGGGTAACCTCGGAATGTAACTTCAAAGCCTTGAGCAATGTGGAGTTTAATTTCGGTTCGGGTTCCAATGTGACGGCCCCTAGCCAAAATACCTCGGTTCTTCGGCTCGAATGCGACGGGCGCTGGTCACCTGAGTGCAGTGATGACGAGCCTGGTGACGGCGGCGACGGTGGAACCGGGACGGACGGCGGTGACGGCGGCACGGGAACCGACGGTGGCACGGGTACGGACGGCGGTGACGGCGGCACGGGAACCGATGGCGGCGACGGCGGCACGGGAACCGACGGCGGTGACGGCGGCACGGGAACCGACGGTGGCGACGGCGGCACGGGAACCGACGGTGGCGACGGTGGAACCGGCACCGACGGCGGCGATGGCGGTGATGGTGGCGACGGCGGCGAAGTCGTTGATCCTTCGGCTTGTCTGTCGGGTGCGCGTTTCTACTACGGCCTCGACGGCCAAGCCGGCGGCGACGTGGACTTTGTGACCGTGGTCCTGCGCGAGTTAATTCGCGGCCTTGGTCTCAGCACCCCGGTTGATTTAAATCCCGGCACGACCTCTCCCGGCGTCCAGTTGCAAGATACAACCGACGTCTTCTCTTCCTTCCTGCGGGACGGCAGTACCACCTTGGATTGGCCCGACATGACCGATCAGCAACGCTTCGATTCCGCGCGTGATGTGGACGACCTGTTCTGGACCGGCATGATGGCGACCACCGCCGCGGAAGGCCTGCTGAATGCTACCAACGGCGATGGGTTGCTGCGTATGTTTGCCAGTGATCCGATTCTGGTTGATCGCACCGTGGTCAGCCTGCATCCCGACATCACACCGCGACAGTTGATGTTGCCCTACTACCAAGGCGCCAATCATCGACTGGGCTTGGCCGAGTGGATGTTGCGTGACCTGGGTTGGCCGGCAAGGGGTTGTATTGACCTTAACCTGACCATGAGTGTGGTGAACCCGGATCCCCAGAGTTCGGAGCGGGCGACCTTCACCTACAGCTTGACCAACGAGGGACAGCATGCCGCCTCGGGTGTTCAGGTTCAGGTTTATCCCGATAGCGGTCTTACCCTGTTTGCCATTGTCGGCAATGGTGATTATGACCGCGACAACGCGCTGTGGCGCATCGGTGATGTGGATCCTGGTCAGACCGTGGAACTGGTGCTGACCTTTACCAAGGGGACCGGTGGTAAGTTGATGCGGGCCGAGGTGGCCACCGCCAATGAGCCGGATGTGGATTCGGTTCCCTCCAACCTCAATCCCCGTGAGGACGATTACGCGCAAATCTCGATTGACAGCATTGATCTGAATCTGAGCAAAACCGCGTCGGCCTTAACCGTGGAACAGGATCAGTTGGTGACCTTTACCCTGGAACTCAACAACGAGGGTTTCGACCCCGCCACCAACGTGGTGGTCGGTGAGCAACTCCCGGCCGGTTTGGCCTACGTGGCCCACGAGGGTGAAGGTCGCTTCGACGTGGCAACCGGTTTGTGGTCGATTCCCACCGTTGCCGCCGGCGAGACCACCACCCTTTCCCTGATTACGCGGGCGACCGCCTTGGGGAATTGGACCAATCGGGTAGAGGTGCTTGCCGCCGATCAGCCGGATGTTGATTCGACGCCGGACAATGGCAACGCCGCTGAAGACGATGACGCCCAAGCAACCGTGAGCGTGGTTGAACCGCCGCCACCTGGACCGACCACCCTCACCGTGTTCGGTGTCCAGTTGGTGACCTGTCCCACCATGCGTGTCAAGTTGCGTGTAGAGCGCGACGGGGAGGGCCTGTGCTGCCTCACCCAACAACAGTTCAGCCTGAGCGAGGACGGTCGTCCCGTGGCCTTTACCCTGATTAACGGTGATCGGCCAGGGGAGTACTGGCTCGAGTTTGAGGCTGTGACGCCCGATGGTTTGCAGCATGTGATTGACCTGGCCCTTGCACTGGATGGTGAAGCGCCCGAGGTTCTGCGTGCCGTGGCCGCCTTCACCACCTGCGAAACCGAGGTTTGCACCGAACTGGAGAATCAGCAGGTGGTCAGCCATTTGAGTGGGTTCCCCAACAGTTGGCGCTGTTTCTTCATTACCGTGCCGCCCGGCCAGCGCATCTTCACCGTCGACACCTTCCTGGGTGACGGCGACGTCGATCTCTATGTCAGCTATGGTGATCCGCCCACCTTGGACGATTACGATTACCGTCCCGATGTGGCCGGCAACACCGAAACCGTGGCAGTCGACTATCCGCGCGGTGGGACCTGGTGGATTGGTTTACACGGCTTTGGTGAGTACCTTGAAACCAACCTGCGTGCTGCTTACGCCAACTCGGTTTTGACCGTGAACATCGACAGCATTTTCACCGATGCCTGCCCCGAACTGACCACCGTTGTCACCGTATTGCGCGATGGGGAGCCGGCTTACGCCTTGCCCGAAAGCGCCTTCCGACTGCTGGAGGACGGGGTTAACCGGAACTTCACCTTCCGCGCGGGCGATGCACCCGGCCAATATGTCCTGACCCATACAACCGATATTCTGGACGGCGGAATCCACTACCTTGCCGTGGCTGTTTCCTCGCTCGGCTCCTCGGGGATCGGCACCTCCCAATACCGAAACTGCCGCAATACCGATTGCATCGAGCTGGCGAACAACGTCATCGTGCCGGATGTGTCGGGTCAGCAGCGCAGCTTCCGCTGCTTCCGTATCGACGTTCCCGAGGGTCAAGACCTGTTGACCGCGCGGATTTGGGGCGGTAGTGGTGATGCCGACCTGTACCTGAAGTTTGGCGAGCCCGCCGGTTTGACCACCTTCGACCAGCGCTTGGCCACTTTCGGTAACGACGAAACCATCGACTTGGCGACACCCCAGGCCGGGACCTACTACCTCGGGGTTCACGCCTTCGAGAGTTATACCGGCTTAAACGTGTTGGCGCGTTACTACAGCCTCGAATTAGGACTCGACATTGAAACCGTATCCGTGGCCGAGTGTCCCACCATCGGCGTCACCGTGCGTGCCACCGCCGACGGCGAACCCCTGCTTGGTATGAACGCGAGCAACTTCCTCGTCAGTGAAAACGGATCGAACGGCTTTGCGCCGAGTGAGGTCATTGATCTCGGCGGCGGCGTCTACTTCCTTAAATTCGATACCAGTTTCTTCCTCGGCCAAGACGTGGCCTTCACCCTGACGCTGGTTCATGACAACAAATTTGCCGTGGACGATGCGACCTTCGACAACTGTACCCGCTACGGGGCCGCCCTGGATGTCTGGATCAACGAGGAGCACGGTGGACCGGCCGGCGGCGTGGTGACCATTCCGATTCTGGTAGAAGGCATCGAGGCGATTTACAACATCACCGCCTTCGAGGCCCAGGTCGATTACGATCCCAGTTTGTTGACCTACCTCGGTTTCACCACCACCGACAGCTTGATTGATGGCTGGGAGATTATTGACGATACCGCCTCTACCTCGGGTTCGGTTCGCTTGGCCGCCACCAACGCGCAGCAGCTTAGCTTGGTTGGGACCGGTGAAAAAATCCTGATCAACATGGAATTCGCCGTGGACGAGTTCGCCGTGTTGGGAGCCTGTTCCGAACTTGATTTGGTACAGGGTGCCTTCCGCTTCAATTCGGGAACGCCCTTCGCCGTGCTGACCGACGGACGGTTCTGTGTGACCGCGGGTTGTTTTGCGGCCATTGGTGATGTGGATGCCGACGGCAACGCGCAAGAAGCCTTCGACGCCTTGCAGGTGTTGCGGCACATGACCGAAATCCCAACTGTCTACGATCCCATCCCCATTTGTGTCGCCGACACCAACTGCAACGGTGAAATCGCCACCATTGACGCCGTCAACATCCTGCGTCGCGGTGTCGGGCTCCAGGGCGCTTACTGTAGCGGAACCGAGGCGGGCACACGTTCGGCGCCGTCCCAGTTCAGGGTTGCCCTGGGTGACGGCGGTGACGTGATCGAAATTGAGCCGGGCACCCAGTTCGAAATACCGCTCAGCCTGACCGAGTTGCCGCAAGGTGCGACCTACGGCTACACCTTGGCTTTGGTCTACGATCCGAATGTGATCACCTTCACCGACCAGCCGGCCCGTGAGGGAACCCTGACCGAGCGTTGGGGTGATGCCATCGTCAACAACCAGCCTGGCCGTTACCTGGTCACCCACATCAATCCCCTCAGCGAGATCGATTCAACAGGTGTCTTGCTCCGCCTGCGGGGTCGCGCCCTGCGCGACGACGGCATCACGCAAGTCACCTTCGAGCGCTTCCAGTTGGCAGAAAACACCGAACCGACCTTTAGCTTCGGCCCCTACACCATCGAGGTAAACCAAAACTTCTGCTACAGCGAAGCCGAGTACTGGCGCCTGGTATCCAGTTGGGGCGGCCGGGTGATCACCGTGCTCGATATCCTCAACCACACCGCCTGCACCGAACAGTAACCAGAGCAAAACAAGCGACGGGAGCCACGGGGTGAAACACCACCCCGTGGCTCCTTTTTTTCTGTATTCCGTTATTTAAAATCGGCCTCTGACGTCGGCCCCGCCAGGGCCTTCCCGTTCGTGAACTCCCGGCACCCAGGGTGCGACCATTTTCAATGGTCGTACCCGGGGCTATATTATGGCCCCCCTCCAGGGGGCGTCCAGCGTGGCCGAGCTTCGCCCGGCGTTCATTCAAAGCATGGTCCTAAGATGGGTTGGTGCGGCCCGCTCCGGGGCGCGCCGGGTCAATTCAGGTCCAAGCAGGTGGCCGTGGATACCGCGCAAGCCCGGAACCGTGCCCTTGTCACCGCACCCATTCTTGTGGGGTCACCCGCCGTGCCGCGTCAAATCGGGAGCAGCACCTGCTCGCCGAAGAAGATCTTGCGAATCTGGGACCCCTTCAACGAGGTTAGCAGCGTTTCCACCTGCTGGTAGGGGAGACGGGCGTCCGCAATCAGCAGCACCGAGGTGAACCCACTTTGTTCCCAGGCGCCGATTTCCTCGGCGCGCCCCGCGGGCTCGATTTGCTTGCGTTCACCGCCCGGATACTGAACATGCCAAAAATCATCGTGCAACGTCATGTACACCACCACCTGATCCCCGCGGGTCGGCTGAAAGGTGGCGGTTTTTAACTTGGGGGTTTGGATCGATTCCGAACCACGGCCTCGGTAGAAGGGAAACAAAAACAAAAGAATGCAACAAATGATCGTGAGCTGGTAAAAACCCGCACCTCGGAAAAACGGTTTCAACGGTCGCCGTGGGATGGTGCTAAACAGGCGGCCGTTGGCCACGGTTTTTTCGCCGCCGCCTTGCTCCGGTTTGAGGGCACGCTCGGCACGGCCGAGCTGCACCACCAAGGCGGTTAGGCTCCCGCCAACCCGGTTCAGGTTCGCTTCCATCATTTCCACGCCGCGTTTCATCAGCGCGTGGGCAAAGCTACACAGCAGCGCAACGGCCAATCCGGTAAACAGGGGCAGCAGTGCTTGGGTGAGCACCAGCGGGATGCGCTGGGCGGCAACCAACTCCTCAACGGCCTCAAAGGCAAACACCAAATAGAGCGCACTCCCCAAACAGCCGAGGCTCACCGATAACCGCGTGAGCACCGCGAGCTGGGTCAAGCTGTTGAAAAACGGCTGCAAGTAGTGGGCGACCAGCCGTTGCATCGTCCTCTGAGATCGGGTTTTCTGCCTTATTTTCACCAGACACCTCGGGTTCAACCTTCTTCTCAACATGGTAGTTTCTCACGTGAAATGCAAGCCGGCAAAGCTCTGGGTTCCACGGTTTAAAAACGGGGAACCGTGAGGAAAGGTTGTTTTCTTTGATTCGTTACGAACGTTGACGGTTTTTGACACGTATTATTTGGGTAATGCAGGATAATTGCCGAATGGTCAGACATGGCCCTGTTAGATTCTGTGATGGCCGGCATGATTTTTTGGGTGTTTTACCATCGATGTACGCGGTTCTAGGTTCTTTTGGTTATGACTGACAACGATTTGACACAACTGCCGCCGGCCGGTAAATCCGAGGCTCCGCAACCCGGGCAAAACCACGCCCCGGCGGAAACCATCAGCGTTTCCCTGGGCGACCACCCCTCCTACCCGCCGTTAACGACCGCCCAGGTGTTGCAACCGGGCGACGAATGTGGGCCCTACCGGGTGCTGAAGCTCATCGGTCAGGGGGGCATGGCCGCCGTTTACCTGGCGGAACGCACTGATGAGATACAGCGGAAGGTCGCGCTAAAAGTGCTCAGTTTTTGGACGCCGAAACGCAGTGACCTGTTCCAAAGCGAGTGCCGCATTTTGGCCGGCCTGGAACATCCCGGCATTGCGCGACTCTATGACGCGGGCAGCCATTTGCAAGGGCAACCTTGGATGGCGATGGAACACATTGTCGGTGAACCCCTTGATCAATACCTGAAACGGGTTCGGCCGGATTTAGACACGCGCTTGAGGCTTTTTGCCGAATTGGGCGATGCACTCAGCCATGCCCACCAACAAATGATCATTCACCGTGATTTAAAACCTTCCAATATTTTGGTGACCGAGACGGGCAATCCAAAGCTACTGGATTTCGGGATCGCCGCGACCCTCGATCCGGGCACCGGTGAACAGGAAGGCCTCACCCTCGTCAATGAACGCATCATGACCCCGCAATATGCTTCCCCCGAACAGGTCAACGGTAAACGTTTGTCGGCCGCCTCCGATGTTTACAGCTTGGGGCTCATTCTTTACGAAATGGTCACGGGTCGCAGGGCTTACCAAATCGAAGGGCGCAACATCGCCGAGGTTTTGCAGGTGGTCAACCACGAAACGATCACCAAACCCAGCGAGCAACGCAAGGGCGACAAGGATTACCACAATCCCTTCGGCTCCCGTTTGCGCGGTGATGTGGACACCATCATTCTCAAAGCACTGGCGCGCGAACCCAAGGCGCGTTACGTGTCGGTAGAAGCGATGGTCGCCGATGTTCGCGCCTATCTGGCGGGGTTGCCGATTCAGGCCCGGCCGACGTCGCGCCTTTACCGGCTGCGCAAGTTTGTGATGCGCAACCCTTGGCCGACCGTTTCCGCGCTGGTTTTGGCTCTGTTAATGCTGGGTTTTTCCTTTTATGCACGCTATCAAAATCAGCGGGTCATGGCGGAACGGGATTTCGCCCGGCAAGAGCAGCGCACCGCCGAGGCGGTCACCCAATTTATGGTCGGCTTGTTTGAGCGGGTGGACCCCAATGTGACCAAGGGCAAAGATCTGCGCGCCTCGGAACTGCTCGAAAGCGGGATGCTCCAAATCGACGCCGATCTCGATCAGGAACCGCGCGTGAAGCTTGCCTTGTTGCAAACGATGGGTCGGGTTCATGCCTCGCTCGGTGAATATCGGCGCGCGGCCGATCTGTTCGAGCAGGCCCGCGACCTGGTCGGCGATGATCCCCTTGCCCATGCTGAAATGAGCAAGCAGTTGTTGCGTGCCCTGATTAAAAATGGGACCTATGCCGAGGCCCATCGCGAGCTCGGCGCAAGCGAGCGCTGGTACCTTGCGCGCGACCGTGTGATTCCATCGGTGCTGGTCAAGTTACGCGGCGATACCTGCGTCGAACTCGGGCGTTTTGTCGAGGCTGCCGAGGCCTACGATCAGGTTTGGAACAAGGCCGATCTGTCCGCCGAGGAACGCACCGAACTGAAATTCGCCCAGGCGCGCTTGTACGAAATGTGGGGGTTCTCCGAGCGCGGGATCGGCCTTTACCAAGAGGTGGTTGCGGCTAAAAAGCAGCGCTACGGCTTCTTGCATTCCGAGGTCGCCGACAGTCTGTTCGCCCTGGCCGGGGCCACCGCCAACATGGGGCGTTATTCCGAGGCGGAAGTGCTTTTTGCCGAGGCCGGCAACATTTTGGAAACCCTGTATGCGCCGGATCACATTCGCTACGCACAATTGCTACAAAGTCAGGCGTTTAACTACTTTAAATTGGATCAATACGAGAAAGCGCAAGCGCTGTTTGATCGCGCCGTCGCCATTTATGAATCCCTGGAGGATCCCGACCATCCCGAATACGCCATGTGCCTCAATAAGTACGGGGTCTTGTTGCGCGAGCAGCGCGATCACGCCGGCTCCGAGCGGGCCTACCGCCGTGCTTTGACCATGTTCACGCGCAGCTCTGGAGAAAACCACCCCAACACCCTCACCGCCCAATACAACCTCGCGCTTGCCTTGCGGGATCAGGGCCGCCCCGAGGATAGCGAAGCCATGCTGGCCGACGGCCTCGGCAAAGCGGGCCGTCATTTGGGTGATCATCATCCGCTTTTTGCGACCTACCTGTATTCCATTGCCGTGAACCATCACCGTGCCGGCCGAATCCCCGAGGCTTTGGAAGCCGGCGAACGCGTTCTCGCGATCCGGCGCCGCGCTTTGGGCGAGCGCCACCCGCGTACCATCAGCGCCGTCGGTTTTATCGCGCGGCGCTTGGAACATTTGGGGCGTTTCCCCGAGGCGGTTGCCGCCGCCCGGCATACGGTGGAACTTTCCAAAAACCACGACGGGGTCAAGCCGCGTTTTCGGTGGCGTTACCAACGGCACTATGCGCTGTACCTGGCCAAAGTAGGCCGTTTAGACGAGGCGCTGGCGGTTCAAGCGGCCGTCGACGCGGATGTTCGTCGCCATGGGGTGAAGGGTTATGCCGAGGAATTCGCCAACCGCCTCAACCTCGGCGACATTTACCAGTGGTCCCACCAGTGGAAGGACGCGATTGCGGTTTACGGCGCCTTGCTGCCCGATGTGGCGGCCCGGCGCGGCGAAAAACATCCCCAACATTCCAAGGTTCGACGCGTTTTGGCCTACAGCCTACGCCAGGATGCGCGGTGGCAAGCCTCCGAGGCCGCTTATCTTGCCGAAATTGCAGCCTGCGAAACCTATTGGGGCAAGGACGCCTTCGCGCTTGCCAAAGTACGTCAGGATTACGGCTTGATGCTGCTGCAAAACAACCGCTATGCCGAGGCGGAACAGCAACTGGCCGAGGCGATGGCGATTCTGCGACGCACGGGTAAGGCCCGTGGTCGCTTGAACGGGTTGCGGGCCAACCATGCGTTGGCGGTTCTGTTCCAAAATAAGACGGGGGACCGGGACGCCTCGGCACTGAGCGCCGCCACCGCGGAGGCCGAACGCGAGCTGGGCTCGCAATCCATGGCTTTTGCCAATTGGCTGTTTTGGCGGGTCGAGAAGTTGGTGGATCACGACCATTATCAGCTCGCCAAACCCTACTGCGCGCGCATGCTCACCATTTACCTAGCAGAAGAGACGGTCCCGACGTTTCGGGTGATTCTCGGTAAGGCGTTGCAGGGTGTCATTGCCGCCTCGGAAGGCGACGCGGCGGGCATGAAGCTGCAGTTCGACGAGGCGCAACGGCATCTGGCCCAAAACTTTTCCCAAACGGACCATTGGTTGGCCGGGGAGGTTGCCAAGTACCAACAACGCGCCAAGCGGTTGTTGGCGGGAAAAAAAGAAGTGCTGTAAGCAGGAAGCCCCCTGTCTGGGCTAGCAAGGTGGCGGAAATGTGAGAAAAGGCGGTTTCGGTTGATCTAGCGCCGCGTTCGGCGCATTTTGATGGGGAATATTTGCGGGGCGCGGGATAATTGCCGATAACAGTTACCGTGTCGGGACGCCGTCTGGGGCGCAGATTTTTTTAGGGGCAAAGGGGCTAGGTTCTTTTTTATGACGGGAAACGATTCAAAAAAGGTCCCCGGACCCGAGGATGGGTCATCGCCCGTGGAAACCATCAGCGTCACCCTCAACGATCATCCTTCCTATCCGCCCCTGTCCAGCGTCCATCTGTTGCAGCCGGGCGATGTTTGTGGGCCTTATCGGGTCGAGCGGCTGATCGGCCAAGGCGGTATGGCCGCCGTGTACCTTGCTGAACGCGCCGACGAAATCCAGCGCAAGGTTGCGCTCAAAGTACTCAGCCATTGGACGCCGAAACGCAATGATCTGTTCCAAAGTGAGTGTCGGATTTTGGCCGGGCTGGAACATCCCGGCATCGCCCGGCTGTACGACGCGGGTACCCATGTTCAAGGCCAACCGTGGATGGCGATGGAATTCATTCAGGGTGAATCGCTGGATGTTTATTTGCGGCGGGTAGCGCCGGATCTGGACCAACGGCTTTTGATTTTCGTGGGGTTGGGCGACGCCCTCAGCCATGCCCACCAGCAAATGATCATCCACCGCGATTTAAAGCCCACCAACATTTTGGTCACCAAGGACGGCGTTCCCAAGCTGCTGGACTTCGGCATTGCCTCAACGCTGGATCCCGGTACCGGTGAACAGGAAGGGCTGACCCAGGTCAATGAGCGCATTATGACACCGCAATACGCCTCGCCCGAGCAGGTCAACGGCAAACGCTTGTCGGCCGCCTCCGATGTTTACAGCCTGGGCCTGATCCTTTATGAAATGGTGACCGGTCGCAAAGCCTACCTGCTTGAAGGACGCGGCGTCGCCGAGATTCTGGACATTGTCAACAACGAACCGATCACCAAACCCAGCGAGCACAGCACGGACGCGCAAGGAAAACGCCTTCATTATGTGGCGCGGCTGCGCGGTGATCTGGACACCATCATCCTCAAGGCGTTGGCCCGCGAACCGAACGCGCGTTACAGTTCGGTGGAAGCCCTGGTTGCCGATGTACGCGCTTATTTGGCGGGGTTACCCATTCAAGCGCGGCCCGCATCGCGACGTTACCGACTGCGCAAGTTCCTGGCGCGTAACCCGTGGCCGACCTGCTCGGTGGGGGTGCTGGTGGTGTTGATGATCGGTTTCTCCTGGTACGCCCGCGTGCAAAATCAGCGGGTGACGGCCCAGCGCGACGTCGCCCTACAAGAGCAGCGCACCGCCGAGGCCGTTACCCAATTTATGATCGGCCTGTTCGAACGGGTTGATCCCAACGTCACCAAGGGCAAGGACATCCGTGCCTCCGATTTACTTGAGAGCGGCATGTTTCATATCGCCGAAGATCTCGACGAGGAACCGCGTGTACGCCTCGCCTTGTTGCAGACCATGGCGCGCGTCCATGCCTCGCTGGGCGAATACCGCCGCGCCGCCGATTTGTTCGAGCAGGCGCGCGCCTTGGCGGGTGAAGATCCCGACGCCTTTACCGACCTCAGCAAACGCTTGTTGGAAGCGCTTATCAAAAACGGAACCTATGCCGAGGCGCATCGTGAATTGAGCGAAAGCGAGCAATGGTACCGGCTTCGTGGGCTCGCAATCCCCCATCCCCTGATCAAATTGAGCGGCGATACCTGTGTGGAAAGCGGCCGTTTTGTGGAAGCTGCCAAGGCCTATGACCAGGTATGGGCCGTGCCGGATCTCTCCGCGGAGGAGACCGTCGCCTTGACCTTTGCCCAGGCCCGCTTGTACGAAACCTGGGGGTTCTCCAACCGAAGCATTACCCTGTACGAGCAAGTGGTGGCGGCTAAAAAAAAGCGCTACGGCCCGCTGCATTCCGAGGTTGCCGACAGCATCTTTGCGCTGGCCAATTGTCACGGCCACCTCGGCCGTTTTCACGAGGCCGGGGCCTTGTTTGCCGAGGCGGCCGGCATTCTGGAAACCCTGTATTCACCCAATCATATTCGCTATGCACAGGTACTTCAGGCTCAGGCGTTTAATGCTTTTCGGCTCGAGCAGACGGCACGCTCCGAGGCGTTGTTCCAACAGGCGTTCGCCATCTACGAGGGCTTAAACGATCCCAACCATCCCGAATATGCCATGTGTATCAACAAACAGGGCATTTTGCTCCGTGACCAGGGTGACCATGTCGGCGCCGAAAAGGCCTACCGTCGCGCGCTTGCGATGTTCCAACAAAGTTATGGCGACAGCCATCCCAACACGCTCTCCGCGCAGTACAATCTCGCCCTTTCTTACCGCTCCCAGGGTCGCAAAGCGGATTGTGACCGGCTGCTGGTTGACGGGCTCACCAAGGCGGGCCGTGCGCTTGGCGAGCACCATCCGCTGTTCGCCACCTACCTTTACAGCACCGCCGTAAACCATGATCGTGCCGACCGCACAGGGGCCGCCTTGGAGGTGGGTCGTCGGGTCGAGGCGATTCGCCGTCGTTCGCTCGGTACCCAACACCCACGTACCATTGGGACCATTGCCTTCGTCTCGCGGCGCCTGAGCGAGTTGGAACGTTTTCCCGAGGCCTTGGACGCGGCGCGCGAGGCGGCCGAACTTTCTGAAAACCACGTGGATGTGAAATCCGAGCACGAATGGCGGTACAAGCGTCGTTATGCGTTGTACCTCGCCAAAACGGGGCTGCTGCAGGAAGCGCTGACCGTTCAAGCCGAAATTAACGAAGATGTCCGTCTCAAAAAGCCGAATGATTACCGGCAATATTACCTTAATGAACGCAATCGGGCCGAAATTCACCAGTGGTGTCATCAATGGGACGAAGCTGTCGCGATTCACGAGGCGTTTTTGGAAAAAATCATCGCCCATCGCGGTCTGGACCACCGCGAAACCTCGCGAACCCGCATGCAGCTGGCTTATTCCCTGCGCAAAGCCAAGCGATGGGCCGATGCCGAGCCATATTTTCTGGCCGAGACCGCCTACCAGAAAAAGAAGCAAGGCTACCGTTCTCGGGCGCACGCCACCCGACTGTTTAACCACGGTTTGATGCGCCTCGATGAGGGACGTTTTGCCGAGGCGGAACAGATGATGGCCGAAGCCCATACCATTCACCGCGGTTTGGGGCGTTCGGAGAAAGAGATAAACGGCTTGCGGGCGAGCCTTGCCGTAGCGCGTTTATTCCAAGAATCAACCAGCGCGGCGGGTGCCTCCGAACTCGCCGCCGCCGTCATCGATGCCGAACAGCGGTTCGGCACCCGTTCCATGGCATTCGCTAACTGGCTGTATTGGCGGGTTGAGAAATTGGTTGAAAACGGGTTTTACGAGATCGCGCAACCCCTCGCGAAACGTTTGTTGACCCTTTACCAACAGCAGGAACGCGTGCCGACCTACCGTGTGGTTGCGGTTCACGCGTTGTTGGGGGTGATCGCCGCCGCGCGTGGGGACGCCGCGGTTGCACGGCAGGCCTTTGACGAAGCCGACCAACACTTGGCGCGTGATTTTGGTGGGCCGGATCATTGGCTGGGCGGTGTGATTGACGGTTATCGGCAAGAGGCCGTGACCCTCTTGGGCGGCAAAAAAGACGTCTTGTGAGCCTGGGTGGCCGCGCGGCCGGCGCGCCGATTTCACGCCGATTTCACATGCTTTCGACATGGGTTTCACGGTGGATGCGATAGGTTATGACCATGGCGGGCGCGAGACCCAGCCCGCCGCATTCACAG
Source organism: Acanthopleuribacter pedis (assembly GCF_017377855.1). Lineage (GTDB taxonomy): Bacteria > Acidobacteriota > Holophagae > Acanthopleuribacterales > Acanthopleuribacteraceae > Acanthopleuribacter > Acanthopleuribacter pedis. The sequence continues at coordinate 173,517 of NZ_JAFREP010000014.1, forward strand.
GAACCCAGCCCGCATGGCTTACCGGCTCTTCTGCTGAGGAGCAGAGGCAAAAAAGGGGGTGAGGTAATGGGTTGTGCGCTTTTGCAAAAGTGTGCTGTGGGATTGGCGCGTTGAAAGAATGTGTGTCCTCTAAAAAAAATGGCCTTTTGCAAATGTTTTTTACCGTCCACCGACACTAACCCCGAGATGCGCCCCTTTGGCGAACCCAAATGACGCTTCCACGCGGTGGACCATTGCAACCTGCTTCGCTTAACGAACCGCGGGTTGGGGTAACGGCAAATCCTTCATCCATTTCCTGGGTGCCGCTTCCCCTAACCTGGTGTGTCATGCGGGTGAACCACCGTTCCTTCGAATGCTTACCGCGTGTATCAACCAATATTGCCGCACGACGTCGCGGACTTCGCCGCACCGGCGCACGCCCCCATGTCGTTTTTTCGCACGGGCCGGCCGTGCTCTGTCTGGATGTGTCGCGTGATGCAGAGAAGAGGTGAAATGTGGAAAAGGTATTGAGAACCAATCGGAAAAACAAATTTCTAAGGGTTGCTTTGGTTGTTTGCGCGGCCGTTGCCGGTCATTTGGCGGCCGCGGCCCCAACCGCCGAGTTTGCAGGTACCGTCCGTGACGGGAATGCGCAAACCGTGATTCAGGTGAGTCTGACCCTTAAAAACAAATTCTTTGAGAAATCAGTGACCGTCGACGGTGATTTCTCCCTGAGCAACCTCCCCGCCGGCAACTACAGCATCACCCTTTCGGCGCCCGGCTTTGCGACCCTTGAAGAAACGCTTGAGTTGGTCGGCGGTGAATTGGCCGAACGTGACTTTGTGCTGCAACCCCAAACCATCGCCTTGGAAGATGTGGTGATGGCGCCTTCGACCTTCTCGATCATGAGCCAACCCGTGCAAGGCGGGAACTACCTGGATCGGGAAACGATCCGCAACACCCCCCACTTTGGTGACGACGTTTACCGGGCCTTGGCGACCTTGCCGGGCACCAGCAGCACCGATTTTTCCGCGAGTTTCAACTTGCGCGGCGGCGAGTACCGCGAGGTGAAAGTCACCTTCGACGATATGGAACTTCACAACCCCTTCCACCTCAAAGACTACACCGGGGTGTTTAGTTTCATCGATCCCGAGGCGCTCGGCGGGCTCACCCTGACCAGCGGGGGGCACTCCGCCAAATACGGCAACGCCCGCGGCGGTGTGTTGGTGATGGATCCCCTGGTACCCAGCGAACGCAAGACCGAGGTGACCTTGAGTTTCGGCAATGTCGGCCTGCGCAGCGAAGGCACTTTTAACGACGGTCTCGGTAGCTGGTTCGTCTCGGCGCGCCGCGGCTATTTAGATATTTTGCTCAGCTTCACCGAGGACGATGAGGAAGGCGAAGAAAGCGACATTACTTATTATGACTCCTACGGTCGCGTGACCCATGTGATGGGTGAGCGTCATAACTGGTCGTTAAATTACTTACTCGCCAACGATAAGTTTGTTGAAAGCGAAAACGAGGACGGCGATGTGGAAGACACCACCGCCAACTACGACGATCTGTATTTGTGGACTAAGGTGTCCTCGGCTTGGAGTGATCGTCTTTCTTCCGAGAGCTTGCTGTTTTGGGGCGATCAGAGCCAGGATCGGATTGCCACCAGCGTGGGCGGTTTCGAGGCTTATGACCTGAAGGATGATCGCTCGCTGATCTGGTGGGGCGTGAAACAAGATTGGCAATACAGCGTGAACGACGACCATATGATCAGCTTTGGCTGGGCGTTCCGCGATGTGGATGCCGCCTACGATTACCGCGGCGTGACCGAAAACGATCCACCCGTGGGCGGCGGCCAAGCCTTTTCACTGATTGAAACCAAGTTGGACCCGACAGGTGAAGAAACCTCGGCTTGGCTGGCACACCGTTGGCGCATTAACCCGCGCCTCTACACCGAGACCGGGGTCCGCTTCGACCGTCAGACCTTGGTTGAGGACGACCAAGTCAGCCCCCGTTTCAGCTTGTTTTTTGAACAGAACGAACGCACCTCTTGGCGTTTTGCGTACGGCACCTATTACCAGGCGGAGCGCGCCCATGAGTTGGAAATTGCCGACGGTGAGAAGCACTTCCAGACCCCGGAACGCGCCACCCATTGGTTGGTGGGTTTAGACCATCGTTTTGCCAATGGACTTGATTTTCGGGTTGAAGGTTACCTTAAAGATCTCAGTGATTTGCGTACGCGTTACGACAACTTGACCCGGTCCATGGTGCAGTACGCCGGGCCCAGCGCCGACCGCATTGCCTTGGATGTGGATACCGGCGAGGTGCGGGGCGTCGAGTTCGTGCTGAAACAGAATTTGGGTGGCAAGTACAGTTGGTTCCTGAATTACGCCTGGTCCGAGGCCCAGGACGATTACCAGGGCGGCAAGGTCGCGCGCCAGTTCGACCAAGAGCACACCCTGAATGCCAGCTTCAATTGGCGGCCGGGTCCCAAGTGGAACTTCAACGTCGCTTGGATTTACCACACCGGTTGGCGCACCACGCCGATTCGTGTCGGTTTTGACGAGGACGGCACCCCTGAATTGGTCGCCGGCGACATCTTTAGCGAGACCTTGCCGGACTACCACCGCATGGACCTGCGCATCAACCGCCGTGTCCAGGTTGGCCAGAAACGGGCATTCGAGTTGTTCCTCGACATCAGCAACCTTTACAACCGCACCAATGTGCGCGGTTATTCCGATTGGACGATCCAGCAACAAGCGGACGGCTCCTTGGCCGCGGTTGCCTTGGAAACGGAGGATTGGCTGCCGATTCTGCCGACCTTCGGCTTTACCTGGAAATTTTAGGCAAATCGATAGGGGGCACGCGGGGGCGTTTTCCGCGTGCCTCATCGTTAGGTGGTCGCCTGATCCTTTCGGCCGATGAAAAGCGAAAACCCAGCCGGCTTGTTCGCTTTTTCTTAACTTCATGCCCCGATCAGGGTGAGAATGGAACATCCCAAATCGGAGGAATCGGCGATGCGTGTTTTGGTAATTGAAGATAATGCCGATATTGCGGCCAATATCCATGAATACCTGAGCGCCGAGGGGTTTACCGTGGATCACGCCTTGGACGGGGTTGGCGGTTTACACCTTGCGCTGACCCAGCCGTTTGATGTCTTGGTGTTGGACTTGATGTTGCCGGGAATGGACGGTTTGGCTTTGTGTCGGAACCTGCGCGAGCAAGGATTGGCGATCCCGATCCTGATGCTGACCGCGCGCGATACCCTCGACGACAAGTTGGTGGGTTTTGAAGCGGGTACCGACGATTACCTCGTCAAACCCTTTGCCATGCAGGAATTGGTTGCGCGGTTACGTGCGTTGCTACTGCGGCGGCATCGCCGCGACGGAATGGAATTGACCGTCGGTGATTTGACCCTGCACAAGGGCACCTTTGAGGTGCGCCGCCAGGGGCGTTTGTTGGAACTGAACAAGGTGTGCATCCGCATTCTACGGTATTTGATGGAGAACACCCCCAACGTGGTGACCCGCGAGGATTTGGCCCACTATATTTGGGATGACCAGCCGCCCGGCTCCGATGCCTTGCGATCACACATTTACCATCTCCGCCAGGTCGTCGATAAGCCGTTTAACCTTGCCATGATTCAAACGATTCGCGGGGTAGGATTTCGCATTCTCGCCGACGCTTCGGAACGGGGACCGCGTGAGCGCTGAACAACAAGCCATGAACGGTGGCCGGCCCGATATCCGCTACAGCTTGCGGTTTCGCATGATCGTGGCATTCGGTATTGCCGGGCTTTTAATGGGTATGACCTACGGCGGCATTGTTTACGGTTATTTACACCGTATGGAAGATCGCATTTTGGAGAATGTGCTGGAGCTGGAGAGTGAGGCCTATGTCGCGCGTCGCAAGGTCGATCCCGAGGCCAAGCCGCCTTTTAATCATCTGTTGCAGGGTTTTATTGTAGACCGGCAGGCCGAGGCGCCTTTTGCGCATTTCCCCGAGTTGTTCCAGCAATTGGGGACCGATTTAGAACCTGGTATTTATGAGTTTACCGCTAATTTTCATCTAAAAGTTCTTGAGTTGGACACGCGTTACCTTTTGTACCTGTACCACAGCGATACCGGGGTGGAACCCTTGGATGATTATGCCTTGGTTTCCGTGCTGATGTACGCCTTGGTGATGGTTTTGGTGCTGACCATTTGGTTCGGGTTCCTTATCGCGCGGCGATTGATCGCGCCGCTGACCCAGTTGTCGGCCGAAGTCGCGCACGCCGAGCCGGACCAGTTACCCACGGATATGGCAGGCCGATATTATCCCGACGAGGTCGGCAATTTGGCGCGCGCTTTTGAGGGTGCCATGACGCGCATCAATCAATTCATCGCGCGAGAGCAACGCTTTACCCGTGATGCAAGCCACGAGCTGCGCACGCCGGTGACCGTCATCCGCGGCGCGGCCGAATTGATTCAGAAGCAATTGCAACATGGGCAATCGCCCGCCGCGCCTTTGCGACGCATCCAGCGGGCCGTGCGCGATATGGAAAACATTATTGAGACCTTTTTGTATTTGGGTCGCGAGGGCAGCCAGAGCGTGGCCAAGGGTGAGGCGCAGGTCGACGTGGTCGTTGAAAACTTGGTGGAGGCGAACCGTTACTTAATCGAGGAGAAGCCGGTTACTGCCCGTTTGGCGATCCACAGCCGTTTTCGGGTGGGTGCGCCCGAGCCCGTGGTGGCCATAACTATCGGCAATATTTTACGGAACGCCTTCCAGTACACTGACCAGGGCGAAGTGGTGTTGCAGGTCTTGCCGGGTAAGGTGGTGGTGCGTGACAGTGGGGCCGGTTTGAGTCGGCACCAATTGACCTTGCTCAAGGAACGCAATGTTCGCGGCGACCAAAGCCGTGGTTTTGGCTTGGGTCTGTCGATTGTCCACGATTTCTGTCAGCGTCATGGTTGGCGGTTCGAGATTGTCAGCGAACCGGGACAGGGGACCGAGGTAACTTTGGCTTTTGAGGAAGGTGACGCGATACCGGCATCCACGGGAGCGGGTGTTGGTGGGATCGACGGGGACGGTGAAGTGTGAGCCGGCTTTCATATTGGGTTTTGTTTACTTAGCGCTTGCTAATCCTTTACACCTTTGGTGGAACCATGGAATGATCATTGCTTTAGGAGTAAGGTTGACGGGGTTTTTTGAACATCCCGTGACTAAGTCTCGTTTACTTCTCCTGTGCGTTCCCGTTGCCGCGATGGTTCGGCAAGGCTTGGATGCGCCGTCGAGGTAAACTCGGCGATTTCGCCGCGGAGGTCCTATGAGCGTGTTAACCCTGCTTCTTTTTGCCTTATTGCGCGAGCCCGCGCCTGAGGCGCCCATGGCGGCCCACCAAGTTGCGGAGCGTTACATGTACGCGTTCACGCGTGGTGACGTCACCGCGCTGAAGGGTTTTTACAATGCGGAATCGCTTTACGAGGATCCCCATGCCGGGGTGTCCTTGCGGGGTCCCGAGGAAATTTTAAAGCATCACCAGGCGCGTTTTCCTTTCGCCGAGCGTCAACAAATTATTGTGCGTCGCAAGATGGATCGCGGCGATTTGGTGGTTTTTTTCTACGAAATTCGCGTGCGTGCCAAAGCCGAGGCCTTCGAACCTGCCAAGCAGAAGCTTCATTTTATTATCCCGAAGGTTGCGGTGCTCCGTATCAAGGATGGGATTGTTTCGCACCACGTGGACCAAACCGACCTCAGAAGCTTTGACCAGCAAATGAAACAATACGGTGTCCAGCTTAAGGAAAAGTAGCTTGGCGGGTGTCTGAGGCGTTTTCACAAGCCTTCCACGATGAGCGTGCCTGTGCCTGTTATGGTGCAGCTCCGGTAAGGTATTGCTTTAGAGGTGTTTTCACATGCCTGTCACCACGGAGCGCTTCCCGCGGGTGTGCCGGTGCTTGCCCCAACCTATCAGGGTGCAGTCTTGATAATGTTTTCACATGCCTGTCACCACGGAGCGCTTCCCGCGGGTGTTCCGGTGCCTGCCCCAACCTATCAGGGTGCAGTCCCGGTAAGGCGTTGCGATAGAGGCGTTTAAACATGCCTGTCACCACGCCCGGTCTCCGCGGGTGTTCCGGTGCCTGCCCCAACCTATCAGGGTGCAGTCCCGGTAAGGCGTTGCGATAGAGGCGTTTAAACATGCCTGTCACCACGCCCGGTCACCACGCCCGGCCGCCAGGCCCATGGATCAGCTGGCCAAAGGCCGGCGTTTTCGCGCGGGTTGGCCCGCATTTCTCACAAGCGTTTAAACATGCCTGTCACCACACCCGGTCTCCGCGGGTGTTCCGGTGCCTGCCCCAACCTATCAGGGTGCAGTCCCGGTAAGGCGTTGCGATAGAGGCGTTTAAACATGCCTGTCACCACGCCCGGTCTCTGCGGGTGTTCCGGTGCCTGCCCCAACTTATCAGGGTGCAGTCCCGGTAAGGCGTTGCGATAGAGGCGTTTAAACATGCCTGTCACCACGCCCGGTCGCCAGGCCCATGGATCAGCTGGCCAAAGGCCGGCGTTTTCGCGCGGGTTGGCCCGCATTTCTCACAAGCGTTTAAACATGCCTGTCACCACACCCGGTCTCCGCGGGTGTTCCGGTGCCTGCCCCAACCTATCAGGGTGCAGCCCCGGTAAGGCGTTGCGATAGAGGCGTTTAAACATGCCTGTCACCACGCCCGGTCACCACGCCCGGTCGCCAGGCCCATGGATCAGCGGGCCAAAGGCCGGCGTTTTCGCGCGGGTTGGCCCGCATTTCTTACAAGGATTTGTCGCGACAAGCTGGAAGCCTTGTGAGTAAAAAGATTACGACCAAGCCACGACACAGGGATCCGACCTATCGCGGGGCCGACCAATCGGCGTAGCAGCTGAGGCGAAGGCGACTCGACCGAGTAAAGCGGCCTGCCGCCCCGCGGAAGGCAAACCCTCGTAATCCCATGGCTTGCCCCGTAGTAGAATTCCCCGTGAGAAATGCGGGTTAGCTTCAAACCAGGAAGGACGTTACCTTTTCGATCACGGTTTCCTCGCGCAGGATGCGGTGGTGCCCGAGGCCGCGTGTTTCGTGCCATTCGCAGGTTGGCCAGGCCTTGGCGACGCGGCGTCCTTCTTCGATGGGCACCCAGTGGTCCTCGCGGTCGTGGATGATGAGGCCGGGGAAGGGAAAACCGGCCACGTTGTTGGTCACCGAAAGGGCACGCCAAAGGTTGACCCCCAGGTGCGGCAAGGTTTCCTCCGCGCGACGGCGCAGGTGGGGCACCATCGTTGACGGCATTTTGAGCGTTTGACGAAAGCTTTCCATGGCAAAGTGCAGGTCGCTGGGTGGGCTGATGAATACCGCCTTTTCGACCTGCATTCCCTTGGCAAGTGCATAGGCCGATACGGCACAACCGAAGGAGTGCGCTATCAGCGAATGGATGCCGCCCTCGCGGTCTTCGATCAAGTTGACGATTTCCCGAAAGTCCTCACCCGTTGTTTTTTTGCCGGGCGAACGACCATGGGCCGGGGCGTCAAAGGCCACCACTTGATAACCCTGCTCCACTAAGGGCTGGGCAAAGGCGCCGAGCTGGGTGCCCCGTCCCGCCCATCCGTGGACCAGCAAAACCACCGGGCCGACCGTTCCCCAGCGGTAGGTCGTGATGGCCCTGGCCCGCCAGGTCAGGTTCTCACGGGTTGCCGGTGCTTCCCAGGAACGTTCTCGGTCCGGCTGCTTGGCGCGGCGGGGTGAGAACCACAGGTGGTTGGCTAAGTGGCTGGTGGGCGTGGGTGCGATGCGGCCAAAAGTACCGAAAAACCATTGCATAGCCTGCATGGTGACAGGGGGTGTTTGCTTGCGAGACGATTGGGTCGAAACGGCTTGCGTCATGGGTAGCTCCTTTGGCGCGATGGTACTCCCGCGAACCTTGCGGGATGGGTGATCTTGGTTGGGCGACGGAAGGTGGCCGACTCGCCGCCCTATCAAACTATCAAGTGACAGGAGTGCATTGCCATCGCGAAAAGTGCATGCTGGGTATGCAATAATGCATTTGAATCCAAGGCCGATACGAAACAGTCATGGATCTAAAGGGGAGGTCGCATGTTCCAATGGGATGATGTGAAGGTGTTTTTGGCTACCGCGCGTTCCGGCAGCACCGTGGAGGCCGCCGCGCGGTTGCAGGTGAATCAATCCACCGTGAGCCGTCGCTTGGCCGCCCTGGAACAGGCGTTGAGCACGCCGCTTTTTGAACGGACCCGTGCCGGTTTCGTGCTCAGCAAGGCCGGACGCGCGGTGCTTCCCTTTGCCGAGGAGATGGAAGCCGGGGCGTTGCGCATTGCACGGGAAATCGGGGCGGCCGAAAATGAAGCCGGTGGGGTAGTGGTGGTGGCAACCATTGATGAGATTGCCACCTGGATCATTGCCCCGGTGCTCCCAGAATTTCACCGAAAATGGCCGCATATCCGGCTCGATCTCAAAAGCAGCCCGCGATTGGTGAATTTGGAGCGGGGTGAGGCGGATGTTGCCTTGCGGTTGGCTCGCCCCGAAAGTGGCAATCTGTTTGCCCGCCGCGTGGGTGGTTTTGCCTTTGGGGTTTATGCGAGCCAAAGCTACTTGGAGACGCGTTCCCCGGATAGCTTGGAGGACCCCCATACTTTGGATTGGATCATGCTGGAGGGACTGCCGCCCCACTTACCGGAAAGCCGTTGGTTTGCAGCACTTTATCCCGACCTAAAACCCATTCTCAAATGCAACGGCACCAAACCCCAGATTGCCGCGGTGCAAGCGGGCCTCGGTGTCGCCTTGCTGCCGCGACCCACGGCCTACTTGGCTCAGGGTTTGGTGCGTTTGCCGGTTGAGACCAAGGGGCTCTACCGGGAGATCTGGTTGGTGGTTCATCGCGAACGTCGCCATGTGCCGACAGTCCAAGCAGTGGTTGATTTCCTTCAAGACGTGATGACGCGGCCTTTGCGCTAACCGGCGCCTCTCACCGGGGTGTCCGTTACGTAGCAAAAGCCCCGCGAACTGTGCGGCCCGGCCCTTACTTTTTGGTCGACCATTTGTACAACGCTTGGGCGTACCAAAAACGCGCATCTTGGTCGCCGCCGCGCTCCGACACATAATCACCGGCCTGGAACAGGCTGTACCCCAACAACATCTTGATGCGTTTCTCCCAGATCGGAAAGACCAAGGTGAAATCGATTTCATCGCCCGCATGGTCGTCACGCGCGCCCGCAACGGGATTACCGAAGCGGCCCAAACCCGCGTTGTACCACGCATCACTTTCGGGTTCATTAATGGTGAAACGATGCAAGGCCACGCGCCAAGTGCCGTTGGGGAAGGCTTGGCCGCTGAAAATCAGTTCGAGGTTGGACATATTCTGCCAGCCGAAGAAGTCCATAAACCCGTAATAGGCGTGGTTTAAGGGATACAAATTGTCAAAAGTCTCGTGATCTCCATCGGCGAAGTTATCGTCACCGGAGGCGCTCAGGTATCCCAATGCGATGTTTTTGAAGAAGTCGTTTTCGGTGGTGTACTTGCCCAACAAGGCGTATGCGGTGGCCTTATGATCACCGTCGTTCCAGTCACCAAACTGTTGGTGCGCTTGGGCGTCGACCGATAACTTCCCAAATTTTTTGGTGAGGCGCGCGCCGGCATGAAACACGGCGTCGCCGAATTCGCTATTGTCCCGATGCATCAGAAACAGCTCGTAGGCGCCGTCTTGAATGCTGAGTGGGTCGCGGAACATCACCCCGTAGAATCGGCTGTCGAAATAGCGGTTCCCCACGCGCTGCCAATCATTGGGATCGTTGGGGTTAACCGTTACCGGCTGCGAGGCCCAGACATCCCAACGCCGCGTGTCTTTTCCTCCAAAGGTGAGTCGGACCGCGTCGAAGACACGGGCGGTGTTGGCCCACTCCAGGGAGGCCACCATCCGTTTGTCGGCGAAATTAAACTTTTGGCGGCCGATTTTGACCTTGCCGTTGCCGACCCCGAATTGGATGTAGGCTTGGTGAATATCGAATTCGTCAGCGAAGATGTTGGGAACGGCATCCTCGTTGAGGGGAGGCGTGCCGAAACGATCTTCCTCATGAACCCGTGCATCTTGAATTTCAACAAAGGCCTGGGCGTTGGCCGAGAAATGATAGGCACCGTGTAGCCGCAGCCGGGTGAGCAAATAGGATTGGTCACCGCCCCGAAAATTGAAATCTTGCTTGTCTTCCCAGCGCAGGCGCAAATCCATGCCGAGCTGGTAACGCGACTCTTGCCAAGCCCATAAGTTGCTCGGGAAGAACATACCCAACAGTAGGAGAAGGAGTGAGCAGAACCTTGTGTGCGACATGTGTACCCTTCCTTGTTAACGGATCCATCACGGTGATCGACGGTTTCGAATCAAGGCGAACCGCTTCTTTTTCTATGGAGATATGTCATTTCATCGGCGTGCGGTAACTTCTAGTTAACAAAAAATCTTTCCTCGGCATGAGGCCTTGCGGGTGGCTTTAAGGATTGGGGCTGCCCAGGCCGGGATAGTTCCGCTCGAGCTCCCTGATGCGATCTTCCAATGGTTTGCGTTCTCGGGCGCTGCCGCCGAACTGTTTCAGGATCTTGCGCTTAACCAAAAGGGCGGAATACAAACCGGGTGGATCGCCGAATTGGGGCTGCCCGAGAATATCGATGCCGGTTTTGGCGTGACGGCGTGCGTTTAATTCGTCGCCTAAGGCCAGGTAGATGTCGGCCAGAACTACCTCGGTGCGGGCCATTTCGTGATCCCAAGGGCCAAACACCTCGCGACGAATGTCAATCGCTTTTTGCAGGGGGTTGATTGCTTCTTTTAAACGGCCGGTTTGTAAATAGTAAGAACCCAGTGTTTTAAAGGTGGCGGCCGCGACCTTGTGCTGGGTATTGGGTTGTTCCCGATGGATTTGGAGCGCCTCTTGGAGCAGGGCCTCGATCAGGTCCAGGCGTTCAAGGCGCAACAGGGTGTCGGCATAGTGAAACAAGGTGGCGGCGCGACCCATCCGGTTTTCCTTGGGTGAGCGATCATGAATCGCCAGGGCGCGTTGGTGCATATCGAGCGCGCGGTTGAGGTGACCCATTTGTTTGTAGAGGACCCCGAGGTTGTTGTATTGCGCCGCGGTGGCGACATGGTTCGGGCCCATCGATTTCTCCGCGATCTGTACCGCCTGCATCACCGCTTCCTCCGCCTGCACGTACTTTCCCATTTGCGCCTGGAGCTCACCGAGCACCGCGTAAGCCGAAATATGTTGGCTGTGTTTGGCGTCGAATTTGGCGTCGAGGATATCAATCGCCTCGAGCACCAGCGGAATGCCTTCGCTGTACCGGCCGATGCTGGCATAGTGATTTGCCAGCGCGGTCAAGGTAATTGCAATCGTGGGATGGTCGGGCGGTAAGACGTTGCGATACTGCTCCAGCGCCTTGTTCAGGTACCGGCCTGATTCCTCGAAGCGACTGTATTTATGGTAGATCTCGCCAATGAGGTTTTGAACCATCGCGCGTTGGTGAACCGTTTTATCGTCGTATTGATCCAAGTAACTCAGCGCGTTTACCGCATTTTCCGTTGCCGCTTCAAACCGTCCCGCGCGAAACGCCGATTCGGCCAGTTCGTAAAGAACGGCACCGGGTCGGGTATGGTCTTCGGGAAGGTAGACGTGGTACACCTCCAGGATGTCGCGGAAAACGACCTCGGCCTCGTCGTGTTCGCCGATGTCCGCCAAGCCGCGCCCGTACTCGAACATCGTATCGGCCATAAGCAGCACGGAATTTTTTTGTTTGAGCGGCGGTGTTTCTTTGACAATGTTGTGGCGCAAGGTCAGTGCTTCGCGCAGCAAGGGGACACCTTGTTCGGCCATATTCGCTTGGGTGTAGACCTTGCCCATGGTGTGCATCAGCGAGGCGCGTGCCGCCGGGTCGTCGTGGAATTCGTCGCGGATTTGGGCGGCGGCCCGTTCTACAACGGTCATGGCGTTGAGTTGTTCTCTGTCGCCCGCCCACGGATCCGCGGCTGAGAAGATGTCGATCATAAAGTCGCTGAACATCTTGGCCCGTTTGGTTTCCAGCTCCGCGTGGCGCAAGGCGTTACTGGTTTCGTTATATTGCCTGGCCAAAAGTAGGGTGAATCCCAGGGCACTGAGCGCCGCCGCGGCCAGGGTGATGCCCAAGGCGCGATTCCGTTTTAGCCACTTCGCCACGTAATAATGCCATGATTCCTGGCGTGCGCTCACGGGGTAACCGGCCAGATAAGCTTCGATATCATCCGCGAATTGCACCACCGTCGCATAACGGCGATCTGGGTCGGGGCGCAAGGCTTGGAGGGTGATCGTGTCCAAGTCGCCGCGCAGCTGATGGGCCTGGATGAGCGCGGGTTCGTTTTTGGCGCCTTCCCGTTGACGCTTGCTCAGCCGGGCGCTGGGTTTTTCCGCGTTTTCACGGCCTAACCCGGCCATGAGCGCCGCCTGACTGGGCGTTTTGCGGATAAACGGTCGTTCCTGAACCAATAGCTGATACAAAATCACGCCCAGCGCATAAATATCGGTTGCCGTGGTGGCCGGGTGTCCCGCGATCTGTTCCGGGCTCGCGTATTCGGGGGTGAACAATTGCCGCCCGGTTCGGGTTTCTTCCGCGGCTTGATCGCCTTGCAACAACTTGGCGATGCCGAAGTCCAGCAAAAAGGGTTCGCCATGGTTGTCGACCAGGATGTTGCCGGGTTTTAGATCGCGGTGGATCACCAAATTGCGGTGGGCGAAGGCCACCGTCCTGCAAATTTCCAGGAACAGGTTCAGGCGCTCGTGGAGGCCGAGGCGCTGTTCCGAGCAGTAGGTTGTTAGGGTGGTGCCGCGGAAAAAGGGCATGACCAGGTAGGGGCGGCCGTCTTGGGTCGTGCCCGCGTTGATGAGGGTGGCGATGCGCGGATGGGAAAGGGTGGCCATAATGTGGCGTTCCTGTTTGAAACGCAACAGGATATCTTCGCTGTCCATGCCTTTTTTGAGGATCTTGACCGCGACTTCCCGCTGAAAATCGGGGCCGTGTTCCAGTGCGCGAAACACCACGCTCATACCGCCATGGCCGATTTCTTCCTGGAGTTCGTATTGGTCGAGGCGGCTGCCTTGAACCGGACCCGTCTCCTCAATGGCTTTGCCCTCGATAAAGGCCATGGGTTCAAGATCAACGGTGAGTAACGCGCGAACCGCCTCAGCCAGTGCCGCGTTGGTGCCACAGGTTTGTTGGATATAAGTTTCTTGTTCCTCGGGCGGCAGCTCAAGCGCCGCTTCTACGATGGGTTCGGCTTGTTGCCAAAGTTCGATGTCCATGGCCGGCAGCTCCGCGTCAGGTCGTGGCGTAGTTTAGCGTTCGATATCTTGTCCTTTAAGCTGAACCGCCAGGAAGCGTTTGGCCATTTGCCAGTCGCGTTTGAGGGTGCGGGAGGAGACATTGAGCAATGCCGCGATTTCTTCCAAGTCCAGGCCGGCATAAAAACGCATCTCGATCAGACGGCATTTGCGCGGATCGACCTGTTCCAGTTGTTTCATCGCTTGTTCGAGCGAGAGCAACATGGCCGGGGTTAGGCCGACCGTGGCACCGGCTAAGGCGTCGTGTTCCAGGGCGACCGTGACACAGCCGCCGCCGCGTTTGAGGGCGTTGCGTTCGCGGGCGTATCGGGACAGAACACGACGCATCAGAAAGCCGGAGAACGCGATAAACTCCGCCCGGCTGGGGAAATGAAGGCCTTCACGGGTTTCCAATTCGAGGTAAACCTCGTGGATGAGCGCCGTGGGTTGCAAGGTTCGGTCGTCCGAACGGCCTAGGTAGCCGTAGGCCAGCGCCTTGAGGCGTTGGTAAACCAGCGGCATGAGGTCGCTTAAAGCGTTGGGGTCCGCCTCTTCCCAGGCGCGCAGGTATTGGGTGACCTCACCCAGTGTTTGTTGTGCTTCCGCCAAATCGACTTGATCGTCTCGGTCGAGCCGTGGTGGATTGTCGGCAAGTGCCTTTAAGAATTGTTGTGTCTTCGGGTCGTTCAAGGGGGACGTTCCTCCAATAGGCCGGCGGAAAAATTTTGGAATGCATGCCTTATCTTACCAAAGCAAGGATCGGGTGCGATGCATCCCTGGAGCAGATCACATGCCGTTTGTTTTATTGGAAACGACTGGATCCTGCGAATTTTCTCTTTGGTTGTCCTATCGGCGGCGGCTCGGAAAATCCAAACCGCCGCGGCGAGGGTTTTTGGCGAATCAGGGGACTGGGTCGCGAGGCCGTGGTGAAGAAAAGGAATTACAGCTTTGTTTCTTTGAGAACTGCCTCCAAATGGAAGAGGGCGATGTCGGCTTCAGCTTGTCCAAAAACCAAGGGCGGCTTTATTTTGAGCACGTTGTGCAGGGGACCGTCGACACTTAGGAGCACCCCGCGTGCTTTCATGCGTTCGACGATCTCCGCGGCTTCCCGGTCCGCCGGGGCAAGGGATTCGGGATCGCGCACCAGTTCCACGCCCAGGAACAGCCCCAGGCCGCGAACTTCTCCGATCAAGGGGTACTGCTTCTGCAAGGCAACCAATCCCTGTTTGAGGTAGGTACCTACTTGGTGTGCCTGGTTTTGCAGTTGTTCATTCTCCAGAACATCGAGGACCGCCAGGCCCGCCGCGCAGGCGACCGGGTTTCCGCCAAAGGTGTTGAAGTACTCCATGCCGTTGTCGAAGGTCGCGGCGATGTCGGGGGTGGTGATCACTGCCGCGAGTGGGAAACCGTTACCGATCGGTTTGCCGAGGGTCACGATATCGGGTACCACGTTTTGTGTTTGGAAACCCCACATCGCCGTACCGACCCGACCAAAGCCGACCTGGACCTCGTCCGCGATACAAAGCCCGCCCGCGTCGCGAACCATCGAGTAGAGATGGTGGAGGTAAGAATCGGGGAGCACGATTTGCCCACCGCAGCCGGGAAGCGATTCGGCGATGAGGCCCGCTACCTGGTTGTGCTTTTGTTCGAGGATGGGGCCTGCCTGCTCCGCATAGCGGCGGCCGATTTCAGGTTCACCGTGTTTGATGGGGCCGCGGAATCCGTCCGGCATCGGCAGTTTGTGGGTGGTCTCAACTTGGGCAAACCCGCCCCGACCTTCGTATTTGTAGGGACTCACCTCGATGAGTGCCCGCGTGTGGCCGTGGTAGGCCGCGTCGAGGACCAGCATGTCGCTTCGCCCGGTTGCGTTGCGGGTTAGGCGGAGGGCCAGGTCGTTGGCCTCGGAACCCGTGCACGTGAAGAAACAGACCGATAGATTGCCTGGCAGGGTGGCCGTCAAGCGTTGGGCGTAGTCGAGGATGTTGCGGTGGAGGTAGCGGGTGTTGGTGTTGAGCCGGGCCAGTTGCTTTTGGACCGCGGCGACCACGTGGGGATGGCAGTGTCCCACGTGGCACACGTTGTTGACCATGTCGAGGTAGGCCCGGCCCGCTGCATCGTACAGGTAACACCCTTCACCGCGAACAATGTGCAGGGGTTCACGGTAGCTGAGGCTGAGGTTGGGACCCAGGCTGTGGCGGCGTTTGGCGAGCAGGTTGCTTTTGTGCGTGGGGTCGCCGCCGGGCTGGAGCGGTGGGAGGTTGAGGATGACATTGGGGTCGGGGGCGAAACTCAACCAGACCTTGCGCTCGTGATAACGTGCGATGCCCGGGTAATCACCGCGTTGGTCGAGAAGGTCCGTGATGAGTTGGAAGTGAAGGTGTGGCGGCCAGGAACCGTTTTCCGCGATATCACCCAAATCGGCGAGGTGATCGCCCGCCGCGACGGCGTCGCCGACGTGTCGCTTGGTGAGCGTGGTACGGGCGAGGTGCCCGTAGAGGGTGAAGAAGGTTTCGCCCTGATCGGTTTCGTGGCGCAGGATCAGGGTCGGTCCGTAATCGCCCGCCGCCGCGTTGTCGGCCACCGCGTGGACCGTGCCGGCCAGTGGGGCGGTGACCGGGGTTCCCGCCGCCGCGTAGAGGTCGATGCCGAGGTGGACCGAACGGCGTTGGGTATTGGCGAGGCTGTAGTCGGGATCGTTGTAGAGGGCGCGATCCTCGTTGTAGCGACCGAGCCCGACCGCGACCCCCGCCGCGGCCATTTTGTCGAAGAGGTAGCGGGAAAAGTCGGCCGTGGTGGCGCGTTGCGCCTGGCTACCGTAATCGCGGCCGGAGAGGGTTAGGTCAAAAGTGATGTTGGGGCCGGCGAGGAGATTGTTGCCCAGGACGGGGTGGAACGCGGCGCGATTCTTTTCCAAGTAAGCCGTGATGCGCGGCGTTTTGGGGCAGGGCTCGAGGGCACAGGCCGCGCGGAAGACCGCGCCTGCAAAGCGGGGGTGGACGGTTTCAAGTTCGGCCAAGGCGTCAAGCGTGGGTTGCAGGTGGACGCCCAAATAGGGGTTGTCCGGGTTTTCGGCCAGCGCGCGTGCTGCTTGGCAGACGCTGGTGCACATGCGCAGTAAGATCAGTTCGAAGAGGAGCGACAACTCTAACTCGGTGAGTGGGTATGCTTGGTGGTAACCCGCCACAATCCGGGCCGCAACCTGAAGGGGTTGTCGGCGCCCGAGCATGGCGTAACCACAGAGGATGGCGAGTTCGTTAACCGTGTGGGAGAAAACCACATCGCCGAAATCGATTAAGCCGCTGACGCGGTTACCCGTTACCAGAATGTTGTAATCATTGCCGTCATTGTGGATGACGCTACGGCGAAGGTGTTGTAGCCGCGGGGTGACCTTGTCGCGAAATCGTTCCAGTAAATCGTGGATGCGGCGGCGGTGGGCGGGTTCCTGGATGCGGTTGAGGAGGGCTTGGCAGATGTCGGCGCCGTTGGCGAGATCCCAATCGAGATCACGGTTCATGTGGGGATGGGAAAAGGATTCCAGCGCTTGGTTGACACGCCCGAAGAAGCAGCCCAGATCGCGGGAGAGCCGGGGGGAGGGGTTTTTAACCGAGGCCAACAGTTCGCCTTCGACAAAGGGCACACAGCGCAACCAGTGACGTGCCCCTGTTTGGCTGGTGACCTGAACCATGGTTTCGCCGCCGCGGGTGGGCAGGGGCGTGGGCCACTGGACATCGGGAAGGTGGCGCTTGAGGTGGGAAATGACCGCCTCTTCGAGCGCGAGGTGCGGCGCTTGCTGGGTACGGTTGGCAATTTTAAGCACGACGACAGCACCGCTCGCGGCGGTAATCTTGAAATTCTGATCGGCGTAACTATCTAAGGCGACGGCGGTTCCGTGGATGTCAAAGTGTTCGGCGGCCAGGGCCGAAGCCTCGGCAAGGGAAAAACAGGGTTGGTTTTCGGCCATGGGGGGACGGGTCCTTATGCTTGATATATCACCCGCAGTCTAACACAAGCGCCTTCCTTAACGGGTGACCGTCTTCTTTTGCCTTTTATCCCGCTTGCCGGCCCGGCGGGAACAAGACCTTTCGTGAGTGGGCTGGTGGAACCGCGCCTCGGCCCGCATGGTTCACCAATGGGTTGGGTGAGACGGGGTTGTGCTTGCTGTCTTCGGCCGGTTGCTGCATATTTGAACGATGGAATGGGGGTATCGTGGCGAAATTGCAATACAACCTGGAGAAAGTTGCCCAGGCGCTGCCCCATGAATGCCTATCGGCGGTGGAAAACCATAAGACTTTTTTGTCTGTTTTAAATTGGGCCCGAGAAATGGAGCTGGGTGCGCCGACCGTTTTGCATATGGATGAATTCTCTATTGATGCGGTCTTTAAAATTCAGAAGTCACTGTATTTGGTCTACGGTATGACGTGACTGGGGGGCATTACGGCGGTCGCCGTTTGGGATGTTGAACCGACACCGGAATTACTTTTGAAAAAACGAATCGAGCAAGGCTGGACGCCCTGTCCCACGGAATTGGTGGGCGGCCCCAAAATACTTGGGTACGCGGCAAAACTGGAAACGACTTAACCGCCGGCCATCCGAGGTTTGGCAAACCGCCAGGCTTGTCATTGCTTAGCTCGCATTGCTTAGCTCGCATTGCTTAGCTCGCATTGCTCACCCGCTTTTGTTGCGAGCGTGTCAAAACGCTTGCGACCGAAACCGGACATCGGTGTTCGACCTTTCGCCGTCGCGGTGCTTCGTCGAAGGGGGTTCTCCCCGTTGCTGCAACGGTGGGAGCAAACGCGGTGGGCGCAAGGTTTTTGGTTCGCGCGGCAGAAGGCTGGTGAGCAATGCGGGTGAGAACCTTTAGGCAAGCGCAAGCGCCATGCGTACGTTGCAGCGGGCGAAGGGGGTGTTTGGGTCGAGGGGTACCGATTTGAAGCCGAGCTTTCGGTAGAGGTTGAGGGCCGGGGTGAGCTTGCTGTTGGTTTCCAAGTAAACCGTGTCGATGCCGCGGCGCTTGGCCTCTTCGATTAATGCAACGCCCAACTGCTCACCGATGCTGTAACCGCGCGCCTCTGGGCGCACACCCATTTTGATCATTTCGTAGTGGTCGTGGTCGCCCTTGTGAAGCGCGACGGTTCCCAAGATTTCCCCGCTCTCGCGATGGCGCGCAAACCATACCTCGCCGCCCTTTGCGATGATTTCCGACTCGGGGTTTTGCAATACTTTGCGGTCTTCCTCTTCCATTTCGAACAAGGTCTCCACCCACTCGCGATTAATATCGTAAAAGGCCTCGCGGTAGGTGGGATCGTATGCAATGATCTCGATCTCACGGATGCGACGCGCCTTGCGGGCCGCGCGACATCGCTCAAGAAAAGACTGTTCCTTTTGGCTCGCCTCGGTTTTTTCCAGGACCTCAATCCAATCCACCTTCGCATCGGCAACCAACCCCTGCAACGCCGCCTGAATGTCCTGCCAGACCGGTTCCAAATCTTTGATCATCGCGCGACCCTTGTCGCTGAGTGCCAGCACCCGCCGTCGCTTGTCCGATGGATCTTTTTGCGACACGACCAGGCCGTGTGCGTCCATCTCCGCGGCGACCTTGTTGACCATGGGATGAGAGACCCCCAGGTGATTGGCGATTTGGGTCACCGGCGCGGGGCCGTGATGGGCCAGGTAATAAAAGGTGGTAAACCATTTGGGCGTGAAATCAAGCCCTGCTTCTTGATAAAGCAAAGCACCGTCCGCCATCAAACTGGCAGTCAGTCGCTTTAGGCGGGAACCAAGGGCCAGGAGGCCTAAATCGCGGATAAGGTCCATCGTGTCTCTCCTTTTGTTGAAAGCGTAACTGGTAACGTAATTAGTATTTATACTTTCTAAGCGATTCGTGCAAGAAATTTGGCGCTTTTTTTCACTTTTTTTTGGTGCTAGAATGTAAGCGGCTGTTATGGAGTGAGTTAGCTGGGAGTTTGCTGGTTGGAACAAGCGATTGTCGGGTTTCATCGCGATGAGGAAGGCCACTGGGTGGCGGACCTCGCCTGTGGTCACGGCCGCCATGTACGCCACCGACCGCCCATGGAGCAGCGGCCCTGGGTTGAAGCCCAAGCCGGACGAGAGGCCATGTTGGGCCGCCGCCTCTTTTGCAAGCGCTGTGCCGACGGGGAACCGGTTTAACCGACCGTTCCTATTTTTTCTGCGCCATGGCGGTGCCGGATCGTCTCAGGCTAGGTCGGCCAACCGCACGACCTTCAAATGCTTGGCAAGGTAATCGATGAGGATGCGTACCTTGTGGGAGAGCTGGCGACCGGGCGCGTAAACCGCGTAGACGGCGCCTTCCACGAGCCGGTAACCTGGCATGATGGGTTGCAATAAACCCTCGCGCATGGCTTGCTCCGTGATAAACAAGGGCAAGGTCGAAATGCCGAGTCCCTTGATGGTGGCGTCGAGCAAGGCCGGCCCGCTGTTGGTGCGTAGCCGGGTTTTTGGGCGCGGCTGGTAGTTGCCGCCGTCGGCGCCGACGAACCGCCAATTGAGGTTTTCCGGTGCCAAGCTGTAGACCAGGCTGAGATGGCCTTCGTTGAGTTCGTCGGGGTGAAGCGGTTCGCCGTAACGTGCTAGGTAGGCGGGTGATGCGGCGGCGACCCGTTCCATTACCCCGAGCTTTTTGGCGACCAGATGGGTTTGGGTCAGGCTCCCGACGCGCACCGCCATATCAAAACCCTCGGCGACCAGGTCGTGCTTGCGGTCGTCCAGCACCATATCGATTTGGAGCCCCTCGTGCTGTTGCATGAAGTCGGAAATCAAGGGAATTAAATACCGCATGCCGAAGGACATGGGACCCGAGATGCGGATGGTGCCGGTTAAATCGGCGTCGCGTTGCTGGGTCAATGACTCCAGTTCGGCCAAGTCGTCCAACAATCTGATGCAACGCTCGTAATAAAACCGCCCGGTTTCGGTGAGGCTCAGCCGCCGGGTTGTGCGCTGTAACAGTCGTGTAGCCAGGTACTTTTCTAATTCGTTGATGCGGCGGCTGACGGCTGATTTGGCCACGTTCATCTGGTCGGCGGCGGCGGTGAAACTGCCGGACTCGACGACACGCACAAAGGTTTCCATGTCTTCAAACTTGTTCATTTGATTGTTCTCGAAAACGCAACAGCGATTTGCGCCAACTGCTGTTTTTTTGGTGCTGGAAAAGACTTAGATTAGTTTCATCACAACGAGCCGGAGCGAAAACCGGCGGACATTTTGGAGGTTACCATGACTCAATCAACGCAACAATCAAGTGCACCGACCATCCTTCGCATCGACGCCAGTGCCCGGCGAAACGGTTCCACCACCCGCCGCCTCAACGACTTCCTGGTCGCGCGTTTGCTGGAACGGTTTCCCAACGCCAAGGTGGTGACGCGCGCGCTCGACACCATGCCGCTGCTCACGGAAGAATGGGTGAACGCCAATTTTACCCCGGTCGAATCCCGCACCGAAGCGCAACAACGCGAACTGGCCTTTTCCGACCGATTAATTGAAGAACTCAAAACAGCCGATTTCCTGGTGATGGGGGTCCCGATTTATAACTTCGGCGTACCGGCCGCGCTCAAAGCCTGGGTTGACCAGGTGGCCCGCGCCCGCGTCACCTTTCGCTACACGGCAAACGGCCCGGAAGGCCTGCTCAAAGGAAAAACAGCCTTTGTCACCGCGGCTTCGGGCGGTGTTCCCATCGGCGGCGCTCTTGATTTCGCCACGCCTTATATACGCCAAGCGCTCCATTTCATCGGCATCGACGATGTCAACCTGTTCTCGGTCCGCGAACTGATTCAAGACGACCAAATCGACGCGGTTAAAACCCAGCGTCAGATCGAAAGGGCCCTGGCCGAACACTTCCAAACATCCCTGGTTTAACGACAAGAAATCACCATCAACAGGACGAGATACCATCAAGGTCGCTTGTCCTGTTGTGTGTCATAAACGCGTATGATGTTTTGAACTCTGTTTATGAAAAGGAACTTTGACGTCGTTTTTTCCTTGGGTCAAAGTGACGGCTGAGTAGCGCATTGGGATGTGACAGATGGTTTTGTTTGGGCGTGGTTGCTGTGTTTCGGGAAATGACCTATCTTGACGTGATCAAGGAGCGCCGGCTTGTCGGAGACAGACCACCATGTCGATCAAATCTTAAAACAGGCTGAGGTTCGTCTGACCAATGCCTGTTTTCAAACCGTGGCGGTTTTACCCAAATCCGAGGTGGATGCGTTTCTCCAAAAACACGAACTGTGTTTTTTCAACCCCAAGGGTGAATCGCGCGGCACGCTGGTGATCCCCAAAACGCACTTGCGCCTTTACCTCGCGGTTCAGCGCAAGGAGATTCCCGTTTTGAAGGGGGTCTGCCAAAAGGATCTTAACCTGGCCAGGCTCCAGACTGGTTTGTCACCGCGGCCGATGGTTGGTTTGTCTCCCGGTCGTGATTTGATGCGCGATTTGTTTGTCGGCCCGATGTGGCCGCGTTACTGCCGCGACCTGTGCCAATCAAGTGAGTTACCGCTTTCCTTTGCCTTGCCGCCCGGTTCTTACAAAGGTCGATGGTTGGTTGTTTTCCGGCGAAACGGTTGTTGGAACGACGGGTTTGCCGTCCCGCCGACCTTGCCCTCGCGACAAAAGAGTTGACAGTTTTGGGAATTGGCCGTGAAATGAAAAGGCCGTTTTGGCCGAGAGAGGGAATTGTGAAGTTTGCAGCGGTCGGCTTACTTGCCGTCAATTTTTGGCTTTCCTTGTGGTGTTGCTGCCACGTGCCGCTACCGTTGTCCGCTGAGGTTCAAAATGAAACGGGCATGAATTGCCATGCCGAACCGCAACCGGCGCCCCCGTCTCACGGTTGCTGCAGCACGCAAAGCGGCGAAAACGCGGCTGCTGAGGACGCCGCGCCCGAGGTCATCGTCCAAGCGCCCTGTGGTTGTGACGACCACGGCGATGCGTTTACCCCGGCACTCACCCTCACCGGCAACGCCGACCTGAACGCCGACTTTGTGCCCGCGCCCAATGCGCTTTACGATTCGGTTGTGTTTCTTCGTTTTCCCGCGGCCCTGACGCAATACCATGACCGCGACGGACCCCTGGCGCCTTTCGTGCTCCAGCCGAAGCTTACGGTTTTGTCCCGATTTTTGATTTGATGCTTGGTTCCTTCCTGCACGTGTGAAACCCATCGCACGTGCCCGCACACGCGAACGCCGTCCCGGTGTTCCCTCACGTGACCGGTGTGTTTTTCCAAAACACGCCATACACACGCTTTAGGTTGTGATGCAACGGAAAAGCGTGTTTGAAGGAAGGAACCATGAAGTCTTTTTTGTGGCTGTCGTGGCTGGTTTTTGCGGCGGCTCCAGCGGCGGCTCTGCCGCCCGCGGGTCCGCCCGCCGACCTAGCGCCTTATTTTGCCGAGATGCGCCAAAACCATCCGGCCTACCGTGCCGCCGACCTGCGTTACCAGGCGGCGCTTGCCGCGGTGCCCGCCGCGACCGCGTTACCCGATCCGCAAGTGTCGCTCGGCATTTTTGTGGAAGAAGTACAGACCCGTGTCGGGCCGCAAAAGCAGCGCCTCGGCGTTCGCCAGGGGTTGCCCTGGCCGGGTAAACGTGCGCTGGCCGGGGAGGTCGCCGCCGCCGAGGCCGAGGTGTTGGCGGCGCGGCGGGAAGGCGTCGCCCGCGATTTAGAGAAACAGTTCAAACAAGCCTTTGCCGGCTATTTCTATTTGGGTCGTGCCGTCGCAATTACCGCGGAGCATTTGGCGTTGCTCGAAGATTTGGAGCGGGTGGTGACGGATCGCTACGAAACCAGCGCCGCCCATTACAACGACTTAATTCGCATCCAGATGGAAATCGAGCAGTTGGGTGAGCGTTTGGCGAGCCAAAAGGCCGCCGCCCAACCGGTTCGCGCCCAGCTCAACACCTTGTTGGGGCGCCCGCTGGACGCCCCATTCGCCTTCCCACCGGCTTTACCGGCGGTGGCATCGCTTCCCGAATTGAAGGGAACAGACGCGCGCGCGGTTATTGCCCAACACCATCCCGACCTGCAGGTGTTGGCCGCGCATCAGGCCAAAAATCGAACCAAGGTCGCCTTGGCTGATCTTCAACGGCGTCCCGATTTTCATGTCGGCCTCGATTGGATCAACACCGGCGAAGCCGTCATGCCGAATACGCGGGGCAGTGGTGTCGATCCGGTTTTGCTGAGTGTTGGGGTGAACCTGCCGCTGTGGCGCAAAAAGAACCGCGCCGCGGTGGATCGTGCGCGCTTCACGCTGGAAGCGGTTGAATCCCAACAGCGCGATGTCGGTACCCGGGCCGAAAGCCTTTTGCAGCAAGCCTTGTTTCAGCGCGACGATGCCGAACGCAAAATGGATCTGTTTGGCGAACGGTTGGTGCCCAAGGCGCGCGAGAGCTTGGCCGTCATCACCAGCGATTTTCAAACCGGTGCCGGCAGTTATCTGGATTTGATTGAGGCTGAACAAGATTTGCTGACCTTTTTGCTGGCCTACCACGAAGCGGAACAACGGCGTTTCCAAGCTGTTGCCGACATTGAATACCTACTTGGCGGCGCGCCCGCCGCCCCGGCGAATCAAGGAGGGACCGAATGAGCGCAAGACTGAAACGACAAATGGCATGGTTCGCGGCGGTACCCTTCGTTCTGACGTTGATGCTGACAGGCTGCGCCGGCGAAAAACCGGCGGACGCCGCCTCGACCGAAGCCGGAACCGCCGTGCAAAACGAAATTTGGACCTGTTCGATGCATCCCAGCATTCGTCAACCCGAACCCGGTTTGTGTCCCGTTTGTAACATGGACCTGATTCCCGCCGACCAGGACGGCGACGGCCCTTGGAGCCTCACGCTCTCACCCGCGGCGCAACGTTTGGCCGAGGTGGAAACCGCGCCGGTCGTGCGCAAGGTGGTCGCCCACGAGGTGGCCATGGTGGGCAAGGTCGCCTTCGACGAAAAACGGGTCAGCGATATCACCGCCTGGGTGTCGGGCCGCATCGACCGCTTGTTTGTCGACTTTACCGGCATCACCGTGCGCGAGGGCGACCACATGGTCGAACTCTACAGTCCCGAATTGGTGACCGCGCAACAGGAGCTGCGTCAGGCCAAACGATCCGTTGACAGCGGTCCCGCTTCGTTGCGGGCGGCGAGCAAGCGGCGTCTGA
Source organism: Acanthopleuribacter pedis (assembly GCF_017377855.1). Lineage (GTDB taxonomy): Bacteria > Acidobacteriota > Holophagae > Acanthopleuribacterales > Acanthopleuribacteraceae > Acanthopleuribacter > Acanthopleuribacter pedis. Next base: position 198,004 of record NZ_JAFREP010000014.1, read on the forward strand.
ACGCTGCGCGAAAGAAGCTGGATCTGTTGGGTTTGGCCTCGCATCAAATCGACGCCATCGAGAAACGCGGTCAAGCGAGCGACACCCTTACCATCGAGGCGCCCATGTCCGGGGTTGTCATCAAACGCCACCTTAACGAGGGTGCCTACGTCCAGACCGGGTCACCGATTTATACCGTGGCCGATTTGTCGCGGGTGTGGATTGTGCTCGATGTTTACGAATCGGAATTGGCCTGGCTGCGTTATGGGCAGAAGGTGGAATTTGAGGTCGGGGCTTATCCCGGCGAGGTCCATGAGGGCAAAATTGTGTTCATCGATCCCGTGCTCGATCCGCGCACCCACACCGTCAAGGTCCGCCTGGATGTGGCCAACCCGGACGGCCGCCTCAAGCCCGACATGTTCGTGTCGGCCCGGGCCTACGCCAAAATCAGCGCCTCGGGGCAAACCATGGACGAGAGTTTGGCCGGCAAATGGGTTTGCCCGATGCACCCCGAGGTGATCAAGGACGGGCCCGCCGCCTGCGATGTGTGCGGGATGGACATCGTGCCCGCCGAACGGCTCGGCTTCGTCGCCGGACAGCCGCGCGAGGTTCCGCTGGTGATTCCCCGTTCCGCGCCCTTGATTACCGGTCAGCGGGCCGTGGTTTACGTTGCCGATGTGGAGACGCCGGGTCGTTATACCGGCCGCGAAATCGTGCTCGGCCCGGAAACGCCGGATCACTACGTGGTGCTGTCCGGTTTGGCCGAAGGGGAGCGGGTCGTGGTCAACGGCGCGTTCAAAATCGACAGCGAACTCCAGATTCGCGCCAAAAGCAGCATGATGTATGCGCCCGCGGCCGATCCGACGCCCGCCGCGCGGGCCCAAAAACTGGACGTTGCACCCACCTTTCGAGCCGCCCTCACCCCGCTTTACCAAGCCTATTTTGACGTGCAAACCGCGCTGAGCTTGGATGATTTCGCCACGGCGCAACAAGCGCTGCGCGCCCTCGACACGGCTTGGAAAGCGCTGGACACGGGGGCCCTCGATGCGCGGGCCATGCTGACCTGGCAACGCCTCAACGTGGCCGAGGTGATCCAACGCCCCGCCGCCGCCGGTGACATCGCCACCTTGCGCGAGGCCTTTGAACCCTTGAGCACCGCCATGTACCACGTTGCGAGCAAGTTCGGTTTTAGCGATGAACTTTCCATTTATCGCTACCATTGCCCGATGGCCTTCGACAACCGCGGCGCCGACTGGTTGCAGCGGGAAACCGGCACCGCCAACCCCTATTACGGTTCGATGATGTTCGCCTGCGGTTCGCAAAAAGAAGACCTGCGCGCGGAAGCCGCGGAGGGGGCGACCCATGCCCACTAATCCCGAACCCAAAACCTTGTTGGAAAAACTGGTCTGGTTCTGTCTTCACAACCCCTTGGTGGTGCTGCTGTTGTTCGGCGTCGCCGCCGTGTGGGGGGTGTTGGTGGCGCCCTTCGATTGGAAATTGGGTGACCTGCCGCGCGATCCGGTGCCGGTGGACGCCATCCCCGATATCGGCGAAAACCAGCAAATCGTGTTCACCCGCTGGCCGGGGCGTTCGCCACAGGACATGGAGGACCAGGTTGGTTATCCGCTGACCAGCGCGCTGTTGGGCTTGCCAGGGGTGCGCGGCGTGCGCAGCTACGCCTATTTCGGGTTTTCCACCGTGTACGTGATTTTTGAAGACGACCTCGACTTTTACTGGTCGCGGTCGCGGATTTTGGAAAAACTCAACAGTTTACCCGCGGGCACCTTGCCGCCCAACGTGCAGCCGACGCTGGGGCCGGACGCCACCGCCTTGGGCCAGATCTTCTGGTACACCTTGGAAGGGCGCGACGCGCAAGGCAGGCCCACCGGCGGTTGGGATTTGCACGAATTGCGCAGTATTCAGGATTGGTACGTGCGTTACGGACTTTCGGCCGCTTCCGGCGTGGCCGAGGTGGCCTCGGTCGGCGGTTACGTTCGTGAATATCAGGTCGATGTGGATCCCGAAAAGCTGCGCTACCACCAGGTATCGCTAAACGAGGTGTTCCAAGCGGTGCAGATGTCGAACCAGGATGTTGGTGCACGGAACCTGGAGATCAACCAGGTTGAGTACTTCATTCGCGGTTTGGGTTTTGTGAAATCCCTGGAGGATTTGGCCTATGCCGTGGTGAAAACCGTCGACAGCGTGCCGATTTACGTAAAAGACGTGGCCCACGTCCACATGGGGCCCGCCCAGCGTCGCGGCGTGCTCGACAAAGCCGGGGCCGAGGCCGTCGGCGGCGTGGTAGTGGTGCGGTTCGGCGAGAACCCGCTGGAGGTGATCGACAACGTCAAACGGCAAATCGACCAATTGGCGCCGGGTCTGCCCAAAAAAACCTTGGCCGACGGGACCGTGAGCCAGGTGACCATTGTGCCGTTTTATGATCGGTCGCAACTGATTGACGAGACCTTGGGGACCTTGAAAACCGCGCTTTCCCATGAAATTCTGATCACCGTGATGGTCATTTTGGTGATGTTAATGAACCTGCGCAGTTCCTTGCTGGTCTCGGGTTTGCTGCCGATTGCCGTGTTGCTGACCTTCATCGCCATGAAACGCTTTGGCGTTGACGCCAATATTGTGGCCTTGTCCGGGATTGCCATCGCCATTGGGACCATGGTCGACATGGGCATTGTGATGGTGGAAAACATTGTGGAACGCCTGGAACGGGCGCCCGATCAACCTGTTGCTGAAGTGATTTTCGAGGCGACCCGCGAGGTGGGCGGCGCGGTGACGACCGCCGTGGCGACCACCGTGATTAGTTTCCTGCCGATTTTCACCATGGAAGCGGCCGAGGGTAAATTGTTTCGTCCCTTGGCTTTCACCAAAACCTTTGCTTTGTTGGCCTCGATTTTGGTGTCGCTGACCTTGATTCCCACCGTCGCGCGGGTGCTGTTTCGCCGCAAAACCGCCGCGCCCACCATACGTTGGGTTCGGGTGGTTGTCACCTTGGTGTTCGGTGTTTTTGCCTTCGGTCACGGTGAGCGGATGATCGGCGTGTTGGTGGTGATCGCGGCGTTGCTCGATGCCGTGCAGCCGTACCTCGCCGCCCCACATCGTCCTTGGGCGGGCAGAGGCATTAATTTCGTCGCGGTGTCGGCCGTGGCCGTGTTGCTTACCGACGAATGGTTGCCCTTGGGGCCCGCGGTGGGGTTTGCCACCAATTTCGGATTCGTGACCCTTATGATTGGCACCATTTTGGGCGGCTTTTTGGGTGTGCAACACCTTTACCCGCGCTTGCTCGGTTTGGCGCTGCGGTTTCGCGCCCTGTTCTTGGTGGTGCCCGCGTGTTTCACGCTTTGGGGATTATTGATTTGGGTCGGCCTAAAACCGCTGCTGCTTCCGTTGCCGGGGGCTTGGCGCGACGCGGCCTGGGTCCAAGCCGGGGAACGTTGGTTTCCCGGTCTTGGCAAAGAGTTCATGCCGCCCTTGGACGAGGGGTCGTTTCTTTTTATGCCGACCACCTCGGTGCATGCCTCCATCGGTGAAGCGCGGGACCAGTTGCAGAAGCAGAATATTGCGTTTGATATGATCCCCGAGGTTGCCTTGGCCGTTGGCAAATTGGGCCGTGCCGAAACGCCGCTGGACCCGGCGCCGGTTTCGATGATCGAAACCGTGATTAACTATCACCCCGAGTACCTAACGGATACCTCCGGCGAGCGACAAACCTTTGCCTTCGATGCGGGCGAAACCGACTGGTTCCGCGATCAAGCGGGGCAAAAGGTTCCCGCGGGCGATGGTTTGCCTTACCAAGTGAAAGGTCGCTACCACCGCGACGAGCAGGGCCGTTTGGTCCCCGATCCCGGCGGTATGCCGTTCCGCATGTGGCGCCCCGCGCTTGACCCCGACTTAAATCCGGGACGCGCGGCCTGGCCGGGGATTCATTCGAGCGACGACATTTGGGCCGAAATTGTCCACCACGGTCGCGTGCCGGGTGCGACCTCGGCGCCCAACCTGCAACCGATTGAAGCGCGGCTGGTGATGTTGCAGAGCGGCATGCGCGCGCCGATGGGCATCAAAATCAAAGGACCCGATCTCGCAACCATCGAAGCGTTCGGCTTGGAATTGGAACGCTTGTTACCCAAGGTTGAGGGTGTGTCGCCCCATACCGTGATTGCCGACCGCATTATCGGCAAACCCTACCTGGAGTTCCATCTGGATCGCCGGGCCATGGCGCGTTACGGCGTGCGTTTGGCCGAGGTACAGCAAGTGATTGAGGTCGCCATCGGCGGGCGACAGATCACGACGACGGTTGAAGGCCGCGAGCGTTACCCGGTCCGGGTGCGTTACCAGCGGGAGCTGCGTGATTCATTGCATAAGTTGGAACGCGTGTTGGTGCCGACCCCTTCCGGGGCGCACATCCCGCTGTCGCAGCTCTCGGATTTACGCTACGAGCGCGGGCCGCAAGTGATCAAAAGCGAGGATACCTTCCTCGTGAGTTACGTGATCTTCGACAAACAGAAAGGCCATGCCGAGGTGGATGTGGTGGAACGGGTGCAGGCCGCCCTGGATGCCGAAATCGCCGCGGGTCGCCTTGTCGTTCCCGCCGGGGTGAAAATGGAATTCGCGGGCAACTACCAAAACCAACAACGTGCAAGCGCGCGTTTGGCCCTGGTGTTGCCGCTCGCGTTGATTATCATTTTCTTGTTGTTGTACCTTAACTTCCGTTCCGTCTTCATCAGTCTGTTGATTTTCTCGGCAATCGCCGTGGCCTGTGCCGGCGGGTTCATTCTTATTTGGTTGTATGCTCAGCCGTGGTTCTTCAATATGAACCTCGTCGGGGTGAACCTGCGCGATATGCTCGACATTGGCCCGATGAACCTTAGCGTGGCCGTGTGGGTCGGGTTTCTCGCGCTGTTCGGCATCGCCTCGGACGACGGTGTCTTGATGTCGACCTATTTGGTGCAGACCTTCCGCGAGCGCAAGCCGGGCAACGTCCAAGCCGTGCGTGCCGCCGTGGTGCATGCCGCCACCCGGCGCATTCGCCCCGCGCTCATGACCACCGCGACCACCATCATCGCGCTGATTCCCGTCATGACCTCGACCGGGCGTGGCGCCGATATCATGAAACCCATGGCGATACCTACCTTTGGCGGGATGTTGATCGCCGTGGTGACCGTGTTCGTTGTACCCGTGTGTTTCTGTATGTGGCAGGAGGGGCTTTTGTCCGAAACGGAAGCGCCCACCGGTTCGGCGGATGAGCCTGCCGCGGATCAGGTACAATAACCCGTGAAGGATCCAGTTGGTCGGCCCGCTCGGGGGAGTGGGCCGGTCGGCTACAAAAGGAAGGTATGGATGCACATTAACAGTGTCTTTGACGGCGGCAATATCGAATGCATTTCGGCCCGTGAGGCCGGCGATATTCAGTTGGCAATTCGCCGCGACAATGAATCCGATTTTTATCAGTGGTTTTATTTTCGTTTAACCGGTGCCATGGACCAGGCCTGTAAGTTGAACATTGTCAATGCCGGCGATGCCGCTTACCCCGACGGCTTTAACGGCTACCAGGCCGTGGCTTCCTATGATCGCGAGCATTGGTTCCGTGTCGAAACCACCTTTGATGGTTCCGCGCTGACCATCAACCACACACCCTTGGCCGACAGTGTCTATTACGCGTACTTCGCGCCCTATACCATGGAGCGCCATTTCGATTTGGTTCACGACGCCTTGGCTTCGCCGCTGGTGGATTCGGTTTGCTTGGGCCAGACCCTGGACGGCCAAGATTTGGATCTGTTGCGTGTCGGTTTTCCCGGCGAAAACAAACGCAAGTTTTGGTTTATCGCGCGCCAGCATCCGGGCGAAACCATGGCCGAGTGGTGGATGGAAGGCTTTTTGGACCGGCTGCTCGATGAGGATGATCCGGTCAGCCGTGAATTGCTCAAACGCGCCGTATTTTACGTGGTGCCGAACATGAACCCGGACGGCAGCCGTCGCGGTCATCTTCGTACCAACGCCGTCGGCGCCAACCTCAACCGCGAGTGGATTGGGGCGACCATGGCGCGTAGCCCGGAAGTGTACTTGGTTCGGGAATTGATGAAAGAGGTCGGTGTCGACTTTTTCCTCGATGTCCACGGTGATGAAGCCTTGCCTTACAATTTCATCGCGGGTGCCGAGGGGACCGCTTCATGGAACGATGCTAAGGAAACGCGCCAGAAAAATTTCGAAAAAGCGTTGATGGAAGCCAGCCCCGATTTCCAAATGGAGCATGGCTACGAACGCGACGCCCCCAAAAGCGCGAACTTGGCCAAGGCGACGGATTACGTCGCGGAAACCTTCGGCTGTTTGTCGATGACCTTGGAGATGCCGTTCAAAGATACCATCGATTCGCCCAACGACATCGAGGGCTGGTCACCGGAGCGCAGCCGCCAACTGGGTCGCGCCAACCTGACCGCGTTGTACAGCATGCGGGATCAACTCGACGTCTAACGCCCGCGTCCCGCGAAACGCCAACAGGCCTCGGGTGAGCCGAGGCCTGTTCAGGTTGGGAGATGGTCGCAGATGATACCGATCACGATTTTGCCTGTTTCCGCTTGGGGGATGCTGAAGTAGATGCGATCCGTGTGGGGTTTGATTTTCGAATGCCATTCGCATTCGATTTCTTTGTCGGGCTGATGGTCGAGGGTTACCAAACGCGCCGCCATCGCCTTTTTGTTTTTGTGGGTGTTGGGGCTTTCCGGGCTGATGGTGACCTTGCTCCGCAGGAAAAAGGCGTCGATGATGGTTTCGCGGTCGCCCTTGCTCTCGCGATGACAGGTGGCGAAATGATCGTTGATCGCGGCCAAATGTTCTACCAAGTCGGGCAGGCTGTTTTCGAAGGACTGGCTCAGCGTTTTGGTTTGTTTGGTGGCGCGCTCGTGGATGATGAGGTTGGGGAACAGGATCGGGCACGCCTGCCAAAAAGCCTCGGGCGTTGGGGATTCTCTGACGGCCAACTCGCGCATGAAGGCGAGGTAGTCGGGGTGCGCGTTCATCAGCCAGAGGTGCCCGGTTTCGTCGTCGTCCTCGGCGGGCAACCGGCCCGGCTCGAACCTGGCCATCAGTTGGGCGGCGATTTTGTAGCGGGCTGCGGCGTTTTCCTGAAAGGCGTAGGTCAAGCCGTGGCTTTCCACCAGGGTGTCTTTGATGGACAGCACTTCGCGTTCGTTCTCAAAGCTGTGCCCTTTGCTGAGTAGGATTTGAAAACGCCGTAAGGTGTCGCGCTCGGCCGACGACTGGTTCCTGGAGGGGTAAAGCAACTGGAGCAGGGGCACCCCGTCGCGGGTCAACATCGAAAAAACGGCGGAGGAATACAAGAGCCGGCTTTTTGAATGGGCAAAGATGGACTCCAGCACCTCTAGAAAGGCGGCGAGGGGCGCGGTTTGCAGGCGGGCCTCGCCGTCAAGCAGGCTGGTTTCGTCCAGCACCACCCGGTCGTTAGCCATGGATTTGGGTCCTAAACAGATGGTTGAGGTCTTTTTCGGTTTGGTCGAAAAAGCCGTCCGGCCATTCGGACAATTCGCCTTTGGCATTGATGTCAATGGTGATCGGGTGGGTTTCCGCGTTGGCCATGGTCAGGAAATGGAAGATGACTTGGTCGTGGGCAATGGGGGCCTTGGCGCCGGCGACGGAGAGGCGGATGCCGTTGAGCAGGTGGTCGCTGTGGGTTTCCACAAAAACCTGGGCCCCGGAAGCGGCCAGGTGCGCTAAGAAATAGCCCATGCGGCTTTGGGCGCGGGGGTGAAGGTGGGCCTCGGGGTTTTGCACGATCAGCACCGTTCCCGGCTGGGTCAACATACCCGCGACCACGATGGGCAGGGTGTAGCAGATGCCGAAACCGGCGTTGGCGGGTTGAATCCATTCGGAATCCACGCCGGCGTGTTTGAGGCTCAGGCGCACGCGATCAGTGCCGGGAATAAGGTCGCTTTGAAATTCGATTTTGGGCACGAATTCGCCCATCCAGTGTTCGACCTGGTGTTTGAGCCAGCGGTCGCCGCGGCTTCGCAAGGCCTCGGGATGGCACAGCGATTCGCGCACGGTGGCGCGTTCATTGATGGCCAGCAGGTAGGGTGCGAATTCACCGCGAAAGCCGACGCCGAGTTGTTCCAGCGGTTTGGACTCAACCCGGTAGGAGGCGCGTGGGCCGTGGCGCTCCGAATCGAGAAAGAAAAAATCGCCGAACAGGCGTTGGTCCGGGTTGGGCGCCTCGGGTTTTTGGGTGACGGTTAGGAAGGGGTTCTCGGGTTCGGCGGCGTCAAAGACCCAGCTGAAGCAATGTCCGTCGCGGGTGGCGGAAAAGGTGATGTCGGTGGTGGCGGCTTTGGCGCACAAGGCGTCTTGGCATTGGCCCAGACTGAGGCCTTCCAGCTCGGACAGGGGCAGATAATCGGTTTGGTGTTTCTCCAGCCAGTTCATCATCATCAGTGATTGCAGCAGGGAGCTTTTGCCGGCGCTGTTGGTGCCGGACAACACGGTGAGCGGTTTGGTGACAAACTCTGCCTTGCGAATGCTTTTGAAATGTTCGATGGCGATCTGTTCAATCATGAGGTGACCGCCGCGTTAACCAAGTCGCGGCATTGCTGGAAGCGCGCGATGATGTTGGCCGCGGTGTTGGTCTCCTGGGTGATCAGGGCCTCAAACGCGGCGCCGGGGGTGGTTGCTTCGCGGAAACGGGCAAGGATGCGTGCTTGGGCGGGACCTAAGTCGGCCGCGTCGTGGTCGGACAAGACGACGGCGAGGCAATCGAACAATGGCTTGTTCAGCGGCTTTAGGTCGTCACTTTCCAAGGGGTATTTGCGGAAGGCGTGTGCGCCGAAAATTTCGGCGGCGTTGACCATGGCTTTTTTGAAGGCGACCTCTAAATCGGCGAGGTCCGTTTCCTTCAGCCGGTTTGGGTCGTCCAGGGCTTTGGTGAACTGGTTGAGCTGATCTTCGAAGGGTTCGGCGGCGGTTTCCTCGTGGGGCGGGTTGGTTTTGAAAAAGCAAAAACGCAGCACCAGTTCGAGGTCGGCCATGCGGGTGGTGGCGATGTCGCCGGCGGCGCGTTTGAATTCGGGCAGATCGGCGAGTTTTTGGAGGAAGGATCGCGAGCGGTTTTTGCTCAGGCCGTAGCGCAGTTCTTGCGCGTTTAAGGCAGTGCCCAGGGTGTTGATGCGCGAAAAGATTTCCATTTTGATGGGTTCGGGGGTTTGCGGATCAATCAGGTTTACCACGAGTTGGGTTTGCTTGATACGCCGTTTCCATTTCTGCGCTAGGGCGTCGTGGTTTTGTTGGTCGAGGTTCTTTAGGTATTTGAGGTGCCGGCCGCAAAGGTGAAAGCTGTCGCCGTATGTGGGATCGGTCGCGCCTTTGACGAATTGGTAAATGGTGGAAAGCCGTTGGAATCCGTCCAGCACATGCAGTTTGCCTTCAAGATCACCGAAAAAGTAGAACGCGGGCAGGGGAATGCGCAGGAGCAGTGATTCGATGAGCAGGTTCTTTTGGGCCTCGGTCCAAACCCGGCGCCTTTGAAAATCAGGGGCTAGGTCGAGATCTTTGCTTTCGATCAGCTCGAGGGTTTGGCCGAGCGAAAAAACCTTGTTTTCGACGCGGATTTTCTCGGGATTGTATGCGCGGGGCGCGCCGTGGGCGGCGGATTCCTCGACGGCTTCAAACCCACTGGGACGACCGTCGACAAATTGTTCTTTGATGGGTGGTGGGTGGGGCGTGTCTGCCATGTAAAGGGTGCTCCCGGCGAGGTGAAATCGATGGGTGCCATTTTACACGATCCTCGCTGGGACTGGGCGGGCGGGTGGCAAAAAGGAAAAAGCCACCTACAAGGGGACAGGCAAGAAAAAGCGTTTGATTCAAAAGGAGATACGGGTGGTTCAGTTTTTTCATGGCACATGGGAGCAGTGGAGGCATGACTTAAGGGTGTTAACCGCCAGACAATTTTTAGGGAAGAACACGTATACGTGCATTTTTTCCGATGCCAATTGGGGTAGTCGCCTGTGAGGTGACGCACCTCGGGCATTAAACCAAGAGGGTTTGTTTTAAATAGCTTTATTTGTTTTGGTTGTATGTTTTAGCTTTTTTGTTGCGTTTGATCTCCAGGATCGAAACGCCTTCGTTTTACCGCCTCTTGGCGGACTTTGGTAATCTTTTGTGCTTTGGTTTGTTCGAGCAGGGCAATCTGGTTTTGGAAGGCTTCCGAACCAAATGCTTGGTTTGACCAATTTTCAGGTGCCCTGGACGCGAATTGCTGTCGCCATTCTTCCAGCTCGGCCTCAGCAATGGGCAATTCGCACGATTCGATGTCTAAATCGGGATCAAAAGGTGAACCATGCAGCCGGTCTGCTAATTCATCCACAAATTTGAGGTAGTTTCGTGCGCGGCTTTTGCCGGTGACTCTTCTGAGGAAATCGAACGCTGGGAAGTTTACCGCCCCGCCACGAGCAAGTCTGAGCTTGAGGCGGCCTGCTGAGCACCATGGGTAAGTCGACGGCTTTTTGCACAAGCCTGCTTTCACAGGATTGTGCTCGATGTAGCACATGACTTTTAACAGACCGGTCTCTTCTTCAATGACCTTGCTGTTGTATCTGGCTCCCCACAGATGGCCTGATGTCTCTCGAGCCTTGTTGAACGCGATTGCGGTTCGGAAATTTACGGATTTCATGAATTCGGAAAGGTCCGTAAAGCGTTTATAGCAGGCATTTACCAGTTCTGGTTGCCACCGCCTTTTGTTTACATTGATCTCCTGGAGACGTTCAAATCGGAGCTTGAGGTCTTCAGGATCTTTCGGCGGTTTTTGTACCTCAACGCAAAGATGGTAATGGTTATCCATGATCACCCAGGCGAGAATGTTCACGTAAAAAACGGAGACCGCTTCTTGGAAGATGTCCAGCATAACTTGCTTGAAACCTGGAACATGGACATCGTCCAAATACATTTCTTGTTGCGCGGTTCGGTTCATCACATGGTAATAAGCAATGGGTTGTTCAAGTTTTACGCGGGGACGTCGACTCATGCCGCACCTCCCCTGATTGAAAAACCAGCTGGATACCAGTTTTGTTTGCCAAGCCTTGGGATATACCTCGTTTCCAGGCTAAAAAGATTCCGACCGACGATAGAGACCTTTTTGGACTGACAGGTGGGGACTGCCACATCAAAGGTACGCAGGTTGGAAACGCCAAGGAACCGGTTACCGTGTTCTTGAGCTAACTTAGGTCGGGTGTTCTGAAAAAATCCCTTTATCGAATCTCCCCAGATAAACCCGTGTCGGTGGTGCGTATTTTTGCGCACAGAGTTGTTTTTCATGATCCTCGTTGCGAGGTCTGGCAAGGTTTGGCGAGGTTGATTCTATCAAGGGTGAAAAATAATGAGGAGTTTTTTTTAGCAGCTTGGTTTTTTTATCCTGTGTCATGAGGTGAAGAAGGTGACAGGCAGGAAAAAGTGCTTGGCTTTAATAGGGATATAGTAAACAAGATGAAGAGTATCGGTTAAGCATACCGTTGTTGCGCTTTTCTTTTCTCAGAGGTGGGTCTCTGGAGGCTGGAGAGAAAACGTGATGGTAAAGAAGTGCGGCAAAACTAGCTAGGGGAGTGGTAAGGTGATAAATAACAGCTGTTTTGCTAAGCCTGTCCCCCTTTTGGAATCGAGTTGGCGGTGCCGCGTACGCAATCAAAAAGGCGTTTTTCTGTTCTTTACACACGAAATGAAAAGGCCTCGGATTGACCCGAGGCCTTTTCATTTCAACATTGGGTTTCGCGGAAGCGGGCGACCCGGTCGGCTAGCGAAGCGGGCGACCCGGTCGGCTAGCGAAGCGGGCGACCCGGTCGGCTAGCGGAAGCGGGCCACGATTGCCCCTTCGGTGGGGGCCTCGGGGTCGATGCCCTGTTGCTTTAGGCTGCGGCGGTAGGCGCGAATCGATACCTGCGCGCGGTTTTTGGGCAGGCCCGAACGGTACTTGCGCGCTTGCACAAAAAAGTAAGCGCCGCGGTCCGGGGTCACCTTGAAGGAGTCGAACTCCGGTCCAAACACGTAGGAGATACTGTTGACGTTGAAGTTATGGGTGCCTTCCGGCAAGCCTTCAATCGTCAGTACGCGGTTGTTACCGCTGTATTTCACCGGGATTTCCTTGCCGTTGATTTTCAAGGTCATCACGTACTTGACCTGGGTCGAGAATTCCAACACCAGGGTGTTGCCGGGAACGGTTTCGTTCTCGACATCAAAGTATTTGTGGCATCCGCTCAAGCTGAGCACGAACAGGGTGAGCAAAAAACCCCGAATCATGGATGCGGTTGCTTGGGGAGACTGCCGAAGCGTATCAATTGGGAACATATAGGATCGGCCTCATTCATCATGTTGTCAACGTTGGCGACCGACAAACCGTCGGCCGTCGCCGTCGCTGCAGCGGCGACGGATCACCAGGAGCGAAGCCCGGAAACGCACCATTCTGGCACATTCGCCCCTGATGGCCCACACATTTACGCGAAAAGCCGGAATTAATCGGGCTTTCGCTCCAAAAGTTCCAACAAAACACCTTGGGTGGCCTTCGGGTGTACAAAAGCCACGCGGTGACCGCCCGCGCCAATCACCGGCGTTTCGTTAACCAAGCGCACGCCTTTGGCTTTGTAATCGGCCAGGGCCGCCTCGATATCATCGACCTCCACGCACAGGTGGTGGATACCGGGACCGCGTTTGTCCAAAAACTTGGCAATCGGCGAGGCCGGGTCGGTGGCTTCCAGCAGCTCCACGTGGGATTCGCCCAATTCAAAGAAAGCGGTGCGCACCTTCTGCTCGGGAACTTCTTCAATGTGGTCGAATTCGAAACCCAAATCTTGGTACTGCTGCACCGCGCTGTCCAACTCGGGTACGGCAATGCCGATGTGATCGATTTTTTTCACGGGGACCTCCTCCGAAACCTTAGGTCGACGGGTTTTGCAGTTCCGCGGCCACCACGCAGTTCACCATCAAGTGGGCGATGGTTAAGCGACCGATGCCGCCGGGAACCGGGGTGACCAACTCGGCGGTTTCCAGGCAGGAAAAATAATTCACGTCGCCGTAAAGCACGCGACCTTTCTCCCGAAACGACTTCATTTTTTTGCTTTCGGAAGGAATCAACTTACGCGCCTGTTCGCTGTCGGTGATTTCGTTAATACCGACATCGACCACGAGCGCACCTGGTTTTAACCAAGCGGCGTCAACCAAGCCGGGGCGACCCACGGCGGCGACCACAATATCGGCCTGACGACAAAGGTCGGCAGGGTTTTGGGTGCGGCTGTGGATGATGCTCACGGTGCAGTTCTCTTTGAGCAATAGCTGTGCCATGGGTTTGCCGACAATGTTGGAGCGGCCGATCACGACGGCGTGTTTGCCACTCAGGCCGTGGCCTGAATCGCGCAGCAGGGCGATCACGCCCATCGGCGTACAGGGGAACAGGCCGGGCTCACCCAGGGACAAACGCCCGACGTTGACGGGGTGGAACCCGTCGACGTCTTTATCGGGGTTAATCGCCGCGATAATGCGGCTCTCGTCGACTTGTTTGGGCAATGGCAATTGCACCAAAATGCCGTGCACGGCGTTGTCGCCGTTCAGTTCGTCGACCACCGACAGCAGGCTGTCCGTATCGGTGTCGGCTTCTAATTTGTGAAAGGTGGACTTAATACCCAGGCTTTCACAGGTGCGGATTTTGTTACTGACGTAGACTTTACTGGCGGGATCTTCGCCCACCAGAACCACCGCGAGGTGGGGTTCCACACCGCGTTCATTCAGCGCGGTGACCTTTTCTTTGGCTTGGGCCAGAAGGTTTTCGCCGGTGGCTTTGCAGGACCAACGTTTACCCATAAATCGATTCCTCCGTCAAATAGGCGCCCATTGTAGCACGGGCGGAATAAGGACTATTTGGCGCGTCACGAAACGGCTCCGCTAGGGCGTTTGCCAGCGGGGATACCAAACGCGACCCGCCAGACCGTTTAAGGTCAGGGGAAAGCTAACTTCGGGAACAATTAATTGAATTTGATTGTCGAGGCGTTGTTGTAGGACCTGCCAGGGGCGTTCTTGCAGCGACAGCTCGAAACCGCCTGTGCGCCGCGTTAACCGCGTCATTTTACCGAAAATTTTGCCGGTTGCGTTGAACCAGACCAAGCTTGTGCCCGCGCTACGGATAAAGGTGGCGGCGGTGTTGCGGTCGTGGCGGCTGCCGTCGTCCATGGCGTCGGAGATGAGCAGGATCAGGCGGCGCGTGCTTTGGGAGAACATGCCGCTCGCGGTGGCCAGGCTGTCCCAGACCACCGATTTAGATTGGCCGCGGAAGAGGGTTTCCAGTGAACTGAGACCACGGACCGCGTCGAGGTTGAGTAGCCGCGGCTCGCCGTCGAACACGATCAGGCGTACTTGGTGACCGGCCTTGAGTTGGTGTTCGATGAAGGTTTTCATGGGCGCGGTCATGCCGGGCAATAGGTCGCGCATCGAACCGCTGATGTCGAGCACGATGACCAAGTCGAGGGGGGTCGTCGCGGCCGAAACCACTTTCTGGGGTTCGAAGCGTTGCCCGGCGAAGGTCACAAAGGGTTGCTGGTCACCGAGCGGCTTGTTGAGGAACGGCCAGATCTCAAAGGCGCGCACCTCGGTGGTGACGTCGACGCGCGGTGGTTCGTATGTGCGTTCGATTTTTTCGACGGTGCCGTCTGAAAAATGCGCCACGATTTCGATGGTGTTTTGGAACTCGGGGTTCCAGTTGATGCTGAATTGGAATGGGGCGGAACGGCGGGCGCGCACCAGCTTGCCGTTGAGGCGAATATCGACGCGACGGGGCTGCGCCTCACCAAGGGTTTCGACGAGAAAGTCCTGGGGGTTTTCCAGTGGGGTATTGGGCGCGGGTGTACGCAGGATCAAACGATCCGCGGCGGGTAGCCACCAGGTAGCCGTGAGTGCAAAAAGGACCGCAATGATGAAATGGATGCGCCGGCGGTGGGACTTCGAGGCGGTCATGATGGTTTCGCTTTCTCCGTGGGGGCATAAAAAAAGGCTTTGCTGGTGCAAAGCCTTTTTAAAGAACTTACTTGTGGAACGTGCGCTTCTCTTTAATGCGAGCAGCTTTACCGATTTTCTCACGCAGGTAGTAAAGCTTGGCACGACGAACGCGACCGCGACGGATCACTTCAATTTTGTCAATCGTAGGCGCGTAAAGCGGCAAAATACGCTCTACACCGTAACCACCGGCGGAAACCTTGCGGACGCGGAAGGTGGTACGGTTCAGCTTGCGGCTGATACCCAAAACGATGCCTTGGAAGATCTGGATCCGCTCTTTGTTACCCTCAACAATTTTGAGGTGAACTTTGACGGTGTCGCCGGGGCGCATGTCCGGGCGTTCGGTGCCTTCCATCATTTTTTTCTCAAGTGATTCAATCACTTTCATAGCGCTAGCTCCTAAATCTTGATGTGCCAGGCGAAAACAAGCGGTCGACAATAATGGCGGCGGCACACCTTACCGAGAGGTGATTGTACCCATCGTAACCGTAAATGGGCGGTAGAATCCGATCACATCGGTTGAGTTGTGGTTCGCTCAAACCCCAACTGGTCCCAAACTGAACCACGGCCGAGCGACCAGAACTTCCAATTATAGGGAAAAGCTCGCCAAAATCAAGATGCTTGTCACAGGGTTTCGCACTGGTCCCAATCAGCAGCGGTGGTTCGCCGTCGCGTTCGGTGAGCATCGCAATCAAATCGTCGAAATGGTGGTGAATGTGCAGTTGTTGTAGGGCGGCGACGCGGTCCGGGTTGTAGCTCTTGCCGAAGCCCTCGCGCCAGAAGTCGAGGATTTCGTTGCAGAGCCGGTGTTGGGCATCCATTTGGGTAATGCAGTGAAAGCCGCCGAGCCCGTAGGTTCGCGTCAAGCGGCAGAAGTCGTGCAAATCGGTTTGGGTCACGCTGGAATGAATGGTTTCACCACGGCGGCCGAGTACGTTGTCGTGGCGCAACGCGAGGTGGATGCGGCCGGGTTGGATGTCGCTCATGAGCGCTCCTTGGCGCGGTAACCCATGCTTCTCAGCAATTTGACCGCTTCTTTGTCCAGCGCCGCGGTTTCCAATAGGTCGGGGCGCAAATCGAGCGTGCGCTGAAGAGCCTGTTTTTTACGCCAAATGCGGATCTGTTCGTGGTGCCCGCTGCGCAATTCATCGGGGATCGCCTGCTCTTCAAAAACCGCGGGCCGGGTGTAATGGGGGTAATCGAGCAAGCCGTCGTAATAGCTGTCTTGTTCCACGCTTTCTTTTTTGGCGACGACGCCGGGGATTTGGCGGGAGACGGCGTCGATCATCACGGCGCAAGCCAGCTCGCCTCCAGAGATGACGAAATCACCGATGCTGTATTCGCGATCCACGTGCTGATCGATGACCCGTTGGTCCAGTCCCTCGTAACGCGATGCGATAAAAATGAGTTGGTCGTATTGGGCCAATGCGTTCACGGCTTTTTGGGTGAGTGGCGGTGCCGCGGGGGAGGGATGAATCACCAGGCGGTTTTCGGTCGCGCTCATGGCTTTCACGGCGCGAATCGCGGCTGTTGCGGGCTCGGGTTTAAACACCATGCCCACGCCGCCACCGTAGGGAATATCGTCCACTTTTTGGTGTTTGTCGGTGGTGAAGGCGCGCAGATCGTGATGGTGCAGGCTCAGTTGTTCGCCGGCCTGAGCGCGGCCCGGAATGCTGTGCGCGAGGGCGTCGGCAATGATTTGCGGAAAGATGGAAATGCAGTCGATGCGCATGGTGCCCTCATTCGTTTTTTGCTTGGTTCTCGGCTTCTTCGCCGTCGTCGCTTTCGCCGGGCAACAGGCCCGCGGGAAGGTCGACATACATGCGTTTTTCGTCGAGGTCGACGCCGGGGATCAGGGCCGCGGCAAAAGGAATCAGGAAGGTGCGATTTTGAGGATCGCGGACCTCTACCAAGTTCTGCGCGGGCATTTCGATGATGTCGACGACCTCGCCGTACAGGGTTTCATCGGCATCGTCGACGACGGTTAGCCCAATCAGATCCGCGTTAAAGAAATAATCGGGATCTTGGTTGGCGGTCCGTGCCTCTTCCTCGGTGACGTACAATTTGGTGTCACGTGCGGCCTCGACGGCGTTGCGATCTGGAAGAGCGTCTACTTTATATATAAGCTTCTCGCCCTGGAAGCGGGCTTTTTCGACCCGCCAGGTCTCCATCGCGCGGTCGCGGTAGGCGTAAATCGTTTTGCGGTCACGCAACCAATCGGGGAAATCCGATTCGAGGTACACGACGAATTCGCCGCGAATCCCCTGTGGTTTGAGAATTTTGCCCACGTTGACATAGGTTGTACCCTGGTAGTCCACGTTGAACCTGCCTTATCCCGCCGTTGCACGCGGTCAACCGGCGGCAGAAATAGAACGAGCCAGGCACCGATGCAAAGCAATGGTACCTGGCGATCTTAACCTGGTTGGCATTTCGCAAAAAAGAGACGAAAAGCCCGGCTAAAAAGAAAAGTCCCCGGAGCTTGTCAGGATCGTTGACTAGTCAGCGATTTGGACGACGTGACGGGTGCGCGTCGTGGCGCCGGCGAAACCGACGGCATGGTTCAAAGCGCGCAACAAGCGGTTGTTGCGACCGGAGAACATGCTTTTATCGGCGTCGGCAAGGTTAACCGAATAGACGATGGTGCGAACACCCTCGCTACGGCTCACCGTAACCTCGTCGGGTTGTGCAACGATCTGACGGAGGTAATCTTCGACCCAAGTCTCCATGGTGACTCCTGAAATGTGATCGGGCAAACGAAAGCGACCAAAGGGTCGCTTTAACAAGCTGGAACCAAGGTGGTAAGGGAAAAACGGAATCGGAAAAGCCCGCTCCCGTTTTCCATTCGCCTTAAGCTTCAGCTTTTTTCTGTTCTTTGCGCAGTAAACCCAAAACGGTATCGGATGGTTTGGCGCCTTTGGCAATCCAGTACTGGGCGCGTTCCATATTGATTTTGACGGGTTTACCGGGTGCTACCGGGTGGTAGAAACCCAACTCTTCAACGTGGCGAGAGCGGGGTACTTTGTCGTTTTCGGAAACAACAATGCGGTAGAAAGGGCGGTGTTTGTTGCCCACACGTTTGAGACGAATCGCTAACATGAAAATGTGCTCCTGTGATGTGCGCAAGCGTTGCTTGCAAGTTGATTAAGTTCGCTACGGCTTTAATCAGGCGTGAGTGCAAGACTGAGCCGTTGTGTTTCTGGGGGTGTCGTAATCGGTGCCTAGCGCTTGCGACCACGCTTGCGTTTGGCTTTTTCTTTTTTGCGGTCGCGCTTGGGGCGAGACGGCGGGCGGCCGGGTCCGTGACCGGGAGAAACAGGGCGGATGCCGAGTTCTTTCAAAACCTCGGGCGGGACCTTGCCGTCGTGTTCTTCAATAATTTGTTTGAGTTTTTCCTCGTCGATGTCGGCGGGAATGCCGCCGCCCGCCATACCGGGAATAACCGATTGGGCGAAGTCGCCGAAACCCGCGCGGCTAAACATTTGGGTCAGTTTGCCGAGTTTGCCGGGTTTACTCATCATGCTCATCATTTTGCGCATTTGCATGAACTGATTGAGCATGGTGTTGATTTCGTTGACCGAGGTGCCGGAACCTTTGGCGATGCGGGACTTACGACTCTGGTTAAGGATCGCGTGGTTGTTGCGTTCCTCCATGGTCATCGAGCTAATGATGGCCTGCATCTTCTTCATTTGTTTGGATTCGGCTTGGGCGTCGATCTGTTGTTTCATCTTGCCCATGCCGGGGATCAGCCCCATCAAGCTACCCAAATCACCCATTTTGGAGATTTGGTTGAGGCTTTTGCTGAAGTCGTCCAGGGTGAACTGGTTTTTCAGCATTTTTTCTTGGAGGCGTTGCGCCTCGTCTTGATCGACTTTCTTCTGAACCGTTTCGATCAAGCTCAGAACGTCGCCCATGCCCAAAATACGGGAAGCCATACGGTCGGGGTGGAAACGCTCGAACGCGTCGAGCTTCTCACCGGTACCGATGAACTTCAGCGGGCGCTCGGTAACTTTTTTGATGGAAAGCGCGGCACCACCGCGCGCGTCGCCGTCCATCTTGGTGAGGATCACGCCGGTGATGTCGAGGGCGTCGTGGAAGGCTTTGGCCGAGGTAACCGCGTCTTGACCGGTCATGGCGTCGGCGACGAACAAAATCTCGTCGGGTTCCAAGTATTCTTTGAGTTCTTTTAACTCATCCATCAATGCCATGTCGATGTGCAGCCGACCGGCGGTATCCACAATCACCACATCACGGCCGATATTGCGCGCTTCTTTCATGGCACGGCGCACAATTTCCAACGGCTTTTCGATTTCACGGGAATCGAATACCGGCATCTCAACTTGACCGGCGACGGTGATTAACTGTTCTTTTGCGGCGGGACGGTAAACGTCACAGGGTACCAGGTAGGGGTTAAACTCTTCTTCACCCAACAAGCGAGCCAACTTACCACTGCTGGTTGTTTTACCGGAACCTTGCAGACCGACCATCATAATGACGTAGGGGGGCTTGCCCTTGAATTTAATTTCCGGTGAACGACCACCCAGAATTTCGATCAACTTCTCGTGGACGACTTTTACCAACTGCTGGCCGGGATTCAGGCCGTCGGTTACTTCGGTGCCAAGCGCCTCGGCTTTGACCTCGTTGACAAACTTCTTGACGACCTTGAAGTTCACATCCGCTTCGAGTAATGCGACGCGAATTTCCTTAAGGGCCTCTTGAATATTGTCTTCGCTGATCTTGCCTTTGCCGGTGATGTTCTTAAAAGCACGTTGGAGTTTGTCGGATAAATTTTCGAACATGGGTAATTCGTCTCTTTTATGGCATTTCTGGATGGGCGGTGCGCGATCCGCCGTGGCGCCGCGCGAGGTTTGTGCCGTCAGGAGCTAAAACTGCATCTGAAGATAAGGCACAGAGCGCAAGGCTAGCGTATGTAAGAATCGATGTCAAGGCGAAAGCCGGGAGTGGGTCGTATGCTCACGAAAGCGCAACCAAACCTTTTTGGCCGGGCTTATTGGCGCCAAATCAAGCCGCGGTTAACGGTGTTGGGTCGGTGGGTAAAACGGGCCGGGTTGATGTCCCAGCCACCGCGCCGGGTGTAGTGGCAGGAGACTGCCAGCCAGTCGGGTGAAAGGGTGTTGTAGAGGTCCATAAAGATGGTTTCGCAACATGCCTCGTGAAAATCTTGGTGTTCCCGCATGGCAACCAAATAGGTCAGCAAGCTTGCCGGTTCCGGGTGTTTGGTGCCGCCGCCGGTAATTTGCACCGCGCCCCAATCGGGTTGGTTGGTGACCGGGCAGTTACTGCGCAGGAGGTGGGAGTGGAAGGCAAAGGCGCCCACACCCGTGGTTGCTTGAATCAAGCTCGCATCGTAGCCGGTCGGGCGCTGGGTGAGCGGGTAGGGGTCGAGCAATTTGCCCTCGAGCCGGCGGGTGGGGGGACGTTCTTGGGGGGCGAAAAAAGTGAGTTCGACCGTGACCCCCAGTGCCTCGTTGAGGCGGCCGCCGACCGCATCTGCAAAGGTTCGCCGTGAGGCAAAGGTTTGCTGGTTAAAGCTGTTAAAAAAGAGTTTGAGGCTTTTTGATTCGACAATACCGCGGCTTGCCGCGTCGACCACCATCTGCACATGAAAGACTTGGGGTTTGCCGGTGAGATCGAGGTAGCTCACCTCGTACCCATTCCACAAGTCGAAACCGGAAAAGGGGAGTGACGCGCCTTGAAAACGCTCGCGGCCGAATCCGCGTGGCACGATATCGAGTTCGGTATCGTCGGCGGCGGTTTCTTTGCCCAGTTTGAGTTGGCTGAGCGCGGCCTCGCGGGCATTGGATGGGGTTGATGAAGACATGATCACCTTCTTTTGGAGAAAGGATGTGTCCCAAACGCGTCGGGGGACCGAAATTAACGAAAAGCGCCCCAGAAGTCCAGGCCGACTTGGAAGAAACCAAACAGCGTTAACGCGATGAGGCTGCCCAGCACCACGCGTTCGACCCAATGGACCGAGTTGGGTTGGACCGGGGCGGTGAATAAATAGCCGAGCACGATCCCGGCCAGCATGCCGCCGATGTGGGCGAAGTTATCAATGCGGAGGATGTTAAACATCGTCAGGGCGATGCAGATGACATTGCCCCAAATCATAAACGCTTTGAGCCGGTCGGCGAATTCGCGGTAGCCGTGGCGTTTGAGGTAAACCCAGTTGGCACCGAGTAGGCCGAACAAGGCGCCGCTAAAGCCGACGGATAATGAAAACTGGTGGGTAACCAGGTAAGAACCCGCGCTCAGGACCCCGCCCGCGATGCCGGTGATCAAACAAATCAGCCAAAACCGCCGCGTTTGGAAATTGGTGTGGCTGAGGGGGCCGAGCTGGGCCAGGGCCATCATGTTCATGACGATGTGTAATCCGTCGCCGTGTAGGAACATATAAGTTGCCAGTCGCCAGTACTCGCGGCGCAGCAAGGTGTCGTCGGTGGTGTTGGCGCCCATCATGGAGAGGGCTTGCCCTACCGGTGACCACCAACTTCCCAGCGTCGCCGATTCCGTGAAACGGGAGGAGAGCAGGACCGAGAGAATATAGGCCAAGGCGCAAAAGCCGAACACCATCAGGACCGAGCCGTATTCTTCGCCGTTGTTTGCCTCGCTTTCGTTGCGGCGTTCCGGGGCGGGGGTATCGAACACCGTATTGCAATAATTGCAGGAAGCTTGGTTGACGCCGACGAAGTTTCCGCAGCTGGGGCACATGCGGATTTTGGGGCGCTCGTGCCGTTCCTCTTTTTTGAACTGCGCTTGAAACCAGTTGCGTGCTTGGTTCTTCCATTGGCGGATCATTCGTTCGAATTCATTCACGGGCGCTGTTCCTTGTGGTGCGGGTTGCCGTCGACCCGGCCGGATTTTTTACGCTGGATCGCGGTAGGGCGGCTGTTGCCGCCGAGCGAATGGTTTTTCCCATGTTAAAAGAAAAGGGCTGGTTTCGTTTACCCTTTTCCTGTTTTGTCGCCGATTTCTTTCCTGTTCCCGTGGGACCCCGTGGAAAAAAACGGGCGTTCGGCACCCCGCGGTTTTCGGTTACAATGCCTTCAATTCGAAATAGTTGGCAGGAGGAAACATGTTGCTTCGTGAGTTGTGGGTCTATCCACTGAAATCCGCGGCCGGCATCGCGGTGTCGGAGATGACGTTGGCCCCGCGCGGTCCGCTGTTTGATCGCCGTTGGATGATGGTGGACCCCGAGGGTAAGTTTTTGACTGCACGGAAGTTGCATCGTTTGCTGCTGCTCAAAACGGAAATTCGTGGAGACAGCCTGGTGTTGTCGGGGCCGGGGATGGCGCCGCTGGTTGTTCCCACTGCCGACGGTCGCGAGCGGATCCCGGTGACCATTTGGAAAGACACCGTTGACGCGGCCCTTGTCGGTGGCGAGGCCGACGCCTGGCTGAGCGCGTTTTTGGGGACGGCGGGGCGTTTGGTCGTCATGGATGAGCAGGCGCGGCGCTGCATGACGCACGACGCCGGCTTCGAACAGGACGAGGTTTCCTTCGCGGACGGCATGCCGGTCATGGTGGCAAACGAAAACTCGTTGTTGGATCTCAACGCGCGTGCCGGCGAAAACTTTTCGATGCAACGTTTTCGGCCAAACCTGGTGATCGACGGCGCCGAGCCCTTCGCCGAGGAAGGCTGGAGCGGGTTGCGCATTGGTGCCGTCACGTTTAAGGCCGTCAAGCCTTGTCGGCGCTGTGTGCTGACCACCATTGACCCTTTTACCGCCGAGCCACACCCGCGCGGTGAGCCGATGCGCACCTTGAGTGGCTATCGCAAAAAAGAAGACGGCGTGTATTTCGGCCTAAATTTGACGGCGACCAACAATGGTGTGATTCGCCGAGGTGATCCCGTAACGGTGTTGTAAATCCGTGTACCGTTTAACCTAAGAAGCGCGATAACTCGCGGCGATTTTGGCTAAACCTCTGGGCTGCAACGGTCTGTGAAAATGCTCACCGCACCCAATGGGTGCGCTTCCGCTTTCCCCAAACCATTTTGCTCCAGATCTTTAGCCAAAATCCCTCGCTCTTATCGCGCTTCTTAGGTTTAAACTAAGAAGCGCGAAAACTTGTAGTTGTTCCAGCTAGGCATCTGTTTTTTAACGATTTGTGAAGATGCTTGTCGCACCCGACCCCTGCTCGCTTTTTTCACGCCGTTTCGCTCCAGATCTTTAGCTAAAATCGCCGCGAGTTATCGTGTTTCTTAGGTAGAAGGTGGCGCTTAAAGTCGATCTTTTGTTCAAAGGGGAGCCGCGACACCTGGCTTTCGCAAAATCAGCCGTAAGACCCGCGCCGCGCTTTTATCTCAACCGCGCCTTGTGGGCCGGCCTGTTTTCCCGTGCCTTCGTTTTGAAACGGATGCTCGGGTTTTTCTTTTTGGTCGATCTCGGGCTTTGCCTGAAGGGCGGCTTCCTTCATAATGGAGCCATTCATTTTATTTTTTTCCCCTTCCTTGTGTCGAATTGGTCCGTGCGGCGGAATTACCGACTTCTCAGCGGAAGTCCGTGGTCGTGTTCTCGATAGAACTCTGTCACAATCAACACCTTGCATGTTTTTTGGCGCGATGCGATCACCGTCCCCGGTGGTCGGCCGGCCGCCCCGTGTTTCCCCCAATGACCCACCCGCGCGATTCCCGATGTTTCGGAAGAAGAACTGGAGATAGGTGATGCCGAAGTTTGCGATCCCCGCGTTCCGTGTCCTCCCACTTGCCGCCCTCGTTTGTCTGCTTACTTTATTTTCCTGTGGCCGAAAAGCCGAGGCGCCCTCCGGCGTCGTGGTTCAGCCCCAAGAACTTTTGAGCGCGTTTCCCCAAGCCGATGTTTCCCGCAAGGAACCACTGCGCTTTGTTTTCAAAGAACGCGTTGTTGCCGCGGCCTCGGTAGGCGAAGCCGTGCCGGAAGGGATGCTGACCTTTACCCCGGCCGTGGCCGGGACGGCCCGTTGGCGCGACGGACAAACACTCGCATTTGAACCCGAGGAATTTTTCGAATCGGGCAGCCAATATATTGCCACCATTGATCTTGGCAAAATTGGCGGCCAAGGCGGTTCGACCTCGCTGGAATTCAAAACCCGCGTTCGGGGTTTGGATGTGGAACTGGGTGCCTTGCGCACGGCGGGCGACGGCGGCGGCCGTTGGCTCAGCCTCGAAGGCACCTTGCACGCGGCCGATTACGAACCTGGCGAGGCGCTGGAGAAAACGATCACGGCGACCCAGGATCAAAGTAACTTGCCGGTGAAATGGAGCCATTCGCCGGACGGGCGGTTGCACCGCTTCACCATCGACAACATCGAACGCAAAAACTACGCGGGCAAACTCCTCGTGCGTTGGGACGCGGCCGGTCTCGGTCTCCCGGCGCGCGGCGAAAAATCGTATGACATTCCCGGCATTGATGTTTTTTCTTTGCTGACGATTGCCACGGCCGGCGATCCGGTGCCCCACGTTCTGTTGACCTTTTCCGATCCACTCGATCCCGACCAAGATTTGACCGGTTTGATCCATGCCGAAGGGGTTTCCTTTGACTTGGAAATCAACGGCAACCAGGTGCGCGCGGTGCCGCGCGGGGGCTGGACCGGTGCGATGACGGTTCAGGTCGCTACCGGAATTCGCAACCGCGCCGGTGGCGCGCTGCGCCGCGGCGGCCAACAGCGGTTGGTGTTTGAGGAGCCGCAACCGGCGGTGCGTTTTGCCGATGCCGGGGTGATTGTACCCAACCAGGAAGCGGCCGTATTCCCCTTTGAAGCCGTCAATGTCAAAGCGGTAGATGTGCGTGTGGTGCGCATTAGTGAAAAAAATGTCCCGCAGTTTTTGCAAGTCAACCAACTCAACCAGCAGCGTGAGCTTTACCGCGTCGGCAAGGAAGTGCTGCACAAGAAAGTGGCGCTTGACGGCGACCCTTCCCTGAATCTCAAGGCATGGAACCGCCACGGGCTCGATCTCAGCGAGCTGGTCAAACTCGAACCCGGTGCTTTGTACCAGGTCACCTTGGGTTTCCGAAAAAGCTACAGCCTGTATTCCTGCAACGAGGGGGACGGCGGCGATAGCGCGTCGGAAGAATCGGTGATCGGCGCGTTGGCGCCGGAACAAGATGCGAGCTACTGGAACTATTACCAAGATTACAGCAACTACAACTACCGTCACCGTAACAACCCCTGTCATCGCAGTTACTACACCGGTTCTCGCTTGCAGCGCCGCAACTTTTTGGCGTCCAACCTCGGTTTAACCGTGAAACGTCAGCCCAACGACGATCTACATGTGTTCGTCACCGACCTGAATACGGCCAAGCCACTGAGCAACGTGGGTTTGTCGGTGTATGACTTCCAGCAAACCGAGTTGGCGATTGCCAAAACCGATAGCCGCGGCCACGCGGTGATCAAAGACCTGGATCAACCCTTCCTGGTCATCGCCAAATACGGGGTGCAACGCGGCTACCTCAACCTCAACGACGGCTACGCGCTTTCGATGAGCCGGTTTGAAGTTGGCGGTGCACGGGCCCAAAAAGGATTGCGCGGTTATATCTACGGCGAACGTGGTGTGTGGCGGCCGGGGGATCCCATCCATCTGACCTTTGTCTTGCAGGATGCGGCCGCGTCCTTACCCAAGGATCACCCGGTTGTTCTGAAATTCACCGATCCGCGCGGCCGGTTGGTAGAACAACGCGTTTCTCGCGAGGGTGTTGACGGCTTTTATGCCTTTACCCTCGAAACCGAGGAGGAGGCGCCGACCGGCATGTGGTCGGCGGTGATTGACGTCGGTGGTGTTCAATTTCGCAAACCGATCCGGGTGGAAACCATCATGCCGAACCGGCTGAAAATTGGTTTTGCGCTGGATCGCGAGCAACTGGTGGTTGGCGAGGAAGCTTGGGCCGACATGAGCGCCAATTGGTTACACGGTGCCGTGGCCAAGGAACTCAAGGCCGATGTACGCGTCAACTACGTTCGGGTGAAAACGCGTTTCAAAACCTTTGAGGACTTTTCCTTCGACGATCCCACCCGTTTTTTCCGCGGTCAGGAACGGCTACTCAAGGAAACCGTCCTCGATCAAGACGGCAAGGCGCGCTTCACGATTGAGATCAACGAGCAGTTCCGTCCGCCCGGGGTGCTACGTGCCGATTTCACGACCCGCGTGTTCGAGCCGAGCGGGGCTTTTAGTATTGACGCGTTTTCGGTGCCTGTTCACCCCTACCGTAGCTATGTCGGGGTCAAACCACCGCGAGGCGACGCGGCGCGCAATATGTTGCTGACAGATCGTGATCACGAGGTTCAGATTGTGACCCTAGACCCCGCCGGCAAGCCGGTTTCGCGGCAAGGTGTGAAGGTCGAGGTGTTTAAGCTCAGTTGGGAATGGTGGTGGGATCAGGAATCCAACAGCCTTACCTCCCGCCAGGCCGGTCAGTTGGTGACGCCACTCTCGCAGGGTTTGGTGAATACCGTGAATGGCCAAGGACGCTACACCCTCAATGTGAAGTACCCCGAGTGGGGCCGTTACCTGATTCGTGTGACCGATCCCGACGGTCACCGTGCCGGTCGCATCGTTTATATCGATTGGCCGGGTTGGGCCGGGCGCCGTCAGCAGGAAGGCGGTGGCGATGCGGCGCGCTTGAGTTTCGAGGCCGACAAAAGCGCCTACCGCGTGGGTGACGAGGTGCTGTTGTCGCTGCCCAGCGCACAGAACAGTCGCATTTTGGTGAGTTTGGAGCGCGGTGAAACCGTATTGGAGACCCATTGGTTGGAAGGCCGCGCGGGCACGGTGCCCTTCCGCTTCAAAACCACGGCGGCGATGGCGCCCAACGTCTATGCCCACGTGACGCTGATTCAACCCCAGGCCCGCCACAAAAACGACCGGCCGATGCGTTTGTACGGGGTGATTCCCATCCCGGTCGAGGATCCCGGCACCCGGCTGCAGCCGCAAATCACCATGGCCGACGTACTCCAGCCGGAGCAGGAAGTGACCATTGAGGTCGCGGAGAAAACGGGCCGCGCCATGACCTACACGCTGGCGATGGTGGACGACGGCTTGTTGGATCTCACCCGCTTCAAAACACCGGATCCCTGGGGCGCTTTTTACGCCAAGCAGGCGTTGTTGGTGAAAACCTACGATCAATTCCGCTCGGTGCTGGGCGCATCGGGTATGCCGCTGACGCAAATCTTGGCGGTGGGCGGCGGTGAAGACGGTGGCGGCGATAAACCGCCCAAAATGAACCGTTTCAAGCCGGTGGTTTTTGCCCTAGGCCCCTTTCGGCTGGAGCCTGGCCAACGCAAAACACACAAGCTGACCTTGCCTAACTACGTGGGTTCGGTGCGCACCATGGTGGTGGCCGGCCGCGGCACGGCCTACGGGTCGGCCGAAAAAACCACGCCGGTCCGTAAACCGCTGATGCTGCTGGCCTCCGCGCCGCGGGTGCTGGGACCGGGCGAACGGTTTGCCCTGCCGGTGACCCTGTTTGCCATGGAAGAGGATGTGCGCGAGGTGCAGGTGACCTTAAACCTGGAGGGTGATGCGACCTTGCGAGGCGACGCCCAGCAAACGGTGACCTTTACCCAAACCGGGGACCAGACCTTGCCGCTTTTTGCCGAGGTCGGCCAAGCCACGGGGACCCTGACCTTTAAAGCCGAGGCGGTTGCCGGCAAACACCGCGCCTCAACCGAGGTGTCGGTGGATGTGCGCAACCCCAATCCCGAGATGGTGAAAACCCACGATGCGGTGGTTGCGCCCGGGTCGTCTTTCGAGTACGCCTACCAAGCCGTCGGCATGAAGGGCTCCAATCAAGGTGTGGTTGAGGTCTCCAGTGTGCCCGCGCTGAACCTTGGCCGCCGCCTGGATTACTTGGTTCGCTACCCCCACGGCTGCGTGGAGCAAACTACCTCGGCCGCCTTTCCCCAGCTTTACCTCAGCAAGCTGATGAAGTTGGCGCCGGACCGTCTCAAAGAAGTTGAGGAGAACATTCACGAGGCGATGGGGCGGTTGGCGCGTTTCCAACAAAGCAGCGGGGGCCTGTCCTATTGGCCTGGTCAAATGAGTTACCACTTCTGGTCGACGAGCTACGCGGGCCACTTCATGCTGGAAGCAAAACGTTTGGGTTATGCGCTGCCCGCCGGTTTCCTCGGCCCATGGAAACAGTTTCAGACCCACACCGCCAACAACTGGCAAACCAACGAACATGCAACAGAGCTGGATCAAGCCTACCGTCTGTTTACCTTGGCCCTTGCCGATGCACCGGCGCTCGGCGCCATGAACCGCTTCCGCGAAACGCGGCCGACCAACGACGTCGCCCGATATCTTTTGGCCGCCGCCTACCATCTCGCCGGGCGACCGGAGGGCGGCGATCAGTTGGTGGCGGTTCAACACGTCGCTTACCGCGAATACCGCGATACTGATATCACCCTGGGTTCCCTGACGCGCGACCAAGCACTGGTCATCGAAGCACGGCTCCACATGGGCCAACGTGGTGCGTTGGTAGAGGACATTAAGAAACTGTCGGCAACGCTAAACGGGCCGCAATGGCTCAGCACCCATTCCACCGCCTTTGCCTTGATGGCGATGGCACGCTTTGCCGACGCGGGCATGGGTTTGCGGTTTGAATTGGCCTTGGGTGGTTCAGCGGCCCAAAATCTGACCCAAGACAAACCCATCTACCAGCACTTGTTCGACCCCGACCGTGTCGGTAACGGTTCCCTGACGTTAAACAACCCGATGGAGACACCCTTGTTCGTTACCACCATCTTGCGAGGGCGCCCGGCGGCGGGTCAAGAAATCGATACCGCGTCTCAGTTGTCCATGATGGTTAACTACCAAGATTATGATGGAAAACCCGTCGATGTACGTCGTCTTCAGCAGGGGCAAACTTTTTTCGCGAAGGTGAAAGTCACGCACCCCAACAAACAAGGACGTACCTACCGCCACCTGGCCCTGAGTTCGGTGTTCCCCAGCGGATGGGAAATCAACCAAAATCCTCCCGCCGCCGGCAACAGGTCCCGAGAAGCCGGTTACACTTATCGGGATGTACGCGATGATCGCGTGCATACGTACTTCCACTTAAAACCTGGTGAGACCAAGGAATTTTCTGTTCTCTTGACCGCGGCGTATCTGGGCCGGTATTACCTGCCGGCCACCAGTGCCGAGGCAATGTATGACGCTACGATCAATGCCTCGGTTCACGGGTACTGGGTGGAAGTCGTCCCTTAAGCTCTTTTTTGCGGAGGAAAACATGGTTTCTGCTTCAGAGGCGTTGGCGCGTTTAAAAGAAGGTAATAAGCGCTTTGTGTCGGGGGTTCGCGGCTTAGAGGCCATGGCCACCCAAACCCGTATCCCTGAATTCGCGGAGGGCCAGGCACCCTTTGCCGTCATCCTGGGGTGCTCTGACTCCCGGGTTCCGGTTGAGCTGGTTTTCGACCAGGGGCTGGGTGATTTATTTGTTATTCGGGTTGCGGGTAATGTCGTGGCGCCTTCATTGGTAGGGAGTGTCGAATTTGCGGCCCTTCATTTGGGTTCCCGCCTGGTCGTGGTGATGGGGCACACGCGTTGTGGTGCGGTAGGCGCCACGATTAGCCAACTTCAACAACCCACGGATACGCATTCGCGCAACCTTCTGTCGATTGTGGACCGGGTACGGCCCGCGGTGGAATCCTTGCTAACAACTGAATTGGCCGATGATCCGGCAAAGCTGGCAAAGGAAGCGGTGCGCGCCAACGTGCGTATGTCCGCGAATCATCTGCGACATGGTTCGGCGACACTGGAAAAACTCATCGCCGAGGAAGGTTTGGTTGTCGTTGGTGCCGAATACGCCCTGGAAACGGGTGAGGTCGACTTTTTCGACGGCTTGCCCTAACTAGCCTGGGAAGCGAAGCTGCGCTTGGGCTTTCGCTTCCCGCTTTGGGTCGGTGTGCCCGTGCGATTCATGGGGGGTTGCCGACTGGCGCGTGATTTGGCACCCATCTCGCGATTTCTAACCCGTTCCGGTTGGGATTCGTATTCGCCAGGACGCGTTGTTTCAGGTATGATTTTGGTTCCTCCTTCTCTTCATATCATGCAGCGCGAATGGACCGTTCTATGTCAAAGAGCCCCGGCGACCTCACTCAATTGTTCCAGCGATGGATCCAACACAGTGATAATGAAGCATTTGACCATGCTGTCGACTTAGTCTACAAAGACTTAAAGCGCGCGGCACACAACCACCGTGCCCGTTTTCCCAACAGCCGTTTCCAGACCACCGAGCTGGTCAGCGAGTCGATTGCCAAGCTCATGCCAGTCCGGGAGAAACTCCAACTTTCCAGTCGAACCCACTTCGTAAATTTGGTAGCGCTTGCGTGCCGTCGTTTTCTTCAGGAAGAGATTCGTTCTAAAAATTTGCAAAAGCACGGCGGCAAGGATTTGGTGCTGGAGCCGCTGGGTGAAGATGATGTTTTGCAGCACACCTCGATTGAGGAGTCGCTGATTATTTCACAAGCGCTGGAGAAGATCCGCGATCAGG
The DNA here is from genome assembly GCF_017377855.1 of Acanthopleuribacter pedis. Classification (GTDB taxonomy): domain Bacteria; phylum Acidobacteriota; class Holophagae; order Acanthopleuribacterales; family Acanthopleuribacteraceae; genus Acanthopleuribacter; species Acanthopleuribacter pedis. The sequence continues at coordinate 228,506 of NZ_JAFREP010000014.1, forward strand.
ATCGCCAGTTGTTCGACATCGTCTATTATCGCCATTTTCTAGGGTTCACCATCGATGAGGTGTCCAAGGCTTGTGATTGTTCCGTGGCCCATGTGAACCGGAAGTGGCAATTTGCCCAAGCGTGGCTTTACGATTTGCTGACCCACGGCGAAGATGGCGAGGAAGACTAGCCCGCGTGTCTCACAAGGCGTTCAGTTTCTCGCGACGAATCCTGGTGAGAAATGCGGGCTAGATTACCTGTTTGCAGGTGTTTTGGGAAACAAGGCCGGCCCGCGCTTGGGCGCGGTACCGGCGCATGCAACCCTGTTCGCTAGCCAATGGCATAGGCGATGCCGCTTGGGGTTCGTTTTCGCGGCACACGAGCGACAGGACTAGGAAACGGTTTTTGCCGTTTGGGTTTGATGAGGTCGGTCTTTTCCTCGGTCGTCTTGTTCCCGGTCAGGGTGGTTTTCACCATTTCGACCAGTGGGAGCAACGCCGGTTCGGTAATATTTGGCAGGCAGTCGACGGAAAAGAGGCCAACGAGCTGGTCGTTCATGACCACCGGTAAGGCGTGGCTACCATGGAGCGCCATTTTTTTAAGTGCCTCTGCAATCGGCGTTTGAGGACGGACCGTCTCAACCTCGACGCCCATGATCGAGCGGACGGTGAAATGGGCGGCATCGTTGGCGCGCCCTGCCGCGCGGCTGGGTAGGAGAAGTGTGTCTACCATCCCGACCAGATGGGCTTGATCGGTTTCTACCGGGATGAACCGGGTTTTGCGGCGCGCACGGTAGTGGTAGGCCAAATCGGCCAAATCTTCTGGATCAAGGGTGATTGGGTTGTTGTCCATCACTTGGTCGACCGTCTTTTGGTCGATCTTTAGGTGAATGAGGGGTGATTTACCCGCTTCAGACCAGTCACTGACCGGTTCGCCACTCATGCGGCGCTCATGCATGGCGCAGGTTAAGCGGTGTCGGGCTTCGACGGAGTTACTTTTCTCCAGAAAATTCGCAAAACTTCGGCGCATCCAGGTCGCCCCGTTGGTAATTCGCTCACAGCGTTTGACCAGGGGTTCCAGCAGCGTGTGACGCACGGTTTTATCGATGCCGTGTCTCTCTAAGCCGTTGTGGGCCATAGGAAGAAGTTCGTCGAGGACGAGTTCGTGGGCGGGGTAGATCTTGCCGTCAAGCCACTTGATCGGTGTGGTGATACCGGTTTTCGCTGCATTGTAGAAATTCGCCCTGGCCTTGTCGAAGCGCATTCGGTGGGGAAGGTCGCGGTAGCGATCTGTCAGCCCGGCCATCATTCCCCACCAGAACGCCGCGTTGGCCGTTTGGTCGGCCAGGGTTGGGCCCGCGGGGAGAATGCGGTTCTCAATACGCAAGTGGGGTTTTTTGTCGGTTACGCCGTAGCAAACACGGTTCCATCGATAAACGGTCCCGGTAAGCAACTGGAATGCCGGCAGGGTGGGCGGGTGATCCGGGGACGCTTTTTCACTGTAATCGTCGGTGGTCGTTACGATGAAGCGGTGATCAATGAGGTCTTCCCAGAAAAGATCCAGTGGTGAGTCCCCGGCCCAGTCGTTGCCAAACTTAACGCGCGGAGGGCGTTCCCTCAAGGGTCCGACTTGGTGGCGTGTATCAATCGAGGAGCGGAACAAACCAATCCGTGTCTCGTGCCACAATCGGGCACCAAACAAAAGCGGACTGTTGGCGGATACGGCGAGCAGTGGGGCCGCGATGAGCTGGGCGAAGTTGTATTGATCGGCAAAGTCGCTGGGATTTATCTGATAGTGCAATTGAAAGCTGGTTGTTGCGGCTTCCAAAAGTGAACATCCGTGGCGAATGTTAAGTTCATCCTCGCCGGTGAGGGTTACCTGGAAATCACGGCCGCCGCGCAGGCGTCGCAAGTTTTGGTCAATCTCTTGGTAGCGTGGCAAGGGCGTCATGTTGTGCATCTGAAGATCGCGTTTTTGGATGGTGGGCAGGATGCCGGTGAGGATGGGCATGCAGCCGACGGTTGCCGCCGTCTGATCAAGGAGGTTCAGGTGATTTTGTAAATCCTCACAAATGGTGGTTAAGGCATCGCTTTTCAGTTCAACGGGTTCGCCGTTGAGTTCTAAGTTAAAAAGACCGAATTCGTGGACGAATTGAGGGTTGTCCAGCCGACGTAGCAACAATTCGGCGAGCGGGGCGATGCGAAAGTCATGGTGAACCAAGGACACTTCTTGCTCATAACCAATGCGGTACCGGTTTTCTTCCAGACGTCGTTGTTCAAACATGGATTGTAATAGGTTTAGGTCGTCGAGGAGTCGGCGGGTAAAGCTTCGTGTCGCTCTAGGGGATGTCAAAATACCTCCTTATTCAGGTGTTTAGACGGTGATGCCTGCAACATTCATCTCGTGAACCGGAAAATCGGTTGAGGTGGACCGTGACGCGGCCGGGATGAAATTGAATGAGGCTGCTCTTACGTGCGGGTCTGTATTGGGATGAGGTGTCGTCTAACGCACTTCAACGATAAGCGGCTTCTCACGGTTGGGTACCGGAGCCGGGGGCGTTGCGTCAAAAAAGCGCACGGCCCGTGGTGTTGGTTGTGTGTGCGAGGCGTAAACCACTGGTTGGTAATCGAAAGCGAAGGGCATGATCGAAATGTTGGTAGATTTGACTCATGTCTACCAGGTTACTGAAAGAAACTGCGATTGTCAAATTGTCCAGGGTGGCTTGAATTAACCCGGGGGTAGGATTTTGTTTGGTGCGCGTGTTTCAGGAGGGGTGGAAGGGGAGGTTGGGTGAGTTGATAAAGCCTTTTTATTTCAGTGTTTTGTGTCTTGATGCTTGCCCGCATTGTGTAGGTGTGTCGCCGAATCGCTTAATTTTGGTCATATTTTCAGGGGTTTGCCTGCCACGCGACGCGCCACCGTGAGGCATGCGGGTTCGGCATTGAGAAGGGAAGGTGTCGAACAGATTGCGACCCACGCGATCCCTGTTGATTTTGTTCTTTTGTTTTTTTACATAAATACTTGGTATCCAATGAACATAGAAGCGTATATAAAAAAAATTAAAAAAAATCACTAAAAAACAACCTACTTTGCGGTTTGCCTAATGACCGGCATTTGTGAATGAACATGCTTTGGATAGTGAGGTCGTCACCGTGGCCCCCATGGACACCCTGCTCGCTGGTTTGATACCCCGAGTATGGATGGATTAGGGCCGGTAAGGTCTTGTGCCATCGCTGTTTCGCAAATCCGGGAATGGATTCCCACGTCGGCGGCCCCGCCGTGGGTTGTGCGAACCGCGTTAACCATCGAGGCCGAGGGTTAACGTTACAGCCGTCAAAAATCGGATCACGTTTTAGGAATTCCAGTCGATTTTGGCGTGCCTGGTTATGTCGTATGGTCACCGTTATGTCTATCCAATCCTCTTGACCCCGCTCGTTGCCGGGACATCAGGGTGAACCCTTGTTGTGTCTAGGGTTCAGCCCGATACCGGTGTGCTTGGTTGTGGATCGAACACCCATCAATTCCTTGGGTTCGCGCGTCGGCGCCGCCGACGCTTTGGAACGACCGCGTTTTGCAGACGGATCGGTCGTTCCCGGTCGCTCTTCGGATTGGGGTGATGACCCGTGGTGGATGGATGGACGCGGCATAACTTGGTCCCACCTTAGAGGAACCAAATATGACTTCCGTGATTTCTCGATTTTTCGTGAAATGGAGTTTCGTTGTTTGTGTATCGATTGTTGTGCTTGCCCCGGCAACACCGCCTGTTGCCCACTTGGGTTCGGTTGAACCCCTGCTGGAACAGGGCTGCGATGAGGTCGATGGGCTTTGTTCGACCCGTGTGTTTTTGAGTGTCCAGCGTTTTAACGAGAAAACACAGGCGTTTGAACTCTTTGTGTACCAGGTGAATGGCGAGGACTTTGCCTTCAAAACCCCGGAGGAAATCGTCCAGTCCCGTGCCTTCACCCTGCGCCGCTGGGACCCGTGGGTTGTTGCCGCCTTGATGGCCGGCCGCGACACGGTTGCCTTACCGGAGGATTTTCACACCATCGTGGAAAAACCCACCTCCGACAACCCCGGAACGGACCCCGGTAACGGGGGTTCCGAGGAGGCCGCGCCACCACCTAGCGACGGGCAACAAACCAACCCCGATCTCGGGGGCAACTAAGTGCCATTTGGGGTCCCCGCGAGAAGGGGACCCTTTTTGTTGAATGGCATCCAGAGGTTTCATGGTGCCACTCATTGCCCCGAGGAATCGGGGCTTTTTTTTTCGTTTTCAAAAGCCGTTAACTGCGCTCGGTAGCTGTTTGCCGCTTCGTCACGGCCCAGTTCGGTCATGACATGGATTAATTGCTTAAGCACCTCGCGATGTTTCTCGTGATTTTTCGGGATCAATTGAGCGGCGGTTTCCAATTCTTGCGCGGCCTGTTGGTGTTTCTTCCGGCCCAGTAGGGCCGTGCCGAGTGTCAGATGAAAGATTCCTCGGTAAACCTTTGGGAGGCCGGCGACCCGCGGGGCTTCGGCGGTAACCGGGACCATGATGGCGGCGGCTTGGTCAAATTGTTCCAGGAGGTTGTGCGCATCGGCCTGATTGAGCAAGGCGTACAACCTGCTTTTGGTATGGTTTCCAGGGAGTGCCTCGTAGATTGAGAGCGAGGTTGCCAGAACGTTGAGGGCTTCCCGCGGTTGGTGATTCTGGTTGTAATAGGAAGCGAGGTTGCTCAGGGTTCGGGCAAATTCACGGGTGTTAACGGCCCCCGTTTTTCGCTTCTCCTCTACCTCCTGCTCATACTGGCGAATGGTGTCTTTGAGATTGCCGTCGTCGAGCTGCCTCAAGAACTCCTTAAGATTGTCCTTGCTTTTGTGGACTTTGCCGACCGTTTCAAGTTCGTCCATGAGTTTTAGCGCCTTGTTTCCCATTTCTAGGGCTTCCGCTTTTTGACCCTGTGCATCCAAGGCCAGGGCGAGGTTGTACATAAGCCCGGCCGTGTTGGGATGGAGCGGTGTCAATTCATTGCGAATGGCGAGCGCCTTGCGCCCAACCTCAACCGCTTCCGCTTTGTGTTCCGGGCTTGCTTCGCTGCCAACCAGCGCACTTGTCATGCGGTGGTAAATATCGGCGATGAAGATTTCTGAGTCACCATTTTGTTCATGGCATGCCGCGGCCTCTCTCATGTGGACAAACCCTTTCTTGGTTCGACCCAGCCTCACCTCGGCGTTGCCTTGCAGGGACCAGGCCTGACAATGAAGGCGGTCCCACTTTTCCCGCTGGTTCTCCGGCCCGCGAAAGGGACGTTTCAGCCGCTGGCGCGCGCGCATCGCGTGTTTGAGGGCGCGATGGGGGTGGCCGCTTTCCAAGGAGACCGAAGCCAAACTAACCAGGATTTCCAAACGCCGGATGTCATCGGGTGACATGGTTTTTTGAGCAAGCGTGAGGGCGCGCTCCAGCCGTTCATAACTTTCCCCGACACGGTCTTGAAGTTCCTCGGTTTTGCCCAGGTACAACTGGGCTTCCGCGTAGCCCGCGCTTTCCGGCCCGAGCCATTCCTCGGCAGCCCGTGACATTTTGAGAAATTGTTTTTCCGCTTCGCTGTAATAACCGCTGCTGTAGAAGGAGAGCCCCAAAATTTTGTAGAGCTCGAAAGCGGATTCCGGTTTGCCCTCAACCCGACGGTCGACTCTCGGCGTTGTCTGTATGAGTTGTTCAATATAAAGGAGTTCTGGTCCGCTTTGCATGGGGTGGGGATTCCTCAACACCTCGGCGAGAATGTCCTGAGTGAATTGGGTCCTATCCCTACTCGACACGGCCACATCCCTGGCTTGGGCGGTAAACCACCAGCCGAGGGTGATGGAGCAAAACAGCAGGGCGGATAAGGGATAGGTGGCCAATTGAAAGGGGTCGCGTCGCCACAATTTTTTCATCCTCAAGCCAAAACCGTAGGGCTTGGCACTTTCCAAAAGTTGATCGCTGTTAAAGCGGTGTAATTCGTTTTGGAACACCATGATGTTGGGCAATCGCTGTTCGGGATCGGGATGGGTTGCTTTGGCCGTCAGTGCGTCCAGCTCGGTGCGGAGCACCTGCTTTAGACGCTTGGGACTGAGATCCAGTTGATCCTCGTTGTTTGTTTGGGTCAGCACCGCACTCGGGCGCGTCAACGGCTGCTTCAGCCAGGCGTACAGGTCCTCGGCACAGGTGAAGGGGTATTGATCCGGTTCGACCGGACGGAGTGGTGGCTGACCGCAAAGCAGTTGGTAAAAAATGGCGCCCAGCCCGTAGACATCGTTGCGTACGTCGGCGAAGCTGTCGGCCGTGGCTTGTTCAGGTGCCATAAAGGTGGCTGAGCCGCGCGGTGATGTGAAGGCAAAATCAAGATGGGCCATGTCCTCGTTGTCGGTTAGCGCGCGGGCGATCCCGAAATCGATCACTTTCACGCGTGGTTGCCGGCCTGGCTTTTCCGGTGCCGTCACCAACACATTGGCCGGCTTAAGGTCCCCGTGAATCACCCCGCGGCCGTGGCAATAGAGGAGGGTGTCGCAAATTTGCAGCACCAGATCAATACGTTGGCTTAAGGGCACCCGCTGCTCCCGGCAGTATTGATCGATAGGCCGTCCTTCGATATGTTCCATGACCAAATAGGAGCGGTTTTCATTAACGCCGATCTCAAATACTTGGGGAATTCCGGGATGCTTGAGTTTGGCCAGGGTGGATGTTTCCTGTTCCAAAAGGTGCCGGGTCTGTTCTGGGGTGTAGTTGGTGTTGGGCCGCAAAAGTTTGACGGCGACCGTGCGTTCAAGGGGTGCTTTTTGGGCGGCTTTGTACACAATGCCCATGCCGCCGGAACCCAACTTTTCAATGATTTCGTAGGGGCCGATCTGCTCCGGTTGTTGAAGTTCCTGGAGTTTGTGCAGCAAGTGGTCGAGAAACCGTTGACTCGGGTTGTTTCGCTGTTCGGCGCGTTTGTTAAAAAACTGGACCGCGTCGGTCTGACAGCCGATCATGCGCATGAGCTTGGCCGCGCGTTTCGGGTGATCCTTGGCAAGCTCCTTCAAAAATCGGCGTTGTTCGTCGGGGTCGGATTGCAGCAGATGGTCGTATTGCTGCTGGAGTTCCTGGAAACCTTGCATGCTCTCTCTCGCTTTTTGGAGTTGAAGAAAAAAGGGGCTGCTATTCGGTTAGGACGCATTTCAGGTGGATGGATCAAACGCGAACCGGCGGGCGATAAAGAACCGAGGATTCATCAAGGACGCGCACGTGGCCGGCTATCTCCCGCGTTGGATAGGGGTGGAAGGGTCGGGTCGTGGACGATTCTCGGGTTTGATTCATGTTAGCAAAAATGGGTCCATACACGGGTCAAGGCGGGCCTTTATTGCGATGACTCGCCGCCGCCGGCAGTGCCCGTCCGGTGTCGATTCAAAAGTGTCGGCTTGAATCAAGTGTGCGCGAAGAAACAGAATGGATAGCCTGGCATAGAATGCAAAAGATCGTTGTGGAACGGAGGATGGTTGGTTGGTGTGGGTCGGTATGAAGGGAATCCCACCTATCGGACTTAGGAAAAGGTTTCGATTTAGGTGACAGGCCCGTAAGCGCGGGTCGTTTCAGATCACTTTGGGTTCGTGGTTGGGTCCTCGTGGCGTGCCTGAGCGCGGACTGGCAGGAGCCTGAGAAAAGCGACTCTTGGCGTTGTAGTTGTGAGGGATTGCTCCGTGCAAGTTAAGCAAACGATTCATGAAGCATGAAATCGGAACCTTCCTTTGTTTGCTTCTAAACTCAATGCGGAAAAACAGAACGCGTTCTATCAAGTTTTTGAATGTTTTTTAACGCGTTTCTCGTTAAGTGACTTTGCGTCTATCGGCATCGGCAAATTCAATGCGTGTGTTTCGATTACAGTGGGATGTTAGCCGGGTTAATCCATGAAACTACTCGCGAATTACGCGTTTTGGCGGATTTATGGGTTTTCGGTGTGCCTTGCATCCAATGCACCTTACTGGGAAGGGAAGTATCTGGTTTCATAAGGGGAATGCTTGTTTGGGCGTAAAGCAGATTTATCAAGGCCGTCCTTTTTTGCAAAGTGCCGAAGGAGGATGGTGGGGCTTGCCATTTTTGAACCTGAGAGGTTCTGAAGCGAGGGTTATTCTAAAAAATTGGAAATAAAGGGTTTTTTTGAAGTGGGTCGGGGGCGCGCACGACCGCACCCGCCGGGTGCGGTGCGCATTTTTACAGACCGTTGCAGCCCAGGTTTCGCGAAAATCACCGCGAGTTATCGCGCTTCTTAGGTTTAACGGCATCGTTGTCATTGGATTCTTTTGCAGGGAACTTGATCCGGTGTCGCCAAGGTGTGCATTTGTGATGCATTCCGTTAGGTTCTGTGTGTGATTTTTAAATAATACTTAAATAATAATTTTGAATCGTTTACTAGCGTTAATATCAAGCTTTGATATGCGATGTTCAAACCCGAGGCATCTTTGCTCTGTTATTGCATGAGAAAGGGTGGCTCCGTTGCTTGGTTTTCATAAATGAAGGAGGGCTTGCTCCGGGGGCCTGGGTGGTGGGAACCATCGTGAGGTGGTTTTCGCGCCGGGTCAGGAGGGTTATCAAGGAATAGGTGACGGATCGGGGTCAAGCGGTGTATGGATCAGGTTTGTTTCTACGATTCTCATGGGGAAATGAGGACAAAGATGCGATACTGGATTTTCTCGATCTCACATGGGTGCCTGATGGACCCGCTTTCTGCCCTGCCCGAATGCTTCCTAACGCAACCGTAGATAGCGTGATGCTTTTTTCTCACCATATCCGCGAGAAAAGAGCAGGCGGCTCGCCCGTGTTAATCGTTGGCTGTCGCGGTCCGTGGCAGGGTGGGATCAAACATCAAAAACCACGTTTAAGGACAGGGGGTTATATGAGTGAAGCACAATCAGAACCGGCATTTGGCCAGGCTGCTTGGTTGGATTTGACCGTTCCCGATTCGGAACAGATCCGCGATTTTTATACGAAGGTCGTTGGTTTTGAAACATCCACCGTTGATATGGGTGGCTACCAAGATTATTGCCTGCACCCCCCGGGGCAGGACGCCCCGGTTGCCGGTGTTTGCCGCACGGCGGGCGCCAATGCGGATCAGCCCGGGGGTTGGATTCCTTATTTTACCGTGGCCGATCTTGACGAATCATTGGCTCAGGTGGAAGCTTTGGGTGGCAAAGCTTTGGCCGCTGTACGCACCATGGGCAAGGACCGTTTTTGCCCCGTGCAGGATCCCAGTGGCGCTGTGTGTGCGCTTTATCAAAAAGGTTAATCGGTTCGGTTGTTTCGTTTTACCTAAGCGGCGCTGAAGCGAGGGGTTTGGGGCGAGCGAGGGAACCCTAAATTGTCGGGGTCGGTAGACGACCCCACCTAACCCGCATTTCTCACCAGAAGTTCTGCTCCGGCGTTGAAATAGCTGCGATGACTTAGGTTTCTTGGTTGCACCCTTGCAAAGCAACGGTGGGACGGCCTCGACGTTGCAATGCTACGCCGAAAGGTCGGCCCCGCGAAAGGTCGGCCCCGCGAAAGGTCGGCCCCGCGAAAGGTCGGCCCCGCTACGGTGACCCTCGGTCGCAACTTGTGTCCTCGCGGCGGTTTCAAAGCCTCGCGACGAATTCTGGTGAGAAATGCGGGCTAAAGAAAAAGGCGAACAGCATGCTGTTCGCCTTGATCATGGTTGGGGTCCGTGTGCTGATTAGCGCAGCAAGGGCAGGACCAGGCCGGCCAGCTCTTGGGCGTCGTCCACGTTGCCTTCCAACAGGTTGGCCATGTGGTACAGCAGTTTGATTTGGTCGGCGATGCTTTCGTTTTCCAGGCGGGTGGAAAGCGCTTTGACGAAACGGTGCTCGGGGTTGAGTTCCAAGTCGCGTTTCATCGGCATGCCGGGCATGCCTGCCATGCCGCCGCCGCTGAACATCATTTTGCGAACGTTGTGGGACATGCCGCCGGATTCGTTGTAGAAACGGCATGGGGAGTCAGACAACGCCTTGGAGAAGCGAACTTTGGAGATTTTTTCGGTCAACACCTCGGTGACTTTCTCTTTCAGCGCGGTCAGTTCCTCGGAAACCTCGGGTTCTTCGATCTCTTTTTTGAGCTCTTCCGGCAGTTCGAGATCGCCACTTTCCACGTTGATGAACTTCAGTTCTTCGAACGGCTCTAGGCCGTTGAGGATCAAGTCGTCCATGGGTTCGGTGAGCAGCAGTACCTCGATGTCGTTGCGCGTGAAAAATTCGAGGTGCGGGCTGCGACGCAGTTGCTCGATGCTTTCGCCAACCGCGTAGTAAATCGCCTTTTGGTCCGTGACTTTGCCCTCGGCGTAACTTTTAAGCGTCACCGTGGGGTTGTCGACCTGTTTGGTGGAGTAGAAGCGCAGCAAGGGCAACAGCTTCTCGCGCAGGCTCATTTCGCCGTGAACACCTTCTTTGATGTAACGACCGAACTGTTTCCAAAACTCTTGATACTTGTCTCCATCTTTTTCGGCCATTTTTTTGAGGCCGTCGATGAACTTTTTGGTGAGAACCTTGTTGATTTTGGTGATCACGCGGTCGTTTTGGATGGACTCGCGGCTGACGTTCAGGGGCAGGTCCTCGGATTCAACAACCCCTTTGAGGAAACGCATGAACTTGGGAACCAACTCTTTGCAGTCGTCTTGGATAAACACCCGTTTGACGTACAGCTTGAGACCGTGCTCTTGGTCCTGACCGTAGTATTCGTAGGGGGCACTTTTGGGCACATACAGAACCGAGGTGAACTGGACGGGCGCGTCCGCGGCGAAGTGTTCCCAGTGGCTGGGTTCGTCCCAAGCGTTGCCGACCTGCTTGTAAAATTCTTTGTATTCCTCGTCCGTGATGTCGGACTTGTTGCGGCGCCACAGAGCTTCCGGCGTATTAACTTTCTCTTCTTCCATCATGACAGGGAAGGGGAGGAAGTTGGAGTACTGCTTGATCAGGTTTTCAATGCGGTACTTTTCCAAGAACTCGCTTTCGTCTTCCTTGAGATGCAGGGTGATGGCGGTGCCGCGCTTGCGGCGTTCACTTTCAGACAGCGCGTAGGTGCCCAAGCCGTCGGATTCCCAGCGAACGGCGGGCGCATCCGCCTCCATGGACTTGGTCTCGATGGTAACCTTGTCTGCAACCATAAAGACGGAGTAAAAGCCAACGCCAAACTGACCGATCAACTCGGGGTTTTTGGCCTTGTCTTGGTTTTCCTTGAGTTCGTTGATGAACTTTTTGGTGCCGGAGTGGGCGATGGTGCCGATTTGACTGATCAATTGGGCCTCGGTCATGCCGATGCCGGTGTCCTCAATGGTCAGCTGCTTGTTGTCTTTGTCGATGCTGACCTTCACTTCGAGTGGCTGATCTTTGTCGTAAAGATTGTCGTTGGTCAAGGCCTCGAACTGGACCTTGCTCAATGCGTCGGATGCGTTAGAAAGCAATTCACGCAGGAAAATTTCTTTGTGGGAGTAAAGGGTATGCACGATCAGGTGCAGCAATTCTTTGATCTCGGTTTTGAATTCGTGGGTGTTGGCCGATTCAGTTGTGCTCACGGCGTCCTCCTGGCTATGGATCAAACCGCGGCGGTGCCACGGTATTTTTAAGCGAACAGCGGCATTTTAACACTGAAGTTGAGGGTTGTTAAGTGGGTCCCTCAAAAAAGTTGCACGGTGAACGCTCAAGTTTATGTGAGCGTGATGTGTTAACCCGCATTTCTCACAAGGCTTCATTGTGAGAAATGCGGGTTAGCGAAAATCACCGCGTCACACTGCTTAGGTTCAAGTCCGTGTCGGGAGACACAACCGGGTCGCGGCTAGCGCTTGCCGGCGTTTTCTCGATCACCCCGGCTTACTTGATTCTGCTAAAACTCTCTTCCCAGCGCGTGCGTTTGTGGCCTTCCCAAATGACGCGTACGTAGCTGTGGATCAGATCTAAACCTTCTTTGGTGTGGCTGTTCTCGTCTTCGCCATAACTCCACCACACAAAATAACCGCGACCTTGAATGAGCTCGCGCGGGACCAAACCCCATTCACGCGAGTCATAACTGCGGTTGCGGTTGTCGCCCATCATGACGTAAAAACCCTCGGGGATTTCGTCAACCGGCGCCGCGCGCAACCGTTCCACGATTTGTTCATGGAGCGCGGCATCCAGGGTTTTGTAGGGTTCCAAAACCTTTAGCGTCACGTTTTTCATTTCGATCATCGTGAAGGACGATTCGTGAGGCGGGCGGTGCCAGCCATTGCCGAAACCGGGCTTGATTTCGTAATAACCGCGCGGCCGGTAACCGATCTCGGGGTCGCGATCAGACTTCATGGTTTTGGGCTCTTTAAAGAAGGTGTACCGTTCGTCCAAATAGGAGCCGTTCACATAAACCCGATCCGCTTTTACCTCGAAACGTTCGCCTGGCAACCCGATGCAGCGTTTGATGTAATCTTGGCGAGGATCGCCGGGCCATTTAAACACCACCACATCGCCGCGGCGAATGTCGCGATAGGGAAGGAGCGCGCGCTCAATGGGGCCCGCGTTTTTGAAAATAAAGGTGTTGGCGGTGAGGTGATCACCGATCAGCAGCGAATTCTCCATCGACGGCGTAGGAATCTGGAAATTCTGCCAAACAAAACTTTTGAAAAACAACAAGACGCACAAGGCGAACAGCAGGATTTCCGCGACCTCGCGAGGCACGCTTTTTTGGTAGAAAGCCGGCGGCGTGCGTTTCGCCTGCTGGTTTTTTTCGGCTTGGGCGCCTTCGTTCGAGGGCTGTTCATTCATCTGGGGCGGCATCCCTTGCTTTTCGTTGGCGACAATTTCACTGTTTTCCAATCGATCCCACTTTATAAAACATTCTTGCTGAAAAACTGCATTATAACCTGAGCGCACGGCGGGGTTTCATTTTCTGTTGTGGAGGCCGTGCGCGTTGGGTTTAGTCTCGGCTGGTTGGTGCTTCTTACACTTAGGATTGGATGTGGCTTTTGTGTTTTTGTGGGTATTGTCTGGTTTTTGCTAGCCTGCATTTCTCAGGATACTCGGATGAATGGAGGATGGGCGTGGGGCTGTCGCGCCCTGTTGGGTGGGAGTGCGCATGCGGATGAGGCCGCTGCTTCGTTTGGAAAAACACCGGCGGATGGTCGCCCCCAGGCAAGTGTCATAAAACCAGAGTGTTTAACATGCCTGTCACCAAGTAGGCTCTGCTTTTTTGGGTTTTGTCTGGTATTGTCTGGTTTCGGCTGTTCCCCAGTCATAATGAACTGGCCGGGGGATCAAGCCCATCAACTATTTCCTGATTGTCGTTCCCTTGGGATCAGCAGCATCCTTGACCAATCGGCTTATTGCGCTGATTGGGGCTGACGCCGACGAGGAATTACTGGAACCGCGAAACAGGGATCTCGTCGGCCGGCTTCAACGAAGCAACGGGTTTATCCGCATGCGCGATCCGTCCAGCCCAACATTGTTGGGCGGGCAAGGGAACAGCGGTCCGGCGCCATCTTGTAATCATCCTGCATTCCTGAGAACTAACGGAGACCGAGCGATGCTCGGACTCGGAATCCTCGTTTCATGCCGCGAGGCTGAAATCGACGATGAAACAGGCGCCTTTGCCGGTGCCCTCACTCTTCACGTCGATCCTGCCGCGCATTTCTTGGATGGCGTTGGCGCAATAATGCAGGCCGTACCCCGAGTTGCCGGCTTTGGTGCTAAAGCCCTGCGTGAATATGCGCGAGACATGTTCCTTCGGAATGCCCGCGCCTTTGTCGATGACCTCCAGCCGGACGCCTTGGTCCTTTAAGAGACGGGTGCGCAGGGTGAGGGTGCGTTCGCCGCCCTGGGCCAAGGAGGCATCGATGGCGTTGTCGATCAGGTGGACCAACACCTTGGTGAGTTTGCCTTTTTGGAGGGGCAGTTCCGGGAGTTCTTCGAAATCGCGAATCACCTGAATCTCGGCGGCATCTAAGTTGCGTTTCTGGAATTGCAGGACGTTGTTGATAATCCCGTTGAGGTCCACTTCATTGAAGGTTTCCGGCGCGTTCGCGTATTGACGTTGGGATTCGACGATGTTGTCGATGCCGGCGAGGTTGCGTCCCAAGCGGGTCAACTCTTCTTCAAATTGAGTCGTCTGTTTCTGCCAAGTATCTTCGATGCGGTCCCAGGCTTGGGTGACCATGGTGGCGCGTTCCGACTGAAAAAATTCGGCGAGGGTGCCCGCTTGTTGCTGTTCGCGGAATAGGTCGACCATGCGGCGATAAAAGCGAAGTGCCTGGTTTTGACCAATCATGTCATTTAAAACAGAAACCGAGGTTTTGACGCTGGCCATGGCGTTGCCCACGTTGTGGAGCAGGTTGGCGGCGATTTCGGCCATGCCCGCGTCGTGTGCCGCTTCGAGCAGGCGTTCCTGTGCGTCGAGAATTTGCTGATTTTTCTTCTGAAGTTCGGCAAGAAACCGCGCCTTGGTCACGGCGGAAATCGCGTGCTCGCGCAGGTGGTGTAGTTTCATGATGTCGTTGTGGGCAAAGGCATCTTTTTGGCGCATGTTCTCTAGGACCAGAAAGCCTTCCACGCGGTCGTTGATTTGGACATCCATGACCACGCGAGAGGCGGGGTCGTTTCGCGCCTCGCGGGGTTGGATCAGGTACACACCGCCCATGAGTTCTTCGGCGTTCACCATGAATTCACCGCGGATTTGGGGTTCGGTCAGGCGTTTGTAGTGGCTCGGGATGTGGTATTCCGCATCGGCGACCATGTCGAAGACCTGTTGTTCGTCCACGTCCGGTTGCGCCAAATAAAAGGCGCCGCGGCTGGTGTGCGGAAGCAGTCGGCGCGCCTGGTGGAGCAGGGTGGTGAGAACCGCGTCGAGATCGACCTCGCGGTTGATTTCGCGCACCATCTGTTCCAGGATCTCGAGTTCTTTGTTTTTGTTGCTGAGATCGGCGGTTCGTTGCGTGACCTTATGTTCTAAATCGAGGTTGGTTGCCTGGAGCGCCCGCGTTTTCTCCAGCAGTTCCAAGTGGACGGAAATGCGTGCGAGCAGTTCTTCGCTGGTGACGGGTTTGTAGAGGTAATCATTGGCGCCGGCGGCGAAACCGCGCACTAAGTCGGGCGTCTGATTTTTGGCGGTGAGCAAGATGATGGGTAGGCGACCGGCGTCGTAGGTGCGGCGCAGGGTTTGGCACACCTCGTAACCGGACATTTTCGGCATCATAACGTCGAGCAGGACTAAGTCAATCGGGGTTTCTTCTTTGAACACTGCCAGGGCTTCTTCGCCGTTACGGGCGAGATGGAGTTGGTAGTTATGGAGCGCGAGATGGTTAACCAGGACCTGTAGGTTGATGGGATCGTCGTCGACAAGCAGCAGTCGGGCGCCTTGTCCGTCTTGCGGTTGGGGTATTTTTAAATCGAGACCTGGCAGCGTGATATTTTGGGCTAGCGCCGGCGGCGAAGATGGTTCGGCTTCGTTGGTGCTTGGGTTTTCCGCCTGGGAAAGGGGCAGGTCGAAGCGAAAGGTGGCGCCACGGCCCAGCTCGGAGGTGAGTAAGAGGCGGCCTTGATGCATGGCAATCAGGCTGGAGGCGATGGTGAGGCCGAGCCCCGTGCCGCCGTATTCGCGGGAAATGGACCCGTCCGCCTGGGCAAAGGATTCAAAAATGCGTTCCTGCTGCTCGGGGTCGATGCCGATACCGCTGTCGGCCACGGCGACCACGATGCGTCCGTCCTGAAGCCGGGCCGTGACGCGCACAAAGCCGGATTCGGTAAACTTAATCGCGTTGCCGATGAGGTTGTAGAAAATTTGCAGGAGGCGATCCTCGTCGCCCCATACCGGCGGCAGATCGCGGGGGACCTCGTTGAGCAACTGCAAATCTTTTTGACCGACCAAGGATTGGGTCACCCCGAAGACGGTTTCGATGCAGGGGTGAAGCTCTATCGCGCGGCGGTTGAGTTGGAGTTCACTCGATTGAAGTTTCGAGAAATCGAGAATGTCGTTGACCAAATTGGAAAGGCGACGGCCGCTGGCGGCCACCATGTGTAGGTTTTTGCGGGTCGCGGCGGTGAGTTCGCCGCCGGCGCCGGCGATTAGCGATTCCACAATGCCGATAATGCCGTTGAGCGGGGTGCGCAGCTCATGGGAGGTATTGGCCAAAAATTCGTCTTTGAGGCGGTCATGGCGTTGCAGGCTCTCAACGACCATGCGCTCCAGTGCGAGTTTCCGGTTTTGGTGCCGCTGCCAAGCCCAGATGATCGAAACCAGAATTGCCGCATAAATGCAGTAGGCCCACCACTTGGCCCAGGGCGGCGGGACCACGGTGAGGTTGACCGCGATACCTTGCTCGTTCCATACGCCGTCGTTGTTGGCGGCGCGTACCATGAATTGGTAGTGGCCGGGATCGAGGTTGGTGTAGGTCGCCTCGGGTAAATTCGCAACCGTGACCCAGTCGCGGTCAAAGCCTTCCAACTGATACGCATAGCGGTTTTTTTCGGGGGCGTTAAAGTCCAGTGCCGAAAATTGAAAGCTAATCACGGAGTCGTTGTAATTGATGGTGATGTGTTCGGTGCTGTGGGTCGGTTCGGGCAAGGGAACGGGTTCGTTGAAGATCAAAAAATCGGTGAGCACCAAGCGTGGCGGCGATGGATTGTCGATAATTTGCCACGGGAGAAATGAGTTAAAGCCTTTGTTTCCACCGAAGAAAACGCGTCCCTTGCTGTCGCGCGCCGAAGTCAAAGCCGTGAAACCGGAATCAATCAGGCCGTCGTATCGATCATAAATGCGCACCTCCTCGGTATCGGGGTCGAGTCGGGTCACCGATTGTTCGGTGCTCAGCCAAATGAAATCGCCTTCTTCCATGACCGCGTAGATGTTGTCATTGGGCAGGCCGTCGCGGGTGCCGTAATGAATGAACACCGCGTCCTCGGGATCGCTGTCGATGTTGTCGAGGCGGTTGAGGCCGTTGCCGTAGGTGCCCGCCCAGAGCCGGTTCTTGCGATCCAGGTACAACGGGCGTACGAAATCTTGGCTGATGCTGTTGGGATCATTGGGGTTGTGCTGGAAGCGTGTGAAGCTGCGTCGGTCTTGGTCAAGGCGGTTGAGGCCGCCCCCGATGGTGCTGATCCACAAGCGGCCGGACCCGTCCTCAACCAAATCGTTGCAGCCCGTGCCGCCGAGCGATTCCGGGTTTCCCTCGTCCGGCAGGTACACGCGTATTTTGTCGGTGGTCGGCATGAACCGAACCAAGCCCCCGGTCGAGGCGATCCATATCAGGCGGTCGTGGTCCTCAAGAATGGAGCGTACCGTGCCCGCCGGCAGGTGATCCAAGCCGAGTTGGCGTTCCATTTTTCCGGTTTTGGGGTTGAGTACCGAGATACCTCGTTCAAAGGTGCCGATCCAGATGTGGCCGCGGTGGTCGGGGTGGAGTGCATAAATTCGGTTGTCGCAAAGGCTGGTGGGATCGTCGGGTTGATGGGTAAAGAAGCGGTGCTTGCCCCGTTTAAAATCCCACTGGATGAGGCCGCCGACGCTGCCGATCCAGACCTGGTCGCGGTTGTCTACCGCGAGTGCATTTACGCGGTTGTGAATAAGGTCGCTGGGCGAGAAGGTGGCGATTCGGTGGTGGAAAAACTTGGTCGGCCGCATTTTGTTGAGGCCGCCCGTGCGGGTGCCGACCCAGTACACACCGGATGAATCGTGGAGCACGGCGCGGATATCGTTTTGGCTTAAGCTTTGAAGATCGAAGGGGCTGTGGGAAAAACGCTCCCAGGATTGGGCCGCGCCGGTCGGGTCGGTTTGACGGCGAAACAAGCCGTGTAAAATGGTGCCGGCCCAAACTGATTGGTTGCGATCCTGGTACAACGCGGTGATCACCGCGTCGGACAGGGGATGGTCCCGCTCCTCCTCCTCGAGATAACGCAGGGTTCGCCCTTTGACCGGGTCAAACAAATCCAACCCTTTTTCGGTGCCGATCCACATCAAACCGTTTTCGGCCACCAAAAGCGCGCGTACCTTGTTGTCGCGGATACTGAACCGGTCGCGTTGGTCCGCGCGAAACGTGGTAAAACGTCCGTCATCGTCCAGGCGGTTGAGGCCGTCGGTGGTGGCGACCCAGATCACGCCGTTCAGATCCTCCGCGATGCTCCACACCCGGTTGTGACTGAGCGAACGGGGATCCTGTTCGTCATGAACGAAGCGGGTAAAACGTCCGGTTTCCGGGTGGAACAGATTGAGGCCGCCTTTGTTGGTGCCGACCCAAATGCGGTCGCGGCTGTCGCGGAACACGGTTTGGACCAGGTCGCTGCTCAGACTCCGCGGATCCTCCGCCTGGTGGAAAAAGTGGGTAAACGTTTCGGTATCGGGATCAAAGCGGTTGAGGCCGCCGCCCCAGATGCCGAGCCACAAAATGCCGTGGCTGTCGAATTCCATGCTGCTGACGCTGTTGTTGCGCAGGCTGTTGGGGTCCTCCGGTCGGTGTTGGTACACGGTGGTCTGAAAACCGTCAAAACGATTTAATCCGTTCTGCGTACCGAACCACAAAAAACCGCGCGGTCCCTGGCGAATGGTGTAGATGGTCGAGTGGGACAAACCCATTTCGTGCTGAATGCGGGTGATTTCAAAGCGTCGCCCCGCCGCCGCCTGATCGGAGGCCGAGAGCATGCCGGTCGTTGCCAGCGACACAAGCAAAAGAAGGGTCCAATGTCCAAAGTGCCAGAATGCCATTCAGCGTTCCCGATAACCTACCTCACCACCCGATGCCCGACTTTTTGTGAGGCGTCGACCGGCGACGCAAAACGGTTTTGGGCGGTGCCTTCACCGGAGGAAACGGTGGGTTGTGCATCCGTTGACCGGTTGGCGGGTGGTGTTACCTTCGGCCATACGCCCTCGTTGTGAAGGAGGTGGTGGTGCGTAAGGTATGTGGAAGTTTAGGGGTATTTTACCCGACTTTGATGGGATTTCTCACCCGCGTTGCCGGTTCTCGTGATTTTCCGGGGTTTTCGCGGGTACCGCGGGCGGGCCTGGGCTGGATCGTGGTCGCGTTCTCTTCGTGGGAACCTTTTGGCGAGGGTTACGTTGAAGTCAAAGCAGTGGCACGACCGCAAAATTTGACTAAGCCTCGGCTGAGCAGTTGCCGCGGCGGCGGTTTTGCATTAAGGTCATCCTGTTTTGCCCTTAACCCGAACCTTTTTCTCCGTTCGGTCCAAGTTTTTTCGGAGGCATTCTATGATTCGATCTCTTTCCCTGCACGGTCGTCGTTTTTCACGTGTGACCCTTTCTTTGTTTTTGTTGGCCGCGATGGTTGCCGTCGGTACCCCGACCTTCGCCGGCGACGGCGCCTCGGCCGATCTTTCACCCGCCAAGGCCACGGCCAAAGCGCCCGAGACCTTTCGGGTTCGCTTCGAAACCACGGAAGGCAATTTTGAGGTGGATGTGACCCGTGCTTGGGCGCCCCTGGGTGTGGACCGTTTTTACAACTTGGTCAAAATGGGTTACTTCACCGATGTCGGCTTCTACCGCGTCATCGACGGGTTTATGGTTCAGTTCGGTTTTCACGGTGATCCCAAGGTCAACGACATGTGGCACACGGCCTCGATCAAGGACGATCCCGTTACCCAAAGCAACCAGCCCGGCATGTTGACCTTCGCCAATCGTGGCCGCAACACGCGCACCACGCAAATGTTTATCAATACCGCGAACAATAATTACTTGGACGGGATGGGTTTCGCCCCTCTTGGCAAAATTGTCGGCGACGAAGGCATGGCGGTTGTGGCGAAACTCTACAAGGGTTACGGGGAAGGCGCGCCCATGGGTTCCGGCCCCAATCAGGCCATGCTGAAAAGCCAGGGCAATGCGTACCTGAAGAAAAACTTTCCCGAACTTTCTTATATCAAAAAAGTGGTGCTGGTAAAGCAGCCCGCCAAAGCAGGCACGCCCTAAAGCGCGGGGGGCACTGACCGCGGCAACACCAAAAGAGGTGAATTTTGATTTCAACCAACGATTTTAAAAAAGGTTTGCGTTACGAACACGAGGGCGCGCCCTGGCAGATTATGGAACACACGGTGCACAATCCCAGTGCCCGCGGCGCGGCCACGCTGGTTAAAGTAAAAGCGCGTAACCTGGTGACCAACCAGGTGTTACAGAAAAGCTTTAAATCCGGCGACCTGTTCGAAGAGCCCGACCTGAACAAACTGGAAGTGCAGTTTCTCTATGAGGAAGGCGACGATCTGGTGTTTATGGACCGCGAGACCTACGAGCAGTACAACGTGGGCAAAGCTCATTTTGGCGACAGCTTACCCTGGATGACCGATGGTTTCGAACTAGACCTGTTGCAGTACAACGGCGAGATCATCAGTATCGACATGCCTAAATCCGTGATTGTGACCATCACCTCGGTGGAGCAGGGTGCTAAGGGCGATACCGCTTCCGGTAAAGTTATGTCGCGCGGTATGTTGGAAAACGGGATTGAACTGATGGTGCCTACCTTTATTAAAGAAGGGAGCAAAATCAAGGTGGATCCCTCGGCCAACACCTATTTGGGTCGCGAAAGTTAACGCGTTTTTTCTCCAGATTTCATGGAAACGGCGGCCGACTTGGTTTGGCTGCCGTTTTCATTTTGGGGAAGGGTTTGTGATGTGACGTTCTGGTAAGCGCTTTGGAAAAATTGGTTTAAATATTGGGAACCTTGAGATAGGCCACGTTTAGAATGGCCCGTGCTGTTTGTGTTGCACTGATGCTGCCGTTTTTACGCTGTTATCGGAGGCGCTCGGGTAACACCAACACGCGCTTGTGAACACATAGGAATCGCGCTCATGCGAATCAATTCGAATGAATGCGCGCCGACGCGGCTTTCTCCAGTCCGCGAATACGACTGTCTACGAGGTTTCAATGACCCTTTTGTTACTTTATCTCATTGCATTTCAAGCACCGGCCGAACCGGCTTTCAGCAGTGATCGTCCCGACCAGAGCGATGCACCCGCCACCGTGGGTGCCGGTTATTTCCAATTGGAGGCGGGTTTTCAGCGTACCCATTACGATACGGACTTCAACGACATTGACATCGACCAAGTACCGGTTGCCTTGCTCCGTATCGGCATTAGCGAGGATTTCGAGCTGCGTCTGGGTTACGACGGGTTTATCGATATCGACGCGGGCAGATTCGATGGAAACGACGGCAGTGGCGACGGCCACCTTGGTTTCAAATGGCGTTTCCACAACGGTGATAGCGGGCAATGGGCCTTGATTGGGGATACCAACTTAACCGTCGGCGACGACGACATTGTCTCTGACGAAATCGAGCCCAGCCTCAAGCTGGCCTACGGTGGCGGTTTGACGGACAGCATTTCTTTCGGCGCCAACTTCGGTGTTTCTACCCAGGATGAAGACGGCGATTTAGAAACCAACGGCCTTTACAGCGTTGTTTTGGGATTCAGCGTTAGCGAACGCGTTGGTGCGTTTGTTGAGGTGTTCGGTGAAATTCCGGCATCGGCCGAGGGGCGTCCTCGTAACAGTGCCGACGCCGGCCTGACCTTCACCATCACGGAAACCTTCCAGTGGGATGTCGCCGTAAGCGCCGGCATCTCGGAAACCGCGCCGGATTGGGCGGCTACCACGGGTTTCGCCTACCGCTTCTAAATAGGATTCCGGGATCGAGAGGTCCCGGTTTTTGTTTGGATGTGTGGATGGGGTGCCGGATGGGCTTGGCTTGGTATTCGGGATTTCTCAGGATAAAAGGATGATGAGCGGATGGGCGCCGGGCAGTTGTGCCCTGTTGGGTGGATTTGCGCATGCGGATGAGGCCGTCGCTTCGAATGGAAATGCACCAGGGGATGGTTGTCCCCAGGCAAACGGCATAAAGCCAGACTGTTGCACATGACTGTCACCAAGCAGGTTCGAAAGGGGGTTGGCCTCGACGAAGCAACGGGTTTATCCGCATGCGCGATCCTGAAACTATCTCCAAATCCTGAGAAATACCGAATCCCAAGCCCCGTCGATCAAAGCCCCCAAAATCCAATCCAAAACCCCGCCGGCCCCCAATAATCCCGCCCTAAACCGTATTCAGGCCCTCCTTTTCCAACTTTCCTAAATAAAAAATCATGGTTCCGCGCTAAGGTTATGGAACGCACATGTGTCTCATCCGCGCCCTGTATCGGTTTGCGACCAAGCAACGATGCTTTGCTTTTTGGACCACAATGAAAAGGGGAACCATGCCCCGTTAAAAAAGGTGAAAACATGAAAAATATGCTGACTTTTGGTTTACTCGGCTTGCTTATGAGCGGTTTGGTGTTCGCCAAAGAAAATCCCAATCGCGTGGATCTGTGTAAAGTAGAAGCCCAAGATTTAGAACGTGGCCGCATTATGGAAGTTGCCGCCTATATGCTCAAAAAAGGCTACAAAAACGGCGTCTACCAACCCGTCATCAAAATATCGCTTCGCACCGGCAAAAACGTCGATATGCCTGGCTCCTTCTTTAAAAACGAAGCGGAACAAAAGATTTATAAAGCCAAAAAAGAAGGCCAAAATGAAGTCATTATTTGGCAAGCCGGCTCCCATCAGGCCCACAAAGCCAAAGCCGTCGTGACCCTGAAAGACGGGAAACCCGACAAAATCAAAGTGACCTTGCACGCACCGGGACAAGATAGCCCCAAGTCCTCGGAATGCGCCTACCCCTGGAACTAAAACCTTTTGGTGTTCGTTCGGTGTCGCACGGAAACGTCGCTCGGCCCGAATGAGCACCAAGGTGTTGGTTCTCATGAGGATCGTTGGTTTTGGATCATCACTCGGGTAACTGTTTTTCCTCATGCGCGGGCGTAAGCAGCAAGCGACGCGCGTTGCTGCTTACGCCCGTGCTGTTCCCGCGCTTCCACTCGCCTGCATTTCTCACCGAGATTCGTCGCGAGAAGCTGAAAGCCCTGTGCGTACGAAGCTGACGACCAAGCGACGGCACAGGGGACCGACCTTTCGCGGCGCCGACCCGCGGAAGGCAAACCCTCGCAATCGCATGGGTTGCCCCATAGCAGCAATTCTTGTAGGCAATGCGGGCTAGGTTCGACGCGGTCATTCGCGTCACCAAATATCCAGGCGCTCCCTGCACATCCTTGACCCTGAGTCATCGGTTGGGATAAGGTTGTTCCGTTTTTAAGCAAGGCCCCATCGGGTGACACAACGCCAATTCGGTACCCTTGGGTTACCGATCCCTTATCGTGTCCGGTGCCGCGTGACATTTGAGTTTGAAGGTGAACGTTTTTACATGGCCTCTTCCGAACCGATTTACGACGAAAGCAAGATCAAAAGTTTAAGCTCCTTAGAGCACATTCGCCTGCGCCCCGGTATGTACATCGGTCGGCTAGGCGACGGCACCCATCCCGAGGATGGGGTCTACGTGCTCATCAAAGAAGTTGTCGACAACGCCATCGACGAATTCATCATGGGTCACGGTCAGCGGATCGAAATTGAAACCACGGAAGCGGGTTATGTTCAAATTCGCGATTATGGACGCGGTATTCCCCTCGGCAAAGTGGTTGACTGTGTGTCGCGCATCAATACCGGCGCCAAGTACAACGATGAAGTGTTTCAGTTCTCGGTCGGTCTTAACGGGGTCGGGACCAAAGCGGTCAACGCCCTTTCCGAGGAATTTGTGGTGCGCTCCACCCGGGACGGCGCCTTCAAAGAAGCACGCTTCCTCAAGGGCAAGCTGGTCGACGAGCTCGACGGCTCAGAAGATGCGGACAACGGCACCTTG
This sequence comes from Acanthopleuribacter pedis, assembly GCF_017377855.1. Classification (GTDB taxonomy): domain Bacteria; phylum Acidobacteriota; class Holophagae; order Acanthopleuribacterales; family Acanthopleuribacteraceae; genus Acanthopleuribacter; species Acanthopleuribacter pedis. The sequence goes on from NZ_JAFREP010000014.1 coordinate 252,200, forward strand.
GTGCGCTTTAAGGCCGATACCGAGGTGTTTCCCGCCGATGTGCGCATTCGCGAAGAATTTTTGCGCAAGCGGATTCAGTACTACAGCTACCTCAACAAAGGCCTCACCCTCAAACTCAACGGCGAAACCTTTTTCTCGCGTCGCGGTCTCAAAGACCTTCTGGTGGCCGAGGTCGGTGAAGACACCTTGTATGAACCCATTTATTTCCGCGATAAAGCCATTGAATTCGCCATCACCCACACCACCAACTACGGCGAAAACCACTACAGTTTCGTGAACGGTCAGTATACCAACGACGGCGGTACCCACCTTTCCGCCTTTCGCGAGGGCATCCTCAAAGCGGTGAACGAATACGCCAAAAAGAGTTTTCAGGGTCAAGATGTACGCGACGGCATCGCCGGTTGTGTGGCCGTGAAGGTGAAAGATCCGGTTTTTGAATCGCAAACCAAAAACAAACTGGGCAACACCGATGTGCGCCAGCCGATTATCAATACCGTCAAAACGGCGGTGGTTGACATCCTCCATAAAAACGAGGCGCTCGCCAAAAAGATCATCGAGAAGGTGACCTTTAACGAAAAAATCCGCAAAGAACTGCAAGCGGTCAAAAAAGAGGCGCGTGATAAAGCGCGCAAGGTGGCCATCAAAATTCCCGGTCTGCGCGACTGCAAGTACCATTTCGGCGACAAAAACGGGAAAGGCGACGGCAGCATGATTTTCCTGACCGAGGGTCAGTCCGCCTTGGGCAGTATGGTGAGTTGCCGCAGTGCCGAATTCCAGGCTTTGTTTGCCCTGCGTGGTAAACCGCTCAATGTGTTCGGCCTCAAAAAGGACTCGCTCTACAAAAACGCCGAACTCTACAACATCATGAAGGCGCTGGACATCGAGGAATCGGTGGATAATCTGCGTTACAACAAAGTGATTCTTGCCACCGACGCCGACGTCGACGGGCTTCACATTCGTAACCTGCTGATGACGTTTTTCTTGTACTACTTCGAAGAGCTGGTGATTCGCGGTCACCTCTACGTTTTGGAGACGCCGCTGTACCGGGTGCGCAACAAAAAAGAGACCCATTACTGCTACGACGATAAGGAACGCAACCGGTACCTGAAGAAACTGAAAGATCCCGAGCTAACCCGCTTTAAGGGGTTGGGTGAAATTTCACCCAAGGAGTTCGGACAGTTTATCGGTGACCAGATGCGGATTGTCCAGGTCAGCGTGGATCGCGCCGGTGACATCAACAAGATTTTGCGTTTTTACATGGGTAACAACACCCCTGAACGCAAGGGTTACATTATGGAAAACCTCATTTAACCCAGTGCGCCCGTTTCATAAGGTTAAGGGGCGAAAACGACGGGGTAACCCCGTTCAGCGTTTGTGCTTAAGGAAGAATTCATGGCGGATCAACTGCGTGAACTGATTGATGTCAATTTTCTCGAATATGCCAGTTATGTCATTAAAGAACGGGCCATTCCCCATATCAACGACGGCTTCAAACCGGTGCAACGACGGATTTTGCACACCATGTCCGAGGTCGAGGACGGGAAATTCAACAAGGTTGCTAACGTGGTGGGTCGCTCCATGCAGTACCACCCCCACGGCGACGCCTCCATCTTTGCGGCCCTGGTCGTGCTGGCCAACAAAGAATTTTTTATCGACAAACAGGGGAACTTCGGCAACATCTACACCGGTGATTCCGCTTCCGCCGCCCGTTACATCGAATGCCGTTTAACGCCTTTGGCTAAAGAAGTTCTTTTCAACAAGGAAATTACCGATTACGAACCTTCCTACGACGGTCGTAACCAGGAACCCGTGACCCTGCCCGCCAAAATCCCCGTGCTGCTTTTACAGGGGGCCGAGGGCATTGCGGTTGGGATGTCGACTTCCATCCTGCCCCACAACTTTAACGAGGTGTTGGACGCGCAGGTCGCCTACTTGCGCGGCAAAGAATTTAAGCTGATTCCCGATTTCCCGACCGGCGGCACCATCGACGCCCGCGATTACGACGACGGCAACGGCAAGATTAAGATTCGTGCTCGCATCGAAGCCCGCGACGAGAAACACTTGGTTGTTCGCGAGGTGCCTTACGGTACCAATACCGAGAAATTGATTAACTCCATCGAAAACGCCATCAAAAAAGGGCGGATCAAAGTCAGTGCCATCCAGGACTACACCGCCGAATCGGTAGAAATCGAACTGAGCTTGCCCCGTGGTGTGTACGCCGATCAGGTGTTGGAAGCGCTCTATGCGTTCACCGATTGTGAAATCAGCCATTCGGTGCAAATGGTCTTAATTCGTGAGGACAACAAGCCGCACATCATGAACGTGACCGATGTGCTGAAGTACAACACCGATAAACTTCTGGCTGATTTGCGTTTGGAATTGGAGATTGAACTAGGCAAGTTACGGGACAATCTCCATTTCAAAACCCTTGAACAGATTTTTATTGAGAATCGGATCTACAAAAATATTGAAGAACAGGAAACCTATGAAAAGGTGATCCAAGCGGTCTACGATGGCTTTGTACCCTTTGAAGCCCAATTGATTCGCGCCATAGTGGACGAAGATGTGGAGCGTTTGCTGCAAATTCGCATCAAACGAATTTCGCGGTTCGACATTAACAAAAGCCGTAAGGAAATCGAGGCAATTTTGGCGCGTATCGACGAGGTCAACGCGCTTTTGGCCGATATGGTCACGACCACCATTAACTACATCAAAAATCTGAAAAAGAAATACGGGAAATTCTTCCCGCGCCGTACGCAAATTACTGAATTGGAGACGGTTGACCGAACCGAGGTCGCGATCCAAGACCTCAAGTTAGGTTATGACCGCAAAACCGGCTACATCGGCACCGAAATCAAAACCAAAAATTTCGTGGCCTGTTCACAGTTCCACAAAATCCTGGTCATAACCGAGAAGTACTTCAAGGTGATTTCGGTTGTTGAGAAGCTGTACATTAAAGAAAAAATTCTTTATATCGATAAAGTGGATTTAGATGTGACCTTTAACTGTGTTTATCGTGAGCAAACATCGGGTATTGCTTATATGAAACGGTTTAAAGTCGAAAAGTTTATTATGGAAAAAGAGTACACTTATCTGCCTGAAGACTCTGTAAAGATACTGCTGTTTCAGCCGGATCCCGCACCTATCTTTAAAGTGTTTTTTCCACTCAAGGCGCGTGCCCGTGTTACCGAGGAAGTGATTGATCTTTCTCAGTTGGCCGTAAAGGGTTTTGCCGCCAGAGGAAACCGTGTATCGCCCAAGCCGGTGGTTGATCTTCAGGTACTAAAAGCCAAAGACATTGCCAAAGAGAAAGAGGGTGAAACCTAAGAGGCGCTGAAGCGAGGGGTTTCGGCTGAAGATCTGGAGCGAAATGGCTAGGAAAAAGCGGGCCGGGGTCGCGCACGACACGCACCCACTGGGTGCGGTGAGTATTTTTTCGGGCCGTTGCAGCGCAGAGGTTTAGCTAAAAACACCGCAAGTTATCGCACTTCTTAGGTGAAACCTAAACCCAGGTTGGCGCGTAATTCCTCTGGGAATCCCGTGCTTCTTAGGTTTCAGGAAGGCAAGGGCCGACGACCGTCCTCGCACTTGGCTTTGCGAGGGGATGTTTCAGATCCCCTGCCTAGTGAGAAATGCGGGCCGGCACGTGCTTCCAGGATGTCCGCGTTTCGGTAGTTGTCGCCAGGTGCTTGGCTCGATGCGGCGCCTTTTGGTGGTCGTGCGCGGCTCTGCTCACCTCAAAAGCCAAAATTCCTGAAATGCGACCGTCTTACGGGAGTTTTTATTGGCGATGTGGTTTAAACTAAGCCCAGCGCGGTTGCGAATTTGGGGTTTCGTGTGACCTATGGTCGATTTCGGTTTGTTTCCCCGGGAAGTTGTATTTTTGATTATTGACTTTTTTCGTGATCCAATTCGCGCTTGCTCAATTTCCACCCAAACAGTTGCTTTTGCTCCGTGTCGGCTTGTTATAATTCCGGCAAATTTAGGGGCCGCTTCGATTGGCTAGGCTTTTGATGTCGAAAGAACAAACGAATCCATCAACAACAGATAACCAAACCGTCATGTCTGACTCTGCCAAAACACAGGAATTTATTGGCCGCTATCTCGTACGCGATTTCGTTGGTCAGGGCAGCATGGGTGCCGTGCTCCTTGGGTTTGACCCCCATTTGCGTCGTGATGTCGCCATCAAAACGATCAATACGCGGTTGACCAAGTATTCGCAGGATCCTACCAATTTTCGCCAGCGTTTCGATGTGGAGTCCCAGGTTAACAGCCGGCTGAACCACCCCAATATTGTCGGCATTTATGATTTCGGCATGCACAACAGCGATCCTTTTTTGGTGATGGAGTTTATTCCCGGCCGACCGCTTGATGCGTTGTTTCCCGTGGTTCCGAAAATCCCGCTGCGTTCCCGGGTCTTTTTGCTGGAGCAAATCGCTTCCGGTTTGGACCACGCCCACGCGCAAGGCGTGATTCATCGCGACATCAAACCCGCCAACATTTTGGTGACCGATCAGTTTGAGGCCAAAATTGTCGACTTTGGTTTGGCGCGACTCAAAGATTCCAATATGACAACCACCGGTGTTTTTCTGGGGACGCCGAGTTATGCCGGCCCCGAGCAAATCACCGGTACGGGGGTTTCCGCGGCGTCCGACCTGTTTTCGTTCGGCATCATCGCCTTTCAGCTTTTGTTCGGCAAACGACCCTTTCCCGGCGATACCCTTAATTCAATCCTCTACCACTTGGTTCACAGTGATCCCGATCTGCAGATTCCGCGGTTAACGCGTGACACGGAGACCGAGGTGCTTCAGGCCGCGTTTGAAAAGATGTTGGCCAAAAAACCAGAAGACCGTTATCGCACGGCGAGTGAGTTTGTAGCGCAACTCATTCGTGGTTTCGGTCCCAGCCTAAAGGCGTTGCCGCTCGCGAGTGGTCCCCTATCGGATTTTTTACCCAAGGCGCCGTCCAATACGGCCAAGCAACCGCCCCAGGCGGTGGAATACGGCGACGGAAGTCATTCGACCGTGACCAAAACCATATACCTCAATCCTTATTACAATGAAACCAATTGGTGGGTGGCTCATTGGCAAAAATTGGTTGCGGCCGGGAGTGTCCTGCTCTTTTTGGTGATGGTGCTTTACCTGGGAATGAGTGGCACCAAGAATGAACCGGGTCAACCGGTGCCGAACGAACCACCGGCGGCGCGGGTGGCCGCGGATGCCGAGCCGGAGATGGAGAACGCCACAACCTTTGAGCCGGAGGGAACCGTCGCGGAGACGGAGCCTGCACAAGAGCCGGCGCAGCAGCAGGATGTGTTCCAGCAGAGTTTTTTGACCCATATTGACGAGGGCAATTTGGTTCAGGCGGAAATTGCCGCCCTCAAACTCAAAACCTTGGGCGCGGACACCACCACCCATTTTGTGCTGCTGGACGCGATGCGGAATTTGGATGCCAACGAACAGAAAACGAACGAGGCCTTGGCCCGCAAGTTAACCATGCAGGTGCAGTTTCGCGATGCGCAAAAACGCGGCGATTACCGGTTGCTCAAGCTTTTGCACGACGATTACCGCAACCGTTGGCCCAACGACAAGGTGGTGATTGATACCTGGGCCGCCGCGGTGGAAACCGTCCGCGCCGAGTACGGCAAAAAGGCTGAATCCATTCACGAAAACCTCAAGTTCGCGTTGGCCAGACACAAGCGAGACGAGGCGCAGGATTTACTGAATCAGCTTTCGGAGACCGACGTTTATTCGCCGCTGGAAATTCAGGTTTACCAACAAAAGATCAACCGAATTTACACCAACCCGCTGGGCATGGTGTTTTTGCGGGTTGAGCCGGGGACCTTTCGCATGGGGAGTGACCGCGATTCCCGCGATGCGGCCAAACACATGGTGACCATTAGCAAACCTTTTTTGATGAGTGCTTACGAGGTGACCCAGGCCCAGTACCGCGCGGTGATGGGCGGTTCGGCGGCGGCCCGTTTTGCGGGCGATAATCGGCCCGTGGAGAACTTGAGCTATGAGCAGGTGCTTAATTTTCTCGATACCTTGAATCATCGGGAAGAGGGTTATGTGTATCGATTACCGACCGAGGCGGAATGGGAATACGCGTGCCGGGCGGGCACGGACAGCGAGGTTTACCTCGACACCGGGGTCACGGTCGCCGCGGCCAATATTAAGGAATCGGAAATTAAAGAAACCACGCCGGTCGGCGCCTATCCACCCAATCCCTGGGGTTTTTACGACATGTACGGGAACGTGAGTGAGTGGTGTTTGGACATTTTCCAACCCTATAGCGGCAAGAAACGCATTGATCCGCTGGTGGCGGGTGAAGGCGTGCGGGTGATCCGCGGCGGGTCTTTTGATACCCCGGCCCAGGAGATTGCCTCGGGAATGCGTGCCCAACGCACGCGCCGCGTCAAGTTGCGCACCGTGGGTTTTCGCCTGGTTCGCGCCCCGTTGTAACGGCTGCTTTGAAGCGGGCCGCCGCGTGATGCGGGTTAACCGCGTGGAATCATGTGTTCCAGGCGTGGGATGGCTTGGGCTTTGAAGAGTTCGACCAGGTCGCGGTCCAGTTCGCCGCGATCCGCCTGCTGAAGGAGCAGGCGGGTGGTGTCTTCGATTGCCAGCGGATCGCAATAGGGGCGATCCCAAGCGGTGGCCGCGTCGAAGATGTCGGCGATGGTCAAGATCCTAACCCGGACGGGGATCTCGTCTGCCTTGATGCCACGTGGATAGCCGCACCCGTTGAGTTTTTCGTGGTGGGCGCCCGCGATTTCGGGGACCTTTTTGAGGTCGCAATTCCAAGGAATGCGCAACAGAATTTCTTCACTGCGCGACACGTGGGAACGCATGTCTTCCCATTCCCGTTCGGTAAGGGTGCCGTTGGGCGAACTGAGGTGGTCGACTTCCTCGGCGGTGAGGAAGTCCATGGTTTTGCCGTTGGGTAACGCGATGCGTTGGCCGCCGATGCGGCGCACCACGGCGATGTCCTCCACGGTGAGTTTCCATTTTTTGCTCGCTTCCTTGAGGAAGGCCAGGTCGACACCGAGCTGTTTGGTGAAGGCGCGCACGCGCATGTCGATTTGGGTGTAGAGTTCGGGATCGGGGGGCATCGATTGGGCCAGGGAATCGCGCACCAAGTCCTCGAGCAGGTTTTGGCGGTAAATGCTGCGAATGTAATCGAACCGTTGTTCGACCAGCTTCATGCGGTCTTCGATCAGGCGTTCACTTTTACTGAGCACGCCCTCGCGCACGCCGACCTTGCCAAAATCGTGGAGCAGCGCCGCGTAGCGCAGTTCGGTGAGTTCGCCGGAGGTGAAGCGCTGCTTGGCGTAGGGACCGGTGCGGATTTGGTCGACCGCCTCGGCCAGGGCCAGGCTGTACTTGGCGACGCGTTCGGAATGGCCCGCCGTGACCGGGTCACGGGCTTCAATCGCGTAGACCGAGGCTTCGACAAAACCCTCGAACATACGGTAAATGTCCTCGGTGAGCTTGGCGCGTTCGATGGCAAAAGCCACGTTGCTGGCGAGAATGCATAACAGGTTGAGATCGTTTCGGTTAAATCGGGAATTGCTCTGGCGGGTGTCGAGCATGATGACGCCGAGCATGTCGTTTTGGCCGATGAGCGGGGCGCACATACAGGAGGAAATGTCGGCTTGAACGATGGATTCGGTGAGTTCTTCTTCTTCGCCGCCTTCCTCGCCCCGGAAAAAAAGTACGGTTTCTCCTGTTTGCACCACGCGTTCCAACATGCTGCGGCTCATTTTGACCTCGCGGCGGCCGGCGTCGGCCAGGTCGCGGGTACGCACGAGAATCGGTTGCAGGCCGCGTTGTTCGTGTTTCAGGCTGACGGAAAAGAGGTTGGCTTCGCTAAAGGATTTGAAGGCGGCTTCGCAAACCAATTCGAGGATTTGGTCCAAATGGTTGAGGCCGTTGAGGCGGTTGGCGAGATTAAACAAAATCTTGAGGCGCGCGTCTTTGGCGCTGAATTCCTGGGACAAGGCCTCGCGGGGCTTGGCCGAGGCCATGAACTGGTCGGCCGAGGCTTGGGTCAGGGTGAACCCGCTGGCGCCCGCTTCCTGTTCGCTATGGTAAACGCGCTGGACCGTGAAGTGGATGGAACTGGCGCCCAGGCGCAGGGTGCCGCTGTTGCTGAGCAGCAGCGAGAGTTTTTTGCCGTCGCGGTGCAGTTGTACTTGGTGTCCGCCGGTTTCAACCTGGGTGCCGTGGCTGCTGTTGAGGTCTTTGAACCAAAAGCCGTCCTCGCTGCGGAGGAACACGCCGTGGTTGCCGGAAACGTACAAATCGCGAATGGTGAAATCGTTGTGGGCCGCGCGGCCCAGGGTGATGCGCGGCTGATCGAAGCGTGTCGATTTTCCGTAATCGGGGCCGCTCTCAACCGTGAGCACCAGCACGGGCCGGTCCATCAGGGTTGCCGTGGCTGTAAAACCTTCTTGCGTCACAGGCGACTCCACCACTGCAATGGGTAAGAAAACTCATCCATTGTACCTAAATCAAATTGCTTTTCTTACCTAAAGTGTGCGATTCGGGTGGATGCAATTGCTTAAGTATCGGCGCGGGACGCGCCGAGAGTTGGGCAAGTGCGCCGCCAAGAATCACTCAATTTAGGTCTTAGGGCTTAATCCGTAAATCGCGGGCTGAGCAAGGATTCGCGTTAACCCGCGGTTGCGGTATCGCGGCGCTTGGCGAACTTTTCGAGTTCCGCCAAACCGATGCTAATTTCGTCATCGGTGACCCCCGCGGCACGCAAGTTCCACGCAATCAGGAAACGGCAAATTTGGTGGGCGTCCCGTTGTACTTCGCCGGTCACCGCCGCTTCCAAGGCGGCGGCGCAACCGCCCATCCAGGTTTCGATCATCAGCTCGGTGTCGATGCCTGCCAAATCGTGGCGGTCACCGAGCAAGTTGGGGTGTTCTTCCAAAAAACGCTTGAGCGCGGCGGTGTAGTAATTAAAGGTGGACTCACGCAAGGCGGGTTGACCCAAACCTAACAAAATGATGCGGGAAATTTCCGAGTTCTCCAAGATCTTGGCAATCAAAATGTACACCGAAACCGAAAGCCGGGTGACGGCGTCGTTGGGGACCTGGGCCACGGCGGCTTCCGCCTCTTCCTTGATTTCGAGGGTGATGTCCTCCACCAGCGCTTGGAGCAAGTTGCCTTTGTTGCTGAAATAAAAATAGCAGTTGCCAATGGAGGTTCCGGCTTCCTTAACCACCTGTTGCATGGTGGTTTTTTCATAACCTTGGCGGCTGAACAGTTTTCTGGCCGCGGCCAGGATTTCTCGGCGCCGTAAGGCGGTTCCGCGTTGTTTTTCGTTGTCACTCACCCGCGGCTCCTTTGCCCGTGTTTCAGTTACCGCCCCGAAAAGCTTGGGCCGGTTCGCTTTCGTCACACTGGATCAACATCGTTTCGTTTAGCCTAGCCGTTCGTTCGCGGCTTCTCAAGTGGTTTGCCGTTTCGGATTGTCACAAAAATTCGCTTTCTCGCCCGGCGCGGTTTCTCACGCGCGCCTCACCGAGTTGGGTCAAGCACCCCGGACTGGACGGCTGTCCCGCCGCCTCGCCGGCATCCCTTCTCAAGCGCGCCGTCCCACTTCCGCTTGGCGAGCCCTGGGTTTTTCTTGACGGCCTCTCGAACAGCGTTCTATAACAGACCTACTATCTAATGATTTTGCGTTCGCCGCCTGTTTGGTTTTTTTCCCATCTGTTGGGGTCCTTTTGCCACCATGCCCGTTTCACCGGCGCGCGCGAAAGGGAGTTTGTGATGTACGATGCTTTTGTGTACGACGCCGTACGGACGCCTCGCGGTAAAGGGAAAGCCGACGGCTCCTTGCACGAGGTTAAGCCGATTGATTTGCTGGTCCCGCTGTTCCATGCTCTGAAGGAACGGCAATCGCTGGATCCGGCCATGGTTGAAGATGTGGTTCTGGGTTGTGTGACGCCGGTTGGCGAACAGGGTGGCAACATTGCCCGCATTGCCTCGCTTTACGCGGGCTGGGGCGACACGGTGCCCGGCCAAACCCTCAACCGTTTTTGTGCTTCCGGTTTGGAAGCGGTGAACCTGGGGGCGGCGAAGGTGGCCTCCGGGATGGAGGATTTGGTGATTGCGGGCGGCGTTGAGGCCATGTCCCGTATCAAAATGTCCTCCGACGGCGCGGCTTGGTTTCTCGATCCCTTGGTGAATGCCGACACGGTGTTTATTCCCCAAGGTGTTTCGGCCGATTTAATCGCCACGCTGGAAGGTTATTCGCGCGACCAACTCGACGCCTACGCGGCCGCCTCGCACCAAAAAGCCGCGGCCGCCCGCGAAGCAGGCCGTTTTGAGAAAAGTATTGTGCCGATTAAGGATATCAACGGTTTGACGATCCTCGATCACGACGAAACGGTGCGGCCCGAAACCACGCCCGAAAAAATCGCCGGCCTGAAGCCGTCGTTCGCCATGCCGGGCGAAATGGGGTTTGATGTGCAGGCACAACGCAAATACCCACACGTGGAACGCATCAACCACGTCCACCACGCCGGCAACTCGTCCGGCATTGTCGACGGCGCCGCCCTGGTGTTGATCGGCAACCACGAGGTGGGCGAACGGCTCGGCTTGAAGCCGCGCGCGCGCATTCGCGGCGTGGGTTCCATCGCCACCGAACCGACCATCATGCTGACCGGTCCCGCGCCCGCCTCCCGCAAAGCGCTGGCCAAGGCCGGCGTGTCCGCCGCCGATATCGACCTCTGGGAAATTAACGAGGCTTTTGCGGCGGTGGTCCTCAAAGCCGTGAATGATCTGGCGATTGACATCGACAAAGTGAACGTCAACGGCGGTGCCATCGCCCTGGGCCACCCGCTCGGCGCGACCGGGGCCATGATCCTCGGCACCTTGCTCGACGAACTCGAACGCCGCGACCAAACCCTCGGGTTGGCGACCTTGTGTGTCGGCGCCGGCATGGGTGTCGCCACGGTGATCGAACGTCTCAACTAAGGAATTAAGAAGCCGGTGCGTGATGGATGACGCGCCGCGTGCTGGTTGTGCTCGTGGAGCATGGGGGAATTATGTCGATTCGTTATGAAAAAGATGAGAACCAGATCGTCACGCTGACCCTGGATCTCAAGGACCGCGGCGCCAATGTCTTGGGGCCGGACCTGCTCGAACCTTTTGCCAAAATGGTTGATGAACTGGAGCAGGATAAAGAACTGAAGGGTGTGGTGCTGGCCTCGGCCAAAAAAGACTGGGTCGCCGGTGCCGACCTGGAGTACCTGTTCGCGAACAACGAACCCGAGGCGGTCATGCGCCTAACCGAAACCTTTAAAGTCTTGGCGCGCCGTTTGGAAAAACTCGGAAAACCCGTGGTGGCCGCGCTCAACGGTTCGGCGCTCGGCGGCGGCTTGGAATTGGCCTTGGCCTGTCATTACCGGGTTGCCTTGCGGAATCCGAGGGCCAAGTTTGGGTTTCCCGAGGTCAAGCTGGGTTTGTTGCCTGGCGGCGGCGGTACCCAACGTCTGCCGCGCATGATCGGTATTCAAACCGCCTTGCCCCATTTGATTGAAGGCAAAGACCTGAAGGTGGACGCCGCGCTTAAGGCCGGTTTCATCGACGCGATTGCCGAAACGCCGGAGGACCTGGTCGCGATGGCGCGAACCTGGATTGGCGAGAACAAATACGTGGCCAAACCCTGGGATAAAAAAGGGTTCCGTTGGCCGGGCGGCGACAGCAAGCGCCCGGACAACGCGCAAATGTGGGCGATTGCGCCCTCGATGATGCACCAGAAAACGCGCGGCAATTACCCCGCCGTCAAAAACATTTTGGCCTGTGTGTACGAGGGGAGTTGGGTCGATTTCGACACCGCGAGCCGCATTGAATCGCGCTACTTCACCCAGTTGGCGACCAGCCAAACCGCCACCAACATGATCAACGCCTTTTGGTTCCAACGCAACCGCATCAACAAAGGTGAAAGCCGCCCGAAGGGCTTTGAGAAACGTTTGGTGCAGAAGGTCGGCATCTTGGGCGCGGGCATGATGGGTGCCGGCATCGCCGCGGTTTCTGCGCTTGCCGGGATTGAGGTGGTCCTCAAGGATGTGGCCAAAAGCGGCGCGGAGAAAGGCAAAGACGTGACCCGCGCGCTGGTGAAGAAACGCGTGGACCGCGGTCGCATGGACCAAGAGAAGGCCGACCAGGTGTTGGGCCGCATTTTGACCACCGATCACGCCGCCGACTTGCAGGGCTGCGATTTAATCATCGAGGCCGTATTTGAGGATCGTGAACTGAAAGCCAAGGTGACCGCCGAGGCCGAGGCGCGGATTGAAGCCGACGCGGTTTTTGCCTCCAACACCTCGACCCTGCCGATCACGGGTTTGGCCGAGGCGTCCCAACGGCCCGAGAACTTCATCGGGCTGCACTTCTTCTCGCCGGTCGACAAGATGCCGCTGGTCGAAATCATCGTGGGTGAAAAAACCACCGAGGAAACTTTGGCGCGCGCCTTTGATTACGTCCAACAGATTAAGAAAACGCCGATTGTGGTCAATGACAGCCGCGGTTTCTATACCTCGCGGGTGTTCTCGACTTATGTGCAAGAGGGCATGGCCCTGGTGCGCGAAGGCCAACATCCGCGCGCCATTGAACACGCCGGTTTGGAAGCAGGTATGCCGGTAGGACCGCTGGCGTTGATCGACGAGGTGAGTTTGTCGCTGATCCACAACATCCTCTCGCAAACCAAACGGGACATGGAAGCGGAGGGCAAAACCCACGAGGGTCACCCCGGCGATCCGGTGGTCACCAAAATGGTCGAGGACCTAAAACGGCCTGGCAAAAAAGCCGCGGCTGGGTTTTACGACTATCCCGACAACGGCAAAAAACACCTGTGGCCCGAGTTGGGCAAGCATTTTCCGCTCGCCGCCGATCAGCTTAGCCAAGCTGAAATGCAGGAACGGATGATGTTTGTGCAGGCGCTTGAAACCGTGCGCTGTTTGGACGAAGGCGTTTTGACCCGCGTGGCCGACGCCAACATCGGCAGCATTTTCGGCTGGGGATTCGCGCCCTTTAAGGGCGGCACCCTTCAGTATATTAATGATGTCGGTCTAAAGACCTTTTGCGAACGCGCCGAGGCGCTTGAGGCCAAGTGGGGCAAACGTTTTGCCGTGCCGCAACGGTTGCGCGACATGGCCGCCAAAGGTGAGATCTTTCAGTAACCGATGCACAAGATGCTGATGATGCGCGGGTTCCGATTGGGGAGCCCGCGTTTGGTTTGACGCCGGGTTTCGCCGGCGTTTGGAAGGGAGGACGAGGTTGAGATCGCCGTATTTTACCGTTGAGCACGATGTTTTTCGCGAGGGGGTGCGTAAGTTTGTCGCGGAGGAAGTGGCCCCCAACGCCGATTTATGGGAACGCGACCACATGATCCCGCGCGAGATCTGGCGCCGCATGGGCGAGCTAGGGTACCTGGGCATCAATCATTCGGAAGCCCACGGGGGCTCGGAAGCCGATTTCTTTTACTCGGTTGTCTTTTTGGAAGAATTGGCGCGCGGCAACATGGGCGGTTTTACCGCCGCGGTGTCGGTGCAGCAGTACATGGCAACGGCTCACATCGCCAAGGCCGGCAGCGAGGATATCAAACAACAGTTTTTGGTGCCTTCGATTGAAGGTCAGGCCGTCGGCGCTTTGGCCATTTCCGAGCCGGACACCGGATCCGATGTGGCCAACATTCGCACGCGGGCGCGCCGCGAGGGCGATGAATACGTTATCGACGGCGCCAAGATGTTTATTACCAACGGTTACTACGCCGACTTTGTCGTGGTCGCCTGCCGTACCGGCGAGGACGGTGCTTCCGGGATCAGTTTAATCGTGGTTGAAACCACGCGCCCCGGTTTTAAGGCGCGTAAGTTGGACAAAATCGGCTGGCGTTGTTCGGACACCGCCGAGATGTCGTTTGACGGCGTGCGCGTGCCGGTGAGCAATTTGGTCGGTAAGGAAAACCACGGTTTCTACTACATCATGGAGAGCTTCCAGTTGGAACGTTTGGTCGGGGCCGTCGGGGCAATCGGCGCCGCCGACTACGTGCTGGAATTCACCGGCAAGTACATCCGCGAACGCCAAGCATTTGGGCGACCCGTGGCGCGTTTTCAGACCATTCGCCACGATATGGCCGATATGGTGACGGAACTGGCGGCGGCGCGACAATTGGTGTACCACACCGCTTGGTTGTACGACCAGGGCGAGGTGCCGGTGCTGGAATGTTCGATGATCAAATTGAAAGCCGCCGAGCTGTGCAACGAGATTATCGACCGCTGCCTGCAATGTCACGGTGGCTACGGTTACATGGAGGAATACCCGATTGCGCGGGCCTACCGCGACACGCGGGTCGGTACCATCGCCGGCGGGACCTCGGCCATCATGCGCGAGATCATCGCCAAGATGGTGTTGGACGAAACCCAATACGAAACCGTGTACAAGGATCGTGATCAGGCGGAGCAACTCAACAAAGCCGCGTCTGATCCGGCCGCCGAAAAAGCGGAAGCCGCGCCCAAACAGGCCGCCGAAAAAGCCGAAGCCGCGGCACCCGCCACCGGAGACGGCTCTTCGATACCGGCGTTGTTCGCGCGGTTGCCCGACCGTTTTTCCGAGGCGCTTTGGTCTGGTGAAGATTTGGTCTTCCACTTTAATATAGAAGGGGAGGGTGGCGGCGAATACACGGTTAAGGTCGCCGAGGGCAAAGCCACCAGCGCCGCGGGGCTAAGCGGCGCCGCCGATTGTGTGGTGGATACCGCCGCCAAACTGTTCCTGGACCTCGAGGCCGGTCAAGCCAATCCGCAAACCGCCTTCATGACCGGTCAGTTGCGGGTCAGCAGTATTCCCCACGTGCTGACCTTCATGCGTATCTTCCAGTTGGGTTAAGGCGTTTGGCGAAAACGAAATCACGCATCTAAAAAAGGCCGGAACTATGGTTCCGGCCTTTTGCATTACCAGCGGTAATGGATGTGGAGGCGGGCGTTGCGGCCCGGTTCCGTGAAACGATCCAAGCTGGGATCGCTGTTGCTCCGACCGCGAACTACCTGCCATTGGTGGTAGTCCTCGTCGGTGAGGTTAAACAGACCGAGGTTGAGTTGCCAGCCGTTTTGGAAGAACCAACCGAAGTTGGCGTCGAAGGTGGTGATGCTGTCGGGCACAAAGGGATCCGGGTTGGCTTCATCCGCCGCCAGACCGCTTTTTTTGCCGGTGTGGGTCAGGGTTAACCCCGCTTCCCATTGGCGGCTGTCGGCGACGTAATTCACGCCGAGCACGCCTTGGCTTGGGTCAATGCTGTCCAGCTCGGCGCCGGTCGCGCGATCCTCGCTGTCGATGTCGGTGTAAGCCGCGCGCAAACGCCACTGCTCCGCAAGCATCGTATCGACCGCCATTTCCCAGCCGTTGATGTCGACGTTGTCGAGGTTTTGGGGTTGGAACAGGAAGATGCCGCCGGGACCGACGCCGGCAAAAGCCGTGTCTTGGATGAAATCCTCGTAGCGGTTATCGAAGTGGGTTAGGCGGGCCGAGAACCGTTGCCACAAGGCGCGCAGGCCGAACTCCAGGTTGCGGCTGGATTCCGGTTCCAAATCGCCGTTGGGCAGGGTTTGGTAACCGCCGGCGAGGTTGGTGAAACCCGAGTTAACCGAGTGGTGTGGCGGCGCGCGAAAACCCTCGGCGTACAAACCGTTGAGGCTCAACCATTCGTTGATTTGGAATTTGGCGCCGAGCTTTGGCGTCACCGCGCTGTCGTCGACCGTGACCGGCTCGGAGGCGTTGCCGGTGCTTTCCAGGAAAATGCGGTCGTTTTCGTCCGGGTCGACCTCGTAGCGGTCGTAACGGACGCCGGGCGTCACCGTGACGCGGTTGGCGAAAAAGTGACCCTGCCATTGAACGTAAGCGCCGATTTCACGCACATCGCTGATCGGGAAGTAGCGGGTGGGGAAAACCAAGGTGCCGCTGTAGGCGTCGGGGTTGCCCGTGTCCAGGTCGAATTCGGTGCGGTCGCGCAGTTGTTCGAAGTTGGTTTCGTTGGCCGAGAAGCCGTAGGTTAAACGGCTGTTGTCGCCCCAGTTTTTGGACATCGTGATGTCCAAACCCAAACCCTCCTGTTCCAGGTCAAAGGAGCCGTTGCGGCGCACGTTGCTGACCATCGGGCCGCGTTGTGTGCGGCGTTGTTCCACCGTGTCTTGGGTGGTTTCGTCTTGGGTGAGGTAAAGTTGCCATTGGTAGCCGTCCAGCAGCAGGGCGTCGATCCCGCTCTTTTGCTGGGTCAGGCTCAGGCGTAGGCGTTCCTTTTCATCGACCGCGTCGAAATCGGCCACCGTCAGCAGCGCGCCGAACTGTTCGCTCGTGCCTTGGCCGCTGAAAAACTGGGTATCGCTTTCGCTTTGGTAAACTTCCGCGGTGATTTTCCAGCGGTTGTCGGGGCTCGCCTGGTACACCCCTTTCAGCAGGAACTGACGGCTCCGCGTGTCGATGGGGTTGGGCGTCGTGCGCGCGGCGTCGAAGCTGTCGTGGTCGCCTTGGTTGTCGCGCTCGTGGCCGTCGCGAAAGGTCGCGTTGGCCAAAAACGACCAGGCGCCCGTGCGCCAGGCCGCCGCCGCGCTGACCTGGGTTTGTTCCGTGGTGGTGTCGTAGCCGGTTTTAAGGCGGCCGTTAAAAGCTTGCGCGTCGTAGCTGAGCAGGTCCTCCGGGTCGATGGTTTGGAAGGCGACCACGCCGCCGAGCGCGTCGCTGCCGTACAGGGAGGAGCCGGCGCTTTTGACAATTTCCATCGATTTCAACAGGTCGACGTCGATTTGGTATTGGTTAATCGCAAGCGGACCGAAGCCGAATTCCTCGGCCGTGCGCACGCCGTCGATTTGGGTGTGGACGCGGTTGGCGCCGACGCCGCGGATACGGAAGCCGTTTAAACCAAGGCGCTCGGGATCCATGTCCACGGTGACGCCCGGCTCATAACGAATCAAATCGCTGCTGTCCGTCATCACTTCACGTTGGATTTGTTCCTCGTTTACGACCGTGACCGTGCTGGGACTTTCGTTCAGCGTCGTGGGCGCGCGTTCGGCGACCACCGTCATGTGCTCGAGCAGGGTGGCTGCATCTTGTTTGGGTTCGGCCGGGGTTTCCGCCGCCCACAGGCAGAGCGGCATGCAAAGTTGGCAGGCCCAGAGGGCGAATCGTTTCATGTCGGCTCCTAGTAGCTATCGGCGGTGGCGGTGGTTTCGGGTTCTAGGTTGAGGAATTGGTTTATCACCGCGCGAATTTGTTCGCGTGCCTTGGCCGAGTCGTAGCCGCGTTTGCCCGCCAGTTTTTTGTCGAGTTTGAAGAGGTGGCGGTACAGGGGTTTGTCGTCGACCTGTTTGGCTAAGGTGATGGTGGGATGGGTTTGGTAAACCTCGTCCCAAACCGCGCGGGCGTCGGCCCAGAAGTTTTGGTGCTCGTCCCACCAGGCTTGTGCCTCGGCGCAACGGGTGGGCAAGGTACGCTCGTAGGTATTGAGGCCGAACTCACGGGCAATCACCGAGTTCTCTTCCGGGGTTTCGCCGATTTTGAGCTTGTAGTTGTCTTGTTCGTGGACCCAGCCGGTTTGCGTCAGAGTTTGGCGGTTGCGGGCCACCATGATGTGGTAATCGGAACGTTTGGTGTACTCGCGGCGGGGCAGGGGGCGGTTGGTGGGTTCGGATTCCCATTGGGACAAATCGCCGATATGCAGCCATTTACCAAAACCTTCGTAGCGGGGGCTGTCGTCAACTTGGAACACCCGTTGGGTCCAAGTCCCGCGCGCCTCCGCCTTGGTCAGCGTGCGTTGTTGCCAGGTTTGGTTGCCTTGGTATTCCAACAGCTCGCGGTTTTCGTAGAGCCAATCTTGGCGCCAGTGTTTGATGATGCCGTGGTCGGTTTGCAACACGTGCTGGAGCACGATTTTGTCGGCGGAATCTTCAAGCACAATGACCTTTTCCAAAGCGCCGCTGTCGTAGGCCGGTTTGAGGTCGTAACCAATCGGAAAACCAACGGTTTCCTTGAAATGGAAGTCGACGACATAGGTGCCGGCCTGGGCGAGAATGGCCTGGCGGTCGCGTTCTTTGGGGGGAATGGCGGCCGGTTCGGCGGCGAAGATGGGGGAAAGGAGAAGGGCGAGCAGCAAACTGCGCATCATGATGGGCTCCTGGACGATAAATATGAATTGAGAAGCAGTCTCAATGTGTATTTGTGGATTAAAATCCTTTCGCATTCCCTCTGTCAAGGGTCTTTGTCCAACTTTTTTCATTGCTGCGGTGCTAAAATCCAAGCAAACAACCACAAAGACAAGGGGATCGGCATGGACGACTTTCAGTTACTGATTGATCTACACCTGCCCGCCAAACGGCAGGGACCGGGTTCGCCCACCGAAACAAAGCGCGCACTCGAATTGGCCGGGCTGCGCGACGCGGGTCCGCTCAAAGTCGCCGATATCGGCTGCGGCACCGGCGCCACCTCGATTGCGCTGGCAAACGAGCTAGACGTGCACATTACCGCGGTGGATTTGTTGCCCACCTTTCTGGAAACGCTGAACCAGCGGGCCGAGGAGGCCGGCGTGGCCGGGCGCATCACCACGCTGGAAGCCTCAATGGACGCCTTACCCTTCGAAGAGGAACATTTTGATGTGATTTGGTCCGAGGGCGCCGTCTACAACATGGGTTTTTCGGCCGGCGTTTCCGAATTACGCCGTTTCCTCAAGCCGGACGGTATGTTGCTGGTCTCCGAAATCACCTGGCTAACCGACGTCCGTCCGCAAGCACTTTATGAGTACTGGACACAGGCCTATCCCGAAATCGACACGGCCTCGGCCAAGTTAGCGGTGTTGGAGGATCGCGGTTTTTCTCCCGTTGCCTACTTCGTGTTACCCAAGCATTGCTGGCTGGAACACTATTACGAACCCATGGAGCAACGCTTCGAAACCTTCCTCGAAAAATACGAGAACAGCGACGTGGCCAAAGCTCTCGTCGCCTCGGAAAAACAAGAAATCGCCCTGTATCGCAAATACTGCGATTACTACAGCTATGGCTTCTACATCGCCCGCAAGATTTAGGGGGCTAAGAAAAGGCCCGCATGGCGTGTTTGTGTTGGTGACAAATCAACGAGGCGCCCTCTCAAAACGCCACGCGGGCTAACCCGTTTTAGGCATTTCCGGTTAATAACTCATACCCAATGCGCCATTCCAGATAAGCCAAGAAACGGAAATGATTGAGAGCCGGTTTTAGCGCCTCGTCTTTGCCCCATTCGAGTCGACCTGCCGCGGGTCTTGCGTCACGATCAAGACATGCAAACCTGAATTGGTGGTCCGCGCCGAAGAGGGTGAAAATTCCTAGAGCAGTTAACGCGTTTAAATCGGGTGCTTTGGCCGCGGCTTCGTATACCCAGTCATTCAAGGTTACCGAGCTGTTCTCATAGGTTCCTGGTCTGTTTTCCGCTAGAATCTCTCGTTTTACGATTCGTCTCAGTTTGGACAAAAACACCGGCCACTGGAAAACCGCCTCTTTTTCGGCGACCGCGGCGCCCTGTTGAACATAATACTTAGCACGCTCGATATTGAGGGTTCTCATGGTTCGGTTGCGCCACTCTGATGCGGCATGAAGTACATTGAGCAGCATGAATAATTGTCGGTGGCTGGTGTCATTGTCAAAACCACTGGGAGCCAGAGAGGAGAATTGAAACTGAAACCAGGGTGTTGTGGATGAATCGGTAATCCAATCGCACGAATGGGCGTGGGGAAGGTAAAGGCGCGAAAGAATTTCCCATACCAAGGGTGTATCGAAGTCCCACATGTTCAATGCTTCGCGAACCGCTGCCTCTAAGTCATTGCGGACCGGCCCCGAGGAAATGGTGTTTCGGATGCCTTGTGCAGAATCTTTTTTATTGAGCCAGTCATCGCCATTGATGTGTTCAATGGTCGTACCATCAATTTGGAATTGAATGGTTTGGTGGGCCAGTTTGGAGCCTTGGGTTTTTCCCGCTGTTGCGCGGGAAAGGGTGTCGATGTTCTGAATTGCTATGGTTGGCAAGAAATACCTCCAAAATCGTATTTGAACCTTGGGTGGTTCCAGAAAGTGTTTGGAGAATTGCACAAGTAATGCCAACACGACTCGGGTGAGGTGCGCCTCTAAGCTGTTTAAATATAGCTGCTTGTAGTTGCCTGGTGCGTTGGGAGGCGGCGGAGAACGAGGAATTGTAACCCACGGGGTTACACCTGAATCTCGCCCGGTTAGCAGTCCTGAGGTTGGTCTAACAGGTTGTAAGGAAGGGACGGGGTGATCGCGGCGGCGTTGCCAACCGCGAGTCTTTGGTCTTATTCGTTCTCAGTGAACAGTGGAAAGGGACGGTGGGAGAAGTCGTCGTAGAACGGGGTCATGGTGAGCACGTGGGTGTCCAGTTCGAAGGTGAACCCCTCGCCGAAGGCGTTGCCCGACTCGCCCAGGGGGAACATGCTTTCGATGCGGACGGGGCCCGTTTCTCCGACTTCCACGCATTGGGCGTAGGTGGATCGGTTGCTGAACGGCATGCTGTGCAGCGGGCGACCGGTGAGCAACGACAGCATCGGGTGTTCGAAGTTAATCGTGCCGCGCAGGCCGGTGCCCCAGGGCTGTTCGCCCAGGGCCGCGAGGGCGTCGTCCAGCGCCGCCACGATCACCGCCGCGCGGGTTTGCGGTGCGCTTGCGTCGGCGTTGGTGAACCAGTCGTATTGGTTGGTTAGGGTTGTGCCGCTGTCGAGCCCGCGGATGAAGGTATTGATGTGGTCGCCCGAGCCGATGCCCGCGATTTCTTCAAAAGTTCGGGTTAACACGCTTCGCACCCAGGCGTCCATCAGCATCCAGGCGTCGGCGCGGTCGGCGCCGGCGACGTGGTTGCTCGGGCCGCCGTCGACGAAGTAACCGTCCCAGTTGTCGAGCAGGGCGACGGCCGCGTTGCGTGCCTCGCTGGGGTTTGCGGCGACCGCCGCCGTGAAGCCGTCGCGCAGGAGTGGCCAGGGGTTGCCGCCGCCGGAACCGTTGCCGAGCGGGGTCGATGCCGTGAAGGGGATCGCGCGCGAGGGGGCGAGGTGGCGTTCCGTGCTTGCGACGGCGAGGGCCATGTCGCGCACGTCTTCAAAGGTGATGTTGCCCGCGTTGACCAGGTCGCGCAGGTGGTTGTCGACCACAAGGGCGCGGTGGAAGGGGCCGTAGTAGCGGTCGTTGTCGACGTTGCTGTTGGCCACATCGGCGCGGGACTTGTTGTTCCAGCCGCCGTAATAACCCTGGGCCGTGTTGCGGTCGTGGACCAGCGGATGCACGGTTTCGAGGTCGTATTCGAGAATGGGGGCGCCGGCCACGGCGCCTTGGGGGAAGCGGTACTCGCCCTCGGGACGCACCGGCGCGCGTCCGCTCATCCAGTAGGCGATGTTGCCGTCGCGGTCCGCGTAGCAAAAGTGCTGGCTGACGCCGATGCGGGTCAGGGCCTCGCCGAAGCTGTCCATCGATTCCGCTTTGGCCAGGTCGTAGAAGGCTTGGATGGTGTCGAACTCGTAACCCCAGTGGGCGTAGCGCCAGGCCGTGGGTGGGTCCGTGTTGATCAGGGGACCGTGGTTGCTTCGGTAGACGTCGAGTTGGGTTTCTTCGCCGAAGGCGCCGCGGATGGTTTCGGTGCGGTGGACCTCGCCCAGTTCCGGCTCGATGTAGAGGTCCATGGTATCGGCGTGGCCGACCTGCATCGACCAGGCGTGGTGGGGGGTGCGGCCGACAATGATGCCGGGAATGCCGGGCACGGTGGCGCCCGAGATATGGATGCCGCCGCCGCGCACGGAACCTTCCACCACAATCGACGGCGTCATGAACCCCATTTGCGGCCCGGAGTAGAGAATGGGGTTGCCGGATTGGGTGTGCTCGGCGGCGACGACCCAGGCGTAGCTGCCCATTTTCATTTTGGCGTTGAGCTCGCGCTGGATTTGTTCGCGCAGGGCAAAACGGGTCTCGAAATCGTAGTGGAGCGCCGCGAAGTTGATGTCGGTGCGCAGTCGACCGGGTTCCTGGGTTGCGGGTTCGCTGCTCGCGGTGCCCGCTGTTTTGGCGCCGGGTCCTGCTGGAATCATGGTGGGCGCGTCGGGATCGTTGAGGGGGCGCAGATCGGCGAACATGGTGGCCGCTTGGTCGGGGAACTGTTGTTCGAGCTGTTGCAGCAGGGCCGCGTTTTGGAGTTGGCCGCTGCCGAAATCCTGGGGATCGAAGGAACGCAGTAGGGTGACCAGGACGGCGAGCACATCGGTTTCCAGCCAAGGTTCGGGTTGAATGCCGACCGCTTTAAATTCGACCGGCAGTAAATCGGGGTCGGCCAATGCTTCGGCGCGGCGGCGGTTCACGCCGTCGACATAACCGCGCACCGCGGCGCGTGCCTCGGGCGCCAACTCGGCGACGCCTTGTTGCAGTTCCTCCATGGAATAGCCGGTGGTGCGGGCGAAACGATCCTGTTCCAGCGTGCCCGCGTTGGAGACCAAGGGGACTTCCGAAAGGGTTCCGAGCGCCAGGCGGCGGAAGGTTTCCAGTTGCCACAGGCGGTCGGTGGCGATGTTGTAGCCCATCATTTCGACCACATCGTAGAGGTTACCGTTTTCAATGTGCCACACGCCTTCGCTGTCGCGGCTGCTTTGGGCCGTGCCGCCGACCCGGGTTGGGTTGGCCCATAGGTAATCGGAACCGGGGAGGTTGCCGCGTAAAGCGGTCATGGCCAGCGGTACGGTGGCATACACCTCGTAGAGGGAACCGGCCGCGGCGTCAAAGGCCGAGCCGTCGGGGGAACCCAGCACGTACAGTGCCTTGGCGCGTGGGGCGAGGGCCGCGGCCACCCGTGCGCTTTGCACGACCGTGCCTTCCGCGTTTATTTGGGCGATCCAGACATCGGCGGCTTCCGTGCCCGTGTTCACGACCGCGACGCCGTCAAAGATCGCGTTCCAATCACCGGCGAAAAACCGATGGCGGGTGGCCTGTTCGTTGGTTTCGGCGACGTGGGCCGGGCTGCCGCCGCCGGCCTCGGCCACGTACGCGACCGTGGCCGAGATGTCCTCACCCGTGATGACCAGATGGGCGGCGGTTTCGCCGACCAAGGTCGCGGCGGCTTGCGAGAATTGGGCGCGGCCTTCCAGGGTGCCTTCAACCGCCGGCAGCGCATTGCCGTCACGGTCGTAGGGGGTGAGGGTCCAGGTGCGCGGTTGCGCCGAGGTGTTTTCTAAATATAGGGTACTGGCGAAGCCGCCGTCCGCGGCGGTTAGGTGGGGAATCATCCGTTCCTGGGCGACCGCGAAGGCGGAAAGCGCGCAAATAAGGACAAAAAGGCCGGTACGACGCATGGCGAACTCCTGTTGTTTGAGGTGTGTACCCCATCCTAGTTGGAATTTGCCCACTTGCGAAGGATGAAACGGAAAAAATGCGCGACCCGCCGGCCGTGGCGGGCTCATGGCGTCGGTGGGGTTTGCTTCCTCTTATAGAGATAGTTGCGCACCGGGGTTAGGTTGTCGATGCGGATATCGCCGAGACGCAAGGCGGTCGAGGGGCCCCCGTCCAAATTAAGCAGGCGTTCGATGTCGGGGATTTCCTGTTTGACGAGCTGGGCCAAATCGTAAAGGTCGATGGGGGCGGTGACCAGTACCAACAAATCGCCGTTCGTCCGGCGGCCAATCACCGTGCGCGCCGCGATCCTTCCGGTGTGGCGGCGAATGCCGACGTTGCCGCCGGGATCGATGATGTGCGGCCCCGTCTGCAGAATGGTGGGATAGCGGGTTCGATCCGGTAACCGCGTGTGCATGGAGAGTCGGCCGCTTGCGTCGATGGCGAGGAAACCGGAGAGCTTGGGATTGACGCGGGTGTTGAGGTCGCGACCGTCGATGCGGCAATACCCGCTGGGTGAGAAGTCGGCCTCAAAATAGCCGCCGTTCACCATCCACTGGTATTGGTGCGGTGACCAAAAGGCACCGATCCGTTGACCTTTCTCACGATCCGGTGCGTCGTGGAACCCAAAACCGTGATTTTGCGCGGCCGGGATGGGGATGGTCCAAATTTGGGTGGTTTTGCCACCTTGCCGCCATTCGAGCGGCAAGGTGGGGTTACCTAATAATGACAGGGCCGATAGGACGAACCAAACACTCATGGTGAACCTTCCCCGCGCGTGTCTTTGTTTTGTTGCAAAACGTTTTGCGAGAAACGCGGGCGAACATACGTTGGCAAATCATAACCCTGATTTGGCAGCGTTTGAAAAAGGGTTCCGTTTGGGGTTAGCGCAGGCCTTCTAATTCACTGATCGTGTAGTTGGTTTCATCATCGATCAGGCAGCGCTTGGGATTTAAACCGATCAGGGTTGGGTAACCCAGGTCGTCGTCGTACTCCAGCAAGATGTCGGTGTAGCTGCCGTCGAGCGCGGCCGCGGCGCGGTTAAACACATCATCCACGGTCAGCAGATCGCCAAAAGTGCGTGGATCCAGCGCCTCACCGGTGCTCATGTCGGTGGCGCTGACGATTTGGCCGTAACGCACCGCGATGCGGGCCGGCAGGACGGCGGCCTCGGGACAGGAACAGGTGGCATCGAGTACGTAAGTATAGGAATCGGTCAAGCCACTTGCCTGCCAACGGGCGCGGCTTTTTACCATCCGTTCGCGTGCTTCTTGCCAGGGGTCGAGTGTGCGCAAATGGTTGGTGCCCAGGAATTGGGTGCCGCCGTTGTGATCGCCGCGCAGGGCGGTCGCATACAGCAAATCACTGCTTTCAATGGTGATCACACTGCCGGGATGGTTGTCCAAATAGGTGGAAAGCACCAACACCAGCTTTTTGCTTGTTTCCTCAAGCGCCAGGGGTTCACTTAGGATCGGGGTGCCGTCGCGTTGGGTCTGGTGCAGGGTCAGATTGATGGCGCCGCATTCGGGATTGACAAACACCAAACCCTCGAAGAGTTGGGCTGCATCGGCTTGGTTGAAACGCCATATTTTGGCGGGTCGCGATAAAGCGGGTTGGTAGGCCACCGCGTTGGGCGTGGCGGCATTGCTGTAGGTGATGCCCATTTCGAGGGGGGCGTCGGGTGTGAGCACCGCGTAGGCGGCGGTGCCGTTTTCGTGGAGCGACGCGCTGTCGAGGAGCAATACCTGGTTGGCGGGCACCATTTGGGTGGTCGTGCCCAGATCGGCGCCGAGCGCGTCATAGACGGTCATTTCCAGCAGGCGGGATTCCGAGGCGCGGTTCTCCAGCAAGATGTCCGCGCGGAAGGCGCCGCTCGGGTGCGGGATGTGGGTGATCATGATGGGATCGTCGACGGCGAGTGTGGGAAAAGAACCCAGAAGCAGCAATAGGATCCATAAACGGCGTACAACCATGAAGGACCTCCTTTATATGTCATGAAATGAATAAAACCTGAGAAATGAACACCTTCGCGGTTTGGTTCTCAGGCGAATACCAACGCCGAGGGCCGCTAAGCCGGGTGGTGGAACCTTTACAATTCCAAAAATGAGGCGTTGATGAAGGACATGTGAAATGTTCGTGTGTAGGCGGGAGGACAAAAGAATTCTCAGAGCAAAAACGTTGCCGGCCAAGTGAAAGCGGACGGGACTGATGGGGGGTGCAGGGCCTTTGGAAACAAAAATGTAAGATTTCGTCAAGGGTTAAATTGTAACGCTTGTGTAAATGAATGCTTTTTTGTAGACCTTTTTTCGAAGCCAAACGTTATTTATCATAACCGGTCGCGTTCACGGCGCACCCGGAAGCCGCGGTTCCTTTTCCGATGAATTACGATGAATGGCGCAAGCAATAGGAGGCACCATGATCGACTCAGAAAAAAACGTTCGCAAGTTCTCCTCATTTATGTGGTCCCGCAAAGCATTTTTGCCCAAATTTAACTCGCCGATGGCTGTATATGATTGGTTCTTATCAGCATGGGGCAAACCCCTCAAGGATCACGAACGCCAATCAGCCTATCTCGCCGCCTGGCAATTCTCCTTGGCGACCGGGGTCGTGAAGCTCTAACTTTTTGTTCCTCCCCCGCCCACACGGCCCCCGCGCTGAAAACCGTCGGCACGCTAAAAGTGTTGTTGCATTTTCGCAAAGAAGCAATTTAACCGAATGAACTGATTACCCTAGACTCTTGTTTCTCCATCCTACTCCCACCTCTCCAACGGGAATTTTCCCGCTTCCACGGAATGGCAATGGCCGTGGAAGCGGGTTTTTTTTGTTTGGGACGGCCGGGCTTGGCTTTTTCTTTTAACCTGGACTGGGTTCGGCCTGGCGGCCGCGGCAACGTCCACGTGAAACGGGGGCATTTTGTCCCCCAAAAACCTGCTGGACTTCGAAAGGCTTTTGGGGGACAAAATGCGGTAAGCACAAAAGATAGAACCTACTTGGGCCCGTTGACCCTAGCGTTGGTCGCAATGGGTTTCTGCCGACGCATAAGCGGGTTCCTCGAAGTAACGGCACCATTCGTGTCGGGAACGGGTGAAAAAGGAACGAAATAACCATCCGCATCCTGAGAAAAAACGAATCCCAAGCCAAGCAGCGCATCCAGAAGGAACGAATCCCAAGCCAAGCAGCGCATCCAGCGAAAAGCCCGACCAAGCAACATTGCGGCGCTTGTTCCCCCCCGCGGACGTCCTTGGTGTAAACTGTGGCCCGAAACCTCATGGGTTCCTGGAAGGAGTTGGGATGTCGGTACTGGTCAGTTGTCGTGATTTGGCGAAGTCGTTCGGGGTGGAGACGCTTTTTGAGCATTTGAACCTCAATGTGATTGAGGGGGATCGGCTTGGTTTGATCGGGCCGAACGGCGTGGGTAAATCCACCTTGCTCAAGATCTTAGCCGGCCAGGAAACACCCGACAGCGGCGAGGTGGTGTTTCGCCGCCATTTGCGTTTGGCCAAGATTGATCAGGTCTCGCGGTTCCCCGAAACCGCCTCGGTGCTCGAGATAGCTGTCGCCGCGGGGAGAGACGCGGGTTTGGATGAGAACGAGGCGTTGATCCAAGCCCAAATTCACCTGAGCATGGCCGAGTTTGAGAATTTCGACGTAAAAGTCGCCACCCTTTCCGGCGGCTGGAAGAAACGTTTGGCGATTGCCGCCGCTCGGGTTGCCGATCCCCAGGTTTTGCTGTTGGACGAACCCACCAACCACCTCGATATTGAAGGTATCTTGTGGCTTGAAGCCTTTTTGCGTCAGGCCGATTTCACCTGGGTGCTCATCTCCCACGATCGCTTCTTTTTGGAACGGACCGTCAAACGCGTGGCCGAGATCTCGCCGATTTATGAAGACGGCGTCTTGAGTCATGAAGGCGGCTACGGCGATTTTTTGAACCAAAAAGCGGCGGTCTTAGAAGCGCGTACCAAATTGGAAGAATCGCTGAGCAACAAGTTGCGTCGCGAAACCGAATGGTTGAGTCGTCAGCCCAAGGCGCGCACCACCAAAGCCAAGTACCGTGTTGATGCGGCCCACCAACTGATGGAGAACTACCAAGAAGTGAAGGCGCGCGGGCGTTTTAGTGACCGCGTGCAAATGGATTTCTCCGCCTCCGACCGCAAAACCAAAAAGCTGATTGAAGCCAAAGAGGTTCGCTTCCTGCGCGGGGACAAGGTGATTTTGGACAAGTTCGATTGGGTGTTGTCGCCAGGCGCGCGGCTGGGGATTTTGGGTGGAAACGGGACTGGGAAAACCTCGATTTTGAAGATGTTGCTGGCGGAAATCCAGCCGCAACAAGGCGCCTTGCGGCATGCCGCCCAGCTAGAAGTCGCCTATTTTGACCAGAACCGCGAACGCCTCAACCCCGAGGAATCACTTAAGAACGCCATCTCACCTACCGGTGACTCGGTCATGTTTGGTGATCGTTCGGTTCATGTTGTCACTTGGGCGCGGCGGTTCCGGTTCAAAAACGAGCAATTGGAAACGCCCGTGCGTTTGTTGTCGGGTGGCGAACAGGCACGTTTGTTGTTGTCGCGTTTGATGCTCATCAAAGCAGATGTGTTGTTGCTGGACGAACCCACCAACGACCTCGACATCCCGGCCTTGGAAGAATTGGAAGCCGCGTTAGGCGCTTTTCCCGGCGCGGTGGTGCTGGTGAGTCACGACCGCTACTTGCTGTCGCGGGTTTGTGATCAGTATATCGGTTTAAATGGTGGCGGTACCTGGGCGCGCTACGGTGACTACGAACAGTGGGAACGCGAGCTGAGCAAACAGCTTCGCCCGGAGAAACCCAAAAAAGAAGCGACCCCGGTGAAAGCGGCGGCGCCCAAGCCGGCCAAGCGCAAGAAGTTAAGTTACAAGGATCAAAGGGAATACGACGGGATGGAAGAACGCATTCTCGAGGAAGAAGCCGAACTCGAAAGCCTTCAGACCGAAATGGCCGATCCCGCCAACGCCGCCAACAGCGCCTTGCTGGCCGAGCTTTACGAAAAAGTCGCCGTGCAGCAGAAGAAGGTCGAAACCATGTACGAGCGTTGGTCGGAATTGGAAGCGATGGTGGCGCCGGAATAACCCGCCCCAAAACTGAGGCGGGTTTTTCGCGGCCTTAGTTTAAGGTATCGCGTGGTGTGAGGAATAGGACGGGTTTTCCGGGTTTGACCATATGAGGCAGGTAATCGACGCGGTCCACGCGGGCGCCATCACGGTCTTTCAAAATGATCAGGTCCTTTTTGTTGGAGAGTTTTATTTCGCCCAATTGGCGGATGACCCGGGATTCCCCGGGTTTGAGGGTAGACCCATCGGCCAAGCGTGTTTGGTCGAGCTTGATGGTTTTTTGGCTGTTGTCGGTTAAGGTCCAGCCGGTGAGATCCACCGTTTCACTGCCCATGTTGAGTAGGGCGATCCATTCTTTGGCTTCATCGCGACCCTCCGGGTTCACCATGGCCATGGAGATGAAGACATCCACGATGTCGTCTTTGACCGTTTGGCGGGTCTGACCCTGGTTCACAATGTCGCCGCTGCCGGATACCTCGTTGGCCTCGGGGGTATCACCCACGTTGGTATCTGTGCGGGTTGACTCATCCGGTTCAGAAAAATACAAGGGGTTGGCTTCATACAAGATGTCGATGAACTGCAAGCCGGTCAGGATCTCGATTTCGGTGGTCGTTACCTGGTAGGACTGGTTGGTGTAGCGGCGGCGCCCCCTTCTGTCGAAAAGCGTCTCCTCGTCCTGGTGCATGACAAAGGCACGGACTTCAAGGTTCCCTTCCGTTTTGTTCTTGAAGGCGATCAGTTTCCAGAACCCGGCCGGGATCAGCGCCGTGGTACGACCGCTGGGACGAATGGTGCGGTCGTGGCGGCCGTAGAAGGGGCCGGAAAAAACCGTGATGCGGCCGTCGGCGTCCAGCTCAAGTTTGCCGACCCACTCTTCCAGCGACAGCCACTCGTCTTGGTTGAGGTTTTTGTGTTGGAGGCAACAATTAGAAAAATAAAAGGTTTCGTCTGAGGCTCGCTGTGCCTCTTGCAGGGTTGCGCCGTGGGAGGTGTTGTTGCGCATGGCCATGTGACCGCGGTCCCAGGGGTTGTCGTGGTAGTAGTCGTTGTTGAGTTGGTTCTCGCTGCCAATCCGCCGGTCGATCTTCCAACGGTTGGTACGGTCGGTGCTGCGCGCGTGGTTTTGGTTGATATTAAGAGCCGAGAAGACCAGTGAGCGTTTGTTTTCGTGCTGGTTCATGACCACGGAATAGTGGATGTAATCGGCGATCATGTCGTCGCGCAAATCGCCTTGGTTTCGTAGGATTTCCAGATCAAGTTCTGTTGAAAAAGTAGGGAGTGGGATTGGGTACCCATCTAGAAAATTTACGTCGTAGCCAGGCATCATAAACACCTCATTGTGGTGGGCTTGCGGGTTGTTTTGAGGGCCGGGTGGAAGTTGGTGACGATAACATGGGTTATGGTGATGGGACCGGCTTGTTATGTGTTGGCGTTGTTGGAAAAGTTAGTTATATAAGTGCAGAATGATTATAGTGATTGATGCAAGCAAGTGTTGTTAGGGGATATGAGGAGGTGATTAACGAGAAATTCTTGTGTTAGTCCATTTCCAGGTTTTCCCAGAACGCTTTTTCGGCTGAGACGCCGCTGCGTGGGTCCATCATGAACGCGCGTCGGTCGGGGTAGGCGGTCAGGCGGCCGTCTTCGATGACCGCGAACCGATCACCCATTAACAGGGCTTCCTTCAAATCGTGGGTGACAAACAGCGCCGTGATTTGAAAACGGCGGGCGACGCGTTTGTAGAGCAGTTGCATGCGCGTGCGAATTTCGCCGTCGAGGCTGCTGAAGGGCTCATCCAACAACAGCAGCCTTGGATGCACGATCAGTGCGCGCCCGAAGGCGACGCGCTGACGTTGTCCGCCGGAAAGTTCATTGGGCATTTTGTGGCGGTGCCCGTTTAAGCCTAGCTCCTCAATCATGGCGGTGACCCGTTCCTCGATTTCGGCGGCGGGACGTCTTTGGAGGCGTAAGCCGAAGGCGATGTTTTCGTACAAATTGAGGTGAGGTAGCAACAAAGGTTCTTGGTAGAGGTAGACAAAGCCGCGTTTTTGCGGCGGCTCCGCGGCGATGTCGCGTGCGCCCTCGCGGATGTGACCGCTATCGCGTGATTCCAAACCCGCGATGATCTTGAGCAGGGTCGTTTTGCCACTGCCGGAGCGGCCCAGCACCGCGGTGGTTTCTTTGTCGTAAATCGTCAAGGAGATGTCGTTCAGGATGCGTTCCTCGCCGAAACCCTTGTTCAGGTGTTCAAGGGTTAACGGTGATGGCGCGGGTTCTCCGCGGGTGGTCATGGAAGGGCCTTTCGGTGGATTATAAGCTGTTCCGACCGGAAGAAAAAGGTCGGTTCGGCTGTTGTAGAATAAGAACACATTTTTTATGTGTTTTGTTTCCTGATCTCAAAGGTGTCTCGCGGTTTTCTCAACGCGAAACCTGTTTTCCCTGCCGAGGAGTGCCCATGACGGACGCGACCCCCACCGACGCGCCCATGATTAAAACCGATTTCGACCATTGCGAATCACTGTATTGGGTGTTTACCCAGCGCTGTAACGACGAATGCGATCATTGCTACAACGAATCCGGCCCACGCGGCGCGGTGATTTCCACCGAGGAGTGCTTGGCGATTGTCGCCAACCTGCCCGCGCGTTGCGACCGCATCATTCTCTCGGGCGGCGAACCTTTTACCGAACGGGAAAAGCTGTACGCGATTTTGGCCGCGCTACAGGAACGTTACGGCGATTCCTGCCAAATTATGTTGCAAACCAACGGCGATCTCCTGACGCCGGAACGGCTGGACCGGGTCTTGGCATTGGGTGTCACCCGCATCGATATTGCTTCGATTGACCGCTATCACAAGCATCAGGGAACGCGGCGCACCCAACTGGTGGAACTGTTTGAATCGCGTGGCATGTCCGGCGACGAACAAGATCCGTTGATCAAAAGAGAGAACTACGTCAAACCCAAGGCGAGTTACGGCTTTTGGGGTGCGACCGAGGATATGTGGCTCGGCGGCAATTGGGCACGCGGGCGTGCGCTGCAAAAGAACATTTGGAAACGCGACGGCGACCATAACTTCTGTTCTATTTTGTCCGGGGGTCGCGGCTTTTTGGGCGGTACGGAGCTGCCGCAGGAGATTAGCATTCAATTGTGGCGTATCAACCCCTGTTGCCCCGGTACCAAACACCCGCTTGGCGATGCGCGTCGCGAAAAGGTGGCGGAAGTCCTGGCACGGGTTGCCGATTCGCCGGTCTACCGCAAGTTAAATCAGGGCGATCCTTACGGCATGGGCGAAAGCCTCGGGTTGGACCGCGCTTTTGGAGCGCGCCGTGCGCGGGCGCTGGAAAACATCTGCCTGTGGTGTGACGAGTTTTTCGACAAACACCACACGCCGGCCGGTGCCGCCGTGATGGAGGTATAGATTTGGTTCAAGTTGTCGCCCCGCCGCTGCGTGTCGCTTACATCGACAACGGAATCGAGGGACTCGCCAAAGCCTTCCAAAACCGGGAAGAACCCTTTTACACCCCGTTGACCGTAACCCGTGATTTCAACCCCGATCTGACCGATACCGATGTGCTGGTGGTCCCCAACGGCAGCGACCACATCGCCATGGCCAAAATCGCCGACCGGGTAGCCGACTTCGTCGCGGCCGGCGGTGCCTTGTTTTGCTTCGACGGCTGGTTCACCGATTGGGTGCCAGGTTACCGTTGGGTGGCCGATCCCGATACGCCGACCGCGGAGGTGCGCTACCGGTTGGGTGAGGATCCCGCCGGGCTGTTCGACCAAATCAACCTCGACGACTTTATTTTTATGGAAGGGATCAGCGGCTGGTGGGCCTGTGGTTCAATCCAAGCCACCCACAACCAACCGATGCCCACCTTACTCCACGATTCCTGGCGGCGCGCGGTGGCGGTGTGGGATACGCAAACCACGCCGGGCCTGTTGTTCCTCACCGCAAGTGGACCGCTGGGCGAATACGGTCTTGACCAAGGCCCCGGCAGTTTGGCGCGCCTTTACCACAACGCGCTCGACGCCGTGCGCCGGCGTTTGGCGGCAGCCGCCTGCAGGAGTGAAGCATGAAGAAACCCATCGGTTTGGTTTTTAACGGTGTCTGGAGTCAGCATTTATTTGCCGAGGCAAGCGAATTCAAAAAAGCTTACGAACTGGTGTACATCCACGATCTTGCAGACATCGATCTCAGCGGCTACCAAGCGGTGGTGGTTCCATTCCAATCCAACGGCGCGGCAATGCACGCCCACCGTGAACAGTTCCTAACCTACCTGGCTAAAGGCGGTTTCTTGGCGCTGTTCGGCGACCACGCCGACGGCTTTTTGCCCGACACCCAATGGGAAGAACGCCACGTCGACAACACTTGGTGGAAAAACCGTCCAGACCAACCACCGATTACCTGGACGGACGAAAGCCACCCGCTTTACGGCGAGCTGGCGCCGCGTCATCGCGGCTGGCATCACCACGGCGTTTATACCCAAATCCCGCCGGGTGCGCGGGTCGTCCAAAAAAGCCGCGCGGATGAAATCGTAACCTGGCAAACCGATCAATTCGGCGGCCTGGTGTTCGCCAGCACCAAAGACCCGATCGTGGAGCACGGCATCCGCCAAATCCGCCACCTGCACCACTACGTCCAAGCCTTCACCAATTGGGCCTGGGCCGGCGGCGAAATGCCGGCGCACGTCTGAGTGCATGGGTGGGATTGGTGATCTGTTTACTCTGATTGGGGCAAAATCACGGTGCGATCCATTAATTGTTGTGTTGGTTTTTCTATTTTAGCCGCAGGTAATAAAAAAGGCCGCGAAAAAATACGCGGCCTTTTGTTTAGGTGGGTTTTGAGCGGGGCTTACATTTGTGAGCCTTGCAGCGGGAACAAGGTGTGCATCATTTTTTCCGTTCGGTTGCGCCAACTTGTCCAGTCGGTACCCTCGGGGAATTCCTCGCCCGATACGGTGAAACCCTGCTTCTCCAACATGCCGGTGAAGCGGAGGTTGTAGTCTTTGAGGTCCCACGCTTCCTGCGGGTTGCGGAACTCGTAGCGGCCCCAGTCCATGTACACCTTAAAACGTTCTTTTTGTTCATCGGTGATGTTGGCGAGGGGGCCTTGGACCATGTCAAAGGTGTAATCCATGATCATGGCGGAGTTGGTGCCGATTTTTGCGAATTTGTCGGGATGAGAGAAGGTCACCAGAATCGCGGAGAACCCGGAGGGACCGAAGCCGATGTTGGCGCGATGTTCGGCCTTGTCCGATAAGCTGTACTTTTCCGCGAGCATGGGCAGCAATTCTTCGGTGACCATGTCTGCATACGCACGTGACCGCGGTGCCTGGGTCACAAAGGCGACCACGGTCGGGGTGACCTTGTCGCCAATCAGGTTGTCGAGTGCTTTGGTCCATTCGCCGCGTTCCAGCGCGCCTTTGCCGCCGTGGATCAGTGCCAATGGGTATTTGGTATCGCCTTCGCCGTAGCCGTGCGGGGTGTAGACCTGAACGGTGACCTTGCCCTCGGTTTTGGCGCTGTCGAAGCTGTGTTCGTGCAGCGCGCCTTTTTTACCGCTGGTTTTTGCGAGGTAGGCGGGGGCCTGCCAATCAGGGCCGGCAACCCAGCTCATGGGCGTGGTGTTGGGCCCAAAACTCATTTCCATGTCTTTGCCCAACATGGTGGTGACGGATTGGTTGGGGTTCTTGGGATCGGCGATCATGTCCTTGTAATCGAGGATAAACAGATAAGCGATCATGGCGTCGGCTTCCAATTCGGCCGAGTAATAAAACAGGTTGGTTTCGGCGAGGCGGTACATGCCGCGTTCCTGACGGGCGCCGAAGAGGTCTCCGCCGATGGCAACGTCTTTGGCGTCACCTTGGTACACGAAATGGACCCAGCCGTCTTCGACGATGGGGGTCTGCTTCTGTTTGGCCATGAAGGCGTCGACCAGCTTTTGTGCCTTGGCCGACTTCTTGGCTGCTTTGACCTTGGCGAGGAACTGGGTGAACGCGGAACCCTTGGGTGCGCTGCTGTCCTCGCCCGCGGCAACCGCGGGGGCGTCGCTGACCGTTACCCGGCTGAGCCCGTCGAGAGCGCGCACGAACACGGCGCCGTCGGCGAAGGCCGGGTGGCTCCACGCCAAATCCTCGGAGATGGTGACCGAGGCTTTTTCGGCATAACCCTTGGGCGTGGCTTCTACGATGTGGACACTGCCTTTTTTGCTGACGATCACGAGATGGCCGTCGACCAAAATCAAAAAGCCGTCGCCGGGAGGGCGCGAGCGCCAAACCATTTTGCCGTCGGCGGCGTTGACGCAGGTCAAGAAGCGGCTGCTGTAGGCGTAGAGGTGGCCCTCGTGGTAGACGGGGACGTTGTAAGAGTTGCGAATGGTGCGCTCTTGCCAGACTTTGTTGAAGGTGGCTTTGCCGGCTTCATCACGACCGATTTCCACCATTTGCGAACTGTCGTCTTGGTGCGCGAGGAACAGTTTACCGGGTCCGGCGGGAACGGGAACCAAGCTGGTGGCGCCGCGACCACCGGTTCCTTCGTGGGCGAACTCCCAGAGCAATTCGCCTTTTTTGGCGTTGATCCCGAAGAGTTTTGTTTGGCCCGCGGCCAGTAAGATGGGCTGATCGGCCCATTTCCAAGGCATCACGCCTTGGAAGTTGATTTGGTCGGTGCCGAGTTTCCAGAGGTTCTCGCCGGTCTTGGGGTCAAAACCACCGACGGCTTGGTTTTCGCCGCCCATCAGCGAGACCAACACGCCGTCGATCATCATGGGCGAGGCACCGAATCCGTAGAAGGGGGCGCGAACCTCAAAATCCGCGGCCAAATCTTGGGTCCAAATGTTTTTGCCGGTTTTTAGTGCGTAGGCGAAGAGTTTGCCGCTGGTGCCCAGGGTAAATACGGTGCCGTCGGCAATCAGGGGCGTGGCGATAGGCCCGTCGTGGGAACCGTCGTGCCCTTTGTACATGGGGCCGGTGACTTGGTGCCACATGGGTTTGCCCGAGGCGGCGTCAAAGGCGGCGATTAGGTCGTTGGTGCCATCGCTGTGCATGGTGACGGCGACGCCCTCGGCGACGACAACACCGGAGTAACCGCTGCCAAGCTTCTGGGTCCAAGCAGGTTTGAGGGATAGGTGGCGTTTTCCTTGGAACACGCCGTTTTGTTGGCTGTGTCCGTTAAGGTCGGGACCGCGGAAGGCAGGCCAGGCGTTGTCGGTTTTTGCGAACAAAGGTGCAAATAGGAGGGCAATCGCGACGAAGCAGCTTCGTTTTAAAGCTGATTGTTGATCGGCATACATGGTGTTTCTCCAATAAAACAAAGTACGGGGTTAGGGGGGCGGTTCTCGGTGTTGCGGCGAGCACGTCTCTTTACGGGGCGTGTCGTTCGTTCAAGAATCCGAATGGTGAACATGGAGACCAAAGGTGCGCCGTGGCCGGCGGCGGCGGGCCGCGCGATCCGGCAGAATCAAAAACGCCCATAGGGACGTATGTAAGGTGCTCTCGACCCAATGCGTTATCGAGCGAGCGGCTTGCCGAGAAAACCAGGGGTCGCTCCCGAAAACAACCGATGATGCGATTTCCTTGGTTTTTTAAGAGGTTAACCCTAAGATGAACGCGTCTGTTGAGAACACATGAAGTGACGAGATTGCGCTTATTTCATCCTTATAGAACCGTCGCTGTCAAGGTTCTCCCTTGGTGATCACCCTTTTTTCTCAATTCCTCTAATGGTCTTTTCCGCTGCTTTTCAGCCAACCCGGAACCTCGCAAGGCGCGGTGGGGTGTGGCACCTGCTACGCCGACTTTGCGTCGGAGGTTCACCGATGGATGCGCCCTTGCGGGGCATCTTGATGGATGTGGTGATGTATGTCCAAAACCGTTCCCCCCAATTTTTCTGAGCCGGCTCTTCTCGATCAAACGCCTCACCCGCCGCGGCGCGTGGTGGGTCCCTTGTCCGACGGCGTGGGCGAGGCGCCGCCCCCGCGCCGACAACGCCCTGAATTTCATCCCTTTACCTGGTTGCTTGGTTTGTTTACGGCGGTACTTGGTTATTACGCCGTTAAATTTGACCAAACGCTGAGTACGCTTGAACGGCAAGTCGTTCAGGTCGAACAACAACTGCACGCGGGCCGCGAGTTGCACCAAACCAACTTAGCCCACGTGACCCATCAGACCTTGGAACTTACCCGCAACCTCCAGAAAAACAGCCGACAACAGCGCACGGAATCGCGTGAACTTCAAATCCGCGTGGAAGGCCATGTGAACCGACTCAATGAGCGGGTGTCGCGTTTGGAGGGACAAACCAACCGTTAACATGCTTAACGGAAGCGCGGCTTGCGCCCGCTCTTTTCTCGTGGAAACCGCGAGGAATGACCTGATGAGCCGGCCGCGGGGCGTGGGTTTACCACGACCCGCGGCTTTTCCACCGCGGCTCATTCGAGGCGATTCCGAGCGAGCCGGCTGACTTTTTCCGGTGCGAGGCGGTTTTACTTAACTATTGTGCGCCGCCTGCCGTTGTTTTCTATACCCATGAACCATTTCTTATTGAGCCTTGTCACCAGCACGCTGCTTTGGTTTGGAACCTTGGATCCCTCGCGGCGGCCCTAAGTGTCGACGCTGGAACCGCTTCATGGGCGCAAACAATTTGAACCGTGAGGGATATGCATGACGCCGGGCGAGTTCATGGAGTACATCATCAAAGCCAATCGCGACGGCCGTCTCGATGATGTGAAATCCATTGTTCGTGAGGGACTGAGCCGGTTTCGCGAAACCGCGGTGACCGATCTGATGAACACCCTGTTTGAGGTGGACGCCAAGTTGCGCGATACCGTCTACCAACTGATGATCGCCGATGGTGGCGAAGATCTCCTCGAACACCTGATTACCATTATCCGCAAAGAGAAAAACCCGCTTTACTTCAAGAACCACATCCTGCACTTCGCCAATTTAGAAGTGCCCCGGGCCATTGACGCCTTGGAAGGTATTGAAGAAGGATTGCCGCCGGACTGTCGCATGCAGTGGCAGCGTTCGATGGGAAAGCTTAAAGCCAAGTTTCGAGAATACAACTACATGCGTGAGTTTGAGAAGCATGCGCGCAATCCCAAGCGGGTCAAACAAGCGGCGGACATGATGATCAAACAGCCGCACCCCGACTACGTGCCGTTTCTCAACCGCATGGCCGGTCATCATGAGGAGATCCTTTCGCGTGAGGCGGTGCGTGTCCTGCTCAAGTTGGGCAATCAGTCCTCGTTTAATCCGCTCTCCGAGCTGTTTAAGCGGCTCGCGGTGGATCGCATGAACGCGGAACAATTTTTGAGCCTTGCGCTGTTTCGCGAAAAGTTGGAAACCTACGATGCCTTGAATCTGTTGAAAGAGGTCGAAGATTTGGTCGATACCGGTTGGCGCGATAGCGACCGCGACGATTTGCGCGAGGAGTTGCGTACCAAGAAGTTCGATACCGTGGTCGGATATATTTTGGTCGCTTTTGGTTTTCGCGCCGGCTCCTTGTACGACCAGGCCAAGTTCGTGCTGCTGAATCTGATCGACGAGGATACGCAGGTGACCAAGGTTCAGCGGGAACGCCTGCGCGGTGCGGTTAAAAACCGGATTGAGCATTCGGGTGAACGGCTCCACGAAATTGTCTCGGCGATGTCCCACATCAACCGGCAAAAAGAATCCGATTCTTTTATCGCGGTTTTGGAAAAAATGATGCCCGCCTCGCTGCCTGAACGGGAGACCCTGATTTTTTCCGCGCTGGCGGGCTTGGAAAGCGCGAGTGCCAAAGCGCGGCTTTTGGCGTATCTTCAGGGGGATCCAACCCAGGCCAAAAAAGTGTTGGAGGCTTTACTGCACTTTGAACTGGAAACGGTGCCCGATTCGGTTGCCGAGTTGGCCGGCAACGCGGGCGACAGCGGGGTTCGTCAAACCGCGCTGGCCCTGGTCGCCAAAAGCAAGGAACCCCAAAAGGTATTACGTCCTTTGCTTGAGCATGAATCGGTTGCGGTTCGCGCCGATGTGGTCAAAACCATTGCCGAACATCAGCTTGAGAGCTGTTTCCAAGACCTGCTCGACTTGCTCAAGCTGGAACAATCGGTCAGTTTCATGCTGGTGGTGCTCGAGGCCTTGGAGGCGTTTGAACGTTCGGAAACCGCCCTGGCGGTTCAGCGGTTTATGATGCCGCCCAATCAAGCCAAGGTTCGTTTTCAGGCGATGCGGACCCTGTTCGTCGCGGGCGGTGAACAGCATCGCGACGCGATGATTTTCCAAGCATTACAGGATTATCCGAAGCGTAATTTCCCGGAAATGTTCGATGAATTTGTCGCGCTTTGGAAAAGTGAACTCAAAGAGAACCCGGCACGGACCGAGGCGATGCTGTCCTTCCAAAACTTTTGGGAACAAGCCCTCAGTCATGAACATGCAGATGTGCGGCGGCGTACCTTGCAGTTAATGGACCAGGTGGCTTGGGAAAAGGTTGGTGAACCGGAGTGGTCGGCCATTTTCCAGCAGGCGCTTTACAAACTCAAAGACAAACGGGCCAAGGACGAACCGGAACAATTGCGCCGCTTCGTCACCCGGATCAACATTCGTTTGGAGGACTTGCGCAAAAAAGAAGCGATGCGCGCGCGGTTTGGGGAAATTATCGAACGCTTCCAGAAAGACATTCAGTTTGAAAAGGTTCAGGCGTTGCGGGAACTGGAGCAAACCTACCATCCCGATATGCTGCTCGACAACGAAGCCATGATCCTACCCTTGGTGGTCGGTTTACGCGAGTTCCTCGATCATCACGAGGAGACCCACAAAATGGAAATTTTGGCGATCCAAGTTGCGGGCAAACTCGGCTTGCCCTCGATGCGGGCTAAGATTGAGCAATACCTCAAGCATCCGAACATGGCTGTTGCTCAAGCGGCGCGGAATGCGATGCAGATTCCGCTAAATGAGAAACTGCGTGTCCAGCTAATCAAAAGTGTATTGGTGGTTGACGATTCCCATTACATTACCGATCTGGTGGCCCGCATCTTGGAAACGAAAAATTACAAGGTGGCGCGTGAAAATAAGCCCGAAAATGCTGTCGGTCGCATGGAACAACACACTTTTGATCTGCTGATCATTGATCTCAAAATGCCGGTGATGGACGGTGCACAGGTTTTGCAAGCCGCCGTCCAGGCCCGGGTCAAACCCCGTTTCACCATGGTTTTGACCGGTAACCGCAACCGTGAGGAGTTGTTGGAAGCTTCGCGGTTCGGGGTCGATATGATTGTGCTTAAGCCGTTTAACGCCAAGGATATATTGAAAAGAATTCGGTCCTTGGAAGAGAAGTGGTTGGCGGGTTCCTGACCCTTTGCCCGCACCGACCGCGCCGCGTTTGGGTATGTTTGCACCGGTTGGCCCGAGGTCAGGCGGCTTAGGCGGCTTTGGCCGGCGGCGGTTTTTGCCGGGATGGGTGCGTGGGCGCCGGCATCGTTGGGGGGCCGATGGGTCCGCCGGCGCCGTCGTGGAACTTCCGGTGGAGGATGCGCGTTCAAGATAATGAAACCCAGGGGGGGTCATGAAACAGGCGGATCTTGATTGGATTGCTTCGTCCGGTTTAGGCATGGTGCGCGAGAGCCAGCAACTAAAAGGGCCGTTAGCGGCGACGGGTTACCATGATCCGGTTTTGGTTTTGACCAACCGCGGCCTTTTTTTGGTGGCCACCCGCGCGGGGATTTCCGGTTGGCATCATCAGCTTCGCCCGGATGAATTGAAGCTGGAAAAAAAGTTGATGGGCGATGTGTTGCTTTGGAACAACAACCGGTTGTCGATCCCGACGGGTCGTTCTAGCAAAGTGCAACTGCTGCTGGCCCATTTTCAGGTAGCGAACGGGATGACGGGCGCGCCGCTGAATAAGTTGGAGAACCGTTATTTGGGAAAGCCGTCGACCGTGGCCGGCTACTGGCTTCGCGCCCATCTCGCCCCGCGCGAAACCTTGCTGGTCTGGTTAGAGACCAGCACCAAAACAACGGTTGATTCGCCGATTTTGGGCAAGGTGAAGGTACCTTATACTTTTTTTATGACGGATCGTCGCGCCGGTTTGGTGGCGATCAGTGAAATAGGTGATGGTTTGATGCATGTCGCCGTGGAAACGACCTTGGTTTGCGAGGCAACGCGACCCTACGCGCGCTTGTCCTTTGGGGGAGAGGTGTTTCAGAGTGGGCTGGGCAATGCCGGATTGTTTCGAGAGCTCAGTGAAATGGCGGGTTCGGGATTGCCCGAGATTTACCGTGAACTTGCCCGACTGCACGGGATGTACGCGGGCAAAAAAGCCAGGGCCACGGTGCTTGAACTGCTGCGACGCGCGGCCCAGGTGGGGGATCCCTTGTCGGGGTTTTTGGCTTGGTCTTTGGACGAGAACCAAACGGACCAAAACGAACGGGATCATTGGTTGCGCTTGCTGCAGCGGCATTTTCCAAACGGCTTGGCCTGGGCCGAGGCATTAACGGGCTGGTCGTTTGAACTGGAACTGGAGTGGTTGCTCCTGGAGCAGGCGTTGGAAAGCGACCTGGTCCCGCCCGATTGGAGTTTGGCGTTTCACCGCGCCCTGCACCAGCGTGCCGTCGCCGCGGAGAAAGAACCCTTCCGGCTGGCCGCATTGGATTTGGCGCTGGCCGCGCATCTGAAACGGGCGGCTGAAACCAATGAGGCCCGAGCACTGTTGGTCGAACGGCTCAACCAATTGCCGTCGGAGCAAATGGCGGAAGTTCAAAATTTCGCCGGACCCGCGGGTGGGCGTTCCTTCCGCGCGCGGCTGCTCGACCTCCAACTCTCCCTCGAATTGCCGCAAAGTCAGGCGTGGCGGGATTGTTTGGATCAGCTTGTGATGACCAATCCCCTGAATGCGCATTACTTAATGCTCAAGGCGAGTGATGGCGGCAAGGACGGCGACGCGCGTTACCAGAGGCTGGCCGATCTGTTGCGACGCGGCCACCTGCGGGCCGAAACCTCGGCAACGATGGATGCCGCGATGTTCTTGCCCTTGACCGACCAACAAGGAAAGGAGCAGTTACAGCACCCGTTGGTACGCCAAGGCGGCGTGTTGGCCAAGGTTCAGCAAGCCCTTGCCAAGGCCGAGGCGCCGGATCGCGGCGCCCTGCGCAACTTTTGTGAGCGGCTCAATCAAGATCGTTTTCCCATCCTGCGCCGGGCGGTGCGTGACGCCGCGCTTGTGTTGGGTTTGGAGGGGGTTGAGGTTTACCTTTCCCGCGGTGACCAATCGATTGGAACCCGAGGCTTTGAAGGATCGCCCCCGTTTCTGCTGCTGGGTGGCGACCATTTGAATGCAAACAGTGATTACTTTCTTCGTCCAAATGAGTTGCGTTTTGTGGTTGCCGCCGAGTTGGCGCACATTCGCTTTAAGCACGGTCGCTTCCGACCCGCCGATGTGTGGGCCGGGGCGTGGGACAAGGGGCGCAGCGGCCTGGATATCGTCTTTTCGGTGGTGCCGCTGCTCAAAGGGGTGAGTTTGTTGAGCGGTTTTTCCAAGGCGGTGACGGCGGCCCAAAGCGGCGCGTTGGGGAAGGTCTTGGGTGCCTTGGGTTTTGCCGAGGCGGCCGTGGGAAAATGGAACGAAAACACCGGAGGCGAAGCGCGGAACCCCAACACCAATTTGAGTCTTGAGAACGAGACCTTGGTGACCACCCAACGGGTCCTTCAATTGACCGCGGATCGCGCCGGTTTGCTGTTGTGTGGCGATCCCTTGGCCGCGATACGGGCGATTTTTTTGGATCACTCTAATTTACGCGAGGGGTTTCGGCGCCTGGAGGACGAGGGCTTGGGCGGACTGGCGCACATTCAAGAGGTGGCTTCGCCGGCCTTTGGTGATGCGCTTCAGCGGGTTCAGGCATTGCTCGCTTTTTACCTCTCGCCGGATTACGCCCTATTGCGCGATGAAATCACACGGCATGAGGTGGAGCCGGCTTAAGCTGACTTGCGATGCGCCGGGTTCAAACGTGGGTCAAGGCCCAGGGTTCCTCGGTGGTTTCGTGAATGCTGGGGAAGGTCAGGGTCACGTTGTTGATCCACTCAACCGCCCGACGCGCGTTACGGCGCGCCGTGGGTTCGCTGCTGTAGTCGTGGTAATGGGTATTGCAGTCAATCGCGCAGAAATCATCCAGGGTGTTGGCGTTTAGCACCGCGCGTGGGTCGGTTTCGCTGCGACACAACACAAAAGGCGCCACATGGCAGGCGTGGCATGCGTAGAAGTCCGATTCGCTGTTGCAGAATTGGACCAACCGAATCAGTTCCTCGTCGAAGACCTCGGCAACCAAGATGCCGTGGTGATGCGATAACCAACGACCGCCATGTTTGGTACAGGCCCGGCATTTACAGGCGCGCAAGACAATATCGGCCAAGGAGGCCGGGGAGTAGTAGCGGAAACGAATGTTGCCGCAATTGCATCGCCCATCCAATTTGTGAAAATGATCCATAGGTTCCCTCGCTGCGAGAATCAATCATGGGTTGCGGTGGCATTGGGAATGGATTGAGGGGTGCGAAACGACGGGGGAGGGGACATCGGTGCGACGGGCCCGGTTGTATGATAAACGCGCGAGGAGCGAGGCATTTGGTTCAAGGGTGGTCATAAATCGCGAAAAAATGATGAAAAGGGTCGCGAAAGGTTGTAGGGATTCTTGGAATAAGGTTCCGCGTTGACGATTGATTCGTCCGTCCATCATAAAAAAGTCAGATGGGCGGTGACAATGGTTTTTTGCCGAGACCGGCGTCCAGGTGAAGGCTTGAAGAATTAAACAGAGGGATCGCCATGTTGGTTTAGTCGCGGTGATCCAAAAAATAGTTTGCCCTCATCCAAATTTTTCAGCCGAGGGTTCGCACTATTCCGTGGGGATTTGTTTCAATGCCTTGCGCATCTCGGCAAGGTCTGTGAAACGTTCGCCCGGTTCTTTGGCAATGGCTTTGAAAATAAGGGCTTCGAGCGCCTCGGGAATGTTTGGGTTGATCGCACGCGGCGCGGGCGGCATTTCGTTTAGGTGCATGTTGAGTAGCTCGATCATGGTACGCGCTTTAAAGGGACGTTTTCCGGTGAACATTTCAAAGGCCATGATGCCGATGGCGTAAATATCGGAAAGCGGCGACATTTCACCGTTGAACTGTTCCGGCGCCATGTATGTGGGGGTCCCGGTGACGCGGTTGTCCTCATCGCCTTTGGCAATACGCGAGACCCCGAAGTCCATCACCTTGGCGACACCGCGCGCGGTGTTGAGCATGATGTTTTCCGGTTTGATATCGCCGTGGACCACGCCTTCCTCGTGGGCCGCGCGCAAGCCCTCGCAGACTTGCGAAAGAATGCGAATGCCAATGCGCAGCGGCAGCGGACGGACTTTTTTGAGCAGGGCCTTGAGCGTTTCGCCGGTGACAAATTCCATGCTGATAAATTGGACACCTTCGATTTCGCCGAGGTCGTAAATACGAATGACATTGCGGTGGGTCACCCGTCTGGCCAGCTTGGTTTCCTTGATCATCATTTTCTTTTCGGATTCGCGGTCAACCAACAACATCTTGACCGCGACAACCTCGTCAAGGGTGTGGTCTTTCACCTTGTACACCACGCCCATACCGCCGCGACCCAATTCCGAAATAACCTCGTAACGTTGGCTCAACGCAAAACCGGAGGGCAGGCTGCGACCGGTTTCCATGCTGCGCATGACGGCCTCGTGAATTTGCGAGGTGATGCTGGTTTGGTTGGTGCGGGCCGTAATTTCGTTGCCGCCCAGAATTTGGGTTGGGTCCCCGTCCAAGGTTGCCATCATGGAGTCCATCAAGGTGCCGCTATTTGCCGCGCCTTCCTGGGCGGCGCGTTCCAGGAATTGAATCAGTTCCTGTTGTTCGCGTAATTCACGCACCAGCTCGCGAAAAGCGTTGGCCATGGTACCGATTTCGTCGTGGCGGTCGACCAGAATGGCGGCGTCCCCATAATCGCCTTGGCGAACCTGTTCGATGTGGTTCACCAGCAAGCTGACGGGTCGGGTGACTTGGCGCGCCACCATCAGGCTGATGGGGACCAGGAACACCAGGGCAATGGCGGCGATGATAATCATGCCGAACTGAATCGAGCGGAAGGGAGCCAATTCGTTGGCCAGTGATTTGAGGATAATGAGGCGGCCGATTTGTTTGCCGGAGGCGGCGACGATGTCGGTGGCGGAAGCTTTGAAGGCGACATCTTGAATGTGAATTTCGAAGGCGGTTTGGTCCGCGGGTTCAGCCAGCGATTCCAAGGTGCTGCGCATGGCGCCGACGGCCACGTCGTCCTTGAAATATTGGGCCGCCAGGTCCAGTTCCCCGCTGGGGCGGTT
Source organism: Acanthopleuribacter pedis (assembly GCF_017377855.1). Lineage (GTDB taxonomy): Bacteria > Acidobacteriota > Holophagae > Acanthopleuribacterales > Acanthopleuribacteraceae > Acanthopleuribacter > Acanthopleuribacter pedis. The sequence goes on from NZ_JAFREP010000014.1 coordinate 297,013, forward strand.
AACCAAAAAAACCACGTTACAACTGGCGATTCCGCCGATTTGTGCGGCGGTTGCGTCGGTGATTTGATAGCCGACGATGACAAAGCCGGCCAAAAAGCCGTCGGGTGTGCTGAGGGGTGAAAGCACGCAATCGTACAGTTTCCCGTTGGAGTAGAGGCGATCAATGACCACGGGTTCTTCGCCTTGTTCGGCGCGGGTAATGAGTGCGTCGACCATGGCGGTGACGGGGCCGGCCGCGTTGGTTGCGATTTCCCCGGACGTATCCACCACGGCGCCGCCTTCTTCATTGAGCACCAACATGAACTCGGCCCCGGAAAAACGCTGAATTTCGCTAAATTGGTCCGCGGCGGATTCGGGTGCGTTGCTCTCGATGGCTTCGATCATATAGGCCTGGAAGGCGGCGTTGCCCGAAACGTAGGTGTTGACGGCTTTGAGTTTTTCGGCGATTCGTTGTTGGTAGTTGCTGTAAATGGCGTGGGTCAACTGGAGGCGGTCGCGAATTTCATCTTGAGCGATGCTGCTGGTCTGTTGGTTCAAAAAAAACAGCATGGACGCGGTGAGCAAAACGGTGACAAACAAGATGGCGAACAAGACTTTGTGATTAAACGATAAGTGCATAACGTGCCTCAAAACGGGTCTCGGGAACGGAATCGCCCTCCTCGCCGGCTTCTGGGGCGGTCGCATTCAGTGCGATCACGTGGGACTTGCCGCTGAAAACGAGGAAAAGCATGCAGGGCATACTGAGATAACGCTATATCCTAACCCAAAGGTTGCCAAAAAGATCAATAACGCTCGCCTTTGCGTTTTTCGTAGGGCTTGCCTTCTTTGTTGAGGTGTGGCTTGAGCCGCAGGCTGCGGACTTTTAGCTCGATGTTGACGGGTTCGGCGCGACCGTTGGCCACAACCACCTCGGTTTTGGATAAGCCGGTGAGCTTGTGGATGGCGGCCAAGGTATAGGTGCCGTCGGGTAAGCCTTTGATTTCGAAGCGTCCGTCTTCGTCGGCATAGGTAAAGAAGGGATTGTTGCTGATGTAAATCATGGCGTTCATGCTGTGATGGACGTTGCAGTAGACGCGCACCAGACCCTCATAGAGGAAGGTGTGCCTGGCTCCTTCTCCTTTGCTGTAGCGTCCCGCGTCGAACTTATTTTCCTTGGAAACGCTAAACACGTTGTGAATGATGGGGTCTTGGTTTGGGAATTGGACGGTGGCGCCGCGGGGGACAACCAGTAAACCGGGGCGGAAGGTTTTGTCCTTGGTAACGATTTGGTAGTCTTTGGCAACGATGTCGGCGGGAATGTTTTGATCACTGTCCATTATCACCAGGGCGATTGCTTCCTCGGCCAGGTCCAGTTTGCGTTTGGAGCGACCGGTAAACAAGACTTCGCCGCTGATAACACCATTGGGTTGCGCGGGTGTCGGTTTGGGTTTAGCGACGGGCTTGGGTTCAGGCTTAGCGACGGGCTTGGGTTCTGGTTTCGCGGCGGGCTTGGGTTCTGGTTTCGCGGCGGGCTTGGGTTCTGGTTTCGCGGCGGGCTTGGGTTCTGGTTTCGCGGCGGGCTTGGGTTCTGGTTTCGCGGCGGGCTTGGGTTCTGGTTTCGCGACGGGCTTGGGTTCTGGTTTCGCGACGGGCTTGGGTTCTGGTTTCGCGGCGGGCTTGGGTTCTGGTTTCGCGGCGGGCTTGGGTTCTGGTTTCGCGGCGGGCTTAGGATCGGGTTTCTCGACGGGCTTGGGTTCGGGTTGTGGTTCAGGCTTAGCGACGGGTTTGGGATCGGGTTTAGGTTCAGGTTCGACGACGGGTTTGGGATCGGGTTTGTCGACGGGCTTGGATTCAGGTTTGACAGGCTCCGGTTTTGGTTCAACCGGTTTCGGTTTGGCTTCCGGCTCGGGTTGGGTCGGTTTGGCTTCCGGCTCGGGTTGGGCCGCTTGCGTGGGACGCGCGGTTGGCGCGGGTGCTGAGGTTGTTTTTTTCCCCTGAGGGCCGCAAGCAGCTAGGAGCAATAAAAGTAGGACGCCGATGACCCCGGCTCGATGCTGTATCCAAAAACCCACGTTCATGATTGTCTTCTCCATCCCACGCTGAATTGTGCTCGCACATCGCGCCGGCCCATGAGGGCCGATGCGGGGCAATGCCTGTCTGAAAGGTTGGCTCCATTTCAGCCGTTAATGCCTGCTTTTGCAAGCGCGAAGCGTCGCGAAGGGTTGCCTTGACGATGATCCTCGAAGCTTACACGCGTTTTGGGACGGGTGGGAAAACCAAGGTAAAGGTGGTCCCGCAATGGGGACCGTCGCTGTGCACGGAAATGCGACCGCGCATTTCTTCCATGGCGTTGGCACAAAAATGTAACCCGAATCCATGCCCGCTTTCCTTGGTTGTAAAACCGTGTGTGAACATTTTAGCCAAATGGTCGGGTTCGATGCCGATCCCCTCGTCGCGGACATGGACCAGGACCTCGCCTTCGTCGTTTTCTTCTAGAGAGACGGCCAGGGCGCGTGCTTCCGGCGGCAGATGGCTCATGGCTTCGGCCGCATTTTTAATGAGGTTGACCAAAATATGGATGAGTTTGGCCTTGGAGGCGCGCACCGGTTTGTCCGTGCGGAAATCGCGTTTTATCAAAATCTTATGGCGTTCGAGGAAATTGCTTTGCAAGCTGATCGCCTCGTCGATGACCTGAACCACGGCCTGGATTTCCGAACCGCCGATTTTGGAAATGGTCTGTTGGGTTTCGATAATGTCCCGCATCAGGGTGGCTTTTTCATTGATTTTGCGGATCTCGTTGCTCAGCATGTCGTGGTCTTTTGCCAATTGGTTGCCGACTTTCAGCAAAAACCGCGGCAGGATTTCACCCTTGGGATTGTTGGTGAAAAAATCGGCCAAGTCGTTGATGTGTTCTTCGAAAACCTCGTGGGCGCGGATGAGTTGCGGCATTTTTGATTGGCGCAGGCGCGAATCGACCAACGAGCAAGACACCATGAGGGAATTGAGAATGTTGCCGATGTTGTGCAACACCGAGTTCGCAACCTCGGCGGTTCCGGTAACGCGTGCCATGTCTTTGCGCTCCGAGTCAAGGTTGGCCCGTTCCAAAAACACGGATACAATGGCCGCGACCATTTCTAAAATGGGAATTTGTGTCTCGTCAAAACAGTGAATTTGGGTGCTGACGAACTGGAGGACACCCATCACATGGTCCCCGGCCAAAATGGGGGTTGCCATCAAGGCATTGATTTCGTAAGCCAGTTCTTTGCTAACGCCTGGCCGGAAAAGGGGCTCCGAGGTTACGTCGTGGCAGAGGAAGGACTGCTTATGATCGATGACCCAGCCGGTAATGCCGACCCCGGTCGGAATCTCCAAGTTCGAAATTTTTCGCGATACATGGGGATCCACGCTGTAGCTGGCCGCAAATCGCAAGCCGCCGCCGTCTTCATTCAAGGTGAGGACGACCGCCCCGACCGCGTTAAAAAGGTTGCAAGCATGGCGCAGCAATTCGCCCGCGATGGTTTCAAAACAAACCTCGCTGCCGAGCGCGCCGGAAAACAGGGCCAACAACTGCAGGAGTTGTGGTTCTTCCGCGCCCGGCGTTTCCAAGCTCGGTTTGGTTTTGCCAAAGGACTCTTGGCGCATCAAGCGGCAAAAGAGCAGCAGTTCCTCTTCGCCGGCGCCTTGCGGAAGATGCTGGTAACCTGGACGTTGGTTTGATCCGCGTTTGATGAAACGCGGCCGCATCGGCTCCGGTAAATCGGGTTCGGGATAATCGTCGCCCCACAAAAAATGGAACGCGTCGGCGGCCAAAAAGGCAACCCGCTGTTCGTGATCGGCAAACTGCCGAGATTCGCGGAGATCGAGTTTCATACAGACCGGGTTCCTTGACGCGAGGGCTGTAACCATCGGTGCCAAAGCCGTTTTTCGCTGAGGGGCCGCGGGCGCGTTTCTTCTCATCATGCATTCATAGATAACCGATGAGAAAAGCTAAAGTTGATTGGCTTGGAAAATGGCTCTGAATAATTTATACCCGAACCGCGCCCGGAGTGCGACAAAGATTGTTGGGAACCGATGTGTTTTGGCTGGGTTCCCGTTTTAACAGAAGATAAACAACAGCGGTTTTTTAACTCATGTGCTGATTGCCCGCGATTCTTGGAGTGGTTCAGGTCGCTCGGTCGTTGTATTGCAGTGAGAAAGTGGCGGCTGGTTATTTTCTGACAGTGGTTGTGTGTATTTTGGTCTATCATCTTGAAAAATCGTTTTTTGATGGTTCCCGGGCGTGTCCGCGTCGGACCTTTTTCGACCTGGTTTTGAACGCGGCAACCTGATGGATGGGTGCCAATCATCCCTTCCCAGCCCGCCGGTCCCGTGAATCCCAGCCCATGTGGAGGCCTTATGGATGAACTTGTATTAACAGACGAACAAGTGCGTGTGCTCGGTGCCTTAATTGAAAAAGAAATGGCCACGCCTGACTACTACCCATTGACGTTAAATGCTTTGGTGAATGCCTGTAACCAAAAATCCAACCGCGATCCGGTGGTTCAATACGGCGACGGCGCGGTGCTCAAAGCCATTCAGGGCTTGCAGAGCCACAACCTTGGTTTCGAGGTCAACGCGGTTGACAGCCGGGTTCCCAAATATGAACACAATATTGGAAAACGCTTGATGCTGTCGGTCCAGGAAATCGCCATTTTGGCCGTGTTGCTGCTACGGGGGCCGCAGACCGTGGGTGAGTTGCGCGGTCGGACCGGGCGTTTGTATCCCTTCGAAAATTTGGAGGAAGTGGCGGTGACACTCGACAGTCTCGCGAATCGCGAACAAGGCGCCTTGGTGACCTCGCTCCCGATTCAACCTGGCCGCAAGGAACCGCGGTTTGCCCATCTGTTGGCCGGCGAGCCGCGGGTGGAAGAAACGCCGACCTATAGCTCGGGGCCGGCCACGCCGCCGGTGCCGGTCGCCTCCTCCGCGGCGCCGGTCGACGACGAACTGCGTGAGCAAGTGGCGCTTTTGGAAGAAGAAGTGAGCCGCTTGTCCGGCGAACTCAGCGAGCTTAAGGCGGCCTTTCAGGCTTTTCGTGAACAATTTGAGTAGCGGCTTGCAACCCAATAAAAAAAACCCAGGTAGCGCGTGCATACCTGGGTTTTTTGGTTTTTGGAATCGGGGGGAAATAACGCCTCCTTAATGGGGTTGGTCACCGGTCAATTTCACGATGTTCAGTTCGTTAACCGTGCGGTTTCCATCGCCGTCGTCGTAGATGTCGAGCACGATGATCACGGTTTCGTCGGGAGCGAAGCGGTTTTCTTTACGCATGGTGATGGTGACGGTGAAGGCCTTGTGGGTCCCCGTTGGGGGCACGATGTAGTAGACAGGGTCAACTTCGACATCGTTTAAGTTGTGGCCGGCGTCCAGGCAGGTCCAGTAGTTGTTCATCACCAACATATCGTTGTTTAAAAGGGCGCGCAGTTCGGGATAATGCTCAAGGTCGTTTCCGGCAAAGGTAGGGAAGGCGAGTAAGGCGAAGGCGGCCAGTGCGGCAAATTTTTTGATGGTATTCATGACATCCTCCTCGGTGGTGGAACAGATCGATGCTTGCTGTTTTGCTAGGTGTGTTGGGGGTGGCTCCCGCATTTCTCACGAGGATTCGTCGCGAGAAGCTGAAAGCCTTGTGAGTGCGAAGATTACGACCGAGAGCAAACGAAGTAATCGCATGGGTTTCATGCTTCGCAGCAGAACGCCTTGTGAGAAAAGCGGGCTAGGTTTTGGGAACCCCGCTGATGCGTCTGATGGTGATTTCTTTGACGGTCAGGTTACCTTCGCCGTCGTCGTAAACTTCACAGATGATTAAAACGCAATCGGTGACCAGGCTGCGGCGCTGCATATCCAGCGTGATGGTGAAGACATGGTGCTCGCCTTGGGGCGGGACGATGTAGTAGACAGGGTCCACGTCGTCATTGGCAAGCAAGTAACCGTCGTTTTGGCAGCCGGTAAAGTTGGTCATAACCAGCCCGTCTTGTTCGAGCAAGTCGTCGAGGTGGGGGTAATCGGCCAGGTCGCCTGCAAAAGCAGTCAAAGAAAAGGTCAAGCAGGTCAGGGCAAAGGTGCGAAAAAGTGTATGGAAGGTAGTATGGGTGTTCATGGCTTCCTCCGGTCGGTATGACAGTACTTGAGGACCTATTGATAAGAACACTTAATGAATCAATCATCCCTGATTTGATTTAGTTTTGAGGCAACCCGCTAATGCGTCTAATGGTGATTTCTTTGACTTTTAAGTTGCCTTCGCCGTCATCGTACACTTCGCAGATGATCAAAACGCAATCGGTAACCAGGCTGCGGCGTTGCATGTCGAGGGTGATGGTGAAGACATGGTGTTCGCCTTGGGGCGGAACGATGTAGTAGACGGGATCGACGTCGTCTTTGGCAAGCAGGTAACCGTCGTTTTGGCAACCGGTGAAGTTGGTCATGACGAGACCGTCTTGTTCGAGCATGTCCTCGAGCTGGGGATAATCCGCCAAGTTGCCTGCAAAAGTATTCAAAGAAAAGGTCAAGGTAGCCACAAAAAAGAACCGAAAAATGTGATTAAGAATGGTGTTGGCTTTCATGACATCCTCCTGATGAAAAGTGTTTTGTTTCTCAGGACGGTAAACATGTATAGCATTAGTGGTGCCAACTCTGAAAAAACCAAGCTGAAATATGGGCTTTGGGATTTTGTTGGGCGAAAAAACGCAAGGGCGAGGGAAGGAGCTTTTGGGAAGCGGTGGGTACCAACGCATGGCGGCGGGAATGCGATTCTTGGCGCTTAAAAAGCCGAGTGAGAAAAAAAAGAAAGGCGCCAAGTTCGCTGGGGTGTTGTCTGGTTTGACCAGATGATCTATGCTTTGTTGAGAACTTCGCCGGCTTTTGTTGAGACGAAAGGTGAAAACGCCAAAAAGTTGCCTGTTTTCACTTTTTTGTTGTCGCGGGAAAATTCGCGCAAGGTGCGTGAAAATACGCGGTTTGCTTGGGGACGGGCGAAAGCACCAGAAAAGGTTGACGAAGTACTGTGGTTATCGTACTTTGAGAACCTTAATCCATCGGAGTTGCGTGATATGTCGTCAAAACCGCCCTCGCAGTTAGAAACCCAAATTTTGGGATTGTTGTGGCGCGAAGGTCCGCTGACCGCCCGTCAGGTCTTGGAGCAGTTGCCCGACGGCAAGTCGCGCGCCTATACCAGTGTTTTGTCCACCATGCAGGTGATGGAGAAAAAAGGGTTGCTGGACCATCAGCGCCAGGGAAAAACCCATGTTTACCGGCCTTTGGTCGAGAAGGAAGAGGTGTTGCGCCCGGTTTGGCGCGATCTGCTGCGCAATTTCTTTTCGGGTCGGCCCGCCGCTGCGATGCAGCACTTAATAAATGAGAGCGAGGTCGATGCGGCCGAGTTGGATGAAATTCGCGCCCTGCTCGATCAAAAAGCCGCCAAGCGCAAAGACTAGGTTTTTCATCCACATTAATTGAGGATCATAAAATCCATGCCGCCGAAGGCATTGCCTGGAAGGTCGCGGTATTCTTTGGTGGACATTAGATCGATCCCTCCATAGCCGCTCGATTCCGCGGTGAAGTACACCCAGTCTTTGATTGCACCCTTTTCCAAAAGGACGAACGTATAGCGGCGATCTAGTTTGGGGCGCTGCATGGGGTTACTTAACGCACTCGATATAAAGGATGCCGAGCGACAAACCCTCTTGTCCGCATTTTGGACATATTTTGTTGGTTGGCGGCCAATAGGCGACCACGCTGTTTTCGGCGTTGCAGTTGGGGCAGGCCCCGATCAGACGGTCGGCGGGGGCAAAAGGGAACAGGAGGACTTGATCGGTGGTTTCAAATAGTGAAACGGGATGATTAAAGTCGCCGAGGTTGCGGGGGCGACCTTCTCGGTTCGGCCGACCTCGTTTTCTGGAAACCCGTTTGGGCGGGGTGATGTCCAACCGGTGCTTGATTCGCGCGGTGCGCGGGTGATTCAGGTCTGGGGCTGAAAAAGAAAAGTCAATGGTTTCCAAACAAAGTGCGCAAAAGGAGCAGGCGGGATCGTGCCCATAAGGATAGGTATTGATGCGTTTCATGAAATCGCACGATTTATGAGGACACCAAACGGCGTGGTCCTTTTCCATCATGGTTCTGCTCCCGATGTGCAAGCGGCTTGGGCCTTTGCGTCGCACAACAGTTTATCCTCGTTGCCAAACACAAAAAAGGCGGAACCTTACGGCTCCGCCTTTTTTGTACCCTCTGTGTCTCCCGAATAGCTGGGAAACCGTCTTTGATAAAGACCCCTTAGCGACTGATAAAGCTGTTCATTTGGGTGACCTATTTAATCGTCAGGCGGCCGTTGATTTTGTCACCTTCGATGCGCAGCAACTCGCGACCTTCCAAGCTGTCGATCACGTCCATCAGGTCTTCGCCTGATTGGATTTCGGTCAGGTAGTCAACCAAATCCATGGGGATGGTGATTTTGATTTTGCCCTCTTCGGTGCTGGTGATGTCGACGATGATGTCGGTGTCGGTCGTGGAAACAAAAATCGTTTCGTCGCCTTGGTTGATTTCGACATAATCGTTGGGGCCGACGTTGCGGATCTCCTGCCAAAGTTCAGTGAAGGTGTTGAATTCATCCGTTGCATGGGTTTGGACCAGGAATTGATCGAACTGGGTGTCAAATGCTTTGATCGTGTTGACCGGAATGTTGAGTTTAATGGTGGTGGGTTCGTCGCCGTCGGTGTTGGCGACCAACTCAAAGTTAAAGAAACGGGTCTCGTTTGCGAAAACCGTACCGGCCATCATCAATACCATTAAAGCGGTGATCATCTTTTTCATTGTTCCTCTCCCTCCAGAAGCTCTTGCCTTGTCTGGTTGCTGTAACGCACGGCTTTTCCGATGGTTTAAAAAAAAATTAAGAAAAATTACAATAAAAGCGTAAGTTGTTGGTTAAGTGTTGGTTGTTCGTGAAAGAAACAGCCCCGACGACGAGTGACATCGGCTTCGGTTCGACCGTATCAACAGTTCCATCGTCTATGGTTCCGGGGATTTGCCGGCGTCGACCATCCCCGATTGGTGCTAACATGCATCCACCATAACCAAGTCTGCCAAAGGACGTTGCGGTGCAGCAGTCACCTCCATCTCAGCTTGAACATCAACCCGGTCTGGTTTTTGACGCGCGTCACTTGGGCGCCCTTTCCCGCGTGTTGCGCCGTGAGGGCCACCGCTGGGTGCTGGACTTGCTCGCCGGCGCGGCGCCGGTCTCGGTGTTTGATCTCTTCGATGAGGAGATGCCGATCGGCCCTGCTTTTCGGCTGGGACGGCAGGTCGCTCGCGGACGCTTCAGGCGTTCCCTTATCCCCCGTCCCGTTCGGGTGCGGCGCATTCAGAAACGGGCGGTGCGTGGCAAGGTCTCGCTTGGGGCTTGGTTACGCTTCCACCAACGACAGCTTGAACGGGATTTGGTCACTTCGAACGTCTTGGCGGTGCCCGATGCCTTGTGGCCCTACGCGGGTCGCTTGGCTTGGCAGGAGCCCTTGTTTCAGCGAACTCTGGCGGCGGACGTCAACGGGCGTTTACGCCAATGTTTTATTTTTGAAGGTGGCGCCGCGCCGTTTCCCAGTTTTCATAGCAACACCTTTTGGGCGCTCTATTATGGGCTGTATCTCCAGCAACCGCGGCCTTGGTTGCGGCTGCGCCGTCGCCCCGGGTGGCGTGCCGCCGAGGCTTTGGCCCACATCGCCCGCACACAACTCACGCAACCCGATTGGGCCGGTTTTTGGGACCAGTGGTTGTTGTGTCACTTGGCGGTGCATTATGGTGCCGGCTTGAAACGCGATCCCCGATTCGCCGTGTTGTTGGCGTCCTTGCCGACCGCGCGCTGGTGGGGGGTAACCGCCGAGCCGCCTCCTGGTCGCCGTCTCAAGGGTTTGAAACGTTTGGGATCCCTGATGCGGCGTTTGGTCAAGGCGCCTTCACCCGCCGGTGAGACCCCGCGTGTGAAACCCGCGCCGCGATCCGCGCATCAACCCGCCGTACACCTGGCCCATCCTCAATGGTCCGCGGCGGTACCCACCGATTGGTTGTCCATGCTGAGTCCCCATGCGCCCACCTGGCGCGTGCAAGATCCGATTTCCACCCAAGGAGTGCCACAGAATGTTTAACCCTCAAGTTTTGGCGGCGTTGCGCCGCGCGGGCCACGCCCCGCTGACGCGCTTGGCCCAGATGGAAGAACAGTTGCGCGGCCGCTTTGCTTTTGCCGACGAGGCGATTCAGGCGCTCGTCTTGGCGTTGGCCTCGGGGGAACCGCTGTTGCTGATCGGCCCACCGGGCACCGGGAAATCGCGATTGATTCGCGCCGCCTGCGGCATGATGGGGCTGATTGGCGATGAGGACGGCCAGGATCATCCCGATTACTTCGAATACCTGCTGACGCCTTTTACTGAACCCGGCGAACTTTTTGGGTTTTACGATATCCCGCGTGCGATGCAAGGGGATTTGGCCCGGCTTGACAGCGGTATGATGCAAAAGGCAAGGGTGGTTTACCTGGACGAGGTGTTTAACGGTTCCTCGGCGATCCTTAACTCGATTTTGGCCTTTCTCAACGAACGCGTGTTTCACGACCGCGGCTTGCGGGTTCCGGTTCGGCTGGAAGCCTTGTTGGCCGCCACCAACATCATCCCAACCACCAGTGAGCTGCGTGCGGTGTTTGACCGCTTCACCCTGCGTTGCCACATTGACAACACCGCCGCGCGACCCGAGCTCCTCGGTGAATTGCTGCAAAAAGGCTGGCGCGAAACCTACGGATCCGAGGCATGGGTTGCGGCTGACGGCGATTTACTCGATCAACTGGCGCGCTTCCGGGATTTACTGCGCGAGCAAACCGCGCTTGGTCGCTTGCAACCCGCCGGCGACCATCCGCTACAACGCAAGCTGGCGCAAATCATCCATTTGGCGCGGCAGTACGAGCTGTCGCAAATGTCCAACCGCCGCGTGATCAAGCTGATCCACGTGATGGTGGTCCACCGTATTTACCGTGCGGTGCGGGATGGGGAAGAAGACCAAACCGCGCTTGATCTTGGTGGGCCCGAATTGCAATTGATCAACCGCTTCTTCCTCGACGAACAAGACGAGGAATTGGCCTTCAAATTAGAACGTTTGGCCCAGGTATCGTGAAGCAAGGCCTCCGTTTTTGCTATTTGCCCGCCGAACAGGCACGGCAATGGTGGGCCGCGCTGCGTGTTGCCGAGGACGGCCCGCTGTTGCATGAGCCGCACTTGCGCGTGGCGCGGGCTTTGGTTCACGAATGGCATGGTCGGCATCTCGGGATCATGCCGCCCGAGGCGGCTTGGTTGACGCGGCTGCTCTTTTTTCCCACCGAGTTGGATCAGCCGCCGCGGCCTTGGGCCGCGCTTTGCGCCAGGCTTGAGGCCATGCGCGGTGGCGCTGATGAGGACCAAGCCGGGTTGGCGGCGCGCGCCAAACGCGGGGTTCTGTTGCCCGCCCGCAAACCGCGGCTCAGCTTGATGCGGCTGTTTGAGCCGTTGTGGCGCAAGGCCCAAAGCGAGGTTGGCGAAACCCGACTGTTCTGTGAGGATGAGGGCCCCGCGCCGGTTTCCGCCGAGGAATTAACCGCCTACCGCGAGCGGCTCCACGCCGCCTTGGCGCTACTGGTTACCGCTGAAGCCACGCGTGGTTTGTTTGAGGAAACCCTGTGGTTGCTGTTGGATGAGCAGGCAACGGTGGTCCGGCGTCTCGATCCGCTCGGCCCGCGGTTGCTCGACGCACTCGCGCCTGTTTTGCCGCAACCCGCCCCGCTGTCGCTTAAGTCGGCACGCGGTGTCCCGCGGCGGGCGCGGGATCGCGTGCGGGAGCGGTCCGAGGAGGGGTACGCGGGCATTCACCTCACACGTCGCTTGCAAGATGTTGGCAATGTGCTGTTTAGCGAGTTTATGCAGCATCGCCTGGTTGCCACTGACCGGCTTTTAAACACCGGCTATTTGGCGTTTCAGCGCACGCCCAAACGCGACCGCACCCACCGCACCCACATCGCCTGTTTGATGCCGGACCGTTGGGTTGCACCCGCCGAGGCGGCGCTGGTGCGTGCATGTTGGCTTGAGGCGGCGCTGCGTTTCGCCTATTTTTCCCTGGCCCACGAGCGCTTGGCGACCGTTTTTCGGTTTGCCTTCTTCAATTGGGACGGCGCTTTTGCCCACCATCGCACCGCTTTGTCGGAATTGGACTTATCCGATTGGCGCAGCCTGCCGTTTCCCGCCTTCCGCCGCGAGTTTTTGAACCGAACCGGTTGGCCGTCGTTTCTGTTTGAATCCGGGCACAGCCCGGCGCGGCAGGCGGTGCCCCAGCTTGAAGAACCGCTGAATCTGGAAGCCGACCTGGCTGTTGCCCTGCGGCGCTTTTGGAAACCGCCGGCCGGCGACCGTTCTCAAACCGTCACCCAATTGCGGCTGCTGGTCCTGCCCGAGCGCGTTCGCACCCGTGGAACCGCCCTGGTTCACGCTTTGTCGGCGGGGCGTTCACCCAAAAACTGCGAGGTCGCCGTGCTCTGGGTCCCCCAATCACATACGGCCGATTGGTTGCTGGAGGTCGTGGGTGGCGGTGAACCCGAGGTCGTTTCGCCGCCTGAATCCGATTACCAACAACTCGGCGGCCGTTTGATCGCACGGTGGCTAACCTGGTGGAAAAAGGAGAGACGTGGTGGCTGAAACAAGGTTCTGGCAGTTACCGGAGACGGAGGTCCCCGAGGCTTTGGCCCGTTTGGCCTGGCTGGCGAGTGTTGCCGAATTGGAAGATCCGCCGTGGCTTGAGGTGGTTCCCTCCGCTTTTGGGCTCCAGCTTATCCTGTTGTTGCCGGTGGTACCGGTTTACGAGGAGGTGGCCGCGCGCTGTGCCCAGGAACTGGGCCGCGTATTGCGTCAAGGTCCGGCCGGCGGGCAAGCCATGCCGCTTGCCCCGGCGTGTTCCATGCTGGTCCACCACCTTGCAGGTGATCGATCCCTTGATGAAACCATCCCGGCCCATCACCTGGTGATCAGCGATTCCGGGGATCGCGAGGCCCTCGGGCAATGGTTTACCCTGTTGCGGGACCATGCCACCGCCGTACGGGTGGCGACCGCTGAAAACAGCGAGGGCGAACGGCTGACATTGTTCCACGTGTTGGACGATACCCGCCGGCGATCCCTTTTCCAGGCGTTGCTCGCCTCGGGGCGTTTGGATGAAACCGTGGTTTTGCAGGGCTTTGTGCTGGGTAACCTGCAACTGTTTGTCGGCCGCAACCAACGGCTGCTCGATACAGCCGTGATGCAGCAACTCGTATATTTATGTGCTCAAAAACCGGCGTGGTTCGGGTTCCGGCGCGAGATTCGCCGCGAGGGTTTGTTTGCCGCCTTTGACGATGGTTTGACCGGCGGCGGTGACGGTCAGATCGACCCAGTCTGGCGTTTTTGGCCGCTTTCCGATTTAGATTTCACCGGCCACGAGCAGTTAGAAACCAAACAGTCCGCGTCGCAAATGGGTTACCAGCAGGTTTCGCTGAACAACAGCCGTGCCGCCATGCTTGAACTGGCGGACACGCTCCAGGCACAAGCCGAGGAGGCCGGACGGCGTTTGAGCTTGCGCACCATGCCCGTGGTGGAAGAGTCGGGTTTCGAGCGCCGCGCGTTACGGGAACGCATCGCTGAATTGGAATACCGGTTGGCGTTTTTGGATCGCGCCGAGACGCCTCAGCCATGGCTCTGGCGGTTTGACCAAAGCCGGTTGCCGCTGCTGGCCGAGATCTTGCGCGGTTTGCCCAGCCAACTCCTGGTAGACGGTCCTTTGCGGTATGGGTTCTTTGCCGATGAATTTCAGCCAGGTGGTTATCATTACCTGTTGGTTCCGGGCGACCAGATGCTTTTGGAAGACGATGTCTTGTATCGGGTCTTGCATGAAGAAGGGGAAGGCTGCGCCTTTCAGCTCGATCCCTATTGGGCGCGGTACTACGGTGAAACCACCGGGGAATGCGCGGTTTACGTCCCTCGCGGTCAGGCCTTATTCCCTCCATTGCACCAGTGGGAGCCCAACAACAATGCGGCGTTTTTCCGGCACATGGTCACCCGTTGGTTTGCCGATGAAGGGCCTCGCGTTTCGATTCCCACCATGCCGCTGTACCTGTTTGAAGCGGATCCTTTTCACCCGGAACGGCTTCGTTTGCAGGTTTTGGACAACGAGGCGTTTGTGCCGTTGCGAACGCGGTTGGGCTGGCTGAACACGAACCTAAGCATCGCACGCCATGTGGATCAACAGGATTGGCCGGCGGCGCTGGGTGATCAGGCGCGGCGAACTGATCTGAACCGCGCTATGGAGCAGCGGTTGGCCGAGGCCGAACAGGCTTTTGATGAAGAAGCACGTCGGCTGGGTCGCACGGTGAGTGCTCAGGTACAGGATTTATTCGCCTTGCTCACGCGCGAAAGCCAGAGTGTGATGGAGGAGGCTTGGCGCACGGCCGACGAACTCTCGCGTTTGAAGCAGGGGTTGACGCGGTTGACCCATGTTAAAAAAGATATGGATGAAATGCTGGAAGAGGCCGAGGACCATTTGCGTGAAACCGAACAACAATCCTCGGCCTTGTCGCGCGAGTTGCAGGTTTTGGAGACCAAACTCAAGCAGGCGATGCGCGCGCGGCGACGGATGAGCGATGAGGTGATGGACGAGGTGCGGGCCTTGCAGGAACTCCACGACGATTTGAAAATGCGTTTTGCCAAAATGCTCAAACCGGGTCAGGACCCATGAGCGGGGAAGAGACGCCGAAGCCGCTGTTGGAAGCGGTCCAAGAGGAGCTTAACCAAGGCCGGCTCAAACGGCGCGAGCATCTGAAGTCGATTCGCGCCGCGGCGTATGAGTCAGAAACCGTGGTGGAGGACTGGCCCACGCTTCGCAAGAACCTAACCGGGCACGTTTTTCCCAAGATGCACGCTTGGGTTAAGGAAATTCGCGCCGTGGTTAAGCCGGGCCAAATTCGCCAACTTCACAAACAACGTCGCGCCTTGGAGCGTTTGTCGGGCATTACCTGGTGGCATCCCCGTGGTGCTTGGTTGCGGGCGCGGGTTTTGTTTTATGGACTGGGCCTGTTGGGCATTGGCTTGTTTTATTTGGCGGTCGTTCTCGGCGGATTGACCTTAATCGCGATGATGGTTTACCGCTTGATTTCCTGGTGGCAGGACTTTTTCTGAGGTTGTGCATACCGAGCGCGGGTGCGAAACGGCGGCTTGCGCGGTAGGCGTTCGGTTTAAGTTCTTGCGAGTAAAGTGGATGCATGTCCTTTTTCGATGGTTTTGGGTTAATTTCTGTCGCTGCATTTCTGTGATTTTTGTAAAAAAGTAAAGCTTGGTTTTAGAAAAATGTTGAAAAGTATATTTTCGCTATGGTACCTATTTAGGTAAGTCCTAAGCCCGTTTTGGTTGCTTCCTTTTTTGCGGCCATGCGCGGACTGAACCTGTTCCACTTCGATTGAGATGCTTTCGCGGCCTTGGTTACTTGTTGCGACCCTGCATCTGATTTTTTTGATTCTGGAACGCCGTCCTTTTTTATCGGGGCACGCTGAATCGCGATTCTGGTTCTCGCGAGAGATGCTCCCGCCACCACATCAACCGCACGCGGTTGGCCTGATGGTGTAACCCGCGACGCACCGCCTTGAGGCGCCGATTCTTCGGTGTCGTCAAGCGGTTTATTCCTTGAGTTACGTCGCTTTGCCGGACCCTCGTGGTCTTGGTCCATCTTCATTCGTCGGTTGGACGCTGATCCAAACCGCAACTCGGACGCCGTGCCGTGACTGCCCTTGGGGCGGCATCGGCCGCATCCCTCTTTTTTTGTTTCGAAGACGTAGAGGAGGAAGTTTATGTCTTTTCCAAGTTTATCGTTCGCTCAGACCCGTTCACCCCACTTGACCCGTGCCCGTTCCACCGGTGATCTGGGGTCTCGCACCAAAACCGGTGACCGTTCCAGTACCCGTTTGGAGGTCGCGAGCCGTCGCACCGCCGTCCCCTCGCGAACCCGCCTCAACCGTCAGTTCGTGAAGCAGGCCTTGCGCTTTAGCGCGGTGGTGCCGCGCCCTTTGCTGAACCAAATCGAGGCGCGTTTTGGCGCCAAGGTTGCGCTTGCCCTGCTGGAAACCCCGCACCTGCAACAACACCTTCGTGCGGAGAAACCCCTGGATCCCGACCAACTCGCGCGTCTCAAACAAGCGGCTCAGCGTTTGGGTGATTTGGGTTCCCGTCCCCCTGATGTGTTGCAGTTCCACGCCGACGCCCTGTTGGGTCGTGATATTGATCTCGGCAACAAAACGGAAAGCATTCAGCAGGCAACAGGTCTGATGACCCAATCGATTAAAGCGATTGAAACAAAGTTGGCTGATGCACAAGCGGCGGTTGATACCGCGAAGGAAGCGATGGTGCCGATTGAGCAGGAACTACAGCGTTTGGCCCGCGCGGAAATCCACTGTGCCGAAGAACTGGGGCCTTTGGTGGAACGCGCAGATCGTTTGCGTCGTGAAACCGACCGGCTTCAGCGGCAGCTCGGGGACATGGCCGAGGACGATCCCGCCCGCGGCGACCTTGAGCAACGTTTGCGCGATACCCGGGCGGCGCTTACCGACAACGACGAGGCACAAATTCCGATTCGCTTTCAAATGGGTTACATCCGACAGCAGCGGGCGCGGCAGCAAGAACAATTGCGCCCTTTGCTGCAAAAACGTGAGGCTGCCGAAGGTGCTTTGAAGCGGGAACAGATTAAGTGGCAACCCAAGTTAAGCACGCAACGGGAAGCCTTGGCCGATTTCCGCGAGGCGACCCGCGCCATGCAGGCCGAATCCACCGAAACACCCCGCGATCTTGAGACGTTACACGGGTTTTTGGGTGAACTCGAAAAGGTTGTGGACGGCGATGCGCGCGCATCGCTTGCCGACATGCGTACCGTCTTGAAACGCGCCTTGTACCAACAGGTTTCCCATGATTTCAAACGGCAAATTACCGAACAATTGGCGGCTTTCCGCAAGTCGGGTGCCGGCAAGGCCTTTTCCGCGGAGGTTCATCTCGGCGTGGGGGCTTCCGTCTTCGGCGTGGAGGTGGCGAGTGCCAAGGCCGGGGTCAGCCTCGAATTTTCGATTTCCACCACCGATTCCACCCAAGTTTGGGAAAGCAAGTCGGCCAAGCTCTCCCTGGGTTTGAAGTTGGGCAACGACCAAATCGCCTCGGTCCAAACAGACGCCGCCGGGCAAATCGCGGGCGGCACCATTTTCAACAGCTTGGAGGATTTTGTTGCTTATCATGCCGACGATTTGCTCCTGGCGCTTCTGGCCGCGAGTCCCAAGGATATCGGCCGCACCTTGGACCATGTTTCGGGGAAACGCAAGGTGGCCCAATACCAAAACTTGGTGGATCGCAATGTGCGTTTGCTGTCGCCGTTGCAGCAGCGTTTGATCCGGCGCGGGGTGATTCGCGGTGGCGACCGTTTGGTGGCGCCGTCGCGGCGCAAGCCCGTTCCCGGTTCCTTTACCAACAAAAACGGCACGCTCAGCGTGGGTGCGAATCTCAATGTATTGCCGGTCGGCCTGAGCGCGAGCGGCGCCGGCACCAAAACCCGCTTGGACATCCGAAACCGCACGGCGTTGTTGGCCGCGCTCCAAGCTGAGCCGAGCAAAATCGACAGCCAAAAAAGCAAATATTTCGCGGTGAACTTCAACGGCAAGATGCTGTCGGGTAAGGCCGGCAAAGCCGAAATGGATCGCATGCTTGAGCGGTTGCAAACCTTGCGCGAAATTCAGCCACCGACGCCGCAAAGCACCCGTGAAGTGGCGGAAACCCGCGCGGCGATTCAATACGCGCTGGGCGCCTTGGAAATGGAACGCCAAGCCTACATCGATTTGGTCAACCAATACGATGCCGGCGGACCCCACACCAAAGGCATGCGCCAGGTGAAACACGGCATGGAAAAAGCGCGCGGTGCCAACGGCCGGGCTGAAATGGAAAAAGCGTTCACCGTAACCTTCGCCGCCTTGGAACGTCTGTACCAAAACAGTTTCCCCGAGGGCGTGCGGTCCGAGTTCGACGAACCGTTCTTTCACGAACAGTTGGCGTCGATTGAAAACGGCTTTTCCCAACCAAACATGGTGATGGACCACAAGAAGATGCGCAAGAATTTGACCGTGGCCACCGAGAAGAACCTCGAGATCAGCAGCATGACCGGGACCTTTACCGTGAAGTTGGGCGATATCGGTGCCATGTTGGGTTTCCGTAAAATGGGTGCGAGCAGTGATGTTTCCGTCAGCGTTACCGCCACCGAGGTGGTGGACAAGGCCAAACCCGAAACCCCGACCAACCGGTTGGATCTCACGATTAAGGTGAAAGCCGGTACCGATTTCCGTGCGGTGCTTTCCGCCCTGAAAAACGCGGCCCCGAGCAAATTAGCCTTTGATTTTGACAAACCCGCTTTTGGTTTTTCCGAGATGAGCCTGAGCGATTGGAACTTTTCTCTGGAAGCGAACGCCAACTTGCAAGTTCGTTTGCAACAGGTGGAACGCGAGGATGAACACGGGGTGAAGCAGAAGGAAATGGTGCTTCAGTATGTGCGTCTGACCGCTGAAAAAGGCCTCGGCGGCACCACCCCGGATATTGCGATTCCCACCGGACCGGTCGGAAATGCCAAGCTGAGCATGGGCGCCAAGGTTAAAAGCAAGCATCAGGTGTTCGAGCACGTGGGTACCAAAAGCCTGGGTTACATCGCGGGTAAGTTCAATACCTGGCGTTCGGCGGGTATTCAAGAAGAACAATGGCCCGCCTTCGCTCAGGATCACAAGTCCGAGTTCCGTAACCTGTTCCACAACCTGACCGACACCAAGAACCACGCCGGTTACGAATTGGCCAAGGATTTGGAAGCCGTGGGCGACGAGGCCTTTAGCCGGCGCATTTTGGGGGCTTATCGCGATTACCATCGCCAACCCAACGAGGTACATTTCGCCTTGGCTTTGGATGCCTTCACCCGTTACCTCGACCGCAAGGCCGAAGGCCTATAAGATGAGGGGAGCCGCTCGGATTCGCCGGGCGGCGCCCGTGATCCCGGAAGCGTGCCCATCGCGCCGCTTTGGTTGGCGGAAATAAATAAACAAAAAACTTTACAAACTGGCTTGCGTAAGCCAATATGTAAAGCGAAATGTTTATTTATTGCGAGGTGAACCATGACACAGCGTCGTGCCTACTTTGTTCTTTTCACCGTAATGCTGATCACCGTGCTGGGAACAGCCGGAATTGCATTGCCTTACCCCGTTTTGGCGCCCTATTTTTTGGAGGCCGAACCCAATCAGTTGACCCACTTCCTCGGCTTCCCGCCCAAGCTGTTGCTGGGTGTGGCCTTGGGAATTTATCCCTTGGGTTTGTTGGTCGGCGGTATGTTTATCGGTGCTTTGTCCGATGAATACGGACGCAAACGGGTGTTGCTGATTACCATGTTCGGCAGCGTTTTGGGTTATTTGGCGACCGCGGCGGCCGTGGTTTGGGAGTCCTATCTGCTGTTTCTTGTGGCGCGGTTTATGACCGGGCTGTTCGAGGGGAATATCGCCATTGCGCGTGCGATAGCTCTTGAATTGCACCCGGTGATCGACCGGACCAAGGCGATTTCGTTAACATATGCCACGGTTTACGCGGGCTGGCTGGTTGGGCCGTTGGCCGGGGGTTATCTGGCTGTTTACGGTGAGGACGCGCCCTTTTTGGTGGGTGCGGTCACCATGGTTGTCTCCATGATCGTGACCGCGCTGGCCATTGAAGGCGTCTCAAAGCAAGAGGGCGCCGAGGAAAAACCACGCCGGAATTTGCGGGAAACCCGACAGTTCTTGGTGCAGCAAATGCGCGAGCAGAACTCCCTGGGGCTTCTCAAAAACAGCGATATCCACCCGATTTTCTGGTACTACTTCGCCTATGCAATCGGTCTGAACATGTTTTATGAATTCTATCCGATTTGGATGGTCGATAAGTTGGGTGCCGACAGCCGTGCCATCGGTTGGGGCGGGGTGGTGGTTACCGCCGCGATGATTCTGATGAGCACCTTCTGGGCCTCGCCGCTTGCCAACCGGTTCGGTCAGAGCCGCACTATGTTGGCTTCCAGCTCCATCTTGGCGCTGTTGTTTTTCATGCAGCCGCTGGTTGGGCATCCCTTCCTGTACGCCGTGTTTGCTTTTATCGGTGCGACCATTGCGCTGGGTAACGGCTTGGTGCCCACCTATCTCTCCGAAAACTTCGGGCGCATGGGCGAAGGCCGGGTGATGGGTTTGCAAACCACCGTGTTCTGCTTAACCAACATTGTGGTTGCTTTGTTCGGTAGCTTGATTGCCTTACTCGACACCACCTTTGCCCTGTGGTTGGGTGCCGTGGTGATGGGTTTGAGCATGAGTTTTGTGCCAGGTATGGGGCGTGTCGCCGCCCGTTTGCGGGCCACGCAACCCGAGGCGGTGCCCGCCGCGTAATCGCCAAACTTAAAAACAACGGCGGTCTCATTGGGGCCGCCGCTCCCGCCCATCTGAAACCCAAATGAAGTTTTATGAAGGAGTTGCGATTGAAAAGTGGACAGTCCGCCGAACGTGTTTTGCACAAACTTAAAACCCAAGGCCCCGCAACCGCCGCCATGTTGGCCGAACCGCTGGGCATGACCTCCATGGGTGTGCGCCAGCATCTCAAAAAACTCGCGGCCGAGGGGTTGGTGGAAACCTTTGAGAAAGCCGAACAGGTGGGGCGGCCCAAGCTGTTTTGGAAATTGAGCGGCGCGGGCCATCGCCGTTTTCCCGACCGCCACGCCGAATTGACCTTGTCGCTGGTCAACCAGGTGGAGAAATTATTCGGCAAAGAAGGATTGGAGCGGCTCATTGAGGCCAGGCAGCAGGAAATGGAGGAACGTTACCGCGCCGCAACCGCTTCGCTCGACGCATTGCCGGATCGCCTGCAGGCGTTGGCCGATGCGCGCTCTGACGAGGGCTACATGGCCGAGGTGATCGCACAGGAGGACGGCTCTTGGTTGTTGGTCGAACACCATTGTCCCATTTGTGCCGCCGCGACGCGCTGTCAGGGCTTTTGTCGTTCTGAACTGGAAATTTTCCGTGATGTGTTGGGTGCCCATGTGACCCGCACCGTATGGCTTCAGGACAACGGGCGTCATTGCGCTTATTTGGTTTCGGAAGAAGCGCGGGAGCCGGCCGTGATGGAAGTATAAAAAAGGGAACCGGTCGTCCGATTCCCTTGTCTCTGATTATTGAATCACTTTTTGTTTGCCGGCTTTCCAGGCGATGATGCCGCCGCGCAAATCGTAGACCCGTTGGAAACCCATCTTTTTCATCAGGTCGGAGGTGCGGCCGCTGCGGCCGCCGGAACGGCAGTAAACCAAATAGGTTTTGTTGCGGTCCAATTCGTCTAAATCGTCTTTGAAGGTTTCACTATAGAAATCGATATTTTGGGCGCCTTCAATGTGGCCTTCCTGGAATTCGTTCGGTTTGCGCACATCCAGCAGAACACCGTCCCCCGCTTGGGTGTGGGTTTCGAGCGCTTTGGCAAAGGCACGTGCCTTAACCACCATAAAAAACTTGGTGGGTTCTTGGGCGAATATGGAAAAGCTCGCCAGTACGGCAAAAAGCATGAAGCAACGTTTCATAAGAAAACCTCATCGGTAAGTGTGATACTCGGCGGTATTATACGCCGGGTTCGCGTTTTGGGCGAACCTGCTTAAACCTAAGAAGCGCGGTGAGAGCGAGGGATTTTCGCTAAAGATCTGGAGCGAAATGGTTTGACAAAAGCGGGCCGGGGTCGCGCACGACGCGCACCCGTTGGGTGCGATGAGCATTTTTTCAGGCCGTTGCAGCCCAGATAGTGTGTTGTGGGTTTGAGTGCAAGGGGAAATCTCAGGTTCCACCGTTTTTGTTAGAGCCAGGCATACCCCGGCCTAGCGGCCGATGAAGCGGCCGTGTTCAGCGGGGGCATTTTTTC
>NZ_JAFREP010000015.1 GCF_017377855.1 Acanthopleuribacter pedis
TTCTGAGCCAGGATCAAACTCTCATGTTGATGCCTGTTGTTTGTTTCAAGAACAAACGAAACTGACTAGGTTCATTACCAACCTCGTGTCGGTAATGACGTGTTTCTCTTCCATTTTCAACTTTCAACCAACTCGGCGTTGTGTGCCGCCGACAAGATGCAGATTCTAGGGACTCCCCTTCAAACTGTCAAACCCTTTTTTAACCTTTTTTCGTTTTTGTTCGAAACAACTAGTTACAAATGGCTTAACACCTGATTTTTCTACACCAACATATTGCGGATCATTTGAAGCCCGTGCTCGGTCAGATAACTCTCGGGATGGAACTGCACCCCTTCCAAACGACGGGCCTTGTGACGGATCCCCATGATCAAGTCGTCCTGGGTGCGCGCGCTTATTTCGAAACAGTCGGGCAACTTTTCAGGGGCGGCCATTAATGAATGGTAGCGGGTCGCATTCAAGGGACTGGGTAGGTCGGCAAAGGCCCCTTTGCCGTCGTGAAGCATGGCCGACACCTTTCCGTGCATTAGATAAGGCGCATGGACCACATCCCCGCCAAATGCGCTGACCATGGCTTGGAAACCGAGGCAGACCCCGAAGACCGGTAAATCGGCGGGGGCGCGTTGGATCAACTCAATACAAATGCCGGCGTCCTCGGGTCGGCCCGGGCCCGGGCTAATCACCACCATATCGGGTTTAAGCGCCAACACCTCGTCAACGGTTTTGGCATCATTGCGGAACACCTTAACCTCGCGCCCGCACATCGACAGGTACTGCACCAGGTTGTAGGTAAAAGAATCGTAGTTATCGATCATGATAATCATGGGCATTCACTCTTCTCTTCACGGCCGCGGCCGGTAGGTCCCACGCGGCGATGCCTCCATGGAGGATTCAGATCACCGCGATGGGTTCAAAAGATAGAACCGGGATCGGTTAACGATGGCGACGGCTCTGTCGCAAGGCGTATTCAACGGCGGTTACCACGCTCATCATTTTATGGGTGGTTTCCTCGAATTCTTTAATGGGAACGGAGTCGGCCACGATGCCGGCGCCGGCCTGAACCCGGACCACCCCGTTTTCCACGGTCGCAGTCCGAATCGCAATACACGAATCCAGGTTCCCGCTGAAGTCGACAAAGCCAATGGCGCCACCGTAGAGATTGCGAATCTCGGGTTCGAAATCATTAATGATCTGCATGGCGCGAATCTTCGGCGCCCCCGACAGGGTACCCGCGGGGAAAACCGACATCAGTGCGTCGATAGCGCCGTAATCGTCGCGCAATTCGCCCTGCACATCAGACACGATATGCATCACGTGGCTATACCGCTCAATTTGCATAAAACGCGGCACCGACACGCTGCCTGGCCGACTGATGCGACCCAGGTCGTTGCGGCCCAAATCAACCAACATCACGTGTTCGGCAATTTCTTTGGCATCACCGAGCAAATCGTTTTCCAACGCCAGGTCTTCATCGAGGGTTTTGCCCCGCGGCCGGGTGCCGGCGATGGGTTTGGTTGAAAGCCGGCCGCCGTCGAGTTTCACGAGTGATTCGGGTGAACCGCCGACCACAACACGCCCCTCCTGCTTCAAAAAGAACATGTAGGGGCTGGGGTTGATTTGTCGCAAAACCCGGTAGATGGCAAAAGGATCGCCCGGAAATTCCCGGCGCACGGCCCGCGAAAGCACGACCTGAAATATATCGCCGTCGACAATATGCTGCTTGGCCCGATCCACCATGGCACAGAAGGCCTCTTGATCCAGATTGGACGTCCATTGAGACCAGTCAACGGGCGGATCGTCGACGGCCACGGGGTCGTTGGCGACACTGAGCACACGGATTTTGGTAAGCACCTCGCGAAGGGTACCACGCGCCAGCGCACGTGCCTGGGATTCATCGCCGCCGACCTCTTGGTGAACGATCAGCGAGACGACATGCTGTAAGTGGTCGAAAACCAGCAGCACCTTGGGCAGGATGAGGTAAATCCAGGGATCGCTCTCCCCTTTAACCGGTCCGATATCTTCGACGAGACGAATGGCGTCATAGCTAAAGTGGCCGACCAATCCGCCGCGGGCATTGGGGATATCCTGCTCGTCGAGCATATCCAGGCGCGCCATCAACTGCCGCAACGCGTCCAAAGGTTTATCCGTATGGCTTTCGTAATTGACGGCACCGCTGACCTTAAACACATCGGGCTGATAGGACAGGGTCAGAATGGGATCCCAACCGATGAAGCTGTAACGGCCGGAATGGCTGCCATGCTCCACGCTCTCTAGAATGAACGCGTTGGATTTTTCATAAACAAGCTTGAGGTACAGGGAGACCGGGGTTTCGCAGTCCATGCGGAACCGGTCGGTCACGGACACAAAACGCAGGGGCGTCTGATCAGGACCCTTCGGGGCGCCGGGCTGATCGAGGGAAACAGTCATGGGGCACAACCTCGTAACAAAGGTTTGTGACGGCGGTTAAGCCGCACGGGGAACAAGAAACAGGGGTTGGCTCAGGTGGTCGCCTTCCTGGGGAACGCCAGAAAATGTTGGACCATGAAAGCCAGGATAAAAATGGGGATACCTCCCCAATAGCGAACAAGGAACACATCGAAGGAACCGAGCTTGTGAATGACAAGGAACCAGGTGGTTTCATCCCAAAAAATACCGATTTGGTTGGCGACATCGGGGCCGATTTTCATCTTATAGAGCTGAAGCCAACTATGGGCCACGTGGTAAAGCGGCAAAAAGAAAAAGCTGAGGAGGCCGGTTTTCAACATGGCCTCGCGGCGGTCGGCGGGGAAAATCGCCAGCAAGGTAATGACCTCAATGATGGTGAGGTTCAAAATATTTACAGGAAAAGTGATCTGGACGTCGTACATGCCGTCAATCAGGGCGTCACACAAAATAGCGGCATCGTTGCTGCCACCGGCGCGAAAGCTGATCTCACCCAGCCCCGGCGCGAAAGAGAGCAGCCAGGCGATGACGGAACCCCATAAGTTCAGGCCGCCGTAATACCAAAAAGCCAAAAACAGGACCGATCCACCCAAACCCCAGGTGAATAGTCGGCGAAGAACACTGGGTAATTGTTGGTAGATCTCGTTTTTGGTCATGGTGGTTTATTCCGTGGTTAAGAATCGGATCAAGGCTAAGTCACCGCGTCGGCGGCACTCGGCGTGGCGGGTGCTTTGATGGCCTGGTGGGCGCAAAAAATGAAAATCCCCAAGGTCAGCAGGACCAAGGTGTAGTTCCAGAAGGTTTCGTGGAAGAAGTCAAAGGTCGGCTTGTCGTACATGCTGCCGATGACAAACAAACTCACCAGCCGCATCATGTTGATGACGTGGAAGATGGTAAATCCCACCATCATCCAACCAAATTTGCGACGCCACGGGATTTGGATGGCGACAAAGGCCATCAAGAACACGATGGATTCAAAAACCCCATTACAGTTGTTTTTCACTTCCATGCCGAATTTGTATTTGGCCTCAGGGACGGAGCTTACCAAAATCCCGTTTTGACGGTTGGGGAACCCTACCAAATTAAGAATGTTAGAAGCAACATAGGCCTGCCCGGCGGTGAGCGGTTTCACGGCATTTTCGCCGATGAACTTATTGGAAAGGGTAAAAAAGGCCAGGAGCAACCCGAAACAAAAAATGATGATGAATTTGATTTCAGGTTGGTACTCGCGAAAAAAACCGACCAGCTTGGAAGGCTCTTCCTGTTGGCTTATCATGGGTGCCTCGGGGAAATGTTATTCAATGTTTACGTCATAAGGGGTCAGTGCCAAGGTTTGAAAAGGCTGGGGAGACTGGCTCTGTAAGTCCCATAACAGCCGCATTTCATAAGGAAGGAGCGCGGCCAATTTGGATTCGACGGCGTTGGGGCCGTTCGAAAAAGCAGCCCAGGGATCGTCCTGCAAAGGATAGTTGATGACGGCGTAATCGTCTAGACCCGCGCGCTCGGCGGCCAGCGACAAGGCGGTATCAAGCCCACCGAGATGGTCAACCAACTTGCGTTCCAAGGCATCTTTACCGAGCCAAACCCGGCCGCGTGCATGGGGTTCCAGGTTTTCGTAAGGCATCTCGCGCGAGTCGGCGGCCTTTTGAACAAAGGATTGGTAGGCCATTTGGGTGCGATCATGGAACGCCGCGATTTCGGCCTCGGTCAACTTGCGATGGGGATCGAAAAAGTCGGCGCTTTCACCGGTCTTCACGACGTCGACGTTAACCAGCATCTTTTTGTAAAGGTCGTCAAAGTCCCAGCGCATGGTTACCACACCGATCGAGCCGGTAATGGTGGTGGGCTGGGCGACGATTTCGTCGCAGGCCATGGCCATGTAGTAACCGCCCGAGGCGGCCACGCTACCCATCGAGGCAATCACGGGTTTGCCAAAATCCAACGAGGTTCGCTGGATCTCACGCCACATAACATCACTCGCAAGGGAGGAACCACCCGGCGAATCGATCCGCAAAACAATGGCTTTGACCCGCTTGTCCTCGCGAGCGCGCTTCAAGTGGCGCAGGAAATCGCCCGAGGCAATCACGCTGTCACCAAAAAAGCCCTTGCTCTGAGAACCGGACTGAATACCGCCCTTGGCGTAGATGACGGCCACGGCCGGTCCGCTGAAGGATGCGAAGGGATCGGGGCCATGGTATTGGCCGACGCGCACGACGGGGGCACCGCCGAAAGGCCCCTCGGTGGTACGCCCGGTTTTTTCCTTTAACAGCTGATGAATTTCGTCGGTGTACTTGAGCTCGTCAATCAAACCCAGCTCTTGCGCGGTGTCGGTGCGGTACAGACCGGCGGCGATGGCTGAAGCAACGGGTTCAATCTCGGGCACTTTTTCCGCAACAGCTTCCAAGAAAGTCGCTTCCAGACCGTTTAGCATCTCCGAGGTGGCCTCGCGATGGGCCTCGGACATGGCGTTGTTGCGGTATTGATCGGCAAAAGATTTGTACTCACCAAAAGCTTCGACATGCACGTTGACACCGTATTTGGTCAGCAACTCGTTGTAAAACGAGGAACGCGACATAAAACCATCGAGAAACAGGTACCCCTCGGGCTCGAAGTACACCTCGTCCGAAACGGAAGCAAGGTAGTATTCTTTTTCGGTCCAAATCTCACCGTGGGCGATGATCCATTTACCGTCTGATTTAAAGTCCTTCAAGGCTTCGCGCAGTTCCTCGGCTTGCGCCCAGCCCAAACTGGAGCCGCCGATTTCCAGGTAAATCCCAGAGATGCGCACATCGGTTTTGGCCTTGTTCACGGCGTTGACGATGTCGTGGAAGTAAACGAATTGCTGGTTAAACAAGGCGGCCATTGGATTGGGCGGTTCGTATTCGGCGATCACACCGGCGACACGTACCTTGAGCACGGAGTCGCTTTTCACATCCACCAGTTGCGGGCCGCCACCCATCATGAACACCATGAGGGCGAAGCCGCCGATAAACACACCGCCAAACAACAGCAGACCGAACAGGAGTAACGGCAGCAGATAGTTGGGTTTCTTCTTGCGTGGGGCCGGACGCGGCGGCGTAGGCACGGGTCGTTTCGGTTGGCTGGGTGGTGTGGGTGGTGGTGCAGTTTCGCTCATATCTAAACTCCCGCGATTAGGTGCTGGGTGTGACGGCCTCCGAGGCATCGTAGTCGGGCATCGCAAATTCGCTCAACCCACGTGCGTGCGCAAAGGCAATCATATCGGCGACAGCCCGGTGAACCATGGCCGCCCGTTTCTCTCGGCGTTTCATACGGCCTTTGCGTGCCAGTGGCGGCAACAAACCGAAATTGATGTTGGTGGGGTCAAGCTTGGCATGGCCTTGGAACGAAACGTAATGCGCCAGAGCGCCCATCGCGGTGGTGGCCGGAAAAGGGTCGGGCGTCTCCCCGGCCAAAAACCGCGCCATGTTGACACCGGCCATTAAACCGGCGGCTGCCGATTCCACATAACCCTCAACCCCGCTAATCTGGCCTGCCAGAAACAAGTCGGGCCGCCGGCGGAACTGAAGGGTCGGCAACAGGTGTTTCGAACTGTCGACGTAGGTGTTTCGGTGAATCATGCCGTAGCGCACAAAACGCGCTCGTTCCAATCCCGGCAACATTTGGAACACCCGCTTTTGCTCACCCCATTTCAACTGGGTCTGAAAACCGACCATGTTCCAATGGGACTTGGCAAAATTATCCTGACGCAACTGGATCACGGCGTAAGGCTGCTTGCCGGTGCGCGGATCTTCCAGGCCGACGGGTTTCATGGGACCGAAACGCAAGGTATCCACACCGCGATCCGCCATGATCTCAACGGGCAGACACCCCTCAAAGAAAATGAGCTTCTCGTGGTTTTTGGCTTCCACCCGCTCGCCGGTCACCAACGCCTGGTGAAAGCGCTCATAGGTTTCTTTGTCGAGGGGAATGTTCAGGTAATCGGCGCCCTCGCCCTTGTCATAACGCGACTTTAAATAAACCACATCGTGGTCGAGCGAATCGTACTCAATGACGGGCGCAATCGCATCGTAAAAATAAAGCGCACGGTCGTCGACGAACCGGTACAAATCACGAGAAAGCGCCTCGGAACACAGGGGGCCGGCAGCCAAAATAACGGGCCCGTCGGGAATCGCGGTAACTTCCTCGCGAACCAACTCAATGTTTGCATTGCCTTCAATCGCCTGGCTAACACCTTGGCTAAACCCTTCGCGATCAACAGCTAAGGCGCTTCCGGCAGGTACCGCGGCGGCGCGCGCGGCGCCGATGATGAGCGAGTCCCATCCGGCCATTTCTCGTTTTATCAGGCCGACGGGATGGAAAGGGTCGTCAGAACGCAGCGAGTTGCTGCACACCAGGTCGGCCAAACGGCCGCCGTTGTGAACGTCTGTCGAAACCGCGGGACGCATCTCGAACAAACGCACCTTAAAACCGCGTCGGGCAACTTGATGGGCCGCTTCACAGCCGGCCAAACCCGCGCCGATGATGGTAACAGTGGGGGACAAAAGCAGAACTCCTGATAGGCACCCACCGATGGACTCAGCGGGGTGGCAAGCCAACGGATGATTATCGCACGAAAAAAGGGGATGAACCCGCTAGAGGTCGACGGCAACCAGTTGGTCTTCTTCAACCCAACCTTCAAACACGGCGACACCGTCTTCCATATCTTTGAAGGTAAGCCCTACTTTATTGGCATCCGCGGCGTTGCGTGACTGGATGCGAATGCGTGAACCAGCGCGTTCTACGGCCTGAACCGTGACGCCTTTGTAAACCACAATTTGTTGACTCATTTTCGTTTCACCGAGTAATCGAATACGTCCATGACCACCAGCCAATTAATCATGCCGGCAATCAGGAAGTAGTTGGTGCCGTAATCGTAGGTAAGGTTGAGGGGCGAGCCGCGATCCAGCAACAGCTTGGCGAACATGTAGGGAACCCCCATGCCGAGCTGACACAGCGAGCCGAGACTGCGGATTTTGCCTTCAGCGCCAAGCACGTAAAGATCGCCGCCAAGCGCGACACCCAAGAGAAAAGCCAGGTAAAGGCAGACAGCCATAATAACGGCAACCCGTTTTTTTCCAAGCAGATAATAACCGAGCCCTGGAACCAACCAAGCGGCGACACAGTTGCGAAGGGTGATCGGTGAAAAGAAGAGCTGAGGATCAAATTGGGACGTTTCCGGTTGTGCGCTCATGAGGGTCTCCCAGAAATGGCGATAGGGGTGTCGAATACAACGTATTCGAACCCCTAGCAAAATGCCAAAAACGCGGACAGAAGTCCGCGCTTGGTCGCATTAGTCAGTGGTATAAGGCAAAAGCGCGATGTGACGCGCGCGTTTGATGGCGGTCGCCAACATACGCTGGAACTTTGCACTGGTACCGGTTTGACGACGCGGTGCGATTTTACCGCGTTCCGGCGTAAAGCTGCGCAGCAACTCAACGTCTTTGAAATCGATGTAATCGATTTTTTCAGCTTTGAATTTGCAGAACTTACGCTTGCGGTAGTAGAACTTTTTCTTGCCACGGGGGCCGCCGCGCCCTTGGGGGCCGCCACGACGATCACCGCCCTGAGGGCCGCCGGGACGACGCTCGCCGGAGGGAGCACCTTGACGGGGGGGACGATCACCTTGAGCTGGGCGCGCCTCACCTGAAGGCGGCCGATTGGTGGTTTCGGTCATGAAATCCTCTCTATCTTAGCTATCGGAAGACTTGCGCGCCTTGCGTTTCTGGCGAGCTTCCTGTTTGGCTTGGCGCTTGGCCGTGCCTTTTTGAATAAGTTTTTTCTTGCGATCCGTTTTAACGGTCAAAAACTTGATGATGGACTCGTTCAAACGGTACTGGCGTTCTAGTTCTTTAATAACATCGCCAGGCGCTTCCATTTCATAGATGGTGTAAATGCCATCGCGGAAACGTTTGATTTCGTAGGCAAGCTGACGGCGACCCCAGCGTACCGTGTTGAGGACGGTACCGCCGTTATTCGCGATCAGTTCCTCAAAATGGCTCACAAGCTTCTCATGCGCTTCAGGCGCAACGGTTGGAGCCGAGATAAAAACAGACTCGTAAGTGTTCATTGTGTCGAAAAAGCCTCCACAGGTTGTGAATGAACAGATGTTCCCGTCTCGCGGTGTAAGAGGAACACGGGCGCCACCTTGAGCGGCGCCCAATTTGGCAAAGATCTCTAGGTTACACCAAAAGGGGTGCGATGACAACCGCAACAACGGACATTAACTTAATCAAAATATTAAGCGATGGACCGGCGGTATCTTTGAACGGGTCACCCACGGTGTCGCCAATCACGGCGGCTTTGTGTTTTTCGGAACCCTTGCCACTGATTTGAACGCCTTCGGCGTTTATCTCTTTGGGTTCTTCCTCAACCTGTTTCTTGGCGTTGTCCCAAGCACCACCGGTGTTGGACATGAAGATCGCCATCAACACGCCGCAAACGGTGGCGCCGGCCAACAGGCCGCCCAACATTTGCGGGCCGAAGATGAAACCAATCAAAACCGGCGCGGCAACGGCGGTCAAGCCGGGCATGATCATTTGGCGAATGGCGGCCTGGGTTGAGATGTCAACACATTTGCCGTACTCGGCCTCTGCTTTACCTTCCAGCAAACCGGGAATTTCGCGGAACTGGCGGCGCACTTCCTCGATCATGTCGTTGGCGGCCAAACCAACGGCTTTCATGGCCATGGCGGAGAAGACAAAAGGCAACATACCACCGATGAACAAACCAATGGTGACGTCGGGCTGGGTAATATCCAGCGCCAAGGTGATGCCTTTGGCTTCAATCGCGGCACGGAAGGCGGCGAAAAGGGAAAGCGCGGTCAAGGCGGCGGAGGCAATGGCAAACCCTTTACCGATGGCGGCGGTGGTGTTACCGACGGCATCGAGGTTGTCGGTACGCTCGCGAACCTCGGGCGGCAATTCGGCCATTTCGGAAATACCGCCGGCGTTGTCGGCGATGGGGCCGTAGGCGTCAACAGCCAACTGGATGCCGGTGGTGGAAAGCATGCCGAAGGCGGCGATGGCGATCCCGTAAATACCGGAGAGGTGGAAGGACACGCCGATGGCGATGGCGATGTAGATGATGGGCAACGCGGTCGAACGCATGCCGACACCCAAACCGGAAATGATGTTGGTGGCAGGACCCATTTTGGAACTGTCAACAATTTCGTTAACCGGTTTTTTGTGTTTGGCACAGTAGTATTCGGTGGTGAACCCCACCGCCAATCCGGCAGCCAAACCAACCAAGGTCGCCAGGAACAGGTCCATGGTGGTCACGGTTTTCGATCCGGCCGCTTCCTGGAATACAAAACCGGTTTCACCGGCGAAGTTCTGGATGATGACGTAGGAAACAGCGGTCATCAAAACAGCGGCAACCATGGTCCCCACGTTTAACGCGGTCTGAGGGTTTCCGCCCTCGGAGGTACGCACCAAAAAGGTACCGATAATCGAAACCATGATCCCGGCCGCGGCCAAAGACAGGGGCAGCAACACGGAATTCAAGGCCTGGGTGGCGTCGGGCAGGTAAACGGAACCGATAACCATGGCGGCGATGATACAACCGACGTAGGATTCAAACAGGTCGGCACCCATACCGGCAACGTCGCCCACGTTGTCGCCCACGTTGTCGGCGATGGTGGCGGGGTTGCGGGGATCGTCCTCGGGAATGTTGTTTTCTACCTTACCAACCAGGTCGGCGCCGACGTCGGCGGCCTTGGTGTAAATGCCGCCGCCCACGCGGGCAAACAGCGCAATCGAGGAAGCCCCCATGGAGAAGCCGGTAAGCACTCGGACGACCTTGCCCAGGTCGGCGTCACCCAACATGCCGAACCCCTCGGAAGAGAACATCAGCAACAGGCCGCTTAGGCCGAGAATCCCCAAACCGACAACACACATCCCCATGACGGTGCCGCCGCTAAAGGCGATGTAGAGTGCTTTGTTAAGCCCGTCGCGGGCCGCGTTGGAGGTCCGCACATTGGCGGCGGTAGCGATGTGCATGCCGAAAAAGCCGGCGAGGCCGGAGCACAAGGCGCCGACGACAAAAGCGAGCGCAATCAAGGGGCTGGAATCTTCTTGGGACGCGTTCAGCGCGGCCAGCAGGATGGCGACAACCACCACGAAAATAGAGAGAACGGTGTATTCACGCTTGAGGAAGGCCATGGCGCCCTCGCGGATGTGACCCGCGATTTTGGCCATCTTCTCGGTGCCTACCTCTTCTTTGTTAACCATTAATGCTTTGTAGTACGCGAAGGCCAATGCCACGAGTCCCGACGCGGGGAACAAGTACAACAAAGTTCCAGGATCAGTCAATTTCTCCTCCCATTGAAGGGGCCATACCACACCGGACCGTACCCGTTCCGGTGAAGCAAGCCGGATCAGGGAGACAGCGGTTCGGCGGCCTTTTTGTTATAGCGATTCATGACCTCGGCTAGCTCCGAAAGAAACCAAGCCTCGACGGCATCCGCCGCAATATCCAGAACCCGCGACATGATGGGTGTTTCGTCAGAAGAGAAACGTCCAAGAACGTAATCCACCACGGGGGTGTGAGCGAGGGCTTCGGTTTTTATCCCAATCCGCAACCGGGGAAGCGCTGAGGTTTGAAGCGTATCGATAATATGGCGCATACCCTTTTGGCCGCCGGCGGAACCGGAAGGACGGATACGTAAGCGACCAAGCGGTAAGGCAATGTCATCATATGCCACTAGTATAGCCTCGTGTGGCACGGAGTAGCGCTCAAAAAATGCAACAAGTGCGTCACCGCTTAAGTTCATGTAGGTTAGCGGCTTCATCAAAAAAACGGTTTGCCCGTCACGCTGAAAAGTCCAAAGGTCGCAAATACCAGAAAATTCAACACGTTGCGCTTGATTTCGTTCAATCAAACGATCCATTAAAAGGAAACCGGCGTTGTGCCGTGTCGCTTCGTAGTCGACCCCGGGATTCCCCAAACCGACAACCAGACGTATATCCATCGTGTTTCAACCCACCTTATTCCGCAAAATCGTTCATCATACACGCGAAATAAGGACAAATAAAAGAGAAATAGCCGTCGGCCGCCTCGAACCCAAAGCGGGATTCAAAAGGCGGCCGCGTGTCTCGCCAAAACCAGGCGAGCTACCGTGAGACGAACTAGGCTTCTTCTTCCTCGGGCTCGTCCACCACGTTTTTGTTGGAAGGCAGGTGAACAACCGCGATAACACGCTTGGCGTCCAACTTGTAGGTGACGCCCTCAAGCTCGGGCAGATCGCTCACACGCTTGGCGTCGTCGATACCCAGGCTGCTCACGTCGACTTTCAAAACGCCGGGCAAGAACTTGGGCAAGCAGCGAACTTCAACATCGTGACGAACGACGGTCAAGACACCGCCTTCTTTAACACCCTTGGGCAAGCCGCTGATTTCGAGTTCAATCGAAGCATCAACTTCTTTGTCCATGTCGACGCGGATGAAATCAACGTGGGTCAAACGGCCGGTCACGGGGTGGCGATCCAAATCTTTGATCATCACGTGGCGGGTCTGGTCACTGTTGTCCAAACGCAGGTTCACCACGGCATTCAAACCCTTCTCGGAGTGAAGAATTTTGCCGATGGTTTTGGGCTCAACGGAAATACTGCTGGGTGCAACGTCCAGGCCGTAAACGACGCTGGGAATCATACCTTCTTTGCGCAGGCGGCCGGCGGCCCCTTTGCCGGTAAGTTCACGTGGAAAAACCACGATCTCTGGAATGTTACTCATCTTATGGATCTCCCTCACTAATTCTGAAACGGCAACCGACCTTAGTCGAACAGCGTGCTGATCGAGCTCTCCTCATGAATCCGTTTAATGGCTTCGCCAAGCAAACCGGCAATAGAGACCACTTCAAGTTTACTTCGATAAGGAAGATCCTCGCGGAGGGGAATGGAATCCGTCAGAAAAACTTTTTCCAAAACCGACTTCTCTATGCGCTCGGCGGCCGGATCAGACAAAACGGGGTGCGAGCAAGCGGCAAAAACACTGTTGGCCCCGGCATCCCGAAGCGCCTGGGCGGTTAAGGTTAAGGTACCGGCTGTGTCGATAATATCGTCGATGATGATGCAGTCACGGCCTTTGACCTCGCCGATGATATGCATGACTTTAGAAACATTGGCCTTTTCACGGCGCTTGTCAACGATGGCGAGCGACGCATCCAGCCGTTTGGCCACGGCGCGGGCACGTTCGACCCCGCCGGCGTCGGGCGACACCACGACAAAATTACGGTCCAGGCGCTGGATGTGTTCCAGCAAAACCTGAGAGCCGTAAAGATGGTCCACGGGGATATCAAAAAATCCCTGGATCTGGTTGGCGTGCAAGTCCATGGTCAAAACGCGGCTGGCACCGGCCGACAACAAAAGGTCGGCAACCAACTTGGCCGAGATCGGCACACGGGGCTTGTCTTTGCGATCCTGACGTGCGTAACCAAAATAAGGAATGACGGCGGTAACCCGCGAAGCCGAGGCGCGCTTGAAGGCGTCAAGGATAATGAGCAGTTCCATCAAGTGATCGTTAACCGGGTAACAGGTGCTTTGCACGATAAAGGCGTCGGCACCGCGAACGTTCTCGAGAATCTGACAAGAAACTTCGCCGTCTTTAAAGCGACCCAGTTCAATGTTACCAAGTTCAACACCCATGGATTCGCTAATCTTCTCAGCGAGAACCCGGTTGGAAGAACCGGAGAACAGTAGGACTTCACCAGCTTGATGCGTCATTGAATCATTCCTCAAAATTCAAACAAAATCATTGTTAGGAGGCGGCGTTTCCTGGAATGCGAGGAAGCAGCCCTTTGGTCACCGGGCAGGTCAGCATCGTACGAGCCCCTAAAATAAAAATGGTTGGGGAGGAAGGATTCGAACCCTCGAATGACGGTACCAAAAACCGTAGCCTTGCCGCTTGGCGACTCCCCAACATTTAACTGAATTATTCGTTTTTTAAGCCCGGTAGATCACCTTCGCGATCACACAGCGCGTATAATGCCCGAAATCGTTTTAGGCGTCAACACTTTATTCGAAAAAAGATTCATAAAAATCTAATACGCCCGCTCGTGCCGCGTGTTTCATGGGGTTCACCCCGCCTCTCACAAAAACCGAAAG
This sequence comes from Acanthopleuribacter pedis, assembly GCF_017377855.1. Lineage (GTDB taxonomy): Bacteria > Acidobacteriota > Holophagae > Acanthopleuribacterales > Acanthopleuribacteraceae > Acanthopleuribacter > Acanthopleuribacter pedis. Next base: position 13,559 of record NZ_JAFREP010000015.1, read on the forward strand.
CGAAAAGGCACGGCCTCGGCCTTGTATTGCGTCAACACGGCCTGTTGCGCCGGGCTTAAAACGGCCGTATCGGTCAGATGCACCAAAGTGCTGCCGCTCCCGGTCATGAAACAGGCTTCGTCACCTTCCCTCGGCCAGGCCGCCAACAGGGCCGCCAGCTCCGGGAACAACCGCGCCACCGGCGGCCACAGGTCGTTTTCACCTACCGCGGGCTCATGCCCCGCGCACGCCTCACCCAGCGGCGGCGCGGCCAAGGCACGAAACACGGACGCGGTGGGCACCCCATAAGGAGGCAGAATCAAAAAGCCACCCGGCGTCGGCGCCGTCCAGGTGACCGGCGACAGTTCTTCACCAATGCCGCCGCCGCGGCAGGTTCCGCCAATCAGGAAAAACGGCACGTCGGCCCCCAAACCCACGGCGAGACGGTGCAGGGCGGTTCGGTCCAAGGGTTCACCGTGGTGTTGGTTCAACATCATTAAAGTATGGGCCGCGTTGGCCGAGCCACCACCCAGGCCACCGCCGGTCGGAATGCGTTTCTCCAGGGAAAACAACCCGGTCACGGCGACACCGGCCTCGGCCTCAAAGGCCCGCACCGCGCGGGTGATTAAGTTTTGCGCGGCCGGCCCAACCTCGCCCCCGGTAACCCGAAGCCGATAAGGCTGATCGTCCAGCCGCCAGGTCAAGGTTTCGCTCAGGTCAATCTCTTGGAAAAGCGTATCGAGTTGATGGTAGCCGTCCTCGCGACGCCCCAATACTTTAAGGAAAAGGTTGATTTTGGCAAAACAACGACGCGCATAAAACATGGCTCTGCTCCTTAGACGGCCGATTATTGTTGCCAATAGTGAACAACCTCGGCGAGTGGTTTGGTTTGGTAACGCTCGCCAAGCGAGGGGGTCAAGATCCGTTGCGAAAATTTATTCTTATAACGGCGCTTGCGCACGCGCCACTCAATCGCCCATTCTTGTTTGGCGTGACGCAGCGAAAAAGTCTGGTCGTTTTTCTCAAACCGCCAGTCGCCGACGGGAGCGTCCGGCCAGGTTCCAAATTCGAGCAGGGCCAGCCACTCGGCCCGCGTCAAAGCAGGCCCCTCGGGGAAGAGCACGACCCGCTCGTCGGCCGCCCCCACAAAAGCCAACTTCTCCTTGGGAAGCGCCAAGGTGTTTTCCGTTGGCTGCGCCCAAAACGTAAACAAGGTGCCGGAAGGCGCTTTGCGGCAATGAATCGAAAAATGGTCGTCGGCCGCTTTGCTTAGCACCAACTGGGCCGATAGGCGCCGGTCGGCCTGGAAGATTTTAAGTTCAAATTGGATTTGAAACAGAGAAGACGGTTCTTGCCAAAACAACAATCCCAACATCGATAGCAACATACGATCCTCCGTGTTCGCGCTTTAGCCCCACCACAACGAGTGCAAGGATAACGCCGGCCAGCTTTCGCCGGTTTACATTTGGCCTCGAAGGTTACGCGACCCCCCGCGACGCAAGCCTGCCAATCCATGGCGACGCAAACCAGCCGCCTAGGGGTCAAGCTTATCGAGCAAAGGAAAATACAACGCGCCCTTAAGATCCATGGCTTTGCTCCAACAGGCTTTCGCCTCTCGGTACAAACCCAAGGCGGCGAGCACGTCACCTAAATGCGCCAACTTTTCGGGGTCGTTGGGTTCTATTTCCAAGGCTCGCTCCAGTACATCGCGGGCTTGCTGATAGCGACCCTGGCGGTACAGCACCCATCCGAGACTGTCGAGATAGGCACCGTTCTCGGGCGCGGCATCCAAGGCACGTTGGATTAAGAACTCGGCTTTCCGGAGTCCAACCCCTACATCGGCCAAAAAATAACCGTAGTTGTTATTCAGCGAGGGGTTCTCGGGATCGGCGGCCAAAAGAGAATCATAAAGCGCAAAGCCCTCATCGGCAAAACCCAATTGGATCGCGGCAAAGGCAGTGTTCTCTTTGAAGGGCTCAGGCAGCTTCTCAAAATCAAAAGGGTCAAAATCCTCAGCCACTACCTGGATCGCACCCAGGGCGTCATTACGCGCAACGCTAAGATCAAGCAGACCGCGCAAGCCGGCAACGCGCCGTCCGTAACAATCAAAATCCTCAACCAACTGATCTAAATAAGCATTGCGCATACCCGGCTCGCGCAGGCGATTCACCAAATACACCTCTCGGTCCGGGAGCAGCATCTCCGCCAAGGCGGCCGAAAGCAAGGTATTCTCTTCACGCCGTGCCAATTCGGGAAACCGCTCATACCAATCAACCACTTCTTGATAATGACCGGCCAGCAAGCCGGCCTCCAGCAAGTGATTAAAAAACAGATCTTGGGCGGCGGGTTCCCCACTTTGAACCAAACGGTCTCGGCACAACTCAAAAACCAAATCGTAGTTACCAAGCTGCATATGGGCATACAGCAGGTAGTTGAAATAATCGGTGTTCCAATCGGAAGCCGGCAAAAAGTCCAGCAACTGGATGCCTAGCTGAAAACGTTCCACGCGCAAAAACCGCGCGGCCACCCGAAGCAGCATGCGCCGGTTGCTGCCCAGCATGGCCAAGTCCTGCAAGGCGGTTTCACTGGGCTCCAACAAGGCCTGAATAATCGAAACGTTCAAGTCGACAGGCGGCTTGCCCGGCCAAACCTCGTCCAACCGCAACTTCTGAAACTGCTTGTAGTAACGCAAGGCGGTGCGAAGGTGATTGATGTTTTCATAGCTCTGGCCGGCGTAGTAATAACCCCAAGTATTGCGGGGATCGCGCGCGCACACCCACTCAAAGGCTTCGGCGGCATCGGCATAACGCTGCCGGCTCCAGTAATAACGACCGAGGTTAAAGTGAACCTCGACCAAAATCTCCAAATCAGCGGCGTCACGCACTTGCCGCGATTCCTGATTTTGATCCGGCGCGGCGTCCCTTTGATTCTGTGAAGGATCGCTTTGGTCCCGCGACAAGTCGCTTTGAGGCCGCGACGCGTCGCGTTGGAGTAATTCAAGCGCGCGCAAGAGGTGACGCTCGGGATCCTCAACCTCAGCGAACTGACTCCAGCGCGAGTCGTCAATCAGCAAAGAACCCATCATCAACGGAAACCGGTAATCATCCACAAAATGCGCCAGCATCTCCTTCAGGACCACCAACACCTCGGCGCGTTCCGGCTGCGAGGTAAATGCATTTTCTTCAACGTTTTCGATGCGTAGCGATAAATAGAAGTAGGCGATGTCGGCATCGTCGGGCTGAAGGCGCCGTGCTTCCTCCACAAAGGCCAAGGCCTGGGCCAAATCCCCGGTTTCACGTGCATACTGGGCTTTCAGCAATAGACCGAGACCGACCTCGGACGTGCCGGCTTGGGGTCGCGGCGGCTCCGGCAGCGTAACCCCCTCGCGAGGCGACGCCGCGTACAACAAGGTTGCCACCCACCAGCCGAACCCAAACAGGGCGCCGCGCCATGAACCGCCAACCAATTCAGCGCACCGCGGCGACGCGGTCACCCAGCACGGCAACCAACTCTTCCAGGCTCGCGGCCAAAACGGCCCGATCAATTCCGGTAATAATTTCAACATCACCAGGACGATGGGGAATAATCCAGGCGATTTTGCCCCCAACGCCTTTTTTATCGCGCCGGGTTAAATCCAACAAACGGGTTTGGTCCCAGTTCGCGGGATCACAGGCGGGCAAACGCGGAACCACCGCTTCCATCAAGCCAGGCCATGCATAGGTTGACCCCAACCGCCGCGCCACCATCGCCACATACAACAAGCCGATGCCGACGGCTTCGCCATGAAGAAATTGGCGGTACTCGGTATAACTTTCCAACGCATGGGCCAAGGTGTGACCAAGATTCAGCAAGCGACGCTGGTTCTTCTCGTGTGGATCTTGAGCAACCACATCCGCTTTCACCCGTACTCCGCGTGCAAGAACCGGCATCTGCGCGGCCCAATCATCGGTGGCGGTCGGCACGGCCAAAGCGTCTTGGTAAAGGGCCTCGCCCTGCAACATACCGTGCTTGAGGAACTCCATGTAGCCGGCGTTGATCTGCCGTTGCGGCAAGGTTCCCAACACGGCGCTGTCAACGATTACGGCACGCGGCTCCCAAAATTGGCCGACCAGGTTTTTGCCCTGCGGCAGGTTCACCGCGGTTTTGCCGCCAATCGAAGCATCCTGTTGCGCCAACAGGGTGGTCGGCACATAAAGCCAAGCCATTCCGCGCATGTAGGTTGCGGCAACAAAGCCGGCCAAATCACCGACAACGCCGCCGCCGAGCACGACCAGCAATGAGCGCCGGTCGGCGCCGCGATCCACCAGCCATTGCTGGATCGCCTCAAAGGTAGCCAAACTTTTGAACTGCTCGCCGTCAGGCATAAAATAAAGATGATCCTCGGAAACAGTGACCCCACTCGCGGCAAAGGCCTCGGCCAGGGCTTGGCCATGAAAACCCCAAACCTGTTCCTGGCTGATGAAGAAACACCGCGAGTAGGCGCTCGGTTCACATCGCGCCAGCGCCTCGGCAAAACAATCACTGCCGAGAAAAATGCGAGACTGGTGCAATTCGAATTGATCGTACAGCAAGGTGCCACTCCTAACCGAAAGTGCTTGAAACCGGCAAGGTCCAACCTGATTTCAAGCAGGGTTACATGGCCCCTATCATAACCGCACCACGACCGTGATTTCGAAAAAAGGATGCAAGAAAAAGGGACACGCACGCACAAAGCCCGAAGGAGCATCAACGGGCAATCGCCTGGGGCGATCCGGCTCGGGTTCGAAGGCGGATAAACCAGACCCCGGCCACAGATAAGCGCCGAGCATCTCAAATTTTCCTATATATATAATGTAGGGACGTGGGACCTTCTATAAGCCGAGTCCTGTAACTCGCCGAAACGAGCCGGTTGTCATTCATCTGGGAAGGCCGTTACCGACCCCCTCAAGCGACTTACCCGGAAACCAGAAGCGGGTCACTTCTCGACACCTCTGGGATGCCCTGTTTCCCTATTTAGTCTTGCACCGTATGGGGTTTACCCAGCCACGTGTATCACTACCCGTGCTGGTGGGCTCTTACCCCACCCTTTCACCCTTACCACCCACGCCCGAAGACGCGAGTTCGGCGGTCTACTCTCTGTTGCACTTGCCGTCGGGTTCCCCCGCCTGGCCGTTAACCAGCATACTACCCTATGGTGCTCGGACTTTCCTCGGTGCAGTCAAGCCACACCGCGACAACCCGAAGGTCCCACGCGGAGCATATGCTACCACCAGGCCGCAAACGAACCAAACAAAAACATCACAAAGGGCCGCACCCTCAGGCGCCGAAGCCTGATTTTTTGCAGAATAAACCCAGCATCTTCAGCCGCTTCACACGATGAAGCACGGCGTTTTTCTTTCTCAAAAACCGACGTGTTCCCAAGGTCCCCCCCTCCCCGGAAGCGCCAAAACGCGGGCTGGATCACAGTAGCACGAGCCGACGCGTGATAAGGTAACAGGCTTCATAAATTCGTCGAGCACCCGTCATCAAACCACCTTTCCAAGGCTAAATGACGGCACCCGCCCGCCTTTTTACCTCACCTTCCTTTCAGTCGCCCTCAGCCTGCCGGCTAAAAAACCAGTGTAAGACCCTTGCCTGCCGGCCACCCATCGTCAGACACACCCGCCCAATCACAGCGCCCATCCATGTCGTTCGGGTACACTTCGGGAATCACTGTCCGCCGCTTGGGTGTCGCCACCTCGTGGTCGCCTCGCCGATTCTCGTTAAAAGGGTTTAAAGCTTCTCAAGAACCCAATACAATAGGAGCGATCCCCCTCCGCCCATGTTCTGACTGTAACAGCCGCCGGTAAAGGTGCCTCGCCACACCTTTCCTCGCGCCTCATGTGTCGTCGAACCCAATGACGGTCAATGCATCCGTCACAGCCCCGGACGGGGCCCTCGCGCGCCAACTCACACGTTCTCGGAGTCACAGAATGAGTAAAAGCCTTCTCATCATGGATAGCGACCAAGCCTACGTGCAACATGTGCAACATCTTCTCACACCGGCAGCGGTGGACATTGCGGTGACCGGCAGCGGCCAGGAAGGCATGACCCTGGCCACTCAAACCCCGCCGGGCTTGATCATTCTGGCCGAAGAACTCACCGACATGAACGGGTTTATGACCATCCGTCGTTTGCGAGAAAATCCAGGGACGGCGACGGTCCCAATTATTTTCACCACCGGAAAAAGCCCCCAGCAGGCACTCGACAAGCACAGCCGCCTGCGTTTCGCGGCCAATGTTTACTTGCGCAAACCCATCGCCCCTTCCACGATCATCGATCATGTGGAACACCTCACGGCTTGGGACCTTCAAAGCACGCGCACCCTGGCGATTCAAACCCAACCCGTGCCCGCGGGACCCACGGTGGATATGACGGCCCAAAAGGAACTGTTGGATAAAATCGAAACCCAGGAACGCGAACTAGAGTACCTGCGCAAAGAAGCCCGGGGTTTTAAAGGTTTCCTAGAGCAAAACCGCCGCATTCAACAAGAGCTTGAGCAGGCTAAAGAAACCATCCAGTCCTTGGAAGCCCAGGTCTCGGAAAGCAGTCAAAACGAATCAGAAGACGACACCTTAATCGACTACAAAGCGCGCATCCAGCACATGGAGCAGGAGCACGCCCACCGCGAAACCCTGCTGGAACAAGAATCGAGTGAACGAGAACGGCTCACCAAACAAAATGAGGACCTCAAATCCCAGTTAGAAGAAAGCCGAAGCCGACTGGAACAAACCCGCGACCAAGTGCTGGCACTGGAAACCCAGCTCAACGACGTGTCGCAGTCCTCCCATGACTTGGGCGGCAAACTGGAAGATTTGCGCAGCAACAGCGATAAGGTCCAATCGGATTACGAAACCCTGCTTCAGGAACACCATCAGCTTCAGCGGGATCACGAGCTGGAACACAAAAAAATGGAGGAGTTGGAAAAGCAGGAGCGCGCGGAACAACAACGCGCGGAAACACGGCAGCAGGAACTGGAAGGATTACAGGACCAGGTCCAAGCGTTACGGGCCAAACTGCAAGACGCGGAACAACGCCTAAACGCCGCGGAAAGCGCGCAAGCCGACACGGCCCAAGATCAGGCCCACGTCGCGGACGAAAATCACCGCTTGCGCGAGGAATTAAAACGCGCCAATGAACAAATCAACGACCGCCACAACCAACTGGAAAGCAGCGACCAACGCCTGACGATGCTGCAACGCGATTTATCCAGTACGCGCGAAGAAGTAGAGAACCTGCAAGCCCGCGAGAAGCAGCTCGAAAACAGCGTGGAAGAAAAAGCACACATGCTGAAACAAGCGCAAATCCAGTTGGAAGCAAGTCAAGACCTGGCCGAAGATCTCAGCCAGAAAAACAAACAGCTGGGAGAAACCCAACAACAGAACAACACAACGATCAGCTCCCTGGAAGCCTCCGTTGCCTCGCTCCAATCCCAACTGGCACATGTTCAAGAAGATCAAGAACAGCGCGATCAGGAAAACCAAACGCTTCAAGACACGCAGCGCAAGGAATTCGAAAAACAGGGCCGGCAGCTCCAAAAAACGGAGGCCGATCTCAAGGAAGCCAACAACGAGATCGCGACGCTGACTGAGAAAAACGACCAGCTCAAACGCGACTACGAGGAAAAAAATCAAAATTTCGAGGCCTTCCAAACCAACGCCGATTTCGAGTTGCAGGAACTGTCGGCCCGTTTAGACAGCCAGCAAATGGAAATCAACAAGGTGCGCGAGGCACGCAATGTGGCGGAAGCCGATCTCGACGCCATGCGCCACGAGAAATCGAACTTACAGCTTACTTTAAATGAACGCAAAACCGAGTTGGACAAGATCGCCGCTCAGTTGGAGAAAGCCAACAAAAAACTGGAAACCGAGCAACAGGACGGCGAAACCCTGCGCAACCAGTTACACGAAAGCGAAACCCTGCGCAAAAGCAACGAGGAGCACTTCAACGAAGAACGCCAAAAGCAGACGGCGCGCATCGAATCCTTGGAAAACGATTTAAGCCATGCGCGGGAAACCTTGGCGTCCACCATTGCCAAACACGAAAACCAAATGGGTTCACTCAAAGAAGAGCAACGGTTACACGAGCAGGACTGGACGGAGAAGTTACGCACCAGCGAAGCCAATTTCTACAGCCAAAAGGAGTTGGCGGAGAGTCGCGGCAAAAAAATCAAACAACTGCAGGAAGAACACGAGGTTGCGGTCAATCAGCTCAACAGCGCCCATTCGGAAGCCTTGAAACAAAAGGATCAGGAAGCAGATCAAGTTAAAGCCAAATTGCGCGAGGATCACCAACGCGAGATGGACAAGCAAGAGGAGGCGCAACGGCAGTTGGCCCGCAACAACCAAGAGTTGGGCGAGCAATTGGAACACCGGGATAAAAAACTTGCTGAACTGAACGAACACCTGACCCAATTACAGGACGAAAGCAGCCGACGCATTAGCGAGTTGGATTCAGCCAAGCACCAACTGCAAGAGACCTTGACCCAAACCAAAACCGAGCGGGACACGCTGAGTGGCGAGAAGCAAGAACTGCAACACCAAATGCAGCAGCAGTTTAACGACCACGAAAAGGAAATGGGCCAAGTCAAGAAAACCATGCAGGACCAAATCGACGGCGAACGCCAAACCGTTTCTCAGTTACGCGATCAAATCGTCGACCAGGAAAACGAGATCACGCGCTTGAAGGAATTCCAAAGCAAGTGCCACGATTTGACCAACGCGCTACAGGACGAACAGGAACGGGTAGAGCAACTTCAGGCACGGATTGCTTCCGGGAAAAAAGTGCTGGAGCAAGCGATCCGCGAGTTAGCCGAGGAAAAGTAGCAGGCTAAAGATCGGCATCCGCCCGAATCATAGCGAGTGTGCGCGTGGGTGGCGCGAGGGATGGATGGAGCCAGACGCGGTGGGTGTCTTCCCGGCGCGTCCAACCGGCGTGGTCCATCCATTCCAGCAGCGGGATCGCGAGTTTGCGGGAAAAACCGAAGCTTGCCTTGAGTGTTTGCACGGTCAGTGGTGTGTCGCCGTGGTCCGCGGCCATACGTTGCTTGACGGCGTGAAGCTTGGCGACATCGATCATGAGATCGGGGGTTAACCACACGAGACAGCCGATGCGGTGGAGCCATTGCTCGATGTCGGCGGTTTGTTTGCGCGCGTGTTTTAAATGACGCAAATCGAGGGTTCCGTTTTCCGGGTCCCATGCGGCAAGGAATGCTTCGAGGCGACGGCGGTCTTCCGGCCGCCAGCCCGGCTTGAAATCCGTGAGCCGCAAACGATCCCCTGCAACTGTCAGAATCCCCCGCGCTTCCAAACTGCTGATGGTTTTTGGCAGCAGCTCGGGGGCCATGCCGGCTGCCTTGGCTGCCGCGATACAGGTTTCACGATCAAGCCAGGTTCGGTAGCTGTGCTGTTGATGGTGGCGCGCCAGCAGCTCATGAAAACGCGTTTTGGTTTGTTGCCATAGGTCGCGGGTTACCCAGTGTCGCGCGTCGAGCACGACCCAATCCGCGGCCCATTCCACCGGAACCCGCAATCCCCATAAACGGTGGACGTGAGCTTGTTCGATGACCGCGTTTTCCAGCGCCGCGATCCAGCGCCACCAGGCAGCAAAGGTGATTGCATCAGTGGGGGTTGCAAGTAGCGGAATCTCGGTGGTTGCCAAACGATCACGAACAGCGCGCCTTTTGGTGTGGGCTGGGTTGGGGTGCAGCACCTCAAAACCGGCGACAATGGCGAGCGGGCTGTGATCGCGAATGAGACCGCGGTCAAACAACCAGTAGCCGGCGGGTTGTTCCAAGGCCAACATGGCGAGCGATCCCTCGCGCCAGAGCAAACGAGCCTGTTGGCGCCGGCTGAGAAAGTGGAGATGGAGCCGATGCTTGATGCCGGGCGCCCAATCGGGATCGAAATCAGTTAAGCGAACCAGCAAAAATTTGCTCGGATAGGGCGCGGGCGCCGCGGTGAGCAGATCGCCGCGGTGCGCGTCACGGTAATGGATTCGGGTCAGGTTCAGCGCGGCCCGGCCCCGCTCGGAGACCTGATCGACCTCGGCGCCGTGCATTTGTATGCGCCGCACACGCAGGGGTTCCCCGTCGGCGTCGCGCACCAGTTCATCCTCAACCGCCAGGACCCCACGCTCCATCACGCCGGTGACCACGGTCCCGGAACCGTCGGCGGAAAAAACCCGATCAACGGCGAACCGCGCCTGGCCGTGGGGTCGACCTGATCGCTTCGGTACCTCGCCCAAGACTTGGCGTAGCCGCTGATGGGTCTCGGGTTGGACCTTAGAAAAACCGAGACGCGGCGCCTTTTCCCAACCAAAGTCGGGCAACCAATCGTCCAGTTCCTCGTGGACAAGCGCAAGCATCTCCTCATCCACCAAATCGACTTTGGTCAGCACGATGATCACGTGCGGGACACGCAAAAAATGCAAGGCTAGCGCGTGTTCCCGCGTTTGGGGCATGATGGATTCATCGGCGGCGATCACCAACAGCGCAGCGTCGAGACAACCAACCCCGGCCAACATGTTGTGGACAAAACGCTCGTGCCCTGGCACGTCCACAAAAGAATAAAGGCGGGTCCCTTCGACGCGGGCGGCAAAACCGAGATCAATGGTGATGCCGCGCTGCTGCTCCTCGGCCCAACGGTCGGGATCGGTACCGGTCAGGCTATGGACCAGAGCACTTTTGCCGTGGTCCACATGGCCCGCGGTGGCGATGAGCAGCGGGGTCGGGGTCATTGAAGGGAAATGGTGACGTTGGCGTAGCCGACAATTTCGTCTTCTTCGCCCAAGCGATCCTCAAACAGGGTGTCGTCGTGAGCGAAATGGTACCGTCCGCCAAAGTCCAACTTGAACCAACGCGAAAAAGTATAGGTCACATTAAGCTGGAAATAGCTGTGAACAAAGCCGTCTTTGCCGAACAGACCTTCCTCCACCACTTCCCCGCTTTCCTCTTCGATTTCGGGTTCCATGTCAAAAGCTAAAGCAGTTTTAAGCGTGCCGGACAACACGGTGCGGCGCGAAATCGGCATCAGGCGGTTGAGCGCGAAGTCACCGTAATAACCGCGGAAGGCGTCGATGTCAAAAGCGATGCCGTAGGACGGGTTCCAGCCGCCGGAGCGTGCAAAACGCACAAAAAATTCTTGGCTGTCGCTCATGCCGCCCTGGAAATCGCTGTACTGGTAACCGATGGTGCTGACGGTGTTGTTGTTAACGATGGACGTAAAGCTGATGTTGTGGGTGGTTTCCCGCTCGAAACCATCAATCGCGGGGTCGGCGGCTTCATTGTAAATCGCATCGTATGACCAACGCGAAATGCCCAGGGTGAATTGACCCTGGTAAACGGCGTCATCGTGCAAGAGGCGCCCGCGGTACATGTATTGATCAAGGTAACCCAATTTCAATTTGATACTGGAATCGTGGAGTTGCGCCCACATGGGCACGCTCATCCCCATCCAAAAAACACACAAAGCGAGTTTGCTAAGACGCCGCATAAAACCGCTCCCATCAATGTGGTATCGAAAATCAGCGCCCGCGTCGCTCACCAGAATTCGCCGTGAGGAACTGAAACACTTGAGAGTACGAAGGTTACGACAGAGGGTGAACGTTGGCGTAGCAGCGCTACGTCGCAGCTTACCCAGCCGAGTAAACGAAGTAATCACAGCTATTTCAGTTTCGTAGCAGAACTTTTGGTGCGCATTGCGGGCCTGCGCATCATAGCACGCTAAGCCGTGGGCCGGCAGACCCCTTGGTGTCACAAAGGTTCACAATAACACCAAGGGGTGCCGCGTCCTAAAATTTCACCGTAAAACCACCGCTGAAGAAGCGTGGATCCTGTGGGGTCGCGGTGAACCCCTCAAACTGCGCCAAAGGCACGTTGGTATAACGTTCATCGAAAAGGTTGGTGACCCGCAAATAGGTATCGATTTCCCAGCGACCTTGTTTGACCAACGAACGGTAACGCGCAAACAGGTTTACGACCTCGTAGGCTTCGTTCTCAAAATTGCGGCCGTTTTCATCGAGCAGGAAATGACGGCTTTTGCCCCGTACAAGCAAGCGCGGCGATGCGGTTAACTTGCCGGCGCGAAGTTCGGCAACAAGCCGGAAGGTGTTTTCCGCGGTATAAGTCAAGGGTCCCTCGTCAACTTCCCCGTCGGCATAAGACCAAGCGGCAAAAGCGTTTACCTGCAGCGACCCCAAGGAACCCAGGTAGTTCAAACGCAGGGTACCGCCATAGGCGTCGGATTCACCACCGTTAATCGGCACCTCGGCAAAACCAACGGGAATCCCCGCAAACGTCCGTCCGAACTGACCACTGTTCACCACCCGGTCGGTGACGTTGTTGTGGTAGGCGTTGATGAACAAACCCCAGTGATCATTGGCATAGTAGGCCAAACTGGTCTCAAAAGAGGTTAATTCCTCGGGTGCCAAGTCGGGATTGGGCAAATGCCAGAAAGGGCCGAACAAGCCGGCGGTGTCTTCCGGGCCGGCGGCGGCATTGCCCTCGGCATCGACCGGAATAAAAGAACCGTAGTGCTGCAAGGCCAAGTAGGGCGAGGGGGCCAGGAATGCGGTCCCGTAAAGGAATTTAAAGGTTAAACGCGGGCTAAACCGTTTCACCAAACCGAGGCGCGGGTTAAAGGTGGAACCGTAACGGGTGCTGTCGTCAAAGCGCGCCCCCAGCGTTACGTCCAAGGTGTCCCGCATCGAAAAAGAAACTTGCAGGTAGGCGGCCAAGTTTTGGTAATCCACCGGAAAGAAGGCTTGTTCCACCGTGAGGTCGTTGCCGGCGGCGTCGGTGGTATCGGTGCCAATGTAAAAGAGGTCCTGGGAATCCGCGGGCAGATCGGGGTCAAAGGGCGCGGGCAAATCCCCGGTTTTTGGCAGGGCGGACACGTCTTCATAGGAGAGGCCGGCAATCAGCGTTCCGCGTTTGCCCATATCCACGGTCAATTGTTCTTCAAATTTGACGGTTTGCGCATCGGCATATTTGTAGCCGGGTCGGTAGAAGGTGAAGGTATTGAGGAAGGCGGACTCCGGTGCGATTTCATAGGTGCCTTTCCAAACCGAACTGTCGAGGAACCAACGTTCATTGCTGCTTTTGTACTGGTATTTGGCGAACATGGATTCCAAATCGGTGCGGTACAGGGCTTCGCCGACGAAGAGGTTAAACTCGGGGCGCATGCCGGTTGACGAGGAATGGCGTTCGCTATTGGTGCTGTACCCCAATTGGAATTGATCGGTACCGACAAGGAGGTTGATAAACTCAGCTTTATTGGGCGTTTCATAGGGCCGGTTTTGCAAGGAGGGGTCGATTTCAATTTCGACGGGAATAAACGGTGAGATCAAAGCAGTGCCCTGCTGTTGGTAGTTATTGCGGTACCAGGCATATTCCTCGGGGTAAAAATCCGGCATCACGGCTTCGTCGCTTTCATACCGAAACGCGGAGGCGCTGACCCTGAGCCGATCAAAGGTGTGCCCGTAGGTGAGCGCGGTTTCTTGGGTGGCAAAACGCCCGAAGGCGACATCCATTACGCCGCCTTTGCCTTGCTCACCATCGCGGGTAATGATGTTCACGATGCCACCGAAAGCGTCCGCCCCGTAGAGCGCGGAAGCGGGGCCGAGGATGATCTCAACCTGGGCGACATTCACCAACGGGTAGTTGTGTTCGATCACGTGGGGGCTGCCGGTGGGCGAGTTAAACCGGAAACCGTTGAGCAGCACAATGAACCGTTCGTTGCCGGCAATGCCGCGGATGCTGAAGTAATTGTTGAACTCGGCCACGGCGTTGCTCTGGATTTCGATTTCGGGAATATCTTCAAGCAGTTCTTTGAGGTTGCGATAACCCCTGGCGGCAATAGTATCCGCGGTGACCACATAAACGGTCGCCGGGGCGGAATCCGACTTTTCAGCTTTTTTGGTCGCGGTGGTGACCTCGACGTTGAGCAATTCGTCCAAGCTCATTTCGAGTAATTCGTCACCTTCCGCCGCCTGGCCCAAGGTCGCTAGAAACCCAGACACAAGCAACATCAGCAACATTTTTTTGGGGAACATGAAGACGCCTCCAAGATCGGGAAAAAACCGAACGAGGTTGGAAGCCGGGGCATGGGGAACACCACCGAGGACAGAAAGGGAAAACCCAAAGCGTCGTCGCCGTGGTGGAAAACCGCGGGGGATCCAGGAAGGCCCCCCTAGGTTCTAAGCCACACACCACCGACAAATGAACAGTTATCTTTAATATTTAAGAACGACGCACTTCCCTAAAAACTTTAACCTCCCGCAAAACAATCACAAGATAACCACAAAAAGACGGCAGGGGATCCGACTGTCGACCCTAGCCCGCATTTCTCACAAGGAATTCTGCTGCGAAGCAGAAAGCCATGCGATTACGAGGGGGCGGCCTTCCGCATTACTCGGTCGAGCCGCCTTCACCGTAGCGCTGCTACGCCTGTGCCATCTCTCGGTCGTAATCTTCGTACTCACAAGGCTTTCTGCTTCTCGCGACGAATCCTTGTGAGAAATGCGGGCTAGCCGTCCGCTGCATTCTGACCCTGCTTCAATGCCGCACCAAGAATTGGCTTACATGGTTTTCACCTTCACGCCGGCTTTCACCTCGTCACCGGGAAAAAGCACGACGCGGTCCTCCGCGGTCAAACCCTGTTTCACCTCGGCAAATCGCGTGTTACGGCGACCGACTTCCACGGCAACCTTTTCAAGGCGATCCTGTTGGAGACGGTACACCCACCATTGGTCGTCGGCCCAAAACAGCGAGGAAGCCGGCGTGAGTACCAGGTTTTTTGCCTGCCAGGTGGTGATGTCGACCTCGACCCGAAAACCGTCGCGCAGGTGTTCCCACTCAGCGGGCGCCGACAAAATATCGACGATGACATTCACACGTTGTTCTTCCACACCCAGCGCGGAAACCTTGGTAAACCCGGAGGGCTCAATCAAACGCACGGTCCCCTGCAGGACGGTCTCGCCACCCCAGTGTTTGAGCTTCACCGCGGCACCGGGTTGAATTTGCACGGCGTCCTTCGACAGCAGGTCGACCACCACTTCCAATTGGCGACTGTCGCCTAATTCGAGCACGGGTTCGCCCTGATTAATCCAGCCTTCGCTCTCGCGGAACACACGAAACACCTGGCCGTTGATGGGTGCGATCACTTCCAGGGCTTCCAAGGTACCGGCGTCCCCTTCACCCAACAACAGACCGGCCTCGGCCAGCCGCACGTCTGAAGCGGCCACGTCAACGCCGTCTTGCGCAACGCGAAGTTCGGCGCGACGCAGCAATAACTCGGTGCGCGCCTGATCAAAGGCCTCTTTGCCGGCAAAACCCTTGTCGGCCAAATCCTTTTGGCGGCCGGCTTGCCGCTCGGCCAAAGCCAGCGCGGCTTTGACCTTGTCAATTTGGGCCTTTGCCTCGGCAAGCCGCGCTTGCGCCACGGCAACACGGGCCTCGCGTTCGGCACGGTCCCGTTGGTTGAGCAGCGCCGGCGGTTGCGGCTTCACCGCGAACACCCGATCACGGTCGGCCTTCACGGTGTCGCCGGCTTTCAAATCAACCCGCAGCAGGTTGCCGCTAACGGGCGCAACCAAGGTGTAACGCTGCTTCACGCGGGTACGGCCGTCCTCGGCCACGGTCACTTCAAGGTCGCCGCGAATCACGGTGCCGGCCTCGACGGTGACTTCCTTTGGTTGCAGCGCGACGGCGACCAAAGCAACCATCACCAGGACGGCGATCAACCATTTCCAACTCAATCGAGCCAAAAGATTTCGCGTTTTAGAAGAAGATTGCGTCATGGTTACTCCTTTTCAGCGGCGGTTCCGGCCGCTCGAAGACAGGCACCGACCTGTTCGGTGCCCGTGGCACCAAACCCTTGGGTGCGGCCAATTATTCACGGGTTTTCAACACGGCCATTAAGTCCAGCTTGTCGAGGCGGCGGCGCACCACCAGGCCCGAAATCAACGCACTGAGTAGGACCACCAACACGGCCACGGCGTAACTGCGGGTGCTCAACGCGAAGGGAATGCGAAACTGTTCGGTTTGCAGGTCCGCGATGGCACCGTGGGCCATCAAGGTACCCAGCACCAAACCAAACGGAATCGCGGCCAAAGTGACCAGCGCAAGCTCGCCCAGCAAAATATCCGAAATCTCAGCACGGGAAAATCCCAGCACGCGCAAGGTCGCCAAGTCACGACTCCGCTCACCGACCGACATTTGCGCGGCGTTGTACACCACACCAAATGCAATAATGCCGGCGAAAATGATGTTAAACAGGTTCATGATCAAAAGACTCTGGGCAATGGTATCCATAAATCCCTTGAGGGCGGCGTCGGCAATGGTGACCCCCGCAACCTTGGGCGTCTCTTTTAAGCGATGCAACACGCTGTCCCAATGGGGTTCGTCTACCAAGAGATAGGCGCCGTTCACGGTGCGGTCCTCGCCCAACACCTCGTGCAACCGCGCCATGTTGATGTAGGCACCACCGCCGATCAACTCCTCCACCAAACCCACCACGGGCATACGGATCACCGGCCGGCTACCTTCCAGCACTTCCAAGGTCAAGGTATGACCCGGACGAATGCCGTACTTTTCCGCGGTGAAGCGGTCGAGCATCAGCCCTTCCGGCGCCATGGAAATCGGCGACATGTCCTTGCCGAGGTAACGCCGCAAACGCGGCACATGGTGGACTCCTTGCAAAGAGAGCTGTTTTTCATGCTGCCCAAACACCATATTTACGCCCACGCTCCGCAGCGGCTCAGCAACCGCAACGCCTGGCAACTGCTGTAACTCATAGAAAGCACGATAGTTATTGGGCTCATAGAAGGTGACCATCATGTCTTCGCGCTGAATGGTTTCGAACTGAACGCGGATCAATGAATTTAAGGCGTCCACATTGACGCGACCCAATACCAACAACCCGGTCGCCATGGCAATCCCCACACAGGAGAGAAAGGTACGCAAAGGCGCCCGTTCCATATTCCGCATGATCATCTGCATCTGAACCGACATAAAGCGGCCCAATCCCAACCGCTCCAGAAAGGTTGGGCGGTAATTGGCGGGCGGCTCCGGTTTCATCGCCTCCGCCGGTGGCAACAACACGGCACGGCGCACGGTGCTCAAGGTACCGAGGCACGAGGAAAGACCGCTGACCAAAACGCCCAGGATCAAGGTGCGCGCACTCAGCAAAAAAGTGAGCTCCGGGAACTTGTACAAGGTACCGTATACCTTTACCAAACCGGAACCCAGGTAGGCGCCCATGGCAATCCCCACCAAATTCCCCAGCAACACCACCACCACGACGAACTTTAAATAATGGAACCCTATTTCGGAAGAGGCGTAACCGAAGGCTTTTAACACCGCGATTTGTTCCCGTTGGGCGCGGATCAAGCGCGCAATAACCAGGTTGAGCAAGAAGACAGCCACCCCGAAAAACATCACGGGAATAAACCAACCGGCACTGCGCAATTGCTGCATTTCATTCTCAAGGTACCAGTGGGAAGCCTGGTCGCGGCGTTTGATCGCGCGCACGCCGCCGTAAGGTTCGAGTAGTTCGTCCAGCTGGAAAACCACCTCGTCGGCCGAACCGTCGCGCGCCAGTTTGAGGGTGACATCGTTAAAGGCGCCTTCCATATTGAGCGAGGCTTCCAGGCTGTCCTCGTTCATCCAAAACACGCCGTAACGCAGGTTATCGGGAAAAAGCGTACCCGGTTTGAGAACGTAAATGAATTCGGGGGAAAGGGCGGTGCCGACAATGTGCAGACTTTTGGCACGGCCGTTAATCACCGCATTGATCCGCGTGCCGATCTGAAACCCGTGCGCTTCCATAAACACTTCGCCGGCAAGGATTTCATCGTCGACACCCAGCCGGGGAAAACGCCCGGCGCGCAGGTAGGGTTTGTTGAGGCCGCTTGCCGGGTTGGGCGGCAAAGAAACCAAGCGACCGGTGGCCGGATCACTGAGGCCGGGCACGTCGAGGGTCACTTCCTGAAGGATACGACCCTCCGCATGTTGAACCCCGTCGATGGCGGCGATTTTATCGAGCAGGGAACGCGGGGCCCGTTTGCAGCCGGCGAACACATCGGCAAAACGATTGCGTTCGTAGTAGCGGTCCCGGGAAACCACCAGCGATTCGTAGTTGCTCATGGTGAGCACGAACAAGGTCACCCCGGCGGCCAACACCATCATGATGGCGATCATCTGGCCCTTGAGCCGCCATATATCGCGGAACAGTTTTCGGTTCAAACTCTTCACAACAGCCTCCGCTACCAGGCCAACTGATCGGGAGCCACCTTGTCCGTACGATGCTGAACGTCCACAATTTGGCCGTCGGCCATGGAAAAGACACGGTCGGCCATGTCGGCGATGGCGCGGTTGTGGGTGATCACGGCGGTGGTGGTCCCCAGCTCGCGATTGATCCGCGCCAAAGCCTCGAGCACCACAATCCCGGTTTGGATATCGAGCGCGCCGGTGGGTTCGTCGCACAACAAAATATCGGGACGTTTGGCGATGGCGCGGGCGATGGCCACGCGCTGCTGCTCACCACCGCTTAACTGCGCCGGAAAGTGATCCAGGCGATGCGCCAACTTAACCAAAGCAAGCGCTTCCTCGGGCGCCATGGGGTGATCGGCAAGTTCCGTCACCAAGGCCACGTTTTCCCGACTGGTCAGGCTGGGAATGAGGTTGTAAAACTGAAAAATAAAACCGACGTGACGGCGGCGAAACTCGGTCAAGTCGCGTTCGTCGGCGCGGCTCAAGTCGCGGCCTTGGTAGATAACAGACCCGTCGCTGGGAACATCCAACCCACCGAGAATGTTCAGCAAGGTCGATTTCCCGCTGCCGGAGGGACCGAGCAAGACGGAGAACTCGCCGCGGTAAAGGTCGAGATCGACACCGCGCAACGCCTGCACCTGGACCTCGCCCATATCGTACCCTTTGGTTAACCCGCGCACGGAAAAAACCGCCTCACCTTGGCCGGGGGCACTGTTCATGGCAAACCTCCTCCCACCACGTGGGAAAAAACCATGTTCTCAAACCGGAACGACACATAAGGCGATGCCTGGATCCGGTTAGGGCCTCGAAAAAATTTCCCGAAGCGTTCGCTTCCATAGTCATAAAGCCGTTTTTGGCGGGCGGAACGGCCCCATTCCGGGGTGTGCCGGTCAAAGCGGGCCGGGTTCTTTGGGAACCCAAGTGTACGTAGGCCTGTCGGTAAAAAATCCTTCGTTTCATTCGAAAAAACAGCGCGCCGCGGCGAAGCCTTCATCGCGGTGCAGAATTTCCCGAATGTGATGATTTTGTTAAGATCCGAAGTCCTGATTCCGATGAGTATTGTTACCCATTGCAACCGATCCTGACGCAAAAGATTGACAAACGCGTGTAAAAACAAGCATCACCGCGCCTCGCCTCGGCGCGTTTTTCCGTTCCCCATTTACAGACCCACCTCACGCCCATCCGCTTCGCCGACAACCGCGCGTCCCCAGGTAAACCGCCACCGTGTCTTTGTCGCACGGCGGACTCGGTGTGTCTGGGCTCACCAAAGGGTTCCCCATCGCCAAGGCCCGGACAGAAACCCCGCGCGCCAAACGTCACGCACCCAACCACCATCCACCACCTGACGGCCGGAATCAAGGAGGGAACATGCGCCTGTACCTGATCGTCGAATTCATCGCACTGTTTTGGCTACTGCCCCTGCTTTACGTGCTGGGTTACCTGCCGCTTCCCGTCATTCCCACCTTGTTACTTGTAACGGTGGTATGTTGCGTGATTCTCTTTTGCGATAAAGAATTCGACCGAACCCGACTGTGGCGGGCGGGCGCGCTTTCCAAGGTGTTGCTTCCGCTGTTTGGCTTCTTCGCCATCGGCGCCTTGGCGCTTGCGGCACTGGTTTATTTGCGCGAACCGGACCGGCTGTTTGACCTGCCGTACCACAAGCCGGCCATCTACCTTTCGATTCTTTGTTTGTATCCGATTATTTCTGTGTATCCCCAAGAGCTGGTTTACCGCGCCTTCTTCTTCAGGCGTTACGAACCGATCTTTCCACGCGAACGGATGTTGGTTTGGATGAGCGCCTTGGCCTTTGGTTGGATGCACATCGTGTTTGAAAACGTGCTCGCCGTCGCCCTAACCCTTATCGGCGGGTTCCTCTTCTCGCGCACCTACTTGCGCACCCGCTCGCTGTTTTGCGTCGGGCTTGAGCACTCACTGTACGGCTGCTTCATCTTTACCATCGGGCTCGGGCGTTATTTCTTTTCCGGCACCTTATAATGAACACGCGCGGGAAAGCCGCCATTTGATTTCCCCCTTGGAGGACCCCCCCATGCACGCGCTACAACTTATCTTTTCCACCGGTATCATCATCCTGATTATTGTGCTCGGCTTCAACCTTGCCCTAACGGTGATTCGCGCCAAATTGGCCGCCCCGCAACAGGGCTCACCGGCCGCCCTGCGCGATATCGAACAACGCCTGGCCGCCATCGAGGAACGGCTATCCAACGTGGAAACCATCGCCACCTCGCGCGAGTTTGAACTGGAGCGCAAGTTTTCCGAATTGGAAAGCTAGCTGAACCGATTCAAAAACAAAACCTAAGCAGGCCGAAACACAAACACGGCCTCGGCACCCCCCTCGGCATGATTGCGCAGGTGGACCTCGCCCTGGTGCAGGTCGGCCACCTGCCGAACGATGCTTAATCCCAGACCGGAGCTTTTTTTGCCGGTCTCGGGACGCTGCAATGAATAAAACCGCTCGAACACCCGGTTGGCGGCGTAGTCGGGGATGCCCGGGCCGTCGTCGTGAATGTGGAGCGAGCAGGCGCGGTAATAAATGTGAATCCCGCCCGATGTGGGCGTGAACTCGCAGGCATTTTGCACCAAGTTGCGCAGGGCCAGCTTGAGCAGAAACCGTTCGCCTTTGACATGTTTGGCGGGGTCGGCCTCAAAGTTGACCCGCAGATGTTTGGTTTCGATCACGGGGCTCAGTTCATCGAGAATTTCATGGACCAGGTCGTCCAGCGCAATGGGTTCGGTCTGCCGCAACCCCTTGCGGTTTTCAATCGCCGACAGTTCCAACAGACGATCCACCAGTTGTTGGATACGCGCGGATTCACCGCGAATGTTGGCGACAAAAGCCGCGTGGCGTTCCTCCGTCATCGGTTCTTCAAGCAGTTCGGCCGCCCCGCGGATCGCCGACAGCGGGCTCTTGATTTCATGGGTTAGCGTTTGCACATATTGCTCGACGTAGGCTTTGCCCTCCAAAGCCTCGCGCATTTCGTCGAAGGCGCGCGCCATGGATTCCATGTCCTTACTTCCCAGCATCGGGGTGGCGGCGCGACCACCGTCGCGAATGGTCTGCGCGTATTCCGTTAACTGTTGGATCGGTCGGTTAACCCAATGGGTGATCATCAAACCCCAACCCAACACCAACAAGGACACCAAAACAGCGCCACGCATGGTTTCGCGCCGCACCTGCAAAAAATAGCTAAACCCTTTGCTGGTTGTCTTATAAACGGTCACAGCGCCCAGGACCCGCCCCTCCACCACGATGGGTGAGGCCACGTAAAAAACCTGCACACGGTCACCCGGCGATTGGGGATCGTCTTCCCAGGTTGCGCGCGCGCCGTACTGACCGGTTAAGGTTCGCCGCACGTCAATCCATTCACTGTAATCCTGGCCGCGGCGGCTGTCGTCGAGGCTGTCGAACACCACGATGCCGTTGTGATCCACCACGTAGACCCCAAACTCGATACGGTCCTTGGTTCGGTCGTAAATCACGGCCTCGAAACGGCGCCACATGGCGTGACTGATCAGTTCGCGAAAGCCCTCCAACACCAAGGTCCCTTCCTCCGAACGGCGCGAAATGTCACTGGAGAGCAGGGTCGCCAATTCGATCATGTCGTCTTCGACCGCGACTAAATAAATGGGTCGGACCGACTCGTCGATGCGGTGTAAGAGGTAAAAAAAACCGGCGGCCACCATCGCGATAAACGCGAGAATCATACGCGTGCGGACTTTAATAACAGCCTCCTCTTGATTGACGAAACCCGAACCCAGCCACTTTTAAGAAACGGCGTCTTGTTCCTTCAGCGCATAACCCACCCCACGAATGGTATTGATGGGGTGTTCGTCGGGCCGTACCGCCTTGAGCTTGGCCCGCAGCGATTTGATATGGGCGTCAACGGTGCGGTCCATGCTGGCCTCGGGCTCGTCCCAAGCCAAATCCATGAGCTGATCGCGGGTAAAAACCATGCCGGGCCGCTGCACCAGTATCTTCAACAAGCGGTATTCGTAACGGGAAAGTTGCAAGCGCGACCCGAAATAAAGAATGGTCATGCGCGCCTCGTCGATTTGGAAGCGCGGGCTGTTCCGTTTTTCAGGCTCGGCAGGCGCTTTGGGCTCGGGCGCTTCATCCCGGCGTGCCTCAACGGCGGCATAGCGCCGCAATACGGCCTTGACCCGCGCCGCGAGTTCGCGCGGGCTAAAGGGTTTGACCACGTAATCGTCGGCCCCGATTTCCAGGCCGACCACCCGGTCGATCTCATCCGCGCGCGCGGTGAGGAAAATGATGGGCACCGTTTGGGTTTTGCGAATGCGTTTGCACAATTCGAAACCATTGAGATCGGGTAGCCCCACATCAAGCACAATCAGGTCGACGGCCTGCTCGGCAAGGGTCTCCTGACCGGCCGAGGCCGTGCCACACCAGGTACAGCGAAACCCCTCGGTTTCCAAGGCATAAGTGATGGTATCGGCAATGGCCGGTTCGTCTTCAATCACCAGAATGTGCTTGCTCATAAAAGCTTCCCACCATCCTTTCGGCACCCGTTCTATCGGGCGCGTTTGGTAAATCTTAGCGTTTCGTTTCAAAAAAGAAAGCACTGTGAACCGAATATGAAGCAGCGGACCGTCCGCGATTCATCGCGATTTCATGTTGATTTCTCTTCCGGTTCGATTCGATTTCAAGGACCTCTTCTAAATTAGGCAGCAACACGGAAATGAACCACCCCGCTGCTGAGAGGTCCCACCCATGCCGATTCATTCAAGCCTTGTTTATGGATACCGTCACCGCATCGCCATCGTCAAATTGGCCTTCATCCTGCTGTTCTTGTGGTCGGCCGCCACCCCTTCACCCGCCGGCGCCGGCGATCATCGCGACAGCGCCGGTGTCCTCACCGGTTACGACGAAGAACGCAACGAGCGCATCCTGCCCCTGAAAGAAACCAACGTCCATTTGGAAATTACCGGCAACGCCGTCCACGCCCGCGTTCGCCAAACCTTTTTCAACGACAGCGTCGCCCGCCTGGAGGCCCTTTACAATTTCCCGCTCCCCGACGAGGCCACCGTCACCGACATGTTCATGCAAATCGGCGAACGCCGCATTCGCGGGGTGGTTCAAGAAAAAGAAACCGCGCGCCAAACCTACGAACAAGCCAAACGCAGCGGGCGGCGCGCCTCGCTCATCGAACACCAGCGACAAAACCTGTTTGAGACGCGGGTCGCCAACCTGCAGCCAGGCGATGAAATCACCATTACGTTCACCTACTTAACGCCGCTCCCACGGGTCGACGACCGCTACGAATTGGTATTCCCGACCGTGTTCGGCGCACGTTACCACATGGGTCATACCGACGACGGTATGGTGGAACTCCATCCGCTGAGCGAACCTCCGCCGGTACAGGCCCAGGCGCCCCTGGTCCAACCCGGGCGTGTTTCCGAGGCCGAAAACAACCACTTTGTTACCCTGACCGCCAATGTTGCCGGAATCCCCGTCGCCGACATCCAATCACCCAGCCACGAAATTTTTATCGACCACCACGG
This sequence comes from Acanthopleuribacter pedis, assembly GCF_017377855.1. Taxonomy (GTDB): domain Bacteria; phylum Acidobacteriota; class Holophagae; order Acanthopleuribacterales; family Acanthopleuribacteraceae; genus Acanthopleuribacter; species Acanthopleuribacter pedis. The sequence goes on from NZ_JAFREP010000015.1 coordinate 37,365, forward strand.
CGAACGCCACTTCGCGGTGGAACTTTCACCGGTCGACAACCTGCCCAACCGCGACTTCGTGCTCTTCATAGAGCCCTACCTCGACGAGGAACCCCAATTGAGTTTGGTTCAATCGCACCAAGCCGACGGGGTTCACGGCATGCTCACCCTGTATCCCCCACTTGAAGACGTGATCGGCACGGACCCAACCCCCAAGGACATCGTGTTTCTGGTTGATACCAGCGGCTCGATGGGTGGTTTGCCGATGCAACAGGCCAAAGACGGTCTCAAAGCCTGCCTGGCCATGCTGCACGACCGCGACCGATTTAACATCGTCCGCTTTTCCAGTGACTTTTCCAGCTACACCCAAACCTACGAATCGGTCAGCTCGGAAAACCTGAGCCGCGCCCACGCCTATATCGACAACCTGGCATCAGGCGGCGGCACGGAAATGCAGCAAGCCTTGGCCCACGTGTTGGACCTGCCGGAATCGCCGGAACACCTCAAAATGGTCGTGCTCCTGACCGACGGCGACGTCGGCAACGAAAACCGCCTGCTCGCCCTGGTACAACGCACCTTGGGGAACGCCCGCCTGTTCTCCTTCGGCATCGGCTCAGCCCCCAACGAACACCTGTTGAAACGCATTAGTGAACAGGGTCAAGGCGTTGCCAACTTCCTGCGCAACAACGAGGACATCGGTCAGGTCGTTTCGAATTTCATCGAAACCATCAATACCCCGGTGCTGACGGACGTCACCCTGGATTTCAGTGATCGCGCCGGCAACCCCCAATCCATCCGTCGGATCTACCCCAGCCGCATTCCCGACCTGTTCCTGGGCCGTCCGCTGCGGTTGCTCTTCCAAAACGACCAGCCGATCACCGGTTATGTCGGGGTCGGTGGTTACCTCAACGGTCGCTGGGTTCAGTACGATTTCGCGGTCGACCAAGGTCGCAAAACCCACCTGCCGGGGCTTGAAAAGCTGGTCGGCTCGGCCCAGATCAAGGATTTAACCGCCGACCACTTAACCGCGCCTTACGACCAAAAAGCCGGGATTCGCGATCAAATCGTCGCCTTGGGTTTGAAGTACCAACTGGTGACCCCCTACACCTCACGGGTCGCGGTGGAGGAACGGCTCCAAAAAATGCCGGACGGCAGCCTCACCACGGTGCGGGTCCCGATCATGCGCCGCGCCAACGGCTTGGCCGCCACCGCCACCAATGACTTCAACCTGCTGCTCGCCGCGGCCCTGCTGCTCGCCCTCGCCGCGCCGCTTTATGTCCTCCAGCACACCTTTGGCCGCAAGGAGACGACCGCATGAAATCCGCCACCGCCGACACCGCCGCCCCCATCGCCGCCACCACCCGCCTGCTGGGTGAATTGCTCACCTCGCGTCGCTTGCCCCTCGGCCTGTTGTTCGCCGCACTGTTAATCGCCGTCCGTCCCGTTTACCACCTGACCCTGCGCGTGGTGAGCCAATGGCAAGCCGAACGGCTCTGGCGCGACCGCCCCCAAAACAGCCAGTTGGTTTTTTCAGGCGACCCCATCGCGTGGTTGAGCCACCGGGAATCAGGGCTGGACACCTTGGTGCTGCTCGACGGCAATCAAGAGAACTTGAACCGCTTCCCCTGTTGGTCCATGGCGGGTTCGATGCCGGACCGGCGCGGCCTGAAAATCATCCTCGGTCATCGCGACGCCCATTTCCGGGAGTTAGGCCTGATGAGCCAGGGCGAAACGGTCCAGCTCAAAACCCAACAAGGCGGCCAAACATTCGTGGTTGACCAAATCGAGATCGTCGAAAAAGAACAATTGGGCGACCACCTGATTATGTCCCAGGACCGCGACGCCGTCGTGCTGGTGACCTGCTATCCCTTCACCTATACCGGCTCGGCGCCGCACCGTTATTTGGTGTGGTTGCGACCGCAAAAGGAACCCCTCGTTTAACTGCTCCCCCCACCTCGGCCGGTTCTCCGGTTCTCATCGAAGAACCGGCCTTTTTTTTCCGCTTAATCGCCCCCGCCAAAGCTTTCGCCTCGCACGCGGCCTTGCGGCCGGTGTCGCGATCTTCCGTCACGACACCGGCCTCTTTTTCACCCTTAATGTCTCTCCCCCCACCTCGGCCGGTTCTCCGGTTCTCATCGAAGAGCCGGCCTCTTTTTCACCCTTAATGTCTCTCCACCCCACCTCGGCCGGTTCTCCGATTCCATTCTAAGCACCGGCCTTCCCCCACCCTTTCGCCTCGCACGCGGCCTTGCGGCCGGTGTCGCGATTTTTCGTCACGACACCGGCCTCTTTTTCCCAAACCTTTTCCGCTCCCTCCCCCCTTTGCCGGTTCAGTCGTGACGTGCTGAACCGGCCTTTTTTCGTTTGACGCCGAGCAGAGATCGCAACAATTCTCTCGCGAGCCGACGCGATAAGCTGCTGGGTTTTGGCACCATATGCGTTATGATGGAAACACCCTGTTTCACCATCCTTCGCCGCAACAGCATCTTTTATAGGTAGCTTGCCGGCGAGGAGCGTACCCCGAATCGAGCACCGATTGTTTGGACCTGCTCGATTCTTTCCCAGGCGGTCTCGTTGGTATGATTGCGCTTTCCATCATCGCCCTCGTCACGGTTGTTTTGCTAATGGGCCAGTGGGTTCGTACAGAGATCACCGCGATGATCACCATCTCGGCTTTGTTGATCACCGGCATTCTCGAACCAAGCGAAGCCTTTAGTGGTTTTTCCAACCAGGCGGTGGTCACCGTCGCCGCGATGTTCATCCTCAGTAGCGGTTTGGTTCGCACCGGGGTGGTCGACTACATCACCGTCGGCCTGGAACGCATGGCGGCGGGCCGGTTATTGGTTTTGCTGGTGGTCACCGGCATTACTACCTCGTTTTTCAGCGCCTTCGTCAACAACACCCCGATTGTGGTGATGTTGGTCCCGGTCATCCTGGCGATCGCCAAACACTTTGATACCGCACCCTCCAAATTGCTGATTCCCATCAGCTACTTCGCCATCTTGGGCGGAACCTGCACCTTAATCGGCACCAGCACCAACATCCTGGTGGACAGCCTGTTTCGCGGTAGCGGCGGCCCCGGTTTTACCTTCTTTGAATTTGCCTCCCTGGGTATCCCCTTCTGGACCATTGGTTTCATTTACATCATTTTGTTCTCGCAACGTTTGTTGCCGGAACGCACCCTCCTCAGCCAATTGCTCGACAGCAAAAAACGCTCTTCCTTTATTACCGAAATGATCATCATGGCGCGCTCCCGCTACCCCGGCAAAAAGCTGGGCGAGGTGTTTCCCAAGGAAAAGGTCCGCGTCCTGCAATTGGTCCGCGACGAACAGGTTATTTTCACACCCGACCTGGAAACAGAACTCGCGGCACGCGACGCGGTCGTGCTTGAAGCCGACGCCAACACCATCAACAAACTCACGGACGGTGAAAACCTCGCGGGTTACGCGGTCGCCGACGGGGACCGCGTCAATATCAAACACATTGATCTGGCCACCACCGAGGCGGTGGTTACACCCAACTCACACTTCGGTAACCGCGCGCTTGCCGATATCGGCTTGTTTCGCGATTACGGCGTACACCTGCTCGCACTCCGCCGGCTCGGCCGCCAGCACATCTACCGCCTCGGCAACATGAAGATTCGCAGCGGCGACGTGCTGTTGATCCAAAGCGACCCGGAAGGTTTGCGCAAGCTACAGGAAAGCGAAAATGTACTTTTGATCGAAGGCATTGAATGCAGTTTGCGGTTTCCACGCCAAGCCCCCTTGGCCTTGGCGATTATGCTCGGCGTGGTTTCGCTGTCGGCCCTTGGCGTTTTCCCCATCGCCACCATGGCGATTGTCGGCGCCTTGCTGATGCTGCTGTTGCGCTGCATCCGCTTCAGAGACGCCATGAACGCCCTCGACAGTTCGGTGCTGTTCCTGCTCGCCGGCACCATTCCGCTTGGCTTGGCGATGGACAAAACCGGCATGGCGAGCCTGCTGGCGGAAAACCTCATCCAAATCCTCGGCCCCTGGGGACCGCTGGTTATGATCTCCGCGCTGTATTTAATGTCCAACCTGCTGACGGAGTTTTTCTCCAACAACGCCACGGCCGTGCTCCTCACCCCCATCACCCTGGTGGTTGCACAAAACATGGGCATCGACCCAAAACCTTTGCTGGTGGCGATCACCTTTGGCGCCTCGGCCAGCTTCGCGACACCCATCGGCTACCAAACCAACACCATCGTGTTTGGACCGGGCGGGTATAAATTCTCGGATTTCACCCGTATCGGCTTACCCCTCAATTTGCTGTTGTGGGTCACGGCTTCGATACTTATCCCCATGATTTGGCCGCCCTGACCCCCCGGTATCAGCCGAAATGAAGATTGAAGATGATCAGGTAAAGCCAGTTGAGCCCGCCCAGCAACAGAAACCAGTTGCGAAATGCGGGAACCGATTCGGGACGAACCAACAGAATCTTGCTTTTGTGGAAGCCGTAAATGTCGATCAAAAGCCAGATGCCGAACAGGCCTGAAGCGACGACAAAGCCGGGGTTAAACCAGAAGGCTTGCCACCAATCGCCGCGTAATACAGCGGCAAGCATGCGGTTTAAGCCACAGGTGGGGCAGGCGATACCGGTGGCGCGCCGCAAGGGACAAGGCAGCCGAAACATCAAGGCCAAAATCGGCATCACCAACAGGGACAACAAGCCCACGCACACATAAACATAACCATAGGCGATGTCACCGCGACGGCGAGCACGCCAGGCAAACCGAGGTCGTTGCCAGGATGCCATTGAGGCCCACTTAATCAAGGCGCAACCGGGCCCCCGAGGTTGCCGCGTGGAACGCGCGACAACCTTGACCGGCGACATCGAACGCCGGCGGCGCACCATGGCGTGCGCGGGGATTTGGGTTAGGTTCGCTCATGGATGCCGGTCACGGGGGAAACCAAGCTAGCCGCCCATACCGGCGCCGGCGGCGCCAATCATGGCGGAGAACATGATCACCATGCCAATGCCTAAGCAGCAGCAAATCAAAATCGGGGCAAGGGCAACGAATATGGATTTGAACAGATGCATGGAAGATTCCTCTTCACCGTTCACATAAAAACCAATGGTCACCAAAGCGGTGTAGTGAATAAAGATCAAAAAACCAATGCCCGAGACGGGAATGCTCATGAGGGGGGAAAACGCAATCAAGAACTGGTAAGGAATGAAGGTCGGCGCAAAGGAGGTATAGGCGTAACCGATCACCCGCAAGTACACATCGAAGTCCCGCTTGGCGGCGCCCAGAATCAAGGCGGTGACGTAGTGAAGCAGCACAAAAATGAAGATCGCCAGAAACACAATGATGGGAACCATCAGCAGGGTCAAAATCTGGCCCGCGCCCATGAGATCATCAACGGGAATGCTTAGCTGCCCCGACCCCGACATTTCTTCAAGCATCTGTTTGATGGGTTCCATCTGCGCTTGCTGCGCGCCGAACATCATGCTGAAGATTTGTTGAATGATGGAACCACCGGCGTAAATCACGGTAGCCCAAATCACGGCGGGCACGGGCGAACGCCCGTCGCGGATACCGCGGAAGAAGTCGAAGGGATTGGTATAAACCTGAACGAGGGTTTGGCCGGCCGCCCCAATGAGCCCGGAACTGCGATGGGGATCTTCGAAGGGCGGCTCGGGCATGCTTGAAGCAGCCTCACGACGATTGGGTCGGGGTTCGTACATGTTGGACGATGGTGGCTCAAATGGTTCCATATAAAGGAAGCTCCTTCACACAATTTGAAAGGCCGACACGGCCCTAAGAACGGAATTCCTTAGGATGAACGGGTCCGCCGGGATGGTAAACGCGGGGGGATCGCTAACGAGGGGATCGCTAAAAAGATAGCACGATGCAGGGTTAGGGGCGTCAAGGAAAACGGCGGAGGGCCGGCGACGCGAATCCGGTGGGTGGGGGGATTGCAGGTCACCCCCTATCAACGCGTGGAAGCGGGGAAAAACCGGCGAAAAAGCTGAAAAAAAAGGTCGGTTTCAGGGCCGCCCAGTCTCAAAAAACCCAAAAGCCAACAACAAACTCACCAATTTCAAACATTTACATCATTATTTTACTTTTTCTCTTGGCATCTTCAAAAACCCCATGATATCTTGGGCGGGTTTGACACGGAGAGGTGTCCGAGTGGTCGAAGGAGCACGCCTGGAAAGCGTGTGTGGCGGCAACGTCACCGAGGGTTCGAATCCCTCCCTCTCCGCCATCTATCAAGTGTCAAAAAGCAGTTGTTAAAAAAATAAGGTTGAAGAATCGGGCATCGGTGGCGGGTGTTTACGAACCGTGTCAGGCCTTGACGGGAGCAGCACTAAGTATGACTTCCCGGGCACCGGTGTCTGATTGTTCAACCTTATTTTCGTGATAGGACCAAGTTTATGGCGTCTCAAGTTACCGCCCTTAAGTGGCGCCCGCAGACATTCGATGACTTGGTCGGCCAAGAGGTCGTTAGTCAGACTCTTAAGAACGCGATAAAGTCCGACCGCGTCCATCACGCTTATTTGTTTGCCGGCCTGCGGGGTTCCGGCAAAACGTCTTCGGCACGTATTTTCGCCAAGGCACTTAACTGCGAACAAGGCCCAACCGACACGCCTTGCTTAAAATGTCCGTCTTGTGAAGAGATCAAGTTGGGCAATGCTTTAGATGTGGTTGAAATTGACGCCGCATCCAACAACTCGGTCGACAACATTCGCGAGTTACGCGAACTGGTGCGTTACAACGCGGCCCGCGACCGCTACAAAATCTACATTATTGATGAAGTACACATGCTCACGACCAGTGCCTTCAACGCTTTGTTGAAAACACTGGAAGAGCCCCCGCCCAACGTCGTTTTCATCATGGCCACCACCGAGCTGCACAAAATCCCCGCGACCATCCTGTCGCGATGCCAACAGTTCGATTTTCGCCAAATCCCTTTGTTTAAAATCGAGGCCCGCCTGCGCGTCATCGCCGACAGCAGCAAGCTGGACATCGACGACGAATCGCTGACCTTGGTCGCCCAAGCCTCCGGCGGCTCGATGCGCGACGCGCTTTCCATTTTCGACCAAGTCATCGCGGCATCCGGCGAAAAAATCACGGGTCTCGACGTGCGTTCGATTTTGGGCGTGGTTGAAGACGCGATCCTCATCGACTTATTAACCGGTGTGGTCAAACAATCCGCCGATCAGGTCTTTGGGCGTATTAATGAACTGGTCCACTACGGACACGACCTCAAACAGGTCTACGAAACCTTCACGGGTTTCATCCGCGACTCCATCGTCCTCAAAAGCTGTGCCGATACCAGTGAATTACTCGAGCGTCGTTACGGCCACGGCGACAGCCACCAGGAAACCCTGGGTGACATGGGAACCCCCGATTTGATTCGCATGCTTGATGTGTTGGTGAAACACGAGCCGGTTTTCCGTCAAGCCGCCAGCCCGCGTTACGCTTTTGAGTTGGTATTTCTGAAGTTGTTGGAACAGCGCAAGCTGGTACCCATTGAACGCATGTTGGACGATCTTAAAACCTTCGTCGAGAACGAAAAAAAAAACGGATAGCCCGTAGAAACGCCGCGGCAAAATCGCCCCAGACAACCAAAGGCAACGTTACCCGCGGCGCCGCCGCAAATGACGCCTCCGGCAAAAACAATTTTGCGCCGCCGCCACCGCTTGCCCCGGTCAAGCCACTCAAAAAGGTCGACAGCAGCGAACTCGCAAAAGGTCAGGAGCAATTAAAACAGTTGCTCGATTACATTCGTCGCGAACAACAACCCGCTGTCGCGGCCCTGATGGGCAACGCCTTTTTCATCAAACGCGACGGCGAGAACTTGACCTTTTATTTTGACCGTTCGCACGCCAACCTAATCCCGATGGTTCGCTCCGGCAAAAACCACAACATTCTCCAGGACGCCACCGATAAATTTTTTCGCGGTAAGTTCAACCTCAACTTTTCCATCGGCAACGACCCCGGCATTAAGGCGGCCAAGGAACGGGATCAACAGGCACTGGCCACGGTAAAAGCGAATCCCGTCGTGCAACAATTGATCGAACAATACCGCGGTACCATTATTAATTGTAAGATTCTGGACAAATAACCGGTTTCGTCGAGGCCCGTTTTAAGACGGAACCACGCCGGAAAACTACCGATCCCCGTGATCGACTGCTACAGAAAGGGAGCGAATCCATGTTCGACATGAACCAAATTCAGCAGATGATGGGCCAGGCCCAGCAAGCACAACAGGAAATCAAGGACCGTTTGGCCAAAATGGCAATCCACGGCCACGCGGCCGGCGAAATGGTCAAAGTCACCATCAACGGCAACAAAGAAGTCACCAAGATCGAATTCGCACCCAACGCGCCCGACGACAAAGAATACCTGGCGGACCTGGTCCTGGTCGCCCTCAGCGACGCCTACGCGCAGGCCGATGAACGAATCAAAGGTCAGATGGGCAACATGCTGGGCAATATCGACCTCTCGCAAATCGCCAACCTGTTCCGCAAGTAACAGGCGGCATCACTCATGACCCAAGGTAATGCACTGGAAGCCGTGGTGCGCCTGCTGGGCGAGATGCCCGGAATCGGCGGGAAAACGGCCCAACGACTGGCGTATTACGTGCTCGCCCGCGAGCATGACTACGCGTTTCAATTGGCGGCGGCACTGCGAGAACTGAAAGAGAGTTTGCAGTGGTGCCGCACCTGCTACAACATCAGCGCCACCGAACAATGCGACATCTGCGGTCGCCCGGATCGCGAAGAACAGGTGGTTTGCGTGGTTGAAGACGCGGCCAACCTGGCCAACATCGAACGCAGCGGCGGCTTTCGCGGTTATTACCACGTGCTCCAAGGCGTCCTCTCCCCGGTCAACGGGATCGGTCCCGAGGATTTGCGCATCGGCGAACTGTTCAAACGCCTCGAGGATGAAACGGTGCAAGAAGTCATTCTCGCCACCAACCCCACGGTCGAAGGCGAAGCCACGGCGATGTATCTGGCCGACATGCTCGCCAACCTGCCCAGTGCCGGCAAGGTGAAGGTCACGCGGATTGGGGTCGGTATTCCCATCGGCGCCTCGCTGGATTATTGCGACGAGGTCACCATGGCCAAAGCCTTCGAGAACCGGCGTAGTTTGATCTAGCCCGCATTTCGCGCACAAGGAATTCTGCCGCGAAGCTGAAAGCCTTGTGAGAAATGCGGGCTAACCGGCTTGACCGGAGGAATTTAATCAGAAAAACGGGTGTTTGCTCGTTTTCCTGCTATGCTTGGGCTTTCGCGCCGGCCAAGAACCCTGCTGCCTTCAAACAGCTTGAACGGCAAGGGCCGCTACCGAGGATACCCGGCGCACACACAACGTATCGTGATCAATGATTTGGGATAGGAAACGTATGTCAAGAGAAGCTGCACTCGACCTGGAAAAACTCGTGGTGTTTGATTTGGAAACAACCGGCTTGGAAGCCGATTGCAAAATAGTGCAAATCGCGATGATTCGCGGCGAAAAAATCTACCAGAGTTTGGTAAATCCCGGCATGCCGATCCCCCCCGAGTCCACCGAAATTCACCGTATTACGGATGCCGACGTGGTGGACGCCCCCACGTTTGCCGACATCGTCGACGACGTGCTGGCCTTCATTCAAGACAGCGTTCTTTCCGGCTTTAACATCCGCAAATTCGATGTCCCCGTCTTGCGTCGCGAGGTGGCTGCAACCGACCGCCCCTTCCCGCCCCTGCCGATTCTCGACCTGTTCGAATTGAACCAAAAGATGAATCCGCGCACCTTGGCCTGGTTTTTCCAGCACTACACGGGCGAACCGATGGACAGCGAGGAAGCCCATGACGCGGTTTACGATTGCGCCTGCACCCGCAAGGGCTTTTTGGGTATGTTCGAAAAGCATCCCGACCTGCCGACTTCTCTTGATGAACTGACCATGCTGGCGGAACCCGAACGCCTGCCCGTGGGCGGCAGTGGTTGGCTGGCTTGGACCGGCAACCAAAGTGAACCCACGTTAACCCGCGGCAAATACCGCGGCTGGGCGTTGTCGGAAGTAGCGCGCAAAGAAACCTCATACCTCGATTGGTTGTGTTCTATCGACGCGGATTCGGCCACCAAAAATATCGTGCGCCTTTATAAGAACAACCGCGAAGGCTACCTGTCCTTGCTCAAGGAAGAACATCCCTTGCGCCTGGAGCCCAAGTACCTCGATTTACTCAATGCCATGGAACGCAAGAAGTCGGAACGCTATGATGAGTGCAAATTATTGGCAGAAAAAACCAAAGATGCGTCGTTGTTGTTTTTAGCGGCGGCCTGGGCGGTTCAAGAGAAACGGCCCGAGGCCAAAGAATTGGCTGAAATCTACTTGGCCGGCAAGGACGATAACGTCAAGGCGGATCGCCGCATTAATTTCCTCAAAAAACGCTTGGGCCTGTAACGCCTTCATCACCGACCAAACGAGGGCGCCGGGCAAAAGCACACAAAGGAGCCCTCGTGTCGCTTTTTCTCTGGTTTTCTTTACTCTTTTCCGACGTCGATGTGGCAGAACACATGGCCGCGCGCCAGGCTGTTCGCGAAGCCTTTAAAGCCGGCGATCAAGCCGCGCTGCTCGAACAGGCGCGTCGCTGCCACCAGGCATTCCCGCAAAATTTCCTCGGTCGTTACTACCTTACCGTCGCGCTGAGCCTCAACGGTCACACGGTGGAAACCCTGGCCCAGCTTAACGCCATTGCCGACATGGGTTACGACCTCGACGTCGGCAAGGACCCCTCGTTTAAGCAGTTGACGGAGCAGCCGGCTTACGCGGCGGTGGCCCAGAAGTTCGCCGCCAACCGTCAGTTGATCGACCACAGCACCGCGGCCTTTACGATCGATCAACCAGATCTTTTTCCAGAAGGTTTGGTCTTCGACCCCGGCGGCAAACGCTATTTCATCAGCAGCATTCACCAGCGCAAAATTATCAGCCGCGATGCACGGGGAACGGTCACCGATTGGCTGGCGTTCGACCCGGCCAAACCCGGCCTTTTGCCCTTTAGCATCTTGGGCTTAACCTTAAGCCGCGACGGAAAAAGTCTGTGGGTCACCAGTGCTTGCATGGACCAAACCAAGGCGGGTTGCGGCGACATGAACGGTCGCTCGGCGCTCATGAAGCTGCGCCTCAAAGACGGAAAGTCCCTGGGTGTTCACTTTTTCGGTGACGCCGAAAACCCCTCCGTGATCGGGGAGGTCATCAGCGACAAACGCGGGGTACTCTACCTCAGCGACAGCACGGCCGGGGTGATTTACCGCAAGCCACAGGTCAAAGACAAGGGTGAAACCTGGCAGGACCAGCCGGAACCTTGGCTGCGCTCCCCATTGCTCCGTTCACCGCAAGGCCTTGCACTGTCGGCCGACGAATCCCTTCTTTATGTGGCTGATTACAGCTTCGGCCTGCTGGTGGTTGATATCGCAACCAAAACGATCCAACCTCTCAGCGCACCGGCCAACCTGTTAACCTCGGGCGGCGATGGTTTGGTTCGCTACAAAAACCATCTCATCCTGATTCAAAACGGTGTCAAACCCCATCGGGTAGCGGCATTTCAATTGGCAAAAAACGGGCGCGCTTTGACCGGCCAAAAGGTGCTGGCGGCCAATCATCCCGCCTTTGACGAACCCACCCTGGGCACCTTGGTCGGCGATACCTTCACCTTCCTCGCAAATAGCCAGTGGGGCCACTACGACAAGCAATTTCAACCGGTTACGGACAACCTCAAACCCATTGAGTACCGCGCGATTGATTTGAAAAAGGCCCTCCCTTAACGTGCTGAAGGAACCGCCCATGCCGTTTCCACCCGCGGGCTTCCAAGAAGCCGTTATCACCGAAAAACACACCGTGAACGCGGCGGTCGTCACGGTGTGGCTGAGCCTCGACACCGCCGTCCCCTTCGCCCCCGGGCAATGGGTCGATCTGGTGGTGCAGGGTATTGATCGCGCCGGTGGTTACTCCATGACCTCCACCCCGGGTGAGATGCAGACGCGTCGCGGCCTCGGCTTGGCGGTGCGGCAAGGGCGTCACCCGGTCACCCAAGCGATTCACCGGCAACTCGCCGTGGGCGACCGGGTTGCGATTCGGGTGGGCGGCGATTGTGTGTGGCGGCCGCAACAAACCCGCCCCCTGTTCCTGATCGCCGGTGGGATTGGCATCAACCCAATGTGGTCCATTTTCCAGACCGCCGCCGTCAGCGACCCCACGCGGCCGATCACCCTCGCCTATTGCAGCAAAGATCCCGACACAACCCTTTTTGCCGAGCCCATCCGCGCCTTGGCTCGGCAAAACCCGCACCACAAGGTTTCTTTTTTCTTCACGGCCCCCGTGCCGGAAGCGGTGCAAGCTCGCCGGCGTGAATTGGATGAACAGGGTATCCGCCATGAGTTCGGCCGTCCTTCAGCAGAGACCTGGGTCGCGCTCGTGGATGAACCGGGCGCGGTCGACACCTACATGTGCGGGCCGCCAGCCATGATCGACGCGCTGAGCACCACCCTGCCGGACCGTGGTTTCGCAAATCTGTACTTTGAAAAGTGGTGGTAGCTGTGCTCAGAAAGAGCCGGTCGAGGTGACGGGGGCCGGATTGCGCTTGGGACGCGCAACGAGTTCGCCGCGACAATTGGGGCAAACGAATTTAAAACGTTTGCTACAGTCGGGACAAAAGGTGCATTCATAACTACAAATAAAGCAGGGGCTTTTAAGCACCAGTGTCGAATTGCAACTTTCGCAGGCATTTTTCATTTGAAGCATTGCTTCCCTCAAAGATCAAAAGTCGTAACGGCCTTCCCAACCCGCATGGCTTACAAGGAATCTGCCGCGAATCCTTGTACCTAAGAAGCGCGACTCGCGGTGATTTTAGCTAAACCTCTAGGCTGCAACGGTCTGTGAAAATGCTCACCGCACCCAGTGGGTGCGCTTCCGCTTTTCCCAAACCATTTCGCTCCAGATCTTTAGCCAAAATCCCTCACTTTTATCGCGCTTCTTAGGTTGTAAGCCATGCAGGCTAACAGGTCATCTTGGTGCAAAACGGCGGTGCGGTGCAAGGACTTCATTCACCGAAGCGGCCGGAGGAAGCATGGTTCACCTTCGAGGCGCGCTCTTAAATCTAAAAAGGCGCGAGAAACCACGCCTATCGGTTTAATCATCGTCGGAGATGAGCGTCTCCATTTTGCTGGTCAACAAATCAAAGTGTTCGCCTAAAGCTTCCACGGCTTTGTGTAAGTCGGGGTCGAGGTGGGCGTGCGGGGTAATTTCATGCACCAGGCCGCGGATCACCCGGAGTTCGTTGGCAATGACCTTGCGCTCTCGTTCCCATTCCTTACGCGGCAGAATCCAGCTCATGGCACCGACCATGTGGGTGGCCCGACCTTCCTTGCGATCAAAAACGGCGATACCGAAATCGTGAACCCAATGGTAATTCCCGCCTTTGAGCCGAACGCGATAGTCGGCTTCATAGTGGGGGCTCTGTTGCTGCTGATGCGCACGGAGTGCTCGGGAAACCCGCTCAAAATCGGCGGGATGAATCCGAGAAAACCAGGTGTCCAAATGGTCGGGCAGCTCATCCGCCTGGAAACCGAGAATCCCCTTCCAGCGCGGCGAAAAGAAAATTTTGCCGTCGGCTAGGTTCCATTTCCAGAGGCCGTCGTTGGGTTCACGAAACTCAGGCTCGCGTTCGGTCGGTGCTTTTTGGGCATAACGCCGCAGGCTGGACAGCTCCAAATGTTGTTTGATTTTGATGAGCAGAACGGCGGGGTCTTTGTGTTTGGTGATGCAGTCATTCGCACCCGCTGTAAAAAATTCGACGATTTTGTCGCGGTCGTCCACGGAGGTAAGCATCAATACGGGCAGATCCTGCTCGCTCCAGGTTTGGCGAATCGCTTCGAGCAGGGCGGGACCGTCCATCTCGGGCATAAACACGTCGGCGAGGACCATGTCCACGCCTTGTTCTTCCAGTGCATCGAGTGCCTCGCGCCCGTTGCCGACGGCACGCACCCGGTAACCCGCTTTTTCGAGATGGAGGCCCATCATTTTTCGGGTAAAAACTTCATCTTCAACCACCAACAGGGTCGCTTTTCCGCCCAAGGTAACCTCCCCGGCTCGCCGTTCCACGGTTTCTCTCGAGTTCTTTAGCATAGAAGCTTGCCACACATTCACCAAGCGGGAAATGACAAGGCCGTGTTCAAGGAATCGCCTCGGCCTGAAAAGAGACGATCTCGCCGTGCTCAACCTGGTACGCGATTTCAATAGGATTGCAACAGACTTCACAATCTTCGATATACCGTTGGTGGGCGACACTCGTATCGAGCAGCATCGAGATGCGCTGCCAACAGGTCGGACAGGTAAAAAAGGTTTCTTCCAAAAGCTGCCTCGCGCCAAGGGTTCTTTTCATTAGGACGCTGGGCCGGCTCCATTGACAGACATCCCTAAAAGCGCCTATGATGAGGTTCTTTCCGAGTGTTATTTTACCTAAGAAGCGCAATAACTCGCGGCGATTTTGGCTAAACCTCTGGGCTGAAACGGCCTGTAAAAATGCTCACCGCACCCTACGGGTACGCCTCCGTTTTTCCAAACCATTTCGCTCCAGATCTTTAGCCAAAACCCCTCGCTTCGCGCCTCTTCGGTTTTAGCCCGTTTCGCTTGCTTGCATGGTAGGACGTGGCCGATTCGAGAAGGCCACCTTTATGCGGCGAAAGGCAGACCTCGGTCCCGTGTCGCCGGCGTTCGTTCCATCTTACGGCGTACCCATGATTTGATTTCAAGTAAGTGTCGCGATTCCCCTTCATGATGCCGGCTGTTGCTTTCTGTTTCCACCGATTCCCCGGACGTCCCCAAAGGATCTACCGCCCATGACCAAAAGAATCATTCCCATCTCCTCGGGAAAAGGCGGCGTCGGCAAAACTTCGTTTGCCATAAACCTCGCCCTCTGTCTTTCGAAATTCGGTAAAACGGTACTCGTCGACCTCGACACGGGCACCTCCTCAATCCGCAATGTGATCGGCGCGCCAATCCGGCGTGATCTTTACCATTTTTACAAAAAAGGGGCCTCTCTCGACGAATGCATCACCACCCTGCCGCTGATTCTGGATCCCGAGCGCGCATTTAACAATTTCGGCTTCGTCGCCTCCCCGCTCCACATGATCAATTCGATTGCGAACCTGGACCAAAACGACCGCAACAAAATGATCGACGCGGTCAACGGACTCGATGCCGACTTTGTGATTCTGGATTTACGCGCCGGTTTGGATCCCTTGGTTACCGATTTTTTGCCGCACAGCAACACGGGCATTTTGGTGTTCACCCCCAACCACCCAGCGGCAACCCTCGCCGCATCTGATATTGTCAAAGCAGCCCTATTCCGCAAGGTACGCGAAGTGTTCCATATCGGCTCACCGGTGTACGAGTACTTTGCGCGCGGCGCGATTAACCCTGAAGCGATCAATGAGAAAATCGACATGGCCGAAGATGTCTACGAGCACGACATTGCCAACCTCGACGTGTTTCTCGATCAATTACGCGAGGAAACCAACGACCACCCCATTGTGCAAATGCTCAACGACATGGTGGAGTACTTTCGGGTTTACTACGTGCTCAACCGCTTCGACAGCGTTGAAGCTTCGTTTGAGACCGCGGTTAAACCTTTTGTCGAAAATATTTCCGACAACATCTCGCCGCGGGTCAACATTAGCAACCTGGGCTGGATCATGGAATCCAAGCGCTACCACCAGTGCAACATGGACTCGGTGCCCTATATTTTGCAACACCACGCCAAGATGAACACGTCCACGCCCCAGAAGGGGTCGACCCCCAAAAGCAAAAAAAAGATCGACAAGAAACTGGAAGCCCTTTACGAGTTAACCGGTCTGCGCAAAGAAAAGCCCACCAAAAAAGCCAAAAAGGCCCCCAAGAAAGGGCCAACCGAGGACGCGCTGATCTCGCAGCTCAACGCCATCGAAGCAATGTACAAAACCAAAAAGAAAGAAAACGAATACGAGAACTTTGAGTACATCATCTCGTGCATCCGCTACCTTTTTGAAAGCAAGCGCCTGTCGGACTTCGGTGACACCCGCCTGTTCAAGAAGGGGGAATTGGTCCCGCTGATGCTGCGCAAACGCATGGGGAACACCAACACCCTGCTCTAGCGAACACTTTCTGTTTTTTAAAAAAAGCATCGGCTAGCCCTATTTTTCCCGACATTTTTTTCAGGCAAAAAATCTGAGAGAAACCCACGTCATTACCGCGGACCAAGTTCTCCACCTCATAAAAAAGAACACGATTCTTCTCGGGAAGATGGCTAACTCATCGTTTTCTCCGACCCAAAGCGTCGGGCACCAAACCGCCGATCACTTCATCCTTCACACAATTTCGACACCTTAAACGGCAACGCCTTCCCACCCGCATTAGCGTTTAGCCAAAGCCTACCAACGCCCTCGCCATGCTTAAATTTGCACCTCGCAAAAGACCGGGGTCGCTGCCGACCTTCACCATCAGGGCTTTTGCAGCAACACCGCTTGGAAGCCGTCAAAGGCAACGTCCGGCTCGATGAGCAGGCCGTTTTCTTGCCATACCACCGGTGCCCCCGCCGGGATCAATTCCTTCAACCGATCATTGGCAATGTGCGCGTCCTCGGGCAAGGCGGGGATCTCATTTTGATCAAGCGAACAAACGGAATAAAGCACATGGCCGCCCGGCTTTACGTATTGCCAAGCCGCTTTCATCAAAGCGGCTTGCACGTCAAACATGGCTGCGTCGGCGGGCTTTTCCTTGTGCCGTTTAATTTCGGGATGCCGGCCTAAAATTCCAATGCCGCTGCAGGGCGCATCAAGCATCACCAAATCAAATTCACCAGTGCAGTTCATTTGGGTCGCATCGCCGACAATCAATGGGAAGTTCAGGTTCAGGCGCCGTTGGTTCTGACGGATGAGACCCAGTCGGTATTCATCCAAATCGCAGGCGGTGAGTTCAGTCTCAGGCGAAAACGCCGCGAGGTAACAAGCCTTGCCGCCCGGCGCGGAACATAAATCAATGGCTTTGGCCGGGCTCAAACCGACGGCAACATGGGCGATCAATTGCGACGATTCGTTTTGGATGTAGACGCCTTGCTCCAGCCAAGCCTCCGGCACCGCCCCTTCTCGGCGTCGGCAGTGCGGTAACACCGGCGATACAACGTCGTCCCCAGACAACACCGCATCGTCTCCCGGCAATTCGCCGCCTTGGTGCCAGTAACTGAGCAAACCACGTTCGGACCAACGTTTGATCCAGGTTGCGACCCGTTCCGGTCCGTGTTGCTTCACGAGCAGTTTTTCCAACCAGCGCGGTAAAAGCCAAGAGGCCTGGTCCCGTTCCCGCCAAAGATCGTCCCCGGCCCGCTGTGCATTGCGTAGCACCGCGTTCACCAAACCTTTCAGGCGTGGAAAACCCAGCTTCCTGATGTTGCGGTTGGCCTGGTCAATGGTCGCGTAATCGGCGGAACGCATAAAACCCAACTCATAAAGCGAGGCGAGCAACAACCAATGGACCTCGGGAGGGAATTTGGGCTTGGGACAAAACTGTCGCAACACCTGCTCCAAGCCGGGTAGGAACCGAAAGGTCCCGTAAACAATTTCATGAGCAAAGGCCAAGTCCCGAGCATCGAGTTGGTAGGCAAACCGGGCCATGGCCTCGGGCACCAATAAACGCTGCCGGGCCGCGGTTACAAGACAACGAACCGCCAACATGCGGGGATCAGAAATGGGTCGACCGGCTTCAACCATCAACCACCTCCAGACAAGGATGCTCGGGGGACGCACCGCGAGAAATACGCGCTAGCTTACCCCAGCACGCCCCGCGCACCAAGCGAAACCGGATAACCGACAGGCGGAAGCGGTGCGGAGCGTCACCCCCTCAGCCCGTCAAAGCCGCGGCCATACGCGGCAAAGCGATGGTTGCACACTCGGCCACCAACCGAAAGTCCGTGCGTTCACAGGCGACAAAACCAGGGTTGATCAGCACCTTATCCACGGCGCAACGGGCGAGGTCAACCAAGCCGGCGGCGGGATAAACCGTCAGAGATGTACCGATAACCCAAAAGAGATCTGCCGCGTCAATCGCCTCCGCGGCGGCGGCCAGGTGTAAAACCGGCTCCCCAAACCAAACGATGTGGGGACGAAGTTGGCTACCACGGGCACATTTGTCACCCAAGCGGAACCCATGGGCCGGGGTGGACGTGACAACCTTTGGATCCAAAGCGCCTTGGACCTTGGTTATTTCACCGTGCAGATGGAGCACCCGTTTGCTACCGGCTCGTTCGTGAAGGTCGTCGATATTCTGGGTAACGACGGTTACATCCAAATGATCCTGAAGGTCGGCCAAGGCCCGATGGGCGTCGTTGGGCTGAGCTTCACGTACATTCGTCAGCACCTTATTCCAAAAGGCGAGCACCGGCTCACGGTTCCGATGCCAGGCCGTCACCGAGGCAACAGCTTCGTGGTTCTCTTGAGTCCAGAGACCGTCAAGGTCGCGGTAGGTTTTCAATCCACTGCCCGCGCTCACGCCGGCGCCGGTAAAGGCGACGAGTTTCTTTCGTTCCGACACGGCACAACCTCCCAAACCCCGATGTTTTCGGAAAATTCACCCACAAGCCGTCCCAAACGGCAAGGGTAACCCACTCGGACAATCCCAAAAAAATCTGAAAAGCAAACCCGAAGTCAAGATTTTTCATAGGGTTATCATCATAAAAACGCAAATCAGTCACAACTGATTCCTGACGCTTGTGTTAGGATTTAGCGTGTCTATCACTATGGGGCGCCGCGAAGAACGCACCGCACCCATCCTGTTGCTCAATGGTCCTATGGTTTCGCCAATAAGCGGGCCGACCCCGGCAACCCATCGACCGCGCTACCACAATGCGGTCGTTCTATGCAGCCATTCGGAAAGGCGCGCGGCGCCGGCCCTCGGAATGACGAAAGCCGACCAGACAATGCGGCTTGCTTCTATTCTAAATGAATGCATTCTGATCAGGTTTAAGTTGCTATGTCGCGCCACCTTAGCACGTGGTCCATGGAAGTCAACGGCAAATCGCCTACCTGTATCGACCTTCAAGTGAAAAAGCGATCTAAGTCCTGGAACCCTGTTGCAGATTCGCCGGCTTCACCTCCCCAGGCTAGGAAGGAAAACGCCCTTCTCAGTACGAGCCCACGCGAGCACCCGGTAAATCGGCTTTTTCGCAAGACACCCACCTTCCTTTTTTGTGATTCAAGAGGTCCCTTTTTGGAAAAACAACCAACACAAGCGGTGGTCGAACTCGATAACGTCAAAAAACGCTTCTCCTCCGTGTGGGGTAAACCGCGCTATGCCCTGAAAGGCATTTCTTTCAAACTCAACCGCGGCGAAATTACCGCCTTTTTGGGCCCCAACGGCGCGGGAAAAACCACCACCAAACGACTGATCGCGGGTTATCTGTTTCCAGATGAAGGTTCTGTCCGCTTGCTGGGGGTCGATCCCTTTGAGCAAGGCAAGCAAGTCCGCACCCGTATCGGTTACCTGCCCGAACACAACCCGCTCTACAACGACCTCCAGGTGATCGACGCCCTGCAATTTGCGGCCGGCGCCAAAGGGTTACGCGGAAAGCAAGCGCGCAAAGCAATTCAGGAAGCGGTTGAGTCGTGTAAGCTGGGCGATTTACTCAAACAAACGGTTGGCAACCTGTCGAAAGGAACCCGTCAACGCATCGGCCTGGGCCAAGCCATGCTCGGTAACCCCGAGGTTCTGCTTCTAGACGAACCCACCAACGGCCTGGATCCCAACCAAATAAAAGACATCCATCTGCTGATCCGTAAACTGGCCTGCCGTCGCACCGTACTGCTCTCCACCCACCAACTTCACCCCGTTCCTGAATTGTGTGATCGCGTTCTCGTGCTAAACCAGGGCCACTTGGTTTATAACGGAGCCACCAGCACGCTGCTGAACCAAAGTCGCACCCGCGCCTGCCTGGTCACGGACCAAAACCCGGAAACCGTGCGCGCCCAACTCAGCGGTTTAGGCCTCAACCTGGACCCGTCCTTTAAACAACTCCCCGGTTCAGGATTCTACAGCTACCGGATCCACGGCACCTGGGACGATCACCGCATGGCAAAAACGGTAAAACAATGGTCGGATCTCGGCTGGCACATCGGCGGCTGGCACCTGGAAGCGAATCCCATGGAACACCTGTTCACCCAACTTACCAACAACGAGGTCTCGGCTTCATGATCGCCACCCTGGCCGTGGCCCAAAAAGAAATCCGCCACGGCTTAAACGCGCTGTTTTTTTATCTGATCGCGGTGGTCTTCGCCGCCGCCCCGGCCTTCTCCTTATTTTGGAACCCGGCGCCAACCAACGTTTTTATAAGCAATCACACCTCCCTGGTGGGGTTCTTCCAGGTCTTGCCCCTTTTCCTGACGGTGTTTGTCCCCGCTCTGGCGATGCGCGCCTACGGAGAAGAGCACCACGCCGGCAGTTTTGAGCTCTTGCTCACCCAAGCCGGGGATTGGCCGATTGTGTTGGGGAAATTTCTCGGCAGCTTCATCATTCTTTTGGTCGGCCTCGCCGCAACCTTCGGCCTCCCACTTCTGGTTGCCCAACTCGGCGATCTCGATTGGGGACCGGTTTTCGGCGGCTACCTGGGTGCCGTGCTTTTTGGCGCGGTCTGTTTGGCGGTGTGTCTTAGTGCCGGCGTCTTCTGCCCCAACCAGACATCCTCTTTTGTGGTGTCTCTGTGTTTGCTCGGAACCCTGATGGTGCTACCCGTTCCCGCGCTCAACATTCAAACCCGCTTCCAAAACTTTGCAGAAGGCTTGGTGCTTTTTCCCGATCTGGGTTTCTTCATCGGCCTCACGGCCTGTTTTCTCACCATTAACCGCATCGCCATCGGCCTGCGCCGCTAAATCCAACCACCGAGATCACCTTTTATGATCATCCGCCATCGATCCATCATGCTTCGCAACCTTTTCGGTTTACTTGCCCTTGCCGGTCTTGCCGCCGCCACCCAATGGATACCACTCCGTTGGGATCTTACCGAAGAAGGCCGCCACACGTTAAGCGACACAAGCCGAAAGATGGTGGCACGCCTGGAAGACGTTTTAACGATTGAGGTCTTGGTTTCCGAGGCACCCCCGGCCCACCTTCGCCCCCACCTCCAACGCCTGACCACCCTACTCCAGCAATACAGCCAAGCAGGGGGTGGCAAAGTCGATCTGGTCGTTCGTCACCCCGCCAACGAGCAAGATCTGGAACAGGAACTGGAAAAACGGGGACTCAAGCGCGCCCGCGTGAACCAAGTTCGCGATGATCGTTTAGAAATGGTGGAACTGTGGTACGCCCTGCGCCTGCGTTACGGGGAACACGAGGAAGTTTTCGCGGACCTAACCCAGTTACGTGAACCCGAATACCAACTCACGGCCGCGATGCTGCGTCTCACATGGGACGGGCCGATCACCATCGGCTTGGTGGGACCGCCGCTGTCTTACGGAAACGGGGGTTATGCCTACACCGAGGACGGCAACCTAAAAACGGTCATCCAAAGTCTCAGCGAGACCTACGCGGTCAAAGTGATCCCCGTCATGCCGGGCGAACCGTTGGTTCTTGACGGATTGGACGCGGTATTTGTCTGGGGTTTGGATCGGTTTGAGCCGGTTCAGCACTACCAATTCGAACAATGGCTGTTGGCAGGCCATCCTGCAACCTTACTGGTCGGCGGCGTGGCGCTCGATCCGGTATACGCGGTGGCTGAATCACGGGCGGTTACTGATGTGGACAGTTGGTTCGACCACCTCGGCTTCAGGGTAGAACGCGCCCTGGTCGCGGATCAGTCCTCGGCGCGGGTGAGGTACACCGAAAGCAAACCCCCCGTCCTGAAGGCATACCCCCTGTTTCCCGAACTCAAGGCTGCCGGCGGTGGTCTGGGACAGGAAGAACGTGCCCATCACCAAATAAACAGCTTGGTCGTCCCCTGGTGTTCACCCCTTACGCAAACGCACCCGGCGGGCGTCACCACCAACATCATCGGACAAAGCTCCGAGCAGGCCTGGCTTCAAAAAGAAACCTACCAACTCGATCCCGCCAAGCTACCCGGCCCGACACAGTTTGACCAGTACGCAATCGGCCTAAAGCTCGGAGGCCGCTACAATGCCTATTTCCCACGACCGGAACATCTCCCGGCGGAAAACCACCTCGCGCGAGGCGAGCACACGACCTTGCGGGTGTGGAGCAGCGAATTTTTACTGACCTCGATCCGCAAAGCGGGCACCTTGGTGTGGGTTAACCAAACCGCCGACGCCATGACCCGTCAAAGCCTCACGGTGGGCATCCCGCGCCGCGACAACGCGGCCCGACCACTCAAAGCCTTGACCGAATCGGAACGCAAGCGAACCCGCCTGTTGAGTTTACTTGCCGCACTGCTGCTACCGGCCCTGATCGGTACCGCCCACCTCTGCTACCGCCGCCTGCGTTCGGTTGATCCTTATCTGTAGGGAGCCTGTCATGTTTCGTTCCCAATTCCGCCCGCGACAGTTTGTCTCTTTGGCGAGCTTGCTCCTGTTGCTCGGCTGTAGCCAAACCACCGACCAACCCGACGGTGCACCCCTTGCCGTGGAAAAAGACAAACCGCGGCCCACGACACCGACACCGCCACGCGCGAACACCCAAGCCATTACCGAGATCAGGCTAAACAACAACGGGGAAACGGTGACGCTCCAGCGCACGGGTACGCGTTGGTTGCTCCCGAACCATCGTCAATGGGCGGCTGAGCAGACCTTCGTACGTGGCCTGCTCAATGGGCTGGATAGTTTGGCCGGCGCTGAACCCGTGGGCCTTTACCCGAAAGAGGCCGCCCATTTCGGCTTCAACAAAACCAATGAAGTCACCTTTTTAGACAAAACGGGCAAGACCCTTTTTCGCGTAGCGGTTGGGGCGGCAACCAACGATCAACACGCGGCCTTTATTCGCATCAACGACGGCCCCACGATCTTCGAGGCGGCGGCCCCTTGGTTCGCAAACACCCACCGTCCCACCTGGGGAAACCGAACCTGTTGGCAGGTCCCCGCTTCATTGTTGACATCCGTCCGCCTACAAACGGGTGGCGAAACCACCGTGAACCTTAAAAAGACCGAACAAGGCTGGCAAGATCTCACCCCCAATCCGATGAAGATCACCCCTCAATTCGAGGCGGGGGTTTTACCGAAATTCGCCCACATTCGCGCGGGCGGTTTGCATTTCAATCCAGAAACCCTAAGGGGCCGCAAACCCATCGCCCAACTGACCATCACGGCCGCACAAGCGGAAATGACCTTGGTCTTCTTTGAGGGTGAATCGGGTGATTGGCTGGCCGGTTACCGACAAGGCTACCCCGTGGTTTTTTTATTCGACCGAAATTTCTTGCAGCGCGCCACGACCATGGGGCCCACCCCCTAAGCCGCCAAACCAATGCCTTACAACACTTTAACAAAAAGAAAACCGGGTCATCGCAACGAAAAGCCCACGGCGCATCTCGAATAAGATTCGATTTGGCGGTAGGAAGAAGAAGCCGCCGTTCCTTCGCTTTTCCACTAATAATTCGTTCTCTTTTCTTGTAGTCTGGGGAAAGCGGAACGCGGAACTTTTCTCAAAAGGACAAAGCCATGAGTGCCGACCCACTTTATTTGATTCGCCATGGGCAGGCAGAATATCCACCGTCGGGTATGCCTGATCGTGATCGCGCCTTAACCGACGAAGGCCGCGCCGATGTCGACAAGCAGGCCAAAAAACTGTTGGCCAAGGGTGTTACCCTGCACGCGATTCGGCACTCGCCCTACAAACGCGCCATTGAAACAGCGCTGATCGTCCATAAAACCTTTCCCGACGCGGCACTGGTGGAGATGCCTGAGCTGATCCCCGGTGGCAGCGCGGAATCCATCCTGATGAACATCGCGGAGATCGAACGGCCGACCCTGTTGGTTTCCCACCTGCCGGTGATTGCCGAGGTGGCAAGCAGCTTGACGGGCACGGCGGTGACTTTTTATCCAGGAACCTGCATCGGGGTATACCGCAAGTCCGAGACCCCCTTCTCCGCGCAACTGCTATGGACGGAGCATCCTTTTTAAGGCGGCATCGGTACCGCGCGGGTTCAGGCGATTTTTCCCAATTCCTGTAGTGTCTCTTGGTCAAAATGCATCACAAACCAACGCACCCAGCGCCGTCCGGTAGACCGTGAATTCGGCTGGAAATAATCCACAAAAAACACCTGTTCGGATTCCACGAACCGCTGGTAGACATTCAAGGTCTGAATTCCCTGCATCCGAATTTTGACAGGCTGGTATTCGTTTTTGGTAAGTGCAATAACCGCCTCGTGGCCCCAGCGGTTGGTGATGGAGGCAATTTCTTCGAAGCGCTGGTCGGCCCGACTCCGAGAGCGGAAGTGACCCGCCATGGCAAACAGATGTTGAATGGCGGTTAAAGCGGCTTCCTGAACATCGACTTGGGCGGGCATGTGCATGACGGCCCGGCGAAAATGGGTAACCTGGGGGTTGTAATTGCCGCGGTGAACCTTGGGCGCCTTTTTAATTTCACTGGGAGATAAGGTCCGCGCCCCCAGCGCGTTGGGAACCTGCGGTACTTTTTCGAGCGCCTTGGCGGGTTCAGGCGCCTGGGCGGCGGGCGTGGGCGCGGGCACCGCGGCGGGTGGGGCACCGCCGGAAATGAGCGCATCAATCGCCGTCTTATCCAACATATCTCCGCCGGCCGGGGCCGGGTTGGCCGGTGCAGGCGCGGGGCTGGGCGCGGCGGCGTTTCCGGCGATCAAGGCATCAATCGCCGCTTGGTCCAAAAGCTCCGGTCCGCCTGAAGGCGGCGCGGATGCAGGAGCGGCCGGGGGCGGAGCGGCTGCCTGCCCGGCTAATAAGGCGTCTACCGCGGCTTGGTCGAGCGTCGTTTCAGCAGGTGCGGCATGCTGTGCCGCCAACAGTGCGTCTACGGCATTTTGATCCAACGCGGCGGTTTCAACAGGCGCGCCACCGCCGCTCTGACCGGCAATCATCGCATCGATGGCCGCTTGATCCAGCAAGCCGCCACCGTCGTCCGCCGCGGCCGGGGTCGCACCGCCGCCGCTCTGACCGGCCAGCATCGCATCGATCGCCGCTTGATCCAGCATGCCCCCGCCGTCGTCCGCCGCGGCAGGGGCCGCACCGCCGCCGCTCTGACCGGCAAGCATCGCATCGATGGCCGCTTGATCCAGCATGCCCCCGCCGTCGTCCGCCGCGGCAGGGGCCCCACCGCCGCCGCTCTGACCGGCCAGCATCGCATCGATGGCCGCTTGATCCAGCAAGCCGCCACCGTCGTCTGCCGCGGCCGGGGTCCCGCCACCGCTCTGACCTGCCAACATCGCGTCAATCGCCGCTTGATCTAACAAGCCTCCCGATTCTCCCGCCGGTTCCGGGGCCGCCGCTTGCGCCCCGCCGCCTTGCTGTTGCGCCAACATTGCATCGATGGCCGCTTGATCCAGCAAGCCGCCACCGTCGTCCGCCGCGGCCGGGGTCCCGCCACCGCCGCTCTGACCTGCCAACATCGCGTCAATCGCCGCTTGATCTAACAAGCCGCCCGATTCTCCCGCCGGTTCCGGGGCCGCCGCTTGCGTCCCGCCGCCTTGCTGTTGCGCCAACATTGCATCGATGGCCGCTTGGTCCAGCAAGCCGCCACCATCGTCCGCCGCGGCCGGGGTCCCGCCACCGCCGCTCTGACCTGCCAACATCGCGTCAATCGCCGCTTGATCTAACAAGCCTCCCGATTCTCCCGCCGGTTCCGGGGCCGCCGCTTGCGCCCCGCCGCCTTGCTGCTGCGCCAACATTGCATCGATGGCCGCTTGGTCCAGCAAGCCGCCACCATCGTCCGCCGCGGCCGGGGTCCCACCACCGCCGCTCTGACCTGCCAACATCGCGTCAATCGCCGCTTGATCTAACAAGCCGCCCGATTCTCCCGCCGGTTCCGGGGCCGCCGGTTCCGGGGCCGCCGCTTGCGCCCCGCCGCCTTGCTGTTGCGCCAACATCGCATCGATGGCCGCTTGATCCAGTAAGCCCCCGCCCGCATCCTCCGCGGGTGCCGGTGCCGGTGCCGGTGCCGGTGCCGGCGCGGCGCTCGCTTTCGGCGTCTTGCCGCC
Source organism: Acanthopleuribacter pedis (assembly GCF_017377855.1). GTDB lineage: Bacteria > Acidobacteriota > Holophagae > Acanthopleuribacterales > Acanthopleuribacteraceae > Acanthopleuribacter > Acanthopleuribacter pedis. Next base: position 63,492 of record NZ_JAFREP010000015.1, read on the forward strand.
CCCCGCACTTTGTTGGGCCAGTAGGGCGTCAATCGCCGCCTGGTCCATCATCCCACCCGAATCCGCGGGCGGTGGCTGGGGCGCCGGCTTCGGTGGCGGCGCCTTGACCGCACCGCTCTGGTGTTGGGCAAGCAAAGCGTCAATCGCCGCTTGATCCATCATCCCGCCGCCGGCCGTCTCGTTCGCGGGTGTGGGTTGCGGTGGCGCGGGTGTCGGGGTTGGGGCGGCGGCTTGCCGGGGTGGCGCCGGTTTACCGGCACGTTGCGCCAACAGGGCGTCGATTCCCGCTTGGTCGAGCGATCCCGCGTCGGCCGGCGCCGTGGGCGCGGGGGCAGACTTTTCCGGCTCGGCAGAATTTGCAGCTTTTCCTTGTTGTGCCTGGGCGATCAGTTTGTCAATGTCAGATTGATCCATCATCCCGCCGGACGAACCCTCATCCGCGGTCTCGCCGCCCTGATTACCGAGCAGCATGCTGATCTCTTCCTGACTTAACTTCTCTTTCATGAAGACGTGTCCAAAACCATCGCTGGGAAATATCTGCCGAATAAATCACGAAAAGCCCGACTAAGGTCCTTTATCTAGCAGATACCATACCGATTTCACCTGCATCTGCGCCCAACCCCTGCAACCGGAACAGCAAGGCCCGCAACGCGCGTTTTCCCAACCTGGCAAAACCAGGGCGCCGACAAGAAACGGCGCCACGCGCGCCCGAAATGCCCCAAACAGCTAACCCGCATTGCTTGCAAGGAATTCTGCTACGGGGCAACCCATGCGATTACCAGGGTTTGCCTCCCGCGGGGCGGCCTTCCGCGGGGCGGCCTTCCGCGGGGCGGCCTTCCGCATTACTTGGTCGAGCCGCCTTCGCCTTAGCTGCTACGCCGAAAGGTCGAACCCCTATGTCGTGGCTTGGTCGTAATCCTCATACTCACAAGGCTTTCAGCTTCTCGCGACGAATCCTTGTGAGAGATGCGGGCTAACGGCTTTGGCACGAAGGCGGTCCACCAATAGCTGCCAAGGGTGCTTTCCTTTTTTATCGACCCACATTCGCGGTTCCTGAAGCACCTTACCCACTTTCTCAAAACCGTCGCTGATTGAGTTAACGAAATTACGATCTTGAACCGAAAAAGAAAGAAAACAAGATGCGGGGGAAGACGGGCCTCACATGAAGCGCGCCTCGTATGCCCCATCCCCCGATTCCCGTCACAATGCGGAGGTCCCCGTGACTGAAAACCGGAGATCCTACAAACGCTTCGAAACCGATATGGTGTTCTGGATGAAGACGTTGGATACCGACGACAGTTTTAACCCATTCTTCGTAGAAAACATAAGCGCGGGCGGGATCTTGGTGAACACCCGGATCCCCCTGGCCGTCGGAAACAACATGCTGCTGAGTTTCGAATTGCCGCAACACACCGATCTGATCGAAGCAACCGCCGAGGTCCGCTACACCAAAGAAATCCGTAAAAACCACTTTCAATCAGGCTTAAAGTTTACGTCCGTTGACGGAGTCCCCTCCTCCGTCCTGCTTGATTACTTGGAAGAAATTTTCCAGTAACCATGTGCCGGGAACCGTGGTTCATACAGCGGATTCGTTTTCTTCCACCGGCAGAACCAAACTCAAATGGGCCGAACGATCCGTTGCGGATGTTTCGACCTGAAGCGATGCAGAGAAATCGGCCAGCAGGCGCCGACAAAGGGCAAAATCCATGCCTGCCAAGCTATCCAGATCAGGCTCCTCGGCCAAAGCCTGGAGTTCCTCCATCGAATAGCCGACCCCGCTAAAGCCGATCTCCACTTTAACCTCGCGCCGACCAAAAGGGCGTGTGGTGATTTTCAGCTTACGCATTTCGCCCTCCTTGATCGTGTCAAGGGAATTCCGACCACAGCGCACCAACAACACCAGCACCTGCATTAATCGAGCCTTGGGAACCTTCACCAATGAGACCGGCATCAAGTCCTGAATCAACTCGACTTGGTTCTCCAACAAAATCGATTGTTTAATGCGACACACATCTTCCACCACAATGTTGAGATCCACTGTTTCCTCAAATGAGGTTAACTTGGCGTATTGCTGCTGGGCCTCCACCAATCCACATACCTGGTGCACCAACTCGCGAAAACCCACCACCTGTTCAATTTGCTCCTCCCAACGCGCGGCAAGCGCGTCACGAAGCCGTTCGTACGCGGCAACTCGGGCCATGGCCTCTTCCTCATCCCATGCTTCGGCGCCGCGATCAAACGCCGCTTGCAGGCGGGCGGCCTCAGCCCGCAACCCATCCAGCCCCGTATTCTGGTTCAGGCCCCGCTTCAAGCCGCGAATGTATTGGTCCAATTGACTCAAGGTCTGGTCCACGTTCTGCAAAACACTCATGCCGATTTCGGCCATGCCCGCGTAATGAAACCGCTGCACCATCACCTGGTTCAACTCAGTTTGCTGTCGGGCAAAGGTTTTGAGCTCTTTTTGGCCTTCCGCAAGGGATTGAGCCACACGTTGATGACGCCCCCGCCCCTGAAAATGCAGAAAGCCAACCAACAACAAGCAACCCACCACAATCGAAACGGGCAACCACAATCGCATGGAAGCCAGCCAGGACACGCCCGCTACTTCTAGCACCAAATCCGCCGTCGCCCCTCGATTCACACCGGCTTGCCGAATCCTTACCTGGTAATGACCCGGCGCCAATCCACTGAGAAACACCGAGCCCCGTTCGCTAATCGGCAAATCCCGCGTTTGGGTGCCGCTGAGTTGTGCCGTAAAAACCGGAGGATCAGACACCGCCAAACGCGCGGCGGTAAACAACACCTCAATGCGCCGTGTTTCGGCCGGAACCGCCAAGGGCCCCTCGGGGAAAAACGCACGGCCGTCTAACCGAACGGCATTCAGAACGGGAACAACCGGCGCATCGGGGCGCACGGCACGGGTGGGATCAATGCGCACCAAACCCGCCACGGTGGGAAACCACAATCCACCGTCACGTGAAATCATGCCCGCGGGATGGGTTCCCCCGGAACATTCGGCACTGAGCATCCCGTGGCGATGATCCAACAACAAACCATCGATCCGCTCGCGGGTTCCCGCGGCCAATTGGTTCAAATCCCGTTTGGCCACCCGGAAAATGCCACGATGGCTGCTTATCCAGAAATAACCCAGCCCGTCCAGAAGGACCCGAAACGGTTTGTTGTCAAAAAAACCTTGATCGGAGGTAATCGTAAAATCGCGGTCGCCTTGAATGCGAATCAAGCCGCGTCCATAGGTCGCGACCCACACAATCCCTTCTGAATCGATAAAAAGATCGGCGATAAAGCCTTCGTCGAGCCGAGCTTCGAAGGTTCCCCCCGCATCGGAATCCAAGCGGTACAAACCGTGGGCGGTGCCAACCCAAGGCCGGCCCGCCTCATCAAAGGTCAAGGCCGTCACCGGTTCGGGGAAGGCGCGCTGCTTGATGATGGTGAAATCGTCCAAGTCTACCAAGGAGAGCCCTTTTCCCCCACCAACCCACAGGCGACGCGTCCCCGGTTGCAGCGCCATAACCCGGACCCGCCGACCCTCATGCCATTCGGTCAGCGCTTTCTGGACGGTAAAACCGGTCTCATCTCTGACCAGCACCGTGCCACTGTCGTAGCCAACCCACAACCGTTCCGCCTGTTTATCCATGGCCAGGCTGTACACCAAGGATTCGGGATAACCTTCTTCCGAACCATACCAGTGAACCGTCTCCCCGTCCTTACACCCCAAGCCACCAAGCGTACCGAACCACAAACGCCCCCGACCATCCTCCACCGTACAACGCACTACCGCGTTTCGCAAACCCTGATCCACACCGAACGTGACCACCCGCCCCGTGCGGAAGCGAACCAAGCCGGAGAGATAATAGCCGAGCCACATCCGCCCGACACGGTCCGCGTAGAGCACTTGCGCAAAGTCTCGCTCCACGCGTTTTTCGAAAACCGGCTTTTCTTCGCGCCAATCAAAACGAAACAAGACGTGATAACCCGCAACCCACATACGACCGGAACCCGCAATTTCCAAGGCGCTTAAACCACGATCCAATCCCGGCTGATCACGGCCGACCCAAACAAAGGTCTCCCCTACTTGCCGCAATAAACCCGCCGAGGTAGCAAACCACATCCGCCCACGGGGATCCCGTTTCATATCGGCCACCAGCACAGGACCCTCGATACCGGGAACGGGCAGAAATCGTACGGAACGACTGTCGCCGCGGTACAACCCGGAGTTTCGCGCGATCCATACCCCGCCTTCTCCATCCAAGGCCAGACTGTTGACCGTGTCGTAACCCGTCACCGAGCCGGGATCAACTTGCTGAACCCCGCCGTCTACAATCTTTAGGAGTTCACCCCGTAAGCCGCCCGCCCACATTTGGCCCGGCCCCGCCCAACAGAGCGCGGTGACGGTTACCTTGGTAAGCCCTTCAATTTCCTGAACTTGGCGCCGGTAGGGGCCGCTTAAAAGAAACAAACCGCGATTGGTGCCCACCCACAATACCCCGGCATCCGTTTCCACCAACGACAAAATTTCACGACCTTGCAGCGGGGAAACATGTTCACTCCAATTCTCAAAGGTAACCCCGTCAAAACGCACCAGACCTTGCTGGGTACCGACCCACAGGAACCCGTCGTGGCCCTGTAAAACAGCGGTGACATGGTCCTGTGGCAAGCCCTGGGCCACCGACCAATGGTCGCGAACCAACTGGCTGAACTGAAGATTGCCGTCCAAGGCAAAACCCGGCGACACAAGCAGCCACAACACCAAGCATCCAAGAATCTGTTTCATCCCTGTTTCATCCTAAGTACTCCGAATCAACAGTTTAAAGGCGGCACCACCCAGGGGACCGCGGCCGACGACGGTCAAATCACCCTCCATCTCACGCATCACCTTGCGGCAAAAATGAAGCCCGAACCCATGGCCGCCCACTTTGGTGGTAAAACCATGACCAAACAAATGGGCCATGTGATCTTCCGCGATGCCCGGTCCGGAATCATTGACTTCGACCACCACAAACCCATCCTGTTGGTAGCTCAAAATGGAAATCAACCGCTTGCCGCCAGGTTCATTTTCCAACATGGCCTCACAGGCGTTTTTGATGAGGTTCACCAAAATTTGTAGGATTTGAGACTTCTTTCCGCGCACCGGCTCTAGGGGTAACAAGTCATGTTCTACTTCAATACTGTACTTTCGCAAGGTGTGGCTCTGCATTTTCACCGCATCCTCAATCAGGATGTTGATGTCGAACAGCTCGAAAATCGGTTTTTGGATCTCACTCACCGAAAGCACCAACTCCTTCATATGAGCTGACTGCACCTGGAGGTTGGCAACCTCGTCAAATAAGTCCTGCTGGTGCTGATCCAATAAGTCGGCTATTTGCGTGTACGTCTCCGGTAACCGCCGCGCCCGAGGTGAATGTGCCAAAAAGGTGCGTCGCGCCGCGGCTGTTTCGGGGAACAAGGTGCCAATGCGTGTCAAAACCCCGTAGACCCCGGTGCCACGCAATAACTTTTCAATGACCCCCGCCGATACGGAGACACTGTTCAAGACATTGCCCATGTTGTGCAACAAGTGGGTCACTACCTCATTTTGAGAAGCCTGCCCACCCACTTCGTCGATTTGGTGTTGGGCCCGCGCCAGTCGCGCGCGGCTTTCTTCCACCGCCATATAAACCTTGCCGTGTTTGACGGCCACCGGGCGGTAAGCCTTTTTAAACCAATGTCGCTGGGCACCAATCAAGGCGGCCCCTAGGATTGCCGCCGCCAAAGCCAGACCCGCGAGCAGTCCGCCTTGGGCAAACCAAGGCGTCGGTACCGTCACCGGTAGCACCGACGTAGCCTGCAAATCACCCCGGCCGAATGCCCGAACTTCGAACTGGTATTCCCCCGGCGGAACATGGGTGTAATCCAACCGAGACAATGCATTGACCTGGTCCCATTCACGATCAAACCCGGCCAAACGCGCGTAAACATTGAGTGAACCGGGCGCGCGATGTTCAATCGCGGAAAAATGAAGTGCCAATTGCTGAAAATCAGGCGGTAACAAAACAGGTGCCTGAAGGGGCAAATCCCGACCGTCCACGGTGAGTTTTTCGAGGATGACCGTCGGTTCCCGCCACCGTTGTGTCGCGCGGGCACGCAGGTCGGGATCAACCAAAACGGCACCGGCCGTGGTGGCAAACACCAGACGGCCGTCGCTGAGTCGCACCAGACCGGGCGAGCCACCCATATTGCATTCAGCCCGCACCATGCCGTCGGCCTGCCCGAACAGGAAAACCCGATTCAAGGCAACCCCGGTGTCCAAGGCTTCATCGAGAAGAGACGGTGTCACCATGAATACCCCAATGTTGGAAGGGATCCACAGGTTGCCCTCCGCGTCGGAGAGAACCCCAAACAGGGATTGCCCCTCCAATTCGGGAATACGCACCGGCCGAGGTTGATCCGCGTCAAAAACCCATAAGCCGGCGCCCGTCACGGAGAACACCACTCGGTTGCGGGCGTCGAAACCAACCGCCAGCACATCCACCCCGTCCACACCCATCTCATCTAGGGGGTAATGATCAATGCCGGCTTCACGTTTCACCAAAAGGCCTTTATCGGTCCCCAGCCACAAGGCACCGTTCTCATCCTCAGCCATGCTTTGCACGGTGGCGGCATCCAAGCCATGCTCTTGAAAGAGCCGGAAAACCGTCCCGTCAAAACCCCCTAATCCTTCCGCCATCCCAAACCAGATGCGCGACGTCCGATCCACGAAAAGCGGGAATACCAAACCGGGCTCCACCACATCGCCGCCGGCGTCCCGCATCACCACCTTGCTAAGCGCGCGCCCGTCCCAGCGCATCAAGCCCGAAAGTGTGCCCATCAACACGCCGCCGGCCCCGTCGTCGGCGAGCGAAAAAGCGCGTATGTTCCTAAGCGGTTCCGGTAGCGGGAGCACCGCCCCGGTTCGCGCATCCAGCCAGGTCAAGCGTCCCCCGTCACGGCCCAGCCACAGAACCCCTTGGTGGCCGAAAACAGTCCAGGTGAGCGCGTCCTGTAACCCTTTTCCGGGCAAGAACGTTTGAAACAAACCAGGATTAAAACGATGCACGCCGTTTTCAAAATTCGCGACCCACATGTAACCCTCGCGATCTTCAAACAAGGCCGTAATCCGTCCCAGCGGAATGCCTTGGATGGATTCAAAAAACCGCGTTTCACCGTCCGCGTAGAGACCTAAACCAAAAGTCGTTCCAAACCACAACACGCCTTGCCGGTCCCGTGCCAAGGTTAAGATTCTGCCGCGATCTGATTGGGCCTTATCTGAAAAAACAAGGGTGGCTCGATCCCCCTCAAGGCACCACAAACCCAGGTCCCCATCGGCAACCCAAACCTTGTCACCTTCCGTCAACAAAGCCTGAACATCGTTCGGCGCAAAATTGGGAAACACCACCTTTTCAAAGTTTCCGTCACGTCCCCGCAGCAAACCCCCGGCACCACCGGCCCAAATGGTTCCGTCCGTTTCAGCCAAGGCCTTGATGGTCCGCAACGAAACCGACGAAACCGGTGCCAAAGAGGCCCCCTCCCCACGAAACAAACCGTTGCCACCAGTGCCCACCCATAGGGCTCCCGAATGATCGAGGAACAAGGCACGCACGGGTCGTCCCCCCACGGCATCTTGGCTGTATGCCCGCGTCACGGCTTGGTCCTGAAAACGCCACACACCCTGCCCATGAGTTCCCCACCAAAGAACGCCCTCGTGGTCACGGTGCAAACGGGTCATATCGTCACGGGGAAACGCGTGACCTGGGTGGCCATGCTGCAAGCGCATAAATCGACCGTCAAAACGAATCGCACCTTGTTGCGCGGCGAACCACATAAAACCATGCTGATCTTGGCTGATCCCCTGCAAGGAATGCCCGGCTAAGCCTTCGCGATGGGTCCAGTGACGATGATTCATCAGGTTGAGGTCCGGCGGTCCCGCCAATAACCCAAAAAGGGAGAAAACAACGGCAACCGTCCATCGCATCAAGCGACCCAGACGGGGTTGCATTCCAGAAGGAAACCCATGGTGGTTAAAAAAAAAGAGGCGCATGCTTTCGTCACGTGCTTTGATGAGATGGATCGGCGGCCCAGCGTCACCGATGCGCGGGAAACGGATCCCGTCACCTGATGACGTATTGCAGTTATCGGCACTTGGCCCGTGTTCTAAAATGAAAGCGGGCTCGAGATCCCCGTCAACGCAGATCTTTGCCGACTTGTTCGTTTTGGGAACCGCACCCTTTCGGGAACAATTGCCGCGCGGCAAACCATCCCCATCCCAAGCAATTCGCGCCAAGGCTTCTCCAGGGAAACGATGAAATCAAAGAAAAAAACCAAGAAAAAACAACAGCGTGTCGACCAGCTGCTGGTGACGCGCGCCCTGGCCGAGGACACCCAACAGGCGACACGCCTGTTGATGAGTGGACAGGTTCTGGTCAACGATACACCCGTTACCAAAGCCGGCCAAAAGGTCCCGGCTGATGCAAGCATCCGCCTGCGCGGTAAAAGCCACGATTATGTCGGTCGTGGCGGGTTAAAGCTAGCGGCGGCCCTCGACCATTGGTCGGTCGCGCTCGACCAGGTTGTGGCCCTCGACTTGGGTTCCTCCACCGGTGGTTTCACCGACTGCATGTTACGTCGCGGCGCACGCCGGGTCTACGCGGTCGATGTCGGAAGCAACCAGCTTGATTACCGATTGCGACGTGATGAACGGGTGGTCGTCTTGGAACAAACCCACGCCAAAAATCTGACCAAAACCCTGGTCCCCGAACCGATTGCCTTCCTATGCGCCGACGTCAGTTTCACCAGCCTGAAATACGTTTTGCCGTTTGTTTTCCCACTTACCGCGGCCGGGGTGCGCGCTATGTTGCTGTTCAAGCCCCAGTTTGAACTGCCAAGAGAAAAGATAGGTGAAGGCGGCATCGTCACGGATACCGCGGCCGTTGAAACGGCGTGCACGGAGATGGCGGCGTGGCTCGAAGGCGTGGGGCACGTGGTGTTGGGGCAAATAAAAAGCCCCGTAAAGGGGCGTGAAGGAAATCAAGAATTTTGGTTTTACACGGAACAAAGAATTTAAGACGTCTTGCCTTTTTCTTTGAATTTCAGTCCGTCTGAATAAGAGAAATCGGGATATTCAGTTTCTTTACCGGGAACCCCAAGGGCTTCAAACTGGTACTTGTCCTCGGCGGACTCAATAATGCGATACTCGCGACCCCAGGGATCCTGTTTGGGAACCTTGGTGGTGTACTCCAGCAACGGGGTTTCGGTCGCGGAAAGCTGGCCCCAATCGGAAAAGACGGGATACTTGCCTTTTTCGAGGTAATGCTTCTCCATCGCCTTCGCAACTTCGGTCAGTTGGATACGCGAGACCTCATAGTTCGATTTGTTCTGCGTATTTTTCCACATCGGATGGGCAATGGACGCGATCAACCCAATGATCGCCAAACCGATCAGAATTTCCAAAAGGGAAAACGCTTTGTTTCTTTTCATCAATATCTCCACACGCTTTAGGTCGGTGAACATGTATTCTGGTTGCCATTTTAGCAAATACCCATCGGGCATTAACCAAAAATTCCGGTTTTCATTACCTACTCAGACGGTTCAAAGGTCGATTTAGTCGAAATTCGTTCACAACTCATTGAAAATAACCCGATTCCTTGCCTTTGCTCAAGTAGTAACGGAAGGAGCGAAACGACATGCCGAGCAATTCACAGGACTTATTCTGTACGCCGTTCTCCCGCGTCATCGCCAGTTCCATGTAGCGAAACCGCAGGTCGTCGAGAAAAGATTCCAAGTCCATACCGCCTTCCGGCAAGCTCAGTTCGGTCTCCGGTTGGGCTTGGGAGACGTCTTGAATGTAGTCGGGCAGGTCGTCCTCTTCAATGGTATCGCCCGGTGTAAGCGCGACAATCCGCTCCATCGTGTTCTCTAGTTCGCGCACGTTCCCGGGCCAATCGTAATGCTCGAGGCAACGGCGCACCTCGCCCGTTGTGAGTTTGGCGTTTTCACCATATTGCTTGGCAAAACGGTCCAAAAAAAAGGTGACCAGCGGGATCACATCCTCGCGGCGCTCTCGCAACGGGGGCACTTTAATCGGAACCACGTTGATACGGTAATAAAGATCCTCGCGGAAGTTGCCTTGTTTCACTTCCTCGGCCAGGTTCCGGTTGGTCGCCGCAACCAAACGGAAATCAACAGAAATCTCTTCCGTGCCGCCCACGCGACGAATTTTTTTCTCCTGAAGCACCCGCAGCAACTTAATCTGCATCTTCAGCGGCATTTCACCAATCTCATCGAGAAACAAGGTACCGCCCTGGGCACTCTCAAACAAACCGGCCCGGCGCTCGTTGGCCCCGGTAAAAGAACCTTTTTCATAGCCGAACAATTCGCTTTCAAACAGCGACTCCGGTAAAGCCCCACAATTGACCGAAACATAATCGCATTCACGCCGCTTTGAGAAATCGTGAATGGTTTTCATGATCAGCTCTTTGCCGACCCCGCTTTCACCGTTAATGAGGATGGTGGTATCCATTTTGGCCACGCGCTTTAGGGTTTCGATTAGCTTACGCATCTTGTTGGACTTGTAAACCAGTTCGATCTTTTGGGAATCCGCAAGCGCCATTTTTAATTTGCGGTTTTCATGAATCAACTTTTTGGTACGGATGTTGTTCCGCACCACGATGCGTACCTCGTCGACATTAAAGGGTTTGGTGAGGTAATCAACGGCGCCTAACTTCATCGCCTCAACCGCGGTTTCGGGACTGGCATAAGCAGTCATCATGATGACGGGCACATCCGGGTCTTTCTCTTTACTGGCGGAAAGGATTTCCAAACCCAAGCCGTCTCCCAACTTAATGTCGGAAAGCACCAGGTCATAGGTCTCGCGTTGGATCGCGGCCTTACCTTCGGCCACGCTGTCGGCGGTGAGAATATGAAAGCCTTCACGTTTGAGCGTCACCTCAAAGAAACGCCGCATGCTCGGCTCGTCGTCGACTACTAAAATGACACCTTTATTCTCTGCCATGCCTTTTCCTTTTACGTGGTTTTGCCTTAATCCAAATAACGGGGGAAGAGCAAGGAAACGGTGGTTCCCCGCCCTGGCTCACTATCGACTTTGATCCGCCCCTTGTGGGCCTGCATAATCTCGTAGACCACCGACATGCCCAAACCGGTACCGTTGGAAAAACTGCGGAACGGTGTGAACAACTCGTTGACCTGATCCTCCGTCATGCCAATTCCGTTGTCACGCACCGCACAGCGAACTTCATGGCCGATCAAATCACATTCTAGGATGATCCGGCCATTTTCTCCAGCGGCCTTAGCACTGTTGCGCACAAGATTCCAAAGGACTTGATTGAGTTTACCTTCATCCGCCAAAACCGAAAAATCGCCTTGACCGACGGATAACTCTAAAGCCAGGTGCGCGTATTGCCCATCGTTCTCCAACAATAAAAAAAAGTCGCGCAAAACATGACATAAGTCCAATTTTTTCAGAAGCGCCGGGGTGCCCGGGCGCGCGTAGTTCAAAAACGCCGAAATGGTATCGTTCAAGCGGCGCGTTTCCTTGTCCACAATCTCGGCCAGTTCGTGCGCGGTCTCTTCTTGCGGCAGGAACTCGCGCAACACTTGAATGCTACCGGAAATCGCCGCAAGGGGATTGCGAATTTCGTGGGCGACACCGGCCGCCATTTTCCCAACCGCCGACATGCGGTCCATCAAACGCTTGTCTTCCTCGAGCATTTTGATTTTGGTTAAGTCTTGAAAAACGAATAAATAACCTCGGTTACCCGATTCAAATTCCAGGGAGCTTAAGGTCACCCCCAGCGTTCGCTGAATGCCGCCCACCTGAATCAAGCACTCCGTTCTCAAGGGTGGCCGGTTCAAATCGATTTCCTCCACCACCGATTCGGCCAAGCCGAATGAAGCCCACACGTTCACGGATGAATCGGTTTGTGAAGGATCCAAACCGAGCAGACGCATCCCTACCCCATTCACAAAGGTGATATGGCCGTCGAGATCGCAAATCAGTAAACCGCCCGGCAAACTCTCGACAATTTTTCGGCGCATGTGGCGCAATGATCGAATGTTGCGATCCTTCTCCAACAAAACCCCGCGCGCATTGCGATAGGAGGTTTGCAGGAAACCGCTGAGCAGCGCGGTAAAAAAACAAAGAACAACCTGACCGGTAATGTAGGGGTTGATGCTGCGCGCCAAAAAAAGCGGATCAAGTTCCATCAGGTGGGAAACCTTGGGATAAAACATCAATACCAAGGTCACGTAGTACATCGAGAGTGAACAGACCATGATCGCATAAATAGAAAATTTATCGAGAAACACCGCGGATACCAGAATCACCGCCAAATAGGCAAACCGGAAACTCGAATCAACGACCCCCTCGTAGTACACCAATAAGCTGACGATGATCAAATCAATGAGAAACTGGACCAATACGAATCCATTAAGCGAAAAACGGCTCTCCTCCTCCTTGAGATCCAATAGGAAACGACGCCGATCCAACAGCCGCGCCAAATAAATGACGTACGCCAAACTCAGCGCGCTAATCAAAGACACCATGATCACAATCGGCCGAAAGGACAACAGCGGAAATTGAAAAACCAGAGCCAGAATTTGGTACAGGAGAATCATGGAACCCAAAACGGCCCGGTACAAAATCAGCGATAAAACGCGAACGACCAATCAAACACTCCCGATGCTCAGTGAATCAACTTAAACGGAAACGCCTTGGCAGATACAACAAAAAAAACAAAACCCCAAAGAGACGAACTCTTTGGGGTTTTGTCGTGTTCAATTGCGAGAAACGCTTAAGCGTTGTTGGCCATTTGGAAGATGGGCAGGTACAGCGAAATAACGATGTAACCAATGATGGAACCCAAGACAACAATCAGGAGTGGTTCCAACATACTCATCAACGCGGCAACGGCAACATCAACCTCATCCTCGTAGAAGTCGGCGATTTTGTTCAACATCACGTCCAGCGCACCGGTTGATTCACCAACGCTGATCATCGAAACAACCATCTGCGGGAAGAGGGACGTTTTGCCCAACGGCTCGGCAATGGTTTTACCTTCTTCGATCTCTTTTTTAACGCCCATCAAGCTGTCCTCAATGATGGCGTTCCCGGAAGTACGGGCGGTGATTTCAATACCGTCGAGAATCGGAACACCGGCATTAATCAAGGTGCCAAGGGTACGACAAAAACGCGCGATGGCGATTTTTTGCAGCAACATCCCTAAAACCGGGACCTTGAGCAGGATGCGATCAATCAAGCGCCGACCGTGGAAGGTATTGTAGTAACGGTTAATCGCGTAGGAAAGCAAGACGACAAAAACCAGCATCAGCAACGCATAGTTTTCTACAAATTTACTGGCCGAGATGGTGACCTGGGTCATGGCCGGTAGCTCGTTTCCCGACGTTGCGAACATCGACGCAAACGTCGGAATAACAAAGTAAAGAATGATGAATACAACAACGCCCGCAACCAACATAACGATGGCGGGATAAACCAAGGCCGACTTAACCTGAGACTTAAGCTTAACCGCCTTCTCAATATACTCGGAGAGGCGCTCCAGAATCTGATCCAAGATACCACCGGCTTCACCGGCCGCAATCATGTTGACGTACAAGGTGTCAAAAGCCTTGGGGTGTTTTCGCATCGCATCGGAAAGGGTTGAACCACTCTCAACATCGCCGCGGACGGCTTGAATGATATTGGAGAAGTTCTTGTTTTTCTGCTGGCCACCCAAGAGTTCCAAACATTGGATCAACGGCAAACCGGCATCGATCATAACCGAGAATTGACGGGTAAAAATGGACACATCCTTGGCCGAAACACCGCCGCCGATGGAAGGCAACTTAAAACTTTTGCCTTCTTCGCGGATACTGCTGACCTTAATGCTGCGCGCCTTAAGCAACTGCTCCGCTTCTTCTCGGGATTTGGCAACCAAGACACCGCGTTGGTTTTCACCCGATTTAGTCTTACCCTTCCATTCAAATCTTGCCATTTCTGCCTCCGAGATCTAGCGGTACTTGAGTTTGGGGTTGCGCTTGGCCCCTCTTTGTTGCTGGAAATCAGCGGCGGTTTCCACCAAACCAGTCCCCCGCTCGATCATCTCTTTGAGTTCCTCACTGTTTGAACTCGTGCGCAACGCCATGTCCATCGAAATCTGTTTTTTAAAGTAAGCCGTCGCCAGCGCCTGGTTAAAGGTCTGCATCCCATGTTTGGCTTGACCGGCCTGCATCGCCGAGTAAATTTGGTGAATCTTGTCCTGACGAATCAGGTTGCGAATCGCCGAATCGGGAATCATGATTTCCATGATCAGCACCCGACCCTTACCACTCGCTTTCGGCAGGAGCGTCTGACACAAAATCCCTTCCAACGCCAAACTCAACTGAGCTCGAACCTGAGCCTGCTGGTGTGCGGGGAAAGAGTCAACCAAACGGTTAATCGTTTCAGCAGCGGAATTGGTGTGCAAGGTCGCAAAAGTCAAGTGACCGGTTTCAGCAATGGTAATCGCCGTTTCCATGGTTTCCAGGTCGCGCATCTCACCAATCAGAATCACATCGGGATCCTGACGCAAAGCTGAGCGAAGTGCCGCGGAGAACGCGTGGGTGTCGGCGTGAATTTCACGCTGGTTCACCAAGCAGTTCTTGTGCACGTGGAGGTATTCTATCGGATCTTCAATTGTTAAAATGTGAGCATGACGATCATCGTTGATTTTGTTGACCATTGAAGCCAGGGTCGTGGACTTGCCCGAACCCGTGGGGCCCGTCACCAAAACCAAGCCGCGAGGTTTTTCACATAACTTGGAGACAACCGGCGGCAAGCCTAACTGAGACATTTCCGGGACCTGGTTGGGAATCGTCCGAAACGCGCCCGCCGTCGCTCCTTTTTGGGTATACACGTTGGCACGAAAGCGCGCCAAGCCTTTCACACCAAAAGAAAAGTCAATCTCAAGATCTTCTTCCAAGCGGTGCTTTTGCGCGTCGGTTAATACCGAGTAGCAGAGTTGCTTGGTTTCAGAGGCTGAAAAAGGAGGACTCTTTAAAGGAATCAAACGACCGTCGACGCGAATCTGAGGCGGCGAGTTGGTCGTAATGTGCAAATCCGAACCATTTTGTTCGACCATCGTTTTCAAAAGCTGCGAAAGCGTAACTGACATTTGTTAAACCTCTAAAGCACCGTCTCACGGACAACTTCTTCAATGTTGCTGACCCCGGCGAGGATTTTGTGGACACCGCTACGGCGTAGGGTAATCATACCGTCCTCAATCGCTTGTTCCCTAAGTTCAATAGAGTTTGCACCGGTCAGAATCTGCTCTTTTAAGTTATCGGTAACTTCCATCACTTCGTAAAGCCCAACACGGCCCTTGTACTTGTTGCCGTGGCAGGTACCGCAACCCACGCCTTCCATCACCGTGGCGCCGGCCGCTTCTTCCGCCGTCATGCCAATGTCGAGCAGCGCTTGTTGCGGCAACTCAATCGGTTTTTTACAGTCCTTGCAAACCCGGCGAATCAAGCGTTGGGCGACGATACAATGCACCGAAGTCGCCACGAGAAAAGGTTCAATCCCCATGTTCATCAAACGGCTGATCGTGCTCGGCGCATCGTTGGTGTGCAGGGTCGACAGCACCAAGTGACCGGTCAAGCTGGCCTTGATGGAAATTTCCGCCGTTTCAAAGTCACGGATCTCGCCCACCAGGATCGTGTTTGGATCCTGCCTCAGGAAAGAACGCAATGCCGAGGCAAAGTTAAGACCGATGTTCTCGCGCACCTGAACCTGGTTAATACCCGCCATGTTGAATTCAACCGGATCCTCCGCCGTCATAATGTTGGTATCCGGGCGGTTTAACCGCTGAATCGAACTGTAAAGGGTGTTGGTTTTGCCGGATCCGGTGGGTCCGGTTACCAGCACCATGCCCCACGGCTTTTCAATCGAGGTTAAAAAGATATCCAGCGAATATTCTTCAAAACCAAGTTTGGTCAAATCCAGCATCAAATTGTCTTGGTCCAGAAGCCGCAAAACAACTTTTTCGCCAAACAAGGTGGGCAACACCGAGACGCGGTAATCCAGTTCTTTTTTGCGCCCGTCCAGGTTCATCTTCAGCTTGATGCGTCCGTCTTGGGGCAAACGTTTTTCGGAAATATCCAATTTGGAGAGAATCTTTAGGCGGCTAATGATGGCGTCGCGCATTTTAAGCGGCGGGGTCATCACCTCGTGCAACATGCCGTCGATCCGGTAGCGAACACGAAATTCTTTTTCGTAAGGCTCCACGTGAATGTCACTGGCCCCCTTGCGAACCGCATCCGTGAGCATAATGTTGACCAATTTAACAACCGGCGCCTCGGAAGAGGAATCCTGCAGGGAGTTGACGTCGATTTCGTCTTCTTCCTCGATGACCTCCAAATCGGGATCTTCGAGTTCCTCCTCTTCCTGCTCCTGCATGTCATCCATGATCTGCTTCAGCTCCAACGCCGTGTTGGAACCGTAGTAACGGGAGACGGCATCCTTGATCGCCATTTCACTGGCAACCACCGGTTCGACGTTGTAACCCGTCATAAACTTAATGTCATCCATCGCAAAAACATTGGTTGGATCAACCATCGCGAGGGTCAGGGTCGCGCCCTGACGGCTTACGGGCAAAACTTCGTACTTTAACGCCACATCGGACGGGACCAACTTAACCACTGAACCGTCGATGTTGAGTTTGGCCAGATTAATAGCGGGCACACCGTACTGCTTGCTCAGAAACTGGGTAATCTCATCCTCACCAACGTATTTGAGCTTGATGAGGGTGTGACCCAGCCGCCCACCGTCTTTGTTCTGGACACTCATAGCCGTTTCGAGCTGCTCTTGGGTGATGAGACCGGCTTTCACCAGGAGCTCGCCTAGCTTTTTACTCACTTGTGCCCCCAGGGGAACTGCGATTGGATACTTTAGCCTAATGTTTGCATGCTTAATTGTCAATCATTGTACGCCGCATTCATTTTTCGAACAATCTGAATTTAAACACAGTTACCCGTCCCGGCCGGCAGAGCCTCCCCGGTTCGTCGAATTGGACAAAGGCACGCAATCACCCTGCCGTCGAGATTCACCGCCGCCTGTTCCGCGGGGCCCTAACGGCAACGCCAACCCTTTCTAAAACAGGCAGTTAAAACCACTGCAGTTGAATTAGTCGGCAGAACCACGCACGCAACATTTTAGGACTGCCGCCAGGCGCGCCCCCGTCACCGCGGGTGTCTCCGCTTCGCCGGGCACCCACACGACATCGGCCAACCGGTACACCGGCAGCCGGCTCTGATAGAGGGTCTCCAGTTGTGTCCTTGAACGCGACAGTGGGCGATTGGGATCCCCGGCGATGCGCGCATAAAGCACCGAAAAAGGCGGATCCAGAAAAACCGAAAGTCCACCGCGTGAAGCAATTAACGCCCGGATCGGTTCTTGGATAAATGCGCCGCCCCCGAGTGCAACCACCGCGGGCGTGGTAAGCGCCTGAAGGGTGCGCACCTCAAGCGCCCGAAACCAAGGCTCGCCATGCGCCGAAAAAAGGGATGCAATCGAGCACTGTTCGGCCGCTTCAATGCGCGCGTCCAAGTCAACAAAAGGGAGCGCCAAATGCGTCGCCAAGCAAATACCGACAGACGTTTTGCCCGCCCCCATAAAACCGGTTAAGTAAACCGCCTTATTCAGGCTTGGATTGCCTTGCAAAGAATTGCTCCATAAAACGCGTCGACATGTCGCCTTTCAGGAAAAAGGGATCATCCATAATGCGCGTGTGCAAACTGATGTTCGTATCGATCCCTTCGATAACCGTCAAACCCAATGCCCGCTTCATACGCGAAACGGCCTCCGCGCGGTCCGCGCCGTGGGTCATCAACTTGCCGATCATAGAGTCGTAGTTAGGCGGCACCCGATAACCCGCATATGCGGCCGAGTCCACGCGAACCCCGGGCCCACCCGGTAGGTGAAAATGCTCAATTAAACCCGGTGAAGGCCGGAAGGTTTCCGGGTGCTCCGCGTTCAAACGGCATTCGACCGCGTGACCGGTCATCACCACATCGCTCTGTTGGATGCTCAACTTCTCGCCGGCGGCAATGCGAATTTGCCATTTCACCAAATCAAGACCCGTCACCAGCTCGGTAATGCCATGCTCAACCTGGATGCGGGTATTCATTTCCATGAAGTAAAAGGTGCCGTCCTCGTTGTAGAGGAACTCAACGGTCCCAGCCCCGCGATAGTTCACGGCCCTGGCCGCTTCAACGGCGGCGAGACCCATCTTTTGACGCATCTCTTCCGTGATAACCGGTGAAGGGGCCTCTTCAATAATTTTCTGGTGGCGACGTTGAATCGAACACTCCCGTTCTCCCAAGTGAATCACGTGTCCGAAATGATCCGCCAATACCTGAATCTCGATATGGCGCGGGTTCGTCAAGTACTTTTCGATGTACACATCGCTGTCACCGAAGGCAATTTCCGCCTCAGAACGTGCCAAATTAACCGCATCGACCAATTCGTCCGCTTTGTTAACGACACGCATACCGCGACCACCGCCGCCGGAACTGGCTTTCACAATGACCGGGTAACCGATCTCATCGGCCAACTTCTTAGCCGCGGTCACATCGCTTATCGGTCCATCCGAACCTGGCAGAATCGGGACGCCGGCGGCATTCATGGTATCTCGGGCCATGGCCTTGTTACCCATGGTGCGGATGGCGTGGGTTTCCGGCCCGATAAACTGCAACTTACAGGACTGGGCGACTTCAATGAAATGGGCATTCTCGCTCAAAAAGCCGTAGCCGGGATGAATCGCCTCGGCACCCGTGATCTCAGCCGCGCTGATAATCGAAGGAATGTTGAGGTAGCTCTGGTTCGACGGGGCCGGTCCGATACAGACATCCTCGTCCGCAAAGCGACGATGCAAAGAAAGCCGATCAGCCTCCGAATAAACAGCAACCGTCTTAATACCCAGCTCTTTACAAGCCCAAATAACGCGTAGCGCAATTTCGCCACGATTGGCAATCAGAATCTTTTTAAACATAAAAAGCCGCACCCCAACGCCGTCTCTAGGACGGTTAGCCTACTTTAACGCCCATCAACTTTTGGCCGAATTCGACGCCCTCACCATTTTCGACGTAGATCTTGACCACTTCGCCCGCTTCATCCGAAATAATTTCGTTCATCAATTTCATTGCTTCAACAATGCAAAGCGTTTGCCCGACGCGAACGCGGTCGCCGATCGCCACGAACGGGTCGGCACCCGGATTCGGCGCGGCGTAGTAGGTACCAACAATCGGCGAGGTCACGATGAACAAACCCTCGTCTTCATCCTGGGCCGGGGCCGCCGGTGCAGGGGCCGACTGAACCGCGGCGGTAACGACCGGCGCTTCCGCGGCAACCGTGGTAACCACGGTTTTTTCTTTGCCAAGTTGCAGGGAAAAACCCTCTTGTTCCAGGGACAATTGATCCACGTTGGAATCGGAAAACAACTTGATCAGTTCTTTTAAATCTTTAACTTCCATGGTTCCCCATCCAAAAAAATCGCTTCAAAGGCGTTGCATGATTGGTTCTTCGGCATCTTAGCCCAGACCCTGGCAGGGATCAAACCCAAAGCGTCCGTCCAGCCCGAGCAAGAAACGCCACCAAGCGGGTGTTCGCAAACGGTGGCTCATTGGATCGGAAGATCAGGCGATGGCCGAATACCACTCGTAGGACTTGAGGGTGAAGCGGTACTGAACCAAACCCAAATACTGAGCATCGCTCAGAACCCCAAGCAAAAGATACTCGGGCGTCACCATTTGGATGGCGATCATGGTGTCTTCGTACTGTGCGGTCAGCGCCTTTAACGCGCCGGCTTCCATCTCTTCACCAAAACGCTGAACATCTTTGATCAGGCTGGCTGCTTCCGCGGCAACAATTTCATCCTTATCACTCTCGTGATGGCGTGCAATGACAATACCGTCGATACCCGAAAGCAAAACGTTTTCAAGTCCGGGGGTTGTTGACCAAATCTCTTTGATTAGACTATGAAACATCGTAAACCCCTTTGATCTTATCCAGCCAGTTTGAAAGTTTGCGAATCTTCTTTCGTTTCTTGGATTCCGCGGCCAACACGCCCAACAAACGTTGCAAATGGCCGGTCACCACCCCGTCACCAGGACGGTGCCGCAACAACAGCCGATAGATTTGCTCGGCCTGCTCAAAGTGCTCCATTTTCTCGTGTTTTAAGCCTTTGGTCATTTTAGATTCAAATTCCTCGGAAGACAAGGGATCGCCCATCAAGGGCTCGTCGGCGGGCGCCGGTCGCGCGGCCACCACCAGATCTTCTTCCAAAACGCCGCTGTCGGTTTCACTCAATGCCCGCTCAAAGTGAAGATCAATGGCGTCCATGGCTTCATCATCGGTGGTTTCACCACCCTCGGCCATAAGGGTCGCGGTGACTTCTGCATCCACGGAGGCATCGGGATCCAAATCAAAGCCAAAGGCATCTTCTTCAGCTTCCATTTCTTGAGCGGCCCGTTCAGCTTCCTCGGCCACCGCATCAAGTGCTTCTAAGCCCGACTCAATGGCGTTATCGCTTCCCAAGGCCGCGGCTTCATCGGCCGTCATCGAGGGGGCGACGACCAACGCATCCGCCAAAGTGCGGTCGCCCGCTTCAGCGTCGAAGGGCGCAGCGGCCGGTAAAGGATCGTCCACATCGGTTGGCGCCGCTTCGCCATCGGCGAGACCGGCAGTGTCAAAGCGGGCGGCTTCCACGTTGGTTTCCGGTTCAGATACCAGGGCGGGCTCTGATTCCGAGGTCACCTCAACAAAAGCGGATGACGCGGGTTTGGGATCGTCCTTAGGCAGGAACACGGCCGCCGGCTGAAGATCGTCATCCAAACCATCGAAAGAACCCGATTCATCAGTCTCAACGGGGATTCCCGCAACATCATCGGAAATCGTTGCCGCGAGATCGTCTTCTTCTTCAAGTTCAAACGCATCTTCATCGAGGAAATCGTCCTCGTCGAGATCTTCTAAGTCATCGTCATCAAGCGTTTCGAGATCGTCCTCGTCGATGTCTTCAAGATCATCGATGTCCCCTATCTCATCCAACGCGTCCGAAGCTTCTGTCGCTTCGAATTCTTCGGAACCGTCAAATTCACCGGGATCGGTTGCGTAATCCTTGGGATCATAGGCAGGCGCGGATGGCGGCGAAGGCAAAGCGTCGACCGGTACCGCCTGTGTGTCCGAAATGTCGCCAAGCAACATTTCTCGGTTGCCTTTGGTCATCTCAACGGTACGGGTGGGATCAATGTCCTGGGCCATACGTTCGGCTTCTTCCTGAAGCGCGCCTTCATCACACTGTTGCAACCATTCGAGTATTTTTTCATCAGCAGGCTCTTGGATCTGGAGCCGTTCAAAATAGTTTCGAGCTTGATCGAATTGCTTGTGTTCAAGCGCAATAACCCCCAGGCCTCGCAGGGCATGGGGGTTATCTGGAGCGAATTCTAGAACCTTCGAAAAGGCGGTATCCGCCTGATCGGGATGTCCCAAGCTTTCATAGCACCGGCCCAGGCAAACCCAAGCCGGAACATAACGCGGGTGATGACGAAGACCGTCCTCGCAAACGTGGACGGCCTTGTCATAAAGAGCCCCCTTACGGAACTCTTCAGCCAGCCGAAGGAAGACCCGAGAGGTCGGGTCGTTCCGAAGCTGCTGCTCTAGCGAAGAGACAATGTACCGGTTCATGGGGCGGGAACAACAATCGTCAGAGCACGGTTGAAGGTCGCCGTCGAGGTATCAACATCCGACACGCTAATCGTGATTTGGTATACCTGATTACCGGAAGCGGGAAGGTTGTAATCGCCGCCGGTATTTTGGAACGAGTTAACGTTGAAAGGCATGTACCAGCGAGATACCCCGTTGGGGATCGGCGCATTACTCGATGCCGTATTGGCGCCCGCGTTTGCAAAGTACCCCGCGAAGCTCATATCACCGTTGTTGTCGATGGTACCCGCCGTTTGGAAGTTGCGCGCGTAGTCGGCATCGGTAATACGGCCGGGATCGCTGGTGTTGTGAGCGAAATCAAAGATCGCCGAGGCACCGTCAACTTCACCGGAAAGATCGCTGTTGCGGAAGAAAGAAATGTTGCCGCTACCGGTACCGGGGAAGAACAGGATGTAGTCGCGGACGACTTGGGTCTCCTGAACACCACCAAACAGGTTGGCGTACAAACCATCAAAACCAAGCGAGATCGGACCGGAGCCGCCGGAGCCGCCGCCGCCACCGCCACCGACGGTGGTCGTCCCTTTATCAACACGCAGCACCGCGATATCAAATTGGGGATTTTCCACGCCGCGCTCTTCAACGCGGACCTCGAAGATAACGGGATCGTCGGGGGTATCGGCATCATCACGGTACTGAACCGAAACTTCGCCTTCACCGGTGTTACTCAGACCGAAGTTAGGCGTCAAATCACCACCGAAATCACCACCGATGATCCGAATCGACCATTCCAAAGACTGGGTATCGGGATCGGCGAATGCAAAGGTGATCACACCGATCACACCGGGAATGGTGTCTTCCGGGGAGTCGCCGGCTTCGATGAAGGTCGGGCCCTCGGTAATTGCGGGAAGTTCATTGTTGGTGTCCACCGACTCTTCCGGTGTTTGAAAGGTCACCAGAAGAACGTCGCGGGTGGAACCGGGTGAAAGACCAAAGAGGTTGTCATCCCAGGCGGAAATTTCGAAAACAATGTAACCATTGTTGAAATCAAGACCGTCACTTACCGCCACGCTCGCGTCACCCAACCCATCGTCGATACGGCCTTCGGTGGGGAAATGGGACGCGCGGTCACCGGCAATGCGGCGAACCCGCCACGTAGAATCAAGGCGTTCGGGATCAGTCACCACAAAACTAAAGGAAGCAGTGCCGCCGTTGGGAAGCGAGGTGCCGGGCTCTTGGTCAAGACCCGAAATTTCAATTTGCTCATTGTCGTTAAGGGTATAAGAAACCGTCACGGTTTGGTTCACAAAAGTTCCGTCAAGACCGGTCACAACCAAAGTGTAGACCTGTGATCCTTCCAGGTTAACCGGCGGCGTCAGGAAGCTGTCACGGTCGGTAACCTCAACGCGAGAACCATTGATGGGGAACAACTCAGCTTTAGAAAATTCACCTTGAATGTTCCAGAACAAAACAATTTGACTGCCGACAGGGGCGGAATCACGCGAGGCGGAGAAGAAAGCAACCGTAGGCGGGCCGCCTGCATTTGGCGAATTTACCTGAATGGTGCGCGACAAAAACTGTTCAGCGAAGGAGCCGTCGTTTTTCTCGGCACGCAATAAAGGTGTCACTGATTGGGTCGGCGCAATTTCAATGGCGTCAAATGACAAGTTCTTGCCGCCAAAGTCAACAGGAACCCCGCCAAAAGAAGCAGGAAGCATGGACAAGCGGTCGGGACCACCACTGATGGACCAGTTAAGGTTTACCGATTCGCCAACGTTGATCGTGTCGCGATCAGGGAAAAACTGATCAATGGAAACACTGTTACCACCCGCAACCGGGGCAGTCACATCCATGGTACTGCCGTCGGCTACCCGGCTTGCGCTACCAAAAGCGTTAAACACAAAAAGCTGACCGGCCGGGTAGGTCGCGGTAGCACCCGGGGCAATTTCGTTGATGAGCGAGCTGGTATCGACTTCAGCGCCCCCAAACGGAAATTGGTTGGATGGAATGCTGACTTCAGGGCCCCAAGGCAAAATCAGGGAAGCGCCGAAAATGGGGAAGGTGCGGCGCGCGGTGTTCCAGAAAGCACGGTAGGGGTTGCCAACAATGACGTTTTTACTTTCCGTGAAGGAAAGGATTTCGGGTGCCAGTTCGGCGGTATCGCCGAAAACAGCACAGGTCAGACGGAACCCGGCGGTGCGCTCGAAATTTTGACCGGCACGGTTGTCACCGAAAATGGTGAAGGTCGCGTTGAACTCAACCGGATTGGGGTTCTGATTAAAGGCCAATGCAAAATCGGAGAATAACTTGGCACTGGTGGGAACCACAATAATGTCTTCATCGGCCTGGGAATCGGCACCGGATGTCTGGGTAATGTTATCAGGTTCAATTGTTTGGTTAATTACGCCCTCAACAGGGGGTAAGGTGGGGGAACCACCGTCAACGCGCTCAAAAGTGACCGTGTAGCGGCGCAGGGTAATCACACCCACGGTTGGATCCACCGGGGCATTGGTTGACGTTGCGGCTCGAATCGTCACTAAGGCGGTGGTGTTGGCCACATTTTTAACCATTTCGGCGGCTACAAAATCAGAAGCGCCACCTTCGTTACCATCGACATCAACCGTCAACAAAACAGCGGAAGAAGGGGGATCGTCATTCGCCCCACCGCCACAGCTCAGTGACAATACAGCAACCACACAAACTGCGATCGTCAATATCCAGTTTTTTCTCCACATCGGTTTAACATCCTTTATCGAGCAACGGTTCAACATGACCGATCTTGATTGATTAGTATTTGACAATTTTTGGCGTGATGAAGATCAAAAGCTCATCATTTTCAAATTGCTCTGATTCATAACCGAACAAACGCTTCAAAAAGGGAACGTTTCGCAACTTAGGAACACCCGAGCCGGAGCTTTGTTCGTTAAGCGTGAAAATCCCACCAATCACGGCCGTACCGCCATTGCGAACCAACAGTTTCGTTTCGGCCTCGCGAACGGTAATAACAGGGTTACCATTAACCGTTCTGGAGAAGTCGGCTTGTGATTTGTCAACTTTCACATCGAGAATAATGGTTTCGTCAGCCGTGATGTGCGGTGTCACGTGCAATTCCAAAACCGCATCAATAAAGGTGGTGGTTACCGTGCCCCGTTGTACGGTTTGGATGGGAATTTTTTGGCCGTTTTTAATGGTGGCGGTTTGGTTGTTTTGCGTGGTTACCTTAGGCGCGGAAATGATCTGGCCTTCACCATCGCTTTCCAGCATCTGGAGAGAGATATCCAACTTGAAGTTGTCGAGAAAGTTACCCAAGGACAGGCCGATACCGGCGGGGTTTTCAGCAACAACCGGCAGGTTGACGGCATAACCACCTGCCAAACCACTCTGACCAACCGTGCCTTGACGCGGTCCGCCCACGCCGACGCGGTTGGGGAAGTCTAAACCGGTATCCGTACCCAATTCAGGTGAGTAGTTACCATTAAGACCCCACTGAACGCCGAGTTCACGCAGGAAGCGGCGGGAAGATTCAACAACACGCGCTTCGATGGTGACCTGGGAAATCATTTTGTCGAGTTTTTTGATGAGCGTGCGAATGGCAGTCATCTTCTTGGGAATATCGACAATAATCAAGGTGTTGGTGCGTTCGTCCATCAGGATAATGCCGCGCTGAGAGAGGTATTCCTCGACGATGGGAACAACTTCTTTGGCATTGGCATAACTCAGTGGGAAGGTCACCGTTACCGGATCAACAGCCAGTTCACGTTGCAGACGAAGTTCGGCACGCGCTTCTTCTTCGCGACGGAACTTGTCCGTGGTGGCAACCCGCAAAACACCGTTTTGAAATTGTTTGTCCAAGTTCGCGTTGGTCAGGATGATGTCCAGCGCTTGGTCCCAAGGAATATTGCGGAAACGGTAGGTCGCGCGAACATCCCGAACCGAGGAATCAACGTAAAGGTTGATACCAACTTGGTCTGCGATGAAACGAAGCAAGTCAACGACATCGGCGTCTTTAACGTCGATGATGGAAATTTCTTCACCGCGGTATTCAACCTCGCCACCGTCAATGGTTTCGTAGGGATCGTCGTTTTCTTCAAACAAGGACGCAAAGTCTTTGGAATCGCCTTCACCGTCTTGCAACATGGGGCGCATTTCCAAAAGTTTGGAGGACTCAATTGCGGTATTGGTAACGACAATGGTTCCGAGCTCATAATGGGTGCTGCGTTGACCCTTCATCATTTTATAGAGGCTTTCCTTACCGGAGGCATTTTCGCCGGCCAGGGCGTCCGTGACTTCTTCGTCAAGATCGGAAACCATCGTAAATGAAGGCATGACATCATCCGCTTTCTCAGCGGATGCAACGATTTTATTTTTCTCAAACGCGTCCATAGCGGTCATTGCTTCTTCAAAAACGGGCAATGAGGAACCCACGGAACCCGCTTCCGCTGTTTCAGCCGCGGGCTGAGAAACGCCTGCTGCAGGTGCTTCTACCTCGGCAACCACGGGCAGATTCTGAACCGGAACGTCAACTTCCCGCGCGGCAGACACGGATGGTTCCGTAACCATTTGCACAGCATCAGTCGTATCGGCTTCAGCGGAAATCGCACGCGCCGCGGACTCGATTGCCGCCGGTTCTGGTTCAACCGCAAGGGCCTCATGCGCTTCAGTTTGAACATCCGCGGCTTCGGTAACAGCGGCGGCGCTCGCTTGGCTTAAGGGCTCAACTTGCTCGTTTGTTGAAACCGCGACGGTTTCATCGTTGGTGTCGTGTTGCGGGGTTTCAGTGGCCGTCTCCGCTACAGAAGCTTCGCTAACCTCGGAAACGGTGTCCGCCACATCGGCAACCACCACCTCAGCGGCGGGTTCTTCAACAATCGTCGCCTCGGCCACCGCTTCTTTCAAGTCGGCTGCGTTGCTTTCCAGGAAAGCAACGGCCTGGGCCAAACGGGTTTCGTCTACACCGTAAACCAGTGCCAATCCACCTTCGGTCTCACGAATCGTCACCGGGACTTTCCCGGAGAGATCCAGCACACAACGCGTGATGGGCTGTGGCTCCCGTTGGAATTGGCGAACACGAACTTGCTGAAGCAGCGCGCCTTCAACACGAATGTTGGGCTCGTTCATGCGGACCAGGGTTTCCTTCAGGTCAATGACAAAGCGGTTGGGTTCTTTTAAATAGAAGGTACGGTATTCCTTGAGACCCGCGACGGAAAGGCGCAACACGCCATAATCGTCGTAGTCGGCGGCGTCGACATGTGCCAAACGCTTCAAGCCGTCACCACCATCAAGCTGCGTGACCACCGGCTGCGCGGATTGGGGCAAGCTTTCAACTTCCTCATGGGCCGTAACAACCGCTGCTTCCGTTTCGGGAAGTTCGGATTTAAAGAATAAGGTAACTTCACCTTGTGCACCGTCGTAAACAGAGCAGTTGACTGAACCGTTCAGGAAAAAGCGAACACGGATCCCGCTTTCGGCGTCCACATCGAGCGGCTCCTGAACAATTTTTTCAACCTGGGGAAAGGCGAGTGCGCTGAAATCGACTTCGCTGGTGGCGCCGGGAAAATCAACCGAGAAAACGCCCTCGGTCGTGTCCAGCGCGAAAAAACTTAATTGCGGTGCGCCCTCGTAAAAAACGACCAACGATGTTTTCCCATCATTAGACATAGGCACCGCTTTTTCGATGACAACATCGCCGGCAATAATGACTGCGCCACTGAACAACAAACAAAAAGCAGCGATCCATTTCTTAAACATGACTACTCCTCACCACGGTGCAATTCTTTAACCACTTCACGAATGTGATCACTGTCTTCCGAGGTATAGTGCTTGAAGAAGACGGCCTTATCAGTAATGTTAACCAAGTCGGCGTCGCGCAAAAGCGTGCCAACTTGAAACCAATCGTATTCACCACCGATTGAGAAAATGGCCCAGTATCCGGTCCGGGCATCTAGGTAAATACCTTTCAAATCCATTTCCGAAATCGAGTGGGGCAGACGGTTTTCGGCATTCGGAATGCCGGTGGCGACGGTAACCGTCGCCTCGCGTTCTTTTTCGATTTCAAAAGGTGATTTAAAGGGATCACGCGGCAACTCGTCCTCAGGGACGACGGGTGAATAGGTTATCCCACCGGTGATCGGGGTATCATCTTCTTCCTCAGCCGGTTCCTGTGCCCAGACAAATAAACCGGTCAGGAGGAAAGCGGAAAAAGCGGCGATTCTCAGCCAATTCATAGCCATCTACCTCCTCCCTCTGCGTTTCTTGTTCTTTCCACCGGAAGCCTCAGCTTTCTTGGCTTCAATTTGCGCTTTCAGTTCTTCAGGTGTCGGTTCCCGATAAGAGTAAACCGAAACAACAAAAGTCGCGGCGACCGCGCCTCGCGCGGCCTCTTCCGATTTGCTCAAACTCAAACCCTTGATGTTCACAATGCGAGGGTAGTTGGTAAGCTGGGCAAAAAAGCGACCAAAATCGTGAAAACTGCCCTCTGCCTCATAGGCAAAAGGGTGCTCTACAATGACGTCGTCGATAACCGGCTTATTGCTAACCGCGCCAACAATTTCAATGCCGTTTTCGTTGGCATAGCGCTTCACATCCGCCTGGAATTTCGGCTTGTTAATATCAACAGGAAGTACCTTTTTAAGACGGTCCAATTGAGCGCGAAGATGGGTCATCTGTTCTTGTAGTTCATTCGCGGTATTTTGAATATTTTTTGCAACCGAAATATCGGTATTGAGTTGTTCAATATCCGCCTTGGCACGTTCAATTCCTAACTTCACGTCTTTGAGGAAAAAGAAGTTAGTGAACAACAAACCGACAATGATCACGACAAAGCCGGCCAACAACTGGTGCAGTTTGGTGAGCTTCACGGGGTGCCTCCTTCCTGCTTGGCCTTACCGGCATTCGCGGGTTGGATTTTGAAATAAAGCAAGAATTGGAAACCACTACCTTCGTCGATTTTGTCGCTCGCCATGGAGTATTGGTTGAGATCAAGCTCTGAGTAGCGATCTTCCATCCCCTGAACACTTCGCGCAAAGGTCGTAATCGCATCGGTATTTTTGGCAAAACCACTGATGCGAACTTCCCTGATATCGGTGATACCACGCTGGCTTCCGCCCTTGGCCCGCTGTCGTCCGGATTTGGTAACATTCAGCAGGTTTTTGTCCAAGCCTTGGGTCACATCAGTTAACCACACGGACTCGGGTAAAACGTTATGGATATCTTCCATAAGTTTGACCGGGCCTTGGCGTCGGTCTTTGAGTTGACTGATTTTCTGAATCTTCTCGTTAAGCAATTCTTTTTGAATCTCAAATTGCTCCCGTTTGTCGATCCAAACCTTCAGTTTGTCATACTCGGCTTGCAAGGCACGCTTTTCAGCCAAAAGCTCTTGCTGCTCTTGCTTGTAAACGTAGTAATTGGCGTAGCAAGCACCTAAGGCAACGAGCACCATGATGATCAGAATAAGGTTCTCTTCCAAATCACTGGCTTGGCGTGTCGCTTTTTTCTGAGCCTTAGGCGCGCCGGCTTTCCGCTCGGCTATAAGGTTGATGCGTATCATGGTCATTTGTCGTTGACCCTCCTCATCGCCAGACCGACCGCAATCGCGGCACTCGCTCGCAAATCGTGTATTAACTGTGGGTTAAACTGTTTCTCGTTGTAACTGATGTTCTGAAAAGGATTCAGCATTTCAACCGGTGCTTCAAATCGCTCCGACAAAAATTGGTCGAGGTTGAGAACCTTGGAGCTACCGCCGGTCAACATAATGCGGTTAATTTTTTCCGCGGAGGTGGTGGCCTTAAAGAAATCAAAGGTTTTTTGAACTTCCACACCAAGGTCGTTGGTAACACTCTGAAGAATGGGGATGACACTTTCAAAGTTGATGTCATCGGCCGACTCACCGCGTTTTAAAACTTCAGCGGTTTCAAAGTCGACGCCTAAATCCTTTTGGATGGCATCCGTGTAGACATTGCCGCCAAAAGAAATATCACGCCAGAAAATGGAGTTATTCCCTTGCATGATATTTATATTCATAACAGAGGCGCCAATGTTAATGACCGCGGTCACTTGAAAGTCGGAAATGTCGTAATTTGCGGTCAGTGCGTTTTGCAGCGCGAAAGAGTCGACATCCACGGTCACCGGCGCGCGACCGGCCTGCTGAACCACACTAACATATTCGGAGACCTTTTCTTTTTTGGCGGCCACCAGCAATACATCCATATTGCCGTCACCGCGGTCACCTTCGTCCAGAACCTGGAAGTCCAAGTTCACATCATCAATATCAAAGGGAATGTAGCTTTCTGCTTCCCAGCGAATTGATTCGTTAAGTTCTTCCTCGGACATGTAGGCCATGGTGATTTTTTTGATGATCACCGAGTGACCTGAGACGGCGATAGCAACTTCACTCGTTTTGATCTTGTTCTCGTTAAACAACTGAACAACACCGTCGACGACCACACTGCTATCCATGATCGAACCGTCGACGATCACTTCCGGGGCCAGGTGGGCAACACCCAGGTTCACCAGCTTCCACTTGTTTTCGTCTTTGGATAACGGTTTCAGCTCCACCAGCTTGATCGCGCTGGAACCAATGTCGAGACCGACAAGCCCCTTGGACTTCCTAAACAGCACAATCGCCCCCTTTGATCCATGCATAACCCAAGAAAAATCAAACTTATGGACACTAAGTGTGTGGAAACATTAGCATTTTCCAAGTTTGGGAGTCAAGCTACATTAACATCGGCTTATCCCGGAAAACGTTTAACGTTTTTCGGGAATTATTTGCCGCCGGGAAGCCCGCCTCGCCGTTTATTAGCGCTTCGTGACGCGCCGGTCAGTTTCGCGTGATCCCGAACGAAGCCCTTGGCAAACTTGTTGTTTACCAGCCTCGGCGGGCGCGCCGCGGGTCCACCGCGGCGGAAATCATCTTCGCGACACACGGCCATAACCCATTATTCATGTCATTAGGACAGATAACGGCTATTAGTATTATCAGCCCCTGCTTGGATCCCAACGGCGGCACCTGAGCACCGTCGCCTAAGAATCACATTCCCACTGAAAGGTCCCGTTCTACAACACACGCGCTCGCCACGTGCATCGGAGCGCGTCTGAAAACACTTTAACCGAAAAGAAGGCAGATGGAAGGGGGGTAATTGGGGCTAAGCTGCCAAGTTTGCGCTTGCTCACACAAAAGGACGTCAAACATGCGTCCTTATTCACATATTCGCACCAAGGCAACGGTAATATTGTCGTCGCCACCTTTCCGATTGGCGGCGTCAACCAGCTTGTGGGTGGTTTCATCAAGCGACGCTTCACGGTTTTCCAGCAAAATGCCGTGAATTTCATGATCGGTCAACATCGAGTTAAGCCCATCGGAACAGAGCAGCAACAGATCGTCGCCCTTAAGCAACAAATCCTTTAAATCGGCCTTCACCTCGGCACCACTGCCAAGGGCCTGGGTGATCACATTCCGGAAGGGGTGGTTGCGCGCATGCTCCAGGGTCAAAAACCCCTGCTTAAGCTGCTCATTTACCCAACTGTGATCCGAGGTCAGCGGCGAGAGCTTGCCACCGCGAAAAAGATAAGCCCGCGAATCGCCAACATGGGCCACGGTGCAATGGACCCCTCGCACAATCGCCGCAACAATGGTGGTCCCCATGCCGCGACACTCGACACGCTCCATGGTGGTTCGACGAATTTTTTCATTAGCGAGGTTAATGGCAAAACGCAGCTTGTTGGCAGTCAGAGAGACACCGGTATCGTAGGTATCCGGCCAAGTCCAATTCTCGTCGCCCTCGGACTCAAGCAAAACCGTTTCAATCTCTTCCACCGCCAACCGACTGGCTACTTCACCGGCGGCATGACCCCCCATGCCGTCAGCCACCACAAACAGACCAATCTCCCGATTGGCACAGAAATTATCCTCGTTGGCTTTTCGCTTCATGCCGACATCCGTGGCAACATATGATTGAAAATGCAAGATTCCGTCTCCTACTTTTTGCCGAACAATCCACCCAGCAAGCCGCCTTTTTTGGCGCTTTTGTCTTTCTGGACCTCTTCAGGCTCCATTTCCCGAGCCAACGCGCGCAACTCTCGATCACCCGGCGCCATTTGCAAACCTTTCTGGAGCGCGTTGCGCGCCCGCGTTTTGAGACCGAAGTGCATCAGGGAGCGAACCAAAGCAGCATAGTAAGAACCGTTCCGTGAATCCATGGAGATGGCGCGCTCTAAACTACGCACCCCTTCTTTCCCCATGCCCGACACCTTAATCTCAGCCAAACCCTTGTAAAACCAGCCCTCGGCGGTCTCCTGAAAATACACAGCCCGCTTGAGCGCTTCGACCGCCTGGTCATATAGGTTCTTTTCATAACGCATTTGCCCCATCTTGAGATAACGGGCGGCGCGTGCCTCGTTGGACTCATCCACC
This sequence comes from Acanthopleuribacter pedis, assembly GCF_017377855.1. GTDB lineage: Bacteria > Acidobacteriota > Holophagae > Acanthopleuribacterales > Acanthopleuribacteraceae > Acanthopleuribacter > Acanthopleuribacter pedis. Next base: position 95,645 of record NZ_JAFREP010000015.1, read on the forward strand.
TGAGGGCGCCCGGCCGGGGCGCCTAAATCAAGGGTTTTGTCATACTTCTCGCGCTGGCGGGGGTCTTTGAGCGTGTTAAACGCAACTACAATCTGCTGGTATTTCTTTTCGGCTTGGTCGCGCTCGGATTCAGGAAAACTATCGGGGTGGTTCGACTTAGAAAGCCGCCGAAACGCTTTGTGAAGTTCCTCTCGCGAGCAATGACGCGAAACCTGCAGGGTTCGGTAATGATCCATTCGAGTGTCAATGCCTCTCAGCTTAAACGTCTTTTCACCATTTTAGGATGATGTGACTACTTGTCAATTACGATCATCAATAAATCTCGGTTTCCCCCGCTGTTTATCCATGCAAAGACCGCGATCCACCCCTAAAAAACGGCTTATTTCCCAGTCCGAATCGAACGCCGTGCCAAGGTACGCAATGCTTCCGGCACATTTTTGTCCCGCACCAAAAATCGCATATCGGCCTTATTGAGACGCGGCATCAACTTCATAGAAAACGCCAGCGGTGTTCGCGGGTTTTTAACCAAATTCAGCACAATTTTATAATTCTTGATCCACTCGCGATTCTGCGCAATCAGCCGCAACACATCCGTTTGAACATTTCTCAAGTTCGAGTAAAACTCCACTTCCGACTCGGTAACCCGCGGCGATTTGATCACGGCACAACAAACCAATTTATTCGAATCGCGAATCAAAGCACCGCGGTACTCACGGTCACCCTTGATCGCGGCCTGAATTTTTTGTGGAATCGACATCTCCTGAATCAACTCAAGGACGGGCCGCTTTTGTTTGGCGGCGTCGCCTGCAATATCTTTCAGCGACTCGGAACGGGGCGCCTCTTCCTTGTTTCCCTGATCCTTGCTTTCTTTCTCCTTGGCTTCGGCGGCATTTTTCTTAACTTTGCTTTTGACACTTTCCTTTTCTTTACCAAACACCTCAACAAACCGTTTGGCCTCGGCAATCGCCTCCTCTTCGATCTCTTTGGCGCTTTTGCCGGCCAATTCCTCGTCTGTTGACACCAACTCCTTCAGGAGCAGACGTTCGTATTCTTCAAGTTTCTGGGTGTGAATGACCGACAGCGAAGGGTTTCTGCGCAATGCATCAACAAGCGGCGGATGCTCCTGGATTTTGACCTGGTTGTTCACCACCAAATCCAACACGTTCTCTTCCAACTCCGGTGCAACCTCGGCCAAGGCAACCGCGGGCATGGCGGGATTCAGCAACAGCACCTCGGTAACAGAACGCGGAAAAAGGAAACGGCGCAGGTAGAAGTCAAGCAGCTCCCCCCGCTGATCCCGGTTTTGAAAAAACGGCTTAAGCACATCCTCACTGTAGCCGGCGACAGTACCACGCGCCTCTTCTAACATGGCCTCATCGGCCTCACAAATATGGAATAACGCGGCCAACTGATCTTCGATCTCCAGAGGAAAGACGCCGCGAACCACCGCAAGGGTCGCCTGCTCGGGCAATTCGCCCTTAATAATTTGGTCTAAAATGCCTTCCATGGAGACGCCTCACTTCCTGTGTAGGGAATTATTGTTACCGCTCTTACTCTTCCACATCGGAAGCGGACACCTCGGCCGACCGCAACCGATCCAACATCTCACCCGGCTTAAAATCGGTCAATAAAACCGGGCCCGACAGACCGGCGGGCGCTTGAAAAACACCCCCATCAACTTGCACAACCACATCGGCAATATCCCATATTTTAACGACGTGCAAACGCCCCATGCGATAAATCCGGCGCTCTCCGGCGGGAAGGCGTCGATTGGTAAGCATCTCACCGTCGATGTATACCTCAACCCGGACGGAGCGACGCGCCTCAATCACAAAAACATCATCCAAAACGACATCGCCCTCGGCCCCGCCCAACACCTGCTCTCCCGCGAGGGAAAGCAATGGCAAGCCGGAAGAAACACCGCCGCCGGCCGAAACCGCGCTTCTCGCCGCGGGAGAATCATTGCCGACAGGCATATCACCGGACACTTCCGGGGAAATTTCCGACGGAACCCCATTCAGGGTCGCCGTCGCCTTATCCGCGGTCAAAGGATCCGATTCGGCGCGCCCATGCTTGGCCTCAGCGCCGCGGTCAACCGCCCCCGCATGCCCCTCATCGGGCCGAGACACGGGCTCGGTAACCGAGGTTGAAGCAGCCCCTGGCGCTTCAACACGGGGCGGCAACGTTTTCACGGCGCCGGCGGGATCAGCGGACGCCCAAGGCCGGTACAAAACCAAAAGCACCAAAAGGACCACACCGACGATCAAGGAAATCACCATCAGGAGCCGCATGCGCTGCTGTTTAAAAGCGGAATCATCGCGCTTGGTTTGTTCTTGCTGTAAAACAAAGTGAGGTTTGATGTCGTACTGATCGTGAAATTCAGCGGTAATAATATCTTCATCCAGTTCAAGGAACTGGGCATAGGTTCGCAAAAAATTCCGCGTATAAACACCGCCCGGCAGCGCGGAAACATCGTCATTCTCAATGGCAATGAGAAACATTTTGGCAATTTTGGTCTCGCGCGCGACATCGTCGAGGTCGTAGTTCATCTTTTTGCGCGCTCGTTTTAGCTTTTCACCGATGGTCATGTGAAAATGCTCCCCAAATAGCTACAAAACCGAATGACACAAGGACTCGATCACCCATCATCCGCCGCCGACTCCACCCCGAACAATCAGCCCGCATTTCTCACCAGAAGCTCTGCTCCCGCGTTGAAACAGCTGCAATTACTTAGATTACTCGGTTGCACCGTTGCAAAGCAACGGTGACAGCCTCGACGTGGCGCTGCTACGCCTGCCCGCGGTCGTAACCTGTGTCCTCACAACGATTTCAAAGCCTCGCGACGAATTCTGGTGAGAAATGCGGGTTAGCGGTTCTTTTCCCGCCGCCTCAGGAATCCGGCCCGAGGTTTCAACCGGACCCATTCTCAGGGAGGACCGGCCCGACCTGGTTTAACCTTCCCCTACCAAGTCTTTTATCCTAATCTAAATAGGTTACTTGATGCAAACAAGTCGGCCCATTCCGAACCGAAAAACACAGCTTCCGCGAATGATGAGGGTTAATCATGAGCGAATCTCAACTCTTCTTTGATTTTCGAAACTTCCATGCCGGACCGCCCCCAGGCGCCCCCAAATCCGCAACAAACGGATGGCTCATGGTTCATCAACCGCGAACAACGGACACCGCCCTGTACGACCGGGCCTTCCTGCTCTCCATCAACACGCCCGCGACGCACCCACTCAGACTCCGCGGCGCAGCAACGGGCTTCGATGAAGCCTTGCGTTTTTTCGAGCAAGTCATCCGCGGTCGCATCGACGCCAACCTGCCGGGACGCTTGCTCACTTACTTTTCAGCGGCACCAAAAAACGTGACAGCGCACCAATTCGAACAGACCGGGTTCGGGGCCCAATTCACATTACCCGGCCCAAAACAGGGGTTAAACGGGTTTTTAGAGAAAAACGAGGCCCCCTTCACCAACCAACCCCATCAAATTGAGGCAGCGCAAAGGGTCGTCTCCTGGCTGAAGTCAAAAATCCGCTAATCCACGTGCCTCACCAGCGGATCTACCCCATAAAAAAAGACGCGGACTCCAAACATCGAGCAGGGTGAGACGGGGCAATTAATCCCGGCTCATCCCTCTCACAGAACCGTACCTACGGGCCTCGTATACGGCTCCTGCAAGTTATCCGCCCTAGACGGGCACAAGAACGCCGGTTTGGAGGCTTTCCTTGCATCTTCTTTCAGTCGGCCGGGTTGGCCCGCCACGCTGGGCAAACATCAAAAAAGCCGGTCATCGACCGGCTTTTTAGCAATAAACAACGGAAAGGACGCTTAGGAAGCGGCGCCTGCATCGGATGCGGGACTCGCCTCATCCAATTCCTTCAACAACTCTTCCACTTTACGGTAGACGGGCGAACGATCAACCGCTTCCTTGTCTTTGTAACGATCAATCACGGCATTGGCCAAGGTGCGCGCCTGGGCGAAATCATTCTTCCCTTGGAAACAACGCGCACGCTGGTAGTTAACAAAGTCTTGCATGTCGGGGACCACACTACCGGACTTCGCCAACTTATCGTAATGAGAGAGCGCTTCATCAAAAGCTTTTTTTGCAAAGTGATAATCGCCCAAACCTTTGTGGGCGAAGAAGTGGTAACCGGAATCGCCTTTCAGAACTTCTTCATAAACCGCGGGAATTTCATCCTGACGGCCCAGGGCGGCCAGGGCGCCGGCTTTGAGAAGAAGGGCTTGCTGCTTGGCAGCGCCACTCAAGGAAGGAATGGTATTTTCCGCTTCAGCCAAGGCTTGTTCGTATTTCTGTCGCTCGCTGCTGAAATCAAAGCGGTCACGCGTATCATCAACCTGCGCAAACAAAGGGCCTTCAATTTGATAGACCTGGCCTGCAGCGTTTTTGGCGGCGTTGTCACGGAAGGACATTACCAAAAAGATAAGGCCCAACAGCGCAAAAGCGCCGACCACGGCACCGATTACCGTGCGTGGTGATTCCTTGGTTTGAGAGATACCGCTCTCAAGCGCGGCCTTGAATTCGTCGGTTTTCAGCAACTCTTTGCGTTCATCTTTGCGTTTGGTCATGGCAGGGATTCCTCAAGCTTCACAGTTCTTGTTCAGCTACGATAAAAATGAACCCGGAAAACCTCACGTCTCAAAAAGAACAAAGACACGAATAAAAAAACGGCTGGGGGGTTCGCATCGCAGACAGTAAGTGCGGCGTTTGCGTCAAATCGGGGCACATTTCACCACAAAGATGATCATGATACACGAATCGCAAGCAGAAAAAAGTAAAACCTTACGCGCTCAATCGGTGGGAACGGGTAGGTGGTCGCCGTCGAGGGTCGCGGCACCGGCACCGGGAAGGGTTGCGAACCCGAATCAGTCCCCTTTGGTCGTCATTATTTCAATTTCTGCGTGCCGGAAACCAAGCGGACAAGTTGCATTGCAACGGCTTTAGAGCGATAATCATGCTCCGAAAATGAGGTGGTTCCACCACACCTTGAAGCACCCCCGATTTTTCTCGCGCCGCAAGGCAAGCGAAGCTTTGTAATCACGATTCAATTTTTTTTGACAAGGCGCTTCAAGGGTTGGAGCAAACACTCGCTCTAGCAACCACTTACTGGGAGGCATGGATTGAAAGAAGTAGGAACGATTGAGCTCAAAACCGGCTTGGCCGAAATGCTCAAGGGCGGCGTCATTATGGACGTTGTCACGCCCGAACAAGCACGCATCGCGGAAGACGCGGGCGCTGTTGCCGTCATGGCACTGGAACGGGTCCCGGCCGATATCCGCGCTCAAGGCGGAGTGGCCCGGATGTCCCCTCCTGAATTGGTAACTTCCATTAAAGAAACGGTCAGCATTCCGGTGATGGCCAAATGCCGCATCGGCCACTTCGTGGAAGCCCAAATTCTGGAATCACTCGGCATCGACTTCATCGATGAAAGCGAAGTATTGACCCCAGCAGATGAAAGCAATCACATCTGGAAACACGATTTCAAATCGCCCTTCGTTTGCGGCGCCACCAATTTGGCAGAAGCACTGCGCCGCATCGGCGAAGGTGCAGCGTTGATGCGCACCAAAGGCGAAGCCGGCACGGGGAATGTCATTGAAGCAGTTCGCCATATGCGCTCCATCAACAAAGGCATCGCGGAATTAAAAGCCATGGACCCGGCCTCGCTGATGAGCGCGGCCAAAAACATGGGTGCGCCTTTCACCCTGGTACGTTACGTGGCGGAACACGGCAAACTGCCGGTTCCTAACTTCGCCGCGGGCGGCATTGCCACGCCGGCGGACGCGGCACTGATGATGCAGCTCGGCGCCGAATCGGTTTTTGTCGGCTCCGGGATCTTCAAATCCGGCGACCCACTGAAACGCGCCACCGCGATTGTCAAAGCAACCACGCACTACCGAGACCCCAAAATTCTTGCGGAAGTTTCCGCGAATTTGGGCGAAGCCATGGTGGGCATCAACATCAGCGACATCCCCCAAGGCGAACTCCTCGCCGGCCGAGGCTGGTAAACGCCTGATGATCGGTGTCTTAGCCATACAGGGCGGCTTTGCCGCCCACCGCAAAACGCTTGATCGGTGCGGCGTCGCCTCCAAAGAGGTGCGCCTCGCCGAGGCTCTTGAGGACTGCGATGCACTGATCCTGCCGGGCGGCGAATCCACGACAATGCTCAAACTCATTCAAGCGTTTGATCTCAAACCCGCCTTGGATCAGTTTGCCGCATCCGGGAAAGCCGTGCTTGGAACCTGCGCCGGGGCCATTCTGCTCAGTCAACGGGTAACCCACCCGGAGCAAGACAGCCTCGGCTGGTTGCCGGCCGACATCGAACGCAACGCCTACGGTTCTCAGGTCGACAGTTTCACCGAAAGCCAATCCTGTCCGACGTGGAACCTTGCCGAATACCACGCGCTGTTTATTCGCGCCCCACGATTCACCAACATCCAGGGCGAAACCAAGGTCATCAGCAGGCTGGGTGATCAAATTACCGGCGTCCAGTATCGCAACCTGACTGCCGTGACCTACCATCCCGAGCTAACCGACGACACGCGTTTTCATCGCGCTTGGTTAGATCATTGTGTATATTCAAATTGAGGGTTCGGCCGGAAAAAAACCGGTCGAACCTTCCCTTTTCGACAAGGGGCACCGCCCCAAAACCCGTCGCGCCGAGTTAACCTCATGAATCAACAGTCAGGCCGTCCCGATCAGATCCTCGACACCCAGGGCGATTACCAGCTCTCCGCCAATTACGGCTCAGCGGAATATGACGCCCTCCAACGGCGCGCCGGCTTGGTCGACCTCACCCAAGAACGTTTGCTTTCCCTGCGCGGCCGCGACGTCTTCTCATTTCTGCAAGGCATGCTTACCCAATCGATGCAGCCCTTTCCCGTCGGCGAAGCCAAGCCCTCGCTTCTGTTGGACGCTTCCGGTAAGGTGCAAGCCAAACTGAACCTTTACCACCTGGAAGACAACCATTTGGTCATGGAATGCCCCTTCGAATTGCGTGACACGATTCAAAAAAACCTGTCTCGTTTCGTCATCATGGAAGATGTAACCATTCGCCCCTTGACGGACTATTACTTCTTTTCACTCCAAGGCAAGGAAGCGCCTTTGCACCGCGAGGCGCTCGCCAAGATTTATCCACACTGGCACTTTATCGACCATAATCGCTGCGGCTTTGGTGGAACCGATGTGCTGTGCGGTCGCGAAGAAGCAGGCGATGCGGTTACCGCCCTCATCGACATGGGCTTGGCACCCATCGGGTTCAACGCCCTCAACCGAGCCCGCATCGAAGCGTTGATTGCCTGGTTCGGCATCGACATGCTCGCCGGTCAAAACCCCTTGGTTTGCGGAGTGAGCGGCATCGCTTTTAACAAAGGCTGTTACATCGGCCAAGAAACGGTTGCCAAAACCAATGACCGCGGTCGCCCACCACAGGTTTTATGCCTGGTCACCGGCGATCCCGACGGCAAGGTCGGCACACTCCCCCGCCCGCTCACCTTGGAAGACAAACCGGCCGGCAGCTTAACCTCGCTGATGAACAACCCGGAACGAGGCGTCTCTGTCGGGCTAGCCCTCGTCAAAACAAACTACGCCACCCCCGGCGCAACCCTAAACGATGCGACCGGCACATTTTTTCACGTCACAAAAACGGTGACCCACAAGGTTTAAAAACGCCATGTTCGTCGATGATCAAGAATATGAAATCGTGGTCAGTGTCCAAAAACACTTCCACGCCTCCCATGCATTGCCGGCCCGCCCCGAGCTGCACGGGCACCTATGGGAAGTTGAGTTTAGCGTCTCCGGCCCATTAGATCCCCGCACCGGGATGGTTCATGACATGCTCGACCTCGCTAAGTTTTTCGACCCTTATGTCAAAGAGCTGGACGGGTGCAACCTCCACGAATGTCCCCAGTTCACGAGCGACAACCACCTCGTCAACACCACCCAACAATTTCCTACCTGTGACACGCTCGCCCATTATTTCCTGTGGCGCCTTCAACCCATATTTAGAGAAGACCCCCGCTTCCACAACCTCAACCTCTGCGAAATTTCGGTCTCCATTTGGGAAGAGGATAAAAGTGCGCGCTGGGGTCGGGCAACCATCCGTCCTAAGTTGCGGTGAGGATCGCGGTCTGAAGAATCGGCTTCTCGACTGCTTGGGTTCCAATCAGCTTGGCTTGGGCTCCTTTTTTTAACAGGAAGGCAGGATGGATGGAGGATGCGGCTTTGCCGTCCCCCCCTCTCAACCACTTCCCGCCGCGGATAGGGCCGTTACTTCGTTTGGCTTCCACCGAACCGCGATAAAGCGCCCACCACCACGTCCCACCGCAAGTCACCCCGCTGTTCCGGTTGGTTTAAGCGATAGCTCCTAACCCACATTTCTCAAAAGGGATTCTGCACCGGGGCAACCCCATGCGATGACGAGGGTTTGCCATCCGCGGGGCGGGCGGCCGTATTACTGGGTCTTGCCGCTTCCGCCGCGGCTGCTACGCCGAATGGTCGGCCCCGCGAATGCTCGGCCCCGCGAATGGTCGGCCCCGCGAATGGTCGGCCCCGCGAATGCTCGGCCCCGCGAATGGTCGGCCCCGCGAATGCTCGGCCCCGCGAATGGTCGAACCCCTCCTTGTGAGAAATGCGGGTTAAACCAGAAAGGGTTCGAATGCACAGTCACGCCGCGCCTTCCTCGAAATAACGGCGCCATCCGCGTCGGGAACCGGCAACCAAGGGTTCCCATCATCAGCCGCATCCTCAAACCATCCTGCTATCCTTGTGAGAAATGCGAGCTAACCCCTACGGACACACCGCATCCCAAACCATCCTAAAGCGTGAGACGCTCTTGGAAAACCTCGCGCTTGTTCTGGTTTTGGGTTTGGTCGTAGAGGAAGAGGATGGTCTGGATCGCCTCTCGGGTAGCTGGATGGTCGTTACCGAATTGGCGCGCAAAGGTTTCGTAACAGGCGATCAGCAAGGGCTCGGCGCCCAGCATCAGTTTCTGGTCCATGTAGAGACGGCCGCGCAACAGTTGAAGCCGCAGACACAACCGGTTTTCCGGCTCAAAATAGAAGGTCGCCGCCCGATAAGCGTAGCCGACCACCACCGCGGCCTCCTCAAAGCGGTATTGGGTACGCAGCCATTCGGCCCAAAGCGCTTCCAGCTCTAAGGCGCGCAGTTGGAAGCCACCGCCGAACTGGCGCACGGCCGAACGACTGCGCTCTAACCACAATCGTGCTTCTTCCGGTTTGTTTTGCGCAATCGCAATTTTGCCCCGCAAAACGCCACGCCAAAAATGTTCGAAGGCATACTCGGGTTCAGGCGCGGCGCCCTCCGCGGTTTCCGCAAGCTGAAGGGCGGCCTCGGCATCACCGACCCAAATCCAGGCATCCACCATTTCGTTGCGGGCCCGCAACGCCAAAATATGGGCCTCAACATCCCGCTCCTCGCTGGCAAGATGAATTTTCTCAAACAACGAAAGCGCCTGTGGGAATTGACCCAGCCGGGCCCGAATCCGCCCCTCCCAAAGGTGGAGTGACAGTTCATGAATGGGCGATTCACGACGTACGTCGGCCACATGTCCGCTGACCGCGCGTAAGTCGCGCAAGACATCGCGGTAGTCACCCGCTGTTAAACGCAATGCAAGGAAATTGAGCATAAATTCACGATGAATCGCCGAGGACGGGGAGCCCTGGGCGACAACGGCCTCATAAACGGCCCGACGCCGGCCCTCGAGAAACCGCCAGCGAAAGTTGGCGGGCAGCAACAGTTCACCCTCGACTAAACGACGGTAGGCCGCATAAACCGCGGCGGGCTCTTCATCCTCGGAACGGCCGTCAAGTTGGAGGTACAACCAAAGCTCGCGAATGGCCATGGTCATCGGATGATCTTCGCCAAACACCAAACGCCCTTGCTTCAGTAGTTGGTCGGCTTGTTCCACGGCCTGCTCGGGTTTGCGATCCCGCACCAGAGCAACACATAACTCCAACCGCGTGCGTAGGGTGCGGGGATGCCAAGGGCCGTAGTTTCGTTCCAGAAGGGAGCAGCCGAAATCGAGCAGGTAAACCGCGTCGGTGGTGCGGCTTTCGTTGAGTAACTTTTTCCCGACCAGAACGGCGACCGCCGCTTGGATGCGCGGATGACGATCAAATTCAATTTCAATGCGCTCGACGATTTCGCGAGGTTCCAAGGGAATGGCCACGGAAATCGAGGGCGATTGTTCCCACGGCGAAGCGGCCTCAAAATCCACCACAAGGTCTTCGACGAAGTTTAAGATGGTCACGGCTTTTTGCGATTCGGCGGAAGCCTCCTGCCGCGAGGCGGCGGCCTCGTCCGCGGCTTGATAGGCACGCAACATAGCGGCGGTGGTCCCTAGCAAGCCGGCAACCAAGGAGAGCAACACCAGGAAGGTCGCCAAAACGGGGTAACGGTTCTTTTGGATGAACTTATAGATAAGGTACAAAGGGGTGGCGGGGGTGGCGGTCACCGGCTCGTTGGCAAGCAGTCGCCCCAGATCGGAAGCCAAGGCGAGTGCACTCTGATAACGATTCTCAGGCTCTTTTTGAATGCACTTCATGGTGATGTTCTGCAGGTCCTGGGGCAAGTCGGGTTGCACCCGTCCAATCGGCTCCGGTTCCTTTTCCATGACATCCAACAACACTTCCACGGTGTTGTCACCGCTGAAGGGCGCACGGCCCACCAGCAGGAAATAAAGGGTGGCACCGAGGTTGTAAATATCGGAAGTGTGATCAAGGTCGACCCGGCCCTCGGCCTGCTCCGGCGACATGTAAGCGGGCGATCCTTTTACCTCGCCTTCAATGGTGTTGCTGGGCGCGGTTTTTTGCTTGGCAACCCCGAAATCCATGAGGAACACATGGGCGACATCGCCGCGTTCCATCATGATGTTTTGCGGTTTGATATCGCGGTGAATCAAACCGCACTCATGGGCCTTGTGCAAACCCTCGGCAATTTTTTGGATGGCCAGCACTTTCTCGCGCAACGACATCAACCGCACGGCCCGATCCAAGGTAATCCCTTCAATGTATTGCATCACCACGTAAGGAAAACCGCGCAACACCCCTGTTTCATAAACCTTACAAACATGCTCGTGATCGACGGTCGCTTGGTTCCGCGCCTCAATCATCATCTTCTGGGCGCGCTCCGGGTCGCCGGCATGATGCAAAATTTTTATGGCTACCCAGCGATTAAGCTGCTTGTCAAACGCCTGATAGACCCGGCCCATCGCACCTTTGCCCAGGAACTTCCATATTTCGTAGTGGTCGACCATTTCGCCGGGCTGTAACGGCACAAACTCATCATTCATCAAAAACGTCTCCGCGAGCCTTGAGTCGCCACCACCACCCCGAATACGCGGTCTCGGCCAAAAACCGGCAGGCCACCCATGCGGTCGTTGCCGCGCTCGATGGGGAAATCGCGGCGGAACCCGTCAAAAAAGCTGGGCCGCGATCGGGAGAGATACCCGTGGCGAGAAAGGTCGGGAAAGGGGATTTTTATAGTAACACCAACACGGAACAATAATAAAGAATGGACATGGTTAACCTTATGACCCCGAAACCCAACGCGAGACACACGAAGGATAACGGAACCCGGCGGACATCAGAAATGAAAACAGGCCGGCATGAACCGGCCCGCGGAAACGCAAAGAACCCAGGCGGGTTAAACGTCGAGAATCTCGCTCTCTTTGCCTTTGGTTAACTTGTCGATTTCGCCGACCTTGCCGTCGGTAATCTTCTGGATCTCATCCAGACCACGGTGCAGGTCGTCCTGCGAAATCTCTTTCTCCTTCTCCAACCCTTTCAAAGCGTCGTTCACATCGCGGCGAATGTTGCGCACCGCGGTTTTGGCGGCCTCGGCCAACTTGTGCACCTGCTTGACATATTCCTTGCGGCGCTCCTCCGTCAGTGGCGGAACGGAAATGCGAATCAGGGCGCCGTCGTTGTTGGGGGTCAAACCGAGGTTGGCACCGAGAATCGCTTTTTCAATCGGTCCCAACATGTTGGGTTCCCAGGGTTGAATGGTGATCAGGTTGGGCTCGGGATTGGCGAGCGCGGCTACCTGATTAATCGGCGTGGGCGAACCGTAGTAATCAACCTTTACCCCGTCAAAAACGGCCAAGGAAGCGCGACCGGTGCGCACTTTCGACAATTCGCCGGCAAACTTCTTGACGGCCTGTCCCATCCGGGTTTTCGCATCTGCATAATGTTCGTCTAACATGATTCCTCCACTAGGGTTCCGATTTCTTCACCACATACCGCTTTGACAATGTTGCCGGGTTTGGTCATTTGGAACACAAGGATCGGCATTTTATTGTCCATACACAGGGAAATGGCGGTAGCGTCCATCACCTTGAGCTGCTTCTCAAGCACATTCATGTGACTGGTCCGCTCGATTCGCTGGGCGTTGGGATTTTTCACCGGATCTTCGGTGTAAATCCCGTCAACTTTGGTCGCTTTCATAATAATGTCGGCACCCACCTCAACCGCGCGCAATGCGGCGGCGGTATCCGTTGTAAAAAAGGGGTTGCCGGTTCCGGCGGCAAAAATCACAATGCGGCCGGATTTCAAGTGGTGCATCGCCCGAGGACGGGTATAGGTTTCGGCGACTTGGCGCATATCAAAAGCGCTGAGGACACGGGTGGGAATTTCGTGTTTTTCAAATGCGTCTTGCAACGACAGGCTGTTCATGACGGTCGCCAGCATGCCCATGTAATCCGCGGTGGCGCGCACCATGCCGGCGGCCGCATTGGAAACGCCGCGAAAAATATTGCCGCCGCCGACCACCACGGCAACCTGAATGCCCATACGATGGACTTCGCGGATTTGTGACGTAAGGGAAGCCACCGTATCGGGGTCCACCCCGAACTCACGTGGTCCCATGAGGGCTTCGCCCGAGAGCTTCAACAAAATACGTTGGTATTTAGGTTCGGACAAGGGATTTCCTCCTCGGGATGGGATGCCGTATTCTAACCTATATCGCGGGCTTCTCACCAACGATCTATCCCCCGCAAAAATTTCCCCACAAAAGGCCACACCCGGACAGGTAAAACATTGATGACGCGGAATTTGTCAACCCCCGCCCGGACACAAAACCCGGCCGTCAACCACCCCGACGGGCCCACAACCAAAAAACCCCGCCGAGTCAACGGCGGGGTTTTTTGGTCGATGACTTTTTCGGTCGTTTACACGTTGAACTTAAAGTGCATGATGTCGCCGTCGGCAACCACATATTCCTTGCCTTCTTGACGCATCACCCCGTTGTTGCGGATTTCAGCCTCGGATTGGTGCTTCTCCAAATCGGCGATGGTAAACACCTCTGCTCGGATAAAACCGCGCTCAAAATCAGTGTGAATCACACCCGCGGCTTCAGGCGCCTTCGCCCCGACCCGAACGGTCCAAGCCCGGATCTCTTTCTTACCGGCGGTAAAATAACTTTGCAAACCCAGCAAGCGGTAGGTTTCGCGGGTCAAGGCATGCAAACCGGGCTCTTCCAACCCCAGTTCACTCAAAAATTCAGCGGCCTCTTCCGCTTCCATGTCGGACAGTTCCGATTCAATTTTGCCCGAGATCAACACAACCCCGGCCTGCGCTTTGGCGGCATGCTCACGCAGCGCGGCGACCTGGGCATTCTCTTCACCCAACTCATCCTCGTGAACGTTGGCGATGTAAAGCACCTCTTTCATGGACAACAGGAACATGGGCTTCAAGGCCTCGCGCTCCAGCTCGCTAAAATCAGCGTGGGCCAACCACTGGCCGTCGTTGAGCTTGTCCAAGGCAGCCCGGATCGCGGCGGCTTGGGTTTTGGATTCTTTATCCGGCATTTTGGCGATGCGCTTCAAGCGTTTTTCCAAGGAGTCCATGTCCGCCAACATCAGCTCGGTTTCAATGGTTTCCACATCGCGCATGGCGTCGACGCTGCCGTCAACGTGGATCACATCGCCCTCAAAACAACGAACAACATGCAAAATCGCATCGACCTGGCGGATATTGGCGAGGAATTGGTTGCCGAGGCCTTCGCCTTTACTGGCGCCGCGCACCAAACCGGCAATATCGACAATTTCCAAGGCCGCGGGAATCACCTTCTCGGTGGTAATAAACTTTTGAATCTGCTTGAGGCGCGGGTCCGGGACCGGAACCACCCCGACATTGGGGTCGATGGTACAAAAAGGGTAGTTGGCGCTTTGCGCTTTCCCCGAAGTTAACGCATTAAAAATCGTGGATTTGCCCACATTGGGTAAGCCGACGATACCCGCCGATAAGCTCATTTCCCGCCTCCGAAAACGACGCCCGCGGACGTCAAAAAATAACAGCCGACCCATTGCGGCGCCGGGCATTGTAGCACAAGGAGGGGATGGAAGGGTGCCCCCACTCGGGTTTGATTGGCCGCGGCTCGGCTTGGGTTCCTTTATTTCTCGGGATCGCGGGATCGGTCGAGGATGCGGCCCTACCCTTCAACCCCTTTTCCGCCCAACCTCCGGTTGCGCTCACCTATTCCCGACGCGGATGAAGCCGAACCTTCGAAAAACCATCATTCCGAAGGCACGGCTTCATCCGCGGCCGGGAATTGCCACAAGAGGGCGCCCACGCCCGCCCGCATCTTCCATCCATCCTCACATCCCGCGAAATAACGGATACCACGCCCTGCCAAATAGGGCGCATCCATCCACCAAACCAAAAAGATCCGCGTTAAAAGCCGCTGTTAGCCAGGCTCATGATCACTTGGAATTTTTCGTTGGTGGTGCGTAGGCGGTCGGTGAGGGTACGACAAAAGGCCCACAGGAACTTGTAAGCAATCGCTTGATTGCGGTCAAACAGGGCCACCAAATCCTGCATGGTGATGGCAAACAACGAGGTTTGCACGTGCGCAATGGCATAAGCCGAACGATCCTGGCGGTCAAACAAGGCCATCTCGCCGAAAAAGCTGCGGGATTCTAAAACAGCCAGCGCTTCTTCCGTACCGTTGTGCATTTTGGAAATACGCACGGAACCGGAAACGACGAGGTAAATGGTGTCGCCGGGATCACCTTCTTTGAAAATCACCGTGTCGGCGTTGTAATTTTTGACACAGCCAATCATGACCACTTCGAGCAACTCATCTTCTGTGAGCTCGTTAAACAACACGGTCTGACGCAAAAACTCTTGGCTGAGCAATTCAGGTGCTCCCGACAGGAAAAGAAAGAGGGTTAGAGATTGTCATGGATCGTTTTGAGTTGACGACCCATGTCCTGATTGACACGCTCCAGTTTAGCAAGGTTCTCATTCTTGGAATCGTTAATCAAACTTTCGATTTTCTTTTCGAAACTGACAACGTGTTTGGTGAGTTCGGTAATGCGTTCCTGTAACTCTTGTGTTTCCGCAAGCTGACGACCGCGGTTGGGGTCGGGCTGCTTAAGAATGAAAATCACCACGGAAAGGAGGATGGCGTTAAGGATTCCGAAGATCAGGCCAAGGAAGACAAACGTCTGCATGAAGCCAACCTAACAAAGGGACGGGCATGGTGAGAAGCGTGTCAAAACGTCGCGGACGAAAGCCACGCCTATCGTTCATGGTAGAAGGGAGGGGACTTGTTCGGCCGCGAAACAGGAGCTCGCGGCCGTCCGTTCAGTCACCCCGACTAAGAGTTAATCAAGAGTTCGATTTTCTCTTTGAGGGTTTCAGGCGTGAACGGTTTGACAACATAGTTGTTAACCCCAGCCTGCAAAGCTTCAACGATATCCTCTTTGGCGGCGTTGGTCGTTACCATGAGGATCGGTACTTCTTTGTAGGGGCCGGAACGCACTCTTTTCACAAATTCAAGACCGTCCATCTCGGGCATGTTCCAGTCGGTAATGATGACGTCAACGCCGCCTTCATCCAACTTTTGGAGCCCGGTCTTGCCGTTATCGGCCTGAACGACGTCTTTATAACCAATGCGGGCAAGCGTATTAATAATGATGCGTCGCATGGTGGTTGAATCATCAATCGTCAGGATTTTCAAAATCAACCTCCTGGGGTTAGCTCTTGGAGTTTTTTTCGGAGATGCCTTATCCTACCGAGGTTGACACAAAAGAATCAATACCGGAAACACGATGGTACCCATAGAGTCCCGGAGAATATTGCGGATCTTTTGCAGTTCGAAAAGGTTAAAGCACGCCCATTCTAACCGATGTCACGGATTGAACGGAAGCAAAACTTGGACAAGTTCACCTTTCTTCAGAGCATCACCCGGCAAGACCCGGAGCAAGGCCTGACAGAAGGAAAAACGGGTCACATCACCGGAGCCACTCGTCGTCAAAGGCATCACCGAGAAGCCTGCCGCCCGCCGTACCACCCGCGCGGGAACAAATAACGGCAAACGCCCCCCATTACGCACATCACCTTCCAAGGGAAGCTGGATAAAACCGGGCGGGGTCAAAGCGCCCACCTGGAGTCCACGCACCAACGGCTGAACAAACAACAAGGTCCCTACCAAAGAAGATACCGGGTTCCCAGGCAAACCGAGCATCAGGGTGCCGGCGCTGTGTTTTCCGAACCACACGGGTTTGCCGGGTTTCATGCGTACTTTGTGAAAAAGCGGCTGAAAACCGGCCTGAGCGGCGGCCCGAGGTACGTGATCAAATTCGCCCATGGACACGCCGCCGGTCACCACCACCACATCCAAATCGGTGCAACGGGCCAAGGCGGACTCGGTTTCCGCCAAATCATCGGGCAAAACCCCCAGATGCTGTAGCTCCAGCGCGCTGTCGCCGAGCCCGGCGGGCCCAAGCGCGAAGGTGCCGGTCGAGCCCGACAGCGCGGCGGCAACGGCCAGGGCGTTGCTGTTGTATATCTGCCCCGGTCGCAACTCGCGACGGTAATCGACGACCTCGTCACCCGTGGTGGCAACGCCGACCCGAATCGGACGACGCACGGAGACCCGTCGCACCCCTTGGGACAACAAGGCGGCCAACATCGGCGCGGTAACCCGTGTGCCGGCCGGCGCGAGAACCTCGCCACGTGCGATATTCTCGCCGCGACGCCGAATATGCCGACCGACGATCAGCTCGTTTTGAAGATGGGCGATCTCGGGTTCACCCGGGGTAAAGGAAACATCCTCAACCATTACCACGGTGTCGCAGGTACTGGGAATCGGCGCGCCGGTCATAATGCGAACACAATTTTGGCCAATAGGTTTGGCATCGTCTGGAACATCGCCGGCGGCCACGGTGGCGACAACCGGGCAAGCCAGCGGTTCACCCGGCTTTTTAAGCGCGGCGCTCAAGGCGATGCCGTCCATGGCACTCTGGTCAAACGGCGGATTATCGCAACGGGCGACGACGGTTTCCGCGAGCACCCGCCCCAAGGCGGCCTCGACCGGCAAGGAGGGGTTGGCGGGGGCCGGGGATACAGCGGCGACGGTTTCGGCCAACAGCCGCCAAGCTTCCTCGAGTTCGATCATAAAAGGATGAGCGGGCCTGTGATGGGCGCCGGCCATAAAACCTCCAAAACGTGATTAGAATAAAACACCGGCATTTTACCTAAGCGGCGCGATAAGCGTGAGGGATTTCCGCTAAAAGTCTGGAGCGAAATGGCTTGAAAAAAGCAAGCCGGGGTCGCGCACGACCGCACCCGCCGGATGCGGTCGTGCATTTTCACAGGCCCTTGCAGCCCAGAGGTTTGGCTAAAATCACCGCGACTTATCGCGCTTCTTTAGGTTCGAAGACCAAGGCGCGATAAGACCAAAGATCGCCGCAAGAGAAAGTGAGGTAGCTGTTGACATTTCAAAAGGAGCCAAGCCTAATTGTTGGTTTGGGTTGCAGCGGTCATTGTGTTAAAGTTTGTCTTCAACCTAAGCTATGCGATTTCTGGCGAGGATTTGCCCAAGCCGTTGACCTCCAACGCATGGTGAACCTGCCGGGTGTGCTGTATTCAAAAAAGAAGCCCACCACCAACCTTGAGTTTAGGTTTAATCATGTGCTCTGATTGCAACATCCATGAAGCTTTTTCACCAACCATTCGGCTGGAATCATTCAAGGAGCCTCTATGATTATCGCCTGCCCTTCCTGTAATGCGCGTTACAAAGTAAAAGACGAGCTGATCAAGGAAAAAGGAAAGAAGGTCAAGTGCAAAAAATGCGGCGCGATCTTCAAAGCATTCCGCGACAAAGACTCGGTCCTGCTGAAAGCGGCGCCCGGCAAGGAAGACGATTTTAAAACGCGCCAGGTCGATCCGGCGGCGGCGGCGGCGACGGCGGGCATCAAAGTCAGCGTCGGCGCACAAGCCCCGGCGGCACCGGCCCCCCCTCCGGCCGATCCAAGTTCCAGCGAGGTGGCGGGCCAAGCCACGGTGCGGGTGGATCGCAGCAAGCTCCAGGATTACATCAAACAGTCGGACGACACACCGGAAGAGCCCCCCCCACCCCCGTCCCTTGACGCCTTCAAACAAGACCCCGAGGATGATTTCCCCTTGGGCAATTTGGACAACCACGGAACCACGGGTGATACGGTCCAAGTCGATCCCAACGCCTTGGCGGCGCAAATGGGCGGCGACGCGAGCGCCACCATGGCGGTTGATCGTTCGCACATCGACCAATTCCTCAAACAGCAAGTCGACGAAGACGACCCGCTCGGAGAATTGGCGGGCGACGATCCACTGGGCGCCGACACGGCCGATTCCGGCGCGACCATGGCATTCGACCGCTCCCAGCTCGACGCGATGATGAACCAACGCGAGGATGACGACCTTCTGGGTCTGGGCAATGTCGGCGGAGAACCCCCCCCGGCTAACGGCGGTGATGGGGGCGCCACCATGGCGGTGGATCGCTCTCAACTCGACGCTTTCCTGAATCAAAATCCATCCGGCGACGCCCAAGCACCGGCGCCCGACCCCTTTGCCACACAAGAACCGCCCGCCGAATCGCCCCAAGACGCGGGCGCCACCATGGCGGTGGATCGTTCCCAAATCGACGCCTTCCTCAACCAAAACCAAGGTGACGCGGGCGCGCCCGATCCATTTGCAACCCAAGAGCCGCCGCCGGCGGACGACACGGGTGCCACCATGGCGATGGATCGCGATCAACTCGACGCCTTCCTCGAGCAACAACAAGCGCCGGGCGAACCCTCCGATGAACTGGGCCTGGATGAAACCCCGGGTGCCACGAATGGCGCCTTTGAGGGCGACTCTGGCGCCTTTGAAGGCGACACCGGCGCCACCATGGCGGTCGACCGCTCTCAGATCGACGCCTTCCTGGAACAAAACCAAACACCAACCCCTCCTCCGGTTACGGTTGACGACGATTCCTTGACCTTTGATGAAACCCCGGATACAGGCCCCCTCGACGAAGCGGGCTCCACGGTGGCGGTCGACCGTTCCCAGCTCGACGCTTTCCTGGCTCAAGCAAACGAGGATGCACCGGTCACCGATGACGATTTTGCGGGTCTGGGCGACAAACCCGAACCTCCGCCCACGGACGATCCTTTTGCGGGCATGGGCGGTGAACCCGAACCAACCGATGCACCCGATCCCTTCGCGGGCATGGATAACGCATCCGAGCCCACCACCGACGATCCCTTCGGTGACGCGTTGTCCACGGACAACGACCCCGCGTCTGGCGGAAGCAGCGACGCATTCACCACGGACAACCATCCCCTCGGTAGCGGAACAGATACCCAACCCGCGTTTGGTACAGGCGGCGACGCCACGGCAACCATCGGCGAGCCGGACGTCATCGACAACACACCGATTTCCGAACCCGATCCGGTCGATGTTGCCGCCAATCACGATGCACCTGGCTCCGACGATCCTTTCCAAGCCGAGTTCTCCGCGCCCGCCTTCCCTTCCGACGACGATCTTGGCATTGCCAACGAAGCGGCGGATCTGGGGTCACCCCCGGCGGAAGGTGGCGATCCATTTGCCACGGTTGTTTCGGACGAACCACCCAACTTCAGCGATGTCGATCCTTCCGACTTTGGCGAGAATTCGCCACCGCCAACGGACACCATTCCCCACTTGGACGCCGAAAAACAGGCACAAATCCAAGCCGAGGGCGCCTTGTGGCAGGCCTGGATCGACGATCAGGTTTACCCTGATCTGACCCTGGAAACCCTTGAGCGCTGGATTATCGAAGACCGCCTCTTGGAAACCGACAGGCTGGCACCCGGCGGAACGGAAGACTTCCGACGCGCCGACGAGGTTCCCGAGGTCGCGGCCTTCTTCCAGAAGTACAACAAGTCAGGGGCGCCTACCCAAGCCACGGACCAACCCAAGAAGGGCTTTTTTGGGTGGCTCAAGTCACTCTTCAAAAAATAGCGCCGGCCGCCCCCCCGGCGGCTGCTTATAATGAAACCGATACCCTTACAACCCACACGGCCCGCCCAACGGCGACCGTGTGGGTTCTTGGTTTTCACCACCCGAATCCACCCACGGGGCGCACCTTCTCTGAAAAGGCCCTTTTTGCCAAACCCGCCCTTATGAACGACCGACAAACGACCGAAGAATAATACACCGTTACCACCCACCGCGGAGAGGCCGGACACCATGTCAGCAGCAACGGATCTAATCCTCAGAATTGAAAACAACTTCGCCCAGTTGCGCAAGGAGTACACCCTGTTCCTCAATGACGTGAACACGGTGGAACCCTATGAACTGCGCAACCGCCTGGAAGCCGACCTCAAACGCTTGCGCAACATGAACAACTTGCGCACGGAAGAGAACTTCCGCTCCCAGAACATCATCGCCAAGGTCAATTCCCACCTGCAGTTATGGAAACGCCAGGTGGAACGCAAGATTTCCGGCGACCCGGTCGCGGCGGCACGCATGGCCCGCATGAAGGCCAAAAAACAAATTGAAGACAAGCAAACCGAGGCCAAGAAGGGCACCAAAAAAAGTGCGCCCAAGAAGCGGGTGGTCATCTCGGACGTGGGCAACCAGCGCGAACGGGTGGTGGAGCTTTACGACGAATACATGCGGCTTAACCTGATGCTGGGCGCACGCAAAATGGCGAATTTCGCCAAATTCCAAACCTTCATCGCGCAACAGACCGAAAAAATACAAAGTTCCAAAAAGGTCAACAACGTGGCGTACGAGGTTTCGGTCCAGGATGAAAAAGTGGTCATCCGCTCCCGTTCGACGAAGTAAAAAGGTCGCCCGCAAGACGCAAGCCTTCGGCGGTAAAGGCGCCGTGCCAGCTCAATAACTCACCATCGACCAAGCGAAAACGCGCGCGGTCCAAACCGGACTGTTCGGCCAATTCGTCGACGTGTTTTTGCTTGAACGGAAACGGCTCCGAACTCAAAAATACGCGATCCGGCCGCAGGCTGCCGAGTTGAGCGGCTTCAAAAGCGGGATACGCGGTGTCCGCGTCGGCAAACACATTTTCGGCACCGCTCTCGGCAAGCAGATTGCTGATATAGGTTTCCCCATTCACGGTCATCCAGGGTTTGCGCCAAATGAGGTAGGCGAAACGGGCATTTTTTCCGGGACCTGCCGCGACCAACGCGGCGCGGGCCGCTTCAATGGCGGCACACTTGGCCTCGGCCAAGGCTTCGCGGGCAAACAACGTGCCGAATTCGCGGATCATGGCCAGGGTTTCATCCACATTGCACGGATGGGACACGTGGATGCGCAAACCTTTTTCCGCGAGCCATTCCCCGTCGGGGCGCCGGTTCTCCTCGCGGTTGAGCAGCACCCAATCGGGTGCCAAGGCGTGGATCCGGTCCAAGTCAGGATCCTTGGTGCCGCCGATCTTTTCTATCTTGGCGACGGCCTCGGCGGGATGAATACAGAACTTGGTCACGGCAACCAAATGGTCACCCAGGTCGAGATCAAACAAAAGCCGGGTGATACTGGGGCATAAGGAAACCAATTTCATAGGGTTTCCCCCCCGGGTATCGGTTTGAGTTCGGCCTGCTTGGGCTTGAATTGGCTGCGAATATACGTCAGGGCGGCGCGAACCTCGTGTTCCTTCAGGATGGGCCGGAAGGCGGGCATGGTGCCATAGGCGCCGGTTTTCCCGTCCAGGACGGAGGCGAGCAATTCGTCATCACTCCGGGAGAGAACCCCGCCGGGTTGGTTGAAGTCGGCGGCGTAAGGCTTGCGCCGCAAGGTACCGGTCCCGTCATGATTGTGACAAGAAACACAGCGCTTGATGTAAATGGTGCGACCCAAAACAAGCGGGTCGACGGAAGTCGGCGGCGCCTCGGGCGGGCTACAGGCGGCGAGCAGGGCGCCGATAATCGCCGGGACGGCGATGCGAACCAAGTTTTTCACAAGTGTCTCCTAAAACCTTCGTTACCCGCGGTTTTGCCCCCTAGGTCCGCCGCGCGTTAAGAAAGCGCTTCATTATAGCCGTCAAAAGGTAAGCGCCACAGACAGAGTGCAACGGCGCACCAAGCGGTCAGCGCGCCCACGCCGAAGGCCACCTCTTTGCCCAGGGCATACCAAAGGAAACCAAAGAGAAAACTCGCGGGCAGGGCGGCCAATCCGATGACGGCGTTAAAAAAGCCAAAGTGCACACCGCGGGTGTGGGGCTCACAGAAATCGGCAACCAGGGCTTTTTGGCAGGGTTCGGTTAACCCAAAGACCACGCCGTATCCAATGAATAAGGAACACATCGGCAAAAGGTCGTCGACCCAACCGAAGGCAAGGTACACGGCACCAAACAGCAGCCAACCCCAAACAATCAGCCGCAAGCGGCCGATGCGGTCGGAGAGCCGCCCGGACCAAGCGGAAACCACCATCTTAAGCGCGTTGTGGGCGGCCCACAAAACGGCGATCCAAGCCGCGGGCACGTTCGCCTCGGCAAGTGCCAACAGCAAAAAGGCATCGCTCGCGTTGCCCAGCGAAAAGAGCCCCATGGCGGCCAAAAACCAGCGAAAACGCGGGGCGAAGCCGGACCAGGCGCCGCGCAGTCGCGGTGGTTGCTTGATTTTGGCGTGGGGTCGCTCCGCCACACCGAAGACGGCGATCACCATCACCACGGCGGCGGGCAAAACGGCAAACAGAAACACCTGCCGCAAGGAAAAGCCAAAACCACTCAGCAGCGCGCCCGCAACCAGCGGCCCCAACACGGAACCCCCGTGATCCATGGCGCGGTGAAAACCGTAGGCGGCCCCAAGTTGAGCGGGCGGGGTGACGTCGGCAATCAGCGCGTCCCGCGGCGAGGAGCGAATCCCCTTGCCCACCCGGTCCAAAAAACGCAACAAAATGACGAAGGGCAGGCTAAAAGCGACACCGATCAACGGCCGTACCAAGCCGGCGATACCGTAACCCGTCACAATAAAGGGTTTGCGCTTACCGGTTTTGTCGGTGAGATGCCCGGAAAACAGTTTAACCAAGGCGGCGGTCGCCTCGGCCAAACCTTCCATCACCCCCAAGCCAATGGTGCCCGCCCCAATCACGCCGGTGATAAACAGGGGAAGCAAGGGATAGATCATTTCGCTGGAGAGATCGGTAAAAAAACTAATCCAACCCAGTGCAAAGACGGTACTTGGCAGGCCACGATAAAATTTCACACGCCACCTTCAATCCGAGGAACCGGCTGAAAAGAATCACACGAGGGAACGGTCTCATCTCACCAGTTTCAACCCCCGAATTCAAGCAAAGAAGCGCGAAAAGCGCCTGGGATTTTCGCTAAAGATCTAGAGCGAAACGGCTTGGAAACAGCAGGCCGGGGTCGCGCACGACGCGCACCTTCAGGGTGCGGTGAGCATTTTCACAGGCCGTTGCAGCCCAGGGGTTTAGCTAAAATCACCGCGCGGTATCGCGATGCTTAAGTTCAAGCCTCGAACCCCGCGGTTTTGCAAGACAGGGTGGGTTATCCGGCAAAGACACAAAGAATGCATGGACGAGGCTTGTCCTTCGCCCGCGCGGCGATGTAGGATGGGCGCACACAGCACACCCGAGCAACGTCGCCGCGTCCCGGCCCAGGCCGTGACGTCCCAGGTTATGCACGGGTCCGATTCCCGAAAAATTCCAGGTCACCCGCACGGTTGCTTCAACCGAGATTCGTCTCGCCACGAGCCCGTACCGGCGACGAACACACGTCCGCCAAAGCCGCGGCCGCGAAAACCCGCCTGGGATTGCTCAAAGAGGATGTTCCACCATGTCATATCAATACATCTACACGATGAAGGGCCTGACCAAGATATTTCCGCCCAATTACCAGGTCCTTAAAAACATTTGGCTGAGTTTCCTACCCGGCGCCAAAATCGGCGTACTCGGCCTCAACGGCTCTGGTAAGTCAACCCTGCTCAAAGTGATGGCGGGTCTCGACAACGAGTTCCAAGGCGAAGCTTGGCCGGCGGAAGGCATTAAGATCGGTTACCTCTCCCAGGAGCCCGAACTCGACAAAACCAAAACGGTACTCGGCAACGTCCAAGAAGGTGTCGCCGAGGCCATGGAATTGCTGAACCGCTACGACGACATCAACGCCAAATTCGCCGAGGAAATGACCCCGGAAGAAATGGACAGCTTGCTGGCCGAACAGGGCCGCCTCCAGGACGAAATCGACAACCGCAACCTGTGGGACATTCAATCCAAATTGGATATGGCCATGGACGCCTTGCGTTGCCCCCCCGGCGATTGGGAAGTGACCCATCTCTCCGGTGGTGAAAAACGCCGTGTCGCCTTGTGTCGTCTGTTGTTACAAGAACCCGATCTGTTGCTCCTCGACGAACCCACCAACCACCTCGACGCCGAGACCGTAGGCTGGCTGGAACGCTACCTCGACAAATACAGTGGAACCGTTGTGGCCATCACGCACGACCGCTACTTCCTCGACAACGCGGCCGGCTGGATTCTCGAACTGGACCGCGGCGAAGGTATCCCCTTCGAAGGCAACTACTCCAGTTGGCTGGAGCAAAAACAGAAGCGTTTGATGCAAGAAGCCAAACAAGAGGAAAGTCGCAAAAAAGTGTTGGAACAAGAACTGGAATGGATTCGCATGTCGCCCAAGGCGCGCCAAAAGAAAAGCAAGGCGCGGATCAATTCGTACCAGGAAATGGCCAACGAATCGAGCAACGAAGAACGCAAGGTCGGCCAGATCTACATTCCACCGGGCCCACGCCTGGGGGATCAGGTGATCGAAGCCAACGGCATCACCAAATCCTACGGCGACAAACTGTTGTTTGAAAACCTGAGCTTCCGCCTGCCGCCCGGCGGGATTGTCGGCGTCATCGGTCCCAACGGCGCGGGTAAAACCACGCTGTTCCGCATGATCACCGGCCAGGAACAACCCGACGAAGGTAGCTTCACCGTGGGTTCCACCGTCAAAATCGCCTACGTTGACCAGTCCCGCGACGGGCTCGAACCCAATAAAACCGTTTGGGAAGCGGTGTCCGGCGGACACGACCTGATCGAGCTGGGTAAACGCAGCATGAACTCGCGCGCCTATGTCGGCAGCTTCAACATTCGCGGCCAAGACCAACAGAAAAAAACCGGGGTCCTATCCGGTGGTGAGCGCAACCGCGTCCACCTTGCCATGACGGTCAAAGCCGGCGGCAACCTGCTGATGCTTGACGAACCCACCAACGACCTCGACGTGGAAACCCTGCGCGCCCTGGAAGAAGCGCTGGTTGAATTCGCCGGTTGCGCCGTGGTGATCAGTCACGATCGCTGGTTCCTCGACCGCATCGCCACCCACATCTTGGCGTTTGAAGGCAACTCGGAAGTGGTTTGGTTCGAAGGCAACTACCAGGACTACGAGGCGGATCGCCGCCGTAGATTGGGTCCCGAGGCCGACCAACCGCACCGCATCAAGTACCGCAAGTTCACGCGCTAACCAGAACACAACCAAAAAAAGGGCCGGACGACACAGTATCGTCCGGCCCTTTTTTGTTGGCTGAATTGGGTTACACGGGAAAGTCGAGGTCGGGGGTGATGGTGCCGAAACCCGCGCGACTGGTTTCTTTAAAGTCGGGGTGCATGCGCTTGCCGTTCTCGTACATTTTCTCGATCACCAAATCCAAGCTAATGCGGTGATCCTTAAGGGTGATCGCGTGTTGGGCGGCGGCCAAAGCTTTGGTGGCGAAAATACCGTTGCGCTCGATGCAGGGAATTTGGACATAACCCTTCATCGGCGTACATTCCAATCCCAAGGAATGTTCCATGGCCACCTCGGCGGCGTATTCAACTTCCCGGGGACTGCCGCCGAAAAGCTGGCACACGGCGCCGGCGGCCATCGAACAGGCGGCACCAACCTCGCCTTGGCAACCCACCTCCGACCCGGAAATCGAGGCGTTGGCCTGGATCAAACCACCAATACCGGCGGCGGTGAACAGCACGGCAACAATTTCTTCATCACTGAAATCGTCGAGAAACATGCAGGCATACAAAACACCGGGTAACACGCCGGCCCCACCGTTGGTGGGCGCGGTAACCACCCGCCCGGAGGCGGCGTTTTCCTCGGAAACGGCATAGGCAAAAGCCGTGGCGTAACGGTTGATGTCGTTGCTGGCAAAGATCCCCTTGCGTTTCGGCCTTTTGGCGGCCTCAAACAACTGGGGCGCGCGGCGTTTCACCTTCAAAGCGCCCGGCAGTAACTTCTCGGCGGGTTCCAGCCCGCGCTCCACGCTGCGTTTCATGGTTTGCCAAATTTCCATCATCCGCGCCTCGGTTTGTTCCACGGTAAGATGTTCCAAGGTGGCACTGTTGCGTTTGACAATCTCCGAGAGCGGCACCCCCTCACGGGTGGCGACGGCCAACCATTCCGAGGCTTTTTTGTAGGGATAGCGTTCGCTGCCGGCTTGGTCCAATTCCTCACCATCCGCCTCGCGGACCATGCCCCCGCCCACGGAGTAATAGGTTTTTTTCACCATTTCGCGCCCCTCCTCGTCGAAAAGCTGAATGGTGAGCGCATTTTCATGGCCGGGTAACCGCTTGTAGGGCGACCACAACATATCCTTGGCGGCATCAAAAGGCACGCTTTTGACACCCAGATCGAGCTGTTTGGTTGCCAGAACCCTGGCGAGGGTGCCGTTGATATCCGCCAAATCGGCGCTGACGGGATCAAAACCGGACAGGCCGGCCAAGATGGCGTTGTCGGTCATGTGACCGCGGCCGGTTCGCGCCAAACTCCAAAACAGAGACACCCGCAGGCGTTTAAACCCATGTAAATGCGTTTGTTGCGCCAAGAAACGGCGAAATAAGTTGCCAATCACAATCGGCCCATGTGTGTGAGATGAACTGGGGCCCACCGAACGTTTAAATGTCTGGAAAGCACTAATCGTAGACGCAAGCACACAACCCCCCTTGGTTTTTGCCGCGACCGAAAGTCGGTCGGTCGTTGGTTCACGACCTGCAATCAAAAATAAGACGTCGGATCAGACCGACGCAAGCCGCCCAAAAGAAATCCATGGAGAAACGGGGCGCGGAAACAGCCGATGGTAACACGATCCACGACAGTAATATATCAACGGGACATCATCGTACCGGTAGACAAGATAAGAAGAGCTGTTACGGGGGACGAGCGACCGCTTCAGAAAAGCGGCCGCGGCCGGTGAACGGTTCGTTCCCCGTTTTTCAACGATTACAACGCGGCAATCACCGCTTCGCCGTATTCGCTGGTCGAACGGCAGCCACCCAGGTCGGCGGTGCAATTCGATTTCTCTGCCAAAACCTTCAGAATCGCGGCACCGATACGGTCCGCAACATCTTTTTGGCCCAAGTAGTCCAGCATCATCATGGATGAGAACAACAGGGCGGTCGGGTTTGCTTTGTTTTGACCCGCGATATCGGGCGCGGAGCCGTGAACGGCTTCAAACATGGCAAAACCTTCACCGATATTGGCGGAACCGGTCAAACCGAGACCACCGACAAGGCCGGAAGCCAAATCGGACAGGATGTCACCGAAAAGGTTGGTGGTCACCACAACGTCGAACCGCTGCGGGTTCATCACCATTTGCATCGCCATGTTATCGACAATCAAATCCTCGAATTCAATTTCGGGATAGTCTTTGGCGATGGTGTTCCCACATTTCAGGAACAAACCGGTCCCCAACTTCAGAATGTTGGCTTTGTGGACCAGGGTCACCTTTTTGCGGTTGTGTTTCCGCGCGTAATCAAACGCGGCGCCGATGATCGCTTCACTGGCTTCTTTGGTGATCAAGGCGATGCTTTCTGCACGCGTTTGTTCTTCATCCGCCCAACGCTCGATGCCGCTGTACAGACCCTGGGTATTCTCGCGGAACAGGACCAAATCGACATCTTTGAACGGGGCGTGATTGCCCGGCAAAGTGCGCGCGGGACGAATGTTGCTGAACAAGTTGAACTCTTGGCGCAAGGAAACATTGATGGAGCGGAAACCGGAACCAACCGGCGTGGTCAACGGTCCTTTCAGGACCACCTTATGCTCACGAATCAGATCCAAGGTGTTCTGTGGCAGGGGATTCCCTTGAGCTTCATATGCAGCCATGCCCGCTTCTGCCTCTACCCAGTCAATCTGGGCCCCGGCGGCAGCAAGGATTTTGAGCACGGCGGCTGAGATCTCGGGTCCGATTCCATCACCTGGGATCAGGACGACTTTTTGCATGATGTACCTCCGAGGGCAACATTCTAGCGTAATTCCTCCATAAACCAAGGTCAAGGTTGGCGGCGGGGATCACCCGGACGCTTTTTTCAAAAACGAGCCTTGTTGAACGCGGCCTTTGGACCCAACCCCGCCGCACCAACCAACAAAACCAAGCACCCGATTTCCGCGCAACTAGGCGCAGACACAGAATCCATCTACCTTGTACCAAACAACTTAAATACTTCTTTCGCTTTTTTTAATTTTTTTTTGAAACGGGGTGAAACCTTTTGCAGTGAACGCGGTCTTCCCCATCCGACAACGGCGCTGCCGGCGCGCCGCGATTCGATTCCCATCTGTACTCGCCAAGGAGCTTCTCATGATCGCCAAGCCCAACACCCAGATCCGTTCTGCTTTCGCCATCCTGACGGCCATGCTTTTGTTCAGCGCCGGCCCCCTTTCCGCCGCAACAGGTTCCGAAAAAACCACCACCAAGCCGCGCCCCAAGGTACAGGTCGCCTTTTTACTCGACACCAGTTCCAGCATGGACGGCCTGATCAACCAAGCGCGCACCCACTTGTGGGATATCGTCAACACCATTGCCACGGGCAAACGACGCGGCGTGGTGCCCCACATTGAAATCGCCCTGTACGAGTATGGCAACAGCCGTCTGAGCCGCTCCAGTGGCTACATCCGCCAGGTCGTTCCCTTCAGCCAAGACCTTGACGCCCTCTCCGAGGCACTGTTCGCGCTGACCACCAACGGCGGCGATGAGTATTGCGGCTGGGTTCTCAAGGAAGCAGCCGGCTTGGATTGGTCCGCGCAACAAGGCGTTTACCGATCAGTTTTCATCGCGGGCAACGAGTCCTTCGAACAAGGTTCGGTTCCTTATAAAACCATCATGCATGACTTGCGAAATCGCGGCATTATCGTGAACACGATTTTCTGCGGCGGTTACCAGGACGGGATCAGCCAACAATGGTTGGCGGGCGCACAAGCCGGCGCGGGTCAATACACGGTGATCGACCAAAACAAGGCGGCGGTTCAGGTAGCGGCCCCTCAGGATCAACGCCTGTTGCAGCTAAACCAAGCATTGAACCAAACCTACCTGGCCTACGGTGCACGGGCTAAAAAAGCTAAAGAACGCCAAGAAAAACAAGACGATGCCGCCGGCAGTATGGGGCAAAGCGCGAAGGTCGAGCGCGCGGTCGCCAAAACTTCCTCCTCTTACCAATCGGCGGCCTGGGATTTCGTCGGCCAACTGGCCGACGGCAACGCGGCCCCCATGGAAGAGGCGGTTGCGGCCGAGGTTGCCGATCTGCCAGAGGCCGAACGGGAAGCAAAAGCCGAGGAACTGAAACAAGCGGCGGAAGCCAAGTTGGCCGAACGCCGCAAGATCCAGACGGAAATTAAAGAACTGAGCAAAGAACGCCGTGCCTTCCTCGCCAAACAGAAAAACAAGGACAAAGGCACCATGAGCGAGGCGATGCGCACCATGATCCAAACCCAAATGCGCGCCGCCGGTTATCAATTTAAATAAGCCCGCGAACCCGGTCGGCCGGGTTCCAACGCCCCCGCTCATGAGAACTGCCTTAGAACACATTTGATTTGCGCTCCCTTCGCTGCCCAACGAACCCTGGCCGGCAGGACTTGGAACGGTGCGTTCGCCTCGGCCCCCGCCGACTGACCGCACCGTCGCGCACCAAAAGGGAGCGCAACTTTTTCCCATTTCGCTTGATCAAACCCGATGCACCCGGTCACCTTTTTCCCTATAGTGAGGTTTATGATGTTCCCCGCTCGACTGTTACCACGCCTTCTTTTTCTGTTGTGCGCCCCTTCGCTGCTGCTCGGCCAGGTGCTCTTGCCCGAACCCATTCAGCGCACCAACGGCATCCACCGTCACCCGCTTGAGATTCAATCCCAATCGGTCGTGCTTGAGATCGACGACGCGGTCGCCCAAACCACGATTGAATGGGTATTTTACAACCAGCACCCACATCGCATCGAGGGCACCTTCTACTTACCCCTCCCGCAATCGGCGGTGATTCAAGACTTTGAGATGGAAATCAACGGCCGCAAGACGCCGGCCGAGCTGTTAGGCGCCGGCAAGGCCAAGAAAATTTATACCGATATAGTCCGCCAAATGATCGACCCCGCCTTGCTTGAATACCAACGCGCGGGTTTACTCAAGGCGCGGATCTTCCCGATTGAAGCGCGCGGTACCAAACTGGTTTCCCTAACCTACCGCCACACCCTCCCCCAACCCGGAACCTTCCACGAATACCATCTGGCCCTCAACAAAAGCGAACGCCCAATGGATTTCACCTTCCGGGCCGATATCAAAAGCAAACGCGCCCTGCAGACGGTGTACGCACCCAACTTCACCTTTCGGGAAACCAAACACAACGATCACCACCGAACCCTGCATTTCCACCAACCGCGCTTTCAGGCGAACCACGATTTCCGACTGTATGTCGCCCACCGGAAAAACGAACTCGGGCTCGACCTATTGACCCACAGCGAGGGCGATGAGCATACTTTTATGTTGCGCCTCACCCCGAGCTTCAAAAACAAGGTGAACCAACCGGCAAAAGACATACTGTTCGTCATTGATACCTCGGGCAGCATGGCGGGCGAGAAACTCAATCAGGCCAAGCGGGCGCTGGCGTTTTGTCTGGCCAATCTCGGCCACAACGACCGCTTTTCCATGGTCACTTTCGCAACCGAAACCCGGCAGTTCAGCACGACCTGGCGTGACAACACGGACGCCAACCAAGCACAAGCACGGACTTTTTTGCGCGATATCCGCGCCCTGGGCGGCACCAACCTGGAAGAGGCATTGGATGCGGTGGCGGCCATGCCCAAGGCGGCCGACCGACCCATGATGGTGATGTTGCTGTCGGACGGTAAACCCACCATCGGCACCCGCGACACCGACGCCTTGGTCGGCAAGGTTGAAGACAATGGAAAACGCGTGTTTGTGCTGGGCATCGGCCTCAAAACCCACACCCTCTTGTTGGACCGCATCGCCGAAAAAGCGAACGCCACCAGTTTCCACGTCTTACCGGAGGAAGATCTCGAAATCAAAATTTCGGATCTCTACCGCCACATTCAGTACCCGATCCTGAGTGATATCGGTTTTAAATGCAAAGGGATTCAACTTGAAGCCGTTCATCCCAAAACCATCCGCGATCTATTCGCCGGTCAACCCATCACCCTGTTGGGCCGCTTCAAAGGGTTTGGCGAAGCAAGCTTTGAAATCACGGGCACGTCAAACGGCAAGTCGCGGCGGTTCTCGGTGCCGCTCCAGTTCCGCAAAGACACAAACCACGATTTTCTGCCGCGGCTCTGGGCACAACGCCGCATCGCCTTCCTTTTGGAAGAATACCGCAAAGGCGACTCGGAAACGGAAGTCCAACAGGAGATCACCCGCCTTGCCAAACGCTATGGGATCGTCACCCCGTTCACGTCCTACCTGATCGTGGAAGACGAAGCGGAACCCCGCCTGGAAACCACGGCCGCGGAACCGCCGCGCCCGATGCGCGACCTGCGCAAAAGCGAGGGACGGAGCAATGTGGTCGCGGTCCAGCGCATGCGCCAACTGCAAGAGAGCATGCAATTGGAACAACCGGCGGCAAAACCGCGCGTCGATGTCGATTCTGCCGACGAAACCTCTGCCGCGCGGGAACCTAGCCCGAGCGCGCCGGGGCCGGCGGCGGTGCGATATGTAAAAGGCCGGGCCTTCTACCAACAAAGCGGGGTTTGGCAGGATTCACTCTGGAAAGCCAAGATAAAGAAGACCATCCCCATTACCTACAACAGCGAGGCATGGTGGAAACTCTATCAAGCGTTCCCCGAACTGGCCCCGATTCTGGCCCTGGGTCCAGAGGTCCAATTCACCCACGACGGCAAACAATACGCGGTATCAAACTAGCGTCCCCAACCTCAAGCAATACGCGGTATCAAACTCGCGTTCCCAACCGCAAAGAAAAGGCCCGCAAGTTCAACAAGCTTGCGGGCTTTTTTGGTTAGCGTTCGCGACGAATGTCGATGGTCAGTGACCAACCGTCGGGGTGTTTCAACTCCAAACCCTTGGTACTGTTGGGCAGGCGATCCAAGGAAACGGTACCGATTAAATCGCGTCGACGACTGTTTTTTTCGTAAACATTGAATTCGATTTTTTGGTTACTGGTGGTGGAGAAGTTACACACAAAATCCCACACCGGGTTGCGCTCGTTCGACTCAGCCTCGGTGGTGCAGGTGGTATCACCGCTGACCAATTCCACCAACCCGTCGGGATCGCGGTTAAACCCGGACTTCTCGCGCGGTAAGTTAGCGGCACCGCGAATCACGATGGTAACGCCGCCGCTGTAGTTGTTCACCAATTCATCGTAACGCTTGATCAAGGTTTGCATGCGCTGACGCGCGTAGGGCAGTTGGAAGGATTCTTTTTTCAGACGATCCAAAATATCGCTGTAGGGCACACTGGCTTTGCCGCGCGCGTCTTTCTCCCAGGCGATCACCGAATTAAAGGCATCTTTCTCACGGGCAAACTTGGCGCGGTTGTTTCGGAGCGTGGCATAGTGCCGATCCTTGGCAAAATCCTTGAAACTGTTGAGGGTATTGTCCAGCGAAGCCAACATTTTGTCATAGTCTGCGCTGGACTTTTTGAGGGCGGCCACTTGGGTATCAAAGGCCTTGACCCGCTTCTCCAGTTCTTTTTGTTGGTTGCGGTAACTGCGCCAATTGAGCACCCGCAAAATTTCCTCGTAAACATCGAGGGCGGCACGGGAGTTGTCTTGCTTCAACGCTTTAATGCGGTCGTCTTTCTCACGCCGGAAGGAAACAACGGCCTGCCGGGCAACCTCGTTGGACGAATCTAATTTACGCAGGTTCAGGGCGATTTTACAGGCCTGCGCCAACTTGTTCTGTTCGGTGAACTTATTGATGCTCGCCTCGAGATCGTCAATCCGGCTCTGGTTAAGAGACCGGCTGAGTTGGTTGCGTGTCTCCGCCAGGGTTTCATCCTCGGGCCTGATGGTGACCAAAACATTGAGATGGCGCAACATCAAGGCTTGATTGCCGGCTTCACGCGCCTGGTCTACCTTCAGGGTGTAATCGTCCACCACGGTTTGCCAACGCTGCGCAATTTTTTGAGAACCGGGCACAACCTCTTCCAGGTCGCCGGAAATCTCCATGGCGTCTTCCCACTTCGAAGCGGCAATCGCCTGATCCAAACGCTTCAAACCGGGTCCGAGCAGATCCTCTTCCAGCCAAAGCTGCAAGCGCTGCTCAATGTCGGGATCGGAGAAGTTGGGCACAATGGCTTTTAAATCTTGGTAGCGTTCCTGGGCGGCTTTGATTTGGTTGCCTTCCATCAGCTCAAGAATTTGCGCGACCTCCCCGCGGGTCATTTCATCGTAGACGGCTTGAATGTCGGGGTTGCCGGGATCCAAGGCCTCGGCCTTTTTGAGGTAACTGGTGGCGTTGTCGCCCATGTTGCCGACGAGGTCGCCGGTAGCGATAAAGTCACGGGCAGCGCTGAGGTATTTTTTAAGCGTTTCGTCGCGTGCGATGATGTCACTTTCGATGGAGTCGCGACGGGACTGGGTGTCTTTGTAATCGGGGTAAGCCTCGGCCGCGGCTTCCCAGGCCGCCAGGGCTTCCGTCCATTTACCACGCTGCTGCAAGTTGTTGGCTTGTTGGTAGGCTTCCTCGGCCGCCTTGAGATGGGCGTTGCGGCTGCTCATATACAGGCCGCCGCCGATCAACACCATCGCGAGTACCGCCGCGACCGCGCCGATCAATGCAACCGGTAATTTTTTCTTGGGCGCGGGCGGCGCCGGCGCTGCTTCCGGCGCTGTCTCAGCAGCGGCGGGCGTTTCCGCCGGCGGTGGCGGCGCCGGATCTTCGAGTTCCTCAATGGTTTGATCGGCCACCAAGCCTTGCTCGCCGTTGCCCAGGGCTTCCATATCAATTTTGAGTTTCATGGTTTGGGCGGGTCGGGGTGCGTCGAACGGATCCGCGTCAAAATCATCGACCGGCGGTAGCGGTTTCTCACCGAGGAGCGGCGCCGCCTCGGGCACATCGTCCAGCCCGTCGAAATCCCCGAGCGAGTCGTTAAGGCTGTCGTCGGGTTCGGGCAGGTCGTAGCCGGAGGGATCCGCATCCAGGTCATCGTCCTCGGCAACCAAAGGCGGTAAACCCGCGGGTACCGCATCTTCACCGGGTGCATCATCTTGAATCGGCGCCGGTTTTTCCTCGGCGTCGGCCTGTTTGGCAACAGCGGCGGGCGCGAGCGGTGCAACCGGGGCGGTATCGGGCTGGTTGGCCAAGTAATCGTCTTCGTCGAAACCCAAGTGGTTGCGCGGTTCGGGCGGGGTGGCTGGAACCTGATCACCCTCGGGTTCAGGCGTGGGCACGGAAACGAGGTCTTGCGCACCGATGTCGTCGTCGTCATAACCAAGATAGCTGTTTTCGGGCTGCTCGACCTCAACCGCCTCGGGAACAGCGGGTTCAGGCACCGGCGTTGGTTCGACGGGTGCGGTCGGCGCCGCTGCCGGTTGATCCGCCGCATCGGCCGGCGGTGAAGCGGCCTTGCCTTCAAATTTCTCGTCAAAACGGGTCGGCCCACCGGTATCACGCAAGCGCTGATCCAATTGGGCGTCCAAGGCCTGGTCAAAGAGATCGTCGTCCCCCTCGAACAATGCCTGCCCACCGGTGTCGGCGGCCTCGCCCTCCGCTTGACCTTCTTCCCAGCCGGCCACGGTTCTTTGCAAACCGTCGAGCGCGGTTTGCTTCAAGGGTTCAAACGCGGCGGCGTCAAGCCCGGTCGCGGCTTCGTCACTCACCAGAACGCGGCCGAAATGGGCAAACGCCTGGAGCGAGCCGGCGGGTGCTTGTTCCCCGGCGGCGGTCACCGCGGCGGCATCCAAGCCGCCCAAAAAGACGGGCGCCTCGGCACCAAGCCACAAAAAGATGTTGCGCATCATTTCATGGGCCTTCTGGTGACGGGGCTGGACGCTGATGACCTTGTTCAGGGTTTTAAGCGCTTCCTCCGGCCGCCGCTTACTCATTTGCCGCTGGGCGGTATTCAGCAGTTCACGCACCAAAATCTCGTGACGGGCCGACCAAATTTCCTCATAGGCGGCGTAGGTCGTGTCCTGGTATCCGAACATGCGGAAGGCGGAATCGACCATTTGCAGACCGGTATCAAAATCGTTGCCGGCGGCCGCCTCGCGGGCGGCTTGTAACTGCGCCTCGACCCGAGCCAATTCTTTGTCACCCAACTGACGCAGCGGGCCACCGGCCTCTTTCATCATCGCCAGACCTTCACCCATGGGTAACAAGGCGATCAAGCCGCGTTGCAACTCGGTAAAGGTCGAAAAACGATCCTCGGGATTTTTGGCGAGCAGGCGCAGAATAATGCGTACCAAACCTTCGCTAAGTCCGGTGTTCCATTGACGCGGATCCTGGGGCGGGGTGCCGCGATGCGCTTGACGCACGGCGTCGGCACCGCCGACGAAGGGCGGTCGACCGGTGACCATTTGGTAAAAAATCAAACCGAGCTGGTACATCGCGCCGGCCGGTCCGCCGGCGAGCCGATCCATCTGTTCCGGGGCGCGGTACTCGGGCGAGTACAAAGCATCCACCCCGCACAGGGTGGCCACGCTGTGCTCGAAGGCATGCAACCCGTAATTTTTGACAAGAATGGAACCGTCGGAATGCATTAAAACATCCGCGGGTGTAAGTTGATCGTGGCCCAGGCCGAACCCTTCAAGGGTGACAAAGGCACGGGTCAACTGCAGCATCAGGCGACAGGCAAACTCTTCCTGGGCAATACCGAGATGTTTGAGAAAACGCCCCAAATCCACGTTGGGCCGGTAATCGGAAACGACCCCGATGGTGTTGCCGAATACCCGCAACCCTTGACATTTGGCCAAGCTGGGATGGGTCGCCTGCGCGGTCGCGGTGGCGATGGCATCGCTTTTCCAAAGCTGCTCGACCTCATCAAACTGCGCCGGTTCCACGGGGTAAATTCGGGCACTGACCTGACTTCCGGTCAAATCGTCGTGGAGACGCACCTCGGTTGCCACGTGGTCGACCGCGAGAATAGTTTCAACACGAAACCCTTTGCCGATTTTGGTTTGGAGACCTTCGCGCAGGGCATCTATGATAGAGTCCAGATCTTGAGTATGCTGCATGCGATCGTAACCACCTTACAGGTACCGGGTATGTTTTTCCAAGCTTGTCATCTTCCGATTTCAGCTATCTTAGCACTTATTGCGTTTTCCTCAACCTCTCAGAATTCAATTACTAGGGCGCCTGAAACGGCTGAGGAACCCCCTCAAATTACGGTGCTGATGGGCCCGCGGGATTCGACCGCGCTTTTCCTTACCGTAGCAAACTTTTGGCAGTCAAACAGCCCGAATCTCGCCTTCCCTAAAATCATCACACCCCTGCCTGGCCCCATAGAAACCTCGTCAGGATTACGTCTTGTAGCCAACGAGTTTCCGCCCAACTGGACCCTCCCCGACCTTCTGATCATTTCAGGCTATGGCAACTGGGAACTCACCCCCGCCATCCAAGCACTCGTGAGACGCATGATTAACGAAGAAAAAGAAATCTTGGTCGTCGGCGACCAACTCCCCCCGCAACTTCGCGACCTCGATTTGCACCAGGGTTTTAGCATTCCGCTTATCAAACACGAACAATTGACCACCTACCTACAACGCCACCTTCACTGACCGCCGCGGGCCTTTTTTCTCGTCGAATTATCACAGCGATTTGCGTTATGGTATGGGTTCGCATGTTTTGTTTTTAGTGACACGGAACGATTACCGGCGATTCGGTCAGCCCACGCGGGTGTACGAAAAAAAACCAGTCCAGGTTTTCACGCCACCGCTTACGCCGCCCGTTTTTACGTTTCGTTATAAAAAAATCGAGGTGCCCCATGAGTAAACCCCAGGTTAAAAAGGCTGTCCTGGCGTATTCCGGCGGCCTAGACACGTCCGTCATCATCCCTTGGCTTCGCGAAAATTACGGCTGCAGCGTCATTGCCTACACGGCCAACGTCGGCCAAAACCCCAGTGAATTCGACGGCCTTGAGCAGAAGGCGCTGGATTCCGGTGCCGAAAAGTTTGTGATCGAAGATCTGCGCGAGGAATTCATTCGCGATTACCTCTACCCCATGATTCAAAGCGGCGCCCGTTATGAAACCGAATACCTGTTGGGCACCAGTATCGCCCGTCCGCTGATTGCCAAAAAAATGATGGATTTGGTCGAAGCCGAGGGCGCCGACGCGGTCGCCCACGGCTGCACCGGCAAAGGCAACGACCAAGTCCGATTTGAAATGGCATTCAAAGCGTTTAACCCCAGAATTCACATCATCGCCCCCTGGCGCGAATGGGAACTGCGCTCGCGCGAGGACTGCATCGAATACGCGGAAAAGCGCAATATCAAACTCCAGATCAAAGAAAAGGGCATTTACAGCCACGACGACAACATTTGGCACCTTTCCAGTGAGGGCGGCGAATTGGAGAACCCCTGGGAAAACGCGCCCAAGGGTGTGTTCGGCCGCATCCTGCCACCCTGGGAAGCACCAGACGAAGGCGTCGAGGTGATCGTCGGCTTCAAAAAAGGCAACCCGGTTTCCGTGGACGGCGAAGAACTCGGCCCGGTCGACCTCTTGGAAAAGCTCAATAAATTAGGTCGCGATCACGGCATCGGTCGCATTGACATCGTGGAAAACCGTTTGGTCGGCATGAAATCACGCGGTGTTTATGAAACGCCGGGCGGCACCATTTTGTACGCGGCCCACCGCGAAATCGAAAGCTTGGTGCTGGACGCGGAGACCATGCACTACAAAAACCAAGTCGCCCCAAAATACGCCGAGCTGATTTACAACGGTCGCTACTTCGTGCCCTTGCGCGAGGCGCTCGACGCGTTCTTCCGCAACACCCAGGAAAACGTGACCGGCGAAGCACGGCTGCTGCTTTACAAGGGCAATGTTTTGGTACAGGGGCGCCGTTCGCCTTACTCACTGTACCGCGAAGACTTCGCCACCTTTGGCCAGGACGATGTTTACGATCAGTCGGACGCCGAGGGTTTCATCAACTTGTACGGTTTGAGCGTCAAGGTACGGTCCTTGATGGAAATCGAAGGTTCGGAAAGCCTCGAGGGCTACCGCGCACCGGATTATTCCAAATTCAAACGCGACTAAACCAAACGCGGGCGCGGGCACACTTCCTATTGTGTCCGCGTCTCGAAACGGCACACCGCCAACCGCCCCACTTTCTTTTATGCACGTTTATGCACATTTTTAAGACGGCCCGTGTATGATGGTCCGTCGCACAGATTATTGCTGAATCAGGTGGAACCACGATGAAACTGTACAAAGGCCGAATTCCCAACGATCCCAACCCACTGATGGACGAAATCAACCGCTCGCTCCCCTTTGATATTCGCCTGCTGCCCTACGATGTCGCGACCAACCGCGCCTGGGCGGGCGAGCTGCAGCGTTTGGGTGTGTTTAGCGCGGAAGAATATGCCGCGGTGCAGGAAACGCTGACGGCGGTCCAGGCGGAATTTGAAGCAGGCGGCTTCGACCCGCTGCCGGATGACGAAGATGTCCACACCCTGGTCGAACGAAAATTAACCGAGGCCCTCGGCCCGGTCGGCGCACGCATCCACACGGGTCGCAGCCGCAACGATCAGGTGGTTACCGATTTGCGCCTTTACTGCGTCGAACGCCTGAAGGAATTGGGCACGGCCTTGCTTGCGCTGATTCAGACGCTCGCCACCCGCGCCCGCGAACACCGCGACACGCTAATGGCGGGCACGACCCACATGCAACCGGCGCTGCCGGTTACGCTCGGCCACTACCTGCTCTCGCTGGCGGCGGCGATTCAGCGTGACCACGACCGCACCCGGAGCACCTTGGACCACACCAACCGTTGTCCGCTCGGCGCGGGTGCGATGGCGGGTTCCGGTTTCCCGGTGGACCGACAAGCCCTGGCCGACGCGCTGGGTTTTGCAGGCGTGTTACCCAACAGCATCGACGCGGTCAGTGATCGCGACTTCTGCATTGAAATCGCCTCGACCTGCGCGCTCATCACCACCCACCTGTCTCGTTACGCCGATCAATTTATTGTGTGGGCCAACCCGGCTTTCGGCACCGTGCGTTTCGCGGATCAATGGTCCACGGGCAGCTCGATGATGCCGCAAAAACGCAATCCCGACGCGATGGAACTGATTCGCGGCAAAGCCTCGCGGGTTCACGGCAACCTGGTCCACCTGCTGAGCATGCTCAAAGGGGTCCCCCTTAGCTATGCTAAGGATTTACAGGAAGACAAGGAACCCCTGTTCGAAGCGCTCGATACAACCTTGCTTTGCGTGCGGGTCTTCGACAAAGCGGTCGCCTCGGCCACCTTTAACCCGGAACGCCTGGCGGCGGCATTGACGGACGACATGCTGGCCACGGATCTGGCGGATGCACTGGCGCGGGCGGGTGTCCCCTTCCGCGTCGCCCACGAACGGGTCGGCGCCTGGGTTTCAGAACTGGAAGCGGCCCAACGCGGTATCCTGGAAACCTCTTTGGCGGAACGCGCCCAGGTGTTCCCCGAGCTGGGCGAAAACGGCGCCGTGCTGAGTTTCGCCGACTCGGTGGCGGCACGCCACGTGGCGGGCGGCACCGCGCCGAGTTCGGTCGACCAACAAATCGCCGACCTGGAACAGTTCCTCCAAACCAACGGATTTTCCAACGAAGCGGGGGATCCGCCTCAATCCTGAACGGCGACCTTTTTGACAGAAGCCGGTAGGGCGGTATCCGCGGAGACGTAACCGATGCCGCCGCCTTCCTTCGCAACAAAGGCGATGATTTCCGCGTCGGACGCCTTCTCAGGCGGTTTGACACTGGTTCCTGAAAACGCCTGTTTCAGCCAGTACTTCCTGAGGACGGATACCGGTCGCCGGTGTACCTGCTCCGAAAAACTGGCTCGAAGCGGGGCCGACTCGGCCTGTTCCACGGGTACAACCGGACCACCACCCTCCCAGGCTTTTTTCTTTTTCAAAAAAAGCTTGGATAACTCTTTTAGCGAAATACTCTCGACGCTGTTGGATGCGTTGACGATCACCACAAAATCGTCGGCGAAACCCGGGCTCAAAGCCAGAATCAACGAAAAGAGCGCAACCCTTGCCACCATGTCTCGACTCCTTAACCAATCGTTATTTCCCAAAAATAAAGGAACAATCCACGCGAACTTCCGGGTAATCGACATCCTCCCCGTTGAGCGTGTAGAAATGCGAACTAACGTCCACTTTAATCGCGGTATTCGGCGTTGGTCGGTAGGCAACACCGATGGTTGCCTTGGAGAACTCACCATCGTCGGCGGCACCCGCTTCATTGTCACCGCCATAGGTTTTGTTTTTGATGGTTTCGGGATTGGCATACCAGTCCCATTGAAAATAGGGGGTTACTTCGCCGCGTTGGGTCATGTGACTGTAGCCCGCGCGCAGGTACCAGGTTTCCACATCAAAATCTGCGTTGGTCCGCACGTTGTCCAGCGTAAGGGGCCCGTTGGGGTCCAGGAGAAAGCGCGCCAATTGGGTCGGCAGCAAACCGGCATTTTGAACGACCGTCAACACCGCGTTGGGATCGCGCACGGCATCGTGACGTGCATTCCAGTATTCGAACTGGAGGGTCAGGTTTTTGAAGGTCCCTTCCCAAAAACCGCCGATAATATCAAACGCGTCTTCCGCCATCCAGGGCAATACCCCGCCGTCGGGCGAGCCTTCACCGACACCGCGATCACCGGCGGTATCGCCTCCTGAAGTGTAACCGGAGATCCCCACCACCTGGCTGTCGAGATTGAAGGTGTAGCGTAAATCAAAACCAATCGGGAAGGTGTCCGAGCCGCGATCACCCTCCCCGTCATCGGTGGTAATGCTGTAGCGAATGGTGCCGTTTTCTCGCTCAAACGTGCCCCAAACCATGAGGTTCGTGGTCCGGCTGATCAGCAGGTGGTCGCCGTCGAAAAGCTCCGGCGGCTCAATACCGAAATAGACGGGAACCGCATCCAGCAATTCGTTATACAGCCCAAAGGAGCGGTATATTTTCCCCACACGGATGTTAAAGGCCGCGTTTCGCGCGTATTCACCCCAACCGTTGGCGATATCGAGCGAATCAAAATCTTCCCCGTTGATGTTGATAAACAGTTTGAACTTTTGGGAAAACTGCTGCTGCAACATCAAACTAAAGTAGGGAAAGGTGAATTCACCGGGCGAGGATTCCTCGCGGATGACACCGTCTTGCAAATCAGGCTCATTCCAAACTTTTTCATACCGGGTCGAAAAGTAACCGTAGATGTGTAATTTCTTTTGCAACTCCGACAAATCGAGGCCCTCACCACCTTGGGCCATGGCAAAACCAAACAACCCGACCAAAGGTAAGAACCCGAGCATACGCCGCACAGAAACAAACATAACCTAGCTCCTCTAAATTCTCCGCGGGGACAGGGTGATCGCCGAAAAAAAAGCGCCGAGCAGGCACAGAGCACTTGACCGGCACAGCGGCCACGTCGGCAACCAGACGACTCAAACGAAAAGAGCGCATTTTTATTGGAAATGGAACTGCCTGAGTTTGTGGCTAATTTCGTCGCCGAGTTCGGACAACTCGGACGCCACTTGCAGCGCCAATTCATTGGATTCGAGCATTTTCTGCGAGGATTCATTGATAAGTTCAATATCGCGGGCAATCGAGTTCGAAGACGCCGCCGATTCACCCAAGTTTTTGTCAATTTCCCGGAAGTTTCCGGCAACGATTTGAATGTGTTTGGCAACTTCACCCGCGGTAGCGGTTTGTTCCGTCACCGAGGAGGCGACCGTCCCGGTCACCAACTCCACCTCGGACATCACACCCAAAATGGATTGAATGTTTTCCACGGTTTCTTCTATCGCGCTTTGAATGCTTTCAATCTTGACCTGGATTTCGCTGGAGGCCTGGTTCGTTTGTTTGGCCAAATCCTTCACTTCACCGGCAACGACGGCAAACCCCTTGCCTGATTCGCCGGCACGGGCCGCCTCAATAGTGGCGTTGAGCGCGAGCAGCTTGGTTTGTTCGGCAATATCGACGATGGTCGTCACCACCTGATTAATTTCTTTAGCCGACCCACCCAACCGGTCGACGTACTCGGCGGCGGATTTGGTGTGACCCACCGCCGATTGCGTCACTGATCGCGAGCGGTTGGTATTTTCAGCGATCGTTTTGATGGTCGTGTTCATCTCCTCGGAGGCGGTAGCGACCGAACCCAATTTGACGGTGGATTCACTGCTGTAGTTGGAGACCTCGCCCAAGCGCCGACTCACACCCATGGCGTTTTCCGACACGGCGTCTGCTTTGCCCGCCACCAGCACGGCCTGGCCCTTCAGGTTGCCGGCGGAACCTTTCAATTCGGCTGACTTGGCGCTGAGCGTGACACACAAGGTTTTGATCGATCCCAGCACTTCTTCCAAACCCGAGACAAATTCATTAAAGCGGACGGCGACTTCGCTAAGTTCATCATCACCGGACACCGGAGCACGCTCCGACAAGTTGCCACTCGCCAAGGTTTGAATGGACCCAACCAGCCGCTGGATGCGTTTGGTCAGGTTGCTCGCGGACCATAAACCAAGGGCCAGACCGCCCAGCAGGGCCAGAATCAGTGCTACCAAGCCGCGGGTTTTGGACGTCGCGCTTACATCGCGAATCGACGCCAAGGCCGCGGGAAACTCCTCATTTTTTTCGATGCGGTAGGCGCGCAGATCGGCATTTAACGAGGCGGCTAATTGCGTCATCGAAGCCAAGGCTTCCTGATCAAAATCACCCCCCTCAACCATACCCGTGGCGATGCGGTTGGATTGGACCAGGTAATCGCTCGCCAAACGGGAAATGGCGGCGGCCCGAGGATCGGCGGCGAGCGAGCCCAACCGTTCGAACCCGGCTTTGGCGGAAGCGGCCGCCGCCCGCGCCTCCCTCAAGGCGTCCTCATCCATTTCGATGATCGCCGTTTGGTAAAGATCACTGACGGTTCGCAACTGGACCGTCAGCTCATTGGTCAATTCGAGAATGGGATAAAGCTCCGTCCCGAGCCGTGCCACGTTGCGCTCGACCAAGGCTGCATCACGAAACAGCAACGCCCCGGAAATAGACGGCAAGAGGAGCACCCCAAACAAGCCCAAAAGGATTTTCCATTTAATGGACAAACGCATGTGACCCCCCTAAGAAGGCATGGGGAACCGGACAGAATCCGGTAGGAAACCAAGGAAGCCTAGGAAACGAAAGATAATCAGGTGACTGGAGATAACTTGTATTTCCCCATCGATGAAACAACCTAGAAACTTAAAAAATAAAAAGAGGCCAATATACCGCCCCTCAAAACAAAAACCGCCGGATAATCAATGCGCGCCCCCCATCCTTCAAGAAAAAAGCAACCCGTCC
Organism: Acanthopleuribacter pedis; assembly: GCF_017377855.1. Lineage (GTDB taxonomy): Bacteria > Acidobacteriota > Holophagae > Acanthopleuribacterales > Acanthopleuribacteraceae > Acanthopleuribacter > Acanthopleuribacter pedis. The sequence goes on from NZ_JAFREP010000015.1 coordinate 139,603, forward strand.
CGTTTCCAACAACCATCACACCCCTTCATCTGAAGCGCCCTCAAGGAGTGAAAAGGCCACAAGCCCCCTCAAACGCTTCTCCACCAAACAGACCGCGGCGCCCCGCTATCACCCCGACGTCCTCAAGCGTTCCTTAGCCCGCATTGTTTGCAAGGATTTGTCGAGAGAAGCAGAATCCCTTGTGAGCAATGCCGATTAGGTACCCGCACCCACTGGTGCCGCATTCGGCGCGGTCAGGGTTGCGGGATCGGCACTCGAGGCCGGCAGCGAAACCGTGAAAACACTGCCGCGGTCGGGCGCGGAGTCCACCTCAATGGTGCCGCCGAGATCGGCAACGATTTGGTGGCTGGTAAACAATCCCAGACCTTTACCCTTGCCGACCCCACGTGAGGTATAAAACGCGTCGAACAAACGGGGAAGGACGTCCGCTTGGATACCCACACCGTTGTCGCGCACGCAAACCACGATCAGCTCACCCGCGTGACGGGCTTCAATCGCCACTCGTCCCCGGGTGCCGCCCCGCGCGGCAACCGCCTGGCACGCGTTGCGCACCAAGTTCATGAGGACGTGATCCAATACCTCTGCCCGGCCCAAAACCCGCGCGGTTTCGGGAACAACCGCGGCAAAGTCAATTTCGGGATAACGCCCGGAGAACAAGGCAACCACGGTGTCCACGCATTCGTTGAGTTTCACCGATTGCGGACCCGATTCGTCCAGCGCCGCCAATTGCAGGAGATTGGCGACCACTTCCTCGATCCGTGTGGCGCCGCGCCCAATTAAAGCCACGTTTTGATCCAAGGACCGAAAGGTCGCTTCAAAGGTCGTCACCAGGTCGGCGTCGGGCTGATCGCCCAGCAAAGCCAGCAACGTTTCGCGAAAGGCGATTAAACCCTCCTGTAATGCTTGGCGGCCACCTTCAATGAAGTTGTTGGGATTGTTGATTTCGTGAGCAATGCCGGCGGTTAAGGTCCCCAACGACGCCAACTTTTGCTGACGAATAATGAGTTCCTGGTTTTGGACGATGGCTTCCTTCTGGCGCTGCACCTCACGGGTACGTTGCTCCAGGCGCGCGGTGCGGTCGGCAACCTTGGCTTCGAGGTTACGGTGCAAATCCAACAAAACGCGCTGGGTGTTCAACCGTGCCAACAGCACATCGCGGGCGACGGGTTTTTCGAGAAAATCGTTACCACCCATCTGGAAGGCCTCCACCAAACTCTGGAGCCCGGTTTTGGCGGTCAGAAACACGACGGGCAAATCTTGGAGCCGGTGTTCCGTTCGAATGCGACGACACACCTCGAAACCACTCATACCCGGCATCATCACATCCAGCACGACCAAATCAATACCGGGCTGCCGCAGCCGTGCCAAAGCGGCTTCACCGTCGCCTACCACGGTCACGCGGTAATCGGCGGATTCCAGATGGCGGGAGAGGACCTGGCGGTTCACCGCCTCATCGTCCACCAAAAGCACGTGCAACCCGGCGCCGCCCGGGTCGGGCTCGGGTTCGCGAGACGTGCTGCTCACCGTCGGGGGGGCCTCCAAGCGCGGCAGCAGCGCGGTGGTCCGGTTATGGGTTATCAGATCCTCGGCCGCGGCGACCGGCAGGCGAAGGGTGAAGGTGCTGCCGCGGCCCGGCGCACTTTGCAGGGTGAGACGCCCACCCAATTGTTCCACCAACGCCTTGCTAATGCTCAGCCCTAAACCAGTCCCACCGTGACATCGGCTCGCCGAGCCGTCCAACTGAACAAAGTCCTCAAAAATGCGCGCTTGATGTTCCGGCGCGATGCCGGGGCCGGTATCGCGAACCCAAATGGAAATCCAGTCGCCGGCTACATCGGCCCCGACGGTGACGGAACCAGCGGGGGTGAATTTAACCGCATTGCCGACAAGGTTGTGGAGAATTTGCTGGAGCCGCGCTTCATCGGCAAGAACCGCGGGCAACGCGGCGGGGACGGCATTCACCAATTGTGGCTCACCCTCGGCCAGGCCCGCGCCGGTCAATTGCATCACGCTGTCGACCATGGCGCGCACGTCCACCGGTTTGACGGTTAAGTTCAGGCCCTGGTGTTTGAGCTGGGAAAAGTCCAACAGGTCGTTCACCAAATGCGCAAGCCGGCGGCCCTCGCGAACCACCAGGCCCAGGTGATCGCGCGCCCGCGGCGCCAAGCCGTCGGGACCCTCTTCCAGCAGGGCTTCGCTCAGGCCGATAATGCCCTGCAACGGGGTGCGCAGTTCGTGAGAGGTATTGGCAAGGAATTCGTTTTTCATGCGGTCGACCCGTCCCAATTGGGCGGCCACCTTCTGTGCTTCCTCCGCGAGAGCGCGGTCTTTGGCAGCACCCTCGCGGGCTTGTTCCGCCAAACGTTGGGCCTGACCGGCGGCGGTTTTCTGGGCGGCCAGCTTGGCGCGCTGTTGGCGCAGGTAAAAAGCAGCCAAAACGAGCAACACCCATAAATAGGTACCTCGGGCCCACCAGGCGTTCCACCAGGCCGGTTGAATGTCAACCGCCAGGGAAGCCACTTGGGGTCCCCAACGATCCTCGCCATTGTTCGATTGAACCTCAAAGGTATAGTCCCCGGGCGCCAAATTGGTGTATTGCACAAAACGCGCCGACCGATCCGTGATTTGCCATTCCTGTTCAAACGGGGTCAGCCGGTAACGGAATTTGAGGCGTTCGGGTTGATGGTAGGCATAGGCGCTGAAATCAAAACGCAGGGTTCGTTCGGTTTCGGAAACCGATAGCTGCTCGGTGAACTCCGGCAAGACGGTCAAGGGTGCGGTCGTCACGAACGGCCGGGGTGATTGTGGACGCCAGGCCGTCGATTGCCCGGCAAGGCTGATATTTTCAATCACGACCGGGGCCACCCAGGGGGCCGGTTGAATCGCAACGGGGTCCCACTGCATAAAGCCGTCGGTCCCAGCGATGGAAAGCCGGCCTTCCCCATTCCTCGAAGCGGTCATCCCCATGAAACTCACGAGGCCCAAGCCGTCGTTTTGGTCAAAAACCGCGAGCTTTTCCGTAACCGGGTCAAAACGCATCAGGGTCAGAAGATCCGTCACCCACAGCTTACCCTCGCCATCCTCAATAATATTGCCAATCGAGGTACTGAGAAGACCACCAAAACCGGTGTATTGCCGAAAAACACCGGTTTCCGGGTTGTAAGCATTGAGGCCGCCACCCTGGGTGCCAATCCACAGCAGACCCGACCGCGACTCGTAAAGGCAGATGACGTCGTCGCTATTCAACGAGGTTTCGGCGGTCACATCACGACGAAACACCTCAAAGCGGACCTGTTCTTCGTCGACCCGTGCGAAACCACTGCTCATGGTCCCAACCCATAGGGTCCCGCTCGGTCCGCGGTGGATCGCACTCACAAACCGGTTCTTCAACATGTGCGGTTCCTTGCCGATGGGGAACTGGGTGAATTGTTCGGTGTCCGGGTTAAAACGCACCAAGCCGCCGTCGTAAGAAGCAATGTAAACACCGTTTTCTTCTACCAAAATTTGGGTGACAAAACTGCCCGGAAAGCCACCCTTTTGCGTCCGGTAACCCCACTTTTTTCCGGTCGCAAGCTCAAAGCGATCAAACCCGTCTTGGCGATAACCGACGTACAGGAAACGATCATCGACGGCGACCGCTTTGACCAGCTCACTGGACAAAACAAAACGGCTGTCGTCGGCGGTGCTCATGGTCTCAAATTCGCCGTTTTTGGGATCAAACCGATCCACGCCCGCGCCCATATGACCCGTCCAAACGGTTCCGTCCTCGGTAACGACCATGCTCGCCACCAGAGCGGCCGACGTGGGTTTCGTCCTGTTCTCAAAGTTAAAAAAAGGTTTGGGATCGCGGTCAAGTCGGGTCAGGCCGTACCCGCTGCTGCCGGTCCAAATACCGCCCTGGCGATCACCGGTCACACACAGAAGTTCAAAACCACCGGGTAGAAACTTGGGATCGGCATTGCCGGATGTGTGTTCGATGCGGCCGGTTGCCACATTCACCCGACTCAAGCCGGAAAATTGGGTGGTCACCCAAAGGTCGCCGCGTTCGTCCTGGAAAAAGCCGTTGACACTTTCGCCGACCAACACATCGCCGCTCGGCGATTGGGCGGGGTCCGAATAGGAACGCCATGTCAACCGCCTCGTGTCGACCTGGAAGAGGCCTTTTCTTCGCGTCCCAACCCAAAGATTGCCGTCACGGTCCTGGAATAACTCGGGCACCAATCGCGCGGGAAAAGCGGTCGGGTCGTCGTCCTTGGGTGCCAACTGAACCGTCTCACCGGTGGCGGGATCGTAACGCAATAACCCCCGAGATCGGGTTCCAACCCAAACCATGCCGTCGCGGTCTTCAAGCACACAGAAGGCCGCGACCCGGTCCCCGCCCGGACCCGACCCGGTCAGATCGATCCGCGTAACCTGTTCGGTTTGCGGATCAAACCGTTCGAGACCGCCGCCAACCGAAGCGGCCCAAATCATGCCGGAGGGCCCGGTAGCGATGCTGTAAAGTTTGTCGTCGGCAAAAGAATGGGGGTTATCGGGCTGATAGGAGAAGGCGCGAAACACCCCGGTCCGCCGGTTCATATGCTGGAGACCCCCGCCTCGCGTGGCCATCCACAGGTCGCCCTTCGCATCTTCAATGATCTGACTAATATGGTGGGAACGCAGGCCGTCGGGATCCGCAACGTCCGTGTAATAGCGAATGAACTGCTGTCCGTCAAACCGGTACAAGCCGAGATCGGCCCCAATCCACAGCAACCCCTGAGCATCGCAGTGCAACGCATAAATCATGGAAGCATTTAAGCCATGTTCGTGGCCGTAGGAACGAAACTTGGTGGGCGCCGTCGCCACCGCCGGCACCATCAAAAACAACCAACCCACCAACCAACCACGCGCATCCGTTCGCCACATCACAACACCTGTCTCTTCGGGTTTCCGTCCTTACACCCTAACGAAGCGATTTGCTCCCAAAGTGCCGCCCTTCGCCGAAAAGATACGGCAAAAGCCAAAAGTAGTACGTGAACCACATTCTATGAAATAGCGCTCATGCCTGCCTCTTGGCGTTTGGAACACCTTGGCGCCGGTGCAAAACCCAGCCACCCATAGGCCACACCAAAGCATGTCGGGGCCCGGCATTTTGCCTTGATTGACGGGAAACGAACCGGCAATTACCTCGCAAGATAGCCCTTATCTAATTGGCCCGGGAGACCGATAAGCAGTCAAACCGAAGCGAGGGAGTGCCTCATGAGTCAAGAGTCGGAGAATCGCCGCAATTTCGAGCGATTTCACTCTGAAATGAGTATTTGTTGGATTCGTCCCATCGGCGAAGGCGGTGACTTTCTTTTGGCGGAAATCACCAACATCAGCGCCGGCGGCCTTTTGTTCCAACTGGACTATCCCATGAAGGCGGGGCAGGAACTCGAAGTGCGCTTCGAACTCCCGCAAAACGATGAATTGGTCGAGGCGGTGGCCATTGTGCGCCATTGCAAACAAGAACAGGACCACCTCTATTTCTTGGGTGTCCAATTTAAGTCGGTCAAAAACTACTCGATCCCCGTGCTGATGGCTTACTTGGAAGCGCTTTACAAATAAACCCGCCGGAAGGCCCCGGTCAAACGAAACCCCATGCTAAAAAACACGCTAAAAATCAAAATATTGGACCTGCACGCGGTCGGCGACATGAGCCGTATCAACGAGCTCATTCAAACCTCGCTGGGCCAATTACGCGATAAAACCATCACCGCGTTGGAATCGCTACTGGTTGAGGTCGACGGCAAGTTCCGCCTCAAACTCCTCGAAATTTTAATGCAGGACGGGGGCGCCGATCTGGTCCCGCTGTTTATCAACAGCATTCGCCACGAGAAAAACACGCTCTACGCCAAGTCGCAAATACTGCTGTTCCGCGAGTTCAAACACCAAGAAGCCCTGCCCGCGTTGCTTTCCATCGAAAACGACATCGACGCGGAACAGCGCCCCACCTACCAGCGTGTGCTCGGCCGCATGCTCTCGCAGTTTAGCGAACAGTTTTACATGAGCGAGTTCCGCTCGGGTTACGGGAACCGGCGCCGCACCGAGTTCGCGGCCGATATGATGTTGCGCTCGCCCCATGCCGACTACATCCCCTTCCTCAATGAACAAATTCTGCAAAACGACGCGGGCTTTCGCCACGAGGGCCTGCGCATCCTGCGTGAACTGGGTGACACCACCTCGGTGGAACAAATGTTCACCCTGCTCTCCAAGCTTCGCATCCAGCGGGACAAAGCACGCGCGCTGGACGGCCTCATCCGCGCCGAACACGGTGAACCCGACGCCTTTTTCCGAAAACTCAACCAGCAGGCCGGCCTCAACTGGAGCGCGCCCCAAGAGGCCCAGTTCAGCGAAAGCCTGGCGAGAGGCGAGGTCAACGACCTGCTGGAACAGGTGATGGGCGGGTTTTTGTTGTTTGAGGACGTGCACCGCAAAATTCGCCCCCTGCTGCGGGACCGGCTCAGCGGTCGCGTCAGCTCGGCGTTTGACGAATCCCGCGCCCAACAAACCATGACCGAGTACCTGGAAGAGCTGGAACAACTGCTCCACTTCAACGTGGCGTCCATGGGCACCATTTCCCAGCGCATTGAAGACGAAATGTTCGTGCGCCGCATGGAACAGTACCTGCCCCTCAACGACCCCGACCGCGACCGCCTGCTGATCAGCACCCTTTCGGGTTTTCAGTCGGACGAATCGGCGGCGCTGCTCAAAGAATATGTCAACACGGTGGACGATCCCGAATTGTTGGCGTTGTCGATGGACGCGCTCAAAAACTTCGAAGCCACCGAAATCCCACCGGGCGTTCAAAAGTTCTGCGAGGACGAGCAAAACGCAATCCTGCGCAAAAAAGCCATGACCCTGCTGGGCGAATGGGAGTTGGGCGAAAACCTGATTGCCAAAGCGATGGACAACCCCTCCATCGCGGTGCGCGTCGATGCGTTGCAAACCGCGGCGGCCTACAAGCTGACGGGTACCCGTGACAACATCCTCAAACTGCTCAAACCCAACCTACCCGACAGCGTGTTGCTGGCGGCGGTGGAAGCCATCCGTGTGTTCCCCAGTGAACAAACCGGCAAATCGGTGCGGCCGTTCATCGCACCGCCCCACGGCCTCAAGATCCGTCAAGCGGCGCTGGAAACCGCCTTCAAAGCAGCCGGCGACGACGGCCTCGACACCCTCCTCAAAATGTTCAGCCAAGACCAAGGTTCGAAACTGGGCGATGTCTCGGAAACCCTGTTGCAGCTCATTCTCAACGATGATTTGGCCGCCAACCAGGACACCCTGCTCAAACATAAAGATTACTTCCTCGACCTCTTTACCCAGTCCAACGATCCGGCCACACGCAACCGCATCCTGCAAATGTTCGAAAACATGGAGATCACCGAGGAATACCACCTGCGCACCTTGTTCAGCGGGTTGCAAAAGGTGATGCGTTCGTTTAAGGGTCAGAGTGAAAACGAGGAAGCGTTTCGCTGCCGCAAGTTGGCGGAACGTCTGGAGAACCTCACCAAAACCCGCAACGTGGCGGCCCAGCGCACCCGTTTGCTGGATTCTCTGTTGGACACGGTCGAAAAACACCAGGGTTTCCCCAAGGTCCAAGCCTTGCGCAAACTCGGCCAAAACTACCGATCCGACCTCATCTCCAACAACCCCATCGGTTTACAGCGCATGCTCGGTTTGGTGGGCGACGCCTTGGGCGATGAAACCACGGAGGTTCGGCTCCAGGCAATCGCGGTAGCGGGCAAAATTCGCCATCCCCGGCTGCACAAGGTGCTCCGTACCATGACGGCCAACCACCGCGGCGCGGCGCTTAATTCCATCAACAACGCCTTGCGCACCCCGGTCGATCCCATCTTTATCAAACCGATCAAATCCATCTTTGTGATGGACGACTCGCGGTACGTCACCAAACAACTCTCCAAGGTTCTGGCGCAAGCCGGTTACCAAGTCGACTTCGAAACCAAGGTTCACGCGGGCCTGGCCCGCCTCGACGAGGGCGAGGGTTTCGACCTGCTCATCCTCGACTACATCATGCCCGAAATGGACGGGGTCACCTTCCTCAAACAAGCGCGCACCAAGGAAACCGCACCGGAGCGGGTGATCGTGATTACCTCGACCCGCAATCAGGATGAGTTACGCGATTTCCTGCAGATCGGCATCGACGGCCTCATGCTCAAACCCTTCAAAATGGAAGATCTCATTCAGCGAATCCGCGACCTGAGCAACGCGGTCCACGACACCGGCTAGCAACTGGAACCTTTAGATAATCTTGGATGGTATGGGGAGAACCGCTCCGGAAGGGGGATACCTTGACGATTCGATATAAATGGTTGGGTTCGCTGGCTCTTGGCTGGCTCGCTCTAATTTTGGGGATACGCCTTTGGCATGCCGTTTCCTATCGAGAACCGGTGCGCGACTTGCGCGAATTGAAACAGGTGGCGCAGCAACATCCCGAGGATCATGCCTTTGCCGAACTTGATGAAATCGGTGCCACCTTGTCGCCATGGGAATTTGAACACGTCGCACTTCAGGATCTCGATCAGGAAGAACTTCGGGCTTATTACCAAGATCATCAGGCCACACTGGAACGGTTTTGGGCCTGGTACCACGCGAAAGGCAGGCAGAAGCTAGGACCGCAAGCCGACTTTCCCAAGGCGTCTCGCATTTTTATCAAAGATCTTGAGGTACCTCTTTCGGCGTCCTTCACCGAGACCACACACCTACTTCGCCTGCATCGACTGTTGGTCACCCATGCTTATTTTTCCTATCATCAGGACCAAGCGGAACGGGGAAAGGCCGCGCTTTTGGCTTCCTTTGAACTCGCGCACTTCTTTCTTCAAAACCCCGACACCTTGCAAATGATGATCGGTTTCGCACATCTTGATGTGAGCCAGTACGTGCTCGCCGAACAATTGCCGGCTTCCGCTTTAAGCTCTGCCTTTTCGCCCTATCTCGCCAGCCGCAAATTGATGGTTCAGACCGCACGCAAGGCGCGATGGGTTGATGATGCGGTCGGCATGACCGTAATGGAAGATCCCTTCCGTTACCAAGATGACTCTCCAGATTGGCAGGCACGTTTTTTTGCCGTGGTTCTCGGCGGTTACAACGTCGCCCATACCCAAAATATGATTTACGACGCCCACCAGCAGTACATTGAGGATGTAGCCCAACCCCTCGACCAGGTCGACTTTCAATACTACCAGCTCACCGAAATGCCTTCCTGGTATTCACTGAACCCGGTTGGGCGCACGTTGATGGCGATTGGCTCGCCGATAAACAACAGCTTTTTGAGAGGGAATGCCTTTGTGGTGGTACGGGCCGATGTTTTGCGCGTGCGGCTAGCGCTCCAGGAAAAAAATCTTCCTTGGCAACCGGCGCACGTGGTGCAAACGCTGGATGAATTGTCATTGACCTCTCCCTACAGCCACGAACCTTATCGCGTCAACGAACAAGGCGACATCGTGGTCTTTGAAGCGGTTGATCCCCGCTGGCGCGATGTTCGCCGCCGTTATTTTGGGTTTGGCGGGCTACTTGGTCCCGATCTTCACGATCCCTATCAGGTTTTGACAGACCTTGATCGCGAACGCCTCTCGCAACAGATTCCGCCGACACCCTTCACCGAGACCTTGGTTTTTCGACCCCCACCCGAACCCGTAGCCGCGGGTGAAACCCTGCTCTATGAAATTCTTTCCGCGCCGTCGGCCCAACTGGCCGGGTGTTTCATTGAACAAGGTCCCATGAACGCAACCCTCTCGCCCACCGGCGTGTTTGAATGGCAACTCGGCAAATCAGTCAGCGGGGTCATTCCCGTCAACGTGAGTATCGTCGCCCACAACGGGGAAGTAGTACATCACCAGTTTGAGATCACCGTCGTTAACAAACAATCCAACCGCTCAACCCGAAAATAAAAAGAGAACCCCCGGCATTTCCAGACCGCCGATGTGATCCGTGCTCAGGTAGAAATCGCCGCCATCGGTCCAGCCCGGCGTGGCAACAGCGCCCTCCCACGCCGCTTCACCATTTTCATTTGGCAATCGTTAGACCGCATCGCTCAGCAAGCATTCTGCAGCGCAGCAGAAACCGCGATGATCGCAACGGTTTTGGCACAGGTAGCAAAAACGGGCGAGAAGTGGACATTAGGGCGTGCAAAGGAGCCAATGCTAACAATCCCCAAACAATACCGAACGCCTAAACAGCTCACATATTAAGTGATATAGCAGCGATATGTTTTTCATCTCACACATTCCTAACAATTCAATTGTCCTATTGTTAGAAATATGTGAGAATAGCCTCCTAAAATGGCCCAGGCTCTGCCCATTTTTTTGCGAGGTAACCGTCCTAATGGCTTCTCAAGTTCAACCGAACCGTTCCGTGGTTTTGCTGCACGGGATCCGCACAACCGGTAAGTTAAACGTGCTTCGGTTTGAGAAACCGCTCCAAGAAGCCGGCTACCACATTCACCCGTTTGATCTGCCCTTTACCTTTTTTCGAGAAACGGTTTTGAATCCCAGGGCCGACCGCGAACGGGCCGCCGAACTCGCGGCTTCTCTCCAAGACCGGCGCCCGCATTTAATTGCACACAGCAACGGCGCACGGGTTGCCTGCCTCGCCATGGAACAAGGTGCTCAATTCGACACGGTGATTTTTTTCGCGCCGGCTTGGAGCTCCACCAAACGTTTCCCCAAAAACGGGTTTAAGCGGCTCATTGTGATTCACTCCAACGCCGACATGCCACTGCGCTTGGGCGGCATGATTCCCGGTCACGATTTCGGCTGGCTCGGTTTGCGTGGTTACCACGGGCCGTCCGATGCCCGCATCCGCAACATTCCCGCCACCGGCACGGCCCACATGGCGTATTTCCAAGACGCGCAATGGCAACGTTGGTCGCGCTTCGCGCTGAAGGCCTTGGCCGACGACGTCCCCAAAAGCGAACCCCGCGAGAACATGGCACGGGTCGCGGCCATGCTGCCACGCCTGTCGCTAACCGCGACCATCACCCATTAGGCGTCCGGTTCGAAGGTCATGAGCGGAATCAGCCGTTCCAAGGTGGTTGCGCCACCATGGCCGAATCCGCCGCCGTCTTCCCGGCAGCGAAAGCCGTGATCCGCGAAGATCAGCAGGGGCCGGTCACCTTCCCAGGGCGCCAAACCGGTGAGGGCGACTTCCACCTCGGCCGCCACCCGCTTCTCCAATGCCGCAAAGTCATCGTCGGCAAGATGAACACGCTGGTCGATGACGTCGATTTTTTGGTGGCGCTGTCCCGGTGCATGGGTAACCAGTTCGTCATAAAAAGCGCTGGTCGTGGTGGTTGTTCCGGTGAGGGCAAAGGCCAATCGCGGCTTTTTGCCGCGGCTGAAATGGCGCGTCAAAATCGGCAGGAGCACCGGCAGGAGCGGTGTGCCCAGGCAGTCAAAAACCAACCAGCGCGCGTCCTGCTGTTCGGTTAGCACCGCACGCAAGGCGGGCGGCGTGCCGTCGAGTTCGATATGGGCCAGCCGATCCAAAGCCGCCGACCAAGCCGCGGGCGTCACCCGTTTGAAACGGCGGTGGACGCGGTACAACAGCGCGGCCCGTTCGCCCACCTCGGCGGCGGGCAACGAAGCCGGCGGAAACAATAACCACTGCAGCGCGGCCAGCAAGGCGCTGTCGGCGTCGGCCGTTTTTTTGGCCGGCTCGGGCACCCGCACCAAACCATCCAAGGCCATCGCGCAAACGCGGTCGATAATCGCGTCCCCTAAATCCAAATGTTCCAGGGCCGCCAACGATTTCTGCAAAACCCAACCCGGCCGCACCTTATCGGCGACGGCGGCACGTGCTTCCAGGCTGAAAACCGGCGGCATGGCACGACCCTGCCGCAGGGCTGCTTCCAGACACCACAGCAACAGGGCTTCATTGTCCCCGGTCGACTGCCGCACGGGTTCGGCCTGAAACTGGTAACGCGGCTCAAAGGGCGCAAGGTATTGCTGCATCGTCTGCATCAACGCCGGGGTTTGCCAGGTTCGGCCGACCAAAAGGGATTGGAGCTCGGCGAGGGGTACGGTTTCGACCAGGGCCACGCCCGCGAGATGCTGGTCAAACAGGGCCACTTCCTGAATATCCGGGAAGGGCGCGCGTTCTTCCAGGTAGGCACTGGTCGCCAAGGGCGCCTCCAGCGCCTTATCCTGGTATTCGGCCACACCGCGGCGCACCCTGTCCTGTGCAAAGAACCGCGTCACCTGCTCCAACAAAGCACCGTGCCGCCGTTCGTATTGCTGGATGAGTTCGGAGAAAGGCGCGGTTTTTCCATCAAAGCCACAATCGCAGAGCGGCTGGAAGGCCAGCGCCGCGATGCGCCGACAGCGTTTGCTTTCCAGCTCGTTTTTCAGACGCGCAAGGCCCTCGATCTCGTCGCGCAAACCGAGCTGACCACCGTGGGCCACCGCGGGCAAGGGCTGGTCGGCGGTTAACCCGGCATTGGCGCGCCAATACATCTCGTGTTTGGTCTGGTAATCGCGCACGTGGCCCTCATAGAGTTGGCTCGCGGCGGACAGCCACTCTTCCAGCGCATCGGCCTCGGCAAAGGAAGGTGGCTCGCCCAGGGCGTCGATGCCGTTGCGCAGGCCGGCGCCCGCCAACTCAGCCAAGCCGGGATGTTTGAACAGGTGGATAAATCGGCGCAGCTCCGACATCAAACGTTCCAGTTTCTCCGGCAACTGTCGCAGTTCATGATGGCTGTCTAAAAAGAGGGGTACACTTTGTTCTAACTGGAACAAGAACTGTTGCACCGCGGCCAATTCATGATCCCCTTTGCGCATCGCCTGCCATTGGCCCAAATGGTTTTTGACCCGTTCCTGCAAATCAACCACATCGTCGAAGGCATCCAAACGCTGCAGAAAGGCGCCGAAAAAATCAATTTGCTTGAGGGCGTATTTTTTAAAGGCCGCGGCGGCCCGTTTCTGACCGGTCACATTGGCTTGCTTGGGAAAGGCGACCCCGACCCCGTCACACAACTTGGCGAAGGACACCAGTTGCTGTTGAGACAAGGCCTTCCCTTCGACAATGCGGTCGTAGTGACGGGGCGTCGGCAAACTCTCGTAGGACTCACGCAAGGAGGTTTTGGCGCGTTTGATATCAATTTCACCTTGGATCAGCAGCAGCAACAGCAGGAGGTGAATTTGATCCGGGACCAACCCGTAAATCGGCGCGGCAAGGGTCTCGTAAATTTGGTTGGGGCTAGGCTCGTGGGCCAACATCGGGCGAATCAACTGAACCAGCTCGTGCTGATCCAATTTGGGGTGCATGGCGTAACCGCGCCCCTTGCGCACCATCAGCTTCATCGGCAACCAGTACGCCTCGCGAATCAGCCGCACATACTCGGGCGCATCGGCCTGCTCGATGTCGTTTTCCCGCACGAAATTCATGAGTTGCCGGTAAGCCTCGTGACTCAGCGGTCCGTACCCCGGCGCATAGGTTTCGAACTGGGGAAAATGGAAGCGGAACACGGCCAGTAAAAGTGCGCGCAACCAATCGCCGGTTTTGCGGGTGTGCCCCTCACGCAACGCGGTTAATTTGTCGCCGTGGGTATCGTACAAATCCCCTTCCAAATAAGCTTGACGCACCCCGTTCACGAAAAGTGGTGCCAATTGCGCAATGCGATCCTTAATTTTTGCGGCCTGGCTTTGGGAAACGGCCTGATCGTGTAACCGCAGCAACACACACAACTCGCGCAGGCCGCTACTCATTTCCATCGGACGCGGCTCAAAGCGGAAACAGCGCCGACCCGCGGGCGACGGTCCCCAGGGCAAACCGATCTGTAAGCCGACCGCGGGAGGATCGGGCGCGGGTCCACCACCCAAAAAGACATAACCGACGCGTTCGTGAAATTGCCACACCACCTGCCGGCGTTGCCAACTGCCCCGCTCGAAACGCAAGGGGTTCAGCTCGGCATCCGCCAAAACAGGCAGCAAACTTTCAAAAATCACGGTGTCCGGCTCCGCGAGATCCCGCAAACCCCGTTCAATATCGCGCTGGACCGTATCGGCGGCGTCCTCACCAAGATCGAGCAGGTAACCGCCGTCGGCGCGAACCACATAGGCGCCGCGGTCGGCCAGGGTATCGAGCAGCCGCCCGATCACCTGAAGATTGCGCTCCGGGTCAATGCTGGACACCTTGTGCAACAACCACCAGGCCGCCTCTTGCGCCTGCAAGACCTCGCGCGCGGGTGACAAATGGACCAGCACCAGCAGTTTCAACACGCGGTCGGCTAACTTTTGGCGCGCCTCGGTTTCAAACAAACGCGGCAGGTGCTTGCGGTAATAGGGCAACACCCGTTGCGCCAAAGCCAAAAACTCAGGCTGGACTTCAAATAAATCGGCGAAGTAATCCACGATGGTGTCGGGACTGACCAAACGGCCCCAGGCCTGTTCCAAAAAGGGCGCGATGCCGCGCTCGGCAACCCCGCCCAACTGACCCATCACAAAACTGACCATGCCGCGTGCCTGGGAAAACCGGTCGCGCACCTCTTCCAACAAGGCCAAGGTCACGGGATGGATCGGGTAGATCTCGCGCAAGGTGGAAAAGTCGACGGAGCTGTTGGGAAAAGCGCGTTGCAGCGTTTGAACCAGCCGCGTCACCTCCGCCTCGTAACCGGTCTCCTTTACCAAAATACGCCGGCTGATTAAATCTTTGACGTGGGCCGGGCTAAGCAAAAAGCGCAGTTGGTAGCGGTCGCGAATTTTGCGGTAGAGCGCGTATTCAATTTCACCGGTGCGCTCAATGTGTTCTTGCAGACTCGCGATCAACCACACCGGGTAATCGCTCATCCATTCACCCAAAAACTGCAGGAAACGCAGGTCCTCATTAAAGGCGCGCGCGTCGGCCTTGGAGCGCAGAAACTCCGACAACTCGTCCACCAACAGGAACAACCCGGCGCCCGCGAGCTGGACCGCGATCTGTTGCCACAAGGCCTGGCGGTTGGTATCCGGCAATGTCGCCACATCGAGCCCAAGCGCCTCAATCACGACTTGCTTGACAATCTGCTCCAAGGTGTCCTCGGCCGCATAGTGCAGCAGTGAGATCGGCACCGGTCGCACCGGGTAATCGCACCACGCACCCGCCTCAAGCCGCCGCGTCAGCCAAGCCAAAAAGTGAGACTTGCCCGAGCCGTAATGCCCGATCAAAAAAATACCGGCGCCGCGTCGTTCGCGCAATAAATGCTGCACGCTCTGTTGGTAACGCTGCACTTCTTCCGTAATATGGTAACTTTCGGTGATCCAGCGCCGATCCTGCTCGCGCAAATGGTCCAGTCGCACCACCGTCGGCTGCTTTTGCACACCAACCAAGTCGCCGATTAACACGTTGCTTCACCTTCAATGGCAACAGCCCCGGAGAGACATGGCCCATGACATCCCCGCTTTACCGTACCTTAGCACAACTCACCCGCAAGGCTTTGGCGTCAGGCCAATTAACGGAAGCCCAAGAGTTGATCGTCAAACTCAAGGACGAGGATTCGCTGGCGCTGGAAACCCGCGGGCTTGAACTGGAGCTGGCGATCAAAAGCGGCAACCTCCGCGACGCGGGCATCCTGGCCACGCAATTGGTGCAATTGTTTCCCGCCTCCAGCCGGATCCAATTCTTGACGGGACGCCTGGAATACCAACGCAAGCGCTACGGCAAAGCAGAACAGCACTTTACCGAAAGCCACCATATTTTTCCCAGCAAACACACGCAACACTGGCTCGGAAAAACCTTAACCCAGGCGGGCAAACTCGACGAGGCCCTGGCGATTCTCGAACCGCTCGCCCACGAAGAAAACCGCGGTTGGTCCGATTTGGCCTGGCTCTATGAGCGACGCGGGCAATGGGATAAGGCGCTCGCGGCCTACGAAAAGGTTTTGGCCAAAAACCCGGAAGACGCCTATGCCAAAAATCAGATCGTGCGGTTGCGCGCCAAAACACTGGCTCCCCAGGACCTCATCGAAGAGTGCAACGACTTGATCGAACTCGGCGAACCCCTGCCCGACCATCTCCTCCCCGATTACCTGACCGCGCTTTTCAAAACGGGACACGGCGACCGCGCCCGCGCCGTTATTGAAACCAACCAAACAGGTTGGGACACGCGGCTCACCCTAAAAGTCGCCTGGTTGTGTTACACAAGCCAGGTGTTCGATCAGGCCTATCCCCTGTTTTTGCGCTGTTTGCCAAGTAACCTGAACAATTTTAAGCTGCTCAACGCCCTCGAAAAAGCCGCGACCAAAACAAACCGAAGAAATTTACTGATCGAACAGTACAAAAATCTAGCCGACCAAGAAAAATCACTGTACGGCCGAATCAAAAAACTGGAAAAAGACCTTTAATTTGACGCGTGCATGTCAAATTCTCGAAATTCGTAACCCAGTCTGTTATATGCTGTAGGGACCCATCCCTTCCTCAATACGAAACCCTGCTTTAGTCCAACACGGATCACCCACAAGGTGAGGTTATGAGCAAACACCGGATTTTAATCATTGAAGATGATGCCGATATTGTGCTGATTCTTCGACTCAAATTGGAATCCGAGGGCTATGAGGCCCATCACGCGGGCAACGCCAAGCAGGGCTGGGAAAAAATCATCACCGGTGAATTTAACGGCGTCCTGCTCGACCACAACCTACCGGACCGCAAGGGCGTGGAACTCCTGGAGCAAATTGCACACGCCTATCCCGACCTGCCGGTAATTTTCATGACGGCTTTTTCCAGCGTCCCCCTGGCCGTGAAGGCCATGCGCGTCGGTGCCTATGACTATCTAACCAAACCCTTTAACTTGGACGAAGTTCAGATCGTGCTGCGTAAAGCAATGGAGATGAAATCGCTGCGCAGCGAAGTGAATCAGATTCGCCAGCAGAACCGCGAAACCTTTAACTTTTCCAAAATCATCGGCCGCGGCGGGCGCATGAGCGAATTGCTGGAGATGTGTCGCACCGTTGCCGAAAGCGAAGCCTCCAGCATCTTGATCACGGGCGAAAGCGGGACGGGTAAAAACCTGATCGCCCAGGCGATCCACTACAACAGCCGACGCGCCAACTGGCCTTTCATGACCATTACCTGCACGGCGCTGCCGGAACAATTATTGGAAAGCGAACTCTTCGGCCACGAGAAAGGCGCCTTTACCGACGCCAAAGAACGCAAACGCGGCCTGTTTGAAATGGGCAACGGCGGCACCATTTTCTTGGACGAAATCGGCGACCTCCCCATGCAACTCCAAGCCAAATTGCTCGGCGTTTTGGAATCACGCAGCTTCCGCCGGGTCGGCAGCCTCCAAGATTTGGCCATTGACGCGCGGTTCATCGCGGCCACCAACCAGCATCTCCAGGAGCGCATTCGGGAAAAGGCCTTCCGCGGTGATTTGTATTACCGATTAAATGTGATCCAACTGGAGGTTCCCGCTCTTCGCGACCGTCGCGAAGACATTCCCGAGTTGGTGCGTTACTACCAAACCTACTTCAACAAAAACCGACGCCACCCCATCGACACCATGTGCGAGGCGGCGATGGACGCCCTCATCAAGTACGACTGGCCAGGCAACGTACGCGAACTGCGCAATGTAATCGAACGGGCGATGATTCTGTGCAAAGGCGATGAACTGACCCTCGTGGATCTCCCCCGTGACGTCGTCTCCCATATCCCGGGCCATAGCTGCCTGAGCGGATTTACCCTGCCGGCCGACGGCATCGACCTGGAAGCAGTGGAAAAAGATTTCCTGCGTCAAGCGCTGGAGCGCACCGACGGCAATCAAACCAAAGCCGCCCAGCTGCTCGGACTCTCCCGCGACAAAATGCGCTACCGTGTCAAACAGCTTTAACGACGACCGCCATGTAAGGGTGAGCCTTCCAAGCTGGGAGCGCGGCTGCCGGGAACAGTGACCGCGCCCCTATTTCCGCCGCGGATCGTGCCGCGCCGGAAATGGGAAATCGAAAACAGATCAACCGGTTCACCACCGGGACGCCTGCCTTGTAGAGCGAACCGCCTCGGAGAAACCTGCTTGACGGTTAGCCGCAACGCGCCAGTTGCTCCGGCTCAGCGACTTTTTGTTCGGCGTTGGCGCGGGATTTGGCGATTTGAACGAACAGCGATTGGTTGATGGTCAAAAAGGGCATTAACTGGGGTTTAAAACGGTTTTGTTTGCTGGCCAGCATGGCGTTGGCCACCGACAAGAAACCGCGCCCTTTGGTCAAGGAGATTTCGTTGACGTCGTCGAGAAACTCGCCCTCGATTTGCAAACCGGAGCGGCAGAAAAAGAGCAACCGTTTTTCGGGATCAACCATTTCAAAGAAATGCGTTTCGAAAAACGACGTCTCTTTGGTCGCATCTTCAAAAGCGCACTGGATGTCGCTGAGCGGGACTTCCAAGGTATCGTGGGATTCCGCGTCACCGCCGTCGAAATAACGAACAGAAGCTTGATTGACGAGGACGTCGTAGCCGGAAACACGCGGCCAGTCCTCGGACAGATGAGGAAAGTTCAAGGCCGCCACCAAACCAAAATGCTTTTTACAGAAACGTTTCTTGATTTTGGGAACATCCATCTTTCCGGCAATCCAACGGTCGTCACACAGAATGTTAACTTTGATAAGCATCGGGATCTCCTTTCGTTAGGGCAAAGGCGCGTCGGTAGAAAAGCTCTCTCGCAAACCGGCAATGCGGGCAATGCCGGAAAAAAAGAAGGAGGAGCGAAGCGGAAGGGTGATCGCGTGTCAAAAACACGTAAAAGGTGCCACGATTTTTCGTGATCGGTGTCACACTATCTGCGAAGGCCGTGCCAAAAAACTGACGTCAAAAACCGACTGACGTCAAAAAACGGAAAACCCTTTAAAAAAGGGGAACTTACCGAATTTCTTGAGAAAAAGAAGATGTTTTCCAGCCGACCTAGCGCGCGGGCGTTTTGGGCCAGTTGCCCCATCCAGGGTGGGCATATCCCCCAGCAGCATCGGGAACGCGGCTGCTGAGAACAGCTCGGGCAAAAAATGCAACCTTTAAAAATCAAAATAAATCAGCCACTTACACGTCAAAAAGCAATGATTATCCATAAGTCGAAATCTGACACATCCCCGGAAAAAAGCGGGGTCATCACCCATCTCATTCGGGCATAAAGTCATCAAGAGGCGTTGGCCGGGTTTATTCGCCGCCTCTTCCTAAAAACAGACTTCCTCTTTATTTTTTGCTTTCTCCAAAAATTGCCCCATCTTTTTTAGCGCATTGGCACGGATCGCCAGCGCGTCTTGGTGGCGCGGGTTCAATTTAAGCACCTTGTCACACAATTCCACGGCCAACACATAGTGGCGACGCGCCATGTGTTCGCCCGCCTTGTTGAGGGTTTCGAGGGTTAACTGGATGGCAAACTGTTTCTTTTGCTTTTGGACTTCCAGGGCTTGCGCCAGTTCGGCGCGCAACCCGACAACCGCCTCGCTTTCACCCTCGACGCGTTTTAACTGGCGGATATGTTCCTCGGCCAGATCGAAATCTTCCGCCTTAATGTGCCTGCGAATGGTTTCAATGCGCATTTCCAACATCTTGCGTACCATCTCGGCGTGACCGTCGTTTTCCCTGGGTAATTGGTAGGGTTCATCGGGCAGGTTCACCTTGCGCAGAACCTGCTCAAGATCGGCACCCATCAACTTGCTGCCGCGGTAGCGTTTCTCGCGCTCCTTAACCAGCGCCTGGTTCAACACGTTCTGGAGTGGTCCGGGCAAGCCGGGGATCGGCAAGGGGTTCTCATTGACAAGGCGCACCATGGTTTGGCTGATGTTGCGACCGAGAAAAGGGTTCACCCCGGACAACAATTCGTAAAGGATGACGCCGACACTGAAAATATCGGACCGGTAATCGACCTTGACCCCGGTAATTTGTTCGGGCGCCATGTAATTAATGGTGCCCAGCATCACGCCGCTGTTGGTTAAGCGGCTGTCTTGAAAAGAGGCGACGCCGAAATCGAGTACCTTGACGTGGTCGTCGTCGCAGATATAGATGTTCGCCGGCTTCAGGTCGCGGTGGATGATCGACTGACGGTGGGCGGCGGAAACGCCTTCGCATACCTGACGAACCAAATCGACGGCACGGGTGGGACTGATGCGTTTTTCTTTTTTAAGGAGCTGTTCCAGGCTGATCCCCTCTAAATACTCCATCGCGATATAACAAATGTCACCGTCAACGCCCACGTTGTAGACATTGATAATGTTGCGATGTTGCAATTGGCCGAGAATGGCGCCCTCGCGATAAAACCGCTCCTGGAGCGCTGGATCCTTAAGGATGCGCTGGTTCATGGTTTTCACCGCGGCCACTTTGCCGATACGGGGGTCGATGGCTTTGTAAACGACACCCATCGAGCCGCGACCCAGCACTTCTATGATGTCGTATTTACCGAGGGTCTTGATCATCGGGTATCGTCACGCTCCTGAGTCGGTCTAACCAAGCAAGCTTGAACAACGCATCGGCAAAGACGGCTGAACCCCTCACTTTGTGACCCACGAAACGCCGGGTTCCACCAAGGTTAACAACCCAGGGAACGGCGTTGACCTGACTTACGACGAACATTCCACCCTAAGGAAGTGCAAGCAAGCGACACGGCGTTTCCAACTCGAAAACGTCCTTTAGGCAAAACACCCGAACCCTTCGTCGACCGTCCAAGCCAGGGAAGACCTTGTAAAACTGCAAAAGATGCTTCCTGATCGATTATTCTGGCATAGGGCCGAAAGCGAGGCAAGCAAACAGGTGACGGAAATTACCGAAGCCTCAGGTGCTTTTGCCGGTTTTCCGCCGAATTATCCGTACAACCGCTTCACCATGGGGGGTTTTTGATGAAAGCCAACTGGTTCGCCGCTTTTCCCATCGACGCGGGCACCTGGTATGCGCCACTCACGGCCACCTGCCCGGATACCTGCCGTCCCTTCGCACCAAGTGACCTACACCTCACCCTCGCCTTTTTCGGTCACCTGACCGAAGCCGCGGTCGAGGCAGTCCAAAAGCACCTGTCCCAATTAAGCATACCCGCGATGGGTTTCCAGTTCGACCACGTGGTGCTCCTGCCCCAAGCCACCCGTTTCAGCGCGATGTGTCTGGGTTTAGGTCGGGGAGGCGCGACGGTGGCGGCACAGATGGAAACCCACCGCGATGCCTTGCTGGCCACCGCGGGCCTGCCCCCGGAGAACCGCGCGGCGCTGCCCCATGTCACCTTCGCCCGCCCAATCCGCAAGTTCAAACAACAGGCGCAGCAGGATGGCGCGGATTGGAGCCGGGCGCTGGTGGTCCCGGACAAGGAAATTCAGGTAAAGGAACTGGCGCTCTACACGTGGTCGGCGGATCGGCAGAAAACAAAGTTCCGCATCGTGGCGCGCTTCCCGTTACAGGAATGAAGGATGGAGGTGCTGGTAGCGGGAATAGATTGGTGGTTTGGATCGCGGTCGCCGCGGATCGGCGGGTTTGCACTCGCCTGCCCAGTTTGGCCATTTCCGCTAGGGATGGCTGGGTCCACCTGGTTCCCAGTTGGATTCTGGGTTTGGCCTGCTTGGTTTTGCTGATTTCATTTGGCTGAGAGGTCCACTTGGTTCCAGAAAGCAGTCGCTTGAAACGTTTTCAAGACAAAGGGCACGAAATCTCGCGCGCCCCTGACACAAGACATGGCGCACGGCGGCAAAGCGAATAGAGCAAACCATCCTACTTCCCCGGCGGTCGGGCGCCCATCCACCTTTCTCATCCCCAATCGCCCATCCAGCATTCATCCAAGGCGCAACCCCGCCACACCAAGCAGGCCCTGACCGTCGCCCTTCCTCATTCCATCCTAATATCCTGAGAAATAACGAATTCCAACCCCTGCCCACAAATAAAAACCACATCTAAAAACCAATTCCCCAAAACATCCTCGTTAGACGTTGCGCTCCCTTTTGTAGAAGTCGGTCTCCCCGTCCACGCCGTGCTTAAAGCGTTTGTGGACCCAGAACCAGTAGGGCGGGTTAAACATGATTTGGTTTTCCAGGCGACGGTTGATCTCGCGTGAGAGACGCAGCACCTCGGCTTCCTTGTCCGCGGTCTGGTCGGCGTAGATCAGGTCACCGAAACTCAGGCGGTAACGGCCGCGGCCGATGGGAACCGCGTAACCGGTGATAATCGGGGCACCGGTTTTGTAGGCGAGCGCGGCCGGGGTCGGCGTGGTGGCGGCCTCGCGCCCGAAAAACTCGACCATCAGCTTGTTGCGGTCGTGGACGTTTTGATCGTTCACCAAACCCACCACGCGGTTTTCCTTGAGCGCGCTCAACAACTTGCGTACGGCTTTGTGTTTGTAAATGACACGGTTGCCGTTACGGGTACGAATGTTTTCCAGGTAGGTGTGAACCAAGGGGTTGTCGATGGGACGCGCAACCACCGACATCTGAATGTTCAACAGGCCGAGCACCAGGTTCATCAGTTCCCAGTTCCCGTAGTGGGCGGTACACAGAATCAACCCTTTGCCTTCGTCGCGCGCCTTGTAAAAACCGCCGACGTTGTCGAGCTCGGCGTAGCGGGTAAAGTTGCTTTCGTGAATCATTGAAAGGCGCAAGGTCTCGACAATCGCCTGCCCGAAATGGTCGTAACAGGTTTGCACGATCCACCGTTTTTCGGACTCGGTTTTGCTGTCGAAGAAGGCTTGGTCCAGGTTCAGCAACGCAATTTTGCGGTGTTTGCCGTCAATGGCGTGGGCAAAGCGGCCGATGGCCAACCCGACAAGCCGCGCGAGGGGTCCGGGCAGGATCCACACCCAAAAGGCAATCCACCGCAGGAGCAGGTACTGCAGCCAATGCACCGCGGTTACCTTTTGGTCGGGGCCGGGCGCGCGGTAAACCGGTTTTTCGTCGGTCCCCGCCTGGTGGTTTTCGGTCTGGTCGTGATGCGCTTCGCTCAAAGGGTCACCTTGGTTTGCTGTCAATCGCGGCGCCCCAAAACGCGTTTTCGGTTAGGGGCGCGGCCTCAAAGGGCAAATCATACCTGAGTTACCGACAAGCGCGAAGGAGTTTGCGACCTTGGCATCGCCGGTCCGAACAACACCACGAAGGCGCCCACCGCCAGGGACAAACCGCGCGAGCAACCCACCCAACAGCCCCAAAATCGTCCGTGGCGACGGGTGCCGCCGGCAAGGACGAGACCAGCGGACAAGGCTGTACCAGGCGCGTCCAGAGCCCCCGTGCTCAAAAAATCCCCCCAACCCACACCGTTAGTTCAGCTTACACGCCAAAAACGGGGAGCCCAAAACGGGGAGCGGTCATTTTCTCGACGTTTCGGGGAACGCCCGGTACAATAACGAAGTTGCGCCGGGTCCGGCGTGTTTTTTGAGACGACGCGGCAAACGACCGCCCAACAGGTTCTTTTTCCGATTACATGATGACCCAAATCCATTCCCCACCCGACGCGCTTTCTTTCAGCGACAAGGCCCGCGCTTATGTCGAACTGACCAAACCCCGCGCGCTCCTGATGATCGTGTTCACCTCGGCGGTGTCTTATTTGATCGCGGCGACCCGCGCGATTGATCCCATTCACCTGGCCCTCACTGCTTTCGGCATCGCTGTCGCGGGCGGCGGCTCCCTGGCACTGAACCAATACATGGAACGCGAGCTGGACAGCCAAATGGCGCGCACCGCGACGCGCCCCATCCCCTCCGGTCGACTGAGCCCCACCGAGGCCGCGATTTTCAGTTGGACCACCATGCTGTTCGGTTACGCCTTCCTCTGGGTTTTCGTCAATCCGCTGTGTTCCATCGCCACCATGGCCTGCGGCGTTTCCTACAACTTCATGTACACACCCATGAAACGCACCTCCTCGTTTAGCAGTTGGGTCGGTGCCGTCCCCGGCGGCATGTTGCCGATCATGGGTTGGGTCGCGGTACGCAACCAACTGGAAATGGGCGCCTGGGTACTGTTCAGCATCTTAATCCTTTGGCAAATCCCACACGCCCTCATCATCAGCATTCGCCACCAAAAAGATTACGCGGCAGTCGGTATGAAACAACTGCCGCTGATCGCGCCCTACCTGACCAGCGCGCGCCAGATGGTGGTCAATGTCCTGATTTTGGTGCCGATCAGCGTGATGCCGTTTTTTCTCAACATGACCGAATTGGTTTATCCCATGACGGCGCTGGTCCTGGGTTTCGGCCTCTACGTGCTGGTCGTGCGTTACGCCTTTAACCCAAGGGAACACAACGCCAAATGGGTCTTTATCGCCCTCAACGCCTACCTGCCGCTGTTGTTTTTGGCAATGTATTTTGACCGTCCGTCCTGACGCGCCGCCAAGGAGTCCCCGATGCGAAACCTGCTCCCCGCCTTTCTGATCCTCTGCCTTGCGCCCCTTCTCGCGGGACCGCCGGAAACGGTCGATGCCACATTCCACCAATTTTGGTACCAAGGCAAAGCCGAACTCAGCCGCTACGAACTCAAGCAAAGCCGTTACGGCGAACTTCGCGAGGGCGACACGGTGCTGATTTTTGTAACCGAACCCTTGCTGCAGAAGGAACAGGTAAAACGCGAACGAGGCGATGCGCCGGCCGACACGGTCCTCAAACTCAACGCCCAGCATCAGTTCAATACGGGCCTCTACAGCTATTCGCTGATGACCTCGACCTTTACCCGCGTTGATTACCGTCAACCGGAAACCAAAAAAGTCACCTTCACCGGTCAG
This sequence comes from Acanthopleuribacter pedis, assembly GCF_017377855.1. Taxonomy (GTDB): domain Bacteria; phylum Acidobacteriota; class Holophagae; order Acanthopleuribacterales; family Acanthopleuribacteraceae; genus Acanthopleuribacter; species Acanthopleuribacter pedis. Next base: position 164,274 of record NZ_JAFREP010000015.1, read on the forward strand.
GACTGGTGCGGTCACAGCTTCATGCAAATCAACCGCACCGCGGACCAATACGCCTACCAAATCCGCGCCTACTTCCAGAACCCCGGCGATACGGAAGGCCGCTTCGAGAAAGGCGCGGTGTTGGAAGACGAACTGTTGAATTGGATCCGTCTGGCCCCGGCTCACCTGCCGACAGGCAAGATCCGCGTGGTGCCCAGCCTGCAGTTCCAACGCCTCAAGCACTTGCCCGCCGCGGCGGTGGCGGCGGAAGCCTCGCTGACCGAAACCGGCGATCACGACTTCGGCGACGCGACGCTGTACCGTTACCGCGTGGTCTTCCCCGACCTGGAGCGCACCCTCGACATTTACTTCACCCAAAGCGCACCCTTCCGCATTGAAGGCTGGGCGGATCGTTTCCCCGACGGCGGCAAACCGATGACCACCACGGCGCGCCGCACCCACACGGTCTGGGAACCTTACTGGAACCAAAACCGCAATAGCGACGCGGCAAACCGCGAAAAACTGGGGCTGCAACCGTGAGCACCGCCACCGAAAAAGAAGCGGTTTGGCAGGGTGATCGCGGCTGGGACGACACCCCGCGCGATCCCGCCGATCTGGTTCGCCTGTTTGCCGAGTGCTTTGCCGAGGACTACAACACCGAACTTGTTGCGGGCGACGGCGAACCGATGTACCTGGCCGCAACCGATCAGCGCCCGGCACACATTCTGTTCGCCCACGGTTACTTCGCCAGTGCCCTCCACGAAATCGCCCACTGGTTGGTGGCGGGTGGCGAACGCCGCAAAAAAGACGATTTCGGCTACTGGTACTTGCCGGACGGACGCACCCAAGCGCAGCAAGCGGCCTTCGAGAAGGTCGAGGTCAAACCCCAGGCTTTGGAATGGATCCTGGCGACTTCCTGTGGCTTCCGCTTTCGCTTTAGCGCCGACAACCTCTCGGGTGAACCCCATGACATGGGTCCCTTCCAGCACAACGTATGGTGCCAAGTGCAAACCCACCTGAGGCGCGGTTTACCGCGTCGCGCGCGCCGTTTCAGCCAGGCCTGCGCCGCGTTTTACGGCGTGACCGATCCGTTGGACGACGCACATTACCCGGAACCCTGAGGCAGTCCCCCCTTCCCAATTTTGTGGCGGCATGGTACAAAGCTCGGTTTGGTTGCCGCCGGCGGCAATCGACCTTTCACCTGACCCATCGCATCCGACCGGAAAGCCGGCGCCCATGAGGTCCAGGAAACCAGGGAGAACACCATGACCTCGCGTCAAACCAATGATGCTCTGCGCAATATCGCCATTATCGCCCACGTTGACCATGGCAAAACCACCATGCTCGACTCCATGTTCCGCCAAAGCGGGATGTTCCGCGAAAACCAAGATGTGGACGAACGCATCATGGACAGCATGGATCTGGAAAAAGAACGCGGCATCACCATTGCCGCCAAAAACTGTTCCGTGCAATACCAAGGCACCAAAATCAACATTTTGGATACCCCCGGTCACGCCGATTTCGGCGGCGAGGTAGAACGTGCCTTGATGATGGTCGACGGCGTCATCCTGCTGGTGGACGCATCCGAGGGTCCGTTACCGCAAACGCGGTTTGTTTTGAAAAAAGCCCTGGACGCCCATTTGAAAATCATCGTGGTGGTCAACAAAATCGACCGGCCCGACGCCCGCATCAGCGATGTACTTGACGAGGTCTACGAACTTTTCTTCGATTTGGACGCGGCCGAGGATCAAATCGAATTCCCGGTTCTGTACGCGATTGGTCGCGACGGCATTGCCCAAAAAGACCCCGAGGAAAAAGGCACCGACCTGCGCCCCTTGTTCGACACCATCGTCTCGGAAGTCCCCGGCCCTACCTACGACGCCGACGCCCCTTTCCAGCTTTTGGTCTCCGACCTCAGCTATTCCGAGTACCTGGGCGGGCTTGCCATCGGCCGCATTAGCAACGGCACCCTGAAAAAAGGGCGCGAGCTGGTGGCGATTCAAGAAGACGGCAAACACCTCAACCTGCGCAGCACCAAACTCCAGGTTTACGAGGGCTTGGCCTTGGCCGAGGTACAGGAAGCGACCCCCGGCGAGATTACCGTGATCGCGGGTGTCGAGGACGTCCACATCGGCGACACCATTTGTTTTAAAGATGAACCCAAGGCCCTGCCGCGCATTTCCATCGACGAACCCACGGTTGCGATGATGTTCACCATCAACTCGTCGCCTTTTGCCGGCCAAGACGGCGACCACGTACAGTCCAACAAAATCCGCGAGCGCCTGCACAAGGAAACGCTGCGCAACATCGCCATCCAAATTGAGCAAGGCACGACGCCGGAAGAATTTATCGTCAAAGGCCGCGGTGAGTTCCAGTTGGCGATTTTGATCGAAACCATGCGCCGCGAAGGTTTTGAGCTGACGGTTGGTCGTCCCAGCGTCATTTACCGCGAGGTGAACGGCGCCCGTCACGAGCCCATCGAACACCTGTTCATCGACTGCTCGGAAGAACACGTGGGCGTCATCTCCGAAAAGCTCAGCCAACGCAAGGGCCGCATGGTGAACCTGGTCAACCACGGCACGGGCCGGGTGCGCCTCGAATTCTCGATTCCGGCGCGGGGTTTGATTGGTTACCGCAACGAGTTCCTGACCGACACCAAGGGCATGGGCCTGATGAACGGCTACCTGGAAGGTTACGAGCCCTATCGCGGCGACTTCCCCTCGCGTCCGACCGGTTCTTTGGTCGCCGACCGTCAGGGCGAGGCACTGGCCTATTCGCTGGGTAACTTGGAACCGCGCGGCATGTTGCTGATTGAGCCGGGCGCCAAGGTATACGAGGGCATGATCGTCGGTATTCACAACCGCGCCAACGACCTCAACGTCAACGTAACCAAAGGCAAAAAACTGACCAACATGCGCGCCTCGGGTCGCGACGACTCGGTTCAGCTCAGCCCGGTCCCGCCGATGTCGCTGGAATCGGCCATCGACCTGATCCGCGACGACGAAATGATTGAGGTAACGCCGCATTCGATCCGTCTGCGTAAATCGGTGCTCAACATCATTGAGCGCGAGAAAGCAGAGAAACGCAACCGCCTCGCCAAAGGTTAAATGTGTGAAAAACGGTCGCGCAAGCGGCCGTTTTTTCATGGTTGCCCCGGCAAAACAGGACGTCACTTTTGGGAAAAACGGATCCCACATCGGCGCGCACCCACCGCCCCATTTCTTCCCCCAGCCCCTTTTGAAACGGGTTAACATAGGCGCACCCATCCCCATGAATCCTTTTTCTGAAGGGTGACTTTATGGATATTCGCGCCACACATCGCTGGGACCTCGACGAGACGGAAGCGGCCCGCCTGCAATCGGACCTGGCGGCCCAAATCGAATGCGCCGACCGTTTTGGCGCCGTCGAACGCATCGCCGGCATTGATCTCGGTTACGAGGACGCGGACCGCATCACCCGCGCCGCGGTGGTCGTGCTCAAGTTCCCCGAGCTCACCCTGCTCGACTACAAGGTCGTCCGCAAACCCACCACCTTTCCCTATGTGCCGGGTTACCTTTCGTTCCGCGAGGTTCCCGCGGCCATCGACGCGCTCAACGCCCTGAGCGTCGACCCACAAATGCTGTTTTGCGACGGCAACGGCACCATCCATCCCCGTCGCTTCGGGTTCGCCTGCCATCTCGGCCTGCTGGCCGATCTGCCCTGCATCGGGGTCGCCAAAAACCGCTTTATCGGCAGCCATGAACCCCTGCCCGAAACCCAAGGTGCTTGGCAACCGATCATCGATCACGGGGAAACCATCGGCGCGGTGGTGCGCAGCCGCGCCGGGGTTAAACCCATCTACGTATCAACCGGGCACCGCGTCTCACTGGAAAGCGCGATCCGGCTGACGCTGCAGTGTTGCCGCGGGTTCCGCCAACCGGACACCACGCGCTGGTCGCACCGCGTCGCCTCGGGTCCGCCCCTCGAAAGCGACAATCTCGGCATAGGAAGCACCCTGTTATGAGTTTCGTTACCCACGCACCCGAATGGTGGGATTGGGTTTGGCCCCAAACCCAGCAAGCCCATTTCAACGCGGACAACAAAAAACCAGTGCGTTGGCCGCGAACGATCACCTACCATGCGGATAAGAATCCCTTGCTCAACAACGCATGGCGCCGGCTCAACGCCGATTTCCAGGCAGCCGGCAAGGTGCTGCAACCAGTTGCCCCCTCGCGCGATACCCTGATCGTGCTGGAACGCAAAGAACACGGCCCCGCCCAGATCGAGGACCCGGACCGGGAGACCTTCAGCATTCTCCACCACAGCGGGAATTTGTTCCTCATTGCCACCAGCGAGCTGGGTTGGTTCCGGGCCATCCAACAGCTGGCGGCCATGGTGCGCGCGGGCCGCGAGGTTCTGCAAAGCCATGGGGGGCTCCAGGAATTCGCGGTGTTCGCCCATCCCGAGTTCCCGACACGAGGTGTGTGTCTCGACATTAGTCGCGGCAAAGTACCCACACTCAACACCTTACGCGAAACTATAGACGGGCTGGCCAGGTTCCATGTCAACCATCTCCAGCTTTACACCGAACATACTTTTGCCTATCAGGGCCATGAAACCGTCTGGCGCGACGCGTCCCCACTAACCGGCGACGACATCGACCAACTCCACACCTACTGTGCCCAACGCGGCATGCGCCTTGTCGCCAACCAAAACAGCCTCGGCCATTTCCACCGCTGGTTGGTCCACGAACCCTACCGTGCGCTGGCCGAGGTTCCCGAGGGTTTTTCCCACCCGTTCAGCTTTGAACCGGAACCCTTCAGCCTGTGCCCCACCGATCCGGCCGCGCTCGATCTCTTGCGCGACCTCTACGGACAATTGCTCCCCCACTTCGAGAGCCCGCTCGTAAATGTCGGCCTGGACGAAACCATGGACCTTGGCCAAGGCCGCTCCAAGGAAATCTGCGCGGCCAAAGGCAAAACGGCGGTGTACCTCGATTTTCTCAACCAGGTGAACGACCTCCTCAAAGAACACGGCAAACGCATGATGTTCTGGGGCGATATTTTAATTGAAGAACCACGCGCGTTGGAACGCGTGCCCCGCGACGCTGTTGCCCTCGAATGGGGTTACGAGGCCGATCACCCCTTCGCCGAGCATTGCAAACACTACCGCAAAAGCGGGCTCACCTACTGGTTGTGCCCCGGCACCAGCAGTTGGAGCAGCCTCGCCGGGCGGGTCGGCAACGCCTTGGTAAACCTGCAACGGGCCTGCGCCGAGGGCTTGGAACAACGCGCGGCCGGCATCGTGGTCACGGACTGGGGCGATTACGGCCATTGGCAAACGCCGCCGGTGGCTTGGCCGGGTTTGATGGCGGGCGCGGGTTTGGCCTGGCTGGCGATGCCCTTGGAAGAAGATATTGAACTCGCCCCCTGGGCGGAACGGCTTTCCCGCCATTGCGACCCGTTCCCCACCCTGGAACACGCGTGGATCTGGCTGGAACTCGGCGAGTTATACCGCGTGTCCGGCGCCAAAACCACCAACGGCTCAGCCCTCTTTTTCCTGATCCGATTCGCCGACGCCGATCTGAACCATCCCCGGCTCGGCGGCTTAACGGAGGCGGGCCTGATCGAGGTCGGCACGGCCCTGGACGGCCTGGCCGCACGAATCAGCAAATTGCCGCCGGCCGAGGAGCACACGGCCTATTTGGATTGGACCCGACGCATGCTGTCCTGGTGCGTCGCTTTCGGCCGCGCCCGCTTCCAATGCGGCGCGGATCAACCGGTCGCCGCCTTGCCGAGCGAAACCAAACAGGTGCTCCGCGACGATTTGCACAAACTCGCGACCACTTTTGCGCGGCTGTGGCCGGGTCGTTTCCGGCCGGGCGGTTTGGACGTCGCTACAGCGGGTTTTGCGCGCCTGCAACGGCTGCTCAACTAAGTGGCTTCGGTGCCCACCGATTGTTACGGGGTCGTCATCAAAAAATCAAAATTGGGTTGGAACCAATCGCGGTAAGATAAGCGTCACGCACCAGCCTACTCATCCGAATTTTCACGCGAACCACCACACCATGCGCCGAAGAACCCTCTTTTCACCCGCGGTTCCCGGCCCAGGGTTCGGTACGGCGTGTTCCAGGAGCCGACATGAGCGACAGCCCGCACCTCAGCCTCGCATCCCTCAAGAACTTGATTGACGCCGGTGAGATTGACACCGTCCTCACCGTTTTTCCCGACCACTACGGTCGCCTGATGGGCAAACGCATTTGCGCCCAATTTTTCCTCGAGACCATCCAGGCCCACGGCATTCACGCCTGCGATTACCTGCTGACCACCGACATCGACATGAACCCGGTTCCCGGCTTTAGCTTTGCCAACTGGGAACGCGGTTACGGCGACTTTCACGGGGTGCCGGACTACCGCACGTTGCGCCGCGCGGCCTGGCTGCCTAAGTCGGCGTTGGTGATCTGCGACCTGGAAAACGAAGCCGACCACAAAGCGATTGCCGTTTCACCGCGCGCCATCCTTAAAAACCAAGTCGCCGCGGCTTCAGAACTGGGCTTCAGCGCCAAAGCCGCCTCCGAGCTGGAGTACTTCCTCTTTAAAAACAGTTTCGAGGAAGCGCGCGACAAGAACTACCACAACCTCAAAACTTTCAGCGCCTACATCGAGGATTACCACATGCTGCAGGGCACCCGTGAAGAAGTGATCAACGCGCCCGCGCGCCGCCTGCTCAACCAAAGCGGGGTCCCGGTGGAGTTCAGCAAAGGCGAATGGGGTCCCGGCCAACACGAGTTGAACATCCGCTATTGCGAGGTGTTGGAAATGGCGGATCGCCACACCCTGTTCAAACAATGTTTGAAGGAAATCGCGGACCAACACGGCCATTCGGTTTCGTTTATGGCCAAGTTCGCCGAGGAACTGGCCGGCTCGAGCTGCCACATGCACGTAAGCCTCTGGAACAGGGCAGGCACCGAGGCCCGGTTCCCCGGCGACCGAAGCGGGCTGGGACCCTTTTCGTGCAGCGACACCTTCCGCTGGTTCCTCGCCGGCTGGATGAAGTACGCCCCCGACTTTATGCCGTTTTTCGCCCCCACGGTGAACAGCTACAAACGCTACCAAGCGGGCAGTTGGGCGCCGACCGGTTTGGCTTGGAGTTACGACAACCGTACCGCGGGGTTCCGCGTGGTGGGCAACGGCCCCTCCCTGCGCATCGAATCGCGTATTTGCGGTGCCGACGTCAATCCCTACCTGGGTTACGCGGCTGTTTTGGCCGCGGGTCTGGCCGGAATTCGCCAAAAGTTGGAGCCACCGGCGATGTTCCAAGGCGACGTTTATGCGGCGGCCGACCTGCCCCAGGTACCAACCACCCTGGCCGACGCTTTGGAACGGCTGCGCAAAAGCACGGTGGCCCGCCAAGCCTTTGGCGACACCGTCATCGATCACTACCTGCATTTCTACCAAACCGAATGGGACGCCTACCAGCGCAGTGTCAGCGACTGGGAACGCCGCCGTTACTTCGAACAAATTTAAACCACCGGAGGGTTCACCATGGATTTAACGGGAAAAACAGCCTTAATCACCGGCGCCGCCGCCGGGATCGGCGCGGCCTCGGCACGGTGCTTCGCCGAAAAAGGCGCCCAAGTCTGCCTGGTCGATATCAATGAGGCGGGCGCCCAAGTCGCCGACGAACTCAACGCCGCCGGCTTCCAAGCGCTGTTCGTCCAAGCGGACGTTTCCAGTGAACAAGACTGCGCGAAGATGATCGCGGCCTGCGAGCAGCACTTCGGCAAATTGGACGTGTTGTTTAACAACGCCGGCATTATGGACGCGGCCGACGGCGACAGTCAGGAATGCGAGGAAGCGGTGTGGGACCGCACCATGAACATCAACGTCAAAGGCGTGTTCTTTGGTTGCAAACACGGCATCCCGGCCTTGCGTCGCGCGGGCGGCGGTTCGGTCGTCAACACCGCGTCCTTCGTGGCCCTGCTCGGCGCCGCCACGGCACAGCTTGCCTACACCGCCAGCAAAGGCGCGGTCCTCGCGATGAGCCGTGAGCTGGCCGTGATCCACGCGCGCGAGAACATTCGCGTCAACGCCTTATGCCCCGGCCCGCTGAAAACCGAGTTGTTGATGTCGTTCCTCGATACCGAGGCCAAGCGTGAACGTCGTCTGGTACACGTCCCCATGGGCCGTTTCGGCTTGGCGGAGGAAATGGCTCAGGCGGCGTGTTTCCTGGCCAGTGACGCCTCGAGCTACCTGACCGGCAGCACCTTTTCGGTTGACGGCGGCATCACCGCCGCGTATGTTACGCCCGAATCCCATTAAATAATGATGCCCTTCATGGAGACAAGCGCATGCCAGGCAAAATTCCCCACCATCCACTGACCATCGCCGGCGAGGCCTACGCCGGACAATCCCGCTACGAGGTGGTTAATCCAGCCGACGGGCGCGTGATCGCCACCGTCGCCATGGCCGGAAAACAGGAAGTAACTTTGGCCGTCCAAAACGCGGCGGAGCGCTTCCGCGGTTACCTGTGGCGTTCGATGCGTCCCCAGGACCGCGCCAACTGTTTGCTTCGATTGGCCCAGCGCATTCGCGAGGAAGCCGGAGAACTGGCCGACCTGGAATCGCGCAACGCGGGCAAACCCATTCGCGCGGCCCGCGCCGAAATCGAAGGCGCCGCCCGTTGCTTTAGTTATTACGCGGGCGCGGTCGACAAACACTTCGGCCAAACCATGATGCCGGGTTCACGGGGACGCGGCGCGGTTTACCACGAACCCATCGGGGTCTGCGGCTTGATTGTTCCCTGGAACTTTCCCTTCCTGATCACGGCTTGGAAATGCGCACCGGCCCTCGCCATGGGCAACACGGTCATCGTCAAACCGGCGGAGGCCACCCCGTTGACCGCCTTGCGTTTGGCGGAACTGGCCCAAGAGGCGGGTTTCCCCGACGGCGTGTTAACCGTCATCCCCGGGCACGGTGACCAGGCGGGAGAGGCCTTGGTGGAACACCCCAGCGTCCGCAAAATTTCCTTCACCGGTTCCACCGAAACCGGCAAACGCGTCGGTCGCGCCGCCGCCGATCAACTGAAACGGGTCTCGCTGGAACTGGGCGGCAAATCGGCCAACCTCGTTTTCGCCGACGCCGACCTGGACGAATGTATCGACAGCTCGGTATGGTCCGTGTTCGACAACAGCGGCCAGGATTGCTGCTCGCGTTCGCGCATGCTCGTGGAACGGCCGATTTACGACGCGTTCCTCACCCGTTTTGCCGCCCGGACCAACCAACTGGTCGTCGGCCTACCGCGCGAGGAAACAACCGACCTGGGCCCACTGATCACCCCGAGCCACCGCGCCCGCGTGTGCGGGTTCATTAGTACCGCCCAAGATCAGGGCGCCCACCTGGTTCAAGGCGGTGAAATCCCGGCAGAGGCCCCCCTTGGCGACGGCAACTTTTTACTCCCGGCGATCCTTGTCAACGCCCATCCCAGCCACAAGATCATGCAGGAAGAAGTGTTTGGGCCGGTGGTTTGCATCCTTCCCTTCAGCGATGAAGAAGAAGCCCTAAGCCTAGCCAACGACACGGCTTACGGCCTGAGTGGCTCCTTATGGACCCGCGATTACGACCGCGTGCAACGGTTGGTACACGGCCTGGAAGCGGGTTGTTTGTCGGTCAACTCCAGCAGCAGCGTGCATCAGGAGATGCCCTTCGGCGGGGTCAAACACAGCGGTTACGGCCGCGAACTGGGTATGGACGCCCTGGCCGCCTACAGCCAAACCAAATCCGTGTTTTACGGGTAACCCGGCTTATTCACACGGCGACCCTGCCCATCCGCCCAATAAAAAAAGGCGCCGACAAGCGGCACCTTTTTTTGTTTTGGGTTGGTAATGAGGTTAGATTTCGCAGTCGGTCGCGGTAACTTGCAAGGTCATGTCGAGCACGTTCACTTGACCGTCGGCGACGATGTCCAACTCGGCGCCGGGCGTATCAACCGTCTGCAACCAAGCGTTGCGCAAGGCGCCGAAGGGTGGCACGCCGCCGTTGACGGTTACGTTCAACTCAAAAATACGGGTCGTCGTTTCCACCTGTTGGTTGTCGGCTTTCACCATGACAAAAGCGCTGCCGGATTCCGTTTTGCTGACATTGACCCAGGTCGGCGAGGTCGTGGTCGCCGCGGGGGTTCCGTTCACCAAACTCTGGAAGTTGTTGAACCACTGGAAGGTCAGGTTTTCATTGCTGTTCACGGCAATGCTGAGATCCGGGGTGCAGGGTCCAATGTTAAAAATGGGGGCGATGGTGGGATTGAACTCGTTGTCCGCCGCGGCCGTGGTCGCGTAGGTGAAATCATTGATCGTCCATTGCCCCAAATCACCGGAAACGTTTTGTTGGAAGGTGAAGCGGAAACTGATTTGGCTGCCGGACAGCACCGACTCAGGCAAATCCGCAACGATGGATTGCGGCTGGAGTTGCCGCATGAACACCAGACGACCGGCGATAATCTGGTCGTTGGGTGGGTTCAGGGTACCGAACCGCCGCGTATTGTAGAGCGGGGTCTCCAGCGCCGTTTCCAAGGGTAAAATCAAATCGAACCAGTCAGACCAATCGCTCTCCGCATCGGCACGGGTCCGATATTCGAGAATGCCGCCGGCGGCCAGCAACGACAGGTTGGCTTGGTGATTCAGACTAATGCTCGCCCCGGTGTTGACCACGGGATAGACCGGCGAGGTCAAGGTTTGAAACACGGCGATATCCGCGGTTTTACCAACCCATTTCCCCGATTCGAATTGCCAGCCGACACCCGGCGGCGGCGGGCAATCATCCGTCTCGCCACAGTTGGTTTCGGTGCAATTGGAGTTGGCACAGGGATCGGGTACACCGAACAATTCCTTGGCGGTGTAGTCGGTACCGATCTCGAACACGGAGTTGTCGAGGAGGCAGTTCGCTTCTTCAGAGAAGGTACGGCGCGTGCTGTAGGTCACCCCGTTGAGGGTGTAGTGGGTTTCCACAAAAAAGGTGATCGGCTCACAGACCACCGTTGTGGCGGCCAGCGTGGCCTGGAGATCGCCGCCGAAGCTCTGGCCACCCAGTACCGCATCGCTTAAGGAAAAGCGGTTGGAACTGATTTGCGTGCGGTTGTCACCAAAGTTGGCGTCAAAAACCATGGAATGATTTCCCTCGGTCACCCCGAAGACAACTTCCACGTTAACCGTTTCCTCCAAGCCGTTGAGAAGCGTAAACGGCATCACCAGCGTTTCGCCGGCGTCCAGGTATTCATCGGGAAAAGCCTCGGCGTTGACAATGCTGGGTCGGTCCAGGTCACCGTACGAAAAGGCATCCGCCGGCACATCAACGGTGACCACACTTCCGCTGGCGGAATGGGTGATTCGCGCCTGGTACCCAAAATCGCCCGCGTTACCGGGAAGGCTCAGCGTTTGCGTTAGGTTGCGGGCGTTGGCGGCGGAATCATCGACCAAGTTCGCTTCAGCCAGGGAAGTTGCGTTGTGGTAGTACCAATCAATCGTGTAGTCACTGCTGAGTTGACCGCCGTTGGTGGCATTTTTCCACGCGTCTGGAACCGCCAAGGTCACCGTCACCAGACCGCCGCCCGTGTCATTTACCGAGGCAAACTTGAACTGGCTTTCGGTCGGCCCCATGCCGAAGGCGTCACCAAATTCGCAGCGGTTTTCGGTGGCAACCACCAACATGGCCTCACGGAAGCTGATAAAGGTCCCACCGCGGTCGATGTTGAGGGTCAGTGCCAAAGTGCCGTTGATGATTTGTTGACGGATGGGCGTGCCTTCCACGGTCACCCCGGTCAGATCGAGGAAATTCCAGGTTTCAAGATCGCAATCTTCGGCGTTGGATTCACCGTTGCCGCCGAGCGGACCCAAGACGAGGTTCGTCCCGTTTTGGTCGACGATGGACTGAGGCATTTCGTCGTAAATCATGGGCACATTGTCACTGGGCAACAAAAAGTGTTGCCAAAGGTTGTAACTGAGGTTCCCGATCGGAAACAGCAGGTTGCCGATACCGATGCGGTAATCAACGGGTACGGACTGGTTGTTGGTGTTCAGGTTCCAATCGATGCCCCACAGAATGCGGTTGTTGGGATCGTTGACAATGCTTGCGTTGGGGGTAAAGCGATTAACCGGAATTTGGATGGTGGCGTTGGTCGTGTACAGGCCACAGTTGCCCTGTTCCTGAATGCGGGCCGGATTGGTCGCGGACAAGGTGTGGATGATTTTGAACCCGTCGGTGACGGGATTCTCGAACAAAAGCAGGTTGTTGGGGTCAAGCGCCTCAACCGGGCTGCGCTGGTCGAAGTGGGTGAAGGATAAGGTAAAGGTCCGACAAACCTCGTCTAAATTGATCGGGGTTTCGTTGTTCAGCGGACAAAAGGTGCTGTTGTTGAACATGTGAATGTTAAACACCAGGTCTTGGGTGGCGTTGTTGTTCCAAGTGGGAACAGCCCCAATCGTGGGGTTGGGGAAACCTCGGCCGAGGTAGGTTGTGTTGAAAACAACCTCACCGCCAAACGCGGCACAATCGGGAACGGTCAAGGTGGGAACGACGTTTCTGACGGGATCATTGGTGAGAAGATCCGTATAGGAGACGCGGAACGCGACGGTCACGGAACCGTCGATGTTCTGAAAACTCTTAACGTTGGTCAATTGTTCGGTGACAGTAAATTGCCCCCCGAAAGCAGGCAAAAAGCCCGCACAAAGTAAAAGGAAATACGTTGCAAAAGGTAGTCGGTGCGACGCGGCAACGAGCCGATCCATTGGCGTAATGAAGCGCAATGAGTGCCCCCTGGGTAGAAAAAAGTCGACGGCGGGCATCCTCAAAATGGGGATGCTGGGAACCATCCCGCCCTCGGAATGAGTTTGTTAAGCAAATCAAAGGCCAATCGGCACTGAGACTGTCCCATCAGATTCTAATCCCAATTGGCGTGGATTGTCTAACCCAAGGACACCCTGTTTCTGTAAATTTTTAGCGGGCTTCAATTGCACCCCCCTAGGTCTTCTGCTATAGTCTGAGGGCTTGTCGCTCGCACCATTTTCAGCGACGACTCAAATTATTTAGGAGAACCTAGGACATTGATCGACAAAGAGCAAAGAACCAAAACCATTGATGAATACCGCACCCACAACAAGGACACCGGCTCTCCCGAGGTTCAGGTCGCCTTGCTGACCGCCCGTATTAACGGCCTCACCGAGCACTTCAAAGCCAACAAAAAAGACCACCACTCTCGTCGCGGTCTTTTGAAGATGGTTGGTCGTCGTAAGCGTTTGCTGGAATACCTGAAAAACAAGGACCACGAACGTTACGCTACCTTGATTGGCCGTCTTGGTCTGCGGAAGTAAACCGTTCCTTCATAAAAGCAAGCCCCAACCAAACAGAGTATTTGTTTGAAGGGGCTTTTTGTGTTTATATCGTGGGGTTTGTTTGGGGTTCGGTGATCGCCTGAAAAGCGCGTCCACCACGGAGATTTCCCCCAAACACCTGGGCTGCAGCGGCCCGGTTCCATCCATTCCCTCGGGGAATGCACCGGCACCGGCTAGCCGTTTCGCTCCAGGTCTTTGGCGGAAATCCCCTCATGGGTCGCGCTTTTTAGGCAGTGAGAGATCCCCCATGACGTTACGTTTGAGACATGCAAAGACACGAAAATCAGGAGCACAGATTTGAAAGTCGTTAAAGAATCCATGCAACTTGGCGGAGCCGAATTCAGCATTGAAACAGGTAAGCTGGCTAAACAAGCCAGTGGTTCGGTCGTCGTCCGCCACGGAGACAGCATGGTCCTGGTTGCCTGCGTCGGTTCGCAGGAATGGGATCCCGACCGCCCCTTCTTCCCCTTGACCGTTGATTACCGCGAGAGCTTTTACGCTGCGGGCCGTTTCCCCGGCGGTTTTTACAAGCGCGAAGGCCGCGCCTCCACCAAAGAAACCCTCGTCTGCCGTTTGATTGACCGCCCCCTGCGCCCCATGTTCACCGAGGGCTATTTGGGCGAAACCCAAATCGCCGCCAACGTTGTCTCCTCTGACGGCGTTTACGAAGCCGACGTTTGCGCCATGGTCGGCGCGATGGCCGCGGCATACCTCTCGCCCGTCCCCCTGCCTCAAGCCCTTTCCGCCGTCCGCGTCGGATTGATTGACGGTGAATTCATCGCCAACCCCACCGCCCAGCAACGCCAGGAAAGCAAACTCGATCTGGTTGTCGCCGGTACCGATGAAGCCATCGTGATGGTTGAAGCCGGCGCCGAGTTCATCGACGAAGCCACCATGATCAAAGCCTTGGCCTTCGCCCACGACAACATCCGCACCTTCATCGCGATGATCGAGAAGATGAAAGAACAAATGGACATCACCAAGTGGGAGGTTCCCGCCGGTGATTTCGACGACGCCTTCTTCGCCGAGTTGAAAGAAAAGTTCAGCAGCGATCTCGAAGCCGCGATTTGCATCAAAGGCAAACACCAAGCCGACGCCGCCATCAAAGCGGTCAAGAAATCCATCGTGGAAGCCTACGAGGGCGAAAGCGAAGAAGACCAAGAGAAGGCCGCCAAAGCCTCCGCTTACTTCGGCAAACTCAAAGAAGAATTGTTCCGCGGCCTGATCCTGGATCGCCGCGAGCGCACCGACGGTCGCGCCTTTGACGAGGTTCGTCCCATCTGGACCGAGGTTGGTTACCTGCCCAACGTTCACGGCAGTTCCGTGTTCACCCGCGGCGAAACCCAAGCCTTGGTTTCCCTGACCATGGGTTCCAAGGGCGACGCCCAAATTTTGGACCAGCTGCACACCGAAACCAAAAAACACTTCATGTTGCACTACAACTTCCCACCCTTCAGCGTGGGCGAGTGTCGTCCGATGCGCGGTCCCGGCCGTCGTGAAATCGGTCACGGTGCCCTGGCCGAGCGTGCGCTTGAGCCGGTTATCCCCAACACCGAAGACTTCCCCTACACCATCCGTTTGGTTTCCGAGATCCTCGAATCCAACGGTTCTTCCTCCATGGCTTCCGTTTGCGGCGGCTGCATGGCCCTGCAAGACGCGGGTGTTCCCATTAAAGCCCCCGTCGCCGGCGTGGCCATGGGCCTCGTCATGGAAGACGGCAAGTACGCGGTTCTCACCGACATCCAAGGCGCCGAGGACCACTACGGCGACATGGACTTCAAAGTCACCGGTTCCAAAGAGGGCATCACCGCCCTGCAAATGGACATCAAGGTCAAAGGTTTGACCCAAGAGATCTTGGCTGAAGCCTTGGAGCAAGCGCGTAAAGGCCGCCTGCACATCCTGGATGAAATGGGTAAAACCATTGCCGAATCCCGCGCTGAACTGCCGGAGCACGCGCCGCAAATCGCCATGCTCCAGATCCCCATCGACAAGATCCGTGACGTGATCGGTGTCGGCGGCAAGGTCATCCGCGGCATCATCGAGAAAACCGGCGTCAAGATCGACATCGAGGACGACGGTAAGTGCGTTATCTTCTCACCCAACGCGACCGGCCTCAATTCCGCGAAGCAAATGGTTGAAGAGCTGATCGCCGTCCCCGAGGAAGGCAAGATCTACCGCGGCAAGATCAAACGCATCGTCGACTTCGGCGCGTTTGTTGAAATCCTGCCCAACACCGAGGGCCTGCTGCACATCTCCGAAATCGCTAACTACCGCGTCCGCTCCGTGACCGACGAGGTTCAGGAAGGCGAGGAAGTGATGGTCAAGGTGCTTGCGCTTGAGAAAAACGGTCGTATCCGTCTCAGCCGCAAGGCCCTGCTCGAAGGCTAACCACCGCTTTCGAACGGACAAACCAAACAAAAGAACCGGTGCCTTAGGGCGCCGGTTTTTTTTTGTTTGGTTTCGATGTCCAGGGTGGTTTTCTTGACCGTGGTGCCGGTGCCTTCGGCGCCCTACACGACGGGAATCCCATGGGACCTAGGGTATAGGGTTGTTGAACGCCCTCTTTGGACGGTTGCCGACCCGGCGCGCCCCGAAGCGGGCCGCACCACCCCATCCACGGACCATGCTTTGAATGAACGCGAGGCTCCGCCTCGCCACCCTGGACGCCCTATGAAGGAGGGCCATAGGTTAGCCCCGGGTACGACCATTGAAAATGGTCGCACCCTGGGTCTCGGGGGTTCACGAAGAGGAAGACGCTGAAGGCGTTGACACCAGAGGCTCCTGGGGTCCAAACCCCGCGGCGTTTCATGGCGTCAGGGTCGGTTTTTCGGTGGTGTTGGGTCGTTGGGTTCGGTCGGTTGGGGATGGTGTTGGTTCATCGGGTTCGGTTGGTTGGGGATGGTGTTGGTTCATCGGGTTCGGTTGGTTGTTGTTTGGCCGGCGCCTTCGGCGGCCTACACGACGGGAACCCCCGGGGACCTAGGGTAAAGAGTTGTTCCACAACCCTTTACCCCAGGCTGAAATCCGTATCGCCTTCAGCGAAACCAAAAGTTGCTCGCCGACGGCTCGCGTTTTTAACGAGTTATGGACCATGCATTGGGGTGCGCGTACCCCGCCGGGGTACGCCGGAACCAGGATAACCGCCCACCCGGCGTGGGTCGGTTTGTCCGGGGTTCACGAAGAGGAAAACGCTGAAGGCGTTGACGGCAGAGACGTTACGAATTGGATTCCGATCAGGTCGGCCCCGGCGTGGGTCGGTTAGTCGGCGGGCATCTCTTTCCTGATATCAAAATACGCGTTCAGGTTGGTTTGTTCGAAGACCTGGAAAATCTCGCGCTTCATGCCACACAGGATGAGGCGCCGACGCCGCTTGGTCAGCCCGTTTTTCGTGGCCACAAACAAACTAATCATCGAAGCATCCAACCGGCTCACCGCTTTGAGGTCGACAATGATGCGCTCCGCCTCAGTCTCTTGCATGGTCTCCCAAAAAACGGGACGTAAGGCGGCGGTCTCCTCGAGACCCAACGCGCCGCTTAACTGAAAAATCGCATCTTTGCCCCGTGTCACCACGGTAAACTGACCCATCTGTTCCCCAATCGCCACCGGCGGCAACCCTGGCTCGGTTACCGGGCGGCCAAAAAACTTACTATAGCGCGATCCCGCCCAGCCTGCTCAGGATTGTTAACAAATCAACCACGCTCGCGTTATGCGTGACATGCTTTACCAAAGGGTCCCCTCGGCCGCATACTCACGTTTCTCTTCCAGGGACTTCAGTAATTGGGGACCCAAAACACGGCGACGCGCCGTTTCAACCTGGCGTTTTTTGTAAGCCTGGTGGCTGGCGGGCCCGTTGATTGACTTTAAGTAAGAACGCCGGTCCATCAACTGGATTTCGTAGTCGAAATAAAAGGCGTACTCTTTGTCAATCGCCTCGGTTCGCATGAGTTGCGGCGGAATCCGGCGGTTCTCGCCCACCAACTGCCGCAACGCTTCCACCTGCTGGTAAACCGGATTAGGAACGCGCACCATTTTGCGAACCGTCACCTGAATGCTCTGGTACTGATCGGAAGAATGCGGGTTGTCCTTGTGTCGACCCGATACAAATTCCGCTTCCAAATCCCGGTCCATCTTTTTGAACAATTCAATGGGATAGGTCTCGGCCCGATCCAACAAGGGACGGTAGCGATGAAAAATCTTTTTAGCGTGGTTGAACTCAATCAGGTTATTTTTACTGCGAAAGGGTTTGACGTTAATCACCGAAATTTGGTGGCTTTTGTACAGCAATTTTAAGGCGTAAATGGTTTCTAACTTGGTTTCAAAAACCAGCCGCATGCCGAGGTGGTCGTAAATATCCGAAGCCACATAACTTGGCTTTTGCAACAGCTTTAATAAGATCGATTTGCGACCCTTGTTCCGTTTGCGCTGGAACAGGTACAGCGGCAGGCAGATCTGGTGGCCGCGCAGGTAATGGCGATCACCGTGGTATTCAAGCAGACGGTCCCACGAAGCAAATATTTGCGAGCGAATCGTATCGAAGTAGCGCAGCTTAAAGTCGTGGTCAATATGGAAGATACCGTGCATCACCTTGAGCACCGCACAGGCCCACATCTGGCGCACGTTGGACTTGTTGAGGTAGTTCGAAGAGTAAACCAACAGATCCAAGTAACTCTCCGGCTGTAAAATTTCCGGGGGGATCTGGGTTTGCTCGCCCTCGTCCAGGAAATATTCACAGATAAAGGCAACAGCCTCGGCATGGGCCGCGCGGATTTCATCACGTGCATGAGGATCGTCAACGTCGAAACCATATTCGCGTGCGAACATCTTGGCTTCTTCACGGGTCCGAATCGATAAACTGGTCATGTCAATCGCGGAAACACCGGTCACAATGGCACTCAGTTGCGACCAATTGATCGAAACCTTGTTGTTTTTGTCCTTGATACGTTCTTTGTTCAATTGTCACCCAAACCAAAAATCGTTGGCCCGGCACAGAACATCGGGCACCACGGCCGGGCAAGGCCCGGCATTTCAAAAAAAATATGGGGTGGACGTTCTTGGCGCTTTACCCTATTGCTGCAATAAGCTTCGCATTATTATAGCGAAAATTTTGCCGGCTCCAATAACATCCCCGCCAATTTTTATCAATTTCACCATCAAAATGACGACTTTTGCCGCAACCGACAAAGGATAAATGCCCTATTTCGGTCGGCAGCACCGAATCATGCGCGACGGACGGCCCACTAGCGCTGTTGTTGGTAAGCCTCGTAAATCGCCTGAAACTTCGCTTGGATGCGCCGCGTATTTTGGGGGCCCATCCGAATGAAGGCTTTTTCCAAAGCGGTTTTGGCTTCTAGATCCGCATCGGCGTAGATGTAGATCTTGGGGCCGCCGACCAACTCAACCGGGCCTTCCGGCACTTGAAGGTTCATGATGCGCTGGTAAAGCGCCTCAAACTTTTGCTCACGCGCATCGTCACCATTCCCCAGTTCATCGTAAGCCGACTCAAAAACCGGTCCCATTTTCAGGTAATAAGCCGCGACCAAGTTCGAATCCAGGCTTTCAAAGGCGGTGACCAACCGGTCGTAACGATCGTAGTTGTCGCCGCTCATCATGACACGACCGCTCGCGTCTTTTTCCGTTTTAAAGACTTCGTCCGGTCTCAGGAAATGCAGCATTTTGCCAGGATTTTGGTCCATGCTCATCAGTTCTACCGCGGTGGTGACCTTGCGGATCAGGTCGTCTTTTTCGAGCATCGAGCCAACCACCGCGTTGGTTTCGGACCAACGTTCGCGCAGGTAATCATCGCTTTTTTCGAGGTCCGGCACCGGTCCCGGCACCAGGGGTTCGGTTTGCGCGGTTTCTTCGCCGGCAAAGCCGGTGGTTTCAACCGTGCCCGACTCAGGCGTGTTGGTTGTCGGCGGCGCCGTCTCCGTCGCGGTTTGTTCCGTTGCAACGGCCCCGGGCTCAACCCCGTCTTCTTTTTCAGGTAAAAACAGAAGCGCGACCAACCCGATTGAGATCACGGCCAACAGGCCAATCCCAATTTTGACGGCATTTTTCGACATAAACACTCCTTCTCAATCGCAATAAGTAAAACCTAAGAAGCGCGATAACGCGCGGTGATTTTCGCTAAACCTCTGGGCTGCAGCGGCCTGAAAGAATGCTCAACACACCCACCGGGTGCCCGTCCGCTTTTTCCAAACCATTTCGCACCAGATCTTTAGCAAAAATCCCTCGCGCTTATCGAACCTCTTAGGTAAATGGACACCGGGCATTAGAGGCGTTACCCGAGCGGCACTTGCAAAAAAAATCGCTCATTCGCTCGGGGTTGTAAACAACCCGGTCTCTTGGCGGCGCGACATGAGGATCGACCTTTATTCTAGCCCAGGGAGGGCCGCGACGAAAGCGAGCCGGCCCACCAAAACCGACCAGGTGGGAAAACGAACCCACAAAGAAGGCCGCGCGAACGCATCCAGCTCACGACGCGCGGGGCCGGTTAAGGGGTTTTCGGCGACACCGACATCATCCGGTATTCCGGTAGGCAGGCACGAAAAACCGAAAGCACCAAGCCCGCACCGCGGGCAGATTTTGCGAGGCGTTCACATCGAACGGGGGCTAGGCCTGTAATTGAATCAGGAGTTTCACATACCGTTCGAGGTCGGTATTGAAATCTTTATACGCCGTGCCGTATTGAGGACCCATTTCGGATTGGATGTTTGCCAGGATTTCTTCTGCTGTTTTTTGCTTGTGGTTCGTTTGGACATGTTGCCAAATGCGCGACAAAAATGCGGCATCCCGTACCACCGAGGCACCCGTGGTTGCTTGACCGTGCCCCGGCAAAACAATGTTTGGCTTGAGTGCAGCGACCATCTCAAGGGTTTTGATTAAACCGGGTACATTGCCGTGCCCTGTCACAATCGGCATCCAATCAGAACCCAGAACATCGCCACCCACCATCACTTTCTCTTCTGGGAGCCACATCAGCAAATCACCCGGGGAGTGTCCATCATTGGAAAAAATAAATTCAACCGCAACACCGCCGAAGGTGCGTTTTTGGTTTTCGGATAAAAGCACCGTTGGGTGGACCAAGGCCGTTTCACCAATCGTCCCTTTGGTCACGCGTTTGTAGAAAGCGAGAGAGGGCGGACCATGGGCTTTCATGGTTTCCAGCGCCGCGCTGCTCGCAATGATTTCCGCCTCTGAAAAGGCCGCGTTACCAAACCAATGATCCGCATGACTGTGGGAATTGATAACCCAGCGAACGGGTAAGTCGGTCACGGATTGAATCGCTTTTTTAATACCCTTACCAATCGACTCCGAGGAGCCGGTATCGAACAGAAGAACCCCGGTTTTGGTTACAACAAAGTGGCTATTGGAATTCCACCCTCGGTTTTCCGGCGTCGGAAGCCCGAAAGAAGGCGAAACGATGCTGTAGATATGTTCGGTAATCGGTATCGCTTTAAAAGCAAAATCGGTGTCGGCCGTCCATGTAGGAAGCGCGAACAAACTAAATAACATTGCGGACGTTATGGCTTTTTTCACAAAGATCTCCGTTGCGTTTTTTGAGAAATGCGGGCTCGTTTTTTATGGATTCACTCAGTATGAATCAGGGGCCGTTCCCGAGTACAGGAGGGCCGTTTCCGACGTGAAACAAGGCGACATCCGTTTTCTTCTTTCGTCGGAAAACCCAAGCGACCCACGGCACACCACGGGCATTTCGTTTTTTCGTTTTTGATGTTCCACAATCAAATTCGGACACTTGCCATTGAAGCTTTTGGCTTTTCAACACGGTACAACCCATCATCATCGATTAACGCGGCAACACCATAACGGTGGCGATCCGAAACAGGCGCGCATTGAAACATGAACATAGTGATAATGTGGTTTTAATTTGGATCCATCTGTTTGGCCAACTTTGAAGGCACTTTTCCGGCAGGACCTTATGCCGTCCGATTGTCACTTGTTGAAGTACGTCCCTTTCGGTTTTTAGGTTTCAACCTCATTAAGTTGTGGCGCCCTCGGGTCGCGTGAAATCGCACCGGCTAATGCAAGGCACGGAACCGTGCCGACTTCTTGGTGCGGAATCCCAGGCTGCCCAATCCTCCCACGGGAACAACCTGAGGTTGGCTCAAGGCTCGCCCCGATGTGTTACAAAGAAGCGAGCGCCCCGCCTTCCGTTCCCCGCGTCAGGACAAACCACCGATGACACCCTCCCCCCAGCCATCCCGTTTCGCCCCAACCATGGTCCTTACCGTGCTCGCGGCGGTTTTGGTCCCCCATGATTTCGGGGGCGTCTACGCTGTCCTCAAGGGCGCGTTGTGGCTCGCGGCCTTGTCGCTTGTAATTGGCACCAGAGCCAGGACGATGGTCACCCCGCGACAGGTGCTTGCGGCGGGCGTGCTTGCCTGGCCGTGGCTTGCCGCGCGCTATCACCACGGCGCCTTCGGTTACCATCCCCGTGACGGTTTGGCTTTTTTGCTTTTTTTTGCGGTTGTCACCGGCGCGCTCTTGCTGCGCGCCGGCCTCGACGCCAACCGCCGCCGCGAACTTCGTCTCGGCCTTAGTTTGGCCGCGGTGATGGGCGCGACCTGGATGGTCCTTTACGCCCTCATCCACGGTACCGCACCCACGCCGCCACAAAGATGGGGACTTGCCGGAACTTGGGGCAACCCCAACCTTGCCGCCCATTTTCTGATCGCCGCGCTCTGCCTCGGCAGGTGGCCGACCGGTTTGCGCGGAGCCGGCCTTCAAGCCTGGTTGCTGGTTGCGATCAGCATCAGCGGTAGCCGCGCGGCGCTGCTCGCCGGCGTGGTTTACGTAGCGCAACACCTGCGCCACAAGCTTCCTCCAAGCCGACCTCCTCGCCTACTTGCCCTGATCTTCGCCCTCGGTCTCATCGCAAGCGGCATCTGGCTCGCCACGCCGCGCGGCAGGCAGCTCGCAACCTACGCCTTTAATCCCGCGGTGTATCTTGCCGAACTGCAAAAACAACCGCCCCTCATCGCCGACCGAGAGCCCGACTTCCAAGGCAAAACCTACAGCTTTTTTGTGCGGCTGGTTTTATGGCAACAAGCACCGGCCCTCATCGGCCAAAATCCATGGTTCGGCGCGGGTCCCGGCCAATACCGTGTCATCTACCCGCGCTTTTCCACCGGCCCGGATCCCAATTGTTCCGATACCTACCGACCCCACCATGCCCATCACCTTTGGATCGAAGCCGCGGTGATGTTCGGGATCCCCTGGACACTGTGCCTCACCGCCTTAATCGTTCACGCTTGGCTGCGCCGCCCCGATCCCGCTTGGCGCACGGCCGTTTTGCTCCAAGCGGGGATTGCCTTGGTTTCCCTCAACTACCTGAACAGTTTCCTGGTCGCACTGCTGATTTTGACCGCCCCTTCGGCAAGCCCTCTCGCCCAAACGGCGGGACGCTCCCGAACCCTCGGTCCGCTTATGGCGATCCTCCTCTCGGCCGTCGCCCTAGTGAGCTTGCCCAAGGTCCAACGCACCCTGGCCGACCGGGTCGCCGGCGACACCCACTGGTTCGTCGAGGAACAGGCGCGCGCGGCCGCGGCCCGGGGTGACGCACTTACCGCCTGGCGATTACAGCGCGCGGTTTTGTTCCAAGACCCCTTCGGCCCTACGCCACGCCACAACCTGGCGGTGACCTGGGAGCACCTAGCAGGGGAGAACGGCGGCGCGGCACGGTGCGCCGCGACCGCGCTTTTTCAGGCCAACGCGCGTCGCTTCCCCTTTTATCAGGCCTCCCAAACCGATTTATTCCGACTTGAATCAGCCCCAGGGTCCTCCTGCCCCACCCTGCGCGAAAGTGATTGGATCGCCTGGCTCCAACGAACCGGCCCCGTCCGACCGGAACACGGCTTTTCACCGCGCACCGGCAACGAACCCCAAGCGCCTTAAAAAGCCACCTTTTCCAGACAAGCCGATCACCACGAAACGCTGGAGCAGGCTAAAATGGACGCTGCCCCACGTTTGCCGCTCATGCTTTTTCCGGCCCGACAGGCCGATGTCCCTACCGCGCACCACGTGATGGTTTCGGTCTCCGAATTGGATGAGACCGCGCTCGCCCAGCCAACCAGACAGAAGGAAGGAAATTGTGTCTCAAACAAGCAAAATAGAACTCACCGGCCAGGATTTGACCCTGGCGGATTTGATGCGGATCGCGGAGGGTTGCGACGCCGTACTCGGAGAACAAGGCCAGATCACCGTCGACGCCTCACGCGCCGTCGTCGACAAGATTATTGAAGAGAATGAGGTCGTTTACGGCGTCAACACCGGGTTTGGCAATTTTGCCGACGTCATTATCCCCGAGGACAAGCTGACCCAACTCCAATACAACCTGATTCGCAGCCACGCCGCGGGCGTCGGCGCGCCACTCGACCTGCGCGCATGCCGTGCCCTGATGGCCTTGCGCGCCAATGTCCTGGCCAAAGGTTTTTCCGGCATTCGCCGCGCCAACCTGGACGCCCTACTCGCGGCCCTCAACAGCGGCTTCCATCCCTTTATTCCCGAGCAGGGCTCCGTCGGGGCCTCCGGTGACTTGGCGCCGCTGGCCCATTTGACCCTGAACTTAATGGGTGAAGGCCATGCCATGGCCGACGGGCGGCGGGTCCCCGCCGCCGGCGAGCTCGAGAAACGCGGCCTCGCGCCGATTACACTCCAAGCCAAAGAAGGGCTGGCCTTTATCAACGGCACGCAGGTGATGGCCGCCGTCGGTGGGATCGCCCTGTGGGAAGCGCGTTCCTTGCTCAAACACGCCGACCTGATCGCCGCCATGAGTTTGGAAGCACTGCAGGGCACCCGCCAAGCGTTTTACCAAAAGATCCACACCGCCCGCGCCCACCAAGGCCAATTACACAGCGCCGACAACCTGTGGCGCCTGCTCGACGACAGCGAGATCATGCGCGGCCACGCCAACTGCGGCAGAGTCCAGGACTCCTACTCACTGCGCTGTGTCCCTCAGGTACACGGCCCGGCACGCGACACCCTCGACCACGTGTTGCGCGTGTTCGAGATTGAAATTAACTCGGCCACCGACAACCCGATGGTTCTCGCGGACGAAGGCCGTTTGATCAGCGGCGGCAACTTTCACGGTGAAAGCCTGGCGATGGCGTTCGATTTTGCGGCCATCGCCGTTGCGGAACTGGCCAACATCGCCGAGCGCCGCATTGAACGTCTGTGCAACCCCGACCTCTCCGCGCTCGATGCCTTCTTGGTTCCCGAGGGTGGACTTAACTCGGGTTTCATGATTGCGCACTGTACCGCCGCCGCCCTGGTCAGCGAAAATAAATCGCTGTGCCACCCGGCCTCGGTTGACAGTATCTCGACCTCGGCCGCCAAGGAAGACCACGTCTCGATGGGCACCATCGCGGCGCGCCAATTCCGCGATGTGGTCACCAACGTCCGTCGCGTGATGGCCATCGAACTGCTCGGCGCCGCCCAAGGCATTCATTTATTAAAGAAACAACCGGCGGCGGCACTGCAACAACCGCTGGCCCTGGTGCGCGAGAAGGTCGCCCCTTGGGACGAGGACCGCTACATGGCCGACGACATCGAAGCGGCCGAGGCCTTACTGCAATCGGGCGTGTTGATTGAAGCCGCCGAGGCACGCTGCGGCACCTTGCACTAAGTATTCGGATCGCATCCCGTCAACCCTAACGGCGGTGCGGTCCGGCCCCTTCAAAAATGCGGCATCTTGGACTTATCAAGTTTGCCGAGAAACAGATAAGCCGACATATTGTTAGCGAATTTTCGCTAAACACCCGCTCTTTATTGGTACCCGGTCGTTTTTAGGACTATAATACTCGGCTAACGCCGTACCTGATCCCTGTTGAGCGGCGTTTCCGCGGCGATTCGGTTGTTTTTTGACGCCAAACCCAAACCGGACAACCCTGGGTTTGCGTTTCCCCAAGAAAACATCTGAAGCCACGAGCTCCCGCTCAAACAGCTATGGCTAATTCCCCCTAAGCCACCACATCAGGACCCCCTACGGCAATGGGTCTACAAGGAGCACATAGTATGACGGAAGCGGTCCAAACGAGACAAACGCTTGAGTCGGCTACGATTCGTTTTGCCGGTGATTCCGGTGACGGGATGCAGTTGACCGGCACCCAGTTCACCAATACCTCGGCCACCTTGGGCAACGATATTTCGACGTTCCCCGATTTCCCCGCGGAGATTCGCGCCCCCGCCGGCACCGTTCCCGGTGTAAGTGGGTTCCAAATTCGTTTTGCCAGTGAAGACATTCACACCCCGGGCGACCGTCCCGACGTCCTGGTAGCCATGAACCCGGCCGCCCTCAAGGCCAACATCGCCGATTTGATTCCCGGCGGTTTGCTGATTATCAACGAGGACGCCTTCACCAAGGGCAACCTCAAAAAAGCCGAATACGAGAGCAATCCGCTCGAAGGCAACGGGCTGGACACCTTCCGCGTGGTGAAAATCGCGCTGACCTCTCAGACCGAACAAGCGGTCGCCGAGGCCGGTCTCAATAAAAAAAGCGCCGAACGTTGCAAAAACTTTTACGCACTCGGCCTGGTTTATTACCTCTACGACCGTCCCCTCGAACAAAGCCTGGGTTGGATTGACAAGAAGTTCGGCAAATTACCGGATATCCAGGAAGCCAACAAATTGGCCCTGAAAGCCGGCTACAACTTCGCCGATACGGCCGAAATCTTCTCCGACACCTACCAGGTGCCCAAGGCCCGACTCCAGCAAGGCACCTACCGCGGCATCACGGGTAACCAAGCCCTGGCCATGGGCCTGGTGGCCGCGGCCAAACTTGCCGACAAACCCCTGATGTACGGCTCCTACCCGATCACCCCCGCCAGCGACATCCTCCACGAGCTGGCCCGCCTGCGCCACTTCGGCGTACGCACCTTCCAGGCGGAGGACGAAATCGCCGCCATGGGCGCTACCATCGGCGCGGCTTACGGCGGTGCCTTCGCCGCGACCGGTACCTCGGGCCCCGGCATCTGCTTGAAATCCGAGGCAATGGGTTTGGCGATCATGACCGAACTGCCCATGGTCGTTGTGAACGTTCAGCGCGCGGGTCCCTCCACCGGGATGCCCACCAAAACCGAACAGTCCGACCTCTTGCAGGTGATGTATGGTCGCAACGGCGACTCGCCTCTCGCGGTGATCGCACCCGCCACCCCGGGCGAGTGTTTCACCATGGCGATTGAAGCTTTCCGGCTGGCGGTAACGTACATGACCCCGGTTGTCATTCTCTCGGACGGCTACCTGGCCAACGGCGCCGAGCCCTGGAAGATCCCCGACCTTGCGGATCTCCCCCAAATCACCGTCAGCCACGACGCCGATCCCGCCACCTACCAGCCTTACCAGCGCGATGAAAAAACCTTGGCCCGTCCCTGGGTTGTTCCCGGTCAAGCCGGGCTGGAACACCGCATCGGCGGCCTGGAAAAAGACAACATCAAAGGCAACGTCAGCTACGATCCCGACAACCACCAGTTGATGACCAACCTGCGCGCCCAAAAAATCGCCGGCATCGCCGACGACGTACCGGCCCTCGAGGTCATCGGCAACCCCGACGCCGACACATTGGTGCTCAGTTGGGGCGGTACCTACGGTTCCATCCTGACCGCGGTCAACCAGTTCAACAGTGATCACGGCCCCATCGCCGCGGCTCACTTCCGTTACCTCAACCCGTTCCCGGCCAACACCGCCGAGGTTCTGGCCAAGTACAAGCGGATTTTGGTGTGCGAGCTGAACAACGGCCAATTGGACGTCCTCGTGCGTTCGCGATTCGCCAGGGAAACATCCAGCTTCCTTAAGGTGAAGGGCAAGCCGTTCCAAGTTTCCGAACTGATCACCTTTTTTCAAGAAAACCAGGCATAGGAGGACACCATGAGTAAAGGCGCAACCCTTACCAAAAAAGATTTCCAATCGGATCAAATCGTGCGCTGGTGTCCCGGCTGTGGCGACTACGCCATCCTCGCCGCCATCCAAGGCACCATGCCCAAGTTGGGCATTCCCAAAGAAAAAATTGTGTTTGTCTCCGGAATCGGCTGCTCCAGTCGATTCCCCTACTACATGGAAACCTACGGCTTCCATACCATCCACGGTCGCGCGCCTTCCTTCGCCGCGGGCCTCAAAATCGCCAACCCCGACTTAAGTGTCTGGCTGATCACCGGCGACGGCGACGGTCTTTCCATCGGCGGTAACCACCTGCTGCACGCGTTGCGCCGCAATTTCGACATCAACATTTTGCTGTTCAACAACCGCATCTACGGCTTGACCAAAGGTCAGTACAGCCCCACCTCGGAGACCGGCAAACAAACAAAATCCAGCCCGATGGGTTCGGTCGAGCAACCGGTCAACCCGATCCGCTTTGCGTTGGCTTCCGAGGCATCCTTCGTAGCACGGACCTACGACGCCAACCCGAAGCACATGGCCGAAACCTTCGAAAAAGCGGCGGCCCACAAAGGCACCTCTTTTGTGGAGATCTTCCAAAACTGCGTCATTTTCAACAAAGACGCCTTTGACGACGTGTACGACCGCAAGGTACGCGAAGACCAAATGATTCACCTGGAAGAGGGCGAACCCCTGGTCGCGGGCAAGGAAACCAAACAAGGCGTGTTCCTCGAGGGTTTAACCCCGGTGGTGCGCACCTTGACGGAAGAGAGCGATCCTTCCAAACTGCTGGTTCACGATTCAAAACAGAAGTCGCCGATTTACGCCAACTTCTTAGCCGCCATGGAACATCCCGAATTCCCGGTTCCCGTCGGTGTGTTCCGCCAAATCGAGCGTCCCTGCTACGAGGAAGCCCTGGAAGCCCAAGTCAAGGCCGCACAAGATAAGTCGGGCGAGGGTCAATTGGAAGACCTGTTTAACGCGGGCGAAACCTGGAGTGTTGCTTAACCCGATGTTCTCACGAGGAATTCTGCTACGAAGCCTTGTGAGAACTGCCGGCTAACCCACGCGTTGCGGCAGACCCAAAATGACAAAAAGCCGGTCCCTCGGGGCCGGCTTTTTTTGGGGAACTGGGTAACCGCGGCACTTCGTGCCAAGCGGGATGGTTAATCAATCACCTTCAGCTCGCTCAGCATGCGTTCCAGTTGCGTGTTGCGCTCAGAAATTTCCCGTTGGATGCGGTCAATTTTGCCGCGAACCTTGAGGTTCAGGCTGTACTTCTTCGTTAGTGCCAAAGCCATTTGTTTGACCGACACTTGGTCAAACGGCTTGCGCAGGAACATCAGACGGTCGGTAGAACCGACACGGTCAAGAATCTGTTCCCAGGAGTAATCGGAATAAGCGGTCACAATGACCACTTCAATCAGCGGGTGGTTCAACCAAATGCGCTCCATGGTCTCGACCCCGTTCAGGCCGGGCGGCATGCGCACATCCATAAAAATAAGGGAGTAGGGGTCGTCTTCAGCGGCTGCTTGATCCACCATGTCAATCGCCTGCTGACCCTGAAAGGCCGAATCGAGCCGGTAAACAATCCGCCCGGTATCGAAACCGCTTTTGGAGGGTTTTTCCTCTTCGTCGAAGAGCTGGCTTTCGATGAGCTTGAGATCTTCGTTAACCGCCGAACGGTTGGAGTTAAGGATTTTGTGAAAGTCCTCGTGGATCTCCTTCGTGTCGTCGACAATCAGGATGCGATTACAGTTATGGTCCATGAGTGTTCCCGCCCGTTTTTCACCAGTCCATTTTCACGATCATCGCCGGCTTGTGGTGCAACGCGTCAAAACCCGATGCGGAACGCCGCGGCGCAACCGCTCGGTCATGCGCTTGCCGGCGACATGGCCGCGGTCAAACCGAAACCAAGCCGCGCTTCGTCTCTTATCAAACATGCCGATGAAATCACAAAAACAGAAAAATCAAAAAAGAAGGATTTTTCCGCATCCTGCAATCCTCATTGGGCAATGCTCCAAGCCGCGATAAAAGCGCAATCGAGATCATTCACCTTAACTTAGAGAATGATCCTTTTCAAGATCCAATATCTTCACCACTGCTTCCGCCGCCACATTTTCGACCCAACCTCACGAATCGACCCGTCAAAAAGCCAACCGGGATGCGGTGGTCACGACAGCACCGCTTCAGACCGCCTCAAAAAAGCGCCGCAAAAAACACCGCTAACACACAACATTTCAACCACTTCAACAAAAATGACAGGCGAAGACGGGCTCGCCGCGGCACGGGTTGAAAAACGGTGATCATACGGACCCGTTTTGAGAAGCACGACCCAAACAAAACCCATCATGGTTCCTCACGCCGCCACAAGGTGACCGTCCCCCTTTCCGCTGTTACCCAAGTCTTCACCCCAAAACGCCCCAACCGCGCCACCACCGTGGGGTGAGGATGCCCAAAAGCATTATTGCGCCCGCAAGAAACCACTGCCAAATCCGGCTGAAAACGGCGCAACAGCGGCGTGCCCGTCGCCGAACGGCTGCCGTGGTGACCCAGGACCAACACCCGCTGTTGCGCTTGCGGCGGCGGCAGATCCCAGTAGCTTTCACTAAGCACACCCGCATCACCCGGAACCAGCACAATGCCGCCGGGAACCCCCACCAATGCGACCAAACTCCCCTCGTTCGCATTGACCGCGGGACGCCCCGCTTGCGGCCACAACAGCCGCACCTGCATCGCACCAACCGTCTCGCGCACACCCGCTTCAACACCCAGCCAGCGTCGTTCTCCCAAAAGCGGATGGCCGACAAACAAAGGCAGTTGTGCGGCGGGCACCCAAAATGGGACCCCTGGATCCATGGTTTCTAAAAAAGCGTAATGGTCGCGGTTGAAATGGGAAACCAAGCCACCGCGCACCCGCCGAACCCCGTACAGGCGCAACACCTGCTCGAAGGTAATGAACGGAGGGAGACGACCGCCCGCATCGAGTAACCAGCCCTCACCGTTTTCAGCAACCAACAGCGCGCACGATCCCTGGCCGACGTCTAACACCACCATGCGGGCCCCTTGCAACGGTGTTTGATGGCAACGCCCCGCCGCCACCAACACCAAACACAAAACCCAACGCCGCTCCCGGCCGCCGTAATGAAGGGCGCAGAACAACAGGACCAATGCCAGAACCACGACGGCCGGCTCCCAGGGAAAACGAACCTCGCACAGCAATCCCTCGCTCTGACGCATCACCTGGAACCAACCGGCGATGTGCTCATCAAGGCTGTTGACAACCCAGGCGCAGCGCGGCGAAACCAAACCGGCCATAGCCCACACAAACAATCCGAGCAAACCGAGCAACAAGGGAAAACCCGCCATATTCCAAAAAAAGGCGGCCCAATTAAGCCGCACCCCAAACAACAAACCCACCGGAAGCGCAAACAGTTGGGCCGCGGCCAGGGCCCGTAACCACCGCAAACGTGGCGACCATGGATGGACCAAAGGAGAGCGCACCACCCCCGGCCCCAAGCCAACCACCAAACCCAAACTCACCGCGTAGCTGTACCAAAACCCTTGTCGCAACAGGCAGGTCGGGTCCAACAAAACACTCACCGCGGTCAGCACCGACCAGACCCGCAACCAACAACGCCGTCGCCCCACCGCCCACAAAACCTGAAACACCAATAAAAAAAGCGTGGCCCGCGCCACCGAATCCTGCCAACCCATATGGGTCGCAAAGAGCAACATCCCGCAACAGGCCGCCCCGGTCCGCCGGGCCGGGCTACGAACCCAGGCCAGCAACCACTTCAACAACAACCAAACCAAACCACAATGCAGGCCCGATATCGAAAGCAGATGCCCCAGGCCCATCCAACCGAGACGCTCTCGCCAGATCGGAACCGCCCCGTTGCGAAGGAACAAGCCAACCAACTCACGGTTGGCGGGGTTGAGCCCCGAGGATACACGCGGTCGCCCCTGGTAGGTCATCAGCCGCGGCGAAGTCGCACTGCCGACAAAACGCGGCAGGTGCCGTTCCTGGAGTCGGCGCATCGGGTGCGGCACCGTGTAAGGCGGGGTACTTGTCTTGAGACGAATCCAGACCCGCACCTTGAGGTCCGCCCAATCGGGCGGCGGTTCCGGTACATACACCGCCAAGCGCCTGAGACGAAAGGGCACTTGGGGCCGGATAAAATGCGGCCGCCGGACCACCAGCACGGCACCGTGGGCCGTGGTACGGATTTCCCGCACGGTACCTTCAATTAAAAAGACCCGGCCGGCATCGGCCGGTACGGGCCGGACCTGCCGCAAGCGGGCCATGTGGGCACCCACCGCCGACACGCCCAATATCGCCCCAACCGGCACCAACATCAAGACAACAGACGGCCGCTGCCGAACACACCACAGGCAGCCGGCAACCACCAACACAACCCAAAAACCGAACGGCTGTAGGGCGGGCATGTCGGCATAACACCAGGCAAGCAGTGCACCCGCGACCACCGCGACAAAAGCCGCGACTTCGAAATGTCTCGTTTTCACATCGACCCACTTCGGATCGAACCCACGAAAACCATTCTAGCGCCGTCATTTATTTTTTCACTCATTATTTTTCATTTCATGCAAAGGTCATCCTCATCGACGACCGTCACGCCCCACGCTTTTCCGCCGGCTTTACCACGAAACCTGGAGGTTCTGTCAAGGGTTGTCGACCCACTTTAGCACCCAACAAACGGCCAATGTAAAAATGCAAATTCGAACACTATGAGTCCCATAGCTTTCACAGAATCGCCTTTGAAAAAGCCGGGTTTTTTCTTTCATCGCCGTCAGGTTTTTGGTAATTTCTGCTCTGCTTATGATGCTCGACCTCGTCCACAAAGGCCGCACTTTCGTGATTCAACGCACCTTAAACCGCCCAAGCCACCGCCTCAAGATCCTTAGTTTCAACACTTTGCCTCCTTTCACCAGCCTCCAAGATGATGAAACAGGCAGTGTTAAGAACCCATCGGTTTGGCTAGGCCGCACTGAACCGAACGGCTGAAACCCGCGCCCCCGTTAGCCTTATGCCGCAAAACCCAGGGCTCCGCTTTTCTGACGGAAACCTCATCGACGGACGGGCTAGATCGCCAACACCCGTTGGAACGATGCGCCCCAGTCAACCGCAATCGGCTTTAAAAAAAAGGGGTCCCAACGGGCTCACGAACGGCTCACAGGAAAAAGCGACAAGGCCGCGTCAAAAGCACAATCCCTGCCCCCAAACAGGTTTTTTTTTCGCACCCGGCATTTTTTCTCACACCACCGAAAGCCACTTTTTCGGGCAAACCTTTGAAAAACAATAGGCTGCGAGATCTGGGGATTCATACCAACCACCACACAAGATGTTGTGGCCTTTTTTATTTACTCCCACTAGATGCGGTGCTATAATCCGCCGAGTCAACACAAACCCTACAAGTAGACGCGATTCGGCAAGCTCACACACCTCGCCCTGGCGTCAGCTTGCTTTTTTATGACAGACAATTTTTTTAAGGGGATCAGGGTTCATGAAATTTAAACGGTTATTCACTAAGAAAGGCGCTTCTCCATACAGCGACATCCCTTTTGGCCACCGTAGTTCCGAAATCCGCAATCCAGACGGGAAAGTCGTTTTTTCCGTAGAAGACGCACTCGTCCCAGAGGACTGGTCGCAAGTCGCCGTCGATGTACTTGCCCAAAAATACTTCCGTAAAGCCGGTGTCCCCGCGCACGTCGTGCGCATGCAGGAAGAAGGCGTTCCACAATGGCTGCAAGCATCGCAACCCAATGAGGAAGCCTTGGAATTGCTGCCGGAAAACCAACAATACGGCATGGAAACGGACGCGCGCCAAGTGTTTAACCGTCTCGCGGGCTGCTGGACTTACTGGGGCTGGAAACATAACTATTTCGATACCGAAAACGACGCCCAAGTTTTTTACGACGAACTCTGTCACATGTTGGCCCGTCAAATGGTCGCCCCGAACTCACCACAGTGGTTCAACACCGGCTTGCACTGGGCCTACGGCATTAACGGCCCCGCCCAAGGCCACTACTACGCCGATCCCGCCACCGGCGAGGTCAATGCCTCCGAGGACGCCTACACCCATCCCCAACCCCACGCCTGCTTCATTCAGAGTGTCGACGACAGCTTGGTGAACGAGGGCGGCATCATGGATCTCTGGACCCGTGAAGCGCGTCTCTTTAAATACGGCAGCGGTACCGGCACCAATTTCAGCGCCATTCGCGCCCTGGGCGAACCCCTCTCCGGCGGCGGTAAATCCTCCGGCCTGATGTCGTTCCTCAAAATCGGCGACCGCGCCGCCGGCGCCATCAAATCGGGCGGCACCACCCGTCGCGCCGCCAAGATGGTCACGCTCGACATCGATCACCCCGATATCGTGGAATTCGTCGAATGGAAAATGACGGAAGAACAGAAGGTAGCCTCACTCGTGGCCGGCAGCCAAATGTGTAAACAGTCGCTCAAAGCGGTATTTGACGCGGCCTGGGCGGGCGGCGACGAGAACAAACCCGCGACCGATCCCTACAAAAACGACAGCCTGCGCAAGGCCATGGTCGAAGCGGCCAAGCAATTTGTTCCCAAGTCCTACATCAACCGCGTGTTGCAACTGTGCGCGCAAGGCTACCGTGAAATGGAATTCGACGTGTACGACGTCAACTGGGAATCCGAAGCCTACGCCACCGTCAGCGGCCAGAACAGCAACAACAGCATCCGTATCACCAACAACTTTATGAAAGCAGTTGAGAACCAACAGGATTGGGATCTGACGGCACGGGTCACCAAAAAAGTGACCCGCACCATCCCCGCCGAAGAACTCTGGGAACGGGTGTCCATCGCGGCGTGGCAGAGCGCGGATCCCGGTCTGCAATTCGACACCACGATTAATGAATGGCACACCTGCCCCAACAGCGGTCGCATCAACGCCTCCAACCCTTGCTCCGAGTACATGTTCCTCGACGACACGGCCTGCAACCTGGCCTCGGTCAACTTGATCAAATTCCTCGACGTGAGCAACGGCCGTTTCGATACCAAACGCTTCCAAGAGGTTTGCCGCTTCTGGACCGTCGTTCTCGAAATCTCGGTTATGATGGCGCAATACCCCAGCTACTTGATCGCCGCCAAATCCTACCGTTACCGCACCCTTGGCTTGGGTTACGCCAACATCGGCGCCATGCTGATGGTCAGCGGCATTCCTTACGACTCCGACCGCGCGTTGGCCCTGACCGGTGCCATTACCGCGATCATGACCGGCAGCAGCTACAAAACCTCGGCCGAGCTATCAAAAGAACTGGGACCCTTTCCCGGTTACGCGGACAACAAGGACGACATGTTGCGCGTGATGCGCAACCACCGTCGTGCGGCCTACAACGTCGATTCCGAGGAATACGAGGGGCTCGACGTCAAACCCGTGGGCATCAACGCGGGCAACTGCCCGGCCTACCTGCTCAACGCCGCCAAAAAGGTGTGGGACGACGCCCTCAAAATGGGTGAGGAACACGGCTACCGCAACGCACAAACCACGGTGATTGCGCCCACCGGCACCATCGGCCTGGTCATGGATTGCGACACCACCGGCATCGAACCCGACTTCGCCTTGGTTAAGTTCAAGAAACTCGCCGGCGGCGGTTACTTCAAAATCATCAACAGCTCGGTGCCGACCGCACTCGAAAAGTTGGGTTACACCCCCTCCCAAATTAAAGGGATTACCGATTACTGCAAAGGGACCGGCACCCTGAAGGACGCCCCCGGCGTCAATCACGAAACCCTGAAAGCCAAAGGCTTTACCCAAGCAATTCTGGACAAACTGGAACAATCGCTGGGTTCCGTTTTCGACATTAAGTTCGCCTTCAACCGCTACGCGCTGGGCGACGACTTTATGACCGAAACCCTCAAGGTCAACAAAGAGTTGTTGGACAACTGGGATTTCGACCTGCTGCGTCACCTGGGTTTCAGCGCGGAAGACATCGCCGCGGCCAACGAATTCTGCTGCGGCACCATGACCATTGAGGGCGCGCCCGAGTTGAAGCACGAACACTACGCTGTCTTCGACTGCGCCAACAAGTGCGGCACCAAAGGCAAACGCTACATTTCCGCCAAAGGCCACGTCAACATCATGGCCGCCGCCCAACCCTTCATTTCCGGCGCGATCTCCAAAACGATCAACATGCCCAACGAGGCCACGGTCGAAGAGGTTAAATCGATTTACGAATTCGCCTGGACCCAAGGTTTGAAAGCCATCGCGCTGTACCGCGACGGCTCCAAGCTGAGCCAACCGCTGTCGACCCAAGCCGAGGATGTTTTTGCCGAACCGGCGGAAGAACCGGTCGCCAAAAAAGCCAAGGTCGAGAAAGCCGCGGAACAACTCACCAAAATGTACACCCGCCACCAGCGCCACCAACTGCCCAACCGCCGTGGCGGCTACACGCAGAAGGTCACCATCGGCGGTCACAAGCTTTATTTGCGCACGGGCGAATATCCCGACGGTCGCTTGGGCGAGATTTTTCTCGACATGCACCGCGAAGGCGCCTCGTTCCGCAGCCTGATGAACTGTTTCGCCATCGCCGTCAGCCTCGGCCTTCAGTACGGCGTGCCGCTCGAAGAGTATCTGGACGCTTTCGTGTTCACCAAGTTTGAACCCTCTGGTCCCGTTTACGGTCACGACCACGTCAAGTTCTGTGACTCCGTCATCGATTTCGTCTTCCGCGAATTGGGCCTGACCTATCTCCACCGCACGGAATACGCCCACGTCCCCCCGGTGGAGGAGGAAACGCCTGACACCGGTGTTTCCTCCGAAGAACCGATGGACGACATGGATTGGGAATACTCCAAGGTGGTGGCTGAAACCGCGCAGCAAATCACCGAAACCGCGCAAACCAAACAACAGCAAACGGTACAGGTCGCCCGCCTCAAAGGTTACGAAGGCGATCCCTGCCCCGAATGTGGCAACTTGACCCTGGTTCGCAACGGCACCTGTCTCAAGTGCGACACCTGTGGTTCCACCACCGGCTGCAGCTAACCCTCGCTTTTCAAGCACTTCATAACGCAAGCTGCGCTTGCATTACGCTCTTTTCTCGCGGGAACCGCGAGGAATTAGCCAAAAAAGCCCGCCTCACCGGCGGGCTTTTTTATTGGCAAAACTGAAAAAAAGACAAAACAGCGGTCGAAGGCGCCGGACCTCAATCGTTCAGGTATGATAGGAGACTGCTTCAGCATTTTCACTCCAGCACCCTCCGTTCGGTATCGACCGCCGCGGGGAACCCAACTAGCCCGCATTTCTCACAAGGATTCGGCTTCGTAGCAGAACTTCTTGTGAGAAATGCGGGCTAGGGTCGGCCCCATACCTCGGCGAGACCGCGCACCTCGTGGGAGGGTCATTGCGGCGTGGTGTGTCTTAGTTACCTGCCGCTTCCATCGAAAGGTTTACCAATTAGAGGTACTTATATGAAAGTCGTCAAAATCGTTCTCGGCGGTCTCGTTGCCGCCCTATTGTTCTTCGTGGCCTTCCTTGTGTTTGTCGCCCCCTCCGACTTTAGTGTCGCGCGTTCCATAGAAATCAGCGCACCGAAAGCCTATGTCTTCCCCGCCGTCAACAAACTCAAAAACTGGAAACACTGGATGATTTGGGCCGAACGCGATCCCAACATGGAGATTACCTATTCCGGTCCCGACACCGGCATCGGTTCCAAATCAGCCTGGCAATCCGAAAGCCAAGGGAGCGGTGAAATGGAATGCCTGGCCACCGAACTGGACAAATCGGTCACCTATCGCCTGTACTTCCCCGATTTCGACATGGCCTCCGAGGTCATCATGAAGGTGGAAGAAGTCTCGCCCGAGGTCACCCGCGTCACTTGGTTAAACGAAGGTGATGTCGGCGGCAACCCCATCAATAAATTGTTCGCCATGAACATGGACAGCATGGTCGGCCCCGATTTCGAAGCGGGCCTCAGCAACATGAAAAAATGGGTTGAATCCAAACCGGAAGCCCTCGAAGCGGACGCCGCCCCGGCCAAAATCGAAAGCGAAACCCCCGCGGTCATGGAACCCCCGTCGAACGAAACCGACCAAAAAGAAGGACAGCCGGTCGACAAGTAACCGCCCCCTTGCTTCAAAACCCAAAAGGCACGCCCTCCCAGGAGAGGCGTGCCTTTTTTCCAGATGGGTTAACCCCAGATTTCCATGAGTAGGCCGCGGGCGTCTCGCGGCGGATCTTGCGGGGCACGCGCGGCGCAACCCAATGCGCGACGTCGCGCGGTGAGGACCAGAACGGCGGCATCGATGAGGTCGTCCCGGGCCACGCCGCGCGGTAAGCGGCCGAGTGCGCCGTACCAGGCGCCAAACGCGGGGCAACATTGCTCAAGGACGGCCAAACGCGCCGCTCGGCCCACTTTCTTTTTTTTCGGGTGCTGGATCGGCGCACCCGCCAATTGGGCAAACGCCCATTCGGGATGCGCCTCGAAAACACGCTTTTGTTTGTCGGGGTCGATCCAGGCGTCGACCTCGCGAATCTTGGGCATGATGTGGAAACCCTGCAGCGAAATCCCCAATCCGGCACGAAAGGCTTTTTCCGTAAATACGGACCGCGCGGGTGGGGAAAATACACTGGAAGCACGGGGCCGTCCCAAGGCGCGACGCACGGTCTGATCGGCCAAACGGCCGCCTTTTTGGGGATGTTCCAACAGGCCGATGGGAATATCCAGCGCAACCCACCGCGGCTGTTCCGCCAGCGTCTCAATCCCTTCAATCGCGGGCATATGCCGCGGTCGCCAATCCGTGAGTTGACCGGCTTCAAGCCTTGCTAAAACGGCGATCCAACCCGTACGACACCCGTCCACACCGGCAAGCCACATAGCCGCTCCTTCATTCCTCTGGTTTAAACGCTGATTATACCCGTTCGGCCGCGGTCATTTTTTTGCAAGAGGGTTCGCGGCTTTGAGCGCTGGATCCAAGGGACCACGCAAAGCACAGGCGTGCCAAACGAATCCACCGCGAACGGAGGGTGACGCCGGGTTGCGATTTTACCTAACCGAGTACTTCGTTCCTCCCGCGCGAAGGGTGCCGACCCCCCTTTTATGGCGCGATTTAGCCGCCGCCAACAGCGCCCCGGTGGTCAAACCACCAATCACAACAAGAAATCCCACCATTCACACATGGAAGGTTGCTTCGCAACGCGAATCCCGCCGCTCGGGACATCACCCGTTGAAGGGAAAACACGCATCTTTTACATTGGGGACAACCTGATGCACGACGGTGGTCAACACGCTACCGTGGCATGAGGTTGAAACCTGTACGAGAGCAAATTTCGAGAGCACTACTTAGTGGCTTGATTTTTTTCCCACTGCCAGCGGGGAGTTGCCCGACGACCTTCATCGTCGGGCTATTTTTTTTTGCGCCGCTGATTCTCGAAAACGCATCCAGGGACAGGTATTAACGGCGGCAATGGCGCGCCAAACCGACCTCTAAAGCATCCGTTAATGTTTCAATAACTTTTACTCTTGCGTGAAGTTTGTCGTTCCCGGCAACCAAAGTCCAAGGGGTACGTACAGTCGTTGTCCTTTGAATCATTTGGTTTACGGCCAAATAATAGGAATCCCACTTCTCCCGGTTACGCCAATCCTCATCGGTGAGCTTGTAACTTTTGTATTCGTTGTTCTTGCGCGCCTCAAAACGGTTGAGTTGTTCGTCGCCGTCGATATGCAACCAAATTTTGACCAGCACAACCCCGGCATCGACCAGTTGGGTCTCAAATTCATTGATTTCCCGATAAGCGCGTTGCCATTCCCAGTCACCGGCAAGACCTTCAACCCGTTCCACCAAGACCCGACCGTACCAACTGCGGTCGAAGATCCCGATGGTGCCGGCGGGCGGTATGCGCCGCCAAAAGCGCCACAAATAGGGATGGGCTAGGGCTTCTTCACTGGGTTTGGCGAAGGTGTGGACCTTGTAACTTCGCGGATCCAGTACCGCGGTAAGCCGTTTAATCGCGCCACCTTTGCCGGCCGCATCCCAGCCCTCAAACAAGACCAACACGGGGACCTTGTTTTTAAAAATTTTGCGCTGGAACCTCAAGAGTTTGACCTGAGCCTTGCCCAAACGTTCTTTATAGTGCTCGGGCGAAAGGGTTTGACTGAGATCGACACCGGCGAGAAAGTCGGAGGGCATCGCTTCGGTGACGGGCAAGGCGATGCGGTGATCGGCGGGCGCGGCTTTCAGGCGCCGCTCAAGCGCGCCTTTTAGGGCGGAGACCATGGTGCGCATCACCTTGAGGCGACACCAATAACGGTCGTCGGCTTCAACCAACAGCCATGGCGCCACCCCGCTACTGGTGCGGACGACCATTTCTTCGGCGAGGCGACGGTAATTTTTGTAATTTTTGGCTTGGGCCCAATCCTCGTCCCGTACCCGCCAAGCTTGTTCTTCCCGTTCACCATAGGCTTTCAGGCGACCCTTCAGTTCTTTTTTGCTGAGGTGCAGCCAAAACTTGAGCACGACATAGCCGTCGTCGACCAACAAACGCTCAAAATTATTGATGTGGTCTATATCGCGCGGAATTTGGTTTTCCTCGACGCGATCAAAGATCCGGTCTTCAAGCAGGCGTGTGTACCAGGAATGGTAAAAAATGCCGAAGGAGCCGCGATGGGGGAGCCGACGCCAGAAGCGCCAAAGAAAAGGGTAACACTGTTCTTCTTCATCAGCGGGCCATATGGGATGGACCTCGAAGCCGCGGGGATCCAAGGAGCGGGTCATGCGTTCGATGAGCGCGCCTTTTCCGGCGGCGGCCCACCCCTCGAGCACAATCACCACGGGTAAATTGGCGGACCAACACTGGTGCTGTAATTTGCGCAGTTCGCGGTTCAGCACTTTCATTTCGCTTTTGTAGGTTGTTTTATCGATGGAACGGGTTAAATCCAAGGTTTCCAGCATAGGCGACCTCACACGCGGCAATCATTTGTGAAAATGGGGTTCGCTTCCGAGTATGGAGCAGCGGCGTGACGGTTGCAATCTTTTCAGCGCATTCCCCGCGGTGCCCGCGAGAAAAATGCATAAGCTACGCTTGCCTTGTGAAGGAAAAGACCCGCTCCAGAGACGGTATGCGCAAATAAAAGCCAGGCTTATCCCTCGATAAGACGACCGCGGTTGCGACCGCGTTTGATGCCGGAACGCAGGTCGATGTTGCCGCCGTGTTCAAGGCCCGCCTCAAATGCGCTGGTTTTGCGGAATTGTCCGGCGCGCGACCGGGCGAGCCGAGGGTAGCGGTCACGCATAAAACCTTCTAACTTTTCTTGCTTCAGGTGCATGAGGGATTTTCCGGCCGCATTAAGCGAGGTTTCTTGATCCGCGGCCAGCTTACCCTGAAACCCAAGCAGCACCCCGATTTGGAAGTCACGCTTTAACGAGCGGCCTTTTTGATCGGGGCGACGGCGGCGATGTTGGTTCCACAGGTGCTCCAACTCGCGCAACAGGTAGGCATGGACGTACTGGGCGATTTCAAGGTTGGCGGCCGAACCCATGGCTTCCATGATCCACACCTTTTTTTGGGAAACAAGCAGCTCGCTGGGTAACCAAACGATGCGCACCTGAAAAAACTGCTGGAGCAGCGAGGACAACACCTTGTTGACGGTGGAACGCTGTACCATGGGTTTGCCGATGTACGCATAGCGGTACTCGGTTTGTTCAATACCGATCTCCACCTCGTACTTTTCCATGAGGGTGCGGGCTTTGGCCATGGCGGCCTCGGCCTCGTGAAAATTTTGGCTTTCGGCGAGGCGCAATAATTTTTCGATGCGCCGCACCAAAGGCGAGGCCTCGCCGCTGGGTTGGTAGCGGGCGCTGGTATCAATGCCCAACTGGCGGCAGGCATAACGGAAGGCGGAACCGTGCGGTGTTTCGGCCACGCCCCGCGGCAACAACACCTCGTCGGCATACTGATGCGCCATTTCGTGTTTCAGCGTATCCAGGACTTCTTCCTGGCTGTGGTTCAGCATGAGTTCGAGCGACATGCCGATGGTCCGCGAACCTTTTTCCCAGAATCCCAAACGCTTCCGCCCTGGGTCCAAAAGGAAACTCGGCTGATTCAATTGGCCGCGCAGGTGGTGCAGGTTGTATTCCTGCCAGTTCTTGGCGAGAAACTCGCTAAACAACCGATGTAAACCGGCTTGATGGGTCATGTTGTACCTCGCAAGCTAACACCTAAAGTGAGCGATTCTTGGCGGTGTACTTGCACAATCCGTTGGGCTGCAAGGTGCAGTAAAAATGCGCGACGTACCTTCCAGGTACGCGTCGTGCGCGACCCCGGTGCACTTTTTCCAACACCTTTCGCTCCAACCCTCGGCGCGTCCTGCGCCGATACTTGCACAATTGCATCCACCCGAATCGCACACTTTAGCTAACACGTTCCTCAGTTTTTGCCCTGAGGAACAATCTCCACTTTTTCAAAGGCGATTTCGTCCAGGGGACGGTTGGGCGGCTTGCCCTCGCGGCCGGTGGTACGAACCGCGCCGATGGCGTCAACGACGTCAAACCCGGCCACGACCTCACCAAAGACGGTGTAATCGTTGTCCAGATAAGGCGAATCCTCAAGGCAGATATAAAACTGGGAGTTGGCGGAATCACGGTCATTGGCCCGCGCCGCGCCGACGGTGTACTTTTTGTGTTTCAGCAGCGGCGTGTTTTCCAACATCAGGTGGTAACCGCTGCCGCCGGAACCGTCACCAAGCGGATCACCTGTCTGCATCACAAAACCCTTGTCGACGCGATGCACGATCATGTCTTTATAGAAATCAATGGCGGACAGGACGGCAAAGTTGCGGGCGTGACGGGGTGTTTGGTCCTCGTGCAGCTTGATGGTGATGTCGCCCATGGAGGTTTTCAAAACGAAATGGGCGTCCATCGGCGGCAAGTCCACTTTGGCGATGCGGATGTTTTTCATGGTCAGGTCGTAAATTTTGTCCCTGTAGCCAATGGAGAAAACACCGCCCTCTTCCATTTCGGGGAACAGGCGTTTGATGTTGAGGCGAAAGTCTTTATGGGCGCCCATCTCCAGGATGTTCAAGCGTTTGAACAAGTCCTTGGTTTTGAACTTGGGATCGAGTTTCAACCGCTTGTCCCCCTTCTTCACCACAATCGACCCCAGCACGTCGGGCAATTTGCGCGTGCGCATGTTGCGCTCCGACTGGTTCCCGACCC
The DNA here is from genome assembly GCF_017377855.1 of Acanthopleuribacter pedis. Classification (GTDB taxonomy): domain Bacteria; phylum Acidobacteriota; class Holophagae; order Acanthopleuribacterales; family Acanthopleuribacteraceae; genus Acanthopleuribacter; species Acanthopleuribacter pedis. The sequence continues at coordinate 206,699 of NZ_JAFREP010000015.1, forward strand.
GCAAGATAATGGGGATGGGTTCGTTTTGTGCAAACAGGGTGCGCGGTTGAATGACTTTGACGAAGTACTGGGGGACTTCGTTGGCGAAGACTGACCCGGCGGTCGCAACCAAGAGGAGCAAAAAAGCGCGCGAAAAGGCACGCACGGAAACGCTTCGTTGAATCATAGGGACAAATCTCCTTCATCCGGCAGCAACAACATGGCGTCGCCGTAAGAGTAGAACCGATAATCTCGTTCGAGCGCCTGCTCGTAAATGTGCATGATACGCTCGCGGCCCATCAACGCCGAAACCAACAGAATCAGCGAAGAGCCCGGCAAGTGGAAATTGGTAATTAATCCGTTGAGTGCCAAAAACCGGTAACCGGGGTAGATGTACAAATCGGTCACATGGGTTCCGGCGGTAAAACACCCGAACTGTTGCAAGTTTGCTTCCAAACAACGGGTGGAGGTGGTGCCGACAGCGATGATGCGGCGCCCCTCCTGCTTGGCCTGCGCCAGGAGTGCCGCGGTTTCGGGCGTCATCGTGTATTGCTCGCCCTCCATGATGTGTTCCCGTACATCCTCGGCAATCAGCGGCTTGAAGGTGCCGATACCGACATGGTGGGTCACCTTGGCGACGGTCACCCCCAGGGCCTCCACCTGCGCCAACAAGGCGTCGGTAAAATGCAGGCCGGCGGTGGGCGCGGCCACGGCCCCAAGTTCACGGGCAAACACGGTTTGGTAACGGTCGTAATCGTCCTGCCCGGGCCCGGTTTCGCGTTTGATGTAGGGCGGCAAGGGCAATTCACCGTCGCCGGCCATCACGGCCTGCAGGGCCTCAAACGAGGGAAACGCCATACACCATTTGCCGAGAGCCCCTTTTTCCACGATTTCCACATGGACGTCGGCTTGGCGGAAATGCAGCGTTTGGCCGACCTTCAACCGTTTTGAAGGCTTGGCAAGCACCCAGGTCGCGGCGGGGTCAACCGGCATGCCGAGCACAAACATTTCGATTTTGGTGCCGGTATCTTTGTAGCCGAAGCAACGGGCGTTGATCACCCGGGTCTGGTTGAGTACCAAGACATCACCCGCGCGCAGGTAGCGCGGCAACGCATGAAAATGGGTGTGCTGAATAGACCCTACCCCGCCGGAAACCAGCAGGGCGCTTTCGTCGCGACGGGCGGCGGGCGTTTGCGCGATCCGCTCCGGCGGTAGTTCAAATTGGTAATCTTCGAGTCGGTAGGTAGCCATGAAACATCCCTCGGCCCGGCGGCCAAAGCCCCGATTCTGCCAAGGAAGCGAGGATATTTCAAGTGTAGCCCGCGGGGAACGGCGAGGGCGCTGCCGCGCACGGGTTGTCTGGTTCTATTTCAAGTAAATGGCGTAACCTTTTAAATACTCCCCTTCCGGGAATTGGAGATGGATGGGATGGTCGGCCCCGGAATCGAAGGTTTCGATCAGCAGACCCTCGCGGTTACAGTCGCGCAAACCGAGAAAAATACTTTGGCGGAAATCGGAGCGGTCAACCACCTTGGAGCAGGAGAAGGTGAGCAGGATGCCGCCGGGTTTGAGCCAAGCACACACCAGTTGGTGCAACTTGCGGTAGGTGCGCAGGGCGGAGGGTTTGGCGCGGGCCGAGCGGGCCAAGGACGGCATATCAAGTACAACGAAATCATAGGCTTCGTCCGGTTTGTTCTTTAACAAGTCGAACATGTCGGTGCAGGTGCTTTTTTGGCGTGCCGGGTCCAGTTTGTTGAGGGCAAGGTGTTCGGCGAGCACGTCGAGGTATTCCTGGGACTGGTCGACGGAATGAACCATGGCGGCACCGCCTTGGAGCGCGGCCAGGGTGAATCCGCCGGTAAAGCTGCACACATCCAACACCCTTTTGCCAGCGCTGCGTTGGCGTAACCAATCGCGTTGATTGCGGTGGTCTAAATAAAAGGCGGTTTTGTGGGCGGCGGTTGGGTTAACGGTAAAGGTGAGATCGTATTCACGAAACGCGGCGGGGAAATCCGCTTCACCGAGGACAAAACCTTGAAACGGCGCCAAACCTTCCTGCTTGCGCGCGTGCCCCTCGGATCGTTCGTAAACGGCGCGGGCATCACAAATTTCAGCAAGCCAGGTCGCCATCTGTTCGCGTTGTCGCTCCATACCGGTGCTCATGACTTGCATGACCAACAGATCGCGGTAGAGATCGACCTTTAGGCCGGGAAAAAGATCGTTTTCCCCGTGAATCAAACGAAAGCCCTCAACCCGATCACCAAGCAGGGTGCGACGCATGTGGAGGGTGCGTTGGATGCGTTCGCGCCAGGCGTTCTCGGTCATGGGATCGCGCTCAAAGGAGATCATGCGCAAACAAATCGCATTGGTGGGGTGGAAAAACGCCCAGCCCAAATGCTCATCTTTTTCCGACGCAACACGCACAACGGAAACGTCGTCAAGCTCCTGTTTATTCGTTACACCTTGAGAGAAAACCCAGGGGTGACGGTAATGTCGCAGGATATCGGCCCGGCGATTGGGTAGGACGGCAACAGCTTCAACCATAACGAAAACCTCACAAGCTTGCGGATAAGCGTCAAAAGCCGGGCTTGTTCATGGTGCGCGCGCAACCCAACCAGGGCGGTGCAAGGCCTTCAAACCGCCCCGGGTGCAAGAGAAAGCGAAGCCGATCGGGAGCACGGAACGTTCCATAAACACTTTATTTCAGTGGCTTTTCGGGAAGAGATCGAACCAAAGCAAAGGGATGGAAATGAAAAAGAAACGGGAATACACAAGCACCTTACCGTTGATTTCCGGGATGGGCAAGCGAAGAATGGAAGGGTTGTTTCCCAAAGCCTGGATTTCCCGGCTCTCCTACGAAAAACGCGGTCACTACCCCCCCGAGACGACGGCCTACGCGCGGTAAAAAAAACCGGACTCACTTTTTTAGCGAGGTCGTGACCCAAACCCCCCTCCTTTTTCGGGTTAAGGGATAGAGGCACTTTTTATCAACCTGGTTTCCAACGACCCTCGGTACCCCCGGTCCTAGAACCAGGTGTGTCAGCCTCCCATGCCGGTCGACCCTTCCGTCGAGAGCCACGACGGCAGCCGTCGGCACACAACGCGTTTCCGGCCGGGCTCCGCCCCCGGGACACGCGTCGGCAAAGCGCTCAGCAATAATCTTCGTGCGCAACATCGGACCGATGCGACACCCGTCGTATCGGTCTTTTTTTCGAGCGGTCCCGGGTGGTGCGCCCGCCCTGTCCAAAAGCGCGGCTTTGTGTTAAGACTGCACCCACGAGGCGCCTTCCCGCGTCAATTCCCCAACGCGACCAGGCCCGCCGCTTGTGACGGCGCGCGCCGCGAAACGAGTGACCATGTACCCAACCGCGAACCATAATGGCGCCAACCGCCAGAACCCGCTTTCCGTTTCTCAAATCACGCAATTGGTGCGCGACCGTATCGAGGCCTTGCCGCGCATTTGGCTGAGCGGTGAAATTTCCAATTTTAAGGCGGCGGGTTCCGGGCACTGGTACTTCAGTCTTAAAGATGAGCGCGCTCAAATTCGCGCCAATATGTGGCGATCCTCGGCGCAACGCGTCACCTTCCGACCCCGTGACGGCATGCAGGTTCTGGTGAGCGGTACGCTGAGCGTGTACCCGCCGCGCGGGGAATACAATTTGATTGTGGACCGCATCGAAGAGATGGGGCTGGGCAAATTAAGGGCTGAGTTCGAGCGGCTTAAACTGCAATTACGCGCCGAGGGTTTGTTTGACGCGGAACACAAGAAACCCTTGCCGCTGCTGCCAACCAAGATCGGCATCGTCACCTCACCCACGGGCGCGGCGATTCGCGACATGCTGCGCGTGCTTCACCACCGTCACGGCGGCCTGCATGTGTTGATCTATCCGGCCCGGGTGCAAGGCCAAGGCGCGGCGGAAGAAGTCGCCGAGGGCGTGCAGTTTTTGGATTCGCGCGGCGGTTGTGACGTGATCATTATCGGGCGCGGCGGCGGCTCGGAGGAAGATCTGTGGGCGTTTAACGAAGAGGTCCTGGCCCGTGCGGTTTTTGCGGCCAAAACGCCGATTGTTTCGGCGGTCGGCCACGAGGTCGATTTCACCATCTCCGATTTTGTGGCCGATGTGCGCGCGGCAACCCCCTCCAACGCGGCCGAACTGGTGGTGCAAACCAAAAACGAGTACCGCAAAACCCTGGATTCACTGGTTCAACGCATGGGCCGCTTGATGCAGCAACGGTTGCTGTACTACAAGTCGCGGATCACCATCTCTGAATCGAACCCCATTTTTGTACGGGTCCGGTCGCGCATCAATGAAGCGGGCCGGGCGGTCAGCGACGCCGAGTACCGCATGAAACAGGCAATCACCCAGCGGGTTTACGGCGGCGAACGGCAACTACATCGCCTTGATGAACGCCTGCAGGTACAGCGCCTCCAAAATCGCCTCAACCTGTTGGAGCAACGGTTAAAACAAGCCGATAACGCCCTGAACCAAAATATGGCGTTGCGGCTGGAACGCGCCCGCCAACGCGCCGGCGCCACCATGGCCAGACTCGAGGACTTGTCGCCCCTAAAGATTTTGAACCGGGGCTATGCGGTGGTCTTTGACGACCGGGAACAGGTGGTGCGCCGACCCGGGGCAGTCAAGGTCGGGTCAGTCTTAAAACTACGCTTGGCGGAAGGCGAACTCGCCGCGCGGGTGATTGAGAAACCCCGGGAACAAGTTCAGGACGAATTGTTTTAAGTCATGGGACGGGTCGCGCCGTTCCACCTTGCGCCGGGGGCGGTTTCAGCAATGCCGGAGGAACGACTTGGCCCGGTGACCCGGATATGCAAAGATAAGGCGCCGCCGCGGGCGGCAAGGGAGCCGGCAATGGAACAACAGACCCCCGACAAGCAACCTGGTTTTGAAGAACGCCTGGCGCTGTTGGAACAGATCGTCGAGAAATTGGATGCAACCGACGTCCCCTTGGAAGAAGCGATTGGCTTTTACGAGGACGGCATTAAGTTAAGTGCCTCGCTTCACAAGACGTTGGAACAAGCTCAAGAACGCATTGAGCTGTTGACCCAGGCGGGACAGGACATCATGGAAACCGAACCCTTCGAAGCGCAAGCTGACGCTTAGATGAAGCGCAAACTGACGCTTAGCCGATTTTTTTGAGGACAACACCCATGAACGACAACGAACAATTACAGCATTGGATTGACCGCGTCGACACAGAATTGGTGCGTTATTTCGCCGACAAAGACATGACGTGCAATCCACTGGACCGCGCCATGGAGTACACGCTCCTGGCGGGTGGAAAACGCTTGCGCCCCTTATTGACGATGGTGGTGGTCGCGGAATACGGCGGCGACCCCGAGGCGGCAATCCCCTTTGCGCTGGCCTCTGAATTCCTGCACACCTACTCACTGATCCACGACGATTTACCCTGCATGGACGATGACGACATGCGCCGCGGCAAACCCACCAACCACATCATCTTCGGGGAAGCCAACGCCATTCTGGCGGGCGACGCGCTTCACAGTGAGTCGTTCCTGCTGCTGTCCGGCGCACCACACCCCAGCTTAAGCGCCGAGAAACGCAACCAGGTGATGGTTGAGTTTTGCCAAGCGGTTGGCAAACGGGGCATGGTCGCGGGTCAAATTATGGACTTGGCCCAGACCGGCAAGGACACCTCACTCGAACATCTCGAACTGCTCCACCAACGCAAGACCGGCGCCCTGCTCCGATTCTGCGTGCGCCTCGGTGCCCATTTGGCCGAGGTCTCCGAAAGCGACCTCAACGCGCTAACCCAGTTCGCGGAAAAACTGGGCCTGTTGTTTCAAGTGGTGGACGACCTGCTCGACGAGGAATCGGACAGCGCCACCTTGGGTAAAACATCCGGCAAAGACGCCGGCCAGGATAAAGCGACCTTCCCCAAAATCATGGGTTCCGATGAAGCACACGATTACGCGGACAAGCTACTGGACGAAGCCCTCGCGGCCCTCAAAGCGGTATCGCGCCCACTAGAGTACCTCGAAGAAATCGTCCGTTACGTGCGCCATCGCGATCATTAGCACCGGTTGCGCGGTCTCGCCCCATTACTTCAGCGAGGCCGCCACGGCATCCAGCGCGGCGTCAATTTCAGCGTCGGTGGTTAGGTGCGACAAAGAAAAGCGGATGGTTCCCTTCGCCGCGTGTTCCTTGAGCCCCATCCCCAACAAAACGGAACTCACGGACAGCGACCCGGAGCTACAGGCAGAACCGGTCGAGGCACACAAACCGTTTTGATCCATCATAATCAGCAACAGATTTCCGTCGGCGCCTTTGAACTGAACAGAACTGATGTTGGGCGTGCGCGGCAGGTCGGCAAAGTTGACGACCAATCGATCACCGAAGCGCTCGCGTAAACCGGCCTCAAAACGATCCCGCTTGGCGGCAATCGAGGCGGTATCCTGGGCGGCGGCCAACTCGGCGGCAACACCCATGCCCACAATCCCGGCGGGATTTTCCGTACCGGCACGGCGCCCGCTCTCTTGGGAGCCACCGTGCATCAGCGCGGTGAGTTTGACACCGCGTTTTATGAACAATGCCCCAACGCCCTTGGGACCGTGGAATTTGTGGGCGGACAAACTAAACATATCCACGCCCAGCTTTTTGACGTCGACTGGGAGTTTCCCCAGGGCTTGCACGCCGTCGCAATGGACCAGCGCCCCGCGCCCTTTAGCAAGGGCGGCGATTTCGGCAACGGGCAAAACCAAACCCGACTCGTTATTGGCCATCATGACACTCACCACCAAGGTGTCCGCATCAATCGCATCCTCAAAAGGCTGAAGAGAAACGGTCCCCTTTTCGAACTGCATGGGCACGGTGCGAACCTGAACATCAAAAAAGCCGCCCAACCATTCGGCGGTCTTTTTGACGGCGGGATGCTCAATGGCGGTGATGACGATGTTGCTGCGCGGATTGAGTTTGTCTTCTTCCTTGGCCCGCATGACCACCCCACACAAGGCGTGGTTGTCGGCCTCGGAACCGGAGCCGCAAAAGGTGATTTCGGAGGGACGTGCCCCAATCGCCTTGGCCACCCGTCCCCGTGCTTGTTCCACGGCGACGCGGGCCTGATTCCCGATTTGGTGAATCGAACTAGGATTGCCGTAGTGTTCGGTGAGAAAAGGCAGCATGGCCTGGTGAACGGGTTCGGTCACGGCGGTGGTGGCGTTGTTGTCAAAATAAATCACGACGTTCTCTTTTCCTCGCAACCCGGCGGCCGGGTTTTGTCGGTCGCAGCCCTACGTCAAAAACTCTTGCAGGTGCGGCCGTTCTTGGGGATATGCTTCCAGCAACTCAGACAAACGCGGATGGCAGAACAGGCGAATTTTTCGCACACCCTGCTGGAACGCGGGACCCAAAGCCTCAATGACCGGGCTTTCCTGGTGGATCGGACGTTCGATGCCGTTTGCCAACTTAATGGGGAAGGTCTCCCACGAACTGGTTTTATAAATCGGCGGCACATCCCAAATCAAGTGGTGATCTTCAAGTGTCACCCCTTTGCGCGCGGCCCACTGGATGAACCAATCGGTCACGGGCCGGCGGCGCTTCTTCTGTTGGAGCCGATCATAGGTACGGGGTTCATGGTTAAACGCGACGGTGTAAACCCGTTTGTAGGGGCGCCGACGCAGGTAGGCCATTTCAATGAGTTCGCGACCCGGCGCGGAAACCCGCTCGTGCAGCCACTCCATAAAGTTGTGGTCGTTGTAGCCGAGTAATTGACGGTTCCAGGCTTCGCCCGGTTCAATGGAGCCGGGCTGAAAGTAACGACACGCACTGGAGAGCATGGTGATGAAGGAGCGGACGGTGTGGCTCCAGTAAACGGAACGGTACATCCAATAACGGGACAACTGGAACCGTTCGGCGCTGACCAAACCCTTTTCATGCACACACAAAACAGGGCGTTCATAACTGGGCACCAGGTTGGTGATAAAACGCTCGCGGTCAAAACCGGAGCTTTGCTCAATGCCGCAGAAAAAACTATCGCGAATGAGGTAATCGCATTTGTCGGCGTCCAAGGGTGAATCGATGATTTGTTTGAGTAATTTCAGGCGGGGTTCCAGCTCGGCGGCGGGCCCCAGCAAGGCGGCAATGCGATCAGGTTCCAACTGGAACTCGGACCAGATGAGCTCGGCCAGGTTTTCACCCTTGAGCACCAAATCCCCTTTGAGTAACCCAACCGTCAGCAGTTCGTGCTCGGGAAATTCATCGAGATGATCGAGCTGGTGGGAACAGGGATAATGGCCCAGGTCATGGAGTAGGCCGGCCAGCATAATCGCCAGGTAATCTTTTTCGTCGTATTGGTCGGCAAATTCGGGGAAACGGTGGAGTTGGCGCAGGTAGGCGAGGATGTTGCCGTAGACACCGAGGGCGTGGGCAAAACGCGTATGGGTGGCGCTGGGGTACACGCGATCCGCCAGGCTGAGCTGGCGGATACGGCGCAGACGTTGGACTGGGTAGCTGTCGATCACCTTGAGCAAACGCTTGGTCACGGGGATCGAACTCTGACCCGGCGCCAAACGGATCCCGCCGGTGGCGGAAAACTCCGGGATGGTCGTCAAGGCGTCGGCGGCCATTAAACAACCACCCCCTTGGCTTCGAGGTCACGCCGAAAGTGCGCGGGCACGGCAAAGTGCATGCGTTCCTCAACGTGGTCGTAGGTTTGGAAGGTCTCGAAACCATGGCGTTGTAGGTAGTCGATAATGGCTTGAACCAGAACGTTGGGTGTGGAAGCACCGGCGGTGATCGCCACATGGTGCAGCGGTTCCAGGTCCAGGTCCTTGAGGGCGGTCACATCGGGATAAAGTGCCGAGGCGGCGCCATGTTCGCGGGCAACTTCGACCAAGCGCTTGGAGTTGCTGGAGGTATGGGAGCCCACCACGATAAAGTGATCAACGCCGGGTGCAATGGCCTTCACGGCGTCTTGGCGGTTGGAAGTGGCGTAGCAAATATCGTCCTTTGGCGGACCAATTAAATGGGGAAAACGCACCTTTAAGGCTTCCACGACCTTCATGCAGTCGGCCACATTGAGGGTGGTCTGGGTCAGGTAAACCAGCTTTTCGGAGGGTGGTTCGGGCAGGGCGGCAACCACCTCGTCCAAAGCCTCGCCGCGGTGGGGCTCCACGATGGTGATATGCTCCGGCACCTCGCCATAGGTACCGATCACCTCGACGTGGTCGGCATGTCCGATTAAAAAGATGTGGTAACCCTGCTTGGCGAACCGCAGTGCTTCGAGGTGGACCTTGGTAACCAAGGGACAGGTGGCGTCTAATTCCCGAAGCTTGCGCGATTTAGCATGGGCGCGAACTTCCGGGCTAACCCCGTGCGCGGAATAAATCAGGCGCGCCCCCTCGGGAACCTCATCCAAGTCCTCTACAAAAACCGCACCACGTGAGGCCAAATCGGCAACCACATGCTGGTTATGGACGATTTCATGGTTGACGTAAATCGGGGCACCGTAGGCTTCAAGCGCCAAGTCGACAATTTTAATGGCGCGTTCAACGCCGGCGCAGAAACCGTTCGGTTTACATAGGGTGATTTTTTTCGGCATGGTCCATCCTTCAGAACGAAAAACCGTCGGGTAACACCCGGCACGGTAACGGCGCCATTTTAGCACTCCTAACGCAAGAGCAGCTTGCGTTTAGCGCTTTTCTCGTGGGGACGCGAGCAGGAACAGGACCCAAAGCCAGATCGGTGGGTTCACGAATCCCTCAGACGGTCAAAAAGTATAAAAACGGGAAAACCCTTAACAACACCCATCAAGCACGAAAAAACAACCGTTTCCGACCATTTACCATCCCCATGCGAACACCAAACTAAAACAAGGCAACTTAAATACCAATTTACATCGGTAAGACACCAAAAATTAAAGGCTATTGGCTGTCGACGGCATTTGGAAGCAGCCCTCTTTTTCATGGATAACCAAAGCCGATTTCACGCGTCCGCGAGCAGCTCCAAACACTCAAAACATCACCTAAACCACTTTTTTAAAGCACCTTACCCTACTCAAAGCCCCGACTCAACAGGAGCGGTACCTGTTTTTTTTCGAGGAGCGGATAGTCAGTTAGAACCCGCACTTTCATAAGGAGAGATACGCTTTCGGGACAATTCAAATTATTTATTATCAGCAAACTAGGCATTCGCGAAACGATACGTTAGAATTTTAAAGGCCGCTTCCCAGGCCTTCCACCTAAATTGAGCGATTCTTGGCGGCGCACTTGCTCAACTCTCGGCACGTCCTGCGCCGATACTTGCACAATTGCATCCATCCGAATCACACACTTTAGGTTTCAACCTCGGCAAGGTTCTCCGATTCCACTTTTTGGCGGTCCATGCTTGATTGGTTGCTTGCGCCGCGGTTTCATCGCCCTCCCTGATAGGAAACCTTTCGGCCCCGACCCCTGACCTTGTTATCAACCTTTTTTCAAGCCGTTCGTATCAGAAACCACCGGTTCTTTGAGTTTTGCGTTTCTTCGGGGATAAAACATGCTGCTTGCTATGGCGTTGTTTCTGTGGACGACCCCACAGAGTCATATGATCGAATTGGAAGAACAAGAAGGTTTTCAACTCGTCAATTTACACAATGCCCAAATCGCCCAAGATGGTTCGATTTTGCTTGCGGCGGGAAAAGAGTTACGCCACTGGGATGGACAAGGTCGCTTGCTCCGCAAGATTACCGGCGGGCCCGGCAAGGTCGATTTCGAAATGATCATGACCTTTGTGTGGGACGCGAATCGCGGGATCTACTGGATCGTCGACGGCTTTAAAAGCCACTTCCACTTCTTTGATCGCGACGGCAACTACCTCGGCTCCGACTACCCCTACGACCCCGAGGATCCCGCGGCCAAACCCACCCAATACCAGCGTTTGAACCTGGTTGGGAGCCGCGTTTTCGCGCAGGATAATTCCGAAATGGCGGCTCGCATGCCGGGGCGCCCAACTATTTTTCAGTTGCTGGAAGTCGAGGTCACCAAAGACGGGGTCGATCTGAAGAAAGTCGGTCCAACCTGCTATCCGGTACGACCCATGTTGCTTTCCTACAACTATTCGTTTAAACGACATTGGCTGGTGCAAAAAGGCTTTTCCAAGAACTTTTTTGTCGTGGACGAGTTGTCAACCGCCATTCTCGAGTACGGACCGCAACCTGGCCAAGATATTAGCGACGGAATTGTGCGCGAGGTAAGCCGGCTCCCACTCACCATGGAAGATTGGGTCGGCAGCAAACCGCCCAATCAATTCGTTTCGCTAACCTCCCGTCGCGATCAGGTCAACTGGATGCTTTCCTTCTCACGACTCACCGGGTTGTATCGCCTTGAGCAGGATTTTTTGGTGGGTTATTCGATTCCGAGTCGGGAAGGAGAATTGGGTTTGTTGGCGTTGCAGCGGGTGAACCGCAAGGGCCGACGGATGGGCGACAAGGTGATTATTGACGGCATTTTGATCGGCACCCATGAAAACCGCGCCATGGTGCTGGTAACCCAAAACAGGGAACCAACCGGCATTAAGATTTACCAGTTTTAGGAACAGCGCCCGATCGCCTGATTTCTGTACCGTGAAGGCTCAAAAAGGCCCCCAAACAACAGGGTGACGCCCCGCTTTTTGTGAAGAAAAGAGGCCGGAAACCAAATGTTGCCGGCCCTCACTGCATCGGCGCCAATAGGGATTTTCGGTCGCGAGCACCGTTTGGATACAACACGGAAAAGACGGTCTTTTTCGCGCCGCCGCGGCGGTGCAGGCGGCTTCCGATCAGGGTGACGGGATCACGGCGTCCCATTACATAACAACGTCCCACCCACCCTGCTCGAAAAGCCGTACACGCCGGGCGCAAAGAGAGTGCGTTCCGTGCCGTACTGCTTTATTTCCACCCCCTCTTTATTTTCAACACTATATTTTTTCCACTTTCTTCTTGCCAGGAGCACCCTGGCCGGTGCTATGATCGCCAGGCCAAACCTCGCATGGGAGAACATGCGATACCAAAAATACGCACCACAGAGCTTGTCGGTGTTCGGCGATTTTGCCAAGTTACTCAGACCGTTTCCCCACAACGATCTCCGCAACTTGGGGGTCCCCGACCGATTGCTCGACCAGGTTTTTCGGGTTTGTATTGGGCACAAACCCTATTGCCTGTTTTTTGAACTGATCTTGTCCGAACAATGCCCGAAAGACGCTTACACGGCCATCGCCGGCGGTATCGCCGCCTGTATGGCGCGTCAAGGGCATGAGTATGCCGTTTTTACGGTGGTCCATGCCGGCAGTGCCAATGCCCATTTGATTTTTTGGCGCCGCCGCGAAGACCTACATCAACGCGCGCTGTTCCACCTTGACTTGGTCTTTACCCACCAAAGCCTGTTTGAACGGCAAGTCCTTGATCTGCTGCACAAGCTCAACAGCGAGCGGGTTCCGGCGCTGTTTTCGCTGCTGCAGAACCACCAACACCACAAGCCCTTCTTTGCGGTATTGCGCCGCCATTTGGGAAAACTGGAGACCAAAAACGTCGCCGGCTACCACGCCTTGGTGGACCTGGTGCTGAAGTTGATCTTCCTGATCTTCGTGCAGCATAAACGCTGGCTCAACCACGATCCCTACTACCTCGAAACCCAAATCGCGCACTGCTGTGCCCGATCACTGTCGATCCTCACGGTGTTCCTTCAGCCCCTGTTCGCCCGGCTCGAGGGCCTACCGGTAGCGGAACCCTTGCCACTCGGACAGTTACCACTCCTGGGTGGTGGACTGTTTCACTTCGACCGCACGGCCTTGCCGCTCATCGAAAACAGGTGGCTTTTCGATCTGGTGCAAGCCCTACTCAATAACTTTTCGTATTCCTTGCTGGAATCACGACCCGGTCGCACGGTCGCGGGCATCGGCCCGGAAGTTTTGGGCGCGGTCTTTGAGCACCTCCTGTTGGTGGACGACCGCAAGCAACAAGGCACGTATTACACACCGGGTTTCCTTGCCCACAAACAAGCAAAGGCGGCAATCACGGCTTGGCTCGACCACAAGCAATGTGGTGACGATCCCCTTGCGCGGCGCGATGCCGTTGCCGATATCCGCATCCTTGACCCAAGCTGCGGCAGCGGGACCTACCTCACCGCGGCCTTTCAAGCCCTGCTCGACATCCACCTTGCGGTTCTGCCGCCGGACCAACACCGCAACGGGCGACTGTTTGATTTGAAGCAACAGATCATGCTGCGTAATTTGTTCGGGGTCGACATCAATCCGGTGGCGGTTCGCCTTACCGAGGTTCGGCTTTGGCTCAACCTGATCCAAGACATTGAGGTCGAAGATCCGGCGAAAGCGCCCGCCCTACCCAACCTGCAACACCAACTCCGCGCAGGCGACTTCCTCGACCTGCATGTCCCAACAGACAAAAAGCAGGTAAAACAATGGCCCAAATACGCCCAGCTGGAGCAACTCCGCGCCAAATTTCCCACCAGCCAAGCACCGCAACGAATGAACCTTTTGCGGCATATGTTGCGGCTTGAGGGAGAACTGGCGGACTACCTGACGGCCTGTCGGCAGAAGGCGCTGAAGGACATCACCAAAACCCAGCTAGCCCAACCCTGCTTACCCGGCTGTCGCCAAGGCCGACGTAAGGTAACTTGGCGGGTTCCCCGTGAACCCGGCAAACAGCTCCACGTCATGTTCAGTCGGGTCATGCTGGAACAGGGCTTCGACTGCATTATCGGCAATCCCCCCTGGCTGGCGGCGGGTCGCATCGACAAAGGCGCGGCGGCCTCCTTGCGCGCCGGCCTGCCTGTCCCCCGCGGGGTGGTCCTGAGCGGTCAAGTTGATTTGTCGGTGTACTTCACCGCGGCGTCCCTGGCGCTGCTTCGCCCCAACGGCCATCTCAGCTTTCTGCTGCCCGCCAAAATCCTGCAAGCGCCCTACGCCGCCTCGCTTCGGCAGTTCCTCCTCAACCAGTGCCGTATTCATTACCTTTACGACTACGGCCTCAAACAAGGACAACTGTTCAAGGCCGATACCTTTCCGGTCGCGGTCGGGGCGGGACTCCTCCAACAACCAAACCAACCAAGCAAGACCCACCAGGTCGCGATTGAAATTCACGAAGGCGACGACAACCGCTGCTTCACCCGCGACCAAACCCAAATTGCGGACCGTTTCGGTCTGTGGCACCTCTATGAGGGACCCGCTATTCGCGGCGACCCTCGTCGGCCCAGCCTGGGCGAACTGGGGTTTAAGCCCCAACGTGGCGTGGTAACGGGCGCCAAACGCAGTTTCGTTTTCGAGCAACCGCCCATCCATTTGGCGAAGGCACGGTTCCGCCCCCTCCTGCGTGGGCGGGATATTCAGCCGGACGGCCTCCAGCCAGGGCGCTTCATCTACTGGCCGTTCCAAACCAAAACGGCCTGGAACCGCAAACTGGGGTTCCAGGAACACACCTTCTTAAAAAATGCAGACAAGGTACGCTGGCAAAGCGGTCGCCCCTCCCTACCCTACGCGGCCCGACCCTTTTCGCCATGGCTCCTAATTTGGAAATACCTCGCAAAACGTTGGACGGTGGGACTGATTCAAGGTGGCTGGTGCATCCCAGACCAAACCACCTATTACCTTTCCTGTTCCCATTTCGCCCAAGCCTACCGTTTGTTTGCCTATTTCAACAGCGCCGAAGCCGACGCCCAGCTCCGCGCCATCGCGGAGCGCGGCAAGGACTTTTGCTACTTCTATTACGCCCACACGGTTGCGTGTCTGCAACTGCCGTGTGATTGGCAGGACGTCGCCCTGACGATCCCGCCGGAAAAAACCTGTTTCACACCGGCCGAGGGGGTGAACTTATGGCCGTGCTAAACCCGGTTCCCAACCCACTGATGCCAAGACTTTGGTGTTACGGATTCGCATTGGTTCAATGCGATGTGCGCCAAACCCCGGACTTCAACCACTGGGGGCTGCAACGCCCAAGGCGGCTGCTGACCCCGCAATCCCACGAGCGGTGGCGACACCTCCTGGCGGGCCTCCCCGATCACCAAGGTGAAGATTCCGATCCCGTGCTTTCACCCAGCATCGCCGCCTTGAGCAGCCTGCGTCGGCAACATCCGCGGGTTCCGCTCATTCTGCTGCAAACCCCCTATGATTTGCCGCCGCCGGCATGTCGCCTGCGCGACTTGGTCGGGAAAATCCGTTTTCCGGGCTTGTGTCACCAGGACGACGCTTTACAACCGTTACGGCGCCTGCCGGTCGCACCGGCGGCGCCAAGGGTTCAACTGGAGGCTTGTCGCCGCTTTGGCTTCCCCCTTCTTGAGTTGGCGCAAGCTATCGCACAAAACGCCCCGGATTGCCAGGTTCACGCAAGCGAGGACGGGCTTCTTCAGATCCAACTGCACCTGCTCTCGCCCTATACGGCGGCACGGGAACAACCTTGGTTGGCCCGGCGGCAGGCCTTCGACAACTTGCTCACCCAGCAATGGTTTAAGCTGCCGTTTCCACGGCTGGTGGTGGCGCGTAACGAGGCGCGTTGCGCACACTTGCGCGGCGATCTTTTACGGGTGTTCGGGTTGCGACACAATCCCTGGGCGCTGACCCACTTCAAAAAAGACGCACCGTTACCACGCCAAACCTGCTTCATCGCGGAGGATCACGCCTTGCGCTTTGCCGATGTGCGCGGATTGTTTCTCATTCATCTGGACGGGACGCCCCGGCAATGGACCTACCGGGCAGCACGCACACGGCCGACGGGAAATCCACGCTGGGAAGAGACGGAGTCGGTAAAAGCGGTGAGCTTGGTGCAAGCGGACAGTCGACGACTGTGTCTGGTGCATGGTGCGCGTGGTTGGTCGCTTGCCACCCAGTGCCGATTCGCGCGGGACCTGCCGGTGGTGGACCAACAAGCGCGGTTGACGCATCTGGCCGCGCTTTTTAAATGGCGGGAAAAACAAGCGCTGCATAGTTGGACCCAGCGCGCCCGTGCGCCGACAGGTTGAGTGGACCCAAAAAAGCCGCTCTGTACAGAGCGGCTTTTTCAGGACATCCGAAGTTGTTCGTTTAAGGCTTAGCCTTGAACGAAAACGATAACCAAGGTGTACAGTGCGAGCGATTCAATCAACGCCAGACCGATGATCATGGTGGTACGGATGTTACCCGCGGCGCCTGGGTTACGGGCGATACCTTCACACGCAGCAGCGATGGCTTTACCTTGAGCCAAGCCGGTGATGCTGGCAGCGATGGCCATGGAGATGGGACCGTTGAACAGAGGCGCGGAAGCAGCACCATCTTGGCCGAAGGCGAACATGGTGGTGAAGAAAATGAACATGAAAGCGAAAAACTTACGCATTTGGATTCCTCCAAGAGTTTTGAGGGTCGTTTCGGAGACGAGGCCTCGATAGTGAGGTAAAAACCTCTTCAATTTTTAGTGGTCGTGGGCAATGGCCCCGGCCAGGTAAATGGTGGTCAGCATGACAAACACGAAGGTTTGCAGCAACGCGGCGAAAAGACCAATGATCATCAAGGGGGCGGGGATGACATAAGCAACCATGCCGTAGAAAACCAAGGTGACCACGTGCTCACCGGAAATGTTGCCGAAGAGGCGAATGCCCAAGGAGAAGGGACGCGCCAAGTGGCCGACGATCTCGATGGGGATCATGATCGGCGCCAGTAAGGGGATCGGACCGGTGAAGTGTTTCAGGTAGCCAACACCGTTTTCGCGGATGCCTTCGAAGTTGTAATAAACGAAAACGACAAGCGCACATCCCAAGGTGGTGTTGAAGTTACTGGTCGCCGGCTGAAAACCGGGCAACATGCCGGTGAAGTTACTGACAAAGATGAAAAATGCCAATGCACCGCACAGTGGAAGGTATTTGCGACCGTGTGGACCGATGTTCTCATCGATCATTTGCAGCAGGCCCTCAACCACAACTTCAATGACTTGTTGAAGTCCGTTGGGAATCAAGCTGATTTTGGATTTAACAATGACGGCGAGAATGGTCAGGATAATAAAGACAACCCCAGCCGAAACAACGTGCTCCCAATGGTATGCATCGTACTTAACGAAATTCTTAATGATGTATGACCATCCGGAGAGGTGAGTTTCCATACTTAAGCCTACCTAACTGCTTTTTTACTTCGCATTCTTTGAGGCTGCCCGGCGTTCGAGCGGCGCGGGCCTTGAAGACGTAATCTTAACGGGTGGGCACTTTGGATGAAGCAACGGAAAGTGCCAGTAACAAGCCGGGAACCAACACGACAGTGCCGGTTGAAAACCATGCCCAGCTCACGTCAAACAGCGAAATCATTGCATAAAAGACCCCGCCAAGCAAGCCGTAATGGAGAAAAACCAAAAGCCCACCCAGCACGGGATTCGGGCGCTTGGGATGAAGCGCCAACCCCAGGGAAAGATCCCACAAAAACACAATCAGGGTAATAAACGCGGCCCCGCAGATAAAGCTGGCCCCGGCAATCCAATCCCAAAAAAGGAAGGGCCAAGGCGTTCCCAACAAGGTGAGACCCAACATGCACCGGTAAAGGGCGCGGATGTACCCCTTCCCTTCGCCGTCTCCCTCCGAAGGCGTGGCGGGTTGCTGATCAGGCGATGTCATTCGAATCGCTATCCTTTTCTGTATGCGTGCGTTCGGTGTTTTCCTGCAAGTGTCTTTCTGCTTCTGCACGATCAAGGATTTGAACCTCACGGTACAGGTTTAGAAACCCAGCGGCGATCCCGATCAAGGAAAACACGGCGGTAAACACGGGGTAGGTACCGAACCAAGGGTCCAACAACTGGTGCCCGATGGCGAAACCGACCAGGGTCGCCGCCAGAAGATGGGTTCCAACGGACGCCAACCGCAACCATTCACGACCGTCATCCGACAAATCAGGCAACCTTGGTGAAGTGCTGCATGATGGAACTCAGCAACACGGCCCCATCAATCGAACCCAATTCCGCCTCGGCGTGGCGCTCGGGGTGCGGCATCATGCCCAGGACACGGCGACCGGCATCGGTAATACCGGCGATGTTGTTAAGACTGCCGTTGGGATTGGCGGCATCGGTCAAGGCACCCGCGGCATCACAATAACGGAAAGCGACCTGACCCTGGTCTTCCAGCTTGCGCAAGGTTTCGTCGTCGGCGAAGTACTGACCCATGCCGTGGGCGATGGGGATGTTGAGCACTTGCTTCGTTTCCAGTTTGGCGGTAAACGGGGAAAGGTCGTTTTCCACGCGGATGTGGACATCCTCGCACAGGAAACGCAGGTTTTTGTTGGTCAGGAGCGCACCGGGCAGCAGACCCATTTCACAAAGGATCTGAAAGCCGTTGCACACACCAAAAACGTAACCGCCTTTTTCTGCAAAGCGCTGGACGTCTTGCATCACGGGAGAAAACCGCGCGATGGCGCCGGAGCGAAGGTAATCACCAAATGAAAAGCCACCGGGAATGAACACCAGATCGGGATTGGCCAGGTCGTGGTCTTTGTGCCAGACCGGCGTTACCTTGGCGTGGAGTACGCGCGACCATGCATGGACGGCGTCCATATCGCAGTTACTACCCGGAAAGATCAGAACGGAAACGCGCATGATCAGCCCTCCAGGATTTCGTAATCTTCGATGACGGGATTGGCGAGCAACTTATCGCACATTTCGCCGACGCGGGCATTCAAAGCCTCGCCTTCCAGCGCGGTATCAACTTGCAGTTCGATCACTTTGCCGATGCGCACATCTTTGACATCTTCATATCCGAGCGCGTTCAAGGCGTGCTCGGCGGTTTTGCCCTGCGGGTCCAGAACCCCGCTTCTCAAGCGAACGATGACACGTACTTTTTTCATAAAAACCCCATGAAACAACGTTTGGCTCCACGGGGAATCGATTGTACACCAGGAGCCGCTGAAATCAGACCCGGAAAAGTGAAAAGGCACCATCGAACAGAAACGATGATGCCTTTTCCCTACATTATTAATATGGCACGGGGGAATTAACGCCCGCCGCGGCCACTGCCGGGACCACGACCACCGCCGGGACCACGCCCACGGCCGCGACCACGACCGCGGCCACGATGGCGCGGGTTGTGGCGAGAAACACCCACCGGCACGCGCCGTTGTGAAACCGGTTCCTGCTCATGAGGCAGACTGCTCGCGCTTTCGGCCTCGCTACCTTCCTCGCGGGACTGGTTACGGGGGGCCGCCGCACGCTGGTCTTTGGGTGGTGGTGACGGGGCGGCCTTGGGTTCGTCATCACGCGACTTGCCGTTGCCCGTTTGCCGGCCCAGAATTTTTTGTTTGGCCGCTTCTTTAAACTCGCCCATGCGGTCCTCGTACAAGCCGTGTCGTTTCATCAACATAACGCGAACGGAGAAGTTGAAACGCTCAAACGGATGCAGGTCTTGAGGAATAGGAACGTCCTGGGTGCGCAGCTCTTCGAAGGTCATCTTCTCCAGACCTTCCAGCTTCTCTTCGCGATAATCCTTCTGCTGGTTGATATCCTTGTCGCTCATGGACGCGGCCATGGTCGACAAGGACAGCGGTGCCGGCATTACCATATTATCTTTCTCCTCCTGCTGCGCGCGTCGGGTCACATCGAAATGCGGCGGCATGTTACGCCCAGGCCGGGTTAATAAAACAACTTTGGTCTGATACCGTTTTTCGAGTTCCATCAACTCATTGCGTCGTTCGTTGAGCAAGTGCAGGGTCAATTGCTCGGAAACACTGACCTTCAGTTCCTTGACGGTACCGTTGTAGACATACAGCTTAATGCGACGCAAGAGATCCAAGGATTGCAGTTCCATCGACTTAAAACGGCCGGTCCCGTTACAGGTAGGGCAGTCGACGTAATGGCGAACTTCCTTGGAGGTGTTAATGCGCTGGCGTGACATTTCCAAAAGGCCGAATCGGCTCAACCCGGAAATAGTAATACGTGCTTTGTCCACTTTCAAGGCCTCGCGCAGACGCTGCTCCACTTCGTGGCTGTGGCGCTTGTCCTTGAGATCGATAAAATCGATAACCACCAACCCGCCAAGGTCACGCAGGCGCAACTGGCGCGCCACCTCGTCGGCGGCCTCCACGTTGGCCTTGAAGGCGGTTGACTCCAAATTCCCCTCGGACGTTTTACCACTGTTCACGTCAATAACAACCAGGGCCTCGGTTTGTTCGATCACAATCGAACCACCGGAGGGCAACTGGATCTTCTGGGTGAAGATACGCTCCACCTGTTCGTCAAGGTTGTATTTGGCGAACAACGGCTGCTTGGAGCGGTACTGACGCACGATGTGCGCATAGCTGGGCAGGATCTTTTTGAAGTAGTTGTTAATGGTTTGGAAGACGTCGTTGTCGTCAACGAGGATTTCACTGATGTCCTCGTTAAAGTAATCGCGAATGGTACGGGTAACGACATCGTCCTCACGGTACAGCAACGAGGGACTGGGACGCGAAGCCGAACGAGACTCCAGCTCACGCCAGGTGCTGGTGAGGATGTTAAGGTCACGCTGAATTTGCTCGCGGGACTTACCCAGCCCGGCAGTGCGGATGATGTAACCCATGCCGTCGGGGACGGTAATTTGCTCCAACACTTGGCGTAAGTGCTGGCGATCTTCCTGAGCGGTGATTTTTCGCGAGATGCCGACCTTGCTGGTCAACGGCATCATGACCAAGTACTGGCCGGGAAGCGATAGGTAGGACGTCATGTAGGCACCCTTGAGGCCGATTTCCTCACGGGCGATTTGAACAATCACCTCGGTGCCGACTTTAATGCGTTCGTGAACGGGGGTCCGGCGATCATTGCCGGTGTAATAACGCGAGTGGATTTCGTTGAACGGCAAGAAGCCGTGGCGGTTGCCACCGTAATCAACAAAGGTCGCTTGCAGGCTTGGTTCGATGGCGGTAATCGTGGCTTTGTAGATGTTGCCAAGATTGCTGGTATTGTTCATCGACTCGAAATCGATCTGTTCGAGAAGCCCCTTCTCATTAATGATGGCTACGCGCAATTGGTCGAAATCTCTGGCGTTAATGAGCATCTTATATTTGGGCATGAAGTTGAATCCTCGATCCTAAATTGTCAAATTCCTTAGATCATTCTCCTAGGTTTGCTATCATAGGAACCTTGGGTACCTAGGCAAGGGGGAAATGAAATGTTCAAAAAACTGAGTGTTGGCAGCGAATTGGAATCCTATTGTGGCCGCTGCAAGATGGTTTTGAATCACCGAGTGGTTGCGATGGTTGACGATCAACCTCGTCGGGTGCGTTGCCTTACTTGCAACAGCGAGCACAATCACCGGGTAGCGAAAGCCAAAACCAAAAAGACCACAACCAGGAAATCCAGTGGTAGCTCGTCTTCAACGCGATCCAGTTCATCGAGTGCCGCTAAGTCATCCGCTGCAGCGCGCTGGAGCGCCTTGGTGAGCACTTGGAACGACGAAACGGCTAAACCCTACAACATGTATGAGACCTTTAAGGTAGAAGACCGCATCACACATGTTAGTTTCGGAAAAGGTGTTGTCACTGAGATTCCCGGTCCAGACAAGATCATAACACTTTTTGAATCGGGAGAGAAAATGTTAATGCAAGGCAAAACTCGCCTTTAATTTTCTCGAAAAGAGGGTTTTCCCCCAGGGAATTCCGTTCATCTAAAAAGGGTCGCCTCGGCGACCCTTTTTCATTGGCACAAATCCTTTCACGACAGGCACATACCTGCGCCGCACAGCGGCAATAACACCTCTTAAATACGCTTCACCCGCTACTTTTTGTTTTGGAAATCTTTGTAAAGCATACTGGGCTGAATGCCCGTATTATTTTGATATTTGCCGCTGTCATAGGTTTTTTGTTCACCGGTGATGGTGTGGTAAAAAATTTGACAGATCTCCACATGTTTGTAGATACGAATCGGCTGCACGGCAAAGATTTCCAGGGTCCAAAACCCCTTAAAACCCACATCACCGAATCCGGCGGTCACGTGCACAAACAAACCCAAACGCCCCACCGAGGATCGCCCCTCGAGCATGGGCACCAAGTTGTAGGTCTCGGTGCGCTCCAGGGTACGGCCCAGGTAAAGGCGATGCGGCTCCAGGAGCAGCCCTTCGTCGGGAATTTTTAGCGGCGACGCGGCATTGGGCTGGGCCATATCCAACTCGCGCGAATCGTACACCATCAAATCTTCGTGCAGCCGCAGGTTGTAGCTGTTGGGGTTAAGCTGCTCTTGGCGATAAGGCTCGATGAAGATGTCTTTATCAATTCGGCGCTGAATTTCGGGACCTGTCAAAATCATGACCACGTTCCTCTGAAATGGGATGAGCCGGCCTTTTGCCGGCCGCGTTTAGGGATCCTTGATGACCTTGGTCCCCGCGATCTTGTCGTGCAGGGTTCGGAATTCAGGCCCCTTGAAAATGAACAAAAACGAGACACCGAGGGTAAAAGCGGTTACCAGCATGCGAAACGCAATCGCTTGCGGGCCAATGCCCGGCGCACGCGGATGACTTTCTTCAATGACCTTTAGCTTCATGACATATTTGCCAATGGTTTTCCCGAAGCGAAGCCAACCAACGATGGGGTGCGCCAACAGGGCAACCATCGCCAAAAGCCCCCAAATCGTCCCCAGTGGACCCCAGATAAACCCGAGAATCCAGCCGGGAATCTGCACGGCAATGGCCACGCCAACGTCAATGCCGAAGGCCATCATGCGCGGCGTAGGTTCAGCAGGAACCCATTTGCCAGAGGCGGCGGGGCCGGCGTTGTCGAAAATTGAAGGCGCACCCGACGCTTCCGGTTGCGGAACGGATTGCGGCGAAGCCGCCGGGGGCGGCGGTGGTTCAGGATCGGCACCCGGCACGGGCAACGGGAATCGTCCCTTCGGCGCAGCCCCGGCCTCCGGCGCGGGCGGCTGATCAGGCCCTACACCCGGAACAGGTAACGGAAAGCGCCCCTGTGGCGCACCACCGGCGGGCGGAGGTGGCGGCGCGGCGGCCGTTTGACCGGTTCCGTCACCCGGTTGCGGCAAAGGAAAACGCCCTTGAGGCGCGGGCTGTGGTGGCGCGGTCGGGGCCTCCGATTCAGCTAAATCAAACTCTTGGTAGGGGGCGTCACCCATCGCGGCCGGGGACGGCGGCGAAGCCGCCATAGGCGGAGGAGCAGGGTGCCGCGGTGGGGCCGACGGAGGCGGTGTCGTCTTGCCCAAATCGTCCAGCGCGGAATCGTCCCATTCCAACAATGATTCGTCAAAGGGCGCGTCTTGGCCGGGAGCACCTCCGGCGCCACCGGGAGGCGGCGAAGCCGTAGGAGGTGGTGGCGGCGTGCTCGCGACGGCCGGCGAAGGGGGCGGCGGAGATGCCGCCGTGGGCGGGGCTACATGTGCGGGCGCCGACTGCGAAGCGGCGGCCGGCGAAGGGGGCGGCGTCCAAAAAGGATCGTCGCTTTCCCCGGATCGCAAGGTGCGATCATGATCGGGCGGCAAGGCCTGCATCGGCCGCGTCGATTTCACATAATGCAGGGCTTGGTTGCTGTCCAAGGTCGGCAACGTGGCGGTCGCAGACTCCTCGGCCGCAACCGCGGGCGCTTCCAACTCCATAAAATCAAAACTTATCCGACCGGTAACCAGTTGATCCCCGGCTCGGATCGGCGCCTCCCCTATTTTCTTTTTGTTAAGGAAGGTTCCGTTGGAGGAATTGTTGTCGAGAATAAAAAACTGACCGTTGCGGTTCTCAATCCGCACGTGCAGCCGAGAAACCGAGGTATCGTTGATCACTATATCGTTGGAGCGACTGCGACCGATGGTCGTCACGGGTTTGGCGAGCTCAAAATCTTCCGTACTACCGTCACTATTCTTGCGCCTCAAAACCGATTTAGACATGTCCCACCTTTATGATTTTAAGAGAGAATCCCGGAACCCCTCGGGCCACGCGGTCTCGTCATCCAGCCCGCTTTGCCCACCAAGATCCTAATGCGACGCGTTTTGTCCGAAACGGCATCGGCACCGGTTCACCTGAACCAAACGCGGCGGGACCGCCTTGGGTTCAGGTGAACCGATCTCTTTTCAGCAAAGCCTTGCGGCGGCACGCGCCCAATTCCAATACGAGATGCGGACCGGCCGCTTATCCTGAGTTGCCGACTATTTAAACACGTGACACCCGGAACCGAAACGGTAACCTTAGATTGGACACCATTTTAACCCACTTTTCTTGGCCTACCTCACGCGGAGATCAGGCGCCCCAGTAACGCTTCTTTTTGGTAAACCATTGCTTGTTGGTACCAAACCGGGTCTCAATCACAACCCCACTGCCCAACACCAAACACCCGGCCAACACGAACTGGTTGACCCAAGGCACCTGGCTTAGCAGCACAAAACCGGCCACGGCCAGCAATGACGCGGGTACGGTGGTCACCAAACCGCCCGACAGCGTTTCAAGCCACTGGGCAAGCCGATGCAGAACCACCATGGCACCAAAAACGCCGACGACGGTCAAACCGGCGGCAAAAACCAAAAACAAAGGAAAGCCGATCAACACCACCATCAACAAAACGCTAAAAAACAGCGCGGTACAAAAAGCGGCAACGGTCACCAGACCGATCACAAAATGGCGGGCTGGGTCTTGGGTCAACTGGAAACCGGCCTCGTTCACCTGATTCGGAAAAATGTAAAAGGTACCGATCAATAGCAGAAAAAGAACAAAGGTTTGCGAAAAGATAAACGCCATGCGCCCGTTGAAACTGTGCAACAACTGGGTGTCCTGCGCACGAGAAGGTGCAAAATGGTGAATCGACCGACCTTGCAGCCTCGAGACGTTGTGACGGGTGACCTCCCCGCCGATACACACGAGGTTGCCGCCGACCTCGGCGTTGCGGTACAAGGTGACATTGCCGTTGAGCGCGGTCACGTTACCGGAGATGGTTCCCTTTACGTGCACATCGCCGTTGACAGCGGAGACGTCACCTTCGACGGAACCTTCAACAATCACCTGCTGGCCCAGCGAAAAAAGGTCATTTTGGTAGCTCACGCCCGGCAAGACGCGCACGGGAACATCGGCGGCAAACAAGGCGGGTAAGCACCAGAACAACAGCAAAATCGGCAGCTTCACTACCGACGCGGGGATGCCGTTTTTAAGCAAGGCGGGTGTCAACTTCATCATGGCATACCTCAGCGATCCAAAAAGCGGCGAACCGCCACAAATAAGCCGACCAACACGGCAACGCCGCCGACCAACACCAGCGGATGGGTTTCCTTAACCAAATGACCCCCGGCCCCTTTGGCCAAGGACCAAGAAATCGAAACCAAGGTGCCGAATGCAGCAATCACCTGATCGAAACTTTGGAGCACGGTGTCGACCTTATCGCTAAAGGCTTGTCCAAAGGACAAGTGCCCGCCGACTTCCATATGCGCCAACACATCAAGCGACAAAAAGGCTCCCGCCCCGGCCAAAAGCAGCACGGCAATCAAGGCAACCTGCCAGAGCACAATTTTTTCACGCGCATGCTTTTCATAGACCTGGAACATCACGCTGGGCAAGAAGGACTGGGGCACCTTGATTTCGGGAAGGCCTTTGAAGGCTTGATCGAAATCGGGATCCTCGGGAATCTCGACGGCTTGCTGGTCGGCCGACAAGGATGCGTCGTCGGCGGGATTTTGGTGCGGCTCCATTGAGCGGGAATCAACCACGTTTGGAACCTCCTTTGCGGGACATGTCCTCGGAAAGCTTACCCTTAAGTATCTCACGCCCACGGAAAATTCGGTTCTTTACCGTACCCAAGGGTAATTCAACAGCACTGGCGATTTCGTCGTAACTCAATTCGTTTAGGTGGCGAAGAATAATGAGTTGCCGATAAATAAACGGCAATTCGGCGATCGCCTGTTCAATACGCCCTTGCAGTTGGTTCATTTCCAAGTCTTGCAAGGGGCTTAAACCACCGGCTTCCAATTGCGCCCGCAACCCGGGTGAGTCGTCATCCTGCCCCTCGATGGAGTAGGTATCGAGTTTCTTTTTGCGCATCCAGTCGATGGTGGCGTTGGAAGAGATGCGGTGAATCCACGTGGTGAACTTATATTCGGGGTTGTACTTATCCAGCGAACTAAAAACTTTGATAAAGACCTCTTGGCAGAGCTCCATCGCCGAATCGTAATCGTTAATCATCCGGTAAATATAGTTGACCAGCTTGCGCTGGTAGCGGGCAACGATCTCTTCAAACAACTCAATGTTGCCTTGCTTAATTTGTTCAACCAGGGCCTCATCTGTCAGTGAGGTTTCGTCCATAGTGACCTACATCCGTGACGTTGGCTGATTCGCGCTGCAACACACGCGGGCGAACCAGCAGGGGTACCCGTTACCAACGAAAAGTGGGGCTTAGGGTTTCAACCAAAAAGCCCCCAGCCTGAAGTGACCGTGTGTCAAAAATTGGAACAACCAGGGTAGTCTCGCGAAGACCAACCAGAGAAAAAGCTCTCAACCCTTTTTACCCCAATTCTTTAACAAACATTCCCCAAACTTTTTTCTGCTTTTCAGTCTCATCCAACACGGCAAAGGAGCAGCGCGAAACCAGAGAGCGAACGGGTGTCGGATGTGGCATTCTAAAACAGAAAGGCGCGCGGTGCAAAAACAGGCACAAATAAATGAACGCCCCCGCCGCCGAAGCAACGGGGGTTTGCAAAAATTCGAGCCGAGGCCCCACCACATAGGGCCGCTTAACCGGCGACTCTAGTTGGACTCTTCCGAGACAAACTTGGCGTAGTCGGCGTGGCTCATCAACCCTTCCAACTGCGCGGTGTTGGTCAACTTGACCTTTACCAGCCAGCCACCGGCGTGAGGATCTTGGTTCACGGTTTCGGGCGTTTCTTCCAACTGCTCGTTAACCGCTAAGATCTCACCGTCAACCGGCATGAACACCTCGGCAACAGCTTTTACGGATTCCACGCTGCCAAACTCGTCGCCGGCGACAAATTCGGAATCCAGCTCGGGCAGATCCACATAAACAATGTCACCCAACTGTTCCTGAGCGTGATGGGTAATGCCGATCTTGGCGGTATCTCCATCCACTTCAATCCACTCGTGTTCTTTTGAATAAAGGTGTTTTTCTGAATACATATCCATCCTCCGTAGGGAATCCTGTCCCAAATCAAGCACGCTTGTAAAAAGGCCCTTTTACCACTTCAGCATCGACCAATTTGTTGCGAATCTGAATTTGCAAGGTGGTACCGGGCCGGCTGAGATGCGTGGGCACATAGGCCATGCCGATGCTCTGCTTGAGCGTCGGGCCCTGGGTCCCACTGGTCACACGACCAACGGCGATACCGTCTTCTATTACCGCACAATCAGGACGCGCGATGCCGCGCCCCAACAAACGGAAACCGACCAACTTGCGTTCTACACCGGCTTTTTTCTGGGCGACAATCGCCGCTTTGCCAATGAAATCGTCGGTATTTTTGGTTTTCACAATCCACCCCAAACCCGCCTCGAGCACGGTGGTGGTTTCGTCCATATCGTTGCCGTAGAGATGCATGCGCGCCTCAAGGCGCAAGCTGTCGCGCGCACCCAAACCGGCGGGTTTGATACCTTCCTCGGCACCGGTCTCCAACAACAACCGCCAAACCGCAACGGCATCCGCGGCGGCGACGTAACATTCAAAACCGTCTTCGCCGGTGTAACCGGTCCGCGACACCAAAGCCGACACGGGGCCCACCTTACATCGTTTGAACCAGTAGTACTTCATTTCGCTCAAATCAGCGTCGCAAACGCGCTGGAGAATGCCTTGGGCGAGTGGGCCCTGAATGGCAATTTGCGCGGTGTCGTCGCTCTCGTTGGTAATGGTTACCTTGAAATTGCCCTGGTTTTTGCGAATCCAAGCAACATCTTTTTCGATGTTGGCGGCGTTAATGACCAAGAGAAAATTATCGGCGGCCTCACGGTAGACCAGCAGGTCGTCGACCACCGTGCCCTCCGGCGTACAAAAGGCACTGTAGTGGGCCTGGTCGTCCTCTAATTTGGTGACGTTGTTGACGGTCAGGTAGTTGGTAAACGCGAGCGCGTCTTCCCCCTGGATACGGACCTCGCCCATATGCGACACGTCGAATAACCCAACTTTCGTACGCACGGTAGTGTGCTCGTCTACAAGACCTGAATATTGGACCGGCATGAACCAGCCCCCGAAAGGAACCATTTTTCCACCCAATTGCTGATGCGCTTCAGCAAGCGGGGTTTTTTTAAGTGTTTGATCGGTTTCAGCCATAGCTGTGTACCCTCCCAGCCTGGGCGAACGCGCGCGGCGTTCGTTACAAGGTTGATGCGAACATGCTTGGAAATACGATTCCCGTTGGTGCCGCGATCTCCCCTTTCGCTTCGTAACCCAAACCAGATCGGTCTTTCGTTAACGGAAATGAATCTCGTGTCCCGAGCAACCAAGGCGCCGAAACGGCCCTTGGCCCAAACGCATTAAATCAATTCGCCTGGCTAAAGCCAACCGAAAAATGGCATTGGCGAGGCATCTCCCCACGGGTGGCCGGCGGCACCCGGGGAAGGACCGGGTCGAAAGGCGCCTTAAACCTACCGGAACGCGATAACTCGCGGTGATTTTTGCTAAACCTCTCGGGTACAACGGCCTTTTAAAATGCTCACCGCACCCAGTGGATGCAGTCGTGCACGACCCCGGCCCGCTTTTTCCAAGCCATTTCGCTCCAGATCTTTAGCAAAAACCCCCTCGCTTCAGTTCCGCTTAAGTTAAAGCCGGCGGGAACCTTCATCTTTTTGCCATTCACGGCAGACCACCCATCTCGGTTCCTGCTGAAAACGGTCTATCAAAAAGCGCACAAGAAACCAACAAAAGCTTGACCGAGTTGAGAACCCGGGTTTTTTTCGAAAAACTTGGTTTCCCTTTCGGATTTGCTATGATGTTGGGTTTGGCGGTTCGTCTGAACACCGCCAAATTGTCCCTAGTCCGGCATCCAGGGAACCCCCCGCGGGTGCCCATTCGCCTGACCGCGACCGTCTCGTGGACTCCTCTGTCCTTACCTATTCACCAACGGACGGCCGCACCATTGCGACACTGTCAGGCGCGGCAAGAAAAGGTCTTGCCAAACCGTCTTGGGTCCAAATCGCAGAAATGAGGTACCGAATGCACGATTTTTTAAAACGTCTTGGAATTAAAGAAGTAAATAGTGGGGTTTTCTCCGACAAATGGTTGGAAGGCAAAGGCGGCGAGGTCACCAGTTACAGCCCCGCCAACGGTGAGGCCATTGCCAAAGTAACCCTGGCCACCAAGGAAGAATACGAAGAAGTCATGGCCGCGGCGCAGGAAAGCTTCAAAAAATGGCGCACGGTGCCGGCTCCCATCCGCGGTCAAGTCGTGCGTGAATTGGGCGAGGTATTGCGCGCCCATAAAGACGATCTCGGCCGCCTGGTCACCTTGGAAATGGGTAAGATCCACCAAGAAGGCCTGGGCGAGGTCCAGGAAATTATCGACATCATCGACTACGCGGTCGGTTTGTCTCGCCAGCTCTACGGCTTCACCATGCACTCCGAACGGCCCGGCCACCGCATGTACGACCAATACCATCCGCTGGGTGTGGTCGGCGTGATCACGGCCTTTAACTTCCCCGCGGCGGTGTTTGGCTGGAACGCCATGATTGCAGCGGTATGCGGCGACAGTGTCGTTTGGAAACCGTCTTTGAAAACCCCGCTCGTCGCGGTCGCCATGCAAAACCTGTTCGCTCCGGTACTGGCCAAACACGGCTTCCCCGGCCTGTTCACCTTGTGCACGGGTGAGGACTTGGTCATCGGCGAAACCTTGGTCAACGACCACCGCATCCCCTTGGTTTCAGCCACCGGTTCGGTTCGGATGGGCAAAATCGTCGGCGCCAAAGTAGCCGGTCGCCTCGGTCGCTCCATCTTGGAATTGGGTGGCAACAACGCGATCATTTTGACTCCGAGCGCCGACCTCAACATAGCCATCCCCGGCATCGTGTTCGGTGCGGTCGGCACCGCGGGCCAACGCTGCACCACCACCCGTCGCTTGATTTGCCACGAAAGCCTGGTTGACCAAGTGGTTGAGAAACTGGTTAACGCCTACGGCCAGGTTCGCATCGGCGATCCCCTGGATGCGGACACCTTGATGGGCCCGCTGATCGACGAAGACGCGGTTCAACAAATGCAAGCCGCGCTGGAAAAAGTTCGTCAGGAAGGCGGCGAAGTCTTGTGCGGCGGCGAACGCGTCGACCGTCCCGGCTTTTACGTCACACCGGCGATTGCCAAGGCCAAAAACGAATTCGACATCGTACAAAACGAAACCTTCGCGCCGATTCTGTACGTGATCCCTTACAGCAACCTGGACGAAGCGATCGGTTACCAAAACGGCGTTCCCCAAGGCTTGTCATCCGCCATTTTCACCAACGAAATGCGTGAAGGCGAAACCTTCCTGAGCCACGTGGGTTCCGACTGTGGCATCGCCAACGTCAACATCGGTACCTCCGGTGCCGAAATCGGCGGCGCCTTCGGCGGCGAGAAAGAAACCGGCGGCGGACGCGAATCGGGCTCCGACTCCTGGAAAGCCTACATGCGTCGTCAAACCAACACGATCAACTACTCTTCCGAATTGCCCCTGGCTCAAGGGATTACGTTCGAGTTTTAAGCCAAGCCTTAAATCAATCGGAAAGCGGCGCCTCGGCGCCGCTTTTTGTGTTTCTGGGGAACCTACGCCTCGAGGTCACATCGCCCCCACGTTTTCCGTGATGAATCGAAAGCCCCACTAGCCCGCAATTCTCACAAGGATTCGTCGCGAGAAGCAGAAAGCCTTGTGAGTACGAAGATTACGACCAAGCGCAAACGGAGCGGGGCCGACCCTTCGCGGGGCCGACCCTTCGGCGCAGCAGCGCTACGTCGAGTATTGCTCGACCAGGTAACGCGGATGGCCGCCCCGCGGATGGCCGCCCCCGCGTAATCGCATGGGATTCAGTTTCGCAGCAGAATTCCTTGTGAGAAATGCGGGCTAGGACAGCCGGCGTTAGGCGGGGATCCCGCTGTGGAAACGGAAGGTTTCGTCCGGGCCGAGGACGAGTTCACGCTCTTTTTCGAGGAAGAAGGTAACCCGCTCGCTGATATCTTCGCCGGCATATTGGTAAGCCAATTTGAGGTAATCGGCGAAATGGCGCCGTTCCGAGCGCAGCAGCGAGGTGTAAAACTTGGATAGGGTTTCGTCTAAATGCGGCGCAATGACCCTAAAACGCTCGCAAGAACGCGCCTCAATGATCGCACCGACAATCAACACATCAATAAGCTTGCCCGGCTCCTGTTTGCGCATGTGCACGCGCAGGCCTTCCGCGTACCGAGACGCACTGACATGGGTGTAGCGAATGTCGCGGTCTTCCATAATGGCCAAAACCTGCTCAAAATGGCGCAACTCTTCGCGTGCCAGGCGCGACATTTTGGTCAAAAGCTCGGGCCGGTCAATGTAGCGAAACATGAGGTTCAAGGCGGTTGAGGCAGCTTTTTTCTCGCAATTGGCGTGGTCGATGAGCATGGTTTCCTGTTGTTTTAGGGCACAATCGACCCATGCTTGTGGGGTGGCGCAGAGTAAAAATTCTTCAAGATCAGGGATCACCAATTTCACGTTTCCTTCCTTTGAGGTCCTACGACCCAGCCCATATATAAAGGAACCGGTCCCAATGGGTCAAGGCTTCGTCAAAATCAGGGCGGCATGGTCGTCGGCTCAAAAACAGCTTTGCTTCAATAGGTTCGCGCGGGCAGCGATTCATTAGGCAACAAAACCCTTGCGCCCCACGTGCTTTTTCCCCGGCCCACGGGCTTTTTCGGCGGATTTTGGTTAGATCCATCGCGTTTGATGCCATTCAGCACGATTTGCCAAGAATCCGCTTGACCCTAGGGATAGCGGCTGATAAAAGTAACCTTCGTCATGTTTCTCGTCGCCCCGGGAACCGCCGGCCACCGGTAGAGACCCGAGGGACAGCCGGGTAGATGTACAATCTCCATGTTAAGATTCCGTGCTTTAATTGCTTAGGGGAGGAATTCGAAATGAATAAAGCCGATCTCGTTAGTGTGATGGCAAATGAAGCTGATATTTCCAAAGCTCAGGCTACCAAGGCCCTCGACGCCATGCTGGACGCGGTTGTTGCCGCACTCAAGGATGGCGACAAAGTGACCCTGGTAAACTTCGGGACCTTTTCAGTTGCCAACCGCGCTGCACGTACCGGTCGCAACCCTCGCACCAACGAGGCCATTATCATTCCCGAGAAAAAGGTACCCAAGTTTAGACCAGGCAAGAACCTTCTCGACGCGGTGGAATAATCACCCCGAGTTTGATACCACGCGAGGACCTGTTCCTCGCAAACGGGAAACCTCCCGGATGAAAAAGCGGCCAAAAGCCGCTTTTTTTTCTTTGGAATACAGCCTAAATTGAACGGTTCATGGCGGCGCACTCACCCCATCATCAGCGCGTCCTGCGCTAAGAGTTGGACTGCAACGTACCGTGAAAATGCTCGACGTCCTTTCCAAGTACGCCTGCGCTTTTCCCAACACGTTTCGCCTCAACGCTTGGCGCGTCCTGCGCCGATACTAGGGTGGTTGCATCCACCCGGACCGCCCACTTTAGACTAAGGGTTCCGCGTTACCGTTGAGCCATTCATCAAACAGACCTCACCCAGAAGGTCAACTAGGAGTTTCGTGATGCACCATCGTCACTACGACGTGCTGGTAATCGGCTCAGGCGGGGGCACCAAAATTTCAACGCCCGCCAGCCACCTAGGCCTCAAAGCCGCCATCATCGAAAAGGACCGCCTCGGCGGCACCTGCTTGAACCGCGGCTGTATTCCTTCAAAAATGCTCATTCACGCGGCCGAGGTCGCGGACCACATCAGCACGGCGGCCAAATACAACCTCAAACCCGCCGGCTTCGAGGTGGATTTCCAGGCCTTGGTTCAGCGGGTAAGCGAAACGATAGACGGGGAATCGGACAGCATTCTGCCCGCCTATCGCAAGAACGAAAACCTCGATTACTACCACGGCGAAGCGGTGTTCACCGGCGAACGCCAGGTGACGGTTCGCGGCTTCACCCTTACCGCCGACAAGGTCTACATCGCGACCGGCTCACGCCCTCGCATCCCCGACATTCCCGGCCTGGACAAAGTACCCTTTTTGACCAGTACCGAGGCCCTTCGGCTGGAGAAACAACCCAAACGTTTGGTGGTTTTAGGCGGCGGTTACATTGCAACAGAGCTGGCCTTTTATTACAGCGCCTTAGGCACGGACGTCGACCTCATCGTCCGCTCCAGCATGTTGCGCGCGGAAGACGGTCAAGTCCGCGAGGCCTTCACCAAGGCCTTTCAACGCCATGCCGATATCCACCTGCAGGCCAATATCACCAAAGTCGCCTTCGAAAACGACACCTACACGATTGAGGTCACGGGCCGTGACGGCAAAGTGCAAACCCTGGAGTCAGACGCCCTGTTGATCGCGGCAGGTGTGGTTCCTAACAGCGACCGCCTCAATCTGAAAGCGGCGGGCGTGAAAACCGATGCAAGCGGCTACATCGTCGTGGACGACCACCTGCGTACCTCGGCACCCAACACCTGGGCCCTGGGGGACGTGGTTGGCAATTACATGTTCCGTCACTCGGTAAATGTCGAGGGCGAATACCTGTTTGAAACCACGGTCGCCCATCCCGAGGATCGCCCGATTGATTACGGCGCGATGCCCCACGCGGTATTCACCACCCCGCAAGTCGCGGGCGTGGGTTTGACAGAAGAAGAAGCACGCGCCCAAGGCAACGATTACGTGGTGGGCTTCCGCAACTACAGTGCCAGTGCCATGGGCATGGCGCTGCGCTCTACGGAAGGTTTTGTCAAATTACTGGTGGACCGGAGCGACCGCAAAATCATCGGCTGTCACATCATCGGCCACGAGGCCTCGGTTTTGATTCACCAGGTGATCACCTTGATGCAAATGAAAGGCACGCTGGACGATCTGCTCAGCACGATTTTCATTCACCCGGCCTTGAATGAAATCGTCCGCAACGCGGCAAGAGACGCCCGCGCCAAACTCGCGGCGGAATAAACGCGACGACCGGCCAACCAATACTCAGCTAAACGCGGCGACATCCGTTAAGCAATTTCAGAGACCCTGAAATTCCAAGTGGATGGATGCCGCGTTTCTTTTTGCTAACGAGGAAAGCAAGATACACCTTGGCACTTGGTTTTTCAGCGGATGAAGGAGGGTGGCGGCCGAACCAACCGGCCCGCCCTCGCTTACCAAGAAACCGCTTAAAAGGTGGGCCCTTTGCACCAACACGTGTCTTTGACCCGAATCGCCGATATCGTCCCCTTGGTCGTATTTTTGTTAACGGCGGGGTTGATCATGGGCGTTTGGTGGAGCCACCAGAGCCGCCAGACCAAGGCCGACCAGGTGCGCCTTGAACTCATCTCAGAGCAGATCAAACACAGCGTGGAGCAGGGCGTCCAAGGCCGATTGGGTCTGATTAAGCTGATGCGGGATCAGTGGGCGGCCCAGGCCGCGCCCGACCGACGCGCCTTTATGGATTGGTGCAACCGAATTTTTGACGAATTCCCAGGATTTCAGGCGGTGAATTGGGTCACCGACCAAGGGGTAATTCAATGGGTCTATCCGCCCGAAACCAACAGCGCGGCCTTGGGTTTCGATCTCAGCGAGCATCCGGTCGCGGGTCCGGTTTGGCGACGCGCAAAAATCACACAAAGCTACACGGTCACCCCGGGCCTGGAACTGCTCCAGTCAGGCACGGGTTTTGCCGCCTATTTCCCCATCACCTTCCGCGACGGCACCAAGGGTTTTCTGAATTTGGTGTTCCGCAGCGCACCCTTGTTCGAAACCTTCCTGGGCGAGGCAAAATACACGGCGTATGATTTCCGCATCACCAATGAGGATTTGGTGCTGTATGCGAGCCGTCCCAATTTACCCAAACACCTACCGCAAGCCCTGAGTCACACCTTCACCATCCGGGGCAACCCGTGGCGCCTTGAGGTCGGCCACACACAACGGCTAGGCCGACTAAGCGCGGAACAAACCGGGAATATCTTGCTCATTGTCGGGTTGTTGATGGTCTTGCTGTTCTCGTTTTCGATCCGGGTCATTCTTTATCGCCAGGTGCAGCAACAGGAACAGCAACGGACCATGATGACCCTGATGGAGAATTTACCGGGGATGGTTTACCGCTATGCGTTGCGTACACCCTATACGCTGTCATTTGTCAGCCAGGGGGCGTATTCCTTGACCGGATACCGGGATGAAGAGTTGATCGACGGCCGCGGGGCCTGTTACAGCGACCTCATTTTTGATGAGTTCAAACCGGCCCTCGAAAAAATGCGCCTCACGGCCTGTAAAACCAAAAGCCCCACGGAAACCATCTACCGAATTCGGACGCGCAGCGGTATTTCACGCTGGGTATGGGACCGCACCTGCGCCATTTTTGATTGGCGCGGCAGCATTGTCGCGATGGAAGGGTTCATTACAGACGTCAGCGAACGCATCGAGGCGGAACAAGAACTGTTGCGCCACCACAACCGCCTGGAAGAAATCGTGGCGCAACGAACCAACGAACTCAAGGCGACCAATCACGAGTTACTTCACGAAATCAAACAGCGTCGGATCATCGAAGAACACCTGAACCAGTCCCTCCACGAGCTGGAACGGGCCAACCGAGACCTCGAGGAATTTGCCTATGTCACCTCCCACGATCTCAAGGCGCCGCTCAGGGGAATCAACTCCATGGCGCAATGGCTGGCGGAAGATTACGGGGATCGCCTGGACGAGACCGGATCCGGTTATTTGGCCACCATTAGCGAACGCGCGGGACGATTGACCCAACTGATCGAAGGCATTCTAGACTACTCACGCATCAGCAACGCCTCGGAGATCCAACATTTAGACAGCGGCGCGGTGGCTGACGCGGTGATGGGAAACCTCACGGTTCCAACGGGGCTCAGTCTCGTGCGAAGGGGAACTTTCCCCGAGGTGCTTTACGACCAAACCCAACTGTTCCAGGTTTTTCAAAACCTGGTTAGCAACGCGGTAAAACACATGGGAAAACCCGAGGGGCGCATTGAGATATTTGGGGACGAAAACGAAACGGACTGGCTTTTTTCGGTGGCCGACGACGGCGTGGGAATTCCCGAGGACCAACAAGAACGGGTCTTCAAGTTGTTCCAAACCGTCACGGAAGGCGACCGGAACCAAGGCAATACAGGAATCGGCCTTTCGGTTGTGAAAAAGATTGTGGAACGCAACCACGGTTTTATCAAACTCCAATCAAAACCGGGCCAAGGCTGCAAGGTCACGTTCAGTATCCCAAAAAACCAGTCGCCGTTCAGGAACAATCTGGTGCATTTTCTGGTTCTCGACGCCAACCCGGAGGAGGGACGCCGACAGGTCGCCATGCTGCAACACGCGGGCTTTTCAGCCCATTTCCTGCAAGACAAGGATCCAGATTCCGACGCCTTCCGCACGATGGGGCGCAAGGTAAACCATGTGTTGCTGGACAACGGTTTGGTTGAGGAACGACGAAACATCATGGAAACCCTGATTCGGCTGAACCCGGAGATGACCATGGCAATCGTCTTAAAAACCAACCACTCCACAACTTACGCAACACCCAGCCACTGGCCGGTGTCCGGCGTCATCAAGGAAACCAGGAACCTGAGTGGGGTGACGGCGCTTTTCAAGATCACCACCAACGAGCCGACACAACCCACACAAACCTATTAATTCATTACATTTAAGATAAAACAAGGAAATAATTCACCGAATCCCTTACACATCAGACGGGCCGACGCCTGGAAAGTTGTTAAAAGAAAAAGACTTAGATCAAATCAGCAATTAAACAACCAAAAAACAACCTTTCCACTTGACTCAATAGGGATTCTCGAATAAATTTAAGGGCAGAGCGGCGCTGTCATCTCCGAGTAGCCAACGGAGTTTGACCAAAGCCCTTCAATCACAACAACTTCCCAACCCGCATGCTCAGATTTTTCATGGCGATCAGGCAAAAATACCCGCAACAAAAACCGGGTCGCCATCAAAAATCTTGGCATTTCATCAAACCGTGCACACGCAATCGCACGTGTTAGCCCATCGATTGTGGTCCGAGGGGTCGCCATTCCTAGGCGACCTTTTCTTCCTGGCGCCACGTCGCGAATGGGGTCCGATACCGCCGCGGACCCATCCATTCACACGCTCTTCATCATGAGACTTTACCCGCATTTCTCGCAAGTCGTTCTGCTGCGAAGCCGAAAACCATGCGATTACGAGGGGGCGTAGCTATGCTACGCCGAATGGTCGGCCCCCTGTGTCGTCACTCGGTCGTCATCTTTGCACGCACAAGGCTTTCAGCTTCTCGCGACAAATATTTGCGAGAAATGCGGGCAAAGAACCTAAGAAGCGCAATGAATCGCGGCGCTTTGGTCCGATTCCGGCCTGATTTTCAACCCAGAAATTCAAGGGCCGGTCAATCCGTGCATGACTGAAAGAACCATAAGAGATTGGGGTAATAAACCCTCCGTCCTTCTCTTAAACCACATAACTCACCTTTCATTTCAAAAGGCGAAGTGGTAACAGGGTCTATTTTCACCAGTTTCTACAATCTT
Source organism: Acanthopleuribacter pedis (assembly GCF_017377855.1). GTDB lineage: Bacteria > Acidobacteriota > Holophagae > Acanthopleuribacterales > Acanthopleuribacteraceae > Acanthopleuribacter > Acanthopleuribacter pedis. The sequence goes on from NZ_JAFREP010000015.1 coordinate 244,229, forward strand.
TTCTGATAATTCAACGACTCAAATTCTTAGAGGAAAATCTAGAATTTTCCAATTCACCCAAGCCCAAAGTTTCGAAAATATAACAACTGATTTCCAACGACAAACGGAAGAGAGCAGGGAGCATTCCCAAGCTTATGCCCGCGTTTGGCCAAAAAGGAGGTTCCTTTGAGTGAATCACAAAAAATTCGAATTGCGATTGCCGACGATTTCACCATGATCCGGCAGGCTCTGGATACATTACTTACCAAACAAGACGACATTGTGTTAGTGGGAGAAGCATCCGACGGTTTCGAAGCCTTGGATCTGGTCCGAAAGAAAGAGGTGGATGTTTTATTAATGGAGCCGTTGATTCCCAAAAAAGACGGCATCGATCTGACCAAGGACATCATCTCTTTGGAGCGGAATGTCCGCATCTTGATACTAACAATGGATAAAACGAGCCACAACGCGTTCCGCATGTTGCGCGCGGGCGCCATGGGCTGGCTCCCGAAAACCGTTGACCTGGAACAGATCCTGGAGGCGATTCGAACGGTCCATAGTGGCAAGGTGTACTTACCGCCGGAGTTACAACGAAGCTTTGCAGAACGCTATGTTCGCCCGGAAAGTATCTCGAATCCCGAAGAGCAATTGTCTGATCGCGAATTCCAAGTCATGCGCCTATTGGCACAGGGAAATACCAATCGTGAAATCTCTCAAATGCTCTATGTCGGCGTTAAAACCATTGACACACACCGCGCCAACCTTCTTCGTAAACTTGGCTTGCGCAATAACTCCGACTTAACCCGATTCGCAATCCAAAATGGTTTTGTCAAATTCTAATAGCCTCGATGGATCGCGAACAAGTCGCGATGGACGAACAAGGCTTGCGACCGAGCAACCCAACACCATACGAATTCGGCGGGTTGGTTCACCCGCATGGTGCTCGGTCGCAAGCCCTGCTCGCCTTTGCCGGACAAAAGAAACCGTCCGTCTCTGTCGCCAGGGATTGTCGCAACCAAAAAAAAAGGCTAGGGCCGGCTAAACCTCGGTTTCAAGACGATTGACCGCACCCGAGGTGAGCATGGGTGCGGCATCGAGGTCCTCGGCATTCATTAAGTGCGCGACGCGTTCCAGGCTAGCTAGAATCATGGATTGCTCCCAATTCGGCAGCATCTCGTAACGCTCTACAAACCGTTTTTGGAGCGAGGTGGGTGCCGAGGCCAACAAAGCCAAACCCTCCTCGGTAATGGACACCAACTGACGACGTTTGTCCACCTGATCCCGTGTACGCGTGACCAAGGCCCGTTTTGCCAAGCGATTTAAAATGTCGGTGACGGTTGCGTGGCTGAGGGTAACCCTTTCAGCCAAAACACTTACGGGTAACCCTCCCGATTTGCGAACCTCGGCCAAAATAAGCGCCTGAGGGCCGGTTAACCCAAAATCTCTCGCCAGTTTTTTTGAGGACAAATCAACGGCACGAATGATTTTACGAAGATTCATCAAAACTTCGTCACATTTGGTTTCTTCCATGAAGGGACTCCCCGGTCTCGGAACTCAGGAAGATTATTTTAAACCTTAACGGCACCCGCCGCGTGGGCGATTTCACAGAATTCATCAACGGGCAAGCATAAAACCTAAGAAGCGCGATAACGCGCAATGATTTTGGCCGGCCCGCATTTCTCACACGGCTTTTGGCTTCTCGTGAGAAATGCGGGCTAGGGCGCGGCCTTGCTTTTGAGCCCAAGCTAGGCCTAGGGTATCGGTGTGGCGGTGATGCCCGACAGGAACGCGCGAGAACCTCCCCCTTGGTCTCCCCACAGAAGGAACCCGGCGAATTCGGACCCGTCGGCCTGAGCTTCAATCCAAGCGCCCCGACTCAAGGTCTCGCTACTCTGGAACAAACCCGACAGGGTCGTAACGAACTTGGTTTTCGCGGCCAAATTGTCGACGGCTTGTGTTTCCAACAGGTTGCCGGCCGTGTCATAAGCGCGGAAGGTGACGGAGGCGTTCGCTTCACCCAAGTTAACAGCCACTAGACCGGTGAACTCGGAAGCGCTGGAATTGAAGTAAGGGTAAACCCAACCGCGTCCGCCCTGGTAATTGCCTTGCAAACCGGTGAAGTAATCGTTGTCGGAAATGGAAGGGGCACCAAACAACTCATAGCCGATTAAGGGCGCGTCACTGGTGACCTGGACCCAAGCGGTTCCGGCGGGGACGACCTCCTGGTTGGCGAAATCAAAGAACAGGGTGGCCTTGCTGTTGGGTGCAAGAAGGCGCTCACTTTCACGCAGGATGTTACCCCCGGCATCGTAATAGGTTTCTAAGGCGGTGGTTTCGTTTTCGCCCACGTTAATGTAAAGCATGCCGGTCCAAAATTGACCGGTATCGGTGGCGACGTGGAGGAAGTTTAGGGTAGTACCGCTTTCATTGTTGAGGCCCAAGGCTGCTTGCTGCGTGCGGTTTGGCAAACGGGTGAAATATTCCATCCCGGCAATGCGTGGCGCGGTGGCGGTGATCCGACCCCAGAGGTCGGGGCCGGCGGCCAAATCGGTACCGAGGTAGTCGGTAATGGGGCGAGAGCTGAAGCCATAGGCGTTTTCTGTTTCGGTGACGGCAAGCGTGGTCTCGCCTGGGAACTCGGTGAGTTCGGCACCGGCGGCGGTGTCGGTTCCGTTAACCACATTCAGCACGGTTTCGAAATTGGTCAGGTCCTTGGCGATGTGCGGTAAAAGCACTTGGCTTTCTGCTTGCGTGCCCTGGTAGGCGGCACGCGTGGTACCGGTTCGGTTCTCGGCAAAAATGCTCAGGGCCTGTGCCGAACCAACTTGCAGCCATGCGATCTGGGTCGCATCCGCTGAAAACAAATCGCTTACAGAGACAAAGCGACTTGCTTTCGCACCCAAGGATGTGAGGACTTGGCTTTGACCGAGCGGTTCGCCCTCATCATTAAATGCGAAGATTTCGACAGCGCTCGTGGAATCGCCCCAATTCACCAGGCCGACCCAGGTGGTTGCATCGGTGCCGTTGGTGCGTACGTCGGGGAGGTGGTAGCGATTGGCGAGACTGGAAATGACCCGCCCACTATTCCCGGAGGCCAAGGTGGCTTGGTACATGCCGTTTCCGTGGGTACCGATGAGAAGATTGTTGTCGGCGGGGCGAAGAACCAGCTGAGAAACCACCGCGGAGCCGATGGTCGCGGTTTCCTCCCGTTGCCAAGTGGTTCCGTCCGCCAGCGGTGACCGAGTGCTCCACAAGCCGGCGTTGGTGCCGACCAGGTAAAGGGGACCTTGGGCGTCGCGCGCGATGGCGCCGGCACGGAAGCTAAGCACACCGATGTTGCCTTCGATTTGCATCCAGGTCGGGTTGGCGACGCTTGCATCCATGGTGAGGAACACGCTGGGCACCTCAAAGTTGGCGATGGTCGCCAACACAATGCGGTCGTCGTTGGGATCCACGGCGATACTGCTGACCACACCCCCTTGGGCGGCGGCCGGGGTGATGTTCACGGGTGAAACGGAACCGTCGCTGTTAACGGGATCGTCAATGCGAAAAATGCGCCCGTCGCTGGAACCCACGTACAGCTTGCTCGCGGCGGAATAGGTTCCCCGTGATGCAGCGAGGGAGCGAATTTCCGCTTCGCCGATGGTGGTTCCCAATGCGGAAAACTCACCCCAAGCATCGGGTGTCACGGTAGACGCCGCGTTGGTGCGGAACAACCGATTGCGCGCGGCATAGTACAGGTTCTCGGTGTTGTCTTGATCCAAGAAGAAATAGGTCACAAAAATACTTTCTTCGGCAGCCGCGGGTCGAATGTCGTCGTAAACGGCCCTGCTATCGGTACGGAAAAAGGTGCCGTTTTGGGCGGCAACGTAATAAAACTCTTGGTCACCGATGTTCTGACCGATGGCCACCGCGGCCCCGTCCCCTTCAAAGATCTCGGTGTGGCTGGTGCCGCTGAGGGTTAAGGTGGTTCCGTTGTCTTGAGCCCCGCCAATGGCGCGACTGTCCCCGGCATTGGGGGCCAGCGCCACGTGGTAGTACTGATAAGTCAGGTAGTTGTTGTTGAGGTTGGTCCAGGCAAAGGGGTTCCTGCTAACGGAACCTTCGTGAACGCCACCGTCGCTCCCACACAAGATTTGGTCAGGGTTGTTGGGATCAAACACCACCACGTGAATATCGGGGTGGTGGTTGGGATACAGCGCGTAACTATTGTTGTCGGCATAACCGCCCAGGCGCGAGGTGGTGGATGCGGTGGAAAAACCGTCGCGGGAAACCCAGAGGTTGGTCCCACCGACAAATACTTGGTTGCTGTCGGCCGGCGAAATTTCCAGCGTGAGGTTGTAACCGCCCTGCACGGCGAGCGGGTTGTTGCCGGCGAGGCAGTCCCCGTCATTGGGAAGATTGGCGCTCAAATCGGTCCAGGTACCGGCGGCGGTGTCGTAACGCCACAAAAAGCCCTCGGGTTTTGCCTCTCGCGATTCGCAATCATTTTCGTGAAAGTTGTCCATCAATACGAGCAGAAAGGCAGTGTTGACGGGGTCCAGTGCAATTTCAGTGCGACCGAAATCCGCGTTGGCGGGGAAACCGACGGGCGAGGCGGCGCCTTCGCCGGCAATTTTCTCCCAACTCCCGGCATCACCCGTGGTCGAGCGGTAAATCCCGCCTTCGCTGCCGACGGCACCACCAAGCGCGGCATAAAGCACGCTGCCGTCGGCGCTGATTTCAATGTCGAACATGGCCTCACTGGATTGAAACGCATCGGCGCCGACGATCACGCGCTCGATACTGCCGTCGCTGTTGTTCAGCCGGAAGATACCGCCAAAGGTGGAGATGTACAGGTCGGAAGTTCGCGGATGGACCACCAAACGCGACACCAGGTCAAAAAAATTGTCGAATTGTTCGGGCGTACCGGGCGCGGTCGCCTCAATTTGCGACCAACTCAGGCCACCATCGGTTGAACGCCAGATGCCGTTACCCCAGTAAAAAGCGCCCTCAAAAGAAGCGGAGTTGCCGGAGATTTCCCCGGTGCCGTAATACCAAACGTTGGTTTGGTTGGGATCCTGGGCCAAGGCGGTGACATTGTGCATCTGGTCTTGAGGCGAAACCTTGGTCCAGGTTTGACCGCGATTGGTGGTGCGGAAAACACCGGAGGAAACCCCACCGGCGAGGAGGGTTTGCGCCGAGGCGTCGGCACGATCAAAAACAATGGCGCGGGTGCGGCCACCCAGGTTGCCGGGGCCGCGCGAGATCACGGATTCGATGCGTTTCTCGGCATTTTTAGCGCGGGGAAAAGCGCGTAAAACCTGCGCCCGCAGCGTTTCGGCATCAGCCGGAATTTTGCCGGTTGCGGGGTTCTTTAACAGGTCATATTCCCAGGCGGCGCGCGCGGCGACCGCTTCGCGACGGCGCTCTAAGAGGGGTTTCCGGTCGGCGCGGTCCGCGCGGGGCATGCCCTGCCCCCGTTCTGTCCGTGTTTGGTCTTCAAGTTGTTGGGCAATTTGAGGGATTTCGGTGCCGTAGTTTTGCCAAGCGAGGCAGCCCAGCAGGCCGAAGGCCAACACAAATAGGAACCAAATTCGCTGGTTCATGAGATCTTCCTCCTAAGGATGGTGGCAGGCAGGACGATGGACCCAAGCCGGGTCGATCCCGGGCAGGGGCGGCAGGGACGGTAAACTTCCCGCGAAAAGATGTAAGGAGAGTTAACGATGACCCTATCGGCGAACAATCCACCGAGGTTCATCTTTTTTTTCACACAACAGCTATTTCACACCCTAAGAAAATTAAAATCGCGCCATCGCAAATAAATCCAACGGGTGGCCTTCAAGCGTCACATCTCGGGCCGCCAATCAGACCATGAGGCACGGGTCACCAAAAAGGCGACACCTCACCTACCGCGCGAAGGTCAAGCAGCGAAGGCAACCGTTTGTTCACAACCATTGCGTCCATTCAACCGCTTGTCAAAACAAAAAATGGGCATTCATAGCCGATAAAACCATCGTCATGCACAGAAACGCAAACACCAGAGGTAAATGCGAATACCGCCGCCAAAACCAGACACAAAATCGACGCAACCGCGTTTTCGACGGATCGAAATCAGACGGAGGAGGGTTTTCGGGCAAGTTCCCGCAGGCGGTCATAGCGGAAAATACCCGAGTCGTGCCCGTCGCTAAATACCAAGCCCAAGGCGTAACGACCGACGGAACTCACCTGCTTGAGGCGAATATCGGCGGGAACGCGATCCTGTTGCAAGGTGCGCTCGCCGGTAATCTCGTCGACACAAACAGCGCAGGGGCAGTTTTGCCGGAGTTTGCGCACGGAAAGTATATCGCGCACCCCGTCATGCCACTGCACGCCGAGTTCGTCGCTGCTCACCTGCCAAACGGCCTGAACAAGCACCCGTTCATCGGCGGGAACAATTTTGGGCGGTTCGGTTTCCCGTTCATTGAAACCCATCTCACGCCAATCAAACCGAAAAACGGCGATCTGGCCGGATTGTTCCAGTTCCGCCAGAATACGGTCAGCAGCCTGGCGGACGGCGACGGCGCTATGGGATTCGGGGAACGCAATCATCATCGGGGTGCCGTCGTCGCCGGCCTCGCACACGGTCCCCTCGATGGGGACTTGGGCCAGCAGGGGTAGGTCCAATTCCTTGGCCAACGCTTTGCCACCGGCGTCGCCGAAGAGGTAACGCAGGTCGTCGCAGCCGTCACAGACGAACCAACTCATGTTCTCTACCAAACCCAAAACGGGAATTTCCAGTTGCTTGAAGGCGTGCAAACCGCGCCGGGTGTCGGTCAAACTGAGGCCTTGCGGGGTGGTCACCACCACGGCGGCGCTGATCGGCAACAACTGACCGATGGTTAAAACGGCGTCACCGGTTCCCGGCGGCATATCGAGCAACAAATAATCGAGTTCGCCCCAATGGACGTGGTTGGTGAATTTCTGGATCATGCCGTGAACCATGGCACCCCGCCAAATAAGCGGTACCCGTTCATCGGTCAGATTGCCCATGGAAACAAAAGATATGCCGTGGGCTTGAATGGGTTCAACGGCGTCCTTGCGGTCATCCACCAAAGGGGGTCGCGAGGAATCGCCCAACATCAAGGCCATACTGGGCCCGTGGATGTCGGTATCCATGACACCGACCCGGAACCCTTTTTGCGAAAGCGCAATCGCCAGGTTAACCGTTAAGGTCGACTTCCCAACCCCGCCTTTGGCCGAATGAACGGCGATAATGTGGCGCACGGCGCCGATTCCCATGTTCATGGCTAAACCTCAAATGCTTGCGGACTCGGCACGGCCCAACCGACGGAGCGTTTCCCCAGCTCAGCGGCGACGCGGCCGGCAAGGTTTCCAAAGGCGGTTAGATAGGGGCCTTCTTTTTGGCGCAGGATCACGGGGACGCCTTCCCCGGCGTCGTCGTTAATGGTCGGATCCAGGGGTAACCGTGCCAGAAGCGGTAATTGGTATTCATCGGCCAAGGCTTGGCCGCCGCCGCTGCCGAAGAGGTGATGTTCCTTGTCGCACTTGCCGCACAGGTAATAACTCATGTTTTCGATAAAGCCGAGCACGGGAACGTCGACCTTGGCGAACATTTCGACCCCTTTGCGGGCGTCGAGCAGGGCGGCTTTTTGCGGGGTGGTCACCACGATGCCGGCGTTAATCGGGGTATTTTGGGTGAGGCTGAGTTGGATATCCCCGGTTCCGGGCGGCAAGTCAAGCACCAAATAATCGGTATCACCCCAGGCGACGTTAAACAGAAACTGCTGCACGAAACGGTGCAACATGGGTCCGCGCATGGTGGCGGATTGGTCGCCGTCCAGCAGAAAACCCATCGACATCACGTTCATGCCATACACCTGATGGGGCTTAAAGGAGCCGTCACCAAGCTGTCGCACGGGGCGGGTAAAGCCGACGAGATCGGGTAAGCTCGGGCCGTAGATGTCACAGTCAAGCAGGGCGACCCGTGCGCCGCGGCGCAACAAAGCCAGCGCCAGGTTGATGCTAACCGTCGATTTGCCCACACCGCCTTTACCACTGGTCACCGCAATCACATTGCGCACGCCGGGAATCTGACGGCGACCCGGGGCATTGCGCACCCGCGCGGTCATGGTGACCTTGACCTTGGTGACGCCCAGGGCGCGCACCACTTCTTCGCATTGTTTTTGGAGTTGTTCCTTAACGGGGCAAGCAGGCGTGGTCAACTCGACGTCAAAAGCAACAGTGTCACCGTCAATCACCAGGTTTTTGATAAAACCCAGGCTGACGATATCGCGATGCAGGTCGGGATCGATGACCTGTTTCAGGGCGTCAAGCACCTGTGCTTCGGTCACCGTCGCCTGTTTCTTGCGGAACCGGCCGAAAATCATGGAGATCCTTTCTCTTGCCGCGGGTTAAAAACCCAGTCGGCGCATCACAACCTATTTAAATCATGCCCAATTCGAATTTGGCTTCCTCGGTCATCATGTCGGGCGTCCAGGGCGGATCCCACACGATGTCGACAATCACCTGGGTGATATCGGGAATCATCTCAATCTGTTGCTGCACCATCATCGGCAGTTCTTGCGCGGACGGGCAATTGGGGGTGGTCAGGGTCATTTGCACATCGGCTTTTTTGGCTTCATCCACATCAACACGATAAATCAATCCCATTTCATAAATATTGATGGGAATTTCGGGGTCGTAAACCTGGCGCAAGGCCTCGGTGATGTCGGTACGCAAAATGGCGTCCCCGCCGTCACCGGGTACCAGGTTGTCGACCGGTTCCGGGAGCGTTTCGTTCATTCTGGAATCTCCTCTTCAGTACAAGCGGTGGTGGGTTGGGGGTGAAAACACATGGCGAGGGTATGCCAAGGTAACAGGGCGCATTGAATGCGACTGGGAAAGTCGCGAACGGGTTCTAAGCAAGACGCCTCGTCAAAAACCTCGGGCCATTCGATGTGACCACGCAAGGCGTTTTCAAAGGACTCGAGCGCCTTGGGTACGGTTTCAACCGCGATTCCCTGGAGCACCTGGGCCATGAGCGCGGCCGAGGCATGGCAAACCACACAGGATTCGCTGTCAAAGCCAAGCGCGGCAATGCGGCCCTCCCGACAATGCAAAGCGGTTTCCAAGGCGTCACCGCAGTGGGGGTTAAACCCCTCGGCGCGGTGGGTAACCACCTCGGGTGGGGGCCAATCGGCCAAACGAGCGGCGTAGTCTTTAATCGCTTCGCGGTAAAGCGCCTTGACCCCCGGGGCAATGCCGTTCATCAGAGCAGCATCTCCCGCACCTTGCCGAGGCCGACAACAAGCGCGTCGATTTCTTCGCGGGTATTGTAAAACGCGAGCGAGGCACGCACGGTAGCGGGAACCTTAAAGAACTTCATCAAGGGTTCGGTGCAGTGATGCCCGGTGCGCACGGCCACACCGGTATGGCTGAGAATGGTACCGATGTCGTGGGGATGGGCACCGTCGAGCACAAAGGAAAACACGCTGGTTTTCTCGGCGGCTTCACCAATCATGCGCAGGCCGGGCACGGTTTTGAGCTGTTCGGTGCCGTAGGTCAACAACCCGTACTCATAGTCGCTAATCGCCTCGAGACCCACCTCGTTGAGGTAGTCAATGGCGGCACCTAAGCCAACGGCGCCCGCGATGATCGGGGTGCCGGCCTCAAATTTAGAAGGCAGTTCGTTGTAGACGGTCTTTTCAAAACTCACACTTTTGATCATGTCACCGCCACCTTGGTACGGCGGCATTTGCTCGAGCAAGTACCGTTTGCCGTACAAGACACCGATGCCGGTGGGCGCGAACATTTTATGACCGGAAAAGGCATAAAAATCGCAGTCGAGATCGCGAACGTCGACACCTTGGTGCGGGACGGCTTGGGCGCCGTCAACAAGGGTAACGGCGCCGGCGGCGTGGGCCAACTGCACCATGCGTTTCACCGGGTTTACGGTGCCCAATGAGTTGGAAATATGGTTGAAGGCAACAATCCGGGTTTTGTCATTGAGCAAACGCTCGAATTCGTCCATCAAGAGTTCGCCGCGTTCGTTGATGGGACAAACCCGCAACACCGCGCCGGTTTGTTCACAAATCATCTGCCAAGGAACAATGTTTGAGTGGTGCTCCATATAGGTGATCAGCACCTCGTCGCCCGCGCGAAGGTGCGCGCGACCGTAGCTGGAGGCCACCAGGTTAATCGCCTCGGTGGTGCCTTTGGTGAAAATCACCTCGGCAATTTCAGCGGCGTTGATAAACGCGCGAACCTTTTCCCGCGCCGATTCATAGGCGGTGGTTGCTTCCTCGCTGAGGGTATGCAGGCCGCGGTGAACGTTGGCGTTATGGCGCCGATAATAACGGGCCACGGCTTCGATCACCTGATTGGGTTTTTGGGAAGAGGCGGCGTTGTCCAGATAAATCAGTGGTTTTTTGTGAACGGTCCGCTGCAAAATCGGGAAATCAGCGCGAATTTTGGCAATGTCAAGGGTGTGGGTTTGATGGGCGGCAAGGCTTGATTGACTCATGGTGACTCCTTCGGTTAGGACCGATTAGGCTTCGGGCGCGAGGGCGCCGGCTTGACCGAACCGTTCTACCAACACGGCTTCGAGGTGTTCGCGGAGTTCGCGGATCGCCAGTTTCTCGATGAGTTCGTGGGCGAACGCGTAGATTAAGAAGTTACGCGCGGCGTCGGGGGCCATGCCCCGCGATTGCAGGTAAAACAAGGCGTCTTGGTTAAGTTGACCGGTGGTGGCGCCGTGGGCGCACTTGACGTCGTCGGCGTAAATCTCCAACTGCGGTTTGGTATCAATGCGTGCCTCGTCGGAAAGCAAGAGGTTGCGGTTGGACTGCGCCGAGTCGGTTTTCTGGGCGTCTTGGGCCACAAAAATGCGGCCGGTAAACACACCGTGCGCTTTGTCGTCGAGAATGCCGCGGAAGTTTTGGAAACTACAGCCGTGGGGTTCGTTGTGGCGCACCACGACGTGGTTGTCGAGGTGTTGGCGCGCGTGGCCGAGGAACAAGCCGTTGATGTGCGCCTCGGCACCGGGGCCGTTGAGGTTCACGTGGATGTCGTTGCGGGCGAGCGCACCGCCGATCAACATGTTTTCGCTCACAAGTTTGCTGTCACGTGACAAATGGGCGAAGGTGGCGTGGGTATGGAAGGCTTGCTCGGTGGCAAGTTCCGCCAGGACGTGGGTCACCCGCGCGCCGTCGGCCAGGTGCAATTGCGAAACAGAGTTCTGCCAATAGGCCTCGCCACCGCTACCGATGAAGGTTTCCAGCACGGTAGCCTCGGCCATGGGTTTGGCGACCACCATGGTGCGGGGGAAGGTCGCGCGGTGCGGGCTGATCCCACAACTCAGGTGAATGATTTCCAGTGGGTTCTCGAGCCGCGCTTCGGCGTCCAGCACCAGCACGGTGGCGCTGTCGGCCAGGGCGGTATTTAGCGCGGGCAAAGCCGAGGCGGTTTCGGCATCCGCCACCGCGTAGTATTCGGAAAACCAATCTTCTTGAGCCGCGTCGGCCAAGGAAAGCAAACGAACACCCGCGGGCAAACGGCGTTGCGAAAGATCCTCTCGCAGGAACCCGTTGACGAACACCAAGGTCGTCGCGGCCACATCCTTGAGCGCGTGGTGGGCGACGGTCGCTTTGAGATCGTCCAGCTGGGATTGAGCCTGCTGATCGGCGCGTTGCCAGTCAACCTGGGTCAGCGCGCGGGTGCTGGTAAATCGCCAAGCCTCGTCGCGGGTGGTGGGGAAGCCGGTTGCGGCGAAACGGGCAAAAGCCTGCTCGCGGAGCGGTCGCAGCGCGGCCGGGCCGGCGCCGCTGTTTTGGGAAAAATCTTCATGGAGTTTGTTGTGTACGGTCAGCGTTGACATCGTCCTTCCTTACGTTTGTGCAGCGGGCGTGGGGCCTTAGCCGGCCACCGTGTTGGTGTGTTCTTCAACCCAGGCGTAACCTTTTTCTTCCAGTTCAAGGGCCAGTTCCTTACCGCCGGATTTGACGATTTGGCCGTCGACCAAGACGTGGATATGGTCGGGAACGATGTGGTTCAACAGGCGCTGGTAGTGGGTGATCACGAGGAAGGAGCGTTGGGCCGAACGCATGGCGTTCACGGCGTCGGAGACAATTTTAAGCGCGTCAATATCGAGACCGGAATCCACCTCGTCCAACACCGCCAGACGCGGCTCAAGGATGGCCATCTGCAACATTTCGTTGCGTTTCTTTTCTCCGCCAGAAAAACCCTCGTTCACGGAACGTTTCAAGGATGCGAGGTCAATTTTGGCTTGCTTGGCGCGCTCGCGAAACACTTTCATCATTTGCGCGGCATCCAGTTCGTCTTCGCCGCGGTATTGGCGCACGGCATTCAGGGCGGCCCGCAAGAATTGGTTGCCGCTCACGCCGGGAATTTCGACGGGGTATTGGAACGCCAAAAACAGGCCTTCGCCGGCGCGTTCGTGGGGCTCTTGCTCAAGCAGATCTTTACCGCGGAAGGTCACGCTCCCGCCGGTGATTTCATATGCATCGCGGCCGGCCAATACCTGGGAAAGGGTACTTTTACCGGAGCCGTTGGGGCCCATGATGCAGTGAACTTCACCTTCTCCCATGGTCAAATTCAAACCCTTCAAAATGGGTTTGCCGTTGACGTTGACGTGCAGATCTTTAATTTCAAGCATGGTTTATCCTCATTTCAAGCTGTTCGTGTTGCGTTTGGGTCGTGGGGGACGCAGTTGTATTGGGTATGGGGTCGGGGTTAACCGACGCTGCCTTCCAGGCTAACGGCCAACAATTTGGTGGCCTCGACGGCGAATTCCATGGGCAATTCGCGGAAGACTTCTTTACAGAAACCATTGACGATCAAGGAGACGGCGTTTTCCAGGTCGAGCCCGCGCTGTTGGACGTAGAAAAGCTGGTCCTCGGCGATTTTGGAAGTGGACGCCTCGTGCTCCACGGTCGAACTGGTGTTGCGCACGTCGATGTAGGGGAAGGTGTGGGCGCCGCAGCGATCACCAATCAGCAGCGAATCACACTGGGTATAGTTGCGGCTGTTCTCGGCGCCTTTCATGATCTTGACCAAGCCGCGGTAGGTGTTTTGCCCTTTGCCCGCGGAAATCCCCTTGGAGATGATGGTGCTTTTGGTGTTTTTGCCAATGTGCACCATTTTGGTGCCGGTGTCGGCTTGCTGGTAGTTATTGGTCAAGGCCACCGAGTAAAACTCGCCGACAGAGTTGTCGCCTTGCAAAATGCAGGAGGGATATTTCCAGGTCACGGCCGAACCAGTTTCCACCTGGGTCCAGGAAATGTGGCTGTTGCGACCGGCACACTTGCCGCGTTTGGTGACAAAGTTGTAAATCCCGCCCTTGCCGTCCTCGTCGCCGGGATACCAGTTTTGGACGGTGGAGTATTTGATCTTGGCGTCGTCATGCGCCACCAATTCCACCACGGCGGCGTGCAGCTGGTTTTCGTCGCGCATGGGCGCGGTACAGCCTTCGAGGTAACTAACGTAAGACGCTTCCTCGGCCACAATCAGGGTGCGCTCGAATTGGCCGGTGGAAGCCTCGTTAATGCGGAAGTAGGTACTCAATTCCATCGGGCAACGCACGCCCTTGGGAATGTAGACAAAACTGCCGTCGGTGAACACGGCCGAGTTGAGCGCGGCGAAGAAGTTGTCGGAGTGGGGCACCACGCTGCCCAGGTACTTTTGAACCAACTCGGGATAATCCCGCACGGCCTCGGAGATGGGACAGAAAATGACGCCGGCTTTTTTGAGGGTGTCTTTAAAGGTGGTCACGACAGAGACGCTGTCAAACACCGCATCAACGGCCACGCCGGCCAGGCGTGCGCGCTCGTTGAGCGGAATCCCCAATTTCTCGTAGGTCTCCAGCAACTTGGGGTCGACCTCTTCCAAGCTTTTGGGCCCGTCTTTTTTCTTGGGCGAAGAATAATAAGAAATCTCATTGTAAGGCGTGGGCGTGTACTTGAGCTGGGGCCAGTGGTCCGGCTCTTCCATTTTCTGCCAGGTCGCGAACGCCTTCAGTCGCCAGTCCAACAGCCATTGTGGCTCGTCTTTTTTGGCGGAGATGGCGCGGATCACATCCTCGTTGAGACCGGGGGGAAAGGTTTCGGATTCAATCTCCGTAACAAAGCCGTATTTATACTCTTTTTTTGCGAGTTGTTCGATTTCAGTTGTGGTCATACGCGAACCCCTAATCCCGTCAGTGGAATGATTGAAGTGTTGGTGGTCAAATCGGCAAGGCTGATGCCCGCCAAGAAGTTTTGCAGCAAGGTATTAAGCCGTTGAATCGGCATGCTGATCGGGCAGGTATGCACAATCGAGCAGCCGCCGCATTCCTCTTCCTCGGCGTGGGCCCCGCCGTCGCTGCACAGCGAGATGTTGATGGTCCCTTCCAAGCACTCGATGATTTCGAGCAAACTAAGCGCCTCGGGTGGTTTGGCCAAGCTGTAGCCGCCGCCCGCGCCACGCCGCGAACTGAGAATCCCGGCACGGTGAAGTTCTTTGAGCGCGTTCATTAACAACGGCAGCGGCAGCTTGAACTCGTCGGCCAAACGACGTGCGCTAAGCGGGCTCTGCTCCTGGTGGTGCTCGCGAGCAAGCTCGGAAAGGGCGACCAGCGCATAATCGGTTTTTCGGGTAAAACTCAAACTCATGATGGGTTCCCAGGCACCCGTGAAGGGTGAAGTGCGAGGCGAAAGTGAGACACGATCTCAATTAGGATCATTTTGGTCCTAATTGCCTAAACCAAAATAGTACAAGATTGGTCCGAATTCAACCTTTGCTGTATTTTCTCGGCCTCCGCGTTGCCGATACGGCCAAAATCCCCGCGTGTCCCCGTCACTTCCAGAAGCCGGCCGCATCAACCGATTCGGTGACTTCGCCCGGCTAACCCGTTCCCGGGCCGTGTTACACTGATCGCGCATCGCACCGGGCGCGGCGACCAACCCATCCCCTACCAACCACGGAGGCCCCAATGACGTTTTTGGTTTTTTTGGTGAGTTTTGGTTTTTTTGTCCAGGAAGACGGTTATTTCGTCGACGGCACAACCCTTACCTTGAAAAACGGCACCGTGATCCAAACGACCCAGGTAGTTAAGGAGGACAAGTACTACTACGGTTGGTACGAGGAAGGGGAATACATCGCCATCGACATCACCAAGGTGAAATCGGTCGATTACTTCAGTTACTACGTACCGAACGCCAAAAAACCGGAACTACAGATTCCTTCTTCGGTCAAGCGCCGCCTCAGCGGCGGTACGGTCGCTTACGGAAAAACCGGGCAAGAAGCCTTCCGTGTGGTCCATGTGACCAAAAACGGTCGTTCCGCGGCGGGGCTGCCGGTCGCCAACCGCGTCAAGAGTCTGGGCCTGACGGGAGAAACAGAAGCCGGTTACCGTCAAATGAAATTGGACCTGGCCGCCTCCACCGACGGCACGGCGCTGGAGTTGCGCTTTTACAGCCTCAAGGGCGTCAAGGTGTTTACCCACCGCGTCGAAATGGACTCGGTGCCGCAAAGCCGCAAGGAACGCAAAAAAGGGACGCGTGTCTACCAGTTCCAATTCCCGGAGGCGATCCCGGTGAATCGCATCGGCTTGGTGGAAGCGGTGAGCTACGGGCCCTAACTCTGAGAATAGGACGTGCCCGCGACGAGACACCCACCGGCCGCCCCCCGGTGACCCAAGTCACGCTTTCCTAATCCAGCTTGGATCCTTTGTCGGTTTTTCGTGCCGACGGTTTAACCCCCAAGTAGCCGGGAGGGTTGGGTCTCGCGTTTGGTGACCGCGCCGACGTCGTATTGCGGCGCAAAGCATGAACCCTCCCCGTGTTAAAACCTTGGGAGTGTTATTGATATGAAAACTACCTTTGTTCGCCCTATGTGGCAAATCCGTTTGGGATGGATTCTGGGCCTGTTGTTGTTGGGCCCCTTGTTAAAGGCCCAAGTGGATCCCATACGCGATTCTGAACCCGGCGCCTTGATTAGCCGCGGCCAGCACCTCGTCTATCGCCTGTTCGTCGACGAGGCGGCGACCCCCGCATCGCCCCGTCCCCTTGTCGTGTACCTCCACGGATTGGGCGAACGCGGCACTGACAACGAGCGTCCGGTGAAGCGCCATATTCAACCGATGATCGAAACCCTGGTCAACGACCCCGATTACCACGGATACCTGGTGGTTCCTCAGAGCAGCAACGGCTGGTGGAACGGCACGGCGGTTGCCGACCTCGCCCATTCGCTCCTGCAGGATCCGGGTCTGTACATCGATCCGGCTAACATCGTGGTGGTCGGCATTTCAGCGGGCGGAAGCGGCACCTACGAGGCCGTCGCCTCTGGATTGGATACCTTCGCGGCCGGGGTCCCGCTTTCCGCGCCCCAACGGACGAATACCGCCGCGGCATGCGCCCAGCGCGCCATGTGGCTGATCCACGGAAATCGCGACAGCCAGGTCGGTCACAGCCACAGCATCACCATGCGCCGCCTGATGGAAGAGCAAGGGGGAACCCCGCGTTACACGGAGGTTGACGGCATGGGACACGGCGGCTGGTCGCGGATTTTCGCCGAGGACCCCCGCTATGTGGGCGACTATGAAGGCGGCTCACCCGCGGATCCGCCCACGGAAGGGTTTTACGATTGGTTGTTCGCCCAAAGCCTGGCGGCGGAAGCGCGCCCGGAACCCCTGTCGGTCAATCAAACCATTTGGGTGGAACTCGGTTGGCCCGATACCAACAACAACCCGAACCAAGAAACCATCGGCGCGGATGCGCAAGGGCGACTTTGGAACAACTTTGTCAAGTACCAACAAACCGCGTTTAGTGCGCGGTTGCACGATCAGACCGGACGGACCACCTCCGCCTCTATCGGTATTGAGGAAGGTTTCAGCGGCATTTTTGCGCGAACGGAAACGGTGGGCGGGGATCTGCCGCAAACAGCGGCCTTCGACGGCGTGTTTGTGGGTGATCGGAGCGGCCACGATGCAGCACTTGATCAGAACGGCCGGGTGATCATTGCCGGTTTAACCCCCGACGCGCCTTACCGCGTGGCGATGTTTGCCTCGGCTAGCGGCGACGATTACGGACGCGGTCGGCTCACCCGTGCGACGATTGACGGGTTGGTCCGCGACGTAAACGCGGCGGATAACCAAAACGAATGGGCCGTGTTTGAAAAAGTATACGCCGACGACACGGGCCGCATTGCGATGACGGTCGGCGTCGCGCCGGACGGCGGCACGCGTTACGCGCAGATGAACGCCTTGTCGGTCACGGCGCTCCCCGAGGACGAACCGCTGGAACCCCGTTTAGAAGAGGGCCGTTCCTTGATGGTTGACTTCGGTGCCCCGACTTTGACCTGTCCGGCGCAAGACGGCCACGGCCGGTTCTGGAACAATGTGACCCTCCGACAAAGCACGGCCGCCAATCCCTCGTTGGAAAACGGTGTGGACGACCAAGGCGCGGCGACCGGAATTAACATGGTGATTCCGGTTGGCTTCCAAGGCTACAACGGCCTGGGTGTTGTTGACGACAGCTTGTTTCCCGCCCAGGCACAAAGGGATACCTTCTGGAGCGGCAGCCATGCAAGCCACGAAGCCGGTTTGACCCGCCCCGGTCAAGTGAGGCTCACGGGCCTGACCCCGGGCGCGGTTTACGATGTGTCCCTATTTGCCTCCCGCCAGGGTGCCGACGGAGATCGCGATCGCTTAACCCGTTACACGTTGGGCGGGCACTTCATCGATTTTGATGTGACCGACAATACGGCGACCACGGTCGATTTCGACGGGGTTCAGGCCGGGACAGACGGCACCTTAACCTTGGATGTCGCGGTCAGCCCGGCCGGAACCGGACGCTACTGTTACTTGGGGACTTTGGTTCTCACCGCGGTGGATGTCCCCTAACCTGAACGCTTCATTTCGTTCGGTGGCTAATGGGGCGGGTATCATCCGCCCCTTTTCCCGAACAAAGAGGAAAATCTGCAACAACGTGAGCCCGTTCGATTCCGAATTCTGAAAATCTGGGTACCTTAGCCGTGGACCACGCCGGACGGGCTCGGGACCCGTATTCAAAATGGGGCGGCGCTTTCCTGCTTTCCCGCGTTGCCGCCGGCCGGCCCCTACCGGGAAGAAAACAACCCGACATGGAGAACACCGCATGGGCCTAAAACAAACACAGACACCGGAAAAGGAGACCCCGTCCGACGCGCAAGAAGTGGCAACCCTGACCGGGGAACGCCTGAGCAAACCCGATATCACCGCGCTGTTGCAACAGTGGCACCAAAGTCATTCGCAGGCACTCGAACAGCTTATCCCCCACGTTTATCAAGACTTACAAAGAATGGCCCGCTTTTATTTCCGCCGCGGTAATCAGCAGCGCAGTTTGCAAGCAACCGAATTGGTGCACGAGGTGTTTCTACAACTTCAGGCGAGTAGCCCGCCGATTTTTGAAAACCGAGATCATTTCTTTTCGTGTGTCGGCATGATGATGCGGCAAATCCTCATGCGTTATGCACGTGCGCGCAACGCCCTCAAACGGGGCGGCAACGTGGAAAAAGTGCCCTTTGACGACCAACTCCGCATTGCCTTTCCCGGCCTCGCCGTGGAGCAAATGATGGTCCTCGACGACTTTCTTCAAGAATTGGGCGACCGCGATCCACGCAAGTTGCGCATTTTGGAATGGCAGTTCTTTCTTGGGTTGACGACCTCGGAAATCGCCGAAATTCTGGGCCTCTCGGAACGATCCGTCCAGCGCGAGGTCCGCTTTGCACGTGGCTGGCTGGCGAGAGCCTTGCGTCGCCCCGAAACCCGTGCGCCCGATGCAAAGGTTCGGCAGCGAGCCCTCGATGGATAAAACCCATTGGCAAAAAGTCGAACGGCTGTGGCAACAAGCCCGTGATATCGAGGATTCAGACCAACGGGCGCTCTGGCTTGATGCGCAATGCGGCGAGGATGCCGCCTTGCGGGGCGAGCTGGAAAGCCTGCTGTCGGCGGCCGACCAAGAAGCCGCTCTGCTCGGCCCCGCCTTGTTTGCGGCCCCGCCCGCGATCGGCAGCCAATTGGGACCCTACCGCATCACGCGAGAGCTTGGAAGCGGCGGGATGGGTGTGGTTCTCCTGGCGGAACAAAAAACGCCCATTTCGCGCTGGGTGGCAATCAAGGTCCTCGCCCATCTCGCCGTGAGTCGCGAGGCAAGGCAGCGGTTTGAGGTAGAACGTCAAATTCTGGGCCGCTTAACCCATCCTTGGATCGCGCGCTTGTACGACTCGGGGACCACGCCCGCGGGTGTTCCCTATTTGGTGATGGAATACGTGGACGGCGTGCCGATTACCGAATATTGCCGACAACAACAATGCACGTTGGCCACCCGCATCGATTTGGTCGCCAAAGCGGCCATGGCCGTCGCGGGCGCCCACCAACGGGGGATCATCCACCGCGACATCAAACCCGGCAACATTTTGGTGCATCGGGAAGAAGAACAGGTCTTGCCCAAGGTCATTGATTTCGGCATTGCCAAACCGATGGGCAGCGACGAACAACTCACGGCCACGGGTTTTTTCCCGGGCACCCCGCGTTACATGAGCCCGGAGCAGGCCGGTGGGCACGACATCAAGGGCACGCATGGGGTACCCGACGCGCGCACGGACGTCTACAGCCTGGGCGTGCTCCTCTATGAATTGCTGCTGGAAACATCCCCGTTCGAGGCGCAACCCGGCGACGGTACCCTGCGCCGGCAGGTGGCCGCCGGGGCCTGGATTCCCCTGGGGGATCGCTGGCGTCGCCTCGGTCGGACGAAACAGCAAACGCTCGCCGCCCAATGCGGTACAAGCGTCCGCGCCTTGGGCCGCCTGCTCAACCAAGACCTTGCATGGGTCGTTCACAAGGCCATGGCCCACCAGCCGGAACACCGCTACCAAACGGTTTACGATTTCGCCCGCGAGTTGGCGCGGATCACGCGCGGCGATCCGGTAGAAGCGACACCGCCCAATCCGTTCCTAAGGCTGCGCGCCCTCTTGTGGCGCAACCGTCGCTTGACCACCGCCGCCCTGGTTTTTTTGGCCACCGTGGGCGGTTTTCAGGCCTGGGTCCTCAACGAACGCCAAGAAGCACGCCGCCAAGCACAAATTGCGGCCGATGAACGCCAAAACGCGGAGCACGTCCTCCAATTCGTGACCGAGATGTTTACGTCCATCGACCCCACCCAATACGAGGTCACGGGCCCCCCCGATCTCATCCACATCTTGGAGCGGGCGGAAAACCAACTTATGGCCGACCCCGACACGCCGGCAGCCCCGATTAAAGCCAAACTGTTCGAAACCATGGGGACCATCTACGGACAAATCGGCGACGAAACGCGAGGGCTAAAAATGGTTCGCGCCGGCTTCGACCTTAAAAAAACCTTTTTAGAAGACGGACATCCCGACCGTCTCGCCACACGCGCGGCCATCCTCGGTTTCGAAAAAAACCATCGCGATTTGGACGCACTGGAACGCGATTACCAAACCCTGTTGGCGCAGCTCACCCAATCCGACCCCAAAACCCGCCGCATCCGCGCCAACGTTCTTATCGATGTGGCCAACCTGATGATTCACCAAGGTTTTGTGGAAAGAGCAAAACCTTATATGGAAGCGCTCGACCGCCGCTTGGACGAGGAACCGGCCCTCCTCGACCAAGCGAGCACTCTGATCGAAAACGCGATTGTCCGAGCCAATTTCGCGATCCTTAACGGCCGCTTGGACCATGCCGCCGCCGTCCTAGAACAGGCCTTGGAACAATACCGTGACACACCCGATTACCGCCAATCCCAGGAACTTGAACTGACCATGTCACTCGGGATCGTCCATCAATTCAACGGCAATCTTGAAGCCGCGGGCGAAATGCTACGCACCGCGCGGGATATTCTGGCCGCGAACAACGCCAAACACGGGAACCTCTATCAACAATGCCTGCTAGGCCTTGGCCTGATCTATTCCGACGCCAACCAGCTGGACCAATCGGTTCTCGCCTTCCAAGCTTTGTTGGCGGTGCTTGAAAAAAACCGGACGGTGGACACCCTGCTTTACGGCGAGACCCTGATCTATTTAAGCCAGGTTCATTTGAATAGCAACGATTATGAAAAGGCGGAACAACGCTGCCGGCAAGGGATGGCGGTGCTGGCCGGTTTGTACGAAAAAGACGACCCCGATTACGCGTGGTTTGGGCTGCGCTTGGTCAAGGTCCTGGCGGCAACCGGCCGTCATCAAGAGGCGCTTCACCTGGTCGAAGCATGTAACGAAACCCTTTCCCGTCACTACGGGGCCGACCACATGCGCAGCATGCAGGCGGCCTATCTGCGCATCCATTGCCTGAACCAAGCCGGACACTACACACGTGCCATCGCGGCCGGCCGCCCGCTGCTTCAACAACTGGAAAACGCGACCCTGATTCAAGAGACCTATGCCTCGATGCTGCTTGAACTGGGCCGGGCCCATCTGGGCTTGGGGCGTTGCACGGAAGGGGACGCCTTGTTTGAGCAAGGGATGGCGCGGAGCCGGGCGTATCCCGGTTTAACCAAGGTTCGTACCAAAAGCCGGGCCTTTTGGGAAACGCATCGCGAGACCTGCGATCAGCATCACCCGGAACCCATCGACCCCGACGGCGTTCCCGCCGAAAAGGCACGAAATCCTTAGCCCGCATTTCTCACCAGAATTCGTTGCGAGGCTTTGAAATCGCTGTGAGGACACAGGTTACGACCGAGGGCAAACGCAGCGGGGCCGACCTTTCGGCGTAGAGGCGCTACGTCGAGGCTGCCCCACCCTTGCTTTGCAACGGTGCAACCAAGTAACCTAAGTCATTGCAGCTATTTCAACGCCGGAGCAGAACTTCTGGTGAGAAGTGCAGGTTAGCGCTCCTAACAGGTTAACCCTATTTCATCTCACGGAAGAGAAACCGCAAAACCACGCCGACCAGCCAACGCGGGCTAAAGCGCAGGGCAAAGACATTGAGCCGATTATCCCAACCGGTGATCACATTGCGCTTCCCGGCAACCATGGCTTTCACGGCAAGATTCGCGACCCGTTCGGCACTTAACACGCCGGTGCGGGCGAATTGGGTGCCACGCATGGAAGCGACATCAAAAAATTCGCTTTCGGTTTTGCCGGGCGCGAGGTTGGTGACCCGAACCTTGGTATCCGAAAGTTCCCAATGCAGGCCCTCGGAGAAATGATTGACGTAGGCCTTGGTCGCGCTGTAAACGACCATGTTGGGCACACCCTGATAGCCGGCAATACTGCCGACGTTAAGGATTCGCGCGCCACCCGCGGCTTCGCGCAACCGCGGCAGCAGCTGGTAGGTGAGTTCAGAAAGAAACAGAATGTTGAGGGTGACCATGCGCTGGTAAACAGCAAAGTCCTCGCCGTTAAAGGGGCCGGTTTTGCCAAAACCCGCGTTGTTCACCAGCACGGTGATGGGAAGATCGGCCACGGCCTCACCCAGACGTTGCGCGGCTCCCGGTTCGGTCAGATCCAAGGGCAAGACACGGGTTTGCACGCGATGTTCCTGCTCAAGTCGCGCCGCGACCTCGTTAAGGCGTTCCTGACGGCGGGCGACCAGCACCACGTGACAGCCCGATCCAGCCAGGCGACGGGCTATTTCGGTACCAATCCCGGAAGAAGCACCGGTGACCACCGCCCATTGGTTGTTTAGCGTGAACGACATGCTGTTGGCTCCTCAATGAATGCGGGCTAGGGCAAAAAGCTTACCCACCTTGCCAAAGCTCGGGCCGGTCGGCAAGGGAAATGTGGCGATGGAAGCGCTTCATGGTGGGCAATGCGGGGATCCCGGTTTGCCAGGTGCCTCGAACTGAGTTAGGATTCATTGTTATTGTTTGGTTAAATTTCAGGTTCGACCATCCACCCGTGCCGACCCTCCTTCCTTGCAAGTGTTCCCGTTTTGTCGCAAAACGTCTTGTGAGCAACGCGGGCGCGCCCAGGTTCCATCATTGGGTCGACGATTTTTTGCACGGGAAGTTGGGGTATGCAGCGCAGGACCTTTCTAAAGGCGGGCTTGCTTGGCGGAACGGCTTTGGCCTGCGCCGGGTGGCTCAGTCACGATACCTTCTGGGGTAAAGGCACCCATTTAGCAGCCAAAGGCGATCATCGCTATGATTTTCTAACCGAGGCCGACCACGCGGTGGTCAGCGCCTTGGCACCCGCGGTTTTGGCGGGCAGTGAAGCAGCGGGAAACCCCAAACTCACGGAAGAGGTGGTCCACGCGGTAGACCAAACCATTGCGGCCTTTCAGCCCTCGGTCCAGGCGGAACTGCGTCAGCTCTTTACCCTCATGACCTTGGCCCCGACACGGGTATTGGTCTGCGGCTTGTGGCGCGATTGGCCGGCCGTAACCCCCGACGACGCCGACGCGATGCTGCGCGGCTGGCATGCAAGCCGAACCGCCCTGTTGCGCTCGGCCTACGACGGTTTACAACAATTAATCACGGCGGCCTGGTACGGCAACCCACGCTCCTGGCCGGCACTGGGTTACGCGGGGCCACCCCCTTTTCACAACAACGGGGAGGTCACTGAATGATTCCCGATCCCATTGCTGAAGGCCTGGCGAACGGCTGGTCCGCGGTCGACGCCTCGGGCTTGTCTGAAAACAAAACGCTGGAAACCGATGTGGTTATTGTCGGCACCGGCGCGGGCGGCGGCATGTGCGCCGAGGTCTTGTGCGCCGCCGGTTTTAAGGTCGTGCTGATTGAGGAAGGCCCGCTGCGCTCCTCCCGTGACTTCACCATGCGCGAAAGCTTTGCTTATCCAGAGCTTTATCAAGAGTCGGCAAGCCGCAAAACCAAAGACAAAGCGATCAATATTTTGCAAGGTCGTTGTGTCGGCGGCGGCACCACGGTGAATTGGACGAGCAGTTTCGAAACCCCGCCGCCAACCTTGGCCCACTGGCAAAAACACCACGACGTGGCCGGCTGTGATGAAGCGGCCATGAAACCTTGGTTCGACAAGGCGTTCGCCCGGCTCGGCATCCACCAGTGGCCGGTACCGCCCAACCCCAACAACGCGGCCCTGCAACGGGGCGCCGAACAGTTGGGCCTGTCCTTTGAAATCATGCAGCGCAACGTCCGCGGCTGCGCCAACCTGGGTTATTGCGGCATGGGCTGCCCGATTAACGCCAAGCAATCGATGTTGATCACCACCATCCCCGCCGCGCTTGATTCGGGCGCCGCCCTGTACAGCCGCACGCGCGCGGTCAGGCTGATGTTCTCAGGTGATCGGGTCCAAGGCGTGGTTTGCGCGGCACTGGATGAGCGCGGCGTCTTCCCCACCGGTGTCCAAATCGAGGTTCGCGCCAAAGCGGTGGTTCTGGCAGGAGGCGCGATCGGCACCCCGGCCCTGCTGTTGCGCTCCGGTACACCCGATCCCTACCAACTCGCGGGCAAACGCACCTTCCTGCATCCGGTTACCGCCGCCACGGCGTTTTTCGAAGAGGAAATCCGTCCCTTCGAGGGTGCCCCACAATCGATTTACAGCGACGAATACCTTTGGCCGGAAGGCGCCGACGGCCCCATGGGTTTTAAACTCGAGGTACCGCCGCTGCACCCCGTCATCAGCGCCACCGTTCTTGACTTCCCCGGCTCGGCCCACCACACGGCCATGGCCCGCTTGGCCCACATCCAAGGCATGCTGGCCCTTTGCCGCGACGGTTTCCATCCCGACAGCCCCGGCGGCCAAGTCAACCTGCGCACCGACGGCAGCCCCCTCCTCGATTACCCCTTCACCGATTTTCTACGCGACGGGTTTCGGCGCTCGCTCAAGGCCATGGTCGAAATCCAATTCGCGGCCGGCGCCAAGGAAGTCGTCCCCCTCCACCGTCATTCACAGCCCTATAAAACCTGGGCCGAGGCGAAAAAAGCGCTCGACGCTTTGCCGATGGATCCAACCATGGTGCGCTTGTTCAGTGCCCACGTGATGGGTGGCTGCCCGCTCGGCGAGGATCCCCGCCAAGCCCTGGTCAACAGCGAAGGCCGCCACCACCATCTTCAGCATTTGTGGGTGATGGACGGCTCGGTCTTCCCCACCAGTATCGGCTCCAACCCGCAAGTTTCCATTTACGGCATGACCCTCAAAAACGCCGAGGCCTTGGTGAAATCCCTAAAAAGCTAACATTTTGGGTCGGGAACGGCAGGTTTTGACAACCGTTCTCGCTTATTTTAGTAACGTCAACCTTGATGAAACACCTTCGGTTGCAGACAGGCTCGTTTGCACCTTTTCATGGTCTCACCATGAACGGGAATGGTTCAGCGGCATTTTGCCGCCACCTTCCCTTTCAACAGAAGGATCAAGTCGACACGTCTCGCCTTAGCAAGGCGACGCTTAAAAAAAATCCGTGATCACTGTACATCCGTCTGATTATGGATGCTTTAGGACAACAGGAAAACTATTTCGCCGCCCTCGCGACGGCATTGCCTCATCGTTAATAATTCATTCACTCCTGTCATTTCATTTCAAGAAGACTTCCTGTTGCCATGCAATCAGATCCGACGAGCCCTCGAATTCATGATTGATTCCGCTGCTCGAGGACGGCTCGATCAAGGAGCCCTATCCCGGAGGATTTTTATATGCAAAAAACCCTGTTGTCACTGATGGCAATTTGCTTCGTTTTCGTGAGTGTCTTTTTCGGCCTCAAAACCATCAACCAACCCCTCACGTCACCTTCCCCGCCGGCAATCAGCCAAACCGACCGGCTCAAGCCGCCGCTTGATCCCGACTTTCGCAACGTGCCGAAAGTGGAACAACGCCGCCTTAACACCATGGCGCGGGAACGCTGGGAGTTCGACTTTCTCAAGGACCCGGCAACAGGACAACTGCCACCCGAGGCGGCAAAAATCCGCGCCCAAGTGCTCAACGCGAACCCACGCGGCAAAAACGCGCCGAAGCGGCTTGAATCACTGACCTTCCACGGTCCCGGCAATATGGGTGGCCGCACGCGCGCGCTCGCGTTTGATCTCGCCGATGCAACCGGCCAAACCATTCTGGCCGGCGGCGTCTCTTCCGGCCTGTTTCGAAGTGAAGACCGAGGCCGAAGCTGGACCAAGGTTTCGGCTCAAGACGAAATGCACAACGTCACCGCCATTGCCCAGGATCCGCGCAACCCCGATGTTTGGTATTACGGAACCGGTGAATTGACCGGCAACTCCGCATCCGCCGCGGGCGCGGCCTACGCCGGCGACGGCATTTGGCGATCCGAGGACGGTGGGCGAACCTGGACCCAAATCGAAGCCACCCGTGGTGGCAGCCTTGAACTGGAAGGCAATGTTTTCAATTTCGTATCTGACTTGGAAGTTCACCCGGTTACCAGCGAGCTCTATTTTTCCTGTACACGGGGCATCTATCGGCTAGACCCTGAACACTTAGCCCCGACCCTGGTCTTGTCCAGCGGCGCCCCCACGTTTAGCAGTCACGACATGCACGACATTGAAATCCATCCCAACGGAAGCGAAATCTTTGTCGTCATCTCACAATTCACGGGGCAAAGCGCGGGAATTTTCCGCTCTACCAGCGGCGATCTCAATTCTTGGGAACGCCTCGCCGGTGGCTTATCACCGCTTCCCGACGGGTGGCCGCGCTTCACCGGTCGCGCAAAAATTGCCTTGGATGCAACCCATCGCCGCCTCTATGCGCTTATGGTTACCCAAGATAATCTGGCGTGTGACGATCCAGAGAACAAACCCGCCGCCGCTTTTTTACGCCTCGATTTGGCGAGCAACACCTGGACCGATTTATCCCCCAATTTGCCCAACGGCGATTGTGGCGGCGGCGATATCGCATCGTTGGTCACCTGGGGCGGTTACAACCTGACGCTTGAAATCGCCCCCCACAAACCCAATCGCATCTTTATCGGCGGCACCAATTTGTACGTGTCCGAGGATGCCTTCACCACCACCGACATCGATCACATCGGCGGGTATTTACCCTGGGAAGCAATTGGGCCCATCAACCACCATCACCCCGATATCCATGCGGTTGTTTTCGATCCGACAAACCCCGACATCATTGTTACCGGGAGCGACGGCGGCCTCCACTCGGCCCTCGTCGGGAGCGGCCCCGTCAACTGGGAAAACCTCAACAACGGTTACATCACCTTTCAGTACTACCACGTCGCACTTTCCCCACGCTTAGGGGATCCACTCGCCATGGGCGGCGCGCAAGATAACGGCACCACGGTGACCCATGGCGGCACCGACCACGTCGAACTGGCCGGTGGTGACGGGGTCGCCGTCGGCATGGCAGGCTATCGAACCATCGACGGCGAAGAACGTCCGGTGTTCTACTACGGATTTCAGCTCGGCGCCATCATGCGGTACGACGGCCTACAACACGATTACATTCGTCCAACCGATGCCGAGGACAACCTCTTTGTCACCTACTTCTTACTCGACCCCGACAATACCAACCACCTTTATTATGCGGCACTCAACCGATTGTTCATCACGGACCAGGCGCTCACCGTCACCAGCGATGGATGGCGGGAAATGCCGGCCCTCACCGAGGCGATCGGCAGCTTCGATCACATTCGGGCCATGGCGACAACGCGCGGCACCTACACCCCCGAAAGCCACCTCTTTGTCGGCACGAGTAACGGACGCCTTTTTCGCATCAAGGATCCCGCCAATCCCGAGGGAACAGGCGCCATGCTCGCCATGAGCCTGCCCGTGAACGGTGGTTTAATCAGCAGTATC
Organism: Acanthopleuribacter pedis; assembly: GCF_017377855.1. Lineage (GTDB taxonomy): Bacteria > Acidobacteriota > Holophagae > Acanthopleuribacterales > Acanthopleuribacteraceae > Acanthopleuribacter > Acanthopleuribacter pedis. The sequence continues at coordinate 271,909 of NZ_JAFREP010000015.1, forward strand.
GCCCTTCATCCCGAGGACGATTCCCAGGTGATGGTGACCATCTCCAACTACAACACACCCAGCGTGCTGTACAGCGACAACGCCGACAGCGAGGATCCCACTTGGACGCTCGTTGAAGGCAATATCGCACCCCTCAGTTTTCGCGCTTCCGCGATCATCGAAGATCGAGCGGGCCCGCTCTACTTGGTGGGCACCAACGCCGGCTTGTGGAGCACCCGCAAGGTGGAGGGCGACAACACGATTTGGCAGCGTGAAGGTTTGGATCTGATCGGTTCCGCGGTGGTGTCCCAACTCGCCCTGCGTCCGGTTGATAACACCCTCATCATCGGTACCCACGGAAACGGTATGTTCCACGCCACCTTCTCAACCAACAACGCGGTGCAATCGATGCAAGCCCATCGCTACCATCTCGCCGATATTCGCGGAGGGCGCGGCAGCGATACCACCATCGGCATCGTCAACCCCGGCGAAGTTGAAGCCGAGGTCGAAATTTTTGCCTTCGATACGGAGGGTCGTCCCATCGGTCGAAGCAACACCCTGATGGGTCTTGCACCAAAAGCGGGTGGCTTCCACTCAATCAGCGATCTGTTCCCAGCGGCGGCGAGCCGCATTGCCTGGCTCCAAATCGGATCACCGGCCGAACTCTCGGTTTTTGCCGAAACCCGCGACGCAACGACCCGTGCCGCCTACACGGCCACCCAAGTGGATCAACGCGTTTTCCTCCCCCACATTGCCCGCGACACCGCTCAATTCGAAACGATGCTCAACGTGGTCAACCCCGAACAAAACGAAACCACCATTACCCTCGCCGGTTTCCCCGGCGAACAAACAACAACCATCAACCGCGCCGCCACCGGCTTCGGCTTCAGCACCCAACCCATCACCGACCACCTTGGGCCTGACCTGCAACCGGGACAATGGGCTGAATTGACAACGAACAGCGGCGGCATCGCCGCCATGGAATCTTTTACCCGGCTGCCGGATCGCACCCAAACCGCGGCGCTCGGTCTCAACCACCATGCAGGCACCACCCTCAACTTTCTCCATGTCGCTACCGACACCCAACAGTTCTGGACCGGCATGCTGTACATCAATTCGGGCGATGCCGATACCGACGTCACCGAAACCTATTACAACGCGGCGGGCGAGGTCCTGAAAACCGGGGAACGCAACCTGAGCGCCAAACAAAAAATCACCTTGCTCTTCGACTTCGAAAACCAGGAAGTGGTTCCCGCGGGCACCGCCTGGGTGCAGGTGGTCGCCACCCAGCCGCTCATCGGGTACGCCCTCTTCGGGGCCCCGAGTATCTCCACCAACGACTATTTCACCGGCCTCCAGGGCAACTACGGCGGCGGTCGGCGCTGGCTTTACCCCTATTTCGACAGCTCTGCCGAAACCTTCACCGGCCTGGTGGCGGTCAACCTGGGCGATCAACCCGCCAACCTGACCTTCCACGCCTATGACGCCGCGGGGAACCGTCTGGAAACACGCACCATTGAGGCGGTTTCAGCCAAAACAAAATACGTCACCACCCTTGCCGGTTTGTTTCAAAACGCGGAAACCTTGGCCAACGGCGCCTGGGTTGAAACAGAAGCGGACGGCTCCGAATGGGCCGGTTTCATGCTCTGGGGCGACCAAGGGGTCGCGGCCCGTCAACACTTGGCGGGCATCCAAGCCACCCCGCTCCCCTAAACTTCTCAACGAATCAATTCCGCATCCAAGGCCGTATTCCGTCACCAATCTACACGTCAAAACTAAACCAAAGTGGTTCTTCACAAGGCGGTTACCCGCTTATTTGAAGCCACCCTGGGGACGAGACCAACGCAGGATTCAATGGCGAATACGGCCTCATCACCTCAAAGATTTTGGGGCCGTGAACAGCTCGGTTTTCTCAGATGCAAGCAAGACCATCCCGCTGATTTCCGTCCAGGACTCCGCACTCAAAAAGGCCCAAAACCCGGAGCGCACCAAAAAAAGTAAAAAAATGTGCCCGCGAGCGACCTCTTTTTCATGCCCTTCTCGCTTATTTCAGAAGCCTTTGTACTTGATTACCAGCCTCTTGGTGGCGGTAAGCACACCGCCGGCTATTCAGGGTTTTGGAACGAACGAGCATGTCGAGACGAAAATTCGTCACCACATTCATTTCCTGACAGAAAGCCTAGCCACCGAAAATTCGTCTCTGAGACGCGTTATCAAGCAAGAAGCTTGTAAATTCTGTATATTAGTCTGGTTATCGATGCGTTACGACAGCAGGAATGCAGCAACCGTCTCCCTTGCGACGGAGCCTGCATACCACCCCGAATTCAATCATTTCTCTTTTTTCAAACCAAGATGTCTCCCTGTTGCCCTGCATTCGAATCCGACAACACCTCGAATTTAGCATTCATTCTGTTACTCGAGGACGGCTCCACCGACGACTTTATTCCGGAGGAATTCCATGAAAAGAACGATGTTGTCACTGACCGTGATGTGCCTCGTTTCTGTATGCGCCTTTATCGGCATCAAAGACATCAACCAACCTACAGATTCAACCTTAAACTTGCCACTCAGCCTGAAGGATCCCACCAAACCCAGCCAGGGTTCCGCCTTTAAAAATCTCCCCAAGGAAGAACAGCGCCGCCGCAACACCATCGAGCGCCAACGCTGGGAGTTCGACTTCCTCAAAGATCCGAGCACCGGCCTCATCCCGCCGGATGCAGCAAGCATCCGCGCCCAAGTCCTCAATGACAACCCGCGCGCCAAAAACGCACCAAAACGTCTGGAATCCCTGGTCCCACGTGGGCCGGGCAACTTGGGCGGGCGAACCCGTGCACTCGCATTTGATCGTTCCGACGCAACGGGTCAAACCATGCTGGCCGGCGGCGTGTCTTCCGGTTTATTCCGCAGTGAAAATCGCGGCCAAAGCTGGACGAAGGTCTCGGCCCAGGATGAAATGCACAACGTCACCGCCATTGCCCAGGATCCCCGCAACCCCAACGTCTGGTACTACGGGACCGGGGAGTTAAGTGGAAACTCCGCATCCGATGCAGGCGCAACCTATTATGGCGACGGTATTTGGCGTTCCGAGGACGGCGGCCGCACCTGGTCGCAGATCGAAGCCACCCGCGGCAATTCGGTGGAAAGCCGCGACAATGTTTACGATTATGTCTCGGAACTGGTGGTCCACCCCGTCACCAGTGATCTTTACATCTCCAGTCCCCAGGGCATCTACCGCTTGCGGCAAGACACCGGGGCCCTCGAATTTGTCCTTTCCAGCAGCCTGCCCAACTACGCCAGTTGGGATATGCACGATATCGAAATCAACCCCGACGGCAGCGAAATCTTTGTGGTGATCAGTCAACAAGCCGGACGCAATGCCGGCATTTTCCGCTCAACCACGGGCGACTTTAGCTCCTGGGAACGCTTGGCAGGCGGAACCTTCCCGCTCCCAACCGGATGGCCGCGCGATACGCGCCGCGCCGTGATTGCACTGGACACCGCCAACCGCCAACTTTATGCGTTGATGGTTAACGGCCACTTCAACGATTGTGAAGAAGCCGAGGTCAAGTCCGAGGCGGTCCTGCTACGTCTCGACTTGGCCGGCAACAGCTGGACGGATTTAACCGCCAACATGCCCAACGACGGCGATTGCCTCAGCGGCAACAATCCCTTCGCCGCCCAGGGCGGTTATGACCTGACCCTCAACATCGCACCCAACAACCCCAGTCGCATCTATGTCGGCGGTACCAACCTTTACGTTTCCGACGACGCCTTCACCACCAACACCCAAACACGGCGGATCGGCGGGTACGCGGCCGCGGATACGTACCGAAGTTACGAGGGTCACCACCCCGATATTCATGCGGTCGTTTTTGATCCCACCAACCCCGACATCATCGTGAGTGGCTCCGACGGCGGGCTTCACGCCGCCCTGGTCGGAGACGGAACCGTGGTTTGGGAAAACCTCAACAACGACTACTTCACCTACCAGTACTACCATGTGGCCCTCTCACCCCAAATGGGCGACGTAACCGCCCTGGGCGGCGCCCAAGATAACGGCACCACCGCGGCGATCGGCGGCACCCAGCACATCGAATTTGCCGGCGGTGACGGGGTCGCTGTCGGCTTCGGCGACTACCGCATCGTGGATGGAGAACAGTTACCCGTTCTCTACTACGGCTTTCAACGCGGACCCATCCGACGTTTCAACGGTGAGAACTTTGAATCCATCCGACCCACCGAAGCCGAAGACAGCATCTTCGTCACCTATTTCCATCTCGACCCCGACAATACCCAACACCTCTACTACGCGGCACGGCACCGCTTGTTCGCGACCGACCAAGCCTTGACGGTCGACCCCGACGGTTGGTTTGAACGCACCAGTTTGAGCGAAGCCATTGGGGAAGGGGCCGACATTCGCGCCATGGCAACCACCCGTGGACCTTATGGTGCCGAAAACCACCTCTTTGTGGGCACGAACGACGGCCGCCTCTTCCGCTTAAGCGACCCCGCCAACCCCGAGAATCCCGGTACCCTCCTGGCCATGACCCTGCCGGTTAGCGGCGGGTTGATCAGCAGCATCGCCGTTCATCCCGGTGACGATAGCAAGGTTGTGGTTACCGTTTCTAACTACAAAACCCCCAGCGTGTTCTACAGCGACGACGCAACCGGCGACAACCCGACCTGGACCTTGGTCGAAGGCAACATCGAACAGCTCAGCTTCCGTTCTTCGGCCATCGTTCAAGAACCCGAACGCACGATTTATTTGGTGGGCACCAACGCCGGCCTGTGGAGCACCGAAACCCTCGACGGCGCCAACACGGTTTGGCAACGCGAAGGCCTCGACACCGTCGGTTCGGCAGTCGTCTCCCAACTCGCCCTACGTCCCAGTGACAACAACCTCATCATTGGCACCCACGGCAACGGCATGTTCCAGGCTACTTTTGCCGGCAACGGGGCCGTTAGTTCGACCCAACCCAACCGTTACCACCTCGCCGATATTCGCACCAGCGACGGCGCCGATACCTATGTCGGCATCGTCAACAGCGCGGAGGCGGAAACCCAAGTTGAGATCTTCGCGTTCGACAGCGCGGGTCAACCGCTCGGTCGCAGCGGCGTGCTCCTAAGCCTCACCGCCAAGGCAAGCACCTTCCGCTCAGTTACCAACCTCTTCCCCACCACGGCCGAACGCATTGCCTGGCTTCAAATCGGCGCCGATGCCGAACTCTCGGTTTTTGCCGAAATCCGTGACGCATCCACCCGCGCGGCCTACCTAGCATCGTCGGCGGATCAGCGCGTGTACCTCCCCCACATCGCGAGGGACACCACCAACTTTGAAACCGTCTTGAATGTTGTGAACCCCGAACAAGCCGAAACAGCAATCACCCTCAATGGGTTTCCCGGCGATCAAACCGCAACCATCGACCGCGCAAGCGGTGCCTTCGGCTTCAGCTCACAACCCATCACCGACCACCTCGGCTCCGAGCTGCAACCCGGCCAATGGGCCGAGTTAACAGCACCAGGAACGGGCATCGCCGCCATGGAATCCTTCACCCGACTCCCCAACCGCACCCAAACCGCGGCGCTCGGTCTTAACCAAACGGCGGGCAACACCCTCAACTTTCTCCATGTCGCCACCGATACCAATCAGTTCTGGACGGGCATGGTCTACATCAACCTCGGCGATGTCGCCACCGACGTCACCGAAACCTATTACAACGCGGCGGGCGAAGTCCTGAAAACCGGGGAACGCAACCTGACCGCCAAAGAAAAAATCACCCTGCTCTTCGACTTCGAAAACCAGGAAGAGGTTCCCGCCGGCACCGCCTGGGTGCAGGTGGTCGCCACCCAACCCCTCATCGGGTACGCCCTTTTCGGGGCCCCGAGCATCTCAAACAACGACTACTTCACCGGCCTCCAAGGCAACTACGGCGGCGGTCAACGGTGGCTGTATCCCTATTTCAACAGCTCCGCCGAAACCTTCACCGGCGTGGTGGCGGTCAACCTGGGCGATCAACCGGCCAACCTGACCTTCCACGCCTATGACGCCGCGGGCAACCGTCTCGAATCACGCACGATTGAAGCGGTTTCAGCCAAAACAAAATACGTCACCACCCTTGCCGGTTTGTTCCAAAACGCGGAAACCTTGGCCAACGGCGCCTGGGTTGAAGCGGTAGCGGACGGGTCCGAATGGGCCGGCTTCGTGCTCTGGGGCGACCAAGGCGTCCCGGCCCGTCAACATTTGGCGGGCATCCAAGCCACCCCACTCCCCTAAACCCTTTTACCTAAGAAACGCGATAACTCGCGGCGATTTTGGCGAAACCTCTGGGCTGCAACGGCCCGTAAAAATGCTCACCGCACCCAACGGGTGCGGTCGGGCGCGACCCCGGCTCGCTTTTTACAAACCATTTCGCTCCAGATCTTTAGCCAAAATCCCTCACGCTTATCGCGCTTCTTAGGTTTTACCCATTAACACCTTTCAACAAAGGCCGTATTTCCAAAGCACCATCCGCACGACGCTTTTCGCAAGCGTCCGAACGCCGGTTTTTCCATCGTTTGGACCACCTACCACGCAAAGGCATCCCGCGGTCGCAATGGGGAATGCGGCCTTTTTCCATTGAGGGAGTCCAGATGGTTCAACCGTCTGGGAACAGATATCACTCGCGAATCAAATTTCCAAACTGTAAAACTTTTGCCAACTCAAAACTTTCACCTTAACTTCCTCCCCATTTCTTGGTAGATTGCGTCACCCGGACAAGCTTAATAAAGCATCACGAATAATTATCCAACAAGTCGCCAAGATACGTAAAAAAAGAGAGCGGATTAATGCACATTAAAATATCAAAAGCCATTGAGCTCTTCTTCCCGAACCCAAAACTGGAGCTCGTCTATTTCGAAGCGATTGCCAATGCGATGGACGCGAAAGCCTCGGAAATCGTGGTCGAAAACATCATTGACACCCGCACCAGGCCGACCACCATCGAAATCATCATTTCGGATAACGGCGTAGGGTTTACCGGAAAGAATTTCGCCAAATTCTCCAAGCTACTGAAAACAGACGGCGACGACCATAAAGGCGTTGGTCGCTTGGTGTTCTTGAATTACTTCGATACCGTCCAAATTTCGAGTGTCTTCGGCAGTGAAAAAATAAACTTCGTCTTCGACAAGGCGTTTGAAGGCGAACACGAACTCAAGCCGGTGACAGATACGCTTTACAAGACGGAACTGCATTTCAAGCACTTTAATCATCGAAAAATTCGTTCATATGATGCGATTAACCCAGGCAATTTAAAAGCATCCATGATGCGGCATTTTTTCCCATATTTTTACGACAAGAAACTGCGTCATGAATATTTAAATATTCAGTTTCGACAAGAGCTTTACGAACATGGCCAAACAGAACCTATTATTACGGAACAATCTTTTAATATTGATGAAATCGAGGACCTCACCCGCGCCTCCTTTAGCGCGGAAGTGGCCGGGACCGCGGTTCCTTTTGAGGTGCTTTATGCCGTCAAAAAAACGGAAGGGCCCACCACCGTGGTCACCGCCGTTTGCTGCGACGGTCAAACCATCCCCCTCAATTTATTGGGCCGCAAACAATTGCCGCCAGGCACCAACTTGGTGTTTTTGGTGGTGTCCCCGTTTTTCAAAGGTAAGTCGGATTCCTCGCGACAGCGCTTGGAACTGGAGGAAACCCAGCAAAAACAGTTAAAAGAATGCTTAACGGAACAACCGGCGGGGATCCTCCACGAACAGGTTCCTGAAATTCGTGCGTTTAACCAACGCTTGATGGGCGATTACGCGGATCGATACCCCCACTTGCAAGGCTATTTCCACAGCAGCGGCGCCGGATTAATGGAACGCCGCCAGGTTTTGGAAGCAGCCCAACGCAAGTTTTTCGAAGCGCAGCGGGAAATCTTGGACGCGGATCATTTCGATAGGGAAACCTACGAAAAATCGCTGGAAATTTCATCACGACTGCTTACCGAGTACCTTCTCTACCGCAACCTCATCATCAAAAAACTCACCGAGATGGACGAACGTGAAGCTGAAGCCGCCATTCACAACGCCATCGTGCCCATGCGAAAGACCCTTCAGAACAAGGGATTTAACGAACACATCTTCTTCAACAACGCCTGGCTTATCGACGACAAGTTCATGAACTTTCGCACGATTTTGAGCAACCAAGATTTTACCGCCATCGCCAAAGAACTCGAAATAGAGGACAACGAATTCAAAGGCAAAGAACGGCCCGACATCACCATTATTTTTTCGGACGATGTCAACAAAACCGAGAAGGTCGACGTGGTCATGGTGGAACTCAAAAAAAGGGGGTTACCGCTAGCGGGAAAGGAAGAAGTGGTTAGCCAATTGAGGCAACGGGCCCGTAAATTGGCGCGTTGGTACAAAAGCAAAATCCAACGGATTTGGCTTTACGGCATTGTCGATTTTGACGAAGCCTTCCACGTCTCTTTGCTTGAGGACCAATTCATCGAGCTGTATTCAAAAGGCAACCTTTATTACCGGGAATACCCCATCATTCCCAACCAAGAAGACAAACACCACCCGATTCCCCTCGGCATTTTTGTCCTTGATTACCAGGCGTTTATCAAGGACGCGGCGGCACGGAACAAAACCTTTTTAGAAATCCTCAAATCCGGTTTCGCTGCTGAATAGCGGCATCGCCCGCCCACTCAGGAAGGGGCCGCCGCCGGGTTTCGCCGTCTAGAAAAACAGCATGTGTTTGTCTTCGTACTTTCGCGTAAAACGCGCGTAGTTCTCCAATCGCCGGCGCTGCCGCATGAAATCCAGCAAACCTTTAAGGCCGGGCTCTTTCGCCACGGCCTTCGCGACCGATTGCTCACGGCCACCGGCTTGATCCGCGGGCGGCGCCACCAAATCGTGACGCCCTTCTAAATCAACGCGAACGCAAACCGGGTTGGCCGAGTCGGCCGGTGATAAGTTCAAAAACACATCGTAGCAGTAACACTCGGGATCGCCGCAGAACCCCGTGTCGAGTTGCCAGGATTCACCGCCGCTTCGGATACTGCCCAAACTCCCCTGTTCCGGCGCGGCACCGCGCAACAGCAATGCCTTGGGCACCTCAAAGGCGCCTGATTCCTCAAAGTTCAATTCACGCAACACCATGCGTCGTCGGAGGTACATCAAGTGAAGGTAGCGTTCCTGGAATTCTTCCGTCTGCTCGGCAATGCGAAAGACCTGCTGGACTTCGTCCGGCAGCGGTTTCTGATGTTCATCCAACCATTGCCCGTCGGCCGTGTACCAAGTCGTTTTGGGTTCATCACCCGCGAACCAATCACATTTCAGATTGTCACAGGGACATCCGTGGGTCGCACAGATCGTGGCGTAAAGGCGAAAGGTAACCTCGCCGTCTTCGAATTGAATGGAAAAATAACCCAAGTCGTAGGACGTCTCGCGGTTGACGTCGTTGAGTTCCAAATGAACTTTGCGAATCTCCATAAAAAGGCCTCACCCAACAAGAAAACCCTGCTTCCCTCCCTAGCCCGCATTTCTCACAAGAAATGCGGGCTAGACCAGGCCAAAACCGGCCGCCAGGTAGAAGCAGGGTTGGTAAGCATACCGCAAAAACAGCGAATTACATATTTCGTCGGTACTGACCACCCACGGTGTACAGCAAGCCGGAGATTTGCCCCAGCGAACAGTAACGGGTTGCATCAAGCAGTTGGACGAATACGTTGTCGTTGTTCTCGGCCGCGCCTTTGACATGGCTCAGCGCTTCCGCCAAGCGACCACCGTGGAACTGTTGGTAGTTGGCCAGGTATTGGATCTGCTGCTCTTTCTCTTCTTCCGTGGAACGAATCAACTCCGGCGCGCCATGCTCTTCCTCACCATCGGGATTCAGGAAGGTGTTCACCCCGATAATCGGCAGCTTGCCGTTGTGTTTCAGTTCCTCGTAGTACATGGACTCTTCTTGGATTTTGCCGCGCTGGTATTGGGTCTCCATCGCGGACAACACCCCGCCCCGCTCGGAAATGCGCACGAACTCGGTGAGAATGGCCTCTTCGACCAACTCGGTCAGTTCTTCGATAATGAAGGCGCCTTGCAGGGGGTTCTCGTTTTTGGCGAGGCCCAACTCGCGGTTGATGATCAACTGAATCGCCATCGCGCGGCGAACGGAAGCTTCCGTCGGCGTGGTGATGGCTTCATCGTATGCATTGGTATGCAACGAGTTACAGTTGTCATAAATCGCATAAAGCGCCTGCAGGGTGGTGCGGATATCGTTGAAATCGATCTCCTGGGCATGCAGCGAACGACCACTGGTTTGGATGTGGTATTTCAGCTTTTGCGAGCGACCGTTGGCGCCATAACGGCGTTCCATCGCCACGGCCCAAATCCGACGGGCAACGCGCCCGATCACCGCGTATTCGGGATCAATCCCGTTGGAGAAGAAGAAACTCAGGTTGGGCGCGAAATCGTTGATATTCATGCCCCGCGCCAAGTAGTACTCGACAAAGGTAAAGCCGTTGGCGAGGGTGAAGGCCGCCTGACTGATCGGGTTCGCGCCGGCCTCGGCGATGTGGTACCCGCTGATAGAAACGCTGTAGTAATTGCGCACGCCTTTTTCGATAAAAAACGACTGCACATCACCCATGAGTTTGAGCGAGAACTCGGTGGAAAAGATACAGGTATTTTGCGCCTGATCTTCCTTGAGGATATCGGCTTGAACCGTACCGCGCACGGATTTGAAAACGTCGGCGCTAATCCGTTCGTAGGTCTCGGTGTCAACCAGTTCCTTGCCGGACATCCCCAACAAACCCAGCCCGAAGCAGCGATCACTATCGGCATCGTAGTCCATGCCCTCGTAGTAGGGCAGGGCGAGGCCTTTGTCTTGGTAGCTTTGTTGGATGGTGGCCCTCGCCGCATCCAGCCGCCCCGCGTTTTTGAGATGACGTTCGATCTGTTGATCAATCGCCGCGTTCATGTAGAAACCGAGAATAATCGGTGCCGGTCCATTGATGGTCATCGACACCGAGGTTTTGGAATCGCAAAGATCGAAGCCGCTGTAGAGCTTCTTCATATCGTCGAGGTTACAAATCGAAACCCCGGAGTTGCCAATTTTTCCGTAGATATCAGGCCGCCGCGCCGGATCTTCACCGTAAAGGGTTACCGAATCGAAGGCCGTTGATAAACGCTTGGCGGGCTGATCCTTGGATACATAGTGGAAACGACGGTTGGTTCGTTCCGGGGTCCCCTCTCCCGCGAACATCCGCGTGGGGTCCTCGCCCTGCCGCTTAAAGGGAAACACACCGGCCGTGTAAGGAAAAGAACCAGGCACGTTTTCCAGCATCATCCACTTGAGCAAATCGCCCCAGTCCTGATAGTCAGGCAAACTGACCTTGGCGATCCGTGACCCGGAAAGCGAGGTCGTGAATAAGGTGCTGCGAATTTCTTTGTCACGGATGCGCGTTACCAGTTCGTCACCGCGATAGGCTTGTTTTGCGGCCGGCCAAGCGTCGAGCAATTTGCGACAACGCGGATCGAGTTTGGCCTCGTAGTAGGCAATTTCCCGCTGGAGGGATTCAATCACCGGCTGGAAATCGGGTGGTGACAAATTCACCTCGGCGGTGCCGTCGGCTTCAGCCGAAATATTGAGATCAGTCTGACCCATGCGTGCCTTAAGCGCCGCCACCGAACCGTTGAGTTGGTAAAGCACACGCGCATGTTCTGCTTGCTCCCCAACCCATTGCTTGTAACCACGCACCGTTTCAGCAATCCCCGCCAAATAACGCTGACGCTCACCGGGGATGATCGGCGCCTTGGTGGGAACACCGACCCAATCCATTTGCGGGACAGGCCAGCCGAGATGGCACTTGCTGTTAAGGCTTTCAATCAGGGAACGGAAGAAGTGATTGGTGCCCTTGTCGTTAAATTGAGAAGCGATGGTGGGGAAAACAGGAAGTTTTTCGTCGGCAACATCAAACCAGCCGCGGTTGCGTTTGACCTGTTTGCGGATATCGCGCAAGGCGTCCTCGGCCCCGCGTTTCTCAAACTTGTTGAGCACCACCATATCGGAAAGATCGAGCATATCAATTTTCTCAAGCTGGGTGGCGGCGCCGTACTCGCTGGTCATCACATAAATGGCGTAATCCACCAAATCGACAATTTCCGAATCGGCCTGGCCGATCCCGGCGGTTTCCACGATGACCAAATCGTAGCCCGCATGCTGCAAGGTCGCAATCGCGCCTTCCATACATTCACTGGTGGCGCGGTTGGAGGCGCGGGTGGCCAGGGAGCGCATGAACACTTGCGCGTGGCCCTCCGCATCGGGACAGGCCACCGCGTTCATGCGGATCCGGTCACCGAGCAAGGCGCCGCCGGTGCGGCGTTTGGAGGGATCAACGGAAATAATGCCCAGTTTTTTGTCGGGAAAGTGATCGATAAAACGGCGCACCAATTCATCGGTGAGCGAGGATTTACCGGCGCCGCCCGTGCCGGTGATGCCGACCACGGGGATGGTGCTGATGCGTTCCGGCCCCGTGCTTTGACCCAGTTCCAGGGCCGTAATCGCACGCGCGACGCGGTTCACGGGCGGAAGATCGTCGCCCGCCAAGGCCGTGGTGTCAAAATCGGCCTGTTCCATCATGTGTTCGATCATGCCGACCAAACCCATCACCGCGCCGTCCTCCGGCGAAAAAATGCGGCAAATGCCGTAATCGTGGAGTTCTTTGATTTCGGCGGGTACGATGACCCCGCCACCGCCGCCAAAGATCTTGATGTGGCCGGCCCCGCGTTCACGGAGCAAATCGTACATATATTTAAAGTACTCCATGTGGCCGCCCTGGTAGGAGCTTACCGCGATCCCTTGGGCGTCTTCCTGAACGGCGGCATCGACAATTTCCCCAACGGAACGGTTATGGCCGAGGTGAATGACCTCGGCACCAAGCGACTGCAAAATACGACGCATAATGTTGATCGAAGCGTCGTGCCCGTCGAACAGGGATGCCGCGGTAACAAAACGAATTTTATTCTGGCGGTTGGACGGGCCGTCGCCCCGCTTGGACTCTGCCGATTCGGCAACAGGTGTCGTCATGACGCCTCCCATATCTTTCTCGTGGATCCATTCACAGGTGCTGCCTTAGAAGCCAACAACAACGTTCGGCGAATGCCTTTCCCCCGAAATCGCACTCAGCCGACCCCCCTGTTGCCGCCGGCGCAACCGCGACGTTTTAGGCACAGGGTCGCACACAAAAAACCGTCGCGATAGGCGGTCCGTCCATCTCGAGAGATGGACCATTCGCCGCTCGGCGAATTGTGTCACAGCACATGGTTCATTGTACCCGATGCGCGCGGGATTGACGGCGAAAGGTGCCGGTGTACGAAAAGGCATCCGCTTCGCCGGCACCGGCTGCACCACTTTCCTTGTATCAACCCGTGCTGGTTCTGCTAACCTGCATCTTCACCAGCGTGAATTCAATGGTTGCTCCCTCATATTAGCGTGGCGTTGCCGATGCGCGGCCCGCCGCACGAACCAAGTAGGTGCCTCATGGTCGCTCCTTCGGCCCGCCCCCTGGCCATCGCCCACCGCGGCTTTTCCCAAGCATACCCGGAAAACACCCTTGCCGCGTTTGACGCCGCCCTGGAACACCCCGTGGACGGCTTCGAGTTCGATGTACAAATCACCTCCGACGAGGTGCCCATCCTTTTTCACGACAGCAGCTTGCGCAGAGTGTCCGGCAGCTTGGCCCTGGTTCGCTTTCGAACCGCCGCCCAAATGGGCGACCTCGATTACGGTAAATGGTTCGACACGCAATTTACAGGCACCGCGCTTTTAGATCTCGATACTTTTCTGGCCAGGTACCGTGGACGAACCCGATTACTGTTGGAACTCAAGGTGGAAAAAGGGGTAACGCGCGGCAAGCGACGGCACCTTCTGGCCGAAATCGTCACCGCCGCCGTGCGCCGCCACAACGCCGCCGCCTCTGTCGAAATTTTGTGTTTTGATCTGGACACCCTGAAATATTGCCACAAGCTGGCGCCGGAAATCCCCTGTGTCCTCAACCAGCGCAAACCGCGTTTTTTGCCGGAGGCTTCCTTCTTGGGCGCCTATTCGTGCAGCATTCGCGGCCTAACCCAAAACTTCGTCGAAACCGTGCATGGCGCGGGCAAGCCGGTTTACTGTTTTACCATCAACGACGAAGCGCGCATGCAACAGGCCTTGGACGCGGGCGTCGATGCGGTGATGTCCGACCGAACCCCCTGGATGTTGCAACAATTGACACGGCGATTCGGGCCACCCCGCCCGCGTTGACATGGAGCCAAAATTGGCTCGCCCTTTGCTTCTGATCAAGCTGGGTTTCCTTTCGGCAAGCCTGAAACCTAAGCAGCGCGATAACGCGCGGTGATTTTCGCTAAACCTCTGGGCTGCAAAGGCATGTAAAAATACGCACCGCACCTGGTGGGTGCGGTCGGGCGCGACCCCGGTCCGCTTTTTTCAAACCCTTTCGCTCCAGATCTTTATCGAAAACCCCTCGCTTCAGCGCCTCTTAAGTAAAACCCAACAAGAATTGCTCATTTTAAAGGGTGTGGAATGATGACGCGCGGTCTGATCCTGGCCATTTTGACATTTGCCTTGCTAATCATTGCCAATTTGGCGGTATTTGGTTTTCTGAGTTTTGGGGTCCTCTCCGAAACCCTGGTTCGCGAAAAGCTGGTAAACGGTTTACACGAGGCCGAACGCCTCATGCAGGAAGAGCTTGGTTTAGATCCACTCGACGGTGAAACCGCCGGACTCGCCCTTTCGCGCCAAATAGCACCACGATTGCGTAAATTTTCTTTTTTTGTTTCGGTGGTCATCCTCGACCGCAACGGCCGTGTCCTTCACCGGGAGAAAATCCGCGGTGATGTGGTCGTCGGCACCAACCAAAACCCACCCCGCCCCCACCCCGAAAACAAGCTCGGCCCTAGCATGATCCCCGTCGGCACGCAATCCACCAACCTGCCTTCCGACCAACAACTCGCCCTGGAATACCATCCCGGCCTGATCGAGCAAGAAGTGGCCACCCTGCGCCGCGACTTAAACCGCAAACTCACCATCGCCATCGTGTTATCGGTCGTGCTCTTGGGATTGGGTTTGGCGTATGTGATTTGGGCGTACCGCCGAAACAGAGAACTCCAAGAACAAGCAACCAAAGCAGACCAAATGGCTTACGTGGGCACCCTTGCCAGCGGATTGGCGCATGAAATTCGCAACCCGCTTAACTCGATGAACATGAACGTCCAGCTTATTCAAGAAGAACTGGAAGAACGCAGCGTGCACGATATGGAGGATTTAAGCGACATGCTGGGCGCCACGCGCAAGGAAATCATGCGGCTGGAACGCCTCGTTTCTTCGTTCCTAAGCTACGCGCGACCCGGTGATATCGAGCTGCGCCCCTGCAGTGTCAACGACTTGATTCAAGCAGTTTTACAGTTCCTCGAACCCGAGATCCGCAAAAGCGGTATTGTTTTAAAAACCAACTTTGACGCAGACCTCGCCAAAATCCCCATGGACGAAGCCCAAATGCGGCAAGCATTGCTCAACATCATCCAAAACTCGGTCCAAATCCTCAAGCCCGGAAAAGTCCTCGAGATCTCGACCCAAGCCGCCTCCGGTGATAAGGTGCATATTAAGGTCAGCGACAACGGACCCGGCATTTCAGAGCCGGAGCTCAAAAACATTTTTAAGGTCTTTTACTCCACCCGCATCGGCGGCACCGGCCTAGGCTTGCCGATTGCGTTGCGGATCGCCGAACGCCATCAGGGCCGCATTGATGTCGAAAGCCGCGTCGGCGTGGGAACCACCTTTACCATCGCGCTGCCCAAGGAGGCCGTTGCCGCGTGACACAACTGATTTTGGTGCCAACCGCGCTCGAGCGCGATTTCCTATTTGGTGCCGACACCCTTATTCCACAAGCTTCACCCGACTGGATTGTCGCCCGCATCGGCCCGCACCGCGTCGCCCTGTGCGGGATCGGCCCGGCCGCCGCGGCCATGAGCGCCTATGCCTTGGCGGCGCGCTACCAACCCAGCCGCATCATTTTGGTGGGTATTGCCGGTGTATTTCCCAAGGCGGGTCCACAACCCGGCGATTTGCTTCAAGTAAACCAAGACAGCTTTGCGGATCTCGGTTACCAGGATCAACGCGCATTTTTCAATTTAGACCACATGAAGCTGCCCCACTTACCCCAAAGCAAGGGCGCCGCGGGTTGTCGCTTTACCTTGGCGACCCCGTTCGATCTACCGCGAGCCGCCGCGGTCACGGTTTCCACCATCACCAGCAGCGCCGAACGCGCCGACGCCTTGTGGCAGGCCTTTGGTGCCCCGTTGGAAAACATGGAAGGCGCGGCCGTTGCGCTGGCCGCCGCCCAGCAGGGTATCCCTTTTTCTCAGCTCCGCGCGGTCAGCAACCTCGTGGGCCCCCGCGATCCCAAATCCTGGCTCATTAAGGAACCCCTTGCCCGCTTGGGCCGCCTGTTACGCAAGACCTTGCCCTGATCGAATCCCTTCGTAAAGGAAACGCCATGGTTTATTTTTCGTCCTCGCACGATTTGCTCCGCGACCTCGTTCGCCGCTTTGTTCATGAAGACATCCTCCCCTACGTGGATACCTGGGAGCAGGAAGGTTTGTTCCCGCGCGACCTGTACCGCAAGGCCGGCAGCCTCGGCATTCTCGGCGTCGGTTTCGGAGAACGCTACGGCGGCAGCGATACCGACCTTTTCCACACCATTGTGGTTTCGGAGGAACTCACCGCCTGCGGCGCGCAAGGCATCCCCGCCGGACTGGGTTCACACATGATTGCCTGTCCCCCGCTGCTCATGGGCGCCTCGGAAGAACTCAAACAAAAAGTCCTGCCACCCGTGCTGACGGGCGAAGCCGTTGCCGCGCTGGCAATCACCGAACCCAACGCGGGCTCGGATGTGGCCGGCATCCAAACCCGCGCGATTTCCGACGGCGACCACTACCGGGTCAACGGGGCCAAAACCTTTATTACCAGCGGAACCCGCGCCGATTTCTACACCACCGCGGTGCGCACCGGCGGCGAAGGCCGCAAAGGCGTCTCGCTGCTCCTGATTGAACGCGATACACCGGGATTTAAGGTCGCCGCGCCGCTGAAGAAGATGGGTTGGCGCTGTTCCGATACCGCCGAACTCAGTTTTGAGGATTGCCGGGTGCCCAAAAGCAACCTCATCGGTGCGGAAAATGAGGGTTTCCAACTCATCATGCAAAACTTCTTGGCGGAACGCCTGCAGTTGGCGGTCATGGCCTACGCCACCGCGGATCTGGCGCTCAAGGACGCGTTGGCTTATGCCCGCACCCGCCAGGCCTTCGGTGCGCCGCTCACCGCCAACCAAGTCATTCGCCACAAGCTGGTCGACATGCAGAGCAAAATCGATGTGGCCCGCGCCTATGTGTACCATACCGCCGCGTTGATTGAGGCCGGCCAAATCGCGCTCCAGCAAGCAGCCATTGCCAAAAACCAGGCGGTTGAAATCTGTTCCTTTGTGGTTGACCAGGCCGTACAGATCTTTGGCGGCTTGGGCTACATGGAGGGCGTCCGTGTCGAGCGTTTGTACCGCGATGCGCGCCTGTTGCCGATCGGCGGCGGCACGCAAGAGATCATGAAAGAAATCATTTGGAAAACAATGGATCGCGGTTAAGCCGTGAAGGGATCGTGCAGGGCAAGCGCACCAATCTGGCCACCGCTCCGAAACTTCTCGGAGAACAACACCCGACAACTGCCCCAACGGGCGGCGGCCACAACCAAGGCATCGCGACAGGAGAGTTTGCGCTCGTCAGCTAAACTTAGCGCCGACTGATACAGCTCGGACGTCGGATAAACCTCGCACAGTGGGAGGAGGACCCGCTCCAAATAGGATTCGGCGTCGGGCTGGCTTAACTTCACCTCGAAGCGATCCAGGACCAAGGTCAGCACCTCTTCCACGATCTGGTAGCTAATGATGCCGACGTGTTCCGCCAGAGCCGTGCCAATCAGCTTGCGCGCTATTTCGCACCGGCCGGGATTGCTTTCGTCAAAACTCGCCAAAAAGATCCCGGTATCGATAAAGTATCTTCCAACCATGTTCAAAACCTTCCTGATGTTGTGAAATCACACCCTAGGCATTCTCCTCGGGCGCGGGCGCGACCTTGGGTTTGGCGTAATTGATTTTTTGCATAAGTTGTTGGTAGCCGTCGAGATCGCGTTCTTTCCCGGCATAACGTGCCAACCATTCGCGAAACAGGGCGTTGAGGGTTCGTTTTTCCAGAGCCGCTCGGGCACGGGCGCGCTGAATCAGCGATTCCTCGGCACTGAGGGTAATATTTTTCAACATAAGCTGCTCCTTAGCCACCGGCCCCCACGGAAGGAACATCCCCGCGGGGCGAAGGCCTCATTCCCCAACAGGGGAACGATGATCTCTGAGAACCATTGATGTGAATCTTTTCGGCTGGGAGCGGTTGGAGCTTAACCCGCAAGTTTTCGAAGAGCCGGGAAATGGGTTCGCGATGCGACCCAAAAACCATGGCCGCGTCACCCCGCAATCAATCACGAATTTTTCTCAAAAAAAATAACAAACTTTTCCAAAAGGTTTTCGTTTAGGTTTAGCGAGTGGTGGCGTGGTAGAACATGATTCATCAGCAAAAAAGCGACACCTGTTATCCGCAACCAAATCAGCGCGACCCATCACCCATCGGTGGTACCGCGTTTGGTTCATTTTTTAACCTAAAGTGTGCGATTCGGGTGGATGCAATCGCGAAACATGTTGGGAAAAGCACAGGCGGACTTGTAAGGTACGTCGAACATTTTCACGACATGTTGCAGCCCAACAGGTTGTGCGAGTGCGCCGCCAAGAATCGATCAATTTAGGTTTGATTCGTCGTAACCAGGGACCCAAATCGCGCCTTCCCGATGCGCATCCATGAGCAACCCGATGAGGTGTTGCTCGGCACACACGCCAAGGTCATCAATCGTCCCTTTTCAACGCACCCAGCACCAACCACCCATGCTAGCCGCGCAGCCGGTTAGATGCCTTCTCCTACCCGCGTCTCCCTCGACGCGCCTACCGCCGCGGCCCACGGCGTACCCGTCGCCGCCGCCACGTTTCTTTGGTCCACTTGGAGGTGAGCCCATGAAAAACAGTATTGAAACCCATGAACATTTCACCATTATTAAACTACAGGGCCGCATTGACATCGGAAACGGCGATGTCCAGCTACGCAACATCATCAGCGACGTTGCCCGAAGCGGCACCGAGGCCATCATTCTCGATTTCAAAAAAGTCAGTTACATGGACAGCTCGGGCGTGGGCGAGTTGATTTCCCAGTACACCGAAGTTCAAACCATGGGCAAGTGCATGTTTTTGGCCAACCTCAACGCCAAAATTTACGATTTGATGACCCTGACCCAGTTGATTACCGTTTTGCCAATTTACGATTCCATTGAAGACGCCAAAATGGCGCTTACGGCAGCCGCCTAAGTCAGCAACAACACCCCTTCTTGTTCCACGGCACCCCCGGGCTCCGCCCCGCGGGGTGCTTTTTCATTTTCGGCCGCCCTGGCCGGACGCGTCCTTGGCAGGCGGGGCAAAAAGCAAACTTACCCGGGCCCCTTTTCCATAGCCGTCGCTAAAAACCTTCACCTCGCCACCCAATTCCTTCATAACCCGCGCGCAGTAATGCAACCCGTAACCGTGGCCGTTTTCCTTGGTCGTAAACCCGTGGCGGAATAATTGTTTGAACGCTTCCTCGTCGATGCCGACACCGGTATCGCGAAGCTCCAACACCACCTGCTCCTGCTCGTTCTGGTTGGCGAGCAGCCACATTTTGCGGGTGGATTCGGCATACTCGTTAATTGCCTCAATGCTGTTTTTGAGCAAGTTGATCAGAATGTGGGTCAGTTTGATTTTCGGTGCAAATACCTGCATGCCCTCCGGTATCACCACCTCAAGGTCGATCCCGTTTTTCTGCAGGGCCGCGGCACGCACCCGCAGTGCATCTTCCACAATCTCGGACAGAACCAAGGGCTCCCCGGCCTCGCGCATTTTGCCTTGGGATTGCTGCGTCTCAATAATCTCCCGCACCAGCAGCAACCGCTTGAGAATCCCCTGGGTTTCTTCTTGAATGCTCTGCTGCTCCGAATCGAGTTTCACCTGAAGCCCTTGCAGGTAATCGGGAATTTGTTTGCCCTTGGGATGGTCGGTGAAAAAATCCGTTTCATCCCGGCAGTGTTCGAGTAACTGATTGACCCGCTCCAACTGGCCGACGCGCGAGCGGTTGAGGATGTTCATAATCGACTCACAGGAGGCGTTTACGCTGTTCAACACATTGCCGACATTGTGGATCACCGTATCGGCAAATTCAGCCAACTCCCGGTAACGTTCCTCGGATCGACGCAGCTCAAGCTCGGCCGCTTTGCGCTCACGCACCCCGCGAATCGCCGCCGGTAACAACTGTAGGTAATACCGGTCGGCATCTTTGATCATGTAGTCGGTTGCGCCGCGGCTCAAGGCTTGGATGGCGAACTCTTCACTTCCGCCACCGGTAATAAAAATCACCGGGGTATCGCCCAGATGGGGCAACAAATCCAAGCCGACCCCGTCCCCCAAATGATAATCGAGCACGACCACGTCAAAAGCCCGCTCAGCCAGCAGGGCGATTGCCGCCCGCTTCGAAGCCGCCTCATGGACGACGAACGGATGATTGCCCTTGCGCACGAAACGCGCAAACGCCATGCGGTCGATGTCGTCGTCGTCCACCAATAATACATTCACGGGTCTGATGTCAGCCGTCACGCACGATACTCCCATCTCTTACCAATGACGTAACTTGATCGCGCCGGACGGCGGCCAAGGCGTCCCTTTCCGGCGCGCACGATGATTTCGCAGTTACGAAAAATCCCGCACAAATAAGAACAGATAAGTTGAATTATACGCCCTATCATCGCACAGATGCGCAAATGACACCTAGTACAAAACCTAAGAGGCGCGATAAGCGCGAGGGATTTTGGCTAAGGATCTGGAGCGAAATGGTTTGGGGAAAGCGGAACCGCCCCCCCCGGGTGCGGTGAGCACTTTCACAGGTCGTTGCAGCCCAGAGGTTTAGCTAAAATAACCGCGAGTTATCGCGCTTCTTAGGTTAAGGTGTCTGACCGGCACCACCTCATGGCGTCGTTGGTGGTTTTTGCCCACCAAACCGCCCTCGCGGAGAACCACAAAACAAGCACCGCACCCGACCAAAACAGGCGCCAAAAACCATGGTGGAAAACAAGAGGTCGCAAAAAGGGTCAAAAAAGTTTGAAGTTTTTGGAAACAGCGAAGGATTTGTCCCCGTATAAGCTCAACAGAAAGAAATCGGAGCTAAGAAGTTTTCGTGCGGACCTGGCTACCCATCATCTCATTTCACGAAACGGTACGGCATTCCATCACGCATCGCGTAACCGACGGTCCAGTCCCACACCCCCACGTGTTGTCTTGTAGCAGGCATTTCTTCTTCTATTCATTGCCTGCCGTCTCACACCGGCCATTTCGCCGGTACAACCAAGACTTCAAGATCTTTTCGGAGGATTACCCATATGAAACGTCACATTTCACTCGCTGTTCTGGCCATTGTTTCGCTCGCTTTTTCCGGCACCCTGTTCGCCGGCGAAGGGCACAAATGCAGTGCCGAGTCTCAGACCTGCTTAAACGCCATGGTCGAGAAATTCCAAAACAAAGGCTGGCTGGGTGTTGAACTCGACTGGGTTAAAGACAGCAAAGCCCTAAAAGTTAAGCGGGTTATCGAGGCCAGTCCCGCGGCCGCCGCCGGTTTGAAATCCGGTGATGTTCTGGTTGCCCTGAACGGCGTAAAGTACGGCGACAAAGAAGGCATGAAAAGTGTCTACGCCCAGGTTAAACCCGGCAACACCGTGACCTACACCATCAAACACGGCGCCAAAGAACGCAAAGTTGACGTCAAACTCGGCACCTTCCCCGAGGAACTCGCCGCCAAATACATCGGCATGCACCTGATGGAGCAACACGCGACCGCGGTTGCTGTTAACTAAACCCTGTCCCAAACCCAAGCAATCCGCTTGGGTTTTTCTTTGCCCTCAACCCGCTTCTCAAGGCGCGACCGTTTGCCGCGCCGATCACCCCACTGGTCTAGCCCGCATTTCTCACAAGGATTCGAAGCGAGAAGCTGAAAGCCTTGTGAGTACATGCGGGCAAAAAAGGCTTTTTGGCGACCTTTGGCGTCTTGCACGAGGCAACCGTCTCGTGTGAGGAGGTCGAAAACCCGAACCAGACCACACGAACGCATAGGCTTCACCCTATGCTCATGGAAACGCACTGACTGAAGCCAGTGCTAAAGGAGCACGAGGGCCGGCGGGATCACCACCTGTCACACCCGATTCCACCACAATCCCGTCGGTCCCTCGGCACTTCATCAGGTGTCGAGGGATTTCGTCGTTTTGGGAACAAGGCGGCAAATCAAGGCCCCCGCGGGTTATCCGTTCGTTCCCTGCTCCCCATACAGATTCGGCGAAGAAAAGCGGGGATCTTTTCTTCGCCCGCCGATTGTTCCCGGTAAGAACCGCCGGCGCGCCAACTTCCAACATAGGGAAATTTCGGGACTTTTTTCGGAAGTCCTTCAAACAAAAGGACTCTGGCTTCAACGGCGTTTTTTGTTAGAATACGGCTGTCGCCGCCATTGATTCGCCCGCATTTCTCAGGGGCCAATCTGCAGCGTGACCGAACCCGGTGTTGAACGTGTGCATGCCGTGTTTCGCTTTTCTTTTCATTCATTTCGTTTCCATTCCTTTTTCCTACCGTTTCCATCATCGCGCATACCGTGTTGCTTCCCCAGACGGTGCCGCGACCCGTCGTGTCGGTCCTTCAACCGCCCTCTCACAATCCCTTCGTCTTGTCGTGCTAAAACCTTCTTAGTCGCGATAGGTGCGTGGCGTGCCTGGGTCGTTCCTTCATTCGCTTTCCACCAACTCGTCCTGCGACGGTGTTTCGACACCGTTCTGGTAGTAAAGGTCTGTCATGCCGTCCAAAATCCTGTTTGTCGATGACGAAGTCAATACCGAAGAACTCATTCGTCAAGCATTTCGCCATCCCGTCCGCAATGGCGAATACCTGCTTTTCTTCGCGCTTAATGGTTTAGAAGCACTCGAGGTGATCGAACGCGAGCCGGACCTCGACCTCATGATCACCGATATCAACATGCCGAAGATGGACGGGCTCACCTTGATCCAAAAGGCCCGTGAAATCCGACCTTGGATGAAAAGCATCATCACCTCGGCCTACGGCGACATGCGCAACATCCGCACCGCAATGAACATCGGTGCCTTCGATTTCCTCACCAAACCCTTGCAGATTAAAGATCTCCAGATCACGATCCAAAAAACCTTGGACCATGTCAACCAACTCAAAAAAACGGCCAAGGCGATTCGTGAGAACAACATCCTTAAGATGTACGTCAACGAAAACGTGCTTCACATGATGACCAAACCCCATTTTCAGAACCAGTTAATGGTCAATGAATCGATCCAGGGCACGGTTATTTTCATCGATATCTGCGGCTTCACCGCCATGAGTGAAAAGCAGCCGCCGGACGAGGTCGTCCAACTGCTAAACCGTTATTTCGACACCATCGTCAACGAAATCATTCGCCACGATGGTTACGTCGACAAATTTATTGGGGACGCGGTGATGGCGGTTTTCCGCGGCGGGGCCCACCTCACCCGCGCCATCCAAACAGGCCTGGCCGTCAAGGATCGGCTCGGGAACGAGAACCCCCTCCTCGGCAACCGGACCCCGGCCCAAGTTTCGATTGGGATCAACTCGGGCAACATGATTTCCGGTAACATCGGCTCGGAATCACTTCAGCGCCTGGATTTCACCGTCATCGGCGACGTCGTCAACACCGCTTCACGATACGAAGCCGAGGCCCAACCGGACCAAATCATTGTCGGCCATGACATCATGGAACAAATCAAGGACCAGTTCGCGTGTGAGCGCATTGGCGAGGTAACCCTCAAAAACAAAGAGAAACGCCGCATTTTGTACAATGTGCTGGGCGAGCACACAAGCCCGTCGGAAACACCGACACAGAGGGTGGCGGAGCCGCACGAATAAGCACACGCCCGAAAAAAACACACAACCGCCTCAAATTAATAAAGTTACCATCAATCCTCAGCGAAGGATTTTATACCAAGACCATTCCTGGTACCCGCGCGGCATCATCCGACAAGGCAAACCAAGCCCCTTGGCGCGTTCTTCAAAGGAACCTGGGGGTTAGCGAATAACCGCTAGGAGCGAACAGCCACGACGCCATTTCCCGCGCTCAGCGCAATCCCTGCTTGGTTTCAGGGCTAAACTGCGTTATCTTAGGCCGTACTTCAAGCTTGCCTGAAAAGGTTTCCCACCATGATCAACGCGTGAACACGCCGGATCCGAAACCATGGTTCCCTCGCGCCACACGGGCGCCCGCGGAGATCGCGATCATTGGTCGCACCGCCGCCGCGGCCCCTCGTCGCAAACCCGCGTGAACCTTATGGTTGCCAACAGCACATCGACTGGGTCGGCAATCCATCGGGCACCGTTGTTCTCGGCTTCCTGTTCTTAGGGAAACCCCAGTCAGGCAATCTGGATCAAACCCGTTTCACAGTTTCGCCACCGCATCATGCGGTGTGACGGGTGGTCATCGCAAGAGCATCTCTTTCGATTTACGACCCTTCCCGACGCGGCACGCGTCCCTTCAGCCCAACATCTACCCCCGGCATTGGCTTCCATTGCTCCCCGCAACCGATGCTCGGGTCCGTTCCCATTTTGCGCTCGGCAGCGAAGAAAGAGAGGAGACAATGGAAAGAATATGGTTAAAAAGCTACAACGACGGTGTACCGCACGACATTGACGTAGCTTCGTGTAATTCGGTGGTTGATATATTTGAAGAGAGTTTCCGTAAATACCCCGAACACAATGCCTTTTCCTGCATGGGCAAGACCATAAAATACGCGGAACTGGATCTGCTCAGCGCCCAGTTTGCCGCTTACTTGCAAAACACACTCAAATTAAAGAAAGGGGACCGTTTTGCGCTCATGATGCCCAACATCTTGCAATATCCTGTTGCATTATTCGGCATCCTGCGCGCGGGCCTGATCGTGGTCAACGTCAACCCCCTCTACACCCCGCGCGAGCTGGAGCACCAACTCAAGGACTCCGGCGCCAAAGGCATCGTCATCCTTGCCAACTTCGCCAACACACTGGAGAAGGTGCTGGATAAAACGCCGGTTGAGCACGTGGTTCTCACCGAACTAGGCGACATGCTTGGTTTCCCCAAGGGCATGATCGTGAACTTCATGGTCAAGTTCGTCAAAAAAATGGTGCCTGCTTTTAACCTTCCCGCGACAACGTCTTTTAAATCCGCCCTTTCCCAAGGCGGCAGCGGCAATTTCCAAAAAGCGGAAATCGTCCCGGAAGACTTGGCCTTCCTGCAATATACGGGCGGCACCACCGGCGTTTCCAAGGGCGCCATGCTGACCCACCGCAACGTTTCCGCCAACGTCCGTCAGGCTCAGGCCTGGATCGGCAAGGATTTGGAAGAAGGCAAAGAAATCATCATCACACCGCTCCCGCTCTACCACATTTTCTCGTTAACGGCCAACTGCTTGACCTTCTCGTCCATCGGCGCCCTCAACGTGTTGATCCCAAACCCGCGCGACATACCCGGTTTCGCGAAAGAACTGGCAAAATGGCGGTTCACGGCACTCACCGGTGTGAACACCCTGTTTAACGGCCTACTCAACAACCAAGAGTTCTGCAACCTGGACTTTTCCTCGTTGAAAATGACACTGGGCGGCGGCATGGCGGTCCAACGCCCGGTCGCTGAAAAGTGGCAGCAAGTCACCAAAACACCGTTGGTCGAAGCCTACGGCCTCACCGAAACCAGCCCCGCGGCCTGCATTAACCCACTTTCTTCTACATCTGAATTTAACGGCTTCATCGGGGTTCCCATTTCCTCGACGGTCGTTCAAATCCGCAATGACGACGGCGCGCTCATGCCTTTGGGCGAATCGGGCGAACTCTGCATCAGCGGCCCCCAGGTGATGAAGGGCTACTGGCAACGCGAGGAAGCAACCCGTGATGTGTTCCACGAGGACGGGTTTCTGCGCACCGGTGACATCGCGGTCATGAACGAAGACGGTTACTTGAAAATTGTCGACCGTAAGAAAGACATGATCCTGGTTTCCGGCTTTAACGTGTACCCCAACGAAATCGAGGACGTGGTTGCTTCCAACCCGAAAGTTTTGGAAGTCGCGGCGGTTGGTGTTCCCGACCCCAAGTCCACCGAAGCGGTCAAAATCTTCGTTGTCAAAAAAGACGACAGCCTGACCAAAGAGGAGCTGCTGGCGTTCTGCAAAACCGAACTCACCGGCTACAAGCGCCCCAAACACGTCGAATTCCGCGACGAGCTCCCCAAAACCAACGTCGGCAAAATCTTGCGCCGCGCCTTACGGGACGAAGCCAACAAATAACGCTCGGTTCACGCACCAACAACAAAAAGGCCGTCACCTGCAAGGGTAGCGGCCTTTTTTCGTGGCTCATCAAGAACCAGGCGGGCTAAGCCGCCGGCCCATTTGGTTGACGCGCCCGATTGCGGCCATGAACCCTAACGCCCGTTGCCGCCGGCTAATGCCGGCCTGGGTGTCGAAGGTGTAGATTCAAAGCCCGATCCCCGGCGGCCCCGATTGGGGCGCGCCAGGTCGTTTTCCCGTTCCATCAGGCACGCAGGTCGGCACCACCCATGCTGCTCACCAGCAAGGTGGTTGGCATGCCGTCGAGTAAATGAACATAAAGCTCGTGCCAAGCCGACTCGTTTTCCGATTCAGGGGGTTCAAATCCGAGGAACACAACGTCGGAGCCACCGGACTGCTCGTGGAGCACGTCACGGAAGGGTTTGTCGGCGGTGAAAATGACCACCTCGGCTTCCACGCGAGAAGCATCGATCAGTTCTTCCAGCTCGGCATTGGATTGTTTGAATTCACTTTGATCATTGATCAGGCGCAGGACGCGAATTTTGGAGCGACCCCATTCCCAGTTGCGCGTGAGCAAGTGGGCGAGGATCATCATGAGTTCCCCGTTCTTATGGCCGCGCCACCAGACATCGATGGTTTTGGCGCCGCCGGGTTCGGGTAGTTTATCGGCAAACATGAAAATCAAGCTTTTGCCCATGCGTTGGGCGGCCCGCATCGGATTGTTTAGCTTTTGGAACCCTTCCAGCGAGGAGGCCCAACCAAACATAATGAGGTTGGGGCGGATCGGTCCAATCGAAACCGCTTGAATGGTGGTGAGAATGCCGTTGTAAAGGTCGGGCGTAACCACGACGGACGGGAACGCCAAGACGTTTTTCTCGCGACAGAATTTCTCGAGCCGCTCAAGCGCAACCGGTCTTCGATGACCGAGTTCGTCAAAGCTGTTGATTAACACGTTACACATGACGACGATGCCGCGACCGGCCTCCAACCAAACCGCGAAGGAAACCAAGGATTCACGTACGGCGGGGTTGCCGGAAAACACCAAAATCGAAGGTCGCCAGTTCTTGGGATCTTCTTCCATGTTGCGCAGGCGCAGCAGATTCTTACGGGCACCGGCGTAAATAAAGCCGCGGCGGGCGTCACCGAAGGTGGCTTTTAAATCGCGACGTTTGATGTACCACAGGAGCAAACCCAAAACGACCACGGCACCCAAGGCCGCCGCCGAATCGATGAGGAAGGCGACACCGACACAACCCAAGGCGCCCAGGAGCGCGGTGGTCCAGTGGAACACGCGAAAACGGGGCCGGAAACTGGGGTTTTCACTGACCGCTTCAATGAAGGCGGCCAGGTTGACCATGCCGTAGGTGTAAAGGAAAAACATGGTGATCAGCGCGGCTACCGCGTTGAGGGCGCCGCCGCCGGAATCGTTGCCGACCCCAATCAATACAATCGCGGTGATGATACCGGTAAACACCAAACCGCGTTGGGGCTCATCGCCCTGGGCGCTGCCCTTGGCGAAGGGACGAATCACGGTCAAGATATTGTCGCGAGCGACGGCCTGCAAAATACGCGGCGCGCCGAGGTAACTGCCGAGCGCACTGGACAAGGCGGCGGCAAACATACCGGCCACCACCACGGCACCCATCCCAAACAGCGCATTGTCTTTCAAGATCTCAAAGGGCTGGTCAATCATGGCTTGACGCTCAAAGGCGCCACCGGAAATGACGATCTGAATGAGATAAATGACAAAACCCACGGCGATGGCCGCGAAGGTCCCGTTGGGAATCGACTGGGTTGGGTTGCGCAAATCACCGGACATGTTGACCCCGGCGAGGATACCGGTCACGGCCGGGAAGTAAATGGCCAAGATGATCCAGAAGTTGTAATCACCGGCTTTACCGGGAATGGCGGTGTAACCGGAAGCGATGTTTTCAGCCAAACGTTCGGTGGAAAACATGGCCAGGCCACCACCGAGGAAGGCGATAATCGACAAGACCAGCAGCGTCATGATGAAGTACTGCGCTTTGATGGCCCACGAGGTGCCTACATAGGAGACCACAAACAAAAGCGCGGCGGTCGTGAGGGTAATGATCATGAAGTAGGGCTGTAAGCCGGGAAAGGTGACCACCACGGCCTCGGCGAAACCGAGGATGTAAAAAGGGACGGACAAGGCCTGGGCGAAATAAAGGGCGATGCCGATGGCGCCGCCAAACTCGGGGCCCAGCACGCGGGAAATCATAAAGTAGGCGCCGCCACCGCGAACCTGCATGTTGGTACACACCGCGGCAATCGAAAGCGAGGTAAAAAAGGTGATCAATTTACAGACGATCAAAACGAAGATCGCCCCAAGTACACCCGCCTGCCCCACCACGAAGCCGGCACGCAGGAACATTATGACACCAAGAATGGTGAGAATGCTTGGTGTAAATACCCCGCCGAAGGTCCCAAATTGGTTGCGCGAGGCCGTCGCCTCCGCGTTTTGTGTCGTCACAGTCACTTCCTTGCCAATGGCAATTTGACGGCGCAAACGACCGACGCGGGCCGTCGCATGGGTTGGCTCATCAACCATAGTTTCGTTTCGCTCAGACGGGCAACCTGGTCGACCACGCGGCCACAACCGGCACCTTGACGAAACCATGATCACAAGCGGTTCGTTTTACCCTGGAAAAAGCCGATTCAAGAGGTCTGGAGCTACCGGCTTAAATTACCACAGTCCCGCCATGTGAGGGGACAATAGCCACACTTTCGAATTCAGCACCACGAAACGCGAATCCGCTTTTCGAATTTCGGCGGCATTCTCTATAATGGAGCTCCACCTTCCTGCTACCGATGCGCCCTTCCCTTAACTTAAGCGCTTCAGGTGTTCCTATCGTTTGACGCCACACCTGATGGATCTTATTTGCAGGATTCGCCCTTGTCGGAGACCGGCCACAGATGATCGACAACGAAAACCCACCCAATCGCCGTTTAACGGAACGTATTGTCCTGAAAATGGACATTCAGTGCCATATTAACGGACGTCCCTATCGCGCGCAGACGATTGACTTCGGGCCCAAGGGCCTGAGCATCCTTTCCACCTCGGAAATGCCGCTTGCCAATCAGTTTCGCATAACGATGATGCCCCGAGCCGATTTGGAAATCGTCATCCATGTCGAAGCCCGTAACCGCAAACCAGTCGCCCTGAAAAACAAACGTTTTACCAAACACGGGTTACGTATTTTATCCCTGGCGCCCAGCGACATCGACTTGGAAAAAGAGCTGCGCGACGCCCTGGACCGAGCCCACACGGACAACATCAAAAGCTTGGAAGATCTCGAAGACGTCTCGGTCACCCAAACCCTTCCCCCTTGGCTTTCCCTGGACGAAACCCTCAACCAAGTTTTGGTGCCCAGCCGCTCGCTTGACGAAACGGTCATCCAGGAAAACGGCCCGCCGCCGACCTACATCCTCGACGATTCGGCCGACAGCATCGAAGAACTGGAAGGCACCCTCAACATCTCCGGCAACTTCAACGCCTTCCCCATTCCCATGCCCGGCGTGGAAAGCAACCGCGACACGCCACGGCCCGGCGACCCCGAATCGCCGCCACTCGACCACAGCATGGACATGACCTACGCCGACGGACTCGACTCCTTGGCCGAAACCACGGCTGTTCAGGAAGCAACCCCCGTGGACGAAGAAATCGAAACCCGCTCGGACAAACGTTTGACCAAGCGGGTGCAGCTCCAACTGGACTGTCACGCCATGATCGGGCAATTGATGTTCCAAGGCGCTACCGTCGATTTCAGCGCCAAAGGGCTCAGCGCGGTATTTACCAGCGACATCCCGATCATTGATCAATTCCGCCTAAAATGCCGCGAAAACCAATTGATGGAATTCGACCTCAAGGTCCAGGAAAAACACCGCGAGCAAGTGTGGACGGAATCGGGTTACCAAACCCGAATCGGCCTAAAAATCCTCAAATACAGTCCTAACTTCGAAACCTTTCTGTCGCGGCACCGCATCTTCAAACCGCGCTCCGAGCTGAGTGATGTGGATCGCGCCCTCGCCGCCGGTCTCAAGCTGGAACTCGGCAACGACAACCGACGCAGCCAGCGACGCGCCTATGTGCAAATCCCGGTGCTGGCCAAGGCGGGCGAAAAAACCCACCGCTGCCGTTCCATCGAGTTCGGCGCCAAAGGCCTCAGCATTCTGGCCCCCATGGAATTCCCCAAACTGGAACGGTTCCCGATCAAATGCTTCGGCCAGCAGAAGCTGACCTTTGACCTGCGTGTTGAGGAAAAAAGCCGCGCCGAGGTACACACTCCCTTCGGCAAGCTGTGGCGCATCGGCCTCGGCATCATCTCGGCCAACGAAGGTTTCGACCAGTTCCTGGTCAAAATCGATATGTTCAACCGCGGCGACCTCCCCAACCACAACGAGGTCATCGACCAAGCATTGGCCGCCGGTTACGACGGCGAGGATCCCCTCAACGACCGCCGCTCACAAAATCGCCTGCGTGTTAAATTACCCATTCTGGTCAAGGTCGCCGAAACCGTGTTCCGGGGACGCAGCCAAGATTTCGGCCCCAAGGGCCTGTGCTTCTACGCCCCGATCAATTTCCCGGCCAACCGCTACTACCTCATTAAATGTCAGCTACCGGATCGTTCCGTGTTCTCGCTTAAGGTCACCGAAAAAAACCGGCGAACGATTTCCCGCGAGGAAGGCGATTTCTACCGCATCGGCGTGCGCATCTTGGGCGCCTCCAAGGAATTTAAACAATTCCTGCAGGATCGCGGCCTCGCCGTCGCGCCCATCGCCCCGGAATCCCTCGACTACGACCTCGAGGAAATCGAAACCAGCGCCCCGCCGACCATCGGCAAAAAAGGCCGTTACCATTTCATTCGCAAGGTGGGTGAGGGTAGCTTTGCCGAAATTTATTTGGTTCAAGATCGCAAAAAGAACATCGAAGCGGCGATGAAGGTACTGAAACCCAAGTACGCACGCAAGCAACGGGTCCGCGACCAGTTCATCCACGAGGCACAGATTGTCTCAAAGTTCCGTCATCCCAACATCGCCCAGGAATTTGATACCGGCGAAATTGAGGAAGAGGAATACAGCGCCTACTTGGATTTTCCACCCGCTGTGCTCAAGGACCACCCGCAGCGCATGGTTTACTACACCATGCAGTTCATTAAAGGTTGGTCGCTGGATCGGGTCTTAAAAACCAAAGGCCGCTTTGACCAGATCCGCACCCTGGAAATTTTGCGCGATGTGGCCGGCGCCCTAAAATACGCTCACAACCACGACGTGGTCCACCTGGACATCAAACCCAAAAACATCATGTTGCACGAGAACGGCCAGGTCCTCATCACCGATTTCGGCTTGGCCAGAATTCTTGACTACGACAGCCATGGTGAGGATACGCAGCAACCGAGCGTTAAATTGAAAAACCTCACCGGCACCCCTTATTACATGGCACCTGAGCAAGCGGGCGGCGGACGGATCGTGGACTTCCGCGCCGACCTGTACAGCATGGGCGTTACCGCCTTCCAGATGGTGACCGGGAAACGCCCTTTCACCGGCAATAATTGGTACGACGTGGTCACCAAACACTTGAAGGAACCCCCGCCGACCTTGCGTGAGTTGGAGGCCTCGGTCAACCCCAACTTCGAATACTTCGTGCTTAAATGCCTGAAAAAGAATCCCGATAACCGTTTTGAATCGGCCTCCGAGGTGCTGCACAGCATCGAAGATTTGATGCGCTACCTCCAAGCCGATATGGCCCCCAACTCGGGCGATACCAAAGCAGGGTTGGTGCAGAAACTGATGGATCAATTCGGCCGCGCCTTCATGGCCGTCAAATTGGATCAAACCCCGATTTTGGAATTGCGCGGTCTCCATCTCTATTTTATGCGTTACTTTGAAACCTGGGACCGACTCGACCTGACCGTCACCGCCATCGGTCTGATGCACGACGGCACCCTGGTTTACCAAGAAGATCAAGGCCCCAAAAGCTTCAGCTTCCATTTCTACGAGGACGGCATTCGCAACATCACCTTTTACCGAGGCCTGTTGCTCAACGATCTGAAAGCCTTCATGGAGGGTATCGTCGCATTCCTCAACGGCAGCAAGGTCAACGGCATTGATGCGGTCACGCTGATGTTCCAACTGGACCTGGGCCGCATCCGCGCCGATTACGTGGACACCGTTTATGAGGACGACTTCTCGCGGGATCGTCTGCGTGAGCTGGAAGAGCAACTGCGTTACACCGATACCTGGGACGAAAACCGCTTCATCGAGGGCGATGCGATCCCCTTCACCGAGTTGGAATCGCTGTACCTGGACATCGAGGAAAAGTTCAGCCAAATCAAACCCCGCAAGATTCGCGAGCAGCTCGGCCGCGACGCCGACCCCATCATGCGCCGCGAGGCAATCGACATCTGCTTGCGTCACATTCAAGACGGACCTGCCGGCCCACTCGGCCATACCCAAGCTCGCTTGGTCGACGCACTGATCCGTAACTGCGTGTCGGACAACGATTTCGACATGGCCGTCAGCATCCTCCACCACCTTGATAAGTGGCGCAGCGAGGGCGAACTGGTTCGCTCCGGGGTAACCGACCCACGCATCCAACTGGCGAGCCCGGAATTTTTCCGCATGATCAACCACAAGCAGGAGCGCGAGCTCAATCAATTTGAAAGTGAACTCAAACAGATCTGCCGATGGTGTAACGCCGAGCAAACCGTCACCGAACTCTTCCACCTCTTCGTCGAAGAGGAGGAGCCGTTTCACAAAAAATTCCTCGCCAAGTTATGCCTGCACGCCGCCCGCGAGGACGAGGCGCTCAAATTGGTCGATTGGGCCGTGAACCTCAGCGACGCCGCCGCCGCGATGTTCCTCCCTTGCTTCAGCGAGTTACCCGAGGATGTGGACAGCAAAATTTTCCTGCGTTGGCTCAATCATCCCGGCACCAAAACCCGACTCGCCTTGATCGACCTGATCAGCCAACGGGATTTCCCCGAACGCCGCTCGATCCTCCAGAACTGCGCACAGGAAGAGGACGACGCTTACCATGCATCGCGAAAAGCCGCGTGGCATGCGCTCGAAATCATTGCCCCGCAAGCCCAAGAAGAAACCCTAAAAGTGTTTTACGAGGTGCGCAAATTCGCGCGTTTGACCGAACCCGAAAAAGAAAAAGTCTTTGAGTTGGCCGAACGCACCAAGTCTTGGGACGGCCAGGAGTTTTTGATTCAGGTGCTTACCGCCAAAGGCGCGGAGGCCGAAGGCATTACCCTGGTTCACCAAAAACACGCCGCCTACCTCCTCAAACAAGAAGGGTCGCCCGCCGGCATGAACGCCCTCAAAAAAGCGGCCGGCAAGTTTCAGATTGGCGGCAACAAAGAATTGATCCGCTATTGCAAGCTTTTGCTGGAGAAGTAACTTATGGAAACCACCTCACGCAAGGACTTCAAACGCATTCAAGCGCTCGGCCAACGGCTCACCTTCCAGCTCAGCAAGCTGTTTCGCAACCTCACCGGCGGAAGCAAAAACATGGTCGGCTCTTACGACGACCTGACCCGCGAATTACGCGAGGTCATTGAAACCTCGTTTAAGGAACTCAAGGGTTGTTCGCTGCGGGTCACCCGTCAAAGCGTCCACATCGTCGAGCGGCGAATTTTTATCGAGAAAAGCATGTTGGAACCGGTTCAGCACCTCGCCGGCCTGTTCGAACGCATCGATATCGGCGGCATTTCCTTCAGCGCCAACTTCGTGGAAGAAACCGACTTACCCAAAAACCTGATCGCCCTGGCCAATGTCATGGTTCGCGAACCGGTCAGCGGCGTCATCGAGGTTCAAGAAGCCTTAAGCGGGTACGACTGCTACAAAATCACCGCCCTCGACAACCTCGAGGAAGAAACCTTTCCATCGACCATGATCGACGAACGCCATGCCGCCCAATACGCCATGCGCAACGCCCTAAAACTCCTCTACTTCCTCGAGCAAATGAACGAGGCCGTCATTCAAGACGTCAACCACCCGATGGACGCCGCCTACCGGGTGATTCTCAACCTGATTCGCGTCAACGAACGCTATCCCCGTTACATCCGCGGCCTGCTTAACATTGATCTGCCCCTGAAGGATTTGCGGATCCAGTTCTACACCGCGATTCTGCTCTTAACCGTGTTCCGCCAACTCCGCCTCAGCCGTCAAATTCAGTTGGACCTGGTGGTGAATTCGCTCTACCACTTTATCGGCACCGAAAAAGCGCAACCACTGCGCACCTCCGGCGACACCAACCTGGCCCTGCGCCAGCTTTTTCACACCACCAACATCACCCGCGGTTTCTACTACCGTGTCAATTTCGCTTACTACGTGCCGCGCAACGACAACCCCGTCATGTTACTACCCATCACCCGCTTCTTGAAAACCGTCGCCGCCTTTGCCAAAAACCTGCGCGGCGAAACCGGCATTGGCCGCACCGCCCAAGAAACCGTCGCCGACATGTTCAAAGCCGCCGACCAGGATCCCGACATGCACGACACCGAACGTACCTGTTTGATCCTCATCGCCAAATCCCTGGGTTTGGCACCGGAAGGTTCGCTCACCATCTACGAAAAAGAAAAAGCGCTTTTCGTGACGCGTTTCGATGATCGCCCGACCTGGTCCCTGCAATTGGAACCCGTCGTGGCCGAGGACCAAAAACGCGGTGAACGGACCTTTCTTGAGATGGGTTCGGAAACCGACCGAAAGGCGGCGCTCCGCAAAATGGATTTGGTCACCAACCAAGACGGCGGTTCCGCCTTCACCAAACTCCTTTTTCCCGAGGCCGTTTTCCTGGATCCCACCATCGAGCTATAACCCGCCGAATTAATTCCGACGTGACTAACCCGCCGAGTCCTCGCCCCAAAAAGAAAAAGGCCCCACTCAAACGAGCGGGGCCCTTTCTTTTTGGCGAATCGTCCTCGTTAGCCGAGGGCTTTTTTCATTTCCGCGCTGAACGCGGGGATCACGTTCTCCCACTTGTCAACCACGCTCAGATCCGCGTGCTTGTGGATCGGCGCGTCGCCGTCGGGGTTCACCGCCACGATGTACTTAGAACCGAGCATGCCGGTCAAGTGCTGGATCGCACCGGAGATACCAACCGCGAAATAAACATCAGGGGCAACCGTGGTGCCGGTCTGGCCGATTTGCAGATTGTGGGGGACCCAGTCCAGATCGGTCACCGCGCGGGAAGCCCCCATGGCGCCACCGAACATGCCGGCCAGCTCTTGCAGTTGACCGAAATTGGCCGCGTCTTTCATACCGCGACCACCGGAAACGATGATTTTCGCTTCGTTGAGGGGCACGCCCGTGGACGCTTCACCTTTGGTCACGCCGGAAACCTTGGCGTTCACCTCGATGCCGGAAACGGCAACCGTGTGGAAGCTGGGTTGGATGTCGCCGGCAATGGGGTCAAACGCGGTCGCGCGAACGCTGACGATTTGTGGGCCGTCGGCGGTGATTTTCTCGGAGGTGATGAAACGCGCGTTGGAAACGATACGCGTGCCGGCCAATTTGCCGCCGTCAACTTCCAGAGAAACCACGTCTTGTAACAGGCCGCCGTCAAATCGGGTCGCCAGAGAAGCCGCCAAATCACGACCCAGGTCGTTGGCGATGGTGACCAGGAAGCTCGGCGCGCCACCCAAGAGTTGGGCGATGGCTTTGCCGGCGGAGTTCACGTGGGTGTGTTCGAAGAGATCGGAGGTAGCCGCAACCACGCGGTCAACGCCGAAACCAAAGCAAGAATCACCAATAGTGCCCGCTTCTTTGGCCAGAACCAACAGGGTAACTTTTTTACCGGTCGCGTCGGCGACCTTGCGTGCTTGGCTAACCGCTTGTTTGGTGGAGAGGCGCAACGCCTTGTGGTCGTGGTCGGCGATGACCACCACGTCGTCGGCAAGGTTGAGACTTGCCGCGTCGGCCGCCGCCCAATTTGCGGTACCACCGGCGCCGGCATCGCTGTCACCGGTACCACCGGCGGCGAGCGCTTTGTCTTGGTTGACCAACACGTCGATCATTTCTTTGGCGATGGCGCCGGATTCGTCGGCGGCCACTTTGCGGTTCTTGCGCTCGGACTTCACCACTTCAATGTTGGTGATCGTGGTTTTGGAAGCGGCGCTAATGCCCAGATCTTCCACCGTCATTTGGTTGCGCTTGAACTTTTTGGCACCCATCACACCTTTCAAAGAGGTGAAACGCGCGCTGTCTTTGCCGTTCAACCAATCGGTCGTGCCGAAGACCGCGGGCAGGGGGATGTCGTAAACGATCTTGTCGTTGCCTTCGATAAAGGTCGCGGTGACCGATTTCATCCCGTCGTTCAACTTCACCTCGTTGACACCGGAATAGTAAGGGTAACCCAACTTGGCCGCGACGGCGGGACCGACCACACCGTGCGCGTAGTCCCATGATTCACGACCGGCAAAAATCATGTCGGGTTTGTTTTCGAGCTTGTTGACCATGGCCACCAACATCTCGGCAACTTCAAAAGCATCGCGCGAATCAATCGCATCGTCATTCACTGCATGCACACCCAAGGTGCCAGGGTGTTTTTTGGGTTGAATCATCGCAATCGCGGTTTGTTGCAGCGAGGTAACTTCTTTGGATTTACCAATGGAAAGAAGGTCGGTGTGGATGCTGTTCGGGTTTTCTTCAGCGAAGGTGATCGTGGCTTCCAAGCCGACTTCACCGTACTTACCCATGATCTTTTTGGAGCCGGTCAGCGTGTTACCGCCGGCGATGTCCATCGGCCCTTCCGTATCCGCCATCGGTGACAGAAGACAAGCGATGTTGAGGTTGCTCATGCAGGAACTCCTTAGAAGATGTTGCCACTTTTCCGAAAATAAAGGTTTCGTCGGGCAGCCGTTTTGCGATGTCGCAGCGCAAATTCGTGTGTGTGAAAAGGTAAAGAAAAGTGAGCGAGGTAACCGGCGTGTTGCCCGAAATTTGAGGCCAAGATAACACGAAAAATAAAATGCCGGAAACCGTTTCCGAATTGGCTGGATTTTAGTAAACCAAAATGAACAAGCGCTGTAAAGAAGAAACTGAACCGCCGTTCACAAAAACGCGTCGCATTGCGGCATCACTCCGGCAACCTCCTCAATTTTAACAACTTTGTAACAAGGTCGCCTCGCGTCATTTTTTGGTAAAGCCCCCGATACCGCCCCCTTGATTCGGGCCGTCCCCGACAGCCCGAATCCGACCGCGGCGCCAGATCCCCACCCGATAAGCCGCACCATCCACGAAAATCATCGGCACGCCGCGCACTTTTTAGGTAAAATCGCGCGTTATTAATTTGATTTCGGCCGTTTTGGCCGCGCGGCGGGGGACCCACCATGAAGAAACGCGTACTTTCCGGCATTCAACCTTCCGGTAAATTGCATATCGGCAACTATCTCGGCGCCATTCGCCAGCATATCGACAGCCAGAACCAAGCCGATTGGGACCGTTACTTTTTTATCGCCAATTACCATTCACTCACCTCCCATCCCGACCCGGAAACCCTACGCGAATGGACGCTCGACGTCGCCCGTACCTACCTCGCGCTCGGCCTCGACCCGGAAAAGTCGCTGCTCTTCATGCAAACCGACGTCCCCGAGGTCACCGAACTGGCTTGGATCCTCACCTGCTTGGCACCCATGGGTCTGTTGCAACGCTGCACCAGTTACAAAGACAAGGTCGCGCGCGGCATTGAAGCCAATCACGGCCTGTTCGCCTATCCCGTGTTACAAGCCGCCGACATCCTCATTTACGATTCCCATTTTGTTCCCGTCGGTTCCGACCAAAAGCAACACATTGAGGTGTGCCGCGACCTGGCCCAAAAATTCAACATCCGTTACGGCGAGACCTTGGTCGTGCCCGACGGCATGATCAAAGACGAGGTCGCCGTCATCCCCGGCATCGACGGCCAGAAGATGAGCAAGTCCTACCAAAACACCATCGACCTGTTCGGCACCAAAAAAGAACTCAAAAAACAGGTCATGCGCATTGAAACCGATTCAAAAGGCCTGGAAGAGCCCAAGGATCCCGATACCTGTAACGTGTTCGCCCTGTACAAGTTCTTCGCCAACAAGGAAGAGATCGCCGAGATGGCTGCCAATTACCGCGCCGGCGGGTACGGCTACGGCCACGCCAAGTTGGCCCTGCTCGAAAAACTCAACCACTTCCTCGAGCCCCATCGCGAGCGCTACAACCACCTGGTCAAAAACGAGGACGAGGTGTTGGATGTTCTGCGCGCCGGCGCCAAAACCGCACGCGCCACCGCCCAAGAAACGATGCGCCGGGTTCGCGCCGCCGTCGGCTTCATTGGCTAGGATGGGTTGGGGATTGTTTGGCTGAACGCTCGTTCGAGGCCTGGCTTGGTATTCGTTATTTCTCAGTATATTTCGATAACTTGAGGATGCGGATTTGCCCTTTTCCCTCTGTCACCGCTTCCCGACACGGATGAAGCCGTTATTTCTTTGTGGGAAAACGGATAGTTCCACCTCCGCCCTCGCCAAAGAGCCCCATAGACCAAGGCGCCGCCGCCCGCCCGCAAGACGCATCCCTCCATGGTTGCACACGGCCGCCTCAACGCGACACCATCCATCCAAGGCGCGATTCCCCCGTGGCCGGGCACAACACACACCGCCCATCCTCATTTCATCCAAACGTCCTGAGAAATAAAACCACGCCAACCCGGCCCCCTCAAAAAAAACAACCTCCTAACCCTATTACCTAAGAAGCGCGATAACTCGCGGCGATTTTGACTAAACCTCTGGGCTGCAACGGTCTGTGAAAATGCTCACCGCACCCAATGGGTGAGCTTCCGCTTCCCCCAAACCATTTCGCTCCAGATCTTTAGCCAAAATCCCTCGCTCTTATCGCGCTTCTTAGGTATTAAAACCATCTGTCATCATCCCATCTAAAAAAGTGTGACCGCTTTTTGTACACATCGGCACGTGTACCTCTGACAAGGGGCGACTGGTTATTCCCGCCCATCCCTACCTTATCCGATCAGGGTCAGTATCTTACTCAGAGGTGTCCTATGTTGCATTGTTCGCAAATTGTGCGAAACGCACGATTTATCGTTCATCTACTCATATTCGCAATTTTCGCTTGTGTTTCAGCCCAAGCCCAATCCTTTACCAATCAAAGCAGCCAACTTCCCGATATCGGCGGCGGCTTCGCTTCCGAAGGCACCCGCGGTGGCTCGACCAGCGGCGAACCCGCCTACAGCGGCATCGCCATCGGTGTCGTTGACATGAACGGCGACGGGCGCGACGATATTGTCCGCATCCACCAAGGCTCCCAAGTCGTGATCACCCTGCAAAACAGCAGCCGTGGTTTCTCCAACCACAAAACCATTGATCTGGGTTATCCCGTCTGGTCCACCGCGATGGCCGACATCGACGGCGACGGCACCATGGACATTTTCGCGGGCGGTGACAACAACCGCCGCAACCTGCTGCTCGGCAAAGACGGTTGGCAAAACTTCGGCGGCGCACGCCTCCCGCTGAACCTCCCCTCCGGCCAAACCTTCTTTGCCCAAGGCGCGTCGTTCCTCGACCTCAACCACGACGGTAACTTGGAACTGTTCGTCGCCGGCGGCGAAGGCAAAAACATGCTGTGGACCTACGCCGGCGGCACCACCCTGCAGACCGCCGACCACCTGCTCTCCTCCAACCCCACCCCCAGCGGCGGTAACCGTTCCGCTACCTGGACCGACGTCGACGGCGACGGCGACTTCGACCTGTACCTCGCCAAAGCACTGGACGGCGCCTCAAGCAGCGACCTGCGTCGCCGCAACATGTTTTTCCAGAGCCAATTCGCCCAAGACGGCAGCCACAGCTACCGCGAACGCGCATCAACCATTCGCCTCAACGACAGCGAACAAAGTTATGCGGCTGAATTCGCCGACCTTGACAATGACGGCTTAATGGAAGCGATTGTTCTGGACCACACCAAACCCGGCAGCGCCCACGGCGGCGCGCGTTTGTTCCGTCAAGACAGCTACGGCCGTTTCTTTGAAGACACCAGTTTCGGCGTCTCACTCGGCTTCAAAGGCGCCCAATTGATTCTGGCCGACTTTGACAACGACGGCTACCAAGACCTGTTGCTGGCCGGCGACACCAACGGCACCACCCGCCTGTGGCGCAACACCGGCACCGGCGACTTCACCCCCGTCACCGATTTCCGTGTCTCCATCAACGGTGCCATGCAGAATCCCGGCACCCTCTCCGTGGGTGATCTCAACAACGACGGCTTCCTCGACATCTACGCCGGTTACGTCGACTTCATCGACGGCTTCGGCAAGATCGCCAACGTCGCCGCCGCCAACCGCCCCGACCAACTGTGGCTCAACAACGGCAACAGCAACGGCTTTGTGAAGGTTTCGCTGACCGGCGACGATAGCCCCGCCCACGGCATCGGCTCTCGCATCACCGTGACGCAGTCCGCCAAAAACGACGGCTTCGGTGAAAGCACCCGCGCAACCGGAACCGAAACCACCCAAATCCGCGACGTTCGCGCCGGCCACGGCTTCGGCATCATGAACAGCTTGGAACAACACTTCGGTCTGGGCACCAATCCGGCCCCCGTTTCCATCACCGTCGACTGGGCCTCCGGCAAACAACAAACCCTGACCAACATCACCCCCGGCAGCGCCGTTCAAATCAAAGAAGACGTGAAACCCGACCTTGCCGTGACCGGCTTCACCACCGCCAACCCCGCACCCATGCCCGGCGAGACCATTAACCTGAGCATCACCGTCGCCAACTTGAGCGAAACCCACGCGGGCAGCTCCCGCCTGGCCCTGTACCTCAGCGATACCGACCGCATCGACTACAACGTCGCGCCCCGCACCTACACCGTCGAAGACGTTCCCGTAAACGGTCAGTTCGTCCTCAACATCCCCTACACCATCCCCGCCAATGCCGGCGCCACCGACCAATGGCTGCATGCCGTCGTCAACCACGGCGCCACCTTGGATGAAGGCCCCATCGGCAACAATGATCGCGCCCTGCCACTCCAGATCGGCTTGGACGGCGTTGACCTGGCCATCTCCACCCACGACACGCACACCGACAACATCGATGCCGGCCGTTACCTCTACGTTTCCGCCATCGTCGAAAACATCGGTTCACAAGACGCATCAAGCAGCGAACTGCACTACTACCTCTCCAACGACATTCGCTTCAACCCCCAAGACGACGTACGCTTGGGAGTCGAAAACGTCCCACCCCTGGGCGCCGGCGCCACCAGCGCGCAAAGCCACTCCGTGCGCATTCCCCCCAGCACGCCCTGGGGCCCCAAGTACATCTTCTTCGTTGCCAACACCACCGGCAGCGTCACCGAAATCAACACCAACAACAACATCGAATACCGCGCCATTCACGTCAACAACACGCTTTTGCCCGACATGGTTGTTGAAAACACCACCGCCACCCCAACCAACGTGGTTGCCGGTGACCGCATCACCCTGAGCGCGACCCTGCGCAACGCCGGCCACGGCGTACCACCGGAGCAAACCGTGGGTTACTTCTTGTCCCAAGACCAAACCTACGACGACGGCGACATCCCTCTGAAATTCCAAAACGTCGGTGTCGTAAACCCCGTCATGAGCATCCACAACTTCATCGACGTCCCCAACGTCGGCGGTACCTGGCACATCCTGTGGGTCGCTGATTTCCACAACGTGATCCATGAACTCAACGAAACCAACAACGCCGGCAGCTTCGAAATCTTCATCACCGGCGAAGGCAAGGACCTCTACAACGAGCGCTTTACCGCAAGCCCCACGTCCAACATAATGCCCGGCGACGCGCTGTGGGTCACCCACCGCGTTGCCAACCGCGGCACCAGCACCGCCGGCAACACCACCGCGGCCATCTACCTTTCCACCGACCAGACCCTTAGCGGAAACGACACCTTGTTGTTCGAGCGTACCGTAGGTGTCCTGAGCTCCGGCGCCGGTTCTTACAACGCACGGCACATCACCATGCCGAGCAACCTGCCGGAAGGTACCAGCTACCTGCTGTTCGTCGCGGACCGTGACGACGTCATCGACGAAAGCAACGAAAACAACAACGTCGCCGCGATTGAAATCAGCCGCACCGCAACCGGCTCTCTGCCGGACTTGGAACTCACCCAAGCGAGCGTGGCCCTGAGCGAAATCCAAGTGGGCGATCCCATCACCCTGCGCATCACCGCGGAAAACAGCGGATCTTCCTCCAGCTTCGCCCAATCTAACGCGGTCTACGTCTACATCTACACGGACAGTTCCTTGTCCTCGGACGATCCCCGATTGACCTGGTTCTCGGTCCCCAACCTCGAAGGTGGCGCGTCCTACTCAAAAACCAAACAAATGCTGTGGCCCAACAGCTTGGGTTTAACCCCCGGCGACTACTACTTGATCTACAAAATTGACCCCAACAACGTGGTTCCCGAAACCAACGAAAACAACAACAAGGTAACCATCGCCTTCAAAATCAAC
Organism: Acanthopleuribacter pedis; assembly: GCF_017377855.1. Classification (GTDB taxonomy): domain Bacteria; phylum Acidobacteriota; class Holophagae; order Acanthopleuribacterales; family Acanthopleuribacteraceae; genus Acanthopleuribacter; species Acanthopleuribacter pedis. Next base: position 314,916 of record NZ_JAFREP010000015.1, read on the forward strand.
CCCTAACCCGCATTTCTCACAAGGATTCGTCGCGAGAAGCAGAAAGCCTTGTGAGTACGAAGATTACGACCGAGAGACGGCACAGGCGTAGCAGCGCTACGGTGAAGGCGGCTCGACCGAGTAATCGAAGTAATCGCATGGCTCTCGGCTTCGCAGCAGAATTCCTTGTGAGAAATACGGGCTAACCCAAGCACACGAGATGCGGCGATCCTTCGCCGCGATTCAAGGACGCGTCCCCCGGGCGCGTCCTTGAATCGTGATGCCACCACGGCACAAACCAAAGCGGGAGAGACAAAACGGACACCCCTTGATTAGGTTCGTGTGCTGAGCAGCCAGGATTTGCCAACAGCTTTGACTCCCAGGATAGCCCCGCTCCAACGGTCGGTGAATGACCCCTTGCCTTGCCCTCATTCCCACGAGCAATTCCCGTAAAGCGGCCCCCGTCAACGCAATAATGCCGACAAGGCCCGAAAGGTAATCCCGCTTTTTTCAGCTTCTTGCAGAAGACTGCCCTTTCTCGGAAAACAACGGGGTGCTGCAGTGGCGCAACACCCCGCTTGGATTTATGGATATTACCTGCTTTCTGTCTTCAGTTCCAAATCAACGAAAGACCATGCAACTTGGATGGGTACAAAAAGAGGATCGATGTCCTGGCTGAACGTTTTGTGGTTGGTCCTGTTTCTTGGGAAGATGGAAACGCGCCAAAAAGCCGTGTTTGATTTACTTTTTTGTCTGATTCAGGTTCAGCGGGAAACGATTCGTTCATTAAATAAAGGTAGGGATAAACGTTTGACCGACCGGCAGCGGCGCCGGCTTGCGATCCTGGCAAGGGCGGTTCCCAATGATTTTTTGCAAAGCCTCGCGGCGCTGATTTACAGCCTGGACACGTTTTTGCGTTGGTATCAAAGGTTGGTGCATCAGAAATATAAGCCCGAACCGCGTCGGCGGCAAGGACGGCCGGTCACTTCGCCTGAAACGGCCGCTTTGGTGCGGCGTTTGGCCGAACAAAATCCAAGTTGGGGCTACCGGCGGATTGTCGGGGCGCTGAAGCATCTCGGGGTAACGCTTTCAAAAAACACCGTGGCTCGGATTTTGGAAGATGCGGGTTTGAGCCCGGCCCCGAAACGCACGCGCTCATGGCGTTGTTTCTTGGAGCAGCAGTGGTCGAGCATGGTCGCCGCCGATTTCTTCACCGTGGAACTGACACGTGACTGGGGGATTCAGCGGGTGCATGTTTTGGTCATGATGCACCTGGCGACACGAAGAATCCACATCGCCGGCATTGTGAACGAGCCGACGCAGGCATGGCTGGTGCAGGTCGCACGCAACGAAACGGACGAGGAACGCGGCTTCCTGAAAGAGGGCGCTTATTTGATTCATGATCGAGCGGCGGTTTTCGGCGAAAAGTTTAAGGCCACCTTGGCCGCAACTGGTGTGACCACGGTCAAATTGCCGGCCCGCTCGCCCAACCTGAACGCACATGTGGAGCGTGTGATTCGGAGCATTCGTGAAGAATGTTTGGACCGATTCGTGATTTTCTCGAAAGGACAACTTGAATACCTTTTGCGTGAATATGTGGCGCACTACCATGAGGAGCGCCCCCACCAAGGGCTGGGAAACCGGTTGATCTCCGGCATGCAGGGGAAGTCAGAGGGAAGGATCCGGCGACGAACCCGTTTGGGCGGCTTGCTCAGTTTTTATGATCGCGTTTCAGGTTAAGAGTACGGTGGATTCGGAGCGAAATCCAAGGCCAAAGTGCGCCCAAATGAAGCCTTTACATCAAAGAAACACCTCGCTCGGGCAAAGTTTTTGGCGAATTTCCAGAAAACGGAAGGTCGGCTCTTGTTGCGCGGCAGGGAATTCAGGGTGATTGGGCGGCCTGTATATTTTTGGGACACTACGGGTCGGTTCTTGTTTCACTGCTTGGGCTTCGAGGGAATTGGGTTACGTGTTTATTTTTGGGACACTACGCGCTTCTTAGGTTTTATATAAAAAACCACAACGACAAACAGCACGGCATTAACCAGCTTTAACAATATTGCATTGTGAGGCACTACACCAAATGTAAAAATTATAAAAACTGCAATCGAGAAAAGTTGAATCACGGCTTGGAACAAAAATATTCTTTTAGCTAAGTCGACTTTGACTGCAGCGAATACAGCGGTAAGTAAATATGATGGCCACAAAAAGTACACAACAGGATAGTGAAATAAAAAGAAAAAGGAAGCAGTTCTCGCTGTGCCAACTCTGACAACCCATAAATCAACAAGGAATGCAGAAGTCATTAAAATTATCACAAAAACGAAACGATTCATTGACCTCACCTTTGTTCGTACCTTTCAGATAGAATGATGTCGATCTTGGACCCAGAAATAACAATCTTAATTTTTTGTCGCCATGTGGACTCCATTTCAAAGGATTTTGCCGGATGAAGGCTTGACTCCTCTAGGGACAACCAAGCAGAATCAAAAACAACCAACTTCTTTCTCGTCTGGCCAAATAAAATACCTGGCAAAACAACAGACTTGTCGTAGTAATCCCCATGTTCATCTTGCCCTGGGTTCCAATCGTAAACATCACTCCAAACATTGTAGACATAGCCTTCAGCAACAATAACTCCTCTCTCTTTCGAAAAGTTCAAAACCACGTTGCTAGTTAATTTTGAACTTCCGGCGGCCCAGAAAAATGGATCAAAATAAAAACCATCTTGATAAACAACCCATCCTATTTGTTCTTCTTTAATGGTTCCTTGTTCTCCTGGCCTCAATTTACCACTCTTTGTAGCCAACTTTAAAACTGCCGCATCTATATTGCGTTCTTGGGTATCTCGCACTACTGAAGACTCCATTACAAATTCTGGATCAAAATATACGACTCTTCTCCATTTCCCGTTCTTCATTTTTTCAACTTGAGCAGATCCAGTCAAAAAAGTTTCAAGATTGGTTGCCGCAACATCCAAAATGCCACCAGGAAGCGCTCTTGATTTTGCAATAATATTCCATCCCGCATCTTCAATTATTTCCGTTGGAGAACTACTGTCCAGCTTAGATGTAGAGGAGTCCAATATAAGAAATCTTTTATATCGACTCCCAAGTGCTATTCCGCCCAGATCTCGCATGATATATAGACGAATCTCGTCTGATGTTTTCCCTCTAATTGCATCATGAAACCGAAGCTCGCCAGCACTTGGGAATACCGGATTATCATATACAGCAGTAGAGTACATAAAGTCTTTTCCGCTTATTGCTCTATTGAATTCGTCTTCATGAATATAAACCCAGCCGCGAGTGCCATTGTCTATATTTATGTATTGGAAAACTTTGGTCTGCAAACCATTGGGATCAATGAACATTATGGGATTCCCCAACCCATACGCATACGGTCAATGCCGTTAAGTTAAGAACCAAAACGATAGGAAAATGGGCTAGCGGTTTGATTTGTAGCCAGGCGCGAAAATTTGAATCTTCACGATATATCTGCCTGATGCTCGCCTCTTCGCCGTTCGGCCGG